>NZ_QKYU01000005.1 GCF_003253705.1 Humitalea rosea
AAGGAAAACGCCACCATCAGGCCGTCATCGCCCTCGCAAGACGCCGCGTGAACGTGCTCTGGGCCGTCGTGCAAAACCGCACGCCCTTCCAGACCAGATTCAAAATGGCCGCTTGACTGAGCCATTAGGCTGCCGCCGCCAGCCGTGCGAGCGCCACCGAAGCAAGCCGCACGCGCAAGGAATCCGAGCGGCTGGTCAGGATGATCGGCACGCGGGCCCCCAGCACCAGCCCCGCCGCGATGGCGCCCGCGAAGTAGAGCAGCTGCTTGGCGAGCATGTTCCCCGATTCCAGATCCGGGACCAGGAGAATGTCCGCCTGGCCGGCGACGGGGGAGACGATCTGCTTGATCCTGGCCGCATCCATGCTGATCGCGTTGTCGAAGGCGAGGGGGCCATCCACCAGCGCCCCGGTGATCTGCCCGCGCGCCGCCATGACGGTCAGCGCCGCGGCATCCAGGGTCGCCGGCATGCTCGGGTTCACCGTTTCGACCGCGGCCAGCACGGCGACCAGCGGCCGCTCCACGCCGAGCACATGCATGAGATCGATGGCATTCTGGCAGATGTCGCGCTTCTGGGTGAGCGTGGGCGCGATGTTGATCGCCGCATCGGTGATGACCAACGGCTTCGGATAGGCCGGGATGTCCATGGCATAGGCGTGGCTGATGCGGCGTTCGGTCCGCAGCCCGGAATTGGTCGCGACCACCGCGCCAAGCAACTCGTCGCTGTGCAGGCTTCCCTTCATCAGCGCCGCGACCTCGCCCGCGGCGGCCATCGCGACGGCGCGCTCCGCGGCGGCGTGGCTATGCTCCACATTGACGATGCGGAGGCCGTCCAGACTGACCTGGGCCGCATCGGCCGCCGCGCGGATCTTGCGTTCGGGGCCGACCAGAACCGGTTCGGCGAGGCCGGCGGCATAGGCCTCGATGGCACCGAGAATCGCCTCCGGCGAACACGGATGCACGACGGCGACCAACAGCGGTGGGCGGCACACCGCCTCCTTCATGAAGCGGTCGTAGCGGTCGTGGCGTTGCAGCATCACCTCGGGCAGCGGCACGCGCGGCCAGGACAGCTTGGCCGCCGGGGCGATGACGGTGGCCATCCCGGACAGCACCGTCTCGCCCGTTTGGTTGGTGCAGAAGGTGTCGAGGATCACGATGCGCTTGTCCGGCCGCTTCTCCGCGACACGGACGGAGGCGGTGACGGTGTCGCCTGGCGCCACCGGCTTCAGGAACCGCAGCTCCTGGCCGAGGTAAATGGTGCCCGGCCCCGGCAGTTTCGTGCCGAGCACGGCGGAGATCAGCGCCGCGGTCCACATCCCATGCGCGACGATATGCCCGAAGGGATCGGTCGCGGCGAAGCCCGCATCCATATGCGCCGGATTGACGTCTCCGGAAACGGCGGCGAACAGCTCGATGTCATCGCGCCCGACGATGCGGACGATCGAGGCGGTATCGCCGATCGCGATCTCGTCGAAGGGGCAGTTGTCCACCATCGGGCGATCGAAGGCGGGGCTCATGCCTCGTGCACATAGATGCCGGGGGCATCGCACAGAGGCGGATAGCCGCGCCGCGCCGCGCCCGTGACCGGCGGCTGCACCATGGCCGGCGAGGAGTGCGCGGCGAGCCATTCCTGCCAAGGCTGCCACCAGGATCCCGGCTGCGGCGGCGTGAGTGCCAGCCATTCGTCGGGGCTGACGCATTGATCCGCGGCGGCCTTGTGGCGCAGCCGGAATTCCCGCCGCGGATGTCCCGGCTCGCTGACGATGCCGGCATTGTGGCCGCCGCTCGTCAGGACGAAGGTCACGTCCGCATCGCTGAGATAATGGATCTTGAACACAGAACGCCAGGGCGCGACGTGATCGCGCTCCGTGCCCACAACGAAGATCGGCGCTTCGATGTTCTTGGTCGAGACGGGATGCCCGTCCACGATGTAGGTTGCGGAGGCCAGGCTGTTTTCCAGGAACAGATGGCGCAGGTATTCGGAATGCATGCGGTAGGGCATCCGCGTCGCATCCGCGTTCCAGGCCGTCAGGTCGATCATCGGCGCGCTGTCGCCCATCAGATAGTCATGGACCATGCGCGACCAGATCAGATCATTCGATTGCAGGATCTGGAACGCCCCCGCCATCTGCTTGGAGTCCAGGAAGCCGCGTTCCCACATCATCCCTTCCAACAGCGCGACCTCGCTGTGGTCGATGAACAGTTGCAGTTCGCCGGGCTCGCTGAAATCGGTCTGCGCCGCCAGCAGCGTCACCGTGGCGAGGCGCTCATCCCCCGCCCGCGCCATCGCGGCGGCGGCGATGGTCAGCAGCGTGCCGCCCAGGCAATAGCCGACGCCATGCACGCGGCGCCCGGGCAACACCGCGCCGATCGCATCCAGCGCCTCGGCGATGCCGAGCCGGCGGTAATCGTCGAAGGATGTGTCACGATCCTCGGCATCGGGATTGTGCCAGGACAGGCAGAACACCGTGTGTCCCTTCGCCACCAGATAGCCGATGAGCGAGTTATGCGGCGACAGGTCCAGGATGTAGTATTTCATGATCCAGGCGGGCACGATCAGGATCGGCTCCGCATGCACGCTTTCCGTCGCCGGCGCGTATTGGATCAGCTCGACGAGGCGGTTGCGGTGGATCACCTTGCCCGGGGTCTGCGCGACCTCGTGGCCGGGGCGGAAGGCTTCGGTGCCGGCCGCTGCCTCGCCGGCCACGCGACGGCCGAGATCGCCCAGCAGATTGCCCGCCCCGGCGATGAGGTTGGCGCCGCCCGACTGCATCGTGCGCCGCGTGATTTCCGGGTTGCAGGGCGCGATGTTGGAGGGCGAGACCATGTCGAGCAGCTGCCGCGCGGTGAAGGCGACGACATCCTCATGATGCGGCGCCACGCCGTTCACGCCCAGCGTCGCCTCGCTCCACCATTGCTGCGACAGCATGAACATGTCGTACCAGGACCGGTAGGGCTGGTCCTGCCAGCCGCTGTCGCGGAAGCGGCGGTCGCCTGGGACCAGGGCGATGGGCGCGGCCTTCCCGGGATCGCCGATGGCGAGGGCGGCCTGCCCGATGAACTGGCCCGCCTTGGTCGCCGCGGAGAGCGCGAGCTCCATGCGCTTCCCCGGCGCCATCGCCAGGTGCAATGCCCAATCGGCGTAGGCGAGATAGAGCGATACCGGCGACAGGCCGGAGGTGACGCGGGCCAGGGCCGCGGTCGCCGCGAGGTCCGTCGTCCGCAACGCCGCCGCGAGCAGATCGCCGGGTGTCGCTTCGGTGGAGATCGCAGCCGTCCGCACGGCCCTAACGGCCGGCTGAATTGTCGTCATTGCTCGCGCTCGCGGCCAGGGGGGACAATGGGTACGAAGGTCAGGGGCGCTCCCCCTTTCGCCTCAGGCCTTTCGTGCCTCGACGGCCTCCTGGGCCGCCGCTGTGTAGCAGCCGCGCAGCTGCTCGACGGTTTCGCTGGCGACCTTGGCCTGGGCGGAGGCGACCTCGCACATCTCGCTCAACAGGCTGGACTGGATCGTCATCATATCCTGCGGCTTGCGGCAGGCGGCGATGTCCTGGCAGCTCTTGCCGAAGCGCTGCTGCGTCGCGCGAAGCAGCTCCAGCTCGCGGTTCAGGGCTTCGGTGTACACCTTTTGCGAGGCGATGCCGGCGTCCCAGAACGCCTTCCAGGGCAGCGACATCATGTCGCCCGCGCGGTCCGCTCCATGGACCCACCATTGCGGCAGGGCGGTTCCGAAGGGGGAAGGTGAGGGCGTGGCGCTGGGTGCATTCGCGGACATGACGATCCTCTCGGGTGTCTGACGAGATAGGCAGCTCCCGCTTTGGACCGTCGGAGGGGCGGGCTTGCTGCCGGCCTCCGTGGTCCCGCGAATGCCTGCCGCCCTGTTAGGCACGCCTGGGGAGCGCCGCATTGATCCTGATCAAGACGGCCTCCGGAGGTTGCATGTTGCCAGACGCCCGATGCGTTACAGGGCGCTAGGCTCCCTTGGTCTGCAACGCATGGTACCCATGGCTGCGGCGCGCCTCGGCCAGGTCGATGCCGGCGCGGATATCCCGCAGGATCAGCGCTTCCTTGGCCTCGATCTCCTCGGCCACGCGCAGCACATCGGCGGCGCGGGCAAGCGGGATGACGACGACGCAACTGTCGTCGGCCGAGATCAGGTCGCCCGGATCGACCCGCACGCGGCCGAGCACGATCGGTACATTCGTCGCCTGCAGGGCGACGCGATCCTTGCCGGTGCGCGAATGCGCGGCGCAGGACCAGATCGGGTAGCCATAGGCGCGGCTTTCCCCGACATCGCGGTTCACGCCGTCGATCACCGTGCCGGCGATGCCCTTCGCCTTCGCGGCCTCGGTCAGGATGTTGCCCCAGACCGTGCAGTCGAGCCGCCCGCGATTATCGATGCAGATGACATCCCCCGCCTCGGCCAGGTGAAGGAATTCCCCCACCGTGCCGCCGGCCGCTCCCATCGGCAGATAGCTCAGCGTCACCGCCTGCCCGCAGAGCCGCGCGCCGGCCAGCATCGGGCGCAACCCATCGACCTGCCCCGGGAGGCCCAGCTTGTCGAGCGCATCCGAAACCGCCGAGGTCGGCAGCTTCGCGACGCGCGCGATCACATCGGCGGAGAGCCGTTCAAATGCGGACATGCGGTGATCCTCAATCGGCCCGGATGGCGTTGTCGCGCACCACCTGGCCCCAGGTTTCCATTTGGCCATCGACGAAGGTCTTCAACTCGGCCGGGCTGGAGAGGACCAGCCGCGCCTGCTGCGTCTCTTCCATCATCTTCCGCGCGCGCTCCTCGTTGAGCGACTCACGAAGGGCCGCGTTGACGCGGGCGACGATCGGGGCCGGCGTGCCGGCGGGGGCGAAGACGCCCCACCAGGCCTCGGCCAGCAGGCCAGGGAAGCCGGCTTCCTCGCCGGTCTGCACCTGGGCGAGGCCGGGCAGGCGCGAGGGGCCGAATTGCGCGATGGCCCGCAGCGACCCACCCGAGATATGCGGCGCCAGCAACGCGGCGCTGCCGATCATCACATCGACATGCCCGGCGACGGTGTCGTTCACCGCAAGACCGCCGCCACGATAGGCGATATGCGGCATCTTCGTGCCGGTCCGCTGCTGCAACAGCATCATGGTCAGATGCCCGATGGTGCCATTGCCGGTCGAGCCGTAGGAGACCGCATCCGGCCGCGCCTTGGCCGCGTTCACGAGGTCGGCGAGGGTGTGGTAGGGCTTGTCGGGCTTGGTCGCGATCACATAGGGCGCGCCGCCGATCAGCATCACCGGGTCCAGGTCCCGCGTCAGGTCGAAGGGCAGGCTCGGCAGCAGCGCCGGCATGACGGCGTGGCTGTCGAAGGTCAGCAGCCAGGTCTGGCCGTCGGGCTTGGCATGGGCCACCACTTCGGTGCCGATGGAGCCGGCGGCGCCGGAGCGGTTCTCCACCACCACGCTCTGGCCGAGCCTCTGGGTCAGCCCGGGCGAGACCAGCCGCGCCACGGCGTCCGTGGAGCCACCCGGGGCGAAGGGAACGACGATCCGGATCGGCCCATTGGGCCAGCCGGCCTGCGCATGGAGCGCCGGTGCGGCGAGGACGGTGCCGGCGATGCCGCCAGCCAAGCCGAGGGCGCCGCGGCGCGTGATGCGATGGGTCATTATGGAAATCCTCCCGTTTTCTCCAGTCTTACGGGCGCGGGGAGGGGGGGCAAGCCCCAATGACGACGTGTGCGGAGAGTCTCGGCACGACGGATTGAAGAGGCGCGCAAGCACTACTGCGCGAACCAGGCATGATGGCCCAATTTCGGCGCGTATCCGGCCATTCATATGGGTTGGAAGGCGATCCGCGTGAAAAATCTTCTCGCACGGAGGTATATTTTAGGTTACATCGCAACCCGAAGTTGTCCGATTCCATTGTCGGTAGTTGGGATACGGCAATGATTTCTCAAATTGGATCGTGCGCATGTCGCCCCAATGCCCGACCGGACGCGAAAGCTCCGCGCTGTTGCCCCCGCTACTGCTGTCATTGGTGACGCTTGTCGGCGCATTCCTGATCGGCACCATGCCCCGCGAGGGACAAACCCAATACGCCGTCATCGCTGCCCCCTGGGCCGGCCTGGCCGAGATGGTCGGATTGGTGGCAGCGGCCGATGGGGCCATTGTCAATGTCGGTGGCCTGTCCAACGTCATCATCGCACAGTCCGACAGCGCGACGTTCAGCAGCGATCTCTACCGCGCCGGCGCCTGGTTGGTGCTGGACCCGATCGTGCTGCGCGGCTGCCTCGGCATTGCCGCCGCGCACCATCCGGCGCAGAGCTGAAGGGCACACGAGCATGCTGGAACTCGAACGGTTGCGGACGCGTTTCGCGGGGCATCTCGTGCTGCTGCTGTGGCTGCATGTGCCGTTGATCGGGCTGGTGGCGATGTACGTGCATCGCCCCGCCCTGGCGTCGATGGCTTTCGCGGGGGCGCTGGTGGCGGTGCTCCATTATTACTGGCGCCGACGCGGCATTGCGACGGTCACGCGCTATGTCTCGGCCGTTGTGCTCATGGGCCAGCCGGCGCTGCTTGTTTACCTGCTCGCGGGGAATCCCTGGCAGATGGACATGCACATGTACTTCTTCGCGGCCCTGGCCCTGCTGATCGGCTGGTGCGACTGGCGGGTGGTGGTGGTGGCCGCACTCTCCATCGTCGTGCACCACGTCGTGCTGAACTTCATCCTGCCCTACGCCATCTTCCCCGATGGGCCCGAGATCGGGCGCGTCTACCTGCACATCGCCATCGTGGCGCTACAAAGCGGCATCCTGATCTGGCTGAGCATCACTTTGGTGCGGGCCTTCCAGCGTATTGCGGCCATGTCCAGCGAGATCATGGAGCAGAACGCGACGTTGGAAGGGCGGGTCCGCGCCCGCACGCGCGAGGCCGATGCGGCAAATGTCGCCAAGAGCCTTTTCCTGGCGAATATGAGCCACGAAATCCGCACGCCGATGAACGCGATCCTGGGCTTCAGCCATCTCGCGCTCCGCACCGGCATGACGCCGAAGCAGCGCGATTACGTGCAGAAGATCAGGTCCGCGAGCGGCGCCCTGCTTGTCCTGATCAACGACATCCTCGACTTTTCCAAGATCGAGGCCGGCAAGCTTGTGCTGGAGCACATGCCCTTCAATCTCCGCACGTCGCTCGATGCCGCGGTCGCCATCGCCGCTCTGCGGGCGGCGGAGAAGTCGATCGCGCTGCATGTGACAATCGATCCGGCGGTGCCGGCGATCCTGGTCGGCGATGCGCTGCGGCTCAACCAGATCCTGCTGAACCTGCTGACCAATGCTGTGAAATTCACCCCGGCCGGTGAGGTCAAGGTCCACGTCCGTCCACTCCCGGCCCGGGGCAAGACCGTGATGCTCGAGATCCTCGTCGCCGACAGCGGCATCGGCATCACCGCGGAGCAGAAGCAGGCCCTGTTCAACTCCTTCACCCAGGCCGACAGCTCGATGACCCGCAGGTTCGGCGGCACCGGGCTTGGCCTCGCCATCACCAGGCAGCTCGTTGAGCTGATGGGCGGCAGCATCGACGTCGAGAGCACGCCGGGCCATGGCAGCGTCTTCCGCTTCACCGCGTCCTTCGGCCTCGGCGAGGAGATGGCGGCACCCGAGGCCATGCCGGCCGAGGAGCTGAAGCGCCTGCGCGTCATGATCGTGGATGACAACGCCGCCTCCCGCCAGATCCTGGAGGAAATGTTCGCGACCTGGTCGGTCCGGGCCGTGCTCGCCGCCTCCGCCATGGAAGCCTTGAGCGAGCTGGACGCCGCGGCGGAGCGTGGCGACGGCTACGACCTTTTGTTGATCGATTGGAAGATGCCGGGGATGGATGGGCTGGAGGCTGCCCAGCGCATTCTTGCCGGCACATCTCAGCGCAAGCCGCCCGCCATCATCATGATCAGCGCCTATGAGCGTGAGGAGATCATACTGCAATCCCGGGCCATCGGCGTCTCGGCCTTCCTCGTGAAGCCCTTCAATGCCGATCAACTGCGGGAAGCCATCGCGAAGCTGTTCCGCCCCGATGCAGCCATCGCCATGGCCGTCGCCGCCGATCCGATCCCCAAGGTCGCCCCGGCGCTGCGTGGCTCACGCGTCCTGCTGGTCGAGGACAATGAGATCAACAGCGAAGTCGCCCGCGAGATCCTGACGGACGCCGGGCTCGTCGTCGACATGGCCGAGAACGGCCGTATCGCCTGCGAAAAGGTTTTCGCCGCCGGGGCCAGCTATGCCGCGGTGCTGATGGATCTACAGATGCCGGAGATGGATGGAATCGAGGCGACGACGCTGATCCGCGCCCGCATCTCCGCGCAGGAGCTTCCGATCATCGCGATGACCGCGCATGCCTATGACCAGGAACGGCGACGCTGCGTCGAGGTCGGCATGAACGACCATGTCGCCAAGCCGGTCGATCCCGTGGTCCTGATCGCCACTCTCGACCGTTGGCTGAAGCCGGAGCGCCACCAGCGCCCGGTGGTCGCGGCCCCGGTGGCCACGACGGTGGCGGAGCCGGCGCTGCCCGAGCACCTGCCGCCCTTCGATATCGAGGCCGCGTTGCTGCGGCTGAACGGCAAGCGGAAGCTGCTGCACAAGCTGATCGCGGATTTTGCCACCACCTTCGGCGATACCATGCCAAGGCTCACGGAACAGATGGCGCAGGGGCAACTCGTCGAGGCGCGTCGGCTCGCCCATACGCTGCGCGGCGTTGCCGGGTCGTTGGAGGCACGCGACGTGGCCGAGGCCGCTGGCGCGCTCGAGGATGCCATCGCCCAAGGGGAGACGCAGCGCTTCGCGCCGCTGCACCAGGCGCTTCAGGAGGCTCTCGCCCCGGCCATCGCCGCGGCGCGCTCCCTGTTGCCGACGACGCCGGTCGTGGCCGAGCCCGTGGCCACGGAGGCCGTCCTCGATTTCAGCACCGTCCAGGGCCTGCTCGGCGAACTCAGGGGATTGCTGGAACGCCGCAGCCTCCGCGCCCGCCAGGCGGCCGATGGGGTGAAGGCAGCACTCGGCGGCACGCCCGAGGGCGCCCGCTTCCTGGCGATCTCGACCGCCGTCGCCCGGCTGGACTATGCCGCGGCGCTGGCATCGCTCGATGAGATCAGTCAGCCCAATGCCCACCCGGCGGAGAAGGTGTCATGATCAGCACAAGGTCGCTCATCCTGATCGTCGATGACGAACTCGCCAATGTGGAAATCCTGAGCGCCGCGCTCGAGGACAGCTATGAGATCTGCTTCGCCACCTCCGGCGAGGACGCAATGACGGTCGCCCGGGCCGAACTGCCCGACCTCATCCTGCTCGATGTGCTGATGTCGGGCATGGACGGCTATGAGGTCTGCCGGCAGCTCAAGGCGGACCCGACGATGGCGGATGTCCCGATCATCTTCACCACGGCGCTCAACGACCAGGCCGCCGAGGTGCACGGGCTGGAACTGGGCGCGATCGACTATGTGACCAAGCCGATCTCACCGGCGATCGTGCAGGCGCGCGTCCGCAACCACCTTGAGCTGAAGCGGATGCGGGATGAGCTGGCACGGCTCGCCGTGACGGATGCGCTGACCGGGCTCGGCAACCGACGGCGGCTTGAGACGACGCTGGCGCATGAGGCGGCACGCCTTGCCCGCGCCAGCGCCGAGCTCTCGATCATTCTCCTCGACATCGATTTCTTCAAACGCTTCAACGATAATTACGGCCACAACGCCGGTGACCGCTGCATCACCATGGTCGCGGCGACGCTGAACCGCGCGATACGCCGGGCGTCGCATCTGGCCGCGCGCTTCGGCGGCGAGGAATTCGCCTGCGTGCTTCCCGGTGTGAGCCATGCGGAGGCGATGGAGGTCGCCTACAATATCCGCGATCGTATCCAGGCCCTGGGCATTCCGCATGAACGCTCCGACGTCGCGCCCTTCGTGACCGTCAGCGTTGGCGTGGCGACGGCGACCTGCCGCGCCGGCATCGATCCCGAAAACTGGATCCGGGCCGCCGACAGCCAGCTCTACCTGTCGAAATCCGCGGGCCGCAACACCGTTTCGGGCCAGTTCTTCGATGAACAGGCGCTGTTGGCGGCCTGGGGACCGACGGCGCCCACGCTCAACACCTAACTAAACCGATGCGGGTTGGCAGCCCGGCCGGGCCCGTCCGCGCGCGCCGCGGTGATGCGCTCCTGATCGCCGATCGCCGATCGCTGATCGCAGCGCCTGGTCCATGATCAGGCGCTGCTCACCGCCCTGCCCCTGTTCAGCGCGCTGTCGCGGGCCAAAGCGTCGCTCCGGCGTCCGGCCGCGCGGACGGCAGCAGCCCCCGCCAAATCGCGGCAGTACCGCGCAAGCCGCCGCACCGGGCGGCGCATAGGGTTCCCGACAGGAAGCCACGATAGCAGCGCGCATCCGCCTCGTTCCGCACCGGCGGGGCATCGGATCCGCCCGCATTCGTGCCTGCGAAGGAGCGTTGATCCGATGACGACCGAGAGCCTGCCGCCCGATGCCGCGACCCTGCGGCGGGACATCCTGCTTGGTCTTGGTGCCGCCGCCGCGACGACGGTCCTTGCGCCATCCGCCCAGGCCCAGATGGCGGCATCCCCGACGCCGCCCCCCCATGCCGAAAGGAAACGCACAGTGACGACACTCACCACCCGCGATGGCACCGAGATCTATTACAAGGACTGGGGCCATGGCCGCCCCGTGGTGTTCTGCCATGGCTGGCCGCTGAACGCGGATAGCTGGGAGGCGCAGATGCTGCATCTCGGCGCCAATGGCTTCCGCGTCATCGCGCATGATCGCCGTGGCCATGGCCGATCCAGCCAGCCCTGGGACGGCAATGACATGGATCATTACGCCGATGACCTGGCGGATCTGATCAATGCGCTCGACTTGCGTGATGCCACCTTGATCGGCTTCTCCACCGGCGGCGGCGAAGTGGCGCGCTACGTCGGCCGCCACGGCACCGGCCGGGTCGCGCAGCTTGTCCTTGTCAGCTCCGTGCCGCCGCAGATGCTGAAGACCGAAGGCAATCCGGGCGGGCTGCCGATCGAGGTGTTTGACGGCATCCGTGCCGGATCGCTGAAGGACCGCTCGCAGTTCTACAAGGATCTGACGACGCCGTTCTTCGGCTTCAACAAGCCGGATCCGCGCGGCACGCAGGGCATGCGGGACGCCTTCTGGTTCCAGGGCATGCAGTCCGGCCACAAGAACGCGTTCGACTGCATCAAGGCCTTCTCGGAAACCGACTTCACCGAGGATCTGAAGAAGTTCGACAAGCCGACCCTGATCGTCCACGGCGATGCCGATCAGATCGTGCCGATCGACGCCGCGGGGCGCGCCTCCGCCCGTCTCGTCCCCCATGCCACGCTGAAGGTCTATCCGGGCGCGCCGCATGCCGTGACGGATACGCACAAGGACCAGCTCAACGCCGATCTGCTCGCCTTCGTCAAAGCGTGAGACCGGCCAACCCCATCACCCGCCTCAGGAGACCCAAGCCATGAACCACGCCGTCAAACTCGCCGCCGTCCTGCTGCTCGCCGCCGCCGCGCAGTCGGCTTCGGCCCAGGCCCCCGCCCCGGCCGCGACCCCGCCCGCGACCCTGATGAGCTGCCAGGTCCAGGAAACCCGCGGTTCCGGCGAAAGTGCCGAGATCGTCTACAACATGAACTGCATGCCCGTGGTCGGCGGCGGCGTCACCCGCATCGAGAGCACCGGCAATGGCGAGTTCCGCGTGACCTACGGCAACGGGCGTCCCGTCTTCGCCGGTGGTCCGGTCTATATCCTCCACACCGGCGAGGAGCCGGGCACGGCAGGCTATGGCGCGCCGCGCGATGGCAACGTCGGCACCCCCAACCGCTGACGCCCCCCGGGGCGCGGGGCCGCCTTCGGGTGGCCCCGCCTCCACCCGCATGTGACTTCGCGCCCGCTTCGCTCTAATCCTGCGGTGCCAGCCCGACGGCTGGCAGCATCGCGCCCAGGGCCGGTCACGGCATCCGGGCGCGGAATCGAGGCCGGGAGCGGGTTGTGGCGGAACAGAACAACCTGGCCCAGGGCGTTCTGGGGTTCGGCCCCTTCCAATTGTTCGTCACGCAGAAGCTTCTGCTCGAAGGCGATCAGCCGGTTCGGCTCGGCGGACGGGCCCTCGATATCCTGACCTTGCTCGCCCAGCGCGCCGGCCAGGTGGTCGCCAAGGATGAGCTGATGGCGCAGGCCTGGCCCAACCTCGCCATCGAGGAGACGAACCTGCGCGTGCAGGTCGCGGCCTTGCGCAAGGTGCTCGGCGAGAGCGACAGCGGCGCGCGTTACATCATCAACGTCGCGGGGCGCGGCTACAGCTTCGTGGCCCCCGTCGCGGCGATCGACCGGCCCGGGCCGGAGGCCGCGCCGGCCCCGGATGGCATCAGGCCCTATACCCTGCCCACCGCGCTCAGCCGGATCATCGGCCGTGGTGGGGAGGTCGCCGCATTGGTGGCCCAGTTGCAGCAGCGCCGCCTGGTGACCATCGTGGGCGCGGGCGGCGTCGGCAAGACGACGGTGGCCCTGGCCGTCGCCGGCCAGCTCGCGCCTTGCTTCATCCACCACGCCTGCCTGGTCGATTTCGGCGCCCTGGCGCATCCGGACCTGGTGTGCGGCGCGCTGCGCGCGGCCCTTCGCGTCCCGGCCGGGACGGAGGCCGGGATCGCCGGGCTGACCCATTTCCTGCGCGAGATGCAGATGCTGATCGTGCTGGACAGCTGCGAACATCTGCTGGAGGCGGTGAGCCCGCTGGCGGAGGCGCTGCTGCGCGCCGCCCCCGGCGTCCGCATCCTTGCGACCAGCCGGGAGCGGCTGCGGGCCGAGGGGGAATGGGTGTACCGGCTGCCGTCCATGGACCTGCCGCCGCGCACCCAGCTCACGGCGCGGGAGGCGATGGCCTCGCCCGCCGTGCAGCTTTTCGTGGAACGCGCCTCGGCCAGCCAGGATGGCTTCGTGCTGACGGATGCGGATGCGCCCTTCGCCGCCGACATCTGCCGCCGGCTCGAAGGCATTCCGCTGGCGCTGGAACTGGCGGCGGCGGGCGTCGGCGCGCTCGGTCTGCGCGAGCTGGCGGCCCGCATCGACGACCGCTTCGAGCTGCTGGTCAAGGGCCGGCGCACCGCGCTGCCGCGCCACCGCACGCTGCGGGCCACGCTGGACTGGAGCTGCCAGCTCCTTTCGCCGCGTGAGCGGGAGATCATGCGGCGGCTGTCGGTGCTGCGCGGGTCCTTCACGCTGGAAGCAGCGACGGCCGTCGCCCAGCCCGCCGGCAGCACCGCCGCGACCTTCTTCAACGACATCGCCGACCTCGCCGACAAATCCCTCATCACCGTGGACATCAGCCGGCCGCAGACCCGCTATCGCCTGCTCGACACCACCCGGACCTATCTGCTGGAAAAGCTGGCCGAGGCGGGGGAGTTGGCGGCGGTGGCGCGCGTGCATGCGAGCTACTTCCGCGACACGCTGCGCGCCGCGGCATCGCGATGGGACGGGCCTGACGCGGCCGAGCTTGTTGCCGGCTTCGAACGCGACCTCGACAATCTGCGCAGTGCCTTGGCATGGGCCCTGGGGCCGGAGGGCGACCGGGCGATCGCCCTCGCGCTGGCGGTGGCCGGCGGTCCGGTGTTCCTGCAATTCTCGCTGTTCGACGAATGCCGCTTCGTGACCGAACAGGCCCTGGCGGCGCTGACGGAAGAGGGGCGGCCGTCCGAGGATGCGATGCGCCTGCATGCCGCCCTCGGCAGCGCCGCGCTGCACCGGGGCGAGCGCGATGTGATGGTCAGCGCCTGGACCACCTCCCTTGCCATCGCCGAGGCCCTGGGAAACGTGGATTTCCAGCTTCGTGCGTTGGGCGGGCTGATCACGAGCGCCATGAGCGACGACCTGCACCGCTCGTTGACGCTGGCGCGACGCTTCGCGCAGGTGGCCGCGACCCTGCCCGATCCGTCGGAGGCGGCGATCGCCGAGCGGATCATCGGCTATGTGCTGCATCTGCAAGGCGATCAGCCGGGCGCGCGATGGCATGTCGAGCGGATGCTTGAGCGCTACATCGCGCCCGAGGGCTGGGCGCATATCGTCCGCTTCAACTTCGACCCGAGGACCATGGCGATCTCGACCCTCGCCCAGGTGCTGTGGCTGACCGGCCAGCCTGACCAGGCGCTCGACATGGCGCATCGGGCGGTCGCGGCGGCGCGCGCGGTGGGGCATGTGCCATCGCAATTCTTCGCCGTGACCCGCGCCCTGATCCCCGTCACCCATCTGCGCGGCATCCTGGCCGAGGAGGAGGAGGCCCTGGCGCAATTGCGCGATCTGGCGCCCGTCCATGGCCCCTGGGCGCTGTGGAATGTCGCGGGGGAGGGTGTCCTGGCGATCCGGCGCGGCGATGTGGCGGCCGGGCTTGCCCGGCTGCGGGACGGCATCGCGGCGATGAGCCCGACCTCGTTCAGCGCCCGCTTCGGTCCCTTCGTCGCCGGGCTGGTCGAGGGGCACGCCGGCATCGGGCAGCGGGGGGAGGCGCTGGCGGTCATCGGCCGCGCCCTGGCCCAGGCGCGCCGGAGCGGCGAGGCCTGGTATGAGCCGGAACTCCTCCGCCTGCAGGGCGAGGTGCTTCTGGCGGACGGCGCCCCCGCGGCCGAGGCCGAGGCGCTGTTCCTGCGGGCGCTGGCGCTTGCCCGGTCGCAGGGCGCATCGGCCTGGGCGCTGCGCGTGGCGATGAGCCTGTTCCGCCTCTGGCGCGATGGCCCGCGCGCGGGCGAGGGCCGGGCGCTGTTGGCGGGCCTGTTCGAGAGTTTCACCGAAGGCCTGGCCACGGCGGATCTGACGGCGGCGCGTGGCCTGCTGGCGGCGCATCACGCGGTGGAATGATACGGCTGGCCGTTTCCGACCGAACGGTCCATCAGTGCGCCCGCCACCTTCCCGTATGGGCCCGACCTGCCGGAGCACGACCGACATGCCATCGCGCCACAGCGTCACCATGCTTCTCGCCGGCCTGTTCGGGGCCTGTCTCGCCGGGGCCGCCGGCTCGCGGGACCTGACCGTCGGCCTCGCCGCGCCGCCGACCAGCTTCGATCCGCATTTCCATGCCCATGCCCCGAGCATCGCCTTGCAGCGGCATGTCTATGAAGGGCTGGTGACGCGCGGCGCGGATCTGGTGCTGCGGCCGACCCTGGCGCGGGACTGGGTGGCGCTGCCCGCGGCCGATGGCTGGGAGTTCCATATGGACCCGGAGGCGCGCTTCCAGGATGGCGCGCCGGTGACGGCGGCCGATGCCGCCGCCAGCCTGAGCCGTGCCGCCACCATCCCGAACAGCCCGGGCCGCTGGACGCCCTTCATCACCGAGATCGCGACGATCGAGGTGGTGGACGCCCTGACCCTGCGGCTGCGGACGCATGGGCCCGCGCCGCTGCTGCCCGGCAACCTGCCGACGATCCTGATCATCCCCGAGACGGTCGCGCGCGGCGCCGCCACCGCCGATTTCAACGCCGGCACCGCCGCCATCGGCAGCGGCCCCTATCGCTTGCAGAGCTATGCGCCTGGTGGCGGGGTGACGCTGGTGCGCGCGGATGACTGGTGGCAGCGCCGCCGCCACCCCGAACAACCGGCCGAGCCCTGGACCCGGGTGGTGTTCCAGATCCTGCCCAATGACGCATCGCGCACCGCCGCCCTGCTCGCCGGCGATGCCGATCTGATCGAGGCGGTGCCGACCCGCGACGTGGCGCGGCTGGAGGCGGCGCCGGGCATCTCCATCGCGCGCCGGGCCAGCGTGCGCTTCATCTACATCGCGCTCGACCTCGGGCGCGATGTGTCGCCCGGCGTGGCCGATGCGGCCGGGCGGCCGATGGCGCGCAATCCGCTGAAGGATGTGCGGGTCCGCCGCGCGCTGTCGGTCGGCATCAACCGGCCTGGGCTGGTGGCGCAGGTGATGGACGGGCAGGGCGTGCCGACCGGCCAGTTCCTGGCCCGCGACCTGCCGAGCGCCGACCCCGCGCTGGCGCCCGATCCCTACGACCCAGCTCTGGCGCGGCGCCTGCTGGCGGAGGCCGGTTGGGGCGGGGGCTTCACGCTCACCCTCGCGGGGCCGAACGACCGGCTCGTCAACGACGACAGGATCCTCCAGGCGGTGGCGCAGATGTGGGAGCGCATCGGCGTCCGCACCATGGTCGAGGCGATGCCCTCGGCGGTGTATTTCCGCCGCTTCGCCGGCGCCGGGTTCAGCGCCGGGCTGAGCGGCTGGGGCACCTCCTCCGGCGAGCCGAACACGCATTTCACCTCGTTGCTGGCGACGCGGGACGCGGCACGCGGCCGAGGCTCGATGAACCCCACCGGCTATGGCAATCCGCAGGTCGATGCGCTGGTCGATCAGGCGTTGATGACGATCGAGGATGCCCCCCGGCAGCGCCTGTGGCGGCAGGCGACACAACTGGCCCTGGCCGAGGATGTGGCGCTGCTGCCCTTGCATCATCAGGTGAATATCTGGGCCATGCGCGGGGGGCTCAGCTATCAGCCCCGCGCCGATGAATTGACCGATATTATGGGCTTACGGCCCATCCCATAGGGATCGCCTTGCGTAAGGCCGCCACGGCAGGATTTCACAACCATTAACTCGCGTCAGGGTGACCGAACGGTCAAGTCTTCGGTGGACGCCAACCGTCCCACCCATGCAGCGGATCGCGCCCCAGGCGCACCGCGATCCGGGCCGGGGCGCAAGCCGAGGAAGATCCCGATATGTCAGCCGCCCTGCCGGAACGCCTCCTCCCCCCTTCCCCCCCGAGGGGGGCGGATGGTGCGACTCCTAGCCTCGCCATGGTCATCACCCGCCTGCTCGATACCGCCGGGCGCGCGATGGAGGTGGACCGCGACGGCGCCCGCCGCCTGCTCGCGCGCGCCACCGCCCTGCTGGCGGACAGCCCCACCCGGGCGCGGCCGCCCGCGGTCACGCGCGGCGGGCTGGCGCCGTGGCAGATGCGGCGCGTCGCCATGCAGATCGACGCGAAGCTGGACGGCCCCCTGCATGTCGCGGAGCTGGCGGAGACGGTGCGGCTCAGCGCCTACCACTTCGGCCGCGCCTTCAAGGTCAGCTTCGGGCAATCGCCCTACGCCTATGTGCTGCGCAAGCGGATGGAGCGGGCGCAGGAGCTGATGCTGACCACCGACCAGCCGCTGGCGCAGATCGCCATCGCCTGCGGCCTGGCCGACCAGGCGCATCTCTCCCGCCTGTTCCGCCAGATCATGGGCGAAAGCCCGAACGCCTGGCGGCGCCAGCACAGCACCGGCGCCTGATCGCCGCAGGCCATCGCGCGGCCGGGTTCGTGACCGGCACGGCGCTGAACATCGACGGCGGTTACGGCGCCTGAAGGAAGGCGCTGACGGCGGCGATGGTCGCCTCCGGCTGTTCCTCCATCAGCCAGTGACCGGCATCGGCGATCACCGCCTCCCGCACATCGCTGGCACAGGCGCGCATCACCACCGCCATCATGCCGGCGAAGGACATCTGCCCGCCGACCGCGAGCACCGGCATGGTGAGCGGCCCCTGCGCGACGAAGGCCTTGTTGTCGCGCGCATCCTGCTCGAAGGCCGCGAACTGGTTGAAGCCCGCGTGCATCGCGCCAGGCTGCGCATAGAGTGCGGCGTAGTGTTCGCGCGAGGCCTCGGCGAAGCGTCGCGGATCGGCCGAGAATTCGTTCCAGAAGCGGTCGAGGTAGATCCGCTCCCGCCCCGCCACCAGCCGCTCCGCATCCGGCCCGCGGAAAGAAAAGTGCCACAGCGCGCTGCTGCGGATGATCTCATCCCAGGGGCCGACGCCGGGCAGCGGCGCATCCAGGATCGCGAACCGCGTGACCCGGTCACGATTCTGCGCGGCAAAAGCGTAGCCGACCATGTTGCCGATGTCGTGGGTGACGAGCTTCACCGTCCCGACGCCGAGCGTATCGAGCAGATGCGCCATGTCCTGGCCCTGCGTCTTCTTGTCGTATCCGGCCTCGGGGCGGGAGGAGAGGCCCATGCCGCGCAGATCGGGGATGATCAGGCTGTGGGTATGGGCAAGCTCGGCGGCCATCGGGGCCCACATGTCGCCGGTCTCGCCATAGCCGTGCAGCAACAGCACCGCCGGGCCCTGGCCACCGGTGCGGACATGCAGCGTGACGCCATCGAGCGCGATGTCCCGCAGGCGGAAGCCCGGCGGGAAGGACAGGCCATGCACGGGATCGACCATCGCCAACGCCTCCATAGGATCTGGATCAGTCCAGCGCCGCAGCATCGGCGCTGCGGCCGTCGCGGGCTTGGCGAATCATTGCGCGAAGCTGCTTGTCCTGCGGTGCTGCCTAAGCCGGCGGCAGCGCCAGCAAATGCCGCACCACGGGCGCCTCGGGGCCGATGTGGAAGCGGCGGGCCTCGGCCTGGACATCGGCATCCGCCGCCGAGACGCGATGGTGCTGCCGCAGGTGCTCGGCCCAGGATTCGACCAGGAACCATTCGACGATCTGCCCCGGTGCCGCCGCATCCTCGGTGAGGCCCCAGGCATAGGCGCCATCGCGGCGGCGTTCGCTCGCAAGCTGGTGCAGCGCCGCCCGGAAGGCCGGGCCATCGGCCGCGTCGATGCGGTATTCGACGAGGATCAGCACCGGGCCGCGATCGCCCTCGACCGGGCCGTTCAGCTCCGGTTCCGGCCAGTGCAGCGCGGGGGCGAGGTCCGCCTCGCCGGAGGGCAGCCGCAGGCGGCCGGCGGTCGCGGCCAGCACTACCAGCGCCGCCGCCCCGGCCACCAGCGCCCCGGCGACGCCGGTCGCCTCGGCCAGCGCACCCCAGGCGAGGCTGCCCAGCGTCGCCGCGCCGCTGAAGGTGGTGAGGTAGATCGCGAGCCCGCGCCCTCTCACCCAATCCGGCAGCACCGCCTGGATGATGCCGTTGAAGGTGGTCAGGGCTGCGATCCAGGCAGCACCCAGCACCACCGCGATGGCCAGGCCCAGCGCCTGCGGCGGCCGCAGGGCGAGCGCCAGCATCACCGCCGCCACGCAGATCGCCGCACCCAGCAGGATGCCATCGGCCGACAAATGCCGCCGCACCCGGGGCAGGACCAGTGCGCCCGCCACCGCGCCCCCGCCGATGCCGCCGAGCAGGAGCCCGTAGAACCCGGCCCCGCCGCCCATCAGATTCCGCGCCACCAGCGGCAGCAGCGCCCAGACCGCGCTGGCGCAGACGAAGAAGATCACGGCGCGCGTCAGCACCCGGTGCAGTTCGCGGCTGGCGCGGGCGAAGCGCAGCCCGGCGCGCAGCCCCCCGCCGAAATGCTCGGACAGGCCGTCGCGCTTCCGCTCCGGCCGCCGCCACCACAGCAGCGCGCCCAGCACCGCGACATAGCTCAGCACATCCGCGCCATAGGTCGCGGCCGCGCCGAAGGTGACCAGCACGACGCCGCCAAGCGCCGGCCCGATGGCGCGGGCGATGTTGAAGCCGAGCGAGTTCAGCGCCACCGCGTCGCGCAGCAGCGGCTTCGGCACCAGCTCGGGCACGATCGCCTGCCAGTTCGGCCCCGCGAGCGCCGCCCCCAGCCCGCCGACGAAGGTCAGCACCACCAACAGGGTCACATCCAGCCCGCCGGTCAGCGCCAGCACCGCGAGCAGCCCGCTGACCAGGGCGAGCCCGATCTGCGTCCCGATCAGCAGCCGCCGGCGATCGAGGATATCGGCGAGCACCCCGGCCGGTATCCCGAGCAGGAAGATCGGCAAGGTCGAGGCCGCCTGCACCAGTGCAACGGCGGCGGGCGAGCCGGAGATCTCAGCGACCAGCCAACTGCTGGCGACATCGCGCATGAAGACGCCGATGTTGCCGACGACCGTCGCTGCCCAGATGATCGCGAAGGTGCGCTGCCGCAGGGGGGCGAAGGCATTGGGTGCTGGCGCGGTCATGCATCTGTCCTCGGTTTGGCGTCTTTGCGCGAGGCGAGGGCGGCGAGGATCAACCCGCCCACGATCGCGAGGTCGCTGGACATGGCGCCCTGATGGGGCGCCGGCCCCGTCTCGGCCCAGGCCACCCCGATCAGGGTGAAGCCCGCGAGGGCCGCGGCGCCGACGCCCGCGGCCTGCCCACCGGCGACCAGGGCCATCGCTCCCCCGCATTGCAGCAGGATCACCGCCGCATCGAGGGGGCTTGCGGCCAGGCGGGGGAGGGCGTTCCAACCACCCAGCAGATAGGGCGAGGCCAACCCGAGCCGCGCCAGCAGGGCCAGCGCGGCAGCCGGCGTCGGGGCGCGGATCATGCGCTAGGCAGGACCATCCGGCCCGCGATCCGCACCTGGCAGCCGCCCGAAGACATGCGGGAGACAGCCGCTTCGGATCCAGGCGAGATCGACCGGCCGCCCCTCCAGCACCCGCCGCGCGAGCGGCACGATCTGCTCCCCGGCGAGGATGCCGAGCAGCCCGACCAGCGCCACCACCGGTGGTGCCGGCGAACGCACCTGGAGCACGCCGTAGATGATGCCGACAAGAACGCCGGCGCCAAGCGCGGTCAGGTATAGGGTCATGCCGCGCGGTGCTTCAGCCATGCGGCGCGAGGGCGGGGACGACATAGGGCGGCCAGGTCGTCTCGGGCGCGCCATGCAGCATGGTGTAGGCGTATTCGACGCCGACGCCGTAGGCGCCGCAATGGGTCTTCACGATGTCCATCACCGCGTCATAGGTCTCGCGCAGGGCCCAGTCGCGCTGCCATTCCAGCATCACCGACAATGCGGTGACGGGCTTCGCCCCGGCCTGGATCACCCGCTTCATCGCATTCTCGTGCGACAGCGCGCTGACGTCGCCGCAGCAATCCTCCACGACGTAGACCTCGTAGCCATCATGCAGCGCCTGGATCGTCGGCAGCGCCACGCAGGTTTCCGTCCAGAGCCCGGTGAGCACGATCTTCTTGCGGCCGGTCTTCTCGATGGCGGCGACGAAGTTGGCGTCATCCCAGGAATTCATGGTCGAGCGTTCGATCGGCGTCTGGTCGGGGAAGACGGCCTGCATCTGCGGCCACATCAGGCCGCTGAAGGATTTGGTCTCGACCGTCGAAAGCACCGTCGGCACGCCGAAGACCCGCGCGGCCTTGCCCAGCAGCAGGTTGTTGTTGATCACCGTCTGGCGATCGAAGTTGCAGACGCCGAACAGCATCTGCGGCTGCAGGTCGATCATCGCGACGACGCAATTGTCGGGCGTGAGCAGCCCCTTCTCGCTGCGCTTGGCGAGAGGGGGGGAAGGGGGGATCGCGTTCATCGGGGGCTCCTCGGCAAAGTCGACGGCCGCGAATGCACCTCGTGGGAGGGCCGTTCAGGGCAAGCGCACCCTGACCGAGGCGCGGCGGCGCGGCTTGTCGGAACCTGCCGGCTTTGCGTGGGCTTGCTACCGTGCCGTTCTGGAGCGTGATCGCTACGCGATAACGCTCTGGAGTCGTATTTTATCGAGCAGTTTCATCGCTTCATGAATCGCTTCGCGCTTCAATCTGAAGCGATGCTGCCCTAGCCGCGGCGCGGCTTCTCCGGTGGCGGCGTCGCATGGGCGGGGTCTTCCGGCCAGTCGTGGCGCGGGTAGCGGCCGCGCATCTCCTTGCGGACATCGGCCCAGGACCCGGCCCAGAAGCCGGCGAGATCGGCGGTGACCGCGATCGGCCGCCCGGCCGGGCTCAGAAGTGCCACCTGCAACGGCACCCGCCCGCCTGCCAGCGGCGCCACGCCGGAGAGGCCGAACAGGTGCTGCGCCCGCGCCTCCAGCCGCGGCACCTCGCCGGTGTAGTCGATGGCGGCACTGCGGCCGGCGAGCAGCGGCAGCCGGGTGGGCAGCGCCGCATCCATGCGCTTCTGGGCCTCGCGCGGCAGCAGGTCGCGCAATGTCGCGGTCAGGTCCAGCGAGGCGAGTTCGGTGAGCCGCGTCAGCCCCGGGATGCGCGGGGCGAGCCAATCGGCCGCCGTCGCCGCCAGCGCCGCGTCGGAGACATCGGGCCAGCCGCCATCGGGCTCCGCGCGGGCCATCACGGCGATGCGGGCGCGGGTCTGGCGCGCGGCCTCGGTCCAGCCGAGGTCGCGCAGGCCCCGCGACGCGGCGGCGGCGGCCAGGGCCTCGGAAACGGCGGCGGGATCGGCGGAGGGGAGCGGTGCTTCCTCCAGCAGCAGCGGGCCGAACCAGAGCCGCCGGCGGGCGGTGACCGCGCCGAGCCGGGCGTCGAAGCCCGCCCCTTCCTCGCGCCGGAAGCGTTCGGGGAAGCGCGCCTCCAGCACCGCGCGGTCGAGCGGGGCCGCCATGCGGATGCGCGCCTCGGTGCCCGCGAGGTCGAGGTCGGCGATGGCGAGCAAGGGCTGCCTGGCCAGCGGATCGGTGACGCCGAGCCGCGCCCCCATCCCGCCGCCGGCGAGGCGGAAGGCGCCATCCATGGTGCCGCGCTTGGCGGCGATCCGGTCGGGGAAGCCGGCGGCGAGCAAGGCGGCGGGGTCGCCCTCCGCCATCGTGCCGGCCGCAACGCCCAGGCGGCGGCGGTGCTGCGTGGCGGCGCGGCGGATGCGTTGCACAGCACCACGATCGGCATCGGCGTGGTCGCCGCCGCTCAACAGATCCAGCCGCAGGCGGATGTCGGAGGGCTGGTCCCGGCCGCGCAGCGGGTCGCGTTCCTCCAGCAAGGCCGCGAGATCGGCGGCCAGCGCGGCCTCGCCCTCATCCTCGGCGGCGGCCATCATCCGGGCCAGGCGCGGATGCGCGCCGAGGCGGGCCATGCGGCGGCCGGTCACGGTGATGCGGCCCTCGGCATCCATCGCGTCCAGGTTCCGCAGCAGGGCAGCGGCGGCGGCGAGCGCGCCGGCGGGCGGGGTGTCCAGCCAGGCGAGGCTTTCGGGCGCGGCACCCCAGGCGGCGCAATCCAGCAGCAGGCCCGACAACTCGGCCTCCAGCATCTCCGGCCGGTCGGCGGCGGGCAGGCCGCGGTGCAACGCCTCGGTCCAGAGGCGGATCGCCACCCCCGGCTCGGTGCGCCCGGCGCGGCCGGCGCGCTGGTCGGCGGCGGCACGGCCGATCCGCACGGTCGCGAGGCGGGAGAGCCCGGTCGCCGCATCCAGCCGCGGCGCCCGGCGGAAGCCGCCATCGACGACGATCCGCACGCCCGGCACGGTCAGGCTGGTCTCGGCGATGGAGGTCGCCAGCACGATTTTCCGGCGATCGGAGGGGGCCAGCGCCCGGTCCTGCTCGGCCGGCGGCAATTCGCCATGCAGCGGCAGCACCAGCGCGTCCACCCCGGCCAGCCGCTCCTGGGTGCGCCGGATCTCGCCCCAGCCGGGCAGGAAGGCGAGCACATCGCCGGGATGCGCGCGCAGCGCCTCGCGGATGGCGCTGGCCATGGCTTCGGGCAGGTCGCGGGCATCGGCGATGTCGCGCGGGCGGTGGCTGAGGACGATGGGATGGGTGCGGCCGAGGCTCTCGATGACCGGCGTGCCGGGGCCGAGCAGCCCGGCGAAGCCCACGGCGTCGATGGTGGCGCTCATCACCAGCAGCCGCAATTCCGGCCGCAGCCCGCGTTGCAGGTCGAGGCACAGCGCGAGGCCGAGGTCGGTGTCCAGGTGCCGCTCATGCGCCTCGTCGAACAGGACGGCGCAGACGCCCTCCAGCCCAGGATCGGATTGCAGCCGGCGGACCAGCAGCCCCTCGGTGATCACCTCGATGCGGGAGGCGGCGGTGCCCGCGCGGTCCAGCCGCGTGGCGAGGCCGATGGTGCGGCCGAGCGGTTCGCCCAGCAGCGTCGCCAGCCGGTTGGCGGCGGCGCGGGCGGCGATGCGGCGGGGTTCCAGCACCAGGATGCGGCCGGTCGCGGCCCAGGGCTCGTCCAGCAGCGCCAGCGGGACCAGCGAGGTCTTGCCTGCCCCCGGCGGGGCGACCAGCACGGCATTGGACTGTTCGGCGAGGGCGGCGCGCAGCGCGGGCAGCGCCTCGGCGACCGGAAGATCGCCGGGGATATCGAGGAGGAGTGGCACGGGGCCGGGATAGCGGCCCCTGGCCGATCAGAACAGCGCCATCTGGGCCGGGGGCGTCGCTGAGGGCGGCACGCGGAAGGCGGTGCAATCCAGCCCCTTGGCGCCGCTGCGCCCCTGGTCCAGCCCATGCTTGCGGACCGCCAGGGCAAAGCGATTGGCCAGCATCCCGGCATAGGGGCCGATGCCCGTCTGCCGCTTGCCGAAGCGGCTGTCGTAAAGCTGGCCGCCCCGCGTCTCCCGCACCAGCGCCAGCACGCGGGCGGCGCGATCGGGGAAGTGCTGGTGCAGCCAGGCCTCGAACATCGCCGCGATCTCCAGCGGCAGGCGCAGCAGCACATAGCCCGCGCGGGTCGCGCCATTGGCGACGCAGGCGGCGATGATGCGCTCCAACTCGGCATCGTTCAGCCCGGGGATCATCGGCGCGGCCAGCACCCCGGCCGGCACCCCGGCCCGCGCCAACTCGCCGATCGCCATCAGGCGGCGGGCGGGGCTGGCGGCGCGCGGTTCCATCACCCGCGCCAGGGCCGGGTCGAGCGTGGTGACCGAGAGGCAGACATGCACCAGGTTCCGCTTCGCCATCCGCGCCAATATGTCCAGGTCGCGGGTGACGCCGGCCGATTTGGTGACGATGGTGACGGGGTGGTTATGGGCGTCCAGCACCTCCAGGATCTGCCGCGTCAGCGTCAGGGTGCGTTCCACCGGCTGGTAGGGGTCGGTGTTGGTGCCGAGGGCGATGGGGCGCGGCACGTAGCCCGGCTTGCGCAATTCCTTGGTCAGCAGGGCCGCGACCTCGGGCTTGAACAGCAGCCGGGTTTCGAAATCCAGCCCCGGCGACAGGCCCAGGTAGGCATGGGTCGGCCGCGCGAAGCAGTAGATGCAGCCGTGTTCGCAGCCGCGATAGGCGTTGATGCTGCGGTCGAAGCCAAGATCGGGCGAGGTGTTGTAGGTGATCGCCGAGCGGCTGCTGTCCCGCGTCAGGGTCGTCGCCAGCGGGGCCGGGGCGGCGAAGGCCGCATCCAGCGTGCCCCAGCCATCATCCCAGGCGACGGCCGACTGGCTCTCGAACCGATTGGCCGGGTTGGAGAGCGCACCCCGCCCCTTGCGGGGAGGCGGGTTGGCAAGAGAGGCTCCGTAGAGGCTGCCGTCGGGCATCTCGCGTTCTCCATGCGTTCGCATAATTGCTATCGTTCCGGCCACATGCCGTCAAGAACATAATGAGAACATCTATGCTGGCCGTGGTGATCCCCACCCTGAACACCGCCGCCGCCAGCCTCCCGGCCTGCCTGGGCGCGCTGGCCGAGGCGCCCTTTCCGGTCGAGGTGCTGCTGGCCAATGGCGGCGGCACGGCGGCGCCCATTCCGGGCGCGCGCGTCCTCACCACGCCGCGTGGGCGGGGCGCGCAGATCGCGGCCGGCGTCGCCGCGACCACCGCCCCCTGGCTGCTGCTGCTGCATGACGACACGGTGCTGGCCCCTGGCTGGTCCGCCGCGGCGGCGCGCTTCATGGCCGAACAGCCCGAGGGCGCCGCCTATTTCCGCCTGCGCTTCGACGACACCTCACGCGCCGCGCGGCGGGTGGAGCGTCTGGCCGCCTGGCGCTGCCGGCGGCTGAGGCTGCCCTATGGCGACCAGGGGCTGCTGGTCTCGCGCGCGACGCTGGCGGCGGTCGGCGGCGTCCGGCCCTTGCCGCTGATGGAGGATGTCGATCTCATCCGCCGCCTGGTCCGGGCGGGGCGGCCGCTGGTGGGGCTGGAGGTCGCGGCACTCACCTCAGCCGCGCGCTACCGGCGCGATGGCTGGTGGGCGCGGCCGTTGCGGAACCTGTCGATCCTGACGCTCTGGGCCTGCGGGGTGGCGCCGTCGCGGCTTGCCCGCTGGTATGGTTGAGCCGCCCGCCCCATGCTGCCGCCATGGCCGATCACCGCCCTTTGCTGCTGATTTTCGCCCGGGCGCCGCGCCTGGGCACCGTGAAGCGGCGGCTGGCGCGCGGGATCGGGGATCGCGCGGCGCTGCGCTTCCATACCGGTCAGCTTGAGGCGCTGCTGGCCGCCACCCTGCGGGACCGGCGCTGGCGCGTGGCGATCTGCGGCACGCCCGACCATGCCCGCTTCCGCCTGCGGCGGCGGGTGGCGGTGGTGCCGCAGGGGCGGGGCGACCTGGGCGACCGGCTGCATCGGATGACGCAAGGGCACCGGCGGGTGGTGGTGGTCGGCGCCGATATCCCCGGCATCGGCGCGGCCGATATCGCCACGGCCTTCCAGGCGCTGGGCCAGGCCGATGCCGTCTTCGGCCCGGCGGAGGATGGCGGCTACTGGCTGGTCGGACTCGGCCCGCGCCGCCCCGGCCGGCCCTTCGGCGCGGTGCGCTGGGGCGGGGAACATGCGCTCGGTGACACGCTGGCGAATTTCGCGGGGCGGCAGGTCGCGCTGCTGCGCATCCTGCGCGACGTCGATACCGTCGAGGATCTGCGCGCTATCGCCGGGTGAAGCCGCCCTCGCCGCGCGCCGTGCGGCAGGCGCCATCGGTGCGCGAGCAGGCCGGCGGGTAGGAGGCGAAGCGCAGGCCAAGCTCGACGGAATCCACCGCGGTCTCCTCCTTGCCGCAGCGGCCGCAGATGAAGGTCATCACCGGCGGCTGCACCATGACGGCGATCGTGGCCGTCGCCGCTGGGTCCATCTGCACGGTATTGCCGGACCGGAAGCTGTAGTCGTGGCATGACGCCAAGGCCAGGCCGATGGTCGGCGACGAATAGCACGACGCATGGACCGATACGTGGGAGAGCGACGTGCTCTCGTTGTTGCCGTTGTATTTGCCGCGCGTGTATTTGGTCAGCCCGCCGACCTGGCACTGGGTATTCACATAATTGCCCACCTGGTTCTGGTGGTCGCAGCGCAAATCCTGCGTCTGGCACGGATGGTTGCGGCCTTGGCTGGTGGTGCTGGAGGTCATGCCGCCGCTCTCGCGGATCTGTTCCAGCATGGCGTTCCACCGCGTGGCATTGGGCCGATTGGTCGGGTTGAAGTTCTCCAGGCGCGGGATGCGGCCGATCTGGCTGATCCGGAAGCCCATGATCGTCGGCAGCGTTGGTTCGGCTTGAGCCTCTGACATCTCCGTTTCCCCCATTTTGGCGGGGGGAGGCTAAGCCTTGCCTTGCGGCCACCGCAACGCGGATCGGTGCCGGCAGCGGCTCAGGCCGCGCGCAGATGCTCCTGCAGCCGCGGCATCAGTTCCACGAGGTTGCACGGCCGGTGCCGCACATCGAGCTGGAACAGCAGGATATCGTCCCAGGCATCCTTCACCGCCCCGGTGCTGCCCGGCAGCGCGAACAGATAGGTCCCCCCGGAAACCCCACCAATGGCGCGGGACTGGATCGTGGAGGTGCCGATCTTGGCGTAGCTGAGCATGCGGAACAGCTCGCCGAAGCCGGTGATCTCCTTCTCCAGCACGCGGGCAAAGGCCTCCGGCGTCACGTCGCGGCCGGTGATGCCGGTGCCGCCGGTGGTGATGATGCAGTCGATCGCCGGATCGGCGATCCAGGCGCGCAACTGCGCCTCGATCACCTCGGCGTCGTCGCGCAGGAGTTTCCGCGCGGCAAGCGCGTGACCGGCGCCCTCGATCCGCTCGGCCAGGACGTCGCCCGACCGGTCGGAGGCGAGGTCGCGCGTGTCGCTGACGGTCAGCACCGCGATGGCGATGGGCAGGAAGGTGCGGCTCTCGTCGATCGGCATGGGCGGGCTCCTCAATCCACGATGAACAGGCGGACCCCGGTCGCGGTGCGGGACCGGTGCGATGCATCGCCATGGTCGGATACGCGATAGGTCATGCCCGCGGACATGGTGAAGCGGCGGCCGTCGCGCAATTCCGTCTCCAGCACGCCCTCCAGCACCGTCAGCACATGGCCGCGGTCGCACCAGTGGTTCGCCAGGTAGCCGGGGGAATAGGTGACCATGCGGACCCGCAGGTCACCGACCTGCAGCGTGCGCCAGCGGGCCTCACCCGTCTCCCCGGCATGCAGCGTCTCGGGCACTTCGGCCCAATCGGTGACGGTGAAGGGCAGGGTGGGGATTTGCATGGATTCGGCCTTGGAATGGGCCATCAGCATAGCGCGCCCGGCCGGGCTGCGGCAGCCCGGCCTAATGCATGGCCAGGCGCTGCTGGCGCATCAGCATGCGTTCCACGTCGGCGGGCCCCGCGAAGCGCGGGAATTGCCCGGCGGCCAGCTGGTCGAGGCTGGGGGAGGGCAGGCCGAGCCGGCTCGCATAGATCCAGGAATAGGCCAGCACACGCTGCACGAAGGCGCGGGTCTCGCCGGCCGGGATGCTTTCGATGAACAGCAGCGGGTCGTTCTGGTGGCGCCCGGGGGGCATCCAGCGCGCGACATTGCCGGGGCCGGCGTTATAGGCGGCCAGCATGCGGATCAGGTCGCCATCCACCGAATCCAGGCTGTTCAGGTGGTGCAGATAGCGTTGCCCGACCTCCAGGCTGAAGGCCGGATCATGCAGGCGCTGGTGGCCGCTGCGGCCGCGTAGGCTGGGATCGCCCAGGATATAGGCCGCGGTCGCGGGCATCACCTGCATCAGCCCGCGCGCCCCGGCGCCGCTGACGGCCCCCGGGTCGAAATTGCTCTCCTGCCGGGCCAGCGCATAGATCAGCGAGGGATCGACGCGGAAGCCGCCCAGCGGCTCCAGCCGCGGCACCGGGAAGCGGGCGAAATCGCGCGGCCGTCCATCGGAGCCCTGCACGACCTGGGCAAGCTGGGAGGCCAGCGCCGGCATATTGGCGGTGGAGGCCACCACCAGCATCGCGCGGCCGAGCGCCGGATTGCCCGCGCCAATGGCCCAGAGGCGGCGCAGCTCGGCCTCCGCCCGATCGCGCTGCCCGATCTGCAACAAGGACAGCGCGCGCCAGCCGCCGGCGGTTTCGGCCAGGGCATTGGTCTCGGCCTCCCCGGCCACCTCGCCCTCCCAGGCGAAGCCGGGGGCGAGGCCGAGAGCGCGGCGGGCCAGCAGCCCGTAGAAGGTGCGCGGCTCCTGCGCCGCTTGCAGCAGCCAGGCGATGTGCTGCCCCGGCCGGCGGGCGCGGACCGAGGCGCGGGCGGTCCAATAGGCCCCGGCGGCGCGCAGCGAGGGCGGCGCCAGCTCGGCGCGGGCGGTGATTTCGAAATAGGGGATGGCAGCCTCGGGCTGGCCGGCGGCGAAGGCCGCGAGGCCCGCGACGAAGGCCGGCCCGCCATGGCCTTCCGCCCCGCGCGCCGCACCCTGCGCCATCGTCAGCGCATCCTGGTCGCGGCCAGACTGGAACAGGATCAGCGCCACATCGCCCTGGAGCAGCGCCGCCGCACCGGGGGCGAGGCCGCGCGCGCCGGCGATGGCGAGCAGCGCGCCGGAGACGTCGCCATCCCGTGCCTTGGCCCGCACCACCCGCTCCAGCGCCGCGTTGCGGGCGATCGGCGGGGCGTCGGGGGCCTGGTCCTCGGGCGCGATCGCCGCGGCCATGGCCAGCAGATCGGGCACCGCTTCCGGCGCCGGCGGCGCGCCATGCGGCATCCGCCGCCGCAGCAGCGCATACAGCGCCCCGGCATCGGGGTGGTCGGGGAATTCGGCGAGCCAGGCCAGCACAGCGGCGGCCGGCGCCGATTGCGGCGTCCGCAGCCAGCGGTCGGCCAGCACATGCGACATCAGCCGGCGGTCATCCAGACGATCGGCTTCCTGCGCCGCCGCGACACTCTCGCCCCGCGCCTGCAGGTCGAAGATCCGTACCAGACGGGCGGCATCCGAGGGCGCGAGCGGTTGCGGCAGACCGTCAACGCCACCGGTGACCGGCCGGCGCAGCCCGGCGGCGGCAATCTCGGTATGCCCGTCAGCGACCGGCAGCAGCAGCGGCACGGCGGTGGAGGCCGCGGCGAAAGGGGTCTGGGGCCGGGCGGCCTCCCGCGCCAGGGCGACGCCGCGGGCGATATTGGCGCTGGACCGCGCGCTCGCGGCCCGGGTGGCGCGGCTGGGGGCGGACCGGCTTGGGGCGGACCGGCTGGGGGTGAACCGGCTGGGGGTGAACCGGGGGCCGGTGGCGCTCACCCTCCGGCTGTCTGAGGCAGCGGGGCGGGACTGCGCCACGCGTTGCACGCGGGCCGTCTGGCGCGCCGGGCGGCGCGCCGCCGTCGCTGGCTCCGAGGCCCTCGTATGGGTCGTGCGGACCGCGGGTCCGTTCGCATGCGCGTTGGCCCGTTGTGCCAGAGCCTCGGCATAAACGCCGAGGCTCAAGGTCGCACCAAGGACAATTCCCAGAAGCAGGGAGGATGGCCGGCACCGGGCCATGGGGCTGTTCAGGCTCATGGCAGCCTGCCGTTAGCGGCGCGGGAGGACCCTGCGCAACCCCAATCGCCGGGATGAATCCTGAAAATAAACGCCGCCGGCAGAAAAACAGTAGCTTGCGAGACGTTCTGGCCGAAAAAAACGTCAAGCCGGCTTGTCATGCTGCGCTGCATCAAGAGATTGGCGCAGCAGCAGAAGATCGGTCCAGGCCTCCCGCTTGGCCCCCGGGCTGCGCAGCAGATAGGCCGGATGCAGGGTGGGCAGCACCGGCAGGCTGCCTAAGCCCTCGACCTCCAGGGCGTGCCAGCGGCCCCGCATCCGCATGATCCCCTCCTTCGAGCGCAGCAGCGCCTTGGCCGCCGTGCCGCCCAGCAGCAGCAGCCGTTTGGGCCGGGCGAGGGCGATGTGACGCAGGATGAAGGGCAGGAACAACGCGATTTCCGCATCCGTGGGCGTGCGATTGCCCGGCGGGCGCCAGGGCAGGATGTTGGCGACGTAGAAATCCGCCTCCCGCCGCAGGCCCGCCGAGGCCAGCATCCGGTCCAGCAACCGGCCGGACTGGCCGACGAAGGGGCGGCCCTCGCGGTCTTCCTCGGCGCCGGGGGCCTCGCCCACCAGCATCAGCCCCGAACCGGGCACCCCATCCGAGAAGACCAGATTGGTCGCGGTCTCGCGCAGGGGCGAGCCCTCGAAGCCGGCCATGGCGGCGCGCAGCGCCTCCAGGCTGCCCGCCGCGGCGGCAAGGGCCGCGGCCCCGGACACGGCGGGGGCGAAGCCCATGGGCGCGGCGCCAACCGCGGCGGCGGGGGTGGGGGCCGGCGTGGCGGCCGGTTTCGGCGCGACCCCGCCCAGCCAGCGCCCGACCGGGGGCGGCACGCGCTCGGCCAGCGGCGCCGGGGTGGCCGCCACCGCCTCATCGGCACCCCAGTCCAGTTGGCAGCGTAGTGCTGCCAGAAGGGCGGGGTCCGGTGCCTCGATCATGTCCTGGGGCATAAACACTTCTATCAGGCCGCCCCCCCTTTGCGGCAAGGCCGCGCCTTTCCGCGCCGTCATGCCGGGGCTACATCCGGGGAGACCAGAAGGGAGTGAGGGACGCATGGCCGATCGCGAGAGCATGGAATTCGACGTGCTGATCGTCGGCGCGGGCCCGGCCGGGCTTGCCGCCGCCATCCGGTTGAAGCAGCTCAACCCCGACGCCGCCGTCTGCGTGGTGGAGAAGGGCAGCGAGGTCGGCGCGCATATCCTCTCCGGCGCGGTGGTCGAGCCGCGCGCCCTGGACGAGCTGATCCCGGACTGGCGCGACGAGCCCCCGGCGCTCTCGACCCCGGCCGGCGAGGACCGCTTCGTCTTCCTGACCAAGACCCGCGCGATCCGGCTGCCGACCCCGCCCTCGATGCACAACCACGGGAATTACGTGGTCAGCCTCGGCAATGTCTGCCGCTGGCTGGGCGCCAAGGCCGAGGCGCTGGGCGTCGAGGTCTATGCCGGCTTCGCCGCCAGCGAGACGATCATCGAGGACGGCCGCGTGCGCGGCGTCGTCGCCGGCGTCATGGGCATCGGCAAGGATGGCGAGGAAGGGCCGAACTACCAGCCCGGCATGGAGTTGCGCGCGACCTACACGATGTTCGCCGAGGGCTGCCGCGGCTCGCTGACCAAGAAGCTGGAGAGCACCTTCAACCTCCGCGCCGAGGCGGCGCCGCAGACCTATGGCCTCGGCGTCAAGGAAGTGTGGGAGATCCCCAAGGACAAGCACAAGCCGGGCTTCATCTGGCATTCGGTCGGCTGGCCCTTGTCGTCCGACACCTATGGCGGCGCCTGGCTCTATATGTTTGGCGAAAACCTGGTCAGCGTCGGCTTCGTGGTCGGGCTGGACTACGCCAACCCCTGGATCTCGCCCTTCGAGGAGATGCAGCGCTTCAAGACCCACCCCGCCGTGCGCCCGATGCTGGAGGGCGGCAAGCGCATCGCCTATGGCGCCCGCGCGCTGAACGAGGGCGGCTTGCAGTCGATCCCGGAGCTGGTCTTCCCGGGCGGGCTGCTGATCGGCTGCACCGCGGGCTTCCTGAACGTCGCCAAGATCAAGGGCAGCCACACCGCGATGAAGAGCGGCATGCTGGCCGCCGAGGCCGTCGCCGCCGCTTTGGCGCGGGGCGAGGCCGCGCCGCCGGTGCTGGCCGACTACCCCGTGGCGCTGCGCGACTCCTGGGTCTGGTCGGAGCTGAGCGGCGTGCGCAACATCCGCCCCGGCTTCGCGAAGTTCGGCTTCTGGGGCGGTATGATCAACGCCGCCGTCGAGGCCTATGTCACCCGCGGCAAATCGCCCTGGACGCTGACGCATCACCCGGACCACAGCGCGACGCGCCCGGCCGCCGAGAGCAGGAAGATCGTCTATCCCAAGCCCGATGGGGTGCTGACCTTCGACCGGCTGTCCTCGGTGTATCTGTCCAACACCAACCATGAGGAAGACCAGCCGGCGCATCTGAAGCTGCGCGATCCCTCGCTCTGGACCCCGGTGAACTGGGCGAAATTCGCCAGCCCCGAAAGCCGCTATTGCCCCGCCGGCGTTTATGAGGCCGTGGGGGTCGAGGAGGGCGAGCCTCGGCTGCAGATCAACGCGCAGAATTGCGTCCACTGCAAAACCTGCGACATCAAGGACCCGGACCAGAACATCGACTGGTGCACGCCGGAGGGCGGTGGCGGGCCGAACTACATCGGCGGGATGTGATCGTTACGCCTGCCGGGGTTTTTGCTTGTTTGGCTGAAATCCCGGAGTAGCCTCTCCCAGCTCGCATGAGCGGGGGGGAGCCACGATGTCCAACGTCGCCGGCAAGGCCTATGGCATGAACGTCCTCACGCCCATGCGGCCGTGGAAGACGTGGATCAACCGGTTCATCTTCATGGTGGCGCGCAGCCAGCCGCGGCAGCTTGGCGGGCTGCTCGGCCTGTCCATCATCCATTTCGCGCGCTGGGTCATCATCAAGCGCGACCAATGGCCGGACCTCGGCCAGGGCAGGCCGCGGCTCGGCAATGACTACATGCTCTTCGTGAGCAACTTCAACGGCACCTGGGACCAGTACATCGACGCCTTCTCGGATGGCATCCCGAACGGGCTGGACCTGTTCTGGTACGCCAGCACGAAATATCCGGGCTCGATTCCGATCACCCCGTTCAAGGACTACATCCGGCACAATCAGGTCGATGTGGACAGCTATTACAACGCGACCCCCGGGGCGGCGCAGCGGGACATCAAGGCGGCGCTGCGGGTCTGGATCGCGATCGACGCGCTTGCCGCCGACCATGCGCGGATGGCGCCCGAGGCCTTCGCCGAGGCCTGGTGCCGCGCGCTGGTCAGCGTGCAGAACGACCTGCCCTCACCCGGCTATGCGCCGGTCGCGAGCAACGACACCCAATCGGCCGACCGCAACCGCGAGGCGCTGGTGCGCCGCGCGCCGAGCTGAAGGGGATACCGCGATGCCCAACTTCGATGGCGGCCACTACTTCCTGACCGTTCTGGTGCCGGTGCGGGAGGAGCTGGTGGCCGATCCCAGGGTCGCCGGGATCGTCACCTCCCATGTCGAGGCGCTGCGCCAGGTGCTGGTCGCGCTGCCGACCGCGTTGCAGACCCCGGCGACCGAGCAGATCGGGCTCAACAGCCCCTTCGCCCGCGACCGGCGCACGCATTTCGCGCGCTTCACGGTGATCGACGATGTCGCCTTCAACGGTCGCGGCCAGCGCGATCCGATCAAGGTGGCGCTGCTGGGGCCGAAGCCGTGGCAGACCGATCCGGTCGATGCGCTGCCTTGCGCCTATCTCCTCTTCGTCGCGGATTTCGATGCGGCCAGCGGCGATGTGGCCGAACTCGACAGCTACCTCACCGGGCTCTGGGCGGTGATGGCGCCGGAGCTGCGCGAGATCCTGATCCATTGCCGCGGCCATGACCGGCTGACCGATGCGGCGGGAGTCTGCCGGCTGATCCGGGACTGCCAGGTCGAGACGACGATGCCCTTCAACGACTACTGGTCAACAGCCCCCAGCCTGCCGACGCTGGACATCAAATCGCTGCTGATCCCGGTCGCGGTCGCGGCGGTGGTGCTGCTGCTCGGGATCGTGGTCGCACTCTTCGGCGGACGGGCGGGCATCTGGCTGCTGGTCGCGGGGCTGGTGGGGCTGGTGCTGACCGTGTTCCTCGCCTGGCGGCGGGTCGTGGCGGCGGGGATGGCCCCTTTTCCGACCGCGCCGCGATCCGACCTGCCGAGCGTGCTGAAGGCGCTTTATCTGCAACAGCAGTTCATCCGCTTCGCGATCCGCATGCAGGGCGCGGAGCCGGCGGCACTGCATGCGGGTTTCGGTGATTTCCTGCGGCAGCACCGGCCGGAAGATGTCGCGGCACCCAGCCAGCATGCCGGCACGGTGCGGTCATGAGGGGGACATCGCCATGACCGTGGCACTCGACCTTGCCGATATCCAGGGCAATATCCTCTCCGCCTATGGCCGGCTCGGCTTTCCCAAGGGCCGGTTCCTGGTGCTGCATGTCCATGATGCGAAGGCCGGGCGATCGGTGATCGAAAACCTGCGCCCCCGCGTCACCACCGCGGTGCGCTGGCCGTCGCGGCACGAGCCGCCGGCGCAGGGGCAGGTCACGCAGCTGCGCCCGGAGGTGACGCTGAACATCGCCTTCACCTTCCACGGGCTGATCGCCATGGGCGTGCCGATCCGCACGCTGCGCGGCATGCCCGATGAATTCATCGACGGCATGCCGGCCCGCGCGGATATCCTCTGCGACAACTTCCCCGATGACATCAGCACCACATGGGACCCGGTCTGGTGCCCATCCTCCGACAGCGCCCGGCGCATCCATGTGCTGATTTCGTTGAACGCGCAGATGCAGCCCGATGGCACGGCGGTCGCGCAGCTGGATGAGCTGACGCGGCAGATCATCGGCCTCTGCGCCGCGAGCGGCGGCGTGAGCGTGCTGGAGGGCCATCGTGGCGCCGATCCGCGCTGGCAGGATCTCTCCGCGCTGTTGCAGCAGCAGAAGGATGGCAGCTACGCGCCGATCCCGGTCGAGCATTTCGGCTTCGTCGATGCCATCGGCGATCCGGTGTTCGAGGGCCAGATGCCGCCCGCCCGCGCCGCGACCGCGATGATCGGCCAGGGTGCGCTGATGCCCGACCAGAGCTGGCGACCGCTGGCGACAGGGGAATTCCTGCTCGGCCACCCGGATGAAGCGCAGGAGATCGCGGGTGCTGCGATGCCGCTCGATTTTTCCTACAACGGCACCTTCATCGCCTATCGCAAGCTGCACCAGAACATCGCCGCCTTCAGAACCTTCCTGACCGGGACGGCCACCCGCTTCGCCGCCGTGATGGGGATGCCCCTGGACGAGGCGCAGGCGACGCTGATGGCCAAGATCGCCGGGCGCTGGGGCGATGGCGTGCCGCTGGTGGTGGCGCCGACCTTCGCCGATTGGATGACCTTCCGCGAGCGGCGCGTGGTCGCGGTGCAGACCAAGGATGCGGCGGCCCAGGCCGTGCTGGATCGCGCCATGGTCGATTTCACCTTCGCCGATGACCCGCTCGGCGCCAAATGCCCCTTGGGTTCGCATCTGCGCCGCGCGAACACGCGCGACATGCTCGACCCAACCTTGAGCGATGTGAGGGAGCGCGGAGGCTCGGTGCTGAACAACCGCCGCCGCATCCTGCGCCGTGGCCTGCCCTATGGCGCTGCCGAGGCGGAGGAGCATGGCATCGTCATGCTCGCGACCTGCGCCAGCCTGTTCCGGCAGTTCGAGTTCGTGCAGCAGCAATGGATGCAATACGGGCTGGACTTCAACGCCGGCAACGACACCTGCCCGATCATCGGCAACCACGATGACGAGGCGAAGTTTGTCATCCCCGCCGATCCGGCCAGCGGCAAGCCGCCCTTCATCTGCGACCGGATCCCGCAGCTCGTCGAAACCCGCGGCGGCGACTACTTCTTCGTCCCGAGCATGACCGCGCTGCGGCAGATTTCGACCGGCACCGTCGATCCGACCTGAACGAATCGCGCCCAGGCCCGCTTACAAGACCAGCGGGCGGGGCCTAGGATCGTCCCGAACCCGGTCGGTAGCGGGGCGGGCCGGTGGCACCGCCGCGCACGGCCGGGGCCTTCTGGAGAAACGACCATGCCCCTTACCCGTCGCGACACCCTTGGCCTGTCGATCGCCCTGGTCGGCGCCGCCCGCGCCGCCGTGGCGCAGGACGCCGCCTATCCCAACCGCTCCATCGCGCTGATCGTGCCCTTCGGCCCGGGCGGCGGCACAGACATCCTGGCCCGCATCCTGGCCCAGCAAATGACCCCCCGGCTTGGCCAGTCGCTGGTGATCGACAATCGCGCGGGGGCGAGCGGCACCCTCGGCATGGGCGTGCTCGCCCGCGCCCGGCCGGATGGCTATACTTTGGCGATCGCGCCGAACGGCACCTTCGCGATGGCGCCGGCGCTCTACAGCCTGCCCTATGACAGCGACACGGCCTTCGCGCCCATCGGGCTGCTGGCGACCAATGCCATGTTCGTCTGCGTCCACCCGGCCGCGGAATGGCGGACGCTGGCGGCGCTGGTCACGGCGGCCAAGGCCCAGCCGGGCCGCCTGACCTATGCCTCGGCCGGGGTCGGGGCGACCAACCATCTCGGCGTGGAGCTGCTGATGGAGATGTCCGGCACCGACATGCTGCATGTCTCCTACCGATCCGCCGCGCAGGCGGCGCAGGCGGTGATGACGCGCGAGGCGGTGCTCTCGCTGGTGGACGCCTCGGTTGCCCTGCCCTTCCTGCGCTCGGGCGATCTCCGCGCCCTGGCGATCACCGGCAGCGAGCGCAGCAGCAAGGCGATGGAGGTGCCGACGGTGGCCGAGAGCGGGTGGCCCGGCTATCGCGCCTCGGTCGATCTCGGCTTCTTCGCGCCAGCCGGCACGCCGCAGCCGATCCTGGACCGGCTGGCCGTGGAGGCCGGCGCCGTCATGAAATCCGATGAGATGAAGGCGCGGCTGGACAGCTTGGCGATGGACGCGCTCGGCGGCAGCCCGACCGAATTCACCGCCTACCAGGTCGAGGAATCGCGCAAGTGGCGGGATCTGGTGCGCCGTCGCGGCATCAAGCTGGAGTAGGATCGCCTAGCCCCAGGGCCCCCGCCGCCGTGGCGCGCTGCCCCATGGCCCGGGCTTTCCGCGCGGCGCCATGGGGGCGGCGATCACGCTCTGCCCCGCCATCGCCTCCAGCGCCGCCACCCGGCTTGCCGTCGAGGGATGCGTCGCGAACAGCCCCGCGAGCCCGCCGGCGAAGGGGTTGACGATGAACAGATGCGCGGTGGCCGAGGTCGCGCCATGGTTCGGCACCTCGCGCCCCTGTTCCAGGTGCAGCAAGGCGCCCGCCAGCCCCAGCGGGTCGCCGGCGATCTCCGCCCCCCTGCGGTCCGCCTCGTATTCCCGCGACCGGCTGACCGCCATCTGCACGATCATCGCCACCAGCGGGGCCACGATCGCCGCCAGCAGCACCCCGACCATGCCGAGCGGATTGTTCCGGCTGTCGCGGTTGTAGGCGAAGAGCCCGCCGAATTGCGCGAGCAACCCTATGCCGCCGGCCAGGGTCGCGGCGACGCTCATGATCAGCGTGTCGCGATGGCGGATATGCGCCAACTCATGCGCGACGACCCCCGCGACCTCCCGCTCCGGCAGGCTCGCGAGCAGCCCGGTGGTCACCGCGACGGCGGCATGCTCCGGGTCGCGGCCGGTGGCGAAGGCATTGGGCTGGTCCTCATGGATCAGATACAGCGCCGGCATCGGCAGCCCGGCGCGGGCGGCGAGGCGGGCGGTCAGGGCATGCAGGGCGGGGGCCTCGGCCGGGCCGACCGGCTCGGCATGCTGCATCCGCAGCACCGCCTGATCGCTGCCCCACCAGGCGTAGAGGTTCATCGCCGCCGCGACGCAGAGCGCGATCACAGCACCCCCACGCCCGCCGATGAGCCCGCCCACGACGACGAACAGCCCCGTCAGCAGAGCCAGCAGCAATCCGGTTTTGATCACGCCCCCCATGGGCCCCTTCCTTTCCGACGTCAGGACACGCAGATGGGGGTGATGACGAAGCATCCTCAAGAGGCAGCGGTCACGCCGCTGCCCGAACCCGCCCCCCCCGCCACCGCTGAGAAGCCCCAGCCGAAGCCGATGCCGACCGAGCACGGCGGCCCCAAGGGCCCCGAGCCGACCCGCTACGGCGATTGGGAACAGAAGGGGCGCGTCACCGATTTCTGAACCGATTTTCTGGGGCCCCAAACGCAACACGGGCCGGAACGGGGGTGTCCCGTTCCGACCCGGTCGGCTGATCCCGTCGCGGCGGGGGAGGGATCAGCCGCGCGCCAAGTGGCTCAGCGCATCGCCGCGATGTCGGTGATTTCCGAGGCCGGCAGGTTCATGACCATGCCGAGCATCGTGGGGGCGCCGTTTTCCAGGTTCACCGTGTGCAGGGCACCGCCGGCGAGCAGGTAGGGCGTGTTCACCGTGCCCTCCGTCAGGATGTCGAAGGCGATGCCGGCCGGCAGGCCATCGCCGATGCGGCCACGGGCGATCTGCACGCCGTCGTTCGGCGGGTTCTGCATGTTCAACTGACCGAGCATGGTGTCGATCGTGTAGAGGCCCGTGCTCGTCGTGCCGGCCACCGAGTTGGTGTAGGCGCCGGCGGTGACGCGCGGCATCGTCTCGGACCAGGCGGTGCCGGCGGCGTATTTCACGCTGCCGTCACGGGTGACCGCGCCGGTCTCGGGGTGGATGCGGAAATTGGTGCCGTTCATGCCCATCAGGCGGATGCGGTCGGCGACCGGGTTGAAGTCCACGATGCTGCGCCCGCCGCCGACGAAGGGCTCGGACAGGCGGGCCACCGGGGTCGCCATGCCGGTCATGGCGTTGATGGTGACGATCTGGCTGTTGGTGGTGATGCCGTAGAGCATCCCGTTGGAGGGGCGCAGGTCGATGCCGAGCAGCATCCCGTCGGCGCCATGCACCATCACCGGCGCGGTGGCGCGGCGGGTCACGGTGTCGATGTGCACCAGATGGTTGTCGGCGGTCAGGCCGATCAGCGTGGCGGCATTGGCGGCGGGGGCGGCGGCGATCAGGGTGGTGGCGAGAAGCGCGAGTTTGAGGCTGCTGGGGGTCATGGCGTTGTCTCCGTGAGTATCCGGCAGGACCCGACGGCCCCACTGCAGTCGATACGGAGCGCCGGGCGCAGTGGATGCGGCGCCCTCATCACGGGAACGCGAGGTGCTGGTTTTCTTTTAGCGCCCCATCCCGGCCTCCGACCCCGCCAGCTTGTCGAGCCAGGGATCGAGGCAGAGCGCGAAGGTCACCAGCGCCGCCACCATCGCCACCGCCGAGGTCGGCGCGGGCAGATGCGAGCGCGCCTCCACCCGCAGCCGGTGGTCGGGCAGCAGCCGCAGCGTCCATCCCTTGGGCAGCAGCGCCCGCAGCGCCGGCAGTGCCGCGAAGACGGCGGCGCGGTCGGCCCCGGTCGCGGTGGCGGGCAGCCGCCCGGCCTCGGCCGAGAGGAACAGCCCGCCATCCAGCGCCGCCCGGCAGGGCTTGCCCCGCCAGGCGAAGCGCAGGGTGGGGGCGAGCCCGGGCTGGCGCGGGCTGACCAGCCCATCCGCCTCCGAGACCGCAAAGGCACCGAGGGGCAGCAGGCCGGGCGCAAGCGCGGGGCCTGAGGCTGGGGGAGCCGAACCCTGGAAAGGGGCGGCGTGAGTCGGGGGGGGCATGTCCATCGCGTGTTCAGGGTTGACCGGCAAGGGTGAACAGAGGATCAACCGAACCCTATGGCCCTCCTGCAAAGTCTCCAGATGGTGTTGGCACCGCCGCACCGCGCCGCAACGCCCTTCCTGGCCGGGGGGGCGGCCGTGGCCGTCGTCGGCGGTCTGCTCGCCGGGGGCTGGCTATTCTGGCCCGGGCTGATCTTCGTCCTGTTCTGCCTGTACTTCTTCCGCGACCCGGAGCGCACGCCGCCGCCGCGGCCGGGGCTGGTGCTGGCCCCCGCCGATGGGCGCGTCGTCTCGGTGATGCCGGCGGTGCCGCCGCTGGAGCTCGGGCTTGGCCCGGATACGCGCTGGCGGGTGGCGATCTTCCTCTCGGTCATGGATGTGCACATCAACCGCTGGCCGGTCGAAGGCACCGTCAAGCGCATCGCCTATCGCCACGGCAAGTTTCTGTCCGCGAACATGGACAAGGCGAGCGACGACAATGAGCGCAACGCCATCGCCATCGCCTTGCCGGATGGCCGCGATGTCGCCGTGGTGCAGATCGCGGGCCTCGTCGCCCGGCGCATCCTGTGTTTTGCCCGTGAAGGCGATGTGACCGAGGCGGGCGCCCGTTTCGGCCTGATCCGCTTCGGCAGCCGCACCGATGTCTATCTGCCCCCCGGCATCCGCCCGCTGGTGGCCGAGGGCCAGACCATGATCGGCGGCGAGACGGTGATCGCCTCGCTGGAAGGCCCGCTGGCGTGATCCGCCCGGGTGCTGGGAGAGACGGGACACCCCGGCGGTTCCGCCACTTCCGGCGCCGCATCCGGCCGCGTTTCGACGGCCTGTCCTTCAACCGCCTGATCCCGAATATCCTGACCATGCTCGGGCTGTGCTCGGGGCTGGTCGCGATGCGCTTCGCGCTGGAGGGGCATTGGGAACAGGCCGCCAGCCTGATCGTCGTCGCCGCTGTCATCGACGGGCTGGACGGGCGTCTCGCGCGGTTGCTGAAGGCGACCAGCCGCTTCGGCGCGGAATTCGACAGCCTTGCGGATTTCCTCTCCTTCGGCGTGGCGCCGGCCTTCATCCTGTACCTCTGGACGGTCAGCGCGATGGGGCCGATCGGCTTCGTCCCCTGCCTGCTCTTCGCCGTCTGCTGCGCGCTGCGCCTCGCGCGCTTCAACGCGGCGCTGGATGCGATGCCCACGCTCGCGCCCAAGCCCGCCTATGCGCAGTCCTTCTTCACCGGGGTGCCGGCGCCGGCGGGCGCGGGGCTGGCGCTGTTCCCGCTCTTCGCCAGCCTGGCGCTGGATGGCTGGGGCTGGCACGGCTTCGCCCATGTCCTGCGCTACCCGGGCTTCATCGCGCTGGTGCTGGTGCTGGTGGGGGCGACGATGGTCAGCACCCTGCCGACCTGGTCGTTCAAGAATTTCCGGGTGCCGCGGCATCTGGTGCTGCCGCTGCTGCTGGGCATCGGCGGCTATGTGGCACTGGTGGTGGCCGAGCCCTGGGCGGCGCTTGCCGCGGCCAGCATGATCTATGGCGGGATGCTGCCCTTCTCCTTCCGCTCCTACCAGCGCCTGCGGCGCGAGGCGGAGGAACTCCGCGAGCCCGTCCCCGGCGAATTGCCCGAGGGCTGAGGCGCTTCACCTCCCGTAAATCCCGCGGCGGCTAAAGCTTCGGCCCAGGCAGGCGGCAGGGTGGCATGGCACACGGGACAAAATGTTTCCGAACAGTGGTCGGGTGGCTGGCGGCATGACCGGCCATCCAGACGCCGCCGAGGCGCTCTACACCTATGCCATCGTCGCGGCCGGCACCCTGGCCCCCGCGGTGCCGGGGCTGTTGCCGGGCAGCAGCGTCGAGGTGATCGCCGAGGGCCCGGTCGCGGCCCTGGTCAGCCGGGTGCCGCGGGCGCCCTTCCTGACCCGCGCGCAGGACACCGCCTGGGTCGCCGATCTCGCCGCGCGGCACCTCGGCGTCTGCGCCGCCCTTGGCGCCCCCTGCCTGCCGCTGGCCTGCGGCGTGATGTTCACCACCGCCGCCCCCCTGCGCGACTGGCTGCGGGCACGCGGCACCGTGCTGGCGGCGGCGCTGGAGCGCGGCGCCCCCGGCCCGGTAGGTGACCCTGCGGCGCTCCAGCCCGATGTGGTCGCGGCCGGGGGGCGGACCCTGCAGAGCCTCGCCCGGCTGGAAAAGGCCCAGGAAGCGGTGCGCCTGGCCCGGCGCGCCGCGACCATCGCCCGCCTCGCCGCCTTGCTCGATGGCCATGCCCGCGCCCGCATCCAGTCCCATCCCCTGGGCCCGGTGCAGACGGCGCTGGTGCCGGCGGCCGAGGCCGCGCGATTGCGTGCCGCGCTGGATGCCCAGGCGGCCGAACTGGCCGCCAGCGGCGTCGGCCAGCCGCTGGGGATCCCCGGGATCGGAACAGCCTGGCCCGCGCCGGTCTTCGCCAAGCCCGCGGTGAACGACACGCCCTGAACCAGACCGGCGGGGCTGGCATCGGCGGCGGATTCGCCCCAAGTGGCGGGTATGCCGATCTCCTCCGATTTCCACCCCGCGACCCGCCACCAGGATCTGGGGGAGGAGTTCTACGATCTCGTCGCCCCGGCGGAGTTCCCCGCGCACATCCTGCGCTACCGCAACCAGGACTGGGCCAACCGGGTCGGGCTCGGCACCCTGACCGATGCGGAATGGATCGAGCATTTCGGCCGCTTCATGCCGCTGCCCGGCAGCTTCCGGCAGCCGCTGGCCCTGCGCTACCACGGCCATCAGTTCCGGCATTACAACGCCGATCTGGGCGATGGGCGCGGCTTCCTCTTTGCCCAGGCGCATGACCGCCGGGATGGGCGGCTGCTGGATTTCGGCACCAAGGGCAGCGGCACCACCCCCTGGTCACGCGGCGCCGATGGGCGGCTGACCCTGAAGGGCGGGGTGCGGGAGGTGCTGGCCAGTTCGATGCTGGAGGCGCTCGGCGTCGATACCTCCAAATCCTTCAGCCTGATCGAGACCGGCGAATCCCTGCATCGCGGCGACGAGCCCTCGCCCACGCGGTCGGCGGTGCTGGTCCGGCTCAGCCATTCGCATATCCGCATCGGCACCTTCCAGCGCCTCGCGGCGCATGGCGATGTCGAGGGGATTCAGCGCCTCGTGGATCATGTGGGGCGGATCTATCTGCCCGAGGTGCATGCCGAGGGGGATGCCGCGCGGGCGGAAAAATTCTTCGGCGCCGTCTGCCGCCGCGTCGCGCAGACCGGCGGGCGGTGGATGGCGGCGGGCTTCGTGCATGGCGTGCTGAACACGGACAACGTCAATGTCACGGGGGAATCCTTCGACTACGGCCCCTGGCGCTTCCTGCCGACCTACCAGCCCGGCTTCACCGCCGCCTATTTCGACCACAACGGACTCTACGCCTATGCGCGGCAGCCCGATGCGTTGGCCTGGTCGCTGTCGCGCCTCGGCAACTGCCTGCTGCCGTTGGGCGATGAGGCGCTGAAGGCGGGGCTGGAGACGGCGCTCACCGAATTCGGCCCCGCGCTGCAGGCCGCCTTCACCGATGCGGTGGTGCGCCGGCTTGGCCTGCACCCGCATGGTGTGGAGCGCGACACCGCCCTGGCCGCCGCCCTGTTTTCCGGGCTGGAGACGACGCAGGCGCCCTTCGACCAGGCCTTCTTCGACTGGCGCGGCGGCATGGCGGGGCCGGTCTCGCGCAGCGCCAGCCCTTCGGCGGACCACTATGCCTCGCCCGCCTTCGACCCGTTCCGGGACGCGATCGCGGGCTATGAGCCGGCCCATGATGCCGGGCTCGATCATCCCTATTTCAAACGGAAGACGCCCTGCTCGATGCTGATCGAGGAGGTGGAGGCGATCTGGGCGCCGATCGCCGCCGAGGATGACTGGTCCCGCTTCACCGCCAAGCTCGCCGGGATCGGCGAGATGGCGGAGGCGATGGGGAACCGGGCGGATCTGCGATGACCACCCGGGTGCCGTAGGTCAGGCTCGCGCCAGCGAAACCAACCGCTCCACGCCCTCGCCCTCGGCCAGCACCGCGGCCTTCTCCTTGGGCGTCAGCAGCCGCAGCGCGGTGCCGAGGTCATCCGCCTCGGCGAGCTTCGCCTCGCCCAATACCGCATCCACATCCAGTGGATCGATGCCGCGCCGGCGCGGCGGCGGCAGCAGCCGCCGATGCAGCCGGAGCAGCGCCGCATCCCCGGCCAGGCGGCTCGCCGCCTCGCCCGCCGGCTCGCCCAGGCCGCGCAAGGCGAGCGCCCGGGTCAGCACCTCCGGCGGCCGGCGTTCCTCGGGGATCAGCAACAGCCCCATCCAGCGCAATGTCGCGCCGGCGCCGGGCCGGGCGGTCAGCCAGACCAGCGGGATCGCCAGCACCAGCCCCGCAAGCACCGGCGACATCCACAGCGCGAGCCAAGGGGACACCAGCCAGGCGGCGATCCCCGCACCAACGCCAAGCACCGTGTGCAGCCAGTAGCCGCGCACCACCACGCCGAGCGGCAGGCGGCCATCGTCGCGGCTTTGCGCGCTCCAGCCCGAATCGCGGCCGCGCAGGATCGCGATCACCTGGACGGTCTGGGTCAGCATGGTGATGGGCGAGAGCATCGCCGCGATCAGCGTCTCCAGCAGCATCGACAGCACCAGCCGGATCGCGCCCCCGGCGGCGCGCCGGTCCTGGCCATTCAGCAGGAACACCAGCAGCGCCAGCACCTTGGGGATCAGCAGCAGCATCATCGTGCCGGCAAAAACCCACATGGCGCGCACCGGATCGACCAGCGGCCAATGCGGAAAGAGCGTTGGCGCGGCGGGGAAGTATTCGGGGCGCACGAAACGCGCCTCCAGCGAGATGCAGAAGCCGAGCAGCAGGAACAGCAGCCAGAGCGGCGCCGTGATGTAGGAGCCGATGCCGGTCAGCAGATGCAGCCGGCTGACCCAATGCAGCCCCCGCGTCGGCAGCACCGCCGCATGTTGCAGATTGCCCTGCGCCCAGCGGCGGTCGCGCACCGCGATATCCATCAGCGTCGGCGGGCCCTGTTCGTAGCTGCCGCGCAGCAGCGGCAGCATGTGCACGCCCCAGCCGGCGCGGCGCAGCAAGGCGGCCTCGACGAAGTCGTGGCTGAGGATATCGCCACCAAAAGGCTTGCGGCCCCGCAGATGCGGCAGCCCCGCCGCCTCGGCGAAGGCGCGGGTGCGGATGATGGCGTTGTGGCCCCAGTAATTGCCCTCGGCGCCATGCCACCAGGCGATGCCCTGGGCGATCAGCGGCCCGTAGATCCGCCCGGCGAATTGCTGCATCCGCGCGAGCAGGCTCTGCCCCGAGATCGAGACCGGCAGCGACTGGACCAGCCCGGCATCCGGGGTCGCCTCCATGGCGGCGGCGAGGTGGTGCAGCGCCTCGCCCTCCATCAGGCTGTCGGCGTCCAGGATCAGGAAATGCTCATAGGCGGCGCCGAAGCGCGTGACCCATTCGGCGATGTTGCCGGTCTTGCGCGACACGTTGCGGCGGCGGCGGCGGTAGTAGATGCGCGCGGCCGGATCGAGCCGCCCGCGCATCGCCTGCCAATGCGCCTCCTCCGCCACCCAGATGTCGGGGTCGGTGGTGTCGCTGAGCACGAACAGATCGAAGGCATCCGCGACGCCCGCGGCCAGCAGCGAGTCATGGATCGCCTCGATCCCGGCGAAGATGCGGGCCGGCGGCTCATTGTAGGTCGCCATGAGCAGGGCGGTGCGGGAGCGCAGCGGCGGCAGCGGCCCGTCGCCGGGCAGCAGCCGCGACCCGTCGCCGATCAGCATGATGCAGAAGCCGGCAAGCGCGCTGGTGAAGGACACCGCGACCCAGGCGAAGAGCAGCACGAAGGGGAACAGGATCAGCACTTCCAGCGTGCTCATGCTGTCGCCGTTCAGCACCAGCGACATCTCCCGCGTCGCGGCCAGGGTCATCACGATGGCGCCGCTGATGACCAGCAGGCGCCGCCAGCCGATCCCGCGCGGCCCGGTCGGCTGGCGGGCCGGCGTGGAGGTGCTGAAATCCTGCTCGGGCATGGCCAGCGGCGCCGCGGGGGGCAACGCCTCGATGTGCAGATCCTGGGTGGTCAGGGTGTCCATCGGTAGAGCCAGATCTCCGACAGCGGTCCCTGCGCATCCTTCAGGCTGGCGCGCAGCTCGACCTGGGGGGCGTTGCCGGGCAGCAGTTCGAAGGCGATGCGCACGCCGCCGGTCTCGGGGTTGAACTCGGAGGAGATGTTGCGCACCTCGCCGGGGCTGCCGGAAACATTGGTCTCGAAGGGCGCGCCATTGCGCAGCGCGTCCAGCCGCCCGCCGACCGCATCCAGCACGATCCGCCGCGCCCGTGCCTCGGAGCCCACGCCGATCCGCGTCGAGGTGAATTGCGCCAGCGCCGCATTCCCCGCCCGTGCGCCCTCCCAGTACAGCCGGTAGGTCAGCCCGTATTCGCCGCGCGCCCGCATCGGCTGCGCCGGGCGCCAGAAGGCGACGATGTTGTCGTGGATCTCGTCATTGGTCGGGATTTCGAAGAGCTGGATTTCGCCCTGGCCCCAATCCCCGATCGGCTCGACCCAGAGGCTCGGGCGGTCCTGGTAATGCGCTTCCAGATCCTGGAAATTCGTGAAGGCCCGGCTGCGCTGCATCAGTCCGAAGCCGCGCGGATTGGTCTCGGCGAAGGCGCTGACCTGCAGGTCGCGCGGGTTGGACAGCGGCCGCCAGATCTGCTCCCCTTGCCCGGTCGTGACCATCAGTCCGTCGCTGTCATGCACGGCGGGGCGGTAGTCGTCGATGCCGACACGGTCGTTGGGGCCGAAGAAGAACATGCTGGTGGCGGGCGCGATGCCGATGCCCGGCAGTTCGACGCGCGGATAGATCGTGGCCTCGACGTCGAAGATCGTCGCCTCGCCGGGGCGGATGGTGAAGCGGAAGGCGGCGGCGGCACTCTGGCTGTCCATCAGCGCATGCACGACCATGGTCTGCGCGCCCTGCACCGGGCGTTCGATCCAGAAGGCGCGGAACAGGGGGAATTCCTCCCCCTTCGGGTCGCCGGTGCGGATCGCGAGGCCGCGCGCCGACAGCCCGTAGATGTGCCCCTTGCCGAGCCCGCGGAAATAGGAGGCGCCGAGGAAGGCGCAGACCTCGTCGAAGTGGTCCGGCCGGTTCAGCGGATGCGTGAGGCGGAAGCCCGCGAAGCCGAGGTCCGCATCATCCGGCGGCCGGGGCAGGGGGCCGAAGTCGAACTGGTCGGCGCGGTATCTGATCGGGTGGGCGATGCCGTCGGCGACCTCATGCAGCGCGATCCGGTTGGGATAGAGGAAGCCGCGATGGAAGGGCTGCATCTGGAACGGCAGGCCGTCATTGGCCCAGAGCGCCTGCTCCCGCTTGAAGCGGATATGGCGGTACTGGTCATATTCCAGGTCCCGCAACCCGGCCGGCAGGGTGGTTTCGGGCGGCCGGAAGGGCTGGGCGGCCAGTTCGCGGGCCATGCCGCGCAGGCTGCCCATGTCGAAACGCACCGGGGCCGCGGCCGATTGGGCCGTGGCATCCGTGGAACTGCCGGTATCCACCACGGCCACCAACAGGGCGGCCGATCCGAGCACTCCGAACTGTCGTCGCTGCAAGGTCACCGCCTCCTTCAATTCGCGTCCGAGGGCGCAACGGGTCGATGGCGTTGAAGTTGCGTGACGTCTGAGTGTGTTCGCAGCGGGCCGGCGGGCAGCCTGCCGGCCCGCGACGAAAGCCTAGCGCCGCGCCTTGCGGGCGGCGTAGCGGGCGTCGCGCGCCACCTTCTGGGCGGCAGCCAGTTCCACGGCGCGCTCAGCCTCCAACGCGCGCTCCTCGGCGGCGCGGACTGCTTCCTCGGCCGCCAAAGCGGCTGCGGCCGCGGCGGCGGCCTTGCGCTCGACCTCGCGCGCGGCGTCCGCCTCGGCCCGCTTCACGGCGGCCAGGCGCTGGCGCTCGGCTTCGGCCTCGCGTTCGGCCTCACGCTCGGCCTGGCGGGCCTGCCGCGCGGCGGCAATGGCCAGGCGCTCCTGCTCACGCGCGATGACGGCGGGATCATCGGGGCCTGGCTTGGCCAGGAATTTTTGCAGGATCGCCTGCTTCGCCTTCGCCGCCGTGTCCAACCGATTGTTGACCCGATCGTCTTTGTAACCCGCCATTCTCGCTTTCTCTGGATTGCCGCGGGGAGGAGATCCCCGCAGTGAAAAGGGGCGTTTAGCAGCAGCGCGCGATAAGTGGAACCGATGAGCGCGGCCGCCCCCGATTGACTCGAACCGGGGCGCTCCGCAGCCTTGCCCCGCGTGATGCAGGAGTGACCATGACCGACGGCATGCTGCCCACCGAACGACACAGCTTCTCCGCCATCGTGGACCGCCCGCCCCTGGCCCTGCCGGGCAAGGCGAGGATCATCGTCTGGACCATCGTGAACCTGGAGGTCTGGGACATCTCCCGCCCCATGGCCCGCCAGGTGATCCCCGCGCCGACCGGCCAAATGCTGCTGCCCGATGTCGCCAACTGGTCCTGGCATGAATACGGCATGCGGGTCGGCGTCTGGCGCTTCTTCGACCTCTACCGCCGCCTGGGGCTGCGGCCCACCCTCTCCATCAACGCCCGCGTCTGCACCGATTACGCACGCGTGGCGGCCGAGGCGCGCGACGCCGGCTGGGAGTTCATGGGCCATGCCTATGAACAGATGCCGATCCACAAGGTCGATGACCAGCGCGCCATGATCCATCGCAGCATGGACCTGCTGCAAGGGTTCACGGGCAAGCGACCCGTGGGCTGGCTCGGGCCCGGCCTGACCCAGACCCTGGAGACGCCGGAGCTTCTGGCCGAGGCCGGGGTCAAATACATCGGCGACTGGGTCTATGACGACGAGCCGACGGTGATCCGCACCCACAATGGCCCGCTGGTCACGCTGCCCTATTCCGTCGAGCTGAACGACATCCCCATGATGATCGTGCAGCACCATGAGAGCGGCTACTGGAAGCAGCGGGTCATGGACCAGTTCCAGCGCCTGCATGCCGAGGGTGGCGACCGCCCCAAGATCATGGCGATCGCCATCCACCCCTATATCTCAGGCCAGCCGCATCGCATCCGCTACCTGGAGGAGATCTACCAGGAGATCGCGGGCTACGATGGCGTGCTGCATTGGAACGGCGAGCAGATCTACGACTGGTACAATGGGGTGGCGCAAGTCCACCCCTGACGCTCAGGGTATGCGGCGCGACTTTGGTGTGCGCGGGGCCTCGAAGCCGAAATAGGCGAAGGTTTCGGCCATGTGCGGCGGCAGCGGCGCCGAAACCTCCAGCGTCCCGCCCAAGGGATGCGGCAGGCGGATGGTGCGGGCATGCAGATGCAACTGCCCCGACACATCGGCCATATGCGCGGCCGAGCCGCCATACTTGCCATCGCCGAGGATCGGCGCGCCCAGCGCCTCCAGGCAATGCACCCGAAGCTGGTGGGTGCGGCCGGTCAGCGGCTTCAGCTCCAGCCAGGCGGCGCGGCGACGGACGACGTCCAGCGTCCGAAAATCGGTCACGGCGCGGGTCGCGTCCAGGGCACCCGGTTCGGCCGCGGTCATGCGTTCGCCACGGGTGCCGGGGGCCTTGGTGAGGGCCATTTCGATGCGGCCCTCGGGCGGCACCGGCTCGCCGACCACCACGGCCCAATAGGTCTTTTCCGCATCGCGGCCGCGGAAGGCGGCGGCGAGCTTGGACGCGGCACCCGCCGTGCGCGCCAGCAGCAGCACGCCGGAGGTGTCGCGGTCCAGCCGATGCACCAGGCGGGGGCGTTCCTCGGCGTCGAAGCGCAGCGCCTCCAGCATCCCGTCCAGGTGCTTGGTGATGCCGGGGCCACCCTGCACCGCCAGGCCGTGCGGCTTGTCGATCGCGATCACCGCCTCGTCCCGGTAGAGGACCAGGCGTTGCAGGTCCTTGGTCTGGCGTTCGTCCACCGGGCGCGGGGCGGCTTTCGGGGCCTGGCCCTCGGGCAGCGGCGGGACGCGGACGACCATGCCGGGGTTGAGGCGGTCATTCGCCTCCGCCCGCTTGCCGTCGACACGGATCTGGCCGGTGCGCAGCATCTTTTGCAGCGCGCCCTGGGTGAGTTGCGGGAAATGGCGGCGGAACCAGCGGTCGAGGCGGGTATCGGCGTCGTCGGAGGCGACGGTGAGGTTGGCAATGGACATGATGGCAGGCGCGTAGCGGAGGGGCGGCGTGGCGTCCAGCGAAACATCTTGACGTTTAGGATAATATACCTTACTACCTTACCATATTACTATCTTATTCCCTTACAGGAGGGTTCGATGACGCTGCCCATGGCGAAGATGACGGTGAAGAACCAGTTGACCCTGCCCAAGGCGGTGGTCGAGGCGCTGGGCAACCCCAGCCATTTCCGGGTGCAGGTGCATAAGGATGCGCTGATCCTGTGGCCGGCGCGGTTGGTGACGGCGCGGGACCATGCGGCGCGGTTGGCGACGGATGAGGCGACGCTGCGGGCGGCCAAGGCGTGGAAGCAGGCGGAGAAGGCGCGGTTGGTGGGGGAAGATGGCATGGATGGGGAGGGAGGGCAAGGAAAATAAGCCGATAACACGGATTGCGCAGTTTGTGTTATCGATGCGGCGTTCAGAAGGAGCCTGCCATGAACGTGTCGATCGGAGCCCGATGGGAAGGGTTCGTGGAGGCCGCCGTCAAAAGCGGCCGGTACAGTTCCGCGAGCGAGGTGATGCGGGAGGGGCTGCGGCTCGTCGAGGAACGCGAGACGCGGCTCAAGGCGCTGCGGGAGACGCTGGATGCCTCGATCGCGCGGGGTGGGCGGGTCACGGATGAGGAGCTTTCGGCGTCCTTGCTGGCGACATCAGCGGAGTTGGCGAAGGAAGGGTATTGAATGCGGCAGCTTGTCTATCTGCTGTCCGCACGAGACGACCTGACCGATATCCTGAGATACATCACCCGCGAAAGCCGGGATCGCGCCATCGGCGAAGCCTTTGTCGTCATGCTGCGGCAGCAGTGCCGCAAGCTGGCGGCGCTGCCCGGCACGCTCGGTGTGGCAAGGCCGGAGCTTCGGCCGGATATCCGCAGCCTGCCCTACAAGGGCTATGTCATCTTCTTCCGCTACGAAGACGATCTGGTCGAGGTCGTGAATATCCTCGAAGGCCACAGGGATATAGTTTCCCTCTTCAGCCAGGAGTAGGTTTAGAATGGACCTTTAACCAATAAGCTTGGCCGTGATTGCGATGGCCTCATCCATCTCTGCGGTGACACGACATCCGTAGGCCCGATCCAAGGCGAGATGGCGCTCTTTTATCATCGCGGATAAAGAGCCCTCGGTGAAGAACGCATCTCCATAGGCAAGCGCTGCTGCGGCATGGTCGAAATCAAACAGATCATTGCCCTTGAATTTTCGGCCCTTATTCCAGCGCAGTGAGGCGTGGAGGCTTGAGAGAATATGCAGCGTCCGCAGCTCGTCACGAGCTTTGTTTTTTTCGAGGCATACAGCGAGAAGGTTCTTGTGTTGATTTTCAAAGGCTTGGCACTGAGCCGGCGTTGGCTGTTCGGAGATCGCTCCCCGTTCGAAAGCCATGGAAACTGTTATGTCTACAGCTATTCCACCAAATAAATCGACTATCCCTCGTGCTTCGTCTGCATATGCCTGTTCAAAACTCTGTAGGTAGCAGGCATTATCCGCTACGTCGGCATTTAATTTTTCTGCAATGCGCCTGAATTCTATTTCTATTGTTGGAAAATTCCCGATAGTTTTGATGATGTCGCGAAGTGGGGTAGTCCACATCAGGTCAAAAACTGCCTTCTGTATTTCAAATTCTGCTTCGGGGTCGAAAGACATATTCGTTGGATGCACCATACCCAGTACGTAGCTGTGCTTAGACCAGATAAGATGCTTCACCGGGTGAAGATTAGTTTGCCCAGACCTCGAGCGCAGGAAATATGCAATCTCAGTCCCAATCCGGGCATCCTGGCCAACGAGCGTGACACCCAGGCTGAGCTCATCGATGAGCGCTGCTGTCGCCAGCCGAGAGACCGGGTCGCTCTGCTTCATCAACTCGAGGAAGACCGTCTCGCTGATGGGGCAGAATACACGCCCGGCAGCAATGCCCTTTCGAAGCAGGCCCAGAAGTTCAACTGCGCTGGTGCTATCCAGATCAGCATTCGCCTTCCGTAGAAGAATCCAATATCTGGTATCAAGATAAATGACATGTCGTTCAGCCAACGTTTCCCCTAACGCGATCTTGGCTCGACGCACATACATATCGATGGCGGTTGCGATCATTCTCCATTATATGTGGAGCACACTTCAAAGCGCCATAAAATCAATAGGCCGAAATATTTTTAAGCCGCCGCTGGCAATCAGATTTCTATCTGGCCGTTTACCGTCGCCCCATGTGCCAAAAGACCACCGCAAACGCCCCCAACCCCAACACCAGCGTCAACCCCACATACACCACCCCCAACCACCACTGCCTCTCCCACAGCACCCCCGTCTCCAGCGAAAACGCCGAGAAGGTGGTGAACCCCCCCAACACCCCGGTGACCAGAAACAGCCGCCACTCCCCCGACACGCCCAAGCCCGCCGCCAGCCCGATCAACCCGCTGCCGACCACATTCACCACCAGCGTCCCCCAGGGGAACACCGCCACCGGCGAGGCGAACAGCGTCGAGACCACAAAGCGCAGCACCGACCCCACCGCCCCGCCGGCCGCGACCAGCAGCATGGTCCAGGGCGTCACGTCCGCGGTTTCCGCGCCGGCGCCACCGTGCCCATTTCACCCCGCGCCGCCCCGCGCGTCGCCCGCAGCCGCGCCAGATGCGCCAGTTTCTCGCCGATCGCTGCCTCCCGTCCCCGCTCCGTCGGCGTGTAGAGCCGCGCCGGCACCATCCCATCCGGCCAGTAATCCTGGCCCGAAAAAGCCTCCTCGGCATCGTGGTCGTAGGAATACCCGCCGCCGTAGCCGAGGTCCTTCATCATCCGCGTCGGCGCGTTCAGGATATGCGCCGGCGGCATCAGGCTGCCGGTTTCCGCCGCCAGCCGGCGCGCAGCACCCCAGGCGCGATAGGCCGAGTTGGATTTGTCCGCCGTCGCCAGCCGCAGCACCAGTTCCGCCAGCGCCAATTCGCCCTCCGGGCTGCCCAGCCGTTCGTAGGTTTCCCAGGCCGCCAGCGCGAAAGGCAGCGCGCCGGGATCGGCCAGCCCGACATCCTCGGCGGCGAAGCGGGTCAGGCGGCGGGCGATGTAGCGCGGGTCCTCGCCGCCGCCGACCATGCGGGCGAACCAGTAGAGCGCCGCATCCGGGTCGCTACCGCGCATCGATTTGTGCAGCGCGGAGATGAGGTTGTAGTGCTCCTCCCGGTCCCGGTCATACAGCGCCGCCCGCCGCGCCAGCAGCGCCGAAAGCGCCGCCACATCCAGCGGCGGCGCCCCCGCCGGCAGCGCCAGAAGCTGCTCGGCCATGTTGAGCAGGTACCGCCCGTCGCCATCGGCCATGGCCCGCAGGATCGGCCGCGCGGCGGCATCCAGCGGCAGCGGGCGCCCGGCCTCGGCCTCCGCCCGCTGGATCAGCAGGTCCAGCGCCTCTTCATCCAGCCTGCGCAGCACCAGCACCTGGCAGCGCGAGAGCAGCGCGCCGTTCAGCGCGAAGGAGGGGTTTTCGGTCGTCGCCCCGACCAGCACCACGGTGCCATCCTCGACCACCGGCAAAAACCCGTCCTGCTGGGCGCGATTGAAGCGGTGGATCTCATCCACGAACAGCAGCGTGCCGCGCGGTGAGGCGCGGGCCGCGTCGAAGGCCCGCTTGAGGTCAGCGACCCCCGAAAACACCGCCGAAAGCTGTTCGAACCGCAGGCCCGCCGCCTCGGCCAGCAGCCTGGCGATGGTGGTCTTGCCCACCCCCGGCGGCCCCCAGAGGATCAGGGAGGACAGCGCCCCGCGTTCCAGCATCCGGCTGAGCGCGCCATCGGGGCCGACCAGATGCGGCTGGCCGACGACCTCGGCGAGGGTTTTGGGGCGCAGGCGATCGGCCAGCGGCCGCTCCCCTGCGGGGCGGGGCGGGCCTTCGGGCTCGCCGAACAGATCATTAAGGGTCACCGGCCTAGAATAAACGAGCCGGCGCCGTCGGGCTACTCGGGCCTTGACGCGGTCGGCAGCCACCGCTTGTTGGTGTCAACCAACCAGATCGAGGAACGAGCCATGCATACCCTCTCGCGCCGCACCCTGGCCGGGCTTTTGCTCGGCGCGGCCGCCGCCCCCTCGGCGGCCCGGGCGCAGGCGAATTTCCCGACCCGCAGCCTGCGCATGATCGCGCCCTATGCGCCTGGTGGCGGCGTCGATACCTCCGCCCGGCTGCTGGCGATGCCGATGGGGGCCGCCATGGGCCAGACCGTGATCGTGGAAAACCGCCCCGGCGCCGGCGGCTCGATCGGCGCGGCCGAGGTCGCCCGCGCGGCGCCGGATGGCTATACCGTGCTGCTCGATGCGCTGGGCCATGTGCTGAACCCGGTGCTGCAGAAGAACCTGCCCTTCGACTACAGCACCGCCTTCACGCCGATCACCCAGTTGCTGATCTGGCCGCAGATCTTCCTCTGCTCGCCGCGCCTGCCGGTGCGGACGCTGCCGGAATTCATCGCCTATGCGAAATCCAAGCCGGGCGAGCTGTCCTACGGCTCCTCGGGCAATGCCACGGCGGCGCATCTGGCGGCCTCGCTGCTGTTCTCCCGCGCCGAGGTGACCTTGGAACACGTGCCCTATCGCGGCGGCACGCCGGCCTTGCAGGATCTGCTGGCGGGCAATGTCGCCTGCCTCTTCGGCACCGTCGCCTCCTCGCTGCAATTCGCCAAGGAAGGCACGCTGCGCCCGCTGGCCGTCACCACCACCAGCCGCCTCGCCGCACTGCCCAACGTCCCGACCGTGGCCGAGCAGGGCTTCCCGGGCTTCGAGCTGAACGAGTGGAACGGGCTCTACGCCCCGGCCGGCCTGCCTGTGGCGCTGCGCGACCGCTGGTACAACCTGGCCAAGGCCGCTTTGGCCGACAGCAATGTCGCCGCGCGGCTGGAGGGGCTGGGCGCGATCCCGGTCGGCAGCGAGCCGGCCGCCTTCGCCGCCTTCGTCGTCGAGCAGCGGACCAAGATGCAGGCCCTGGTCACCCAGACCGGGATCGAGATCGGCTAGTCCGGCGGGTGTGACAGGGCGGGGGCCGGTCAGTGCAGCTTCACGACCGGCTCCGCCCGCGATGACACCAGCCCGGCCAGGGTGCGCCGCAGCGTGGGCGCCCTGCCATGCAGCGCGGTCTGGTGCATCTTGTAGAGCGAGCGGTACATCAGCCGCGCGAACAGCCCCTCGATGAACAGGCTCTTGCCGGTCAGGAAGCCCATCAGGCTGCCGACCGTGCTGTATTCGCCCAAGGACACCAGCGAGCCGAAGTCGCGATAGACGAAGGGTTCGAGCGGCTTGCCCGCCAGCAGCCGCTCGACCTGGCCGAGCATATGGCTCGCCATCTGGTGTGCCGCCTGCGCCCGCGGCGGCACCGGCTGGGTCGAGCCCGCGCGGGGGCAGGCGCAGCAATCGCCGATCGCGAAGATCGCCGGGTCGCGGGTGGTTTGCAGGCTCTCGCCCACCACCAGCTGGTTGATGCGATTGGTCTCCAGCCCGTCGATTCCGCGCAGGAAATCCGGGGCTTTGACGCCGGCGGACCAGACCACCAGCTCGGCCGGCAGCAGGCCGCCATCGGCCAGCACCACCCCTTCGGCGCGGACCTCGGCGACGCGGGTGTTCACGCGCAGCTCCACCCCCATCTCGGTCAGCAGCCGCAGCACCGCCTCGGAGATGCGTTCGGGCAAAGCGGGCAGCAGGCGGGGGGCGGCCTCGACCAGGATGATGCGGATGTCGCGCTCGGGCACGATCCGGTCCAGCCCATAGGCGACCACCGCCCGCACCGTGCGGTGCAGCTCGGCGGCCAGTTCGGTGCCGGTGGCGCCGGCGCCGATGATGGCGATGTGGAGCTGCCCGGGGCGGATCGGCCCCTCCTGCGCATTGGCGCGCAGGCAGGCATTGACGAGGCGGCGGTTGAAGCGCGCGGCCTGGTCCGGCGTCTCCAGCGGGATCGCATGGGCCGCGGCCCCGGGCGTGCCGAAGTCGTTGGTGACGCTGCCGACCGCGATGATCAGCGTGTCGTAGCCGAGGCTGCCGGCCGGGGTGATCTCCCGCCCCTCCTCATCCATCGTCGCCGCGAGGTGGATTTGCCGTCGCGCGCGGTCCAGCCCGTCCATCTCGCCGAAGCGGTAGGTGAAGTGGTGCCAATGCGCCTGGGCCAGGTAGTTCAGCTCATGCTGGGCGCGGTCCATGCTGCCGGCGGCGACCGCATGCAGCAGCGGCTTCCACAAATGGGTGCGGGCGCGTTCCACCAAAGTGACATCGGCCCGCCCGTCGCGGCCATGGGCATTGCCGAGCCGGGTCGCCAGCTCCAGCCCCGCGGCACCGCCGCCGACGATGACGATCCGATGCGCGGTGTCGGTCCTGTCCATGCTCGGCCTCCGTTTTGGCCAGTCTAGGGCCGAAGCCGCCCCTGGCGTGAGGCGGACATGCCCGTGCGAGTTGACGCGGCCCCGGCCGGCCGCGCAGCCTGCGGGATAACGGGAGGAAACCACGCCTTGGGCGAGAACCAGATGATGCTGCGCGTGGAGACCGAGGGTGCTGTCGCGACCATCACCTTGGCGCGCCCCAAGGCGCGCAACGCGCTCTCCACCGCGATGATGGCCGCCTTGCTGGAGGCGCTGGGGGGCATCGGCGAGGACATCCGCTGCATCGTGCTGGCGGCGGAGGGCCCGGTCTTCTGCGCCGGCCATGATTTGCGCGAGATCACGGCCCATCGCGCCGATGCGGATGAAGGGGCGGGCTTCTTCGCCGCCGCCATGGAGCAATGCGCGACGCTGATGCAGGCGATCGTCAACCAGCCGCAGCCGGTGATCGCCGCGGTGCAGGGCATGGCGACCGCCGCCGGCTGCCAGCTGGTCGCGAGCTGCGACCTCGCCATCGCCTCCACCGCCGCGCGCTTCTGCACCCCTGGTGTCGAGATCGGGCTGTTCTGCTCGACCCCCGCCGTCGCCCTCTCCCGCGCCGTGCCGCGCAAGGCGGCGATGGAGATGCTGCTGACCGCCGAGCCGATCGGCGCCGAGGCGGCGCGCGGCCTCGGCCTCGTCAACCGCGTGGTCGCGCCCGAGCGGCTGGCGGAGGACGCGGCGAGCCTGGCCGCCAGCATCGCCGCGCGCAGCGGCCTTGCGGTGCGGATGGGCAAGCGCAGCTTCAACGCCCAGATCGGCCTGCCCCTGCCGGCGGCCTATGCCACCGCCGCCGCGACCATGACCGAGAACCTGCTGGCCGAGGATGCCGCCATCGGCATCGGCGCCTTCATGGAGAAACGCGCCCCCATCTGGCGCCATCGCTGAAAGCCACGTCCCATGACCAACCTCGCCTATGATCAGGACCTGGACCGCAACCCGGCGAACCACCAGCCGCTGACCCCGCTGCTGCATCTGGAACGGGCCGCGCAGACCCATCCGCTGCATACGGCGGTGGTCCACAACGGGGTGAAGACGGATTACCGGACCCTGCGGGACCGCTGCGTGCGGCTCGCCTCGGCGCTGGCGGCGCGCGGGCTGGGGCGGGGGGATACGGTCGCGGCGCTGCTGCCGAACATCCCGGCGATGCTGGAATCGCATTACGGCGTGCCGATGGCCGGCTGCGTGCTGAACACCATCAACACAAGGCTGGATGCCGATACCATCGCCTATATCCTCGACCATGGCGAAGCCCAGGCGATCATCGTCGATCGCGAATTTTGGCCCGTGCTGCGGGAGGCGCTGACCATCGCCAAGGCGCGGCCCCTGGTCATCGAGGTCGATGACGGTGTCGGCGCGCCCATCCCGGACGCCATCGGCTATGAGGCGTTCCTGGCCTCGGGCGACCCGGCGTTCGACTGGCCGATGCCGCGCGACGAATGGGATGCGATCAGCCTGAACTACACCAGCGGCACCACGGGGCGGCCCAAGGGCGTCGTCTATCACCATCGCGGCGCCTATCTGCTGGCGATGGGCAATGTGCTGGCCGCCGATATCCGCCGGCATCCGGTCTATCTCTGGACGCTGCCGATGTTTCATTGCAACGGCTGGTGCTTCCCCTGGACCATCTGCGCGGTGTCGGGAACCCATGTCTGCCTGCGCGCGGTGCGCGGCCCGGTGATGTGGAAGCTGATGGGCGAACATGGCGTGACGCTGATGTGCGGCGCGCCCGTGGTGATGGCGACCTTGCTGGACACGCCTGAAGACTCCCGCGCCCCGCTGACCGAAAAAGTTCGCTTCACCACCGCCGGCGCCCCCCCGCCCGAGGCGGTGCTGGCACGCATGGCCGCAGCCGGCTTCGAGGTCTGCCACGTCTATGGGCTGACCGAATGCTACGGCCCCGCCGTCGTCAACGAATGGCATCGGGACTGGGACGACCTGCCGGCGCATGAGCAGGCCGCGCGCATGGCGCGCCAGGGCGTGCGCTACCCGGTGCTGGAGGCGCTGGATGTGAAGGACCCGATCACCTTCGACTCCGTCCCCGCCGATGGCATCACGATGGGTGAGGTGATGATGCGCGGCAACGTCGTCAGCAAAGGCTATTTCAAGGACCCCGCGGCGACCCAGAAGGCCTTCGAGCATGGCTGGTTCCACACCGGGGATCTGGCCGTGAAGCACACCGACCAGACCATCCAGCTCCGCGACCGCAGCAAGGACATCATCATCTCCGGCGGCGAGAACATCAGCAGCATCGAGGTCGAGGACGCGCTCTACAAACACCCCGCCGTGGCGCTCGCCGCCGTGGTGGCGCAGCAGGACGACAAATGGGGCGAGGTGCCCTGCGCCTTCATCGAGTTGAAGCCGGGGATGTCGGCGACCGAGGCCGAACTGATCGCCTGGTGCCGCCAGCATATGGCCAGCTTCAAGGCGCCCAAGCGGATCGTGTTTTCGGAACTGCCGCGCACCAGCACGGGCAAGATCCAGAAACACATCCTGCGGGCCTCAATCAAGGCGTGACCCCGCATTGACGCATGGGGGCGCGCGCCGCAGGTAGCGGCATGACACCCCGCTGGATCGGCCTGCTCTGCCTGTTGGCGACCGCATTGGGCTGGGGCCTCAACTGGCCGGCGATGAAGCTGCTGTTGCAGGAATGGCCGCCGCTGTTCTCACGCGGGGTCGCCGGCGTCGTCGCCTGCGGCCTGCTCGCGCTGATCGCGCGGCATCGCGGCGAACGGCTGAGCCTGCCCCCCCGCGCGAGGCTCCGGCTGGTGATCGCCACCTTCACCAATGTCATCGCCTGGATGGGGCTTTCCACCATGTCGATGCGCTGGGTCAGCGTCAGCGAGGGCGCGCTGCTGGTCTATTCCATGCCGCTCTGGGCCATGATCCTCGCCTGGCCCTTGCGCGGCACCCGCCCCACGGCGCGCGGCTTCGTGGCGCTGATGCTGGGGCTGGCCGGCATCGGCGTGCTGCTCGCGGGGCAGGGGATCGCGCTGGATGCGGGCAAGCTTGTGGGCATCGGCCTCGCCCTGGGGGCGGCGGTGTGCTTCGCGCTCGGCACCATCCTGAACGGCGGGGCGCTGCCGGTGCCGCCGGTGGCCCTTGTCGCCTGGCAGGTCGGGCTGGGCTGCGCGCCGATGCTGCTGCTGGGCCTGGCTTTCGAGCACCCGGATTTCGCCGCGCTGACGCCGATCGGCGGCGCGGTGCTGGTCTATATGACGCTGGTGCCGATGGGGGCCTGCTACCTCACCTGGTTCGCGGCGCTGCGGCATCTGCCGCCGGCGGTGGCGGCGACGGGGATGCTGCTGGTGCCGCTGGTGGGGGTGGTTTCGGCGGCGCTGATGCTCGGCGAACCGCTGGGCCTGCGGGAGGCGGCGGCGATCGCGCTGACGCTCGGCGGCGTGGGGCTGGCCTTGCGGAAGGGCTGAGCCCCCGCCGCCCGGCGCCTGTGACCGGCCGGACAGTTGGATCACCCCGAACCGCATCTTCCACGAGATCGTGGTGGCGAAGCTGCGGCGGGAGCGGTCGTCCGAGCCGACCAGCGGTCCGGAGACGCCCCCGAGTTGCAGGCTGCCCTCCAGGTGATGGGCGCCGTTCGTAACGATTCCCGACGCGGCGCCGCGGCCCGGCCAGGGGCTCAGCCCGGCCGCTTGCCCGGCGGGAAGGCGCTGGCCTTGCCGCGCGTGATGCCGCCATTCGCCTCCACGATCGGGTCCTGCAGCAGGATCGTGCTCGGCCCGCGCAGATCGTCGAGCGCGATGGTGCCGAGGGTGAAATCCGCGATGTAGTTCGCGTAGCTTTCCGCATTGGTCAGCCGCTGCGCCGAGGTCAGCCGCTCATAGGCCGGGTCGGTGGTATAGGCATGGTCCACGATCGGCCGCGCCTCGGGCCGGTCGCCGACGAAATGCGCCAGTTCATGCAGCGAGGTGTGGAAGAACAGCCCGTCGGTGCCGCCATCCATGCCTTCGCAGAAATAGATGCTGTCCTCGCGCAGCCCGTGGTCGATGCGCCCGCCATTGTGGAACCCGCCGAAGAAGGCGAAGGCGATCCAGTCGGCGTGCTGCGGATGATGCGGCCGCGCATCATAGATCGCGGCGCCGAAGACCACGCCGCCGGTGATGCTGGTGCCGCGCGCATAGATGGTGATCATCGAGCGCAGGATGTTCCGCACCCCCGCCAGCGGCGCGAGGCCCTGGCGGCGCTGGGCGGGGGCCAGGCCGAAGTGCTTGGCGAAGACCAGCCAGGCGCCCTCGCCCGCGGTTTGCAGGGAGGGCATGCCACCGGCCTCGCGGGTGCAGAAATCCTCCGCCTCCTGCAACCGCAGCATGGCGCGTTGCAGGGCGGATTTCACGCGCGGGATCTGGGCGGTGGCGCGGCCGATGCGCAGCGTCTCCTGCGGGGTGCGGCCGGTGCCGGCCGCACCGGGCGTGCCGCCGGGCGCGGTCTGGCCGCCGACATTGGGCTGGCTCGCCTGCAGATGCTGGAGTGTCTGCTTGCCCGGATCGACCCGACCATCGGACCAGCCGAGCCGCGCCTTCTGGAAGCGGGAGATCGCGTTGATGGTGCGGGGGCCGATCAGCCCATCCTCCGCCAGCCGTTGCAGCGGGCCGCCGGCGCTGGCCGCGACGCCGTTCAGCAGATGCTGGATGGTGCGGACGTCATCGGCCTTGTTGCGCCCGCCGAGGCCGACCGAGGCGCTGATGACCGATGCCCCCTCCGCATCGGGCATTTCGCAGATCTGGCAGCCGCGCAGCGTCATCGCGCGGACGAGGAGGGGTTTGCTCATGGGTAGGGGCGGCCTTGTCGCGGGGACAGGCCTATGCTGCCCCCGCAACGTTACGCCGCCAAAGCACCTCATTGCGAGGTGCGGATTGTCGCCGCCGACCAAGCGCCATCACTGGCGCTTGGAAGATATCCGGGCTGGACCCTATCGCTTCTTTCTGCCAGGGCCAGTCCGAAACGGCCACGCCTTAAGGCCGTAGTCATGGGCGTCGTAAACAATGCCCGTCCGGTGATCTGTTCGAAATCGACGAAACGCGGTTGCACTGGGGGGGGTAGGCACAGCCATTGTCATGGGTCCTTTCGAGACGTTTGGCCCATGTCAAGCTTTACGGATCGACTAAACCCAGGCATTCTCCGCCCGGAGCGCGAACTCCACCGTAAAGAGGTTGACAAGAGCCCCTTTTCCGGAAAGGGGGCGAGGGGGGCCAACCCCTCGCCTCCGTTACCGAAGCACGCACAATACCTCATGGACGTGGGTGGGGTACAGTACCGGCGTAGGCGCCCCTCCTGTCGAGTGGGTGCAGCAGGCTGGTTTTCTGCGCTCCGGCGGCCAGAAAAGTGAGGAAAACCCTCGTGTGTTCTCTTTTTGTTTGGACTTCTTCGTGGCGATTTCTGGGCTCGCCGACTCGGGGAGAAAAGCCGGTCGGAACGCGGCTTTCGATTCGGTTTAACTGCCGGCCGATGCTGGTTCCCTTTGGCCGTCTGGATTGTGTTTGCTAAAGGGAACCTAATTTAAGAGCGCAATGAAGTTGATCTTCGTGATTTCTTCTCAACCATAAGTTACGCCGCGGCGCGGCGCCCCACGCCCATCTCCTCCAGCACCGCCGCCATCTCCGCCAGGGCGAAGCGGATATCCGCCTCCCCGATCGCGCCGATGCAGCCGATCCGCATGGTGGGCGCGCGGGTGGTGAAGAAATTGCTGATGATGACGCCGCGCGCCTTCATCGCCTTGAGGAAGCGGCCGAAATCCCAGGCGGGATCGGCGGGCTGGTGGACGTTGACGATGATCGGCCCCTGGTGCTCGCGCGCCACGTAAGGCGTGAAGCCGAGGTCGATCAGCCCGTCGTAGAGCACATCCGCATTGCGCCGATACCGCGCGAGCCGCGCCGGCTGCCCGCCCTCCGCATCATACAGATCCATCGCCACGCCGAAGGCCCGCAGCGCCTGCACCGCCGGGGTGAAGCGGAAGGAGCCCCAGCCGTTCTGCAACGCGTGGTCATAGACATCCGCGAGGTCCATGACCCAGGAGCCGGCATTGCCGCGCGCGGCCTCCAGCGCCCCGATCGGGGCCACGGCGAAGCCGAAGCCCGGCATCCCCTCCAGGCATTTGTTGGAGGTGAAGACGACGACATCGCATTCCGGATGCTCGGACATGCGGAAGGGCAGGGCGCCGAAGCCCGAGACCGCGTCGCAGATCATCCGCCGCCCGGCCGCCGCGATCACGGGGCCGAGGATATTGGGATCGTTCACGATGCCGCTGCCGGTCTCGCTGACCACCAGCGCGACGTGGCGCACATCCGGGTTCTGCGCCAGCGCCTCGGCCAGGCGCTCGGGCGGCATCGGCGCGTTGTCGGGGCCGGGGAGGGAGACGACGATGCGCCCCGCCTCGGTCGCGAGGCGCGCGAGGCGGTCGGCATAGCCGCCATTGCGCACCACCAGCAGCTTCTCGCCCGCCTTCACGAAGGTGCGGATCGCGGCCTCGACCACCATATGGCCGCAGCCGGGCAAGGGCAGGGAAACATGCTGGCCCTCGATCCCGCCGGCGATGGCGGTGATGCGCGGGCGCATGGCGGCGTATTCGGCGCGGAACTCGTCGTCCCAGGGCGCGATGTCGTCGGCCATGACGGCACGGACCTTGGGCGAGGTCTGAACGGGGCCGGGGATCAGCAGAAGCATGGGGGAACAGGTCCGAATGAGGTGGAATGCTTGTCGCACCGGCGGGCGGCGGCCTCAAGCGATCAGGCTCAGGCGATCAGGGGCTCGCCGATCTCGCGCAGCAGCTTTTCCCGGATCGCCCGGGCGAAATCGGCATAATCCGCGCAGCTTATGGCGAAGGCGCCGGAGCCGCCGATCACCACGTCACGGTAATGCTCCAGCAGGTCCGGCTCCTCGTTCAGCACCGCCAGGGCGTTGAGCGTGACCCCGGCCAGCACCCCGGCATCGCGCACCGGCCTGGGGTCGCGTCCGGCGTTCCAGCGCCCGTCGCCCGAGACATCCAGCGTCAGCCGGGGCGGGGTGCCGGGGGCGGTGGCGAGCAGCACCAGCCCGGCGGCCATGCCTTCGCCGAGGGCCGTGGCGCCGGGGGCGGGCAGGCGCGGGGCGAAATCGATGGCCTCGGCCAGTGCGGCGGCGGCGGCGGGGCCGTCGATGCGGGTCCAGCCCACCGCCACATCCCGCGCCCCAGGCCCGGACCAGAGCAGCAGGCTGACGGCGATGGCCCCGCGCGGGCCGGCGGCGCAGGCGGCGATGATGTCCGGCTGGCGGAAGGCCTCGGCCAGCCCGCCGATCATCAGCCCGAACTCGTCGTAATCGACGCTGGCCGAGACATCGACGGCGAGACACAGCGCAAGATCAACAGGCTCCATGGCGGCCAGCATAGGGGCAGGCGCGTGCGGGGGACATCGGGGGCGCAGCCTTGCTTGCCCCGCCGGGGAAGCGTGGATTAGCCTGCCCTCGGCAATTCCACGGAAGGTCACGGGTATGACGGCACGTCTCGGGCGCCGTCTGGCGCTTGGCCTGGGCGGGGCGGCGCTGGCCGCGCCGGGACTGCGGGCGCAATCCTGGCCGTCGCGGCCGATGCGCGTGATCGTGCTCTTCACCCCGGGGGGTGCCACCGATGGCATGGCCCGCATCACCACCCAAAAACTCCAGGAGCGGTTGGGACAGACCGTGGTGGTGGAGAACCGGGCCGGGGCCAATGGCGCGATCGGGGGGCAGTTCGTCGCCCAGGCGGCGCCGGATGGCTATACCTTCTGCTTCTCCGCCTCGATCCAGACCATGGCTAACGAATATTGAATTATCTTTCGATCTTAATTCATTCTTCAGAAATTTCTTTTTCTTTTTCAGCGGCTTCCACAATTGCAATTACCGCTTGCCGGACGGCCAATATATATTTTATTATATCATCGCTTGTCACGATGATTGAATCACCGATGTTCATTTTATCTCCTGTTCGGGACAAATATTCCCTGTCGATTAATCCTCTCTTATGAACAAGGAGGTGACGACGCTGATTGAGGAGCCATAAATCGTTGCCGATGATCTTTGATACATTTAGATTGGATAAAAGAGCGGAGATTGCGCTGCGAATTACATTGATGTTATCTAATCTCTTCCCTTTAAAAAGCACAGAGCCCATAGATTTGGTTAGATCAAATAAATTTTCATTTATCGTGTCTAAATCTATCGAGAATTTCCCAAAATATGATTTGAGACCTGGGCAATTCAATACTTTACTAGCTCGACGTGGGTCTGAGTTAATCCACTCAACTATGAATGAAGATGCGAAATTTTCGAATATCGACCAAGTCGAAGAAAGGGCCTGGTTCATTAATTCTGCCGCGGCTGCACCGATATCGCGCGAGCTGAGAGCTCTACTAAGTTCAAGTACAATTGTGTTTGCGATAAAATTTGATCCATCTTTACTATTACGAAAATTTTCCATTTCGATACGAGCCCTCTCAAAGGCGAGTATGTCCTGCTCTTTCGAGAGATTCCCGTTGTCCTCAAAGGTCAAGCCTCGGATTCTCGCGGCTGTATAAAACTGATTGAATCGTCTTTTATTTATTGATTCACTGGTCAGGCTGAATGGTAGAGATGCAGCACTAATAACTCCGTGAAGTCCACTCGATACATTGTCTACCAACGAGCGGCAAAGAGGATCACTCAAAATTAATTTCTCTAGCGGTTCGATCATTTCGTCGGAAGTCGCGATCAAAAACGAACGGGTGACGGCTCGAAAGACGTCTGGACCGGGACTCAGTTCGGCGTCGTGGCTCATGGCAGAAACATAGCTGAAGGACGCACAGCCGCCAGCAACGACCGGGTCCATCTGAATGATTATCGGCATGTAGCGGACCATCAGGATGCAGAGCAGCATGGAGGTGATGTAGGTGGCCGTGCAGCCGAAGCCTCTGCAATCTGGTGCGTCTTGCACCGTCACATGATGCGGCGCGATCCGTCATGTGCCGAACGGCTATTTGAGCTGGCTGTCCTTGCTGCCCCTGCGGTTGAAGCCGAACTGCGCCGGCCGGCCGTCCCGCGCGGTCTGGCAGTCGATGCAGGTCCGAACGCCGGGAAGCGCGCGGCGGCGCGCCTCGGGGATTTCGTCACCGCAGTCCACGCAATGGATCTCCGCCTCGCCCGTCGGCAGGTGCGCCCGCGCCCGCAGCACGCCGTCTTTGACGGTATCGTCGATCTGGTCCTGCACCGCCCCGTCCGGGGCCCATCCACTTGCCATGGCCGCCTCCGCGCTCGCGCGTTTCACCTGGGCCTAATCTGGTAAGGCGCCCGCCGGCTTCCAAGAATGCGGCGTATCATCGATTGTCTCGATCAAATCATCTAAGTTTACTCATTGGATCGCTTTTCATCTGTCGCCCATAGTCCCCTTCATCGACACCAAGGAAGGGGACGACACCAATGGACACAAACGCACCAGCCGAGGGCAAATGCCCGGTTGTGGGACATGGGGCCGCGGGCCACACGACGCGCCTGGCCCGGATGAATCGTGACTGGTGGCCGAACCAGCTCAACCTCAACGTCCTGTACCAGAACTCCCCGCGGGCCAATCCGCTGGGCCAGAGCTTCGATTACGCCAGTGAATTCAAGAGCCTCGACCTCGACGCGGTGGTCCGCGACCTGCACGCGCTGATGACGGATTCGCAAGACTGGTGGCCGGCCGATTACGGCCATTACGGGCCGTTCTTCATCCGCATGGCCTGGCACAGCGCCGGCACCTACCGCATCTTCGACGGCCGTGGCGGCGCCGGCTCCGGCACCCAGCGCTTCGCGCCGCTCAACTCCTGGCCAGACAATGCGAACCTCGACAAGGCGCGCCGGCTGCTCTGGCCGCTCAAGCAGAAATACGGCCGCAAGCTCTCCTGGGCCGATCTGCTGGTGCTCACCGGCAACGTCGCCCTGGAATCGATGGGCTTCAAGACCTTCGGCTACGCCGGCGGCCGCGAGGACGTGTGGGAGCCGGAGGAGGACATCTACTGGGGCCGTGAGGGCACCTGGCTCGGCGACGAGCGCTACAAGAACGAGCGCGAGCTGGAATCCCCCCTCGCCGCCGTCCAGATGGGCCTCATCTACGTCAATCCCGAAGGCCCGAACGGCAAGCCCGACCCGGCCGCCGCCGCCGTGGACATCCGCGAGACCTTCGCCCGCATGGCGATGAACGACGAGGAGACGGTCGCCCTCATCGCCGGCGGCCATACCTTCGGCAAGACCCATGGCGCCGCCGAGCCCGGCCAGTATGTCGGCCTGCAGCCCGAAAGTGCTGGCGTCGAGGAGCAGGGCCTGGGCTGGAAGAACAGCTATGGCAGCGGCAAGGGTGTCCACACCATCACCAGCGGGCTGGAAGGCGCCTGGACCACCACCCCGACCAAATGGGACAACACCTTCTTCGACATCCTGTTCGGCTTCGAATGGGCGTTGGTCCGCAGCCCGGCCGGCGCCTACCAATGGGCGCCCAAGGATGGCGCGGCGGCGACCGCCGTGCCCGACGCGCATGATCCCGACAAGCGCCACGCGCCGATGATGCTGACGACGGATCTCGCGCTGAGGACGGACCCTGCCTACACCGCCATCTCCCGGCGGTTCCACCAGAACCAGGCCGAGTTCGCCGACGCCTTCGCCCGTGCCTGGTACAAGCTGACCCATCGCGACATGGGGCCGCGCGCCCGCTACCTCGGCAAGCTGGTCCCGGCGGAGCCGCTGCTCTGGCAGGACCCCGTCCCCGATGTGGACCATCCGTTGGTGGGCGAGGCGGAGGTCGCGGATCTGAAGGCGAAGCTCCTCGCCTCGGGCCTCACCACCGCCCAGCTGGTCTCGACCGCCTGGGCCTCGGCCGCGACCTTCCGCGTCTCCGACAAGCGGGGCGGTGCCAATGGCGCCCGCATCCGCCTGGCGCCGCAGAAGGATTGGGCGGTCAACCAGCCGGCCGAACTGGCGAAGGTGCTGCCGGTGCTGGAAGGCATCCAGGCGGCGTTCAACGCGGCGGGCGGCAAGAAGGTGTCGCTCGCCGATCTGATCGTCCTCGGCGGCTGCGCGGCCATCGAGGCGGCGGCCAAGGCGGCGGGGCAGGAGGTGACGGTCCCCTTCATCCCCGGCCGCACCGATGCGTCGCAGGAGCAGACGGATGTCGAGGCCTTCGCCGTGCTGGAGCCGACGGCCGACGGCTTCCGCAACTACCTCACCGGCGACGACGAGCGCTCCCCTGAGGAGCGGCTGGTGGACCGGGCGCATCTGCTGACCTTGTCGGTGCCGGAGATGGCGGTGCTGGTCGGTGGCCTGCGGGTCCTCGGCGCGAATGCCGGGCAGTCCCCGCATGGCGTCTTCACCGAGGCGCCGGGGACGTTGACGAACGACTTCTTCGTCAATCTGCTCGACATGAAGACGGCCTGGGCGGCGTCCCCGACCTCGGGGAACCTGTTCGAAGGGCGGGACCGCGCGACGGGTGCGGTGAAGTGGACCGGCACGCGGATCGACCTGCTCTTCGGGTCGAACTCCGTGGTTCGGGCGGCGGCGGAAGCCTATGCCTGCGAGGACGCGAAACTGGCCTTCGTGGCCGACTTCGTGAAGGCCTGGACCAAGGTGATGAACCTCGATCGCTACGATCTGGCCTAATATCTGGTCAGGGCCGCGTTCCCCTTCGGAACGCGGCCCTGATGCCGCGCCGCAAGACTACGCCCGCGCCTGCCGCAAGGTGCAGGCCGCCACCCCCACCCCCGCCGCGCGAATCCGCTCGCCCATCGCCCGCTGCCCCGGCGTCATATCTTCCCCGACACTCCGCGCCCGCGCCGCCCCCTCGGCCTCCCCCGCATCGGCGGCAAACTGGAACCACGCCCAGGCCAGCGGCAGATTGTCCGGCCCGCCCGCCACCGCATTGGCCAGCCGCCGGGTGATCCGCACCCCATCCACCAGGCTGCCGGAATGGATGCGTCCCAGCCGGAACATCGCCGGCGCGAACCCCTGCGCCGCCGCCCGGCACATCCATTCCGTCGCCGCCTGGGTGTCATAGAAGGGCTGCCGCTCGCTCACCGAACAGCATAGCGCATTGCCGATGCGAAGCTGCGCCACGGGGTCGCCCGCCTCGGCCGCCGGCAGGGTGTTGCTGTAGATGGCGCGGTCGCGGGCGATGCTCGCCGCCTCGATCACCGGGGCGGCGCATCCGGCCAGCAGGAACAACAGGGCAGGGGCCAATCGGCGCAGCATGGAGAACCTCGGGGGGTGGTGGTGCGTTGTGGCTTAACGGGCGGTGATGAAGACTTCCTGTGCGAAGGCCGCGACCGCGATGGACGTGGTGTGATACAGCCCAGGCTGGTTTGGACGGGCCGCGATCCGGTCCCGGGAAGGAAGACGGCCACCGTATGAAGGACACGCCCCCTGGCGCGCTGCTGCCACTCCCCGGCGCCGACCCGGCGACCGGCAGCCATCACGCGGCCCCGCTCAGCCGGATCCTGGAGGAGGTGCTGGCCGCCTTCCCCGATGAGCGCATCAGCCTCGGCGATCTGGCGGCCTTCTTCGGGGACCGCGCCTTCGGGCTGCTGATCCTGCTGCTCTGCCTGCCGTCGCTGCTGCCCGGCATGGCCAGCGTCTTCGGCACGCCGATGCTGATCCTGGGCGCGCAGATGGGGCTCGGGCTGCGGGTGCCGAAATTCCCCGCCTTCTGCGCGCGCCAGACCATCCGGCGCAGCGACCTGCTGCGGCTGTCCACCAGATCCTCCAAATGGCTGCATCGGATCGAACGCTTCGTGCGGCCCTCCGAGGGCTGGTTCACCTCGCCCCTCGGGGACCGCCTGGTGGGCTGGCTCACCGTCTATGTCGCGGTGATGCTGATCCTGCCCGGGCCCTTCACCAATGGCCCGCCGGCCGCGGGCGCCATCATCATGTCGCTCGGCGTGGTCAGCACCGACAACCGCGCGATCGGCCTCGGCGTGCTGCTCTCGGCGCTCGGCTGTCTTTTCGCCACCGGGGTGCTGATTTTCATCGGCTGGGCGGGCATCAAGGCCTTGGGTTGGCTATTCTGATCGGTTACGGTCCGCCGCATGCGACGGTGGCCCGCAAGGGCTGAAACGGGAATGCGGAAGGGTCGCGGGCAACCGCGGCTGAGACCGCGGCAGCCCCCGCTACTGTAGGCGGCGTAAGCCGGCCCCGAATGCCATTGCTGCCCCTGCGGGCCGCGAGAAGGCGGGGTCTGCGGCGGGGGAACATCTCCCCGCCATGCCGCGAGCCAGGAGACCGGCCGGCGCAGAGACGTCTTACGCGTATCGGGCGGGGTGCACCGGTGCAACGGACCATGGCGGGCATCCTTCGGGCGCCCGTTTCCGTGTGAGCACGACGCCAGCCGCCCTCTGGCCCCACACGGCCCGCGGGCATGTCGTTGACCGTTTGCTCGGGGACTACCGATGCGACGCCTACTCCTGCTTGCCACCACCCTGAGTCCGGCCACCGCCCTGATGCCGGCCACCGCCTGGAGCCAGACCCCCCTTCTCCTGCCCGATACCGTCGTCACCGCGACGCGGGTGCCGACGCCGGCCGAACGCGTGCCGGCCGCCATCACCATCATCTCTCGCGAAACCATCCAGGAACGCGGCTACCAGACCCTGGCCGAGGCGCTCCGCTCGGTGCCGGGGTTCACCATGATCCAGGCCGGCGGCATCGGCCAGCAGGCCAGCGGCTTCGTCCGTGGCGCCAACAGCAACCAGGTGACGGTGCTGCTGGATGGGGTGGTGATCAACGATCCCTCCACCCCCGCCGGCGCCTTCAACTTCGGCAATGACCTGTTGGGCGACATCGAGCGGATCGAGGTCCTGCGCGGCCCGGCCTCGGCGCTCTACGGCAGTTCGGCGATCGGCGGCGTGGTGAACATGATCACGCGCCGCGCCCCGGCGGACAAAGCCTTCCAGGGTTTTGGCGAGCTGGCCGGCGGCACGCAGGACACCGCGCGCGGCACCATCGGCGGTGCGGGCACCATCGGGATCTGGGACTACATGGCCGCCATCCAGGGGCTGACCACCCGCGGCAGCAATGCCGTCGCCCCGCGCTTCCCCAACCGCACCAGCGAGCGCGACGGTTTCCAGGGTGCGGCCGGCACCGCCCGGCTCGGGGTCACCCCCATCGAGGGCCTGCGGCTGGAAGGGCTGCTGCGCTGGCGGGAAAACCACCTCGACCTCGACAGCGTGCCCTATGACGACCCCAACTACACCGGCAATGACCGCCGCTGGTATGGCCAGCTTCGCGGCAGCGCCGTGCTGCTGGATGGCGCCTGGACCACGGGGCTGCGCGTGGCGCAGACCGAGGACCGCCGCAGCTACCACAACCTCATGGACGCCGGCAGCACGGCCACGACGGACGACCTCTTCCGCGGCAGCCGCACCACCTATGAATGGACCAATACGGTTCGCCTGCCGGATGCGGGGATCGTCACCGATCCCGCGCTCTCCTTCGGGCTGACCCATGCGCGGGAGGCGGTGGACCAGAACAGCGGCAGCCCCGCCTTCCGCACCACCACCCATGCGACCGAGACCAGCGACGCCGCCCAGGCCGCGCTGCAATTCCGCGTGCTGGAGCGGCTGGACATCGCCGCCGGGCTGCGGCGGGACGCGTACGAGGGCTTTGACGAGGCCACCACCTGGCGCCTCGGCGGCGTCTTCGCGATCCCCGAGGCCGCGACCCGGCTGCGGGCGGCGGCGGGATCGGGGTTCAAGGCGCCGGCGCTCTACGAACGCTTCGGGCGCATCGGCACCTATTTTCGGGGCAACCCCGACCTGCGGCCCGAATATTCCGAATCCTGGGAGATCGGCAGCGAGACCGACCTGCCCGTGTTCGGGCGGCCGGACGGGCTGACCCTGGGCGTCACCTATTTCGACACGAAGTCGCGCGACCTGATCAACTACGACACCACCTACTCCACTTTGGTCAATGTGGATCGGGCGCGGATCAAGGGGATCGAATGGACGGCGACGGCGCGGATCAGCCCGGAGATCGAGCTGACCGGCGCCTGGACCATCACCGACGCCCGCAACGCCCGCACCGGGGAGCGGCTGCTGCGCCGGCCGGAGAACCAGTGGAGCCTCTCGGCCCGGCTGGTGCCGGTGCCGAAGGTCGTGGTCTCGCCGGAAGTGCTGGTGGTCGGGCGGACGCAGGATTCGACCTATGACGACAGCGGCAACTTCGTGGGCGCCGCCGAGAACAAGGCGGGGACGGTGGTGAATGTGACCGCGACCTATGCCTGGACCGAGGCGATCACCTTCTTCACCGAAGGCCGCAACCTCGGCAACAGCCGCTACGAGCCGGCCAATGGCTTCGTGGTGCCGGGGCGCAGCCTGCTGGTGGGAACGCGCTTCGTGTTCTGAAGGGTGTGCGAGAGGGCTTGCCCTCTCGCGCTCTCCCACCAGGAAACTGGGAGTTTCCTGGACCTTCCGTTCAGAATCCGTAGAGGCGGGCAGGGTTCTCCGACAGGATTTTCCGGTGGATTTCGGCGTCGGGCGTCCAGTCCAGGAACAGGTCGAGCAAATGCCCCGCATCGGGGATCGGACCGTCGGGGCGCGGATGCGGCCAGTCGGTGCCCCAGACCAGCACATCCGGGTTGGCCGCGACCAGCGCGTCGTGGAACGGCCGCGCCTCCGGGAAATCCGGGGGCGTCGCCCAGAGGCGATAGGTTCCCGACAGCTTGGCCCAGAGCTTGCCCTCGCCGACCCCACGCCGCAGCGCCTCGAACCCCGGGTTGGTCACGCCATGGCTGTGATGCATGCGGCCCATGTGGTCCACCACCACCGGCACCGGCAGCGCCATCAGCCGCGGCAGCAGCGCCGGCAGGTCGCGCGCATCGATCCACAACTGCAGATGCCAGCCCAATTCGGCCATCACCGGCATCAGCGGCTCGATCTCCGCAAGCCGCACCCCGCCGTGATAGGCCGCCTGGCCATCGCGGCGGTATTCATTGGCGCGCAGGCCCCGCACGCCCGCGGCATGCATGGCGCGCAGGCTGGCCGGCGTCGCCTCCGCCCCCACCACCGCGACGCCGCGCAACCGGTCGGGCGCGCGGGTCAGCGCATCCAGGGTCGCGCGATTGTCGCGGTCATAGGCGGAAGGCTGCACGATGACGCCGCGATCCAGCCCCAGCCGGTCCAGCAAGCCCAGATAGGCCTCGAGCGGCGCGTCCTCCGGCGTGTAGGACCGGGGCTCGGCATAGGGGAAGACCGCCGCTGGCCCGAAGATATGGCAGTGGCAGTCGCATGACCCGGCGGGGAGGTTCATTCCGGCTTCAGCCCGGCGAGTTCGGCGGCGCGCCGCGCGCGGCCGAGTTCCTCTCGCAGGAAGGTCGCGAAGCCGTCGGGCGTGGTGTCGGGGCCGGTGACGACGACGCCGCCGCTCTCATCCACCCGCGTCTTCAGCAGATCGTCGGTCAGCGCCGCGGCGAAGGCGGAGGCGAGCCTGGCCTCGACATCCGCCGGGATGCCGGCGGGTGCCAGCAGGCCGACATAGCTCGCGGCGAGGAAGTTCGGCACGCCCGCCTCGGCGAAGGTCGGCACGTCGGGCAGCTGCGAGGCGCGGGTGTTGGCGGCCACCGCCAGGATCTTCGCCTTGCCGTCGCGGTGCAGCGACAGCACCGAGGACAGCTCGACCATCGCCGCCGGGACATTGCCCGCGATCAGATCGGGCACCAGCGCGCCGCCGGAGCGGTAGGGGATGTGGTTGGTCTGGATGCCGGCGGCGACGTTGAACAGCTCCAGCGTCAGATGCGCCGCACTGCCGGCCCCCGGCGTGCCGACGCCCATGCCGCCCGGGTCGGCTTTGGCGCGGGCGAGGAACTCGGCCATGGTCTGCGGCTGGGTCAGGGGCGGGCGCGCCGGGCCGACGACCAGCACATGGGTCGCGCGATTGGCGATGCCGATCGGGCGGAAGGCGGTCAGCGGGTCATAGGCGAGGTTCGCCTGGAGCAGCACATTGACCGTCAGCGGCCCGTTCGACCCGATCAAAAGGGTATAGCCATCCGGTGCCGCACGGGCGACGACCTCGGCCCCCACGCTGCCGCCGGCGCCGGCGCGGTTGTCCACCACCATGGTCTGGCCCAGGCGTTCGCCCATGCGCTGGCACAGGATGCGGGCCACCAGATCGGCGTTGCCGCCGGGGGCGAAGGGGACCACCACGCGGATGGTTCGGTCGGGGTAGCCTGCGGCCTGGGCGCTGCGGGGCAGGGTGGCCAGCGGCAAGGCGGCCAGCGACAGCCCGGCCAAAGCCTGACGGCGAGACATGGTCATGAGCGTTTCTCCTTCGCGCCTCTGGCAGACGCATCGGTCCTCGCTACACCGCCGCCCCCCCAAAAGCCAAGAGGGGCTTATATGTTCTGTCGGTATACGAGGAAGCCCGAACGCCAGGCCAGCTGGTCATAAAGCCGCATCGCCGCGTGGTTGGTCTCATGCACCTGCCAATAGACGCGATCCGCTCCCACGGCGCGGGCCGCGTCGTTGACCGCCTCGATCAGACCACGCGCGATGCCCTGCCGTCTTGCGGCCTCGGCGATGAACAGATTCTCAAGATAGCAGATCGGGCCGAGCATCGTCGTGCTGCGATGGAACAAATAGTGCACGAGGCCGAGCAGCCCGTCCTCGCCCTCGGCCACCAGCGCGTGCAGCGGCTCGCGCGGGTCGAAGAAGCGCTGCCAGGTGGTGTCGATGACCGCGGCCTCCAGGCGGCGGTCATAGATGCGGTTGTAGCCGTCCCACAGCACCGACCAACCCGCCAGATCGCCCTGCGCGACCGGGCGGATGGTCGGCGCGGGCATCAGTGGATCGCCGCGATCGCTTCGCGCAGCGTCTCGACGATGCGGTCCACATGCGACGGCTCGACGATCAGCGGCGGCGACATCGCGATGATGTCCCCGGTCGCGCGCACCAGCACGCCCTTGTCGAAGCAGCGGCGGAACACCTCCGTCCCGCGCGCGCCGGCGGCCCCGGGGCGCGAGGTCAGCTCGATGCCGCCGATCAGCCCGAAGTCGCGCACATCCGCGACGCCCGGCGCATCGGCCAGCGAATGCATCGCATCCTGCCAATAGGGCTCGATCTTCCGCGCGCGGCCGTTCAGGTCTTCGGAGCGGTGCAGCTCCAAGGTGGCGATCGCCGCCGCCGAGGCCAGCGGATGGCCGGAATAGGTATAGCCGTGGAACAGCTCGATCCCGTCCGGCGAGCCATTCACGATCGCATCGTAAATGTCATTGCTGGTCGCCACCGCGCCCATCGGTACCGCGGCATTGGTCAGCCCCTTGGCCATGGTCATGATGTCCGGCGTCACGTCGAAGCGCTCGGCGGCGAAGCTGGTGCCGAGGCGGCCGAAGCCCGTGATCACCTCGTCATAGATCAGCAGGATGCCATGCGCGGTGCAGATCTCGCGCAGCCGCTGCAGATAGCCATGCGGCGGCACCAGCACCCCGGTCGATCCGGCGACCGGCTCGATCATGACGGCGGCGATGGTCTCGGCGCCATGCAGCGCCACGATGCTTTCCAGCGCCTCGGCCAGATGCGCGCCATGGCGCGGCTGGCCGCGGGAGAAGCGGTTCTGCTCCGGCAGATGGGTATGCGGCAGATGGTCGGTATAGGGCAGCATCGCGCCGAACTGCTTGCGGTTGGGGCCGATGCCGCCGACCGACATGCCGCCGAAGCCGACGCCGTGATAGCCGCGCTCCCGCCCGATCAGCCGCACGCGCTGGGACTGGCCCCGCGCGCGGTGGTAGGCGAGCGCGATCTTCAGCGCGGTATCCGCGCTCTCGCTGCCGCTGTTGGTGAAGAACACCCGGTCCATCCCCGGCGGCGTCAGCTCCGCGACGCGGGAGGCCGCCTCGAAGGCCAGCGGATGACCGAGGTTGAAGGTCGGCGCGAAATCCAGCACCTCGGCCTGGCGCTGGATCGCCTCCACGATCTCCCGCCGCCCATGCCCCGCATTGCTGCACCAGAGCCCGGCGGTCGCGTCCAGCACTTCCCGGTTGTCCGGGGTGTAGTAGGACATGCCGCTGGCGCGGGCGAGCAGGCGCGGGTTCGCCTTGAAATACCGGTTGTCCGAATAGGGCATCCAGAGGGATTCGAGGTCGTTCGGGCGGGAGACGCGGATGTCATCCATGAGGCAGGGGCCTTGCTTGGGTTGGTTCAGGCTTAGAACGGCAGCTTCATCCCGGCGGGCAGGTTCAGCCCGGCGGTCGCCGCCTGCATCTCCTGGGCCATCGCGGCCTCGACCTTCTGCTTCGCATCGGCATGGGCGGCGAGGAGCAAATCCTCCAGCACTTCCCGGTCGTCCGCGGTCATCAGGCTGGGGTCGATGGTGACGCGCCGGAGGTCGGACTTGCCCGAGAGCGCGACCTTGACCATGCCGCCGCCGGACTGGCCTTCCACGACCATCAGCTCCAGCCTGGCCTGCATCTCGGCCATCTTGCCCTGCATCTCCTGGGCCTGCTTCATCATGTTCGCGAGGTTCTTCATCGGTCGCGTGCTCCTTATTCGTCGGTGACGGGTGCGTCTTCATCCCAGGCGCCGGAGGCGTCGGGCGGCGCGAAATCGGGCATTTCGGCCATCTCGGCCTCCCTCTCCGCCTGGGCCTCGGCCAGCAGGCCATAGGCGTCCAGCCGCTCGTCCCGCACCGGGCCGAGGGTGGCATTGGGGAAGATCGCGAGGATGGCCCGGACCAGCGGGTGTTCGCGCGCCGACTGGTGCTGGTCGGCGGCCAGCGATTTTTCCTGCTCCAGCAGGGTCGGCTCCCCCTCGGCATTGGAGAGGGTGATGGTCCAGCGCTTGCCGGTGGTTTCCAGCAGCATGGCCGAAAGCTGGGCGGCGAGGTCGCGCGGCGCCTCGGGGCGCGGCCGCAGCTCGATGCGGCCTTGGGCAAAAGCGACCAGATGCACCGATTGCACCAGCTTTGAATGCAGCACCGGCAGCCGGCCGGAGGCCAGCGCCACCACATCGCGGAACCCGCGCGGGGCGGCGAGGCTCGGGGCGGCATCGGGTGCCGGCGCCGGTTCGGAGATGGCCAAGGCAGCGCCACCGCCCGCGATGGCGCGCAAACCGCCGCCGCCACCGCCGCCACTGGGTGCCGCCGGGGCCCGGGCCGCGACCGCGCCGCCCTGTTCGAGGCGCTTCAGCACCTCGCCCGGCGGCGGCAAGGCGGCGGCATAGGCGAGGCGGATGAGGATCATCTCCGCCGTCGCCCGCCGGTCCACCGCATCGGTGAATTCGCCCAAGCCCTTGAGCAGCATCTGCCACAGCCGGGTCAGCGCCGGGATGTCGAGTTGGGCCGCCAGCGCCGCGCCCCGGGTGCGTTCGGCCTCGGGCAGCGAGGGGTCGGCGGCCAGCCCCGGCACCGCGACCAGCCGGGTCAGGGTATGGGTGAGGTCGGCGAGGTCGGCCAGCACCACCGCCGGATCGGCGCCGCGTTCATGCGCGGCTCCCAGCACCTCCAGCGCCCGGGCGATATCGGCCGCGACCAGCGCCTCCATCATGTCGAAGACCAGGTCCCGCCCCGCGAGGCCCAGCATGTCCCGCACCGTGGCCGTCGCGACCGCATGCGCGGAATCGGCCAGCGCGATCGCCTGGTCCAGCAGCGACAGCCCGTCGCGCACGCTGCCATCGGCGGCGCGGGCGATCATCGCCAGTGCCTCCGGCTCCAGGGTCACGCCTTCCTTGGCGGCGATGGACGAAAAATGCTCCGACAGCAGCGCCTGCGGCACCCGGCGGAGGTGGAAGGTCTGGCAGCGCGACAGGATGGTCGCCGGCACCTTCCGCAATTCGGTGGTGGCGAAGAGGAAGACGACCGCCGGCGGCGGTTCCTCCAGCGTCTTCAGCAGCGCGTTGAACGCGGCCGAGGACAGCATGTGGACCTCGTCGAGGATATAGACCTTGAACCGCGCCCGGCTGGGGCGGAAGCGGACCTGTTCGCGGATCTCGCGGACATCCTCGACGCCATTGTTGCTGGCGGCGTCCAGCTCGATCACATCCGGGTGGCGGTCCAGCAGAATGTCGCGGCATTCGGGGCAGACGCCGCAGGGATCGACCGTCGGCCCACCCTTGCCGTCCGGCCCGACGCAGTTGAGCGCGCGGGCGACGATGCGGGCGGTGGTGGTCTTGCCGACGCCGCGTACCCCGGTCAGCAGATAGGCATGGGCGACCCGGTCCTGCGCGAAGGCATTGCGCAGGGTGCGGACCAGCGCCTCCTGCCCGATCAGATCGCCAAACGTCTGCGGCCGGTATTTCCGGGCGAGCACGCGATAGGGGGTGGGGGCGACGGCGGCCACCGGGGCAGGGGCCGGGGGCGCTTCGCCAAACAGGCCGGGACCTTCGGAGGGCGGGGGCTCGGGCAGTGCCTCTTCCGGCACCGCGCTCGATCCGAACATGTCCGACGGCATGGCGGCTTGGGGCATCCTGGATCAGGGCCACGCGACGCGCGGCGGCGGTCAGGGCCGCGCGAGCGGCAGGGGAAAGGTGGAAGACCGGCAAATGACCCGGGCGGAACTCGTTGTGGCTGCTTCCTTCCGGACCTGACCAGGTTGGCGAGGCGCCCGTCCACCGCCGGCCTTCCGAGGGGGTATATCGCGCGCCGGCGCTCCGGCGGCAAGGCCGCTCAGCCCCGCAAGGCTGGCCCTTGCCGCCCGGTTGCGCTACGCGGGGCGGCTCAGGGTCCCCTCGGCCCGCCCCTGTTCCGGCGCTGTCGCGCGCCGACGCACCCCTCTGTAGGACCCGCGATGCGCCATTTCCTCGAATTCGAGAAGCCGATCGCCGAACTGGAAGAGAAGATCGACGAACTGCGCCGGGCGACCGACGTGGACGGGCTCGACCTCGCGGATGAAGTCGGCCGGTTGCAGGAGAAGGTCGAGAAGCTGCTCGCCGGCACCTATGCCAAGCTGACGCCCTGGCAGAAGGCCCAGGTCGCCCGCCACCCCGACCGCCCCAAGGCGCTGGCCACCATCCAGGCGCTGATCCAGGACTTCACCCCTTTGGCCGGGGACCGCGCCTTCGCCGACGACCATGCCATCGTGGGCGGGCTCGGCCGCTTCCGTGGCCGCGCCGTGATGGTGCTGGGCACCGAGAAGGGCACCGACACCGAAAGCCGCGTGGAGCGCAATTTCGGCATGGCGCGGCCGGAAGGCTACCGCAAGGCGCGGCGGCTGATGGAGCTGGCCGGGCGGTTCAACCTGCCTATCCTCTCCTTTGTCGATACCGCCGGCGCCTTCCCCGGCATCGATGCCGAGGCCCGTGGCCAGGCCGAGGCCATCGCGCGCGCGATCGAGGCCGGGCTCGAAGCCCCCGTCCCCTTCGTCGCCACCATCATCGGTGAGGGCGGTTCGGGCGGCGCCATCGCGCTGGCCGCCGCCGACCGGGTGCTGATGCTGGAGCACGCGATCTATTCGGTGATCTCGCCCGAGGGCTGCGCCTCCATCCTCTGGCGCGATGCCGCCATGGCGCCGACCGCGGCCGAGGCGCTGCGCCTGACCGCCGAGGACCTCAAGCGCCTGCAACTGATCGATGCGGTGGTGGCCGAGCCGCTGGGCGGCGCGCATCGCGACCCCGCCGCGGCGCTGGTCGCGGTGGGCCATGCGGTCTGGGCGGCGCTGACGCCGCTGCTGGACCAGGATGGGGCGACGCTGAAGGCGAAGCGGCGCGAGAAGTTTTTGGAGATGGGGCGCAACGCGATCGTGTGACGGGGGGGGGAGGGCTTCTCCCCCGATCCTTTTTCCCGGCAGCGGCCCGTCCTTTTTCCAGGCAGCGCCTGTCAGCCGATCACGCCAAAGCTCCGCGCCAGCATGTAGCCCGCGACCACGACGATCAGCCCGGCAAACACCCGGGTCAGCGCCCCGCGCCGCACCGACAGGGCGCGGCCGGCGCGGGCGCCGAGGGTGCTGCCGAGCACGCCGCCGCCGACGAAGACCGCCGCCAGCGGCCAATCGACCAGCCCCGCTGCCGCATAGGTGCCGGCGGTGGTGACGCCGAAGGCGGTGACCGCGACCAGCGAGGTGCCGATCGCCTGCAGCATCGGCATGCCGGTCGCGAAGACCAGCCCCGGCACGATCAGGAAGCCGCCGCCGATCCCGAAGAAGCCCGACATCGCGCCCACCGCGAAGCCGGTGCCGACCACGGCCGGCGCGTTCTGCCGGTTCAGCCGCACCACCGTCGTCGCGCCGCTGTCCCGCCGCGCCAGCATCAGCCCCGCGACCACGATCATCAGCACCGCGAAGGCCGCGAGCAGCGATTTGCCATCCACGCTGCGCCCCAGCGCCGAGCCGCCGAAGGCGCCCACCACCCCGGCCGTGGCGAAGGCGCCGGCGCAGGGCCAGCGCACATTGCCCCGCCGCGCATGGCCGATGACGCTGGCCGCCGCATTGGCCGCGACCGCGACCGCGCTGGTGCCGATCGCGACATGCGCGCTGGGCACGCCCACCAGATAGACCAGCAGCGGCACCGCCAGGATCGAGCCGCCGCCGCCGACCAGCCCGAGGGTGAAGCCGACCAGCGAGCCGGAGGCGGCGCCGAGCAGCGTCTGAAGGAGGGTGAGATCGGTCATGGCGCGCTTACGCCGCCTGCGTCGGAACGGGGGTCATGGGGTGTCCTTGGGTCTCGGATCAGGCCTCGGGCGGGCAGAACAGCTCGCGCAGCACTTCGAGCAGCCGCGCCGCCTTGGGATCGGCCAAGCGGTAGAACACGGTTTGGGAGACCTTGCGGGTCGCCACCAGCCCGTCTTCGCGCAGCAGGGCCAGATGCTGGGACAGGGCGGGCTGCGAGAGGCCGAGCATGGTGCTGAGGACGCCCACGCTCAATTCGCCCTCGCCGGCGAGATGGCACAGCAACAGCAGCCGCCGCTCGTTCGCGAGCAGGCGCAGCATGCGCGCCGCCTCGCTTGCGCTCGCCTCCAGCTGCTGCTGCAGCCGGTCCTGTGGGGGCGCCATGGTCGCCGCCGTCATGGGAGCATCCCTACATAATTTTGTGCTTAATAAGAAGGCACTTATATACTGTTCAAGGCCGTGGTGTAGGGTTTAAGTCATGGCGCGGCTGGACGGCGCAGGCGTGACCGGCAGCTCAACGAGAGGGAACTCCCATGTCCACACCCACCCCTGTCGTCTTCGTCGCCGGAGTCTTCGTCCTCGGCTTCGTCGCGCTGTTCGTGAAGCATCCGGAACCGCCGCCACCCGGCGCCTCCGCCACGCAGAGCCGCGCGACGCCAGCGCCCGCACCGGCCCCCGCGCCGACCGCCGCGGCCCCCGCTGCTCCGGCTGTCGCGCTCCCCGCCGCCCCTGTCGCGCGCCCCGCCGCGCCTGTCGCGGCAGCGGCAGCGGCCCCGGCCCCGGCCCCGGCGCCGGCCCCAGCGCCGGCCGCGGCAGCACACGCCCCCGCCGCCGCCTGGGATGTGCCCGACGTCGATGCGCTGCCCGATGATCCCTTCGGCCGCACCGTCCGCCGTGGCCGCGACCTGATCGTCCGCACCTCCTCGCTGATCGGCCCCGATGCGACGGATCCGGCGATGCGTCTTTCCGGCAATGGGCTGGATTGCCAGGCCTGCCACCTCCAGGCGGGCACCCAGCAATACGGCATCCCGCTGGCCGGGGTCTGGGGCATCTTCCCGCAATACATCGGGCGGGAGAACGAGGTCCGCACGCTGGAGGAACGCGTGAACGGCTGCATGGAGCGCAGCATGAACGGCCGCGCTTTGCCGGTCGAAGGGCCGGAGATGAAGTCCATCCTCACCTATATCCGCTACATCAGCGGCCCCGCGCAGCGCGTCGGCCAGTCGCTGCCCGGCCGCGCCACGCCCGACCTGCCGCTGCCCGAGCGCGCCGCCGACCCCGAGCACGGCCGCCAGGTCTTCGCCGAGACCTGCGTCGTCTGCCATGGCGAGGACGGCCAGGGCCAGAGGCTGGAGGCGGCCGATGCCACGGAGACCGGCCGCCGCTACCGTTTCCCCCCGCTCTGGGGGCCGGACAGCTACAATGACGGCGCCGGCATGGCCCGCGTCATCACCGCCGCGCGCTTCGTGCATGCCAATATGCCGCTCGGCACCACCTTCCAGGCGCCGGTGGTCTCCCCCGCCGATGCCTATGACGTGATGGCCTTCGTCAACGCCCAGCCGCGCCCGCACAAGGAGGGGCTGGAGGCCGACTACCCCAACCGCACCAACAAGCCGGTGGATGCCGCCTACCCGCCCTTCGTCGGCCCCTTCCCGGCGGAGCAGCACCGCTTCGGCCCGTGGCAGCCGATCCAGGACTGGCTGCGCGCCAACCCCGCCGCCGCCCGCGCCACCCCCTGACGAGACGTGACCATGACCGCCAGCCCCCAGATCGCCCCCCAGATCGTGTGCCCGCACTGCGACGCCATCAACCGCGTCCCCGCCGTCCGCCTCGCCGAGGGGCCGCGCTGCGGCGCCTGCCACAAGCCGCTGTTCGAACGCGCCCCGCTGGCGCTCTCCGAGGCGCGGTTCCGCCGCCACCTGCAACACAGCGGCATCCCGCTGCTGGTGGATTTCTGGGCCTCCTGGTGCGGCCCCTGCCGCAGCATGGCCCCGGAATTCGCGGCGGCGGCGAAGGGCCTCGAACCGCGGATGCGGCTGATCAAGGTCTCGACCGAGGAGGCGCCGAACCTCGCCGCCGAGCTTGGGATCTCCAGCATCCCGCTGCTCGCGCTGTTCTCGGGCGGGCGGGAGGTCGCGCGCCAGGCCGGCGCGATGCCGGCCAGCCGCATCGCCGCCTGGGCCACGGCGGCGGCCGCGGCTTGAGGCACATCAAGGGTTTTGGGCAGGGCGGGGCGCAGCCTCGCCGAACGCAACAGGAGCTAAGGACCATGACCACCAATGTCGGAACCATCGACCGCGGGCTGCGGATCGCGGGCGGGCTGCTGCTGCTGGCGCTCGGCTATTTCGGGCCGATCGGCTGGTGGGGGCTGATCGGGCTGGTGCCGCTGGCGACCGGGCTGATGGGCTCCTGCCCGGTCTACAGCCTGCTCGGCATCGACACCTGCCCGGTGACCCGGTCGCGCTGATCAGCCCCGCCGGCTCGCATGCCGGCGGATATTGCCGAGCAGGATCGCGGCGCAGCCGGCGAGCAGCGCAGCACCCAGCACCGGCATCGACACGGCCGGGGCCACACGATGCGTGGCGCCGACCGCGCCGCACCACAGCACCAGCGCCAGGGCCAGCGCGCCGTCATCGACGAAGAGCCCGATGATCTCGTGGAGTATGGCGCGGAGCATCACCCGGCCTCCGCGACCGGGGCCGGGCGCGCGGCCAGCCGCACCCCCAGCAGCGCCGTCAGGAACATCGCCAGCGCGATGACGGGCAAGGCGAGATCCTGCCCCGGCCAGTCGATCCCCAAGCCCTCGCCAGTCCAGAAGATGCCGAAGGCGGAGAGGATCACCCCCACCACGAATTTCAGCGTGTTCTCCGGCACCCGCGACAGCGGCCGGTGCAGCATGAGCGCGGCGAGGGCGACCAGAACCGCCGCCGCCAGCGCCCCCAGCGCCGCGGGCAGCACCAGCGCGGGGCTGCCCGCGGCCACGGCCAGCACCAGGAAGGCGACCTCCACCCCCTCCAGCAGCACGCCCTTGAAGGCGGTGACGGTGGCGATCGGCTCCACCCCCCAGCGTTCGGTGGCACGCGCCAGCCTCAGATTGGCGGTCTCGCTGCGGAAGATCGCCTCCTCGTCATGCAGCGGGATGCGGCCGGCGCCGCGCAGGATCGCCTTGCGCAGCCAGCGCATCCCGAACAGCAGCAGCAGCATCCCGACGCCGAGTTGCAGCGCCTGTTCCGGCATCCGCGCCAGCGCCGGGCCGAGGGCGGCGACCAGCACCACCAGCGCCACCAGCGCCAGCCCCGTGCCGACCAGCGCCGAGCGCCAGCCGCGCACGGTGCCGACCGCGAGCACGATGGTCGCGGCCTCCACGCATTCCACCGCCGAGGCGAGGAAGGCCGCCGAAACGGTGGGGAAGAGTTCGATCCAGGTCATGTCTTGGGGGCTCCTTCACCCGACATCGTGGCGCGTGCCGGCGATGGCGGCGCGCAGGTCGTTCAACCGGTCCAGGCTCGCCACCGCGCGCGGCCCGTCCAGGGCCGCGAGGCCGAGCACGATCGCCTCCAGCGCCACCAAGGTCGCGCCATGCAGCGCCACGCGGCGGTTGCGGCCGCGCCGGGCGGGGACCACGACATCGGCGTGGCGCGCGAGCGCGTGGTCCAGGCTGTCGGTGACCAGCACGATGGGCAAAGCGAGGCGCCGGGCCTCGGCGAACAAGGCGGAAACCTCACGGTAGGCGCGGCCATAGGCCAGCACCAGCACGCCATCGCCCGGCCCGAGGTCCAGCATCTGGTCCGCCAGCGCGGTCCCGCTGGCATCCAGCGCCCGCGCCGGGCGGCCCGTGCGGCCGAGCAGGGTCGCGACATAGCCCGCCAGCGCCGCCGAGGGCCCGATCCCGAAGACCAGGATGCGGCGCAACGGATGCAGGGCCGCGACGGCAGCGAAAAGGGTGGCGCGGGCCTCGGCGCCGGCGAGGGCCTCCACCGCCTCCCGCTGGGTATCGATGGCGAGATCGACGGCGCGGGCGGCGCTGGCGCTGGTTTCGGCCAGGGTCTGGCGCATCGCCTCGGCGGGCGTGCCGGAGAGGCTCTCGGCCAGATGCCGTTTCAGATCCGGCAGCCCGGCATAGCCCATGGCCTGCACCGCGCGGACCACGGTCGCATCCGAGGTGCCGATGCGCCGCGCCAGTTCGGCGGCCGAAAGCGCCAGGGCCAGCGGTGGGTTTTCGGCGATGAAGCGGGCGACGCGCCGTGCGGCGGGGGCGAGGGTGGCGGACATGGACGCAGCATATGCTACGGATTTTTGGAGGATGGTAGTGAAATCCTCTTCATCCCGGAGCGTGCCCGGCGGCGCGCATCCTGCTAAGGCTGCGCCCATCCTTGCAGCCGGATTCCAGCGTGACCTCGATCAGCTACATCCTGTCCAAAGTCATCTGGTTCCCCTTCCGCCCCGGCACGCTGGCGCTGATCCTGGCCTGCATCGGGCTGGCCGCACTCTGGCGCGGGCGACGCTGGGGGCGGTGGCCGGTGCTGGCGGGGCTCGGCTTCTTCGTGATGGTGCTGGCGACGCCGGTCAGCCAATGGATGCTGATCCCGCTGGAGGAACGCTTCTCCCGCCCCGCCACCCCGCCGGCCGAGGTCGCGGGCATCATCGTGCTCGGCGGCGCGGTCGATCAGAACCTGACCGAGGCGCGCGGCATCCCCGCGTTGAACGGCGCGGCGGAGCGGATGACGGAGGGGGTGATCCTCGCCCGCCGCTACCCGAATGCGAAGATCGTCTTCACCGGCGGCCAGGGCTCGCTGGTCCATGGCGGGCTGACCGAGGCGAGTGTGGCCGAGGAGCTGTGGTCCGCCATGGGGCTGGAGAACAGCCGCGTGATCTATGAGAACGAGGCCCGCAACACCCACGACAATGCCGTGATGTCCTTCGCGCTGGCACAGCCGAAGCCGGGCGAGACCTGGCTGCTGGTGACCTCGGCGAGCCATATGCCGCGCTCGGTCGGCGTGTTCCGCGCGGCGGGCTGGCCGGTGGTGCCCTGGCCGGTGAACTACCGCACCGGGCGCAACCTCGCCTCGCTGTATGACGCGCCCTTTCCGGAGCGGATCGGGCAGTTCGAGACGGGGCTGCGCGAGTGGGTGGGGCTGGTCGCGTATTGGCTGATGGGGCGGACGGAGACGGTGTTTCCCGGGCCGTGACGGGGGGCTGACACGCCCTTTGTGACGGAGGCGGGGAAGGCGACGCCCTCCCGCCTCCGGGTTTTGACCTTCCTCAAGGTAGACACCGGGCAGCATCGCTAGGCCTCATGTTCCAGCACGAGGTGCAGATGCCAGCAACCGAGCCACCCCCGACCGAGCCGACCCCGACCCTGGCGCGCACCGCGCTGGCCGAAACCGCGGCACCGCGCCTGCCGATCGCGGTCGGGCCCGCGCGGCTGGTCGCGGCGCCGGGCTGGCCGCGGCGCCTGTGGGGCGCCAAATGGCGGGTGCTGGCGCTGCTGCTGCTGCTGGCCGCCGCGGGCTATGGCGCATCGCGCCAACTGCTCGGCCCGGTGGTGGCGGTGGAGGCGGTGCGGCGCGGCAATCTGGTGCAGAGCGTCGTCGCCTCCGGCCGTGTCGAGACACCGCATCGGGTGAATATCGGCGCCCAGGTCACCGGCACCGTCGCCGCCATTCCCGTGCGCCAGGGCCAGCAGGTGGAGGCGGGCGCCCTGCTGGTGGTGCTGGAGGACAGCGAGACCCGTGCCGGCGTCGAACAGGCCCAGGGCAGCCTTGAACAGGCCGAGGCGCGGCTGCGCCAGATGACCGAGCTGACCCTGCCGGTCGCCCAGGAAAACCTGCGCCAGGCCGAGGCCAATCTGCTGAACGCCCAGCAACAGTTCCGCCGCGCCGAAAGCCTGCGTGGCGGCGGCTTCGAGACCCAGGTCCAGGTCGATGCCGTACGGAAAACCCTGGATGTCGCCGAGGCGCAGCTACGTTCCGCGCGGCTGCAGGTCGCGAGCAGCAGCCCCGGCGGCACTGATTTCGTGGTCGCCGAAACCGCGCAGCGCCAGGCGCGGGCGGCGCTGCAATCGGCCCGGTCGCGGTCCGACTATACCCGTATCCGCGCCCCCGTCGCCGGCACGCTGATCGGGCGCGATGTCGAGCCGGGCTGGGTGGTGCAGCCGAACCAGGTGCTGATGGTCCTGGCGCCAAGGGGCGAGACCCAGGTCATCGTGCAGATCGACGAACGCAACCTCGGCCTGGTCACGGTCGGGCAGCAGGCCATGGCCTCGGCCGATGCCTATCCGACGGAGCGCTTTGTCGCCGAGCTGACCTACCTCAACCCCGGCGTCGATGCGCAGCGTGCCTCGGTCGAGGCCAAGCTGCGCGTGCCCGCGCCGCCCGCCTATCTGCGCGAGGATATGACGGTGTCGGTGGATATCGCGGTGGCGGAGCGGGCCGCGACACTGGTGCTGCCGGTCTCCGCCGTGCATGGCGCGGCGACCGCCGAGCCCTGGGTGCTGCGCGTCGAGGAAGGGCATGCGCGGCGCCGCCCCATCCGCATCGGCCTGCGCGGGGCGCAGCAGGTCGAGGTGCTGGAGGGCCTCGCCGAAGGCGACCGCGTGTTGCCGGCCGCCGCCACGGTCGGTGACGGTGGCCGGCTGCGGGTGCCGCGGGAATGAACCGCTGGCTGCCCTTCGAATGGATCGCCGGCATCAGGTTCCTGCGCGATGGCTGGACGCAGACCTTGTTCGTCCTGGCCGGGGTTTCGGTCGGCGTCGCGGTCATCGTCTTCATGTCGGCGCTGCTGGCGGGGTTGCAGACCAATTTCCTGCGCCGCGTGCTCAGCGCCCAGGCGCATATCGTGATGCTGCCGCCGGATGAGGTCGCGCGGCCCTTGCGGGCGGCGCTGGGGGTGATCCCGGATGCGGTCGTGCAGCGGCCGGCGCAGCGGCTGCGCTCCATCGACCAGTGGCAGACGGTCCTGACGCAGATGACCGCCATGCCGCAGATCGCGGTGGCGACCGAGGTCGCGAGCGGCGCCGGGCTTGCGGTACGCGGCGAGGCGAGCCGCTCGATCACCCTGACCGGTGTGCAGCCGGAGGCGTATTTCCGCATCGTCGACCTGCCGGCCAGCATGGTGACCGGCCAGCTGCGGCTGAACAGCGAGGATATCGTGATCGGCACCGATCTCGCGACCGACCTCGGGGTCACGGCGGGGGACAAGCTGCGCGTCACCTCGGGGGCGGGGCACGAAGCCACGTTGACGGTGGCGGGGCTGTTCGACCTCGGCAATCGGGGGGTGAACGAGCGCACCACCTTCGTCGCCCTGCGCACCGCGCAGAGCCTGCTGGGGCTGACCGGCGGCGTCACCAGCCTGCAGCTGACGGTGCGCGACCCCTATGCGGCCGAGGTGATCGCCCAGGCGATCAACGGCATGACCGGGGTGCGCGCCGACAGCTGGATCCGCACCAATTTGCAGTTCTTCACCGCGGTCAGCGCGCAGCAGACCACCAATACCGTGATCCGCTTGTCGGTCGGGCTGTCGGTGGCGCTCGGGATGGCCAGCGTGCTGGTGGTCTCGGTGGTGCAGCGGTCGCGTGAGATCGGGATTCTGCGCGCCATGGGGGCAAGGCGCGGGCAGATCCTGCGCGTCTTCCTGATCCAGGGCGGCGTGCTCGGGCTGGCCGGATCGCTCATCGGCTCGGTGCTGGCGCTGGGCGGGCTGCTGCTGTTCCACGCCAGCGCGCGGCAGGCGGATGGCACCGAGCTGTTTCCGCTGGTGATCGATCCGCAGCTTTTTGTCCTGGCGGCGGTGGTCGCGGCGCTGACCGGGGTGCTGGCCGCCATGGCCCCGGCGATGCGCGCCTCCCGGCTGGACCCGGTCGAGGCGATCCGTGGCTGACGCCGACGTCCTGCGGCTGGAGGGGGTGCGGAAAAGCTTCAACCTCGGCCTGCCGACCGAGGTCGAGGTGCTGCATGGCATCGACCTGTCGCTGCGGCGCGGGGAATTCGTCGCGCTGATCGGCCCCTCCGGTTCGGGCAAGAGCACCTTGCTGAACCTGATCGGGCTGCTGGACCGGCCGACCGCCGGCGCGCTGGAGTTGGAAGGCCATGACACGCGGGTGCTGGATGATGCGGCGCTGACCCGGCTGCGCGGGCACAGCATCGGCTTCATCTTCCAGCACCATCACCTGATCGGCGCCTTCACCGCGGCCGAGAACGTGCTGATGCCGCAGTTGCTGGACCGCGGCCACCCGGATGCGGCGATGCGGCGGAGCGCCGAGACGCTGCTCGACCGCGTCGGGCTGCTGCCCTGGCGGGATGCGCGGGTCGGCAACCTCTCGGGCGGGCAGCAGCAGCGGGTGGCGATCGCCCGCGCGCTGGCGATGGCGCCGGCGCTGGTGCTGGCGGATGAGCCGACCGGGAACCTCGACACCAAATCCGCCGATGGCGTCTTCGATGTGTTGCGGGAGATGAACCGGGTGAACCGCACCACCTTCCTCATCGTCACGCATGACCCGCGGCTGGCGCAGCGTTGCGACCGGATCGTGGAGGTGGTGGATGGGAATGTGGTGTCGGATGCGGCGGTGGTTCGGGACGGACGGTGACGTGCGGAAACCGTCCGCTACAGCTCCAAAATCCGCCCCGGCGATGCCCGCCCCGTCACCAGTTCCCAGACCCCCAGCATGTTCCCCCGGAACCGCCCCCAGCGGTCCACATGCGCCTCCGGCCGCGCCGAGCGCAGCAGGTTGATCAGGCAATGCCGCCCCGCCGAAGGCAGCGCGTGGCTCCAGGGAAAGCTGCCTTTGCGCGCCAGATAGACCGGGTTCACCACCTGGCTGTAGCCGAGCTTCAGCCCCGGCGTCCGCCCGATCTTCACCCCCAGATGCACCCCTCGGGCGCCGGCCAGCCGCAGGATCGCGCCATGCGCGCCGAGACGGCGGGAGACGTCGATATCCTCGTACCAGGCATAGGCGGGCAGGGCCTCGTCCACGCGGATGCCATGCGCGCGCATCGGCGCCATCCGGAACGCCATGTTGCAGCCATAGCCGTTGAAATGCGGGACGGCATCGGCGATCCCGCCGTCGTAGCTGTCGGCGGCCAGGATCGCGCGGCCCTCGGCCAGGCTCAGCCCCGGGCCCTTGGCGCCATCGGCCAGCACGGTGCCGGTCAGCACCACGGCATCGGGGCGGGCCAGCGCCACCGCCTCGACCGCCGCCAGGAAGGCGGGTGCGGCCAGGAAGTCGTCGTCGAGGAACAGCACCAGATCGCAGTCTTCCGCCGCATCCAGGATGGCGTTGCGCTGGCGCGGCAGCCCGGCGGGGGCGGTCAGGAACAGCACCTCGGGGTGACGCGCGGGCAGGTCGGCCACATCCTCCGGCCCGACATGGCAGACCAGGATGCGGTCCGGCGGGCGGGTCTGCTGTGCAAGCTCCGCGAGCACCTCGGCCAGGATGCCGGGGCGGCCGCGGGTGGCGATGCCGAGGGCGATCCTCATGCCGGCTCCAGCGGCGGCAGCGGCGCGCGGTCGGGGCGTGCCATCAACCCGCGCAGCCGCCCGCACAGGGTCGCGGCGTAATACTCCCGTTCCAGCCCCCGCCCGTGCAGCGCGCTCAGCACCATGCCGCCGGCCGGGCGGATCACGAAATTCGCCCAGGTGCGGAGCCCCGCATGGCGCCGCAGCGCCAGCCCGAAGCCCGCGCCGTACAGCCCCGCCCGCTGCACCGCGACCGGGGTGAGGCGCTTGTCCGGGTGCTCGATCCGCAGGCTCGGGTCATAGGCGGCGCGATGCCCGGCCTCGATCGCGCGCGCGACCAGGTCATTGCCCTCGCAGGAGCCGAAGGGCGTGCCCGGCCCCATGCGTTCGTCGAAGCCGCCGAGCGCCATCGCCACCTCCCGCCGCAGGAACAGGTTGAACTCGATGACGCTGGTCCAGACAGTGCCGAGGTCGATCGCACCCCCCTCCGCGCGCCAGCGGCCGGAGCCCAAGCCCCCCTCGGGCGAGGCCGCCGGGCCGGACAGGATCGCGAGGTCGGGCGCGGCCGCGAACCCCGCCGCCACCCGGTCCAGCACATAGGGCAGATAGAGGCAGTCATCATCCGGGAAGCCCACCACATCGCCGCGCGCGTGGCGCAGCCCGAGGTTGCGGGCATGGCAGGCATTGGCGACATCCGAGCGCAGCCAACGCAGCATCAGCCGCGCGGTATGCCGCGCCATGATCGGCCCCAGCCGGTCATCGCCGTTCTGATCGACGACGATCACCTCCAGATCCGAACGCCCCTGCGCCCGCAGCGTGTCGAACAGCGCCGATAGTTCCTCGGTGCGGCCGCGCGTCGCGACGATCAGCGAGAGGCTCATGACCGCGCCGCCAGATCGAGCATGGCGGAGCGGAAGGCCTGCTGGCTGAAGCGCATCGCATTGGCGCGGCAGGCCTCGGGGGTGATGGTCGCTTCCACGGCATCGAACTCGGCCAGTGCGGCGATCACCGAGTCGGCGCTCTGTTCGGAAAACAGCAGCCCGGTCGGCGCCTCGGCCGGGGGGGGGATGACAATGTCCCTGGCCCCACCACGATGAAAGGCGATCATCGGCGTGCCGCAGGCCTGGGCCTCGACCATGGCGATGCCGAAATCCTCCTCGGCGGCATGGATGCAGGCGCGGGCGCCCTGGGTCAGGCGCACAAGCTCGGGCTGGTCCACGCGGCCACGGAATTCGATGTTCGGCGCGGCACCTGCCGCCGCCCGCACCGCCGCCATGTTCGGCCCGTCGCCGACGATGACGAGGCGCCGATCGGGCATCGCGGCAAAGGCCTCGGCCACCACCTCGACGCGCTTGTACGGCACCATGCGGGAGGCGACGAGGAAGTAGTCCTCCTTCTCCCGCCGCAGCGCAAAACCCTCCACATCCACCGGCGGATGGATCACCACCGAGGACCGGCGCCACACTTTTTGGATGCGCGCGGCGATATAGGCGGAGTTCGCGACCAGCACATCGACACCGGCGGCCGAGGAGCGGTCCCAATGCCGCATCTTGTGCAGCAGCCAGCGCGTATAGGCGCCCTTCAGCCCCGTCTCCAACCCGGCCTCGCGCAGATACTGCGGCTGCAGATCCCAGGCGTAGCGCATCGGCGAATGGATATAGGAGATGTGCACCTGCCCCGGCCCGGTCAGCACGCCCTTGGCGACGGCATGGGAGGAGGAGACGACAAGATCATAGCCCGACATGTCGAGCTGCTCGATCGCCAGCGGCATCAGCCCGAGATACCAGCGGAAGCGCTTTTTCGCGAAGGGCAACCGCTGGATGAAGGTCGTCTTCGGTGTTTTGCCGGCGAGGAAATGGCGTTCGGCCTCGGGCAGGAAATCGCAGACGGCGAAGACATCGGCCTGAGGCCAGCACCGGATCAACTGCTCCACCACGCGCTCGGAACCCGCGTAGCTGTCGAGCCATTCATGGATGATGGCGACCTTCATGCCGGCACATCCTCGATCAGCCGCAACAGGCAATTCGCGGCCCGCGCCCAGGTGAAGCGCGGCACGATGGCGTGGCCGCGCGCGACGCAGGCCTCGGCGAGGCCCTCCTCGTCGATCAGCCGGGCGAGCGCCTGGGGCAGGCTCTCGGGCTCGGCCGGGTCGAACCACAGCGCGGCATCGCCGCAGACCTCGGGCACCGCGCCGGCGCGGGAGGCGACCACGGGGCAGCCGCAGACCATCGCCTCCAGCGGCGGCAGGCCAAACCCCTCGTAGCGCGAGGGGAAGACGAGGCAGAGCGCGTTCTCGTACAGCGCCCGCAACTCGGCATCGGTGACGCGGCCGAGCGCCACCGCCCCCGGCCCACCCGTCGCCGGGCGGAACACCGAGGGATCGGCCGCGCCCGCCGCGGCGAGCGACATGCCGCGCGTGGCCAGCATCTCCGCCGCACCGGACAGCGCGGCGAGATTCTTGTGCGCGGCCCTGGTGCCGACGGCGAGCGCATAGCGCCCGCGCTGCAAGCCGTGCCGCTCCAGCACCCCCTGGTCCGGCCGCATGCGCAAAATATGCTCGCCGCCCTCGGGCATCACCGCGATGCGCGCGGGGTCGATGTTAAGCCGCGTCGCGATCCGCCCGCGCGAAAACTGCGACACGGTCACGAGCCGTGCCCCACGCCGCGCCAGCCCCGCATGCATCAGCCGGTACCAGGCGCGAAAGGCGAGGGAATAGGAGTCCGGGGTATCGAAGACGCCGGCATCATGGATCACCACCGCCTGCCTGCGCCCGACCAGCAGCGGGGCGGCATTGCCGAGGTTCAGCAGCACCTGGCCGCGCACATGGCGGGGCAGGTCGAACTGCTCCCAGGCATTGCCGGTGAGGGTGCCGACGACCTCGGTCGCGAAGGGCGCGACCACGACCCCAGGGGGCACGACGACCCGCAGCGGGGTCAGCGCCGCCAGCGCCGAGGTGACCTCGGTCGCGAAGCGCTGCACGCCGGTCAGCCCCTGGGAGAGGAAGCGGCCATTGACGATCAGCCCGCTCACAAACGGAGACTCCGGCGTGGGTGGAGAATGGCCTGGACCAGCCCCTGGCGTTCCTCGGCGACCAGCGCCCGCCAGCCGAAGCCGCCAAATCCCGCCATCGCCGCCAGCCCGAAACCGATGGCCAGCCCGACCGAAGGCACCGCCGCCGCCGCCGCGAGGCCAAGCCCGCCCGCCGCCAGCGCCGGCATCACCGTCCGCACTGCGATCAGCGCCGGCGGGTAGAGCCAGCCCGCGATGACCAGCCGCCCGAAGCAATCCAGCGCCGAGCGCAGCGCCCAGACGATGGCCGCGCCCTCAATGCCGAACCAGTAGAGCGAAAGGGCCGAAAGCGGCAGGAACACCACCGCCTGCCCGACCGAGAACCCGGCCGTCACATCCGGCCGCCCGATCGCATCGATCAGGCTGGAGGGCGCGAAGGCGACGCAACTGAACAGGATGCCGACGCCGAGGATGCGCAGCACCGAGGCCCCGCCATCCGCGAAGCCCGCGCCCAGCCACAGCGACAGCAGCGTATGCGCGAAGGCGACGATCAGCAGGCAGGCCGGCAGCACGATGGTGCCGATCAGCAGCGCGCCACGCCGCAGCAGCGCCGCCGTCTCCACCGGCAGGGTCCGAAAGCTGGAGGCCAGCGCCGGCAACAACGCCTGCGCCACCGCGACCGGCAGGATCCAGAAGCGCAGCACGAGGTCGAGCGGCGTCGCGTAATAGGCGACGGCGGCCAGGGTCAGCATCGCGCCGACCAGAAAGCGGTCGGCGTAGAGCAGCAGCTGCATCAGCGCCGAGGAGAAGGTCATCCACCCGCCGATCCGCAGCAGCGGCAGCACCGGGGCCAGGCGGATGCCGGTCAGGCGCAGCCCCGGCACCAGCGGCTTCACCAGCACGAGGTAGGAGAGCGTGTTCGCAAGCCTGCAGGCGACCAGCGCCAGCATCACCGCGACCAGGGAATCCCAGGCCATCAGCGCCAGCACCGGGCCGAGGTAGTAGAAGACGCCGACCGGGATGGTGACGAGGTTCGCCGCCCGGAATTTCTGATGCGCGGCCAGAACGCCCCAGAGGGCTGCATTCACCACCACCAGCGGGGCCGCCAACACCAGCACGCGCATGGCGTCGATCGCCTCGGCCTGCAGGCTCGGCGGCACGTTCAGCACGCGCCCGACCAGCACCGGCAACCCGAACCAGACGACGATCGCGCCGAAGACGCTGAGCCCGCCGAGCGTCAGGATGGCGGCGCCCACAAGCTGGGCCTCGCCTTCCGTCTTGCCATTGCCGATGCGTTCGGAGAGGGCCCGCGTCAGCGCCGGGCCAACGCCCAGATCCAGGATGCCGAAGACCCCGACCAGGGCCAGGGCGAGGGTGAACAGCCCCCACCGCTCCACGCCCAACTGGGCGACCAGAACCGGCGTCAGGGCAAGGGCGAGAACCAAGGGCAGGCCGCGGCCGAGCGCGTTCCAGGCGACGCCTGAAACCAAACGGCCCGCACTGGTGCGGGCCGTCTTGTCGTCGGGTACGCGGGGCGTCTCCGCGTGGGATGCCATGGGGTCAGTAGGCGCCGCGCCGGAGCAGCACGGCCGCCGGGGTCTTGAGCAGCAGACGGATGTCCTCGACCAGCGAGGGCTGCATGACATAGGCCACATCCAGCGCCACGCGCCGGTCATAGGAAGTCTCGCTGCGGCCGCTGACCTGCCAGGGGCCGGTGATGCCGGGGCGGACCATCTGATAGTGCTCGGAGGCCGCGCCATAATAGGCGGCGAGTTCGGAGGCCTGCACCGGGCGCGGCCCGACCAGGCTCATGTCGCCACGCAGCACGTTGATCAGCTGCGGCAGCTCGTCGAGGCTGGAGGCACGCAGGAACCGGCCGATGCGGGTCACGCGCGGGTCGGACTTCAGCTTGCGCGAGGCCTCCCATTCCGCGCGGGCGGCGGGGTCGTTCGCCAGCACTTCATTGAGGCGCGCCTCGGCATCGGGGACCATGCTGCGGAACTTCAGGCAGCCGAAGTAGCGACCGCCACGGCCGACGCGCTTATGGGCGAACATCGCCGCGCCGCCATCCAGCCGCACCAGCAGGGCGAGGACCAGGAAGGGCAGGGCGAGGGCCAGCAGCATCAGGCTGGCGCCAATGATGTCCATGCCGCGCTTGGCGACGGGGCGCAGGGTATCGGCAGCGAAAGCACCGGCATTCGGCCCACCCAGGGACAGGCCCGGGAGGTTGGCACGAGCAGAGGCTCGCGGCCGCAGCGTATTGGTAAATTCGGCACCCGACATAACGGACCCCATTCCAGAAAACTCGCCAAACCCAATCGGTGCCGGATGCCACCCTGAAGGCACCCACCCACCACCGTTCGATCCGGCAGAGCCAATCTTATGGACCCCGGACACGTCGCGTTTGCGACCGGGTTGGGGCAAGAATATGGCAGCGCAATAAGGCGCCGCGGCCCCGGGGTTGCCCCCGTCGCCATTCGGCCTGTAGAGCCGCGTCGAGGCCAGAAAATCGAGGAAAACGGCGTGTCACGCAGAGCCCGGGCCTACCTCCTCGCAGCCCTTCTGGGCCTGGTCCTGGCGGCCTGGACCTTCCCGCCGGACGTCCTGCTTCCCCATGCCGGAATGGCCTGGGCGCCCGTCGGAGATGCCGCGCAGCACATCATCGCGCAGCGCTATTTCCTCCAGGATTCATGGCGCTGGCCGCCGCTGTTCGCGATGAACCTGAACACGCCGGAGGGGCTGAACATCGCCTTCGCCGATGGCATCCCGCTGCTGGCGCTGCCGCTGAAACTGGTCGCCGCCTGGCTGCCGCAGGGCTTTCACGGCATCGGGATCTGGTACGCCATCTCCTGCGTGTTGCAGCCGGTGGCCGCGGTCTGGGCGCTGCGCGGGGCGGGCGAAAAGCGGCTTCTGCCGGCGATCGGGGTCGCTTTGGCCGCCCTCAGCACCCCCGCCTGGCTCGGCCGCTATGGTCATGCGGCCCTCGGCGGCCATTTTTTATTATTATTGTCACTCGGCCTGTACCCGCGGCTGGTGCGGGGGCCGCGGCTCTGGCCGGCGGCGGTGGCGCTCTCGGTCGCGATGCTGCTGGCGCACCCCTATCTGATGATGATGGGCATGGCGCTGCTGGCCGCCGTGCCGCTGACCCTGCTGCTGCGCCCAAACCGGGGTCGGGAGCGGGGCTGGATCATGGCGGCGGCGGGGCTCGGCGCCTGCATGGCGGCGGTGCTGCTGGTCATGGTGCTGTTCGGCTATTTCGGCGCGGTCGGGGATGGCGGCTACGGGCGCTACGCCATGAACCTGCTCTCGCCGGTCTGGCCCTATCGCTCCGGCCTGCTGCCGGGGCTGGTGACCACGGAGGTCGATGCCACCGGCTTTGGCGGGTGGGAGGGGTTCAACTGGCTGGGCGCGGGGCTGCTGCTCGGGCTGGTGCTGGCGCTGTGGCATGGCGGCGCCTGGGATCTGGTGCGGCGACACGCCGGGCTGGCGCTGGCGATGCTGGGGCTGACCGTGCTGGCGGTGTCGCAGCGGGTCGGGCTCGGCTCGCAGATCATCCTGGATTTGGGGCAGGCGCCGGCGGTGCTGGAGCAATTCCGCGCCTCCGGCCGCTTCTTCTGGCCGGTCGCCTATGTGCTGCTGATCGGCGTGGCGCTGCTGCTGGCGCGCTGGCGGCCATGGCTGGTGCTGGCGCTGGGGCTGCTGCAATTCGCCGATGCCGTGCCGATGCGCGCAGCACTGCACGACTGGGCCGCCCGCCGCCCGGCCTGGGGGCTGGAGGCCGCCCCCCTGCGCGCGCTCTTCGCCACGCATGAGCGGCTGAGCCTGTTCCCAAGCTGGCCCTGCATCGCGCCGCGGGATGAGGAGAGCTTCAGCCTCGCGCAGCAGGCGCTCGCGCTGGCCTCGGAGACCGCCATTCCGGTGAACACCATGCAGGTCGCCCGCTGGCGCACCCCCCCGGTCTGCCGCGACACCGAACTGGCCGCGACCCCGATCGGGCCCGGCGAGCTGCGGCTGTTCCTGCCCGCCGCCCGCGCCCTGGCCCCCCCGGGCTGCGCCGTGGTGGGGCAGGCGCTGGCCTGTGGCCTTACTCGCCGCTCGGCAGATGCCGTTCCACCAGATACAGCGGCCGGTTCTTCGTCTCGTTGAAGATGCGGCCGAGGTATTCGCCGATGATGCCGAGCGTCATCAACTGCACGCCGCCGAGGAACAGCACCACCGCCATCAGGCTCGGATAGCCCGCGACCGGGTTGCCGAAGAGGATCGTCTTGGCGATCACCTGCAAGCCATAGATCAGCGAGATCACGGCGGTCACGAGCCCCGCATAGGTCGCGATCTTGAGCGGCCCGACGGTGAAGCTGGTGATGCCCTCCAGCGACAGGTTCCACAGCTTCCACCAGTTCCATTTGGTGGTGCCGGCCGCGCGCGGCGCGCGTTCATACAGCACGGCGCGCGAGGGAAACCCGACCCAGGCGAACAGCCCCTTCATGAAGCGATGGGTTTCCCGCAGCCGCAGCAGCGCATCCAGGGCGCGGCGGCTCATCAGGCGGAAATCGCCGGTGTCCTTGGGCAGTTCTACCCGCCCGCCGAGGTTCTGCATCACCCGGTAGAATCCCGCGGCGGTGGTCCGCTTCATCCAGGATTCGCCGTGGCGCACGCTGCGCTGGGCATAGACCACGTCAAAGCCCTCGGCCCAGGCGGCGACGAGGTCGGGGATCACCTCGGGCGGGTCCTGCAAATCGGCGTCGATCACCACCACCGCCTCGGTGGCGCGGGCATGGTCGAGCCCGGCGGTCAGCGCGATCTCCTTGCCGAAGTTGCGGCTGAGGTTCAGCACCGCGACGCGCGGATCGGCCTCCCGCAGGGTCAGCAGCAAAGGCAGGGTCGCGTCCTTGGACCCGTCATTCACATAGACGACCTCCCAGGGGCGGCCGATGCCCTCCATGGCGGCGACAAGCCGGGCATGGAAGGCGCCGAGCACCTCCTGCTCATCATAGGCGGGGACCACGACCGACAGGGCGGGGGCGGGCTCGGGCATCGGACCTCGGGGGCTGGAACGCCCCAGCATGCCCCGCAAAAACGGCTGGACTGTGTCGGGTTCAGCCCTGGGCGAGGCGGCGCTCCACAAACTCCAGCCGGTCCTGGCCCCAGAAGATCTCATGGCCGATGACATAGGAGGGCGCGCCGAAGACGCCCCGCGCCAGGGCGTCGGAGGTATCGGCCAGACGGCGATCGGCATAGGCGGGGGCGGCGGCGAGCAGCGCCTCGGCATCCAGCCCGACCTCGGTGATCAGCCGGGCGAGGCATTCGGGGTCGCCGGTGTCCTGCTCCTCCTCCCACAGCGCCTTCAGCACGCGATGCGCGAGGGTGACGGCGGCGGCATCGCCCACCGTCTCCCGCGCCGCGATGGCGCATTGGGCGGAGAGGGCTTCCCGCACGGGGAAGAACTTCGGCTCGGGGTGGATGGGGATGTCCAGTGCCGCGCGCCAGCGGCGCAGCTCCATCATCCGATAGGCCTGGCGCTGCGGCGAGCGCCTGGGCAGCGGCAGCCCGCCGGAGCCGGCGAAGATGGTGCCGAAATCCACCGGGAAGATCCGCAGCGTGGCGTGGTATTTTTTCGCCAGCGCCTCGATCCGCGCCGCACCGAGATGCGTCCAGGGGGAGTTGAGCGAGGCATAGTAGTCGATGTGCATGAGCGCGCCCTCCGTGTTTTCAGGCCGTTTTTTTAAGACAGCATCTGGAGATCGCCATCGATGGCAATGGCCTGGCCGCTGATGGTCCGGCCGCGCGGGCTGGCGAGCAGCAGGATCTGGTCGGCCAGTTGCTGCGGGCTCACGTAATCCTTGATGCTGGCATAGGCGAAGGCCTGGGCCTCGATCTCGGCGAAGGCGACGCCGCGGGCCTGGGCCTTGGCCTCCAGCACCCGGCGCTGCCGGTCGCCGGAGACGAGGCCGGGCAGGATCGCATTCACCCGGATGCCGGCGCCGCCCAATTCGATCGCCAGCGATTTGGTGAAGCCGATCACGCCCCATTTCGCCGCCGCGTAAGGTGCCCGCATGCCGAAGCCGAAGCGCCCGGCGGCGCTGGAGAGATTGGTGATGGAGCCATTCGTGCTGCGCCGCAGCAAGGGAATCGCGAGCCGCGCGACATTGAACTGCCCGGTCAGGCAGATCTCCAGGCAGCGATCCCAGTCCTCGGGGTTGATGTCCTCGACCAGGCCGGTCGGGCCGGCGATGCCGGCATTGTTCACCAGCACGTCGAGCCGATCGATCCGCCCGAACATGGAGCCGACCGCCGCGCGATCCGAGACATCGCAATGCTCGCCGGTGATCCCGGCGGGGAGGGAGGCCAGGGCCGCATCATCGACGTCGCAGACATGGACGGAGGCGCCTTCCCCGGCGAAGGCCTCGGCGATGGCGCGGCCGATGCCGCCGGCACCGGCGGTGACCAGGACGCGCGCGTTGTTCAGGCCAAGATCCATGATCATTCTTCCTTCAATATGCCGCGCGCCTGGATGAAGGCGGCGGCTTCGGCGATATCGCCGGCAATGGCGGCGCGGGCCGCGGCGCCATCGTGGGCGCGCAACGCGGCCAAGGCGGCGGCGTGGAACCGCGGCGCGGGGGAATTGGCGAGGCGGCGCGGATCGGCGCGCATGTCGAGGTTCAGCACGGGGCCCGCGAGCAGCCACAGACGCTCGATGATGCTTTGCAGCAAAGGCATGCGTGCAGCGGCATAGATCGCGAAATGCAGATCCCGGTTCAAGGCGACGGCGCGGCCGCCATCGGGGTTCTTGCGCCGCACGGCGGCGGCAAAGCTCCCCTCGATCCGCGCGATCGCTGATATATCGGCGGGAGTCGCGGCCATCGCGGCGCGTTCGGCGGCCAGGCCTTCCATTTCCTGCCGCAGATCGGTCAGTTCGGAAAACTGGAGCGCCGACATCACCGGCACCCGCACCGCGCGGTTCGGCGAGACTTCCAGCGCGCCATATTCGGCAAGCCGGCCGACCGCGGCGCGGATGGGCATGGTGGAGGTGCCGAGCCGTTCGGCAAGGTCGCGCAGCGACAGTCTCTCCCCAGGCGCGACGCGTCCGGATGTGAGCAGGCCAGCAATCTGGCCATAGGCAGTTTCCCCCATGGTCGGGGGTGTCGTTTTTTGGCTGCTGGACAAGTTCGCGTTTCCCGCGCAACTATGAACCGTGATCACAGTCGGCGGCAACAGCCGATCAGGAGGAAAGTAACATGCAAGTTTCTCGCCGCGGCCTTCTGGCCGCTTCCGCCATCGGCCTTGCGGCCCCCTCCATCTCCTATGGCCAGTCCGATGTCATCCGCATCGGGCATCTGACGCCGCGCACGGGCTTTCTCGGGCCCTTGGGCGAATATGCCGTGCAGGCGATCCAGCTCGCGGGCGAGGAGATCAATGCCGCCGGCGGCATCAACGGCAAGCGGCTTGAGCTGCTGATGGAAGACAGCGTCAATCCCCAGACCGGCAGCGCCAAGGCCGAACGCTTTGTGCAGCGCGACAAGGTCGCCGCCATCGTCGGCGAAATCAATTCCGCGACCGCGCTGGCCATCGCCCAGGTCGTGAACCGCGAGCGCGTGCTCTTCGTGAACACCGGCGCCAATTCCGACGCGCTGCGCGGCTCCGATTGCCAGCGCTTCATGTTCCACGTCGAGGGCCAGAACTCGATGTATGTGAAGACGGTCGGCCGCGCGCTGGTCGCCAAGGGGCTGGTCCGCGGCAAGAAGTATTACGCGCTGACCGCCGACTACGCCTTCGGCCACGATCTGCTGCGCGTCGCCAAGAACTTCATGGGCGGCGCCGGCGGCACCGTCGCGGGCGAGGATCTGATCCCGACCGACCTCACCGACTTCTCGCCCTTCCTGCTGAAGATCCGCCAGGCGCGGCCGGACCTCGTGGTGGCGAACCTCGCGGGCGCGCAGATCACCAACTTCCTCAAGCAGTACTCGGAATTCGGGCTGCGCTTCCCGGTCGCGGGCTTCGGCTTCGACACGGCGCTCGCCTGGGGCGCCGGCGAGGGCAACTTCCTCGGCACCTGGCCGGTGATGTGGCACCACATGATCCAGGCGCCCTCGGCGCAGGCTTTTGTCCGCGCCTTCACGACGAAGTATGGCCGCCCGCCGGAGAACCAGGCCTGGGGCGACTACACCGCGCTCAAGCTCGTCGCCCAGGCGATGACCGCGACCCGCGGCACCGACGGGATGAAGATCGTCGAGCATTTCGAGGGTGAGGGCCGCATGGACATCCTCAAGACCCGCGAAGGCTACTTCCGCAAGCGCGATCACCAGCTGATGCAGGAAGCCTATGCGGTGACGGCGCTGCCGCCGGCCGAGGTCAAGAACCGTTGGGACATCTTCAGCCCTGGCGATGCGGTGCCCGCGGCGAATGAATCGCTGGAGGCCATCGCGGCCACGGCCGAAGAGAACGCCTGCACCTTCCGCTGACCGCGTAACGGGGGCCGCGATCCGCGGCCCCCCTCCACGGGGATTCCCGACTTGGAAATCGTCTTCGTCTTCGAGCAGGTCCTCAACGGGCTGCTGATCGGCGCCTTCTATCTGCTGATCGCGCTTGGGCTGTCGCTCATCTTCTCGCTCGGCGGGATCGTCAATCTCGCGCATGGCGCGTTTTTCGCGCTGGGCGCCTATCTGACCGTGGCGCTGGCGCCGACGATCGGCTTCGGGGGCGCCTTCGTGGTCTCGCCGGTGCTGGTCGGGCTGCTCGGCCTGCTGGTCGAACGCTTCCTGTTGCGACGCTTCTATCGCGGCGATCCGATCCTGGGGCTGCTGCTGACCTTCGGCCTCGCCATGGTCGCCGAGCAGGCGTTCCGCATGATCTGGGGCGCGGCCCCGGTGCCCTTCTCGATCCCGATGGCGCTGCGTGGCCAGGTCATCATCGGCGAGCTGATCTTCTCGCGCTACCGCCTGCTGATCCTGCTGGTCGCCGCCATCGCGGTGCTCGGGCTCTGGCTGCTGCTGACGCGCACCGCCTTCGGGCGCGTCGTGCGGGCCGGCGTGCAGAACCCCGACATGGTCGCCGCCCTCGGCATCTCGCTGAAGCCCTATATGAGTGCGGTGGTCGCCATCGCGGTCGGGCTCGCCGCCCTTGCCGGTGTGATGTCGGCGCCGATCACCGGCGTGCATCCGGCCATGGGCGCGGAGATCCTCACCTTCGCCTTCGTCGTCGTCGTCATCGGCGGACTCGGTTCCTTCTGGGGGGTGGTCGCGGCCGCCTTCATCGTCGGCGTCGTGCGCGGCCTTGCCGCCTATTATGTGCCGTCGGCCACGGAGGCCTCGGTCTATCTCCTCATGGTGCTCGTCCTGCTGCTGCGCCCGCGCGGCCTGTTCGGCGAACGCATCCAGAAGTTCGAGTGACCGAAGATGCGTGAGCTCCGTTCCCTTCTCATCGCCCTGGTGGCGCTGATCCTGCTGCCCTTCGCACTCGATGTGCTGGGGCTGACCACGAAGACCGCGACCGATGTCGTGATCTTCGCCATCGCCGCCATGGGGCTGAACATCCTCGTCGGCACCACCGGCCTTGTCTCCTTCGGGCATGGCGTCTGGTTCGGGCTCGGCGCCTTCGCCGCGGCGATCCTGCAACGCGAGTTCATGCCGGGCTCGGTGATCGGGCCGGGGGTTGGCGCGCTGCTGATCGTGGGCCTCGGCTCGGCGGTCGCGGGGCTTGTGATCCTGCGCCGGCGCGGGGTGTATTTCTCGCTGCTGACCCTGGCGCTGACAGCGATGTTCTATGCCATCGCCTTCCGCTGGACCGATCTGACCGGCGGGGAGAACGGCCTCGGCGGCATCGAACGTCGGGGGCTGCTGGACGACTCCAACTGGTATTACGCGCTGGTCGCGGTGATCGCCTTCGGCGTCTGCGCCGCGCTGTGGCGCTTCCATGCCTCGCCGGTCGGCACCGTGCTGGTCGCGATCCGCGAGAATGAGCAGCGCGCCGGCTTCGTCGGCTACAACACCAACCACTACAAGCTGCTCGCCTTCGTGGCCTCCGCGAGCCTGACGGCGCTGGCCGGCGTGCTCAGCGTCTTCAACCACCGCTTCGCCAGCGCCGATCCGATGACCATCGCCTTCTCGGGCGAGTTGCTGGCCATGGTGGTCATCGGCGGCATGCGCTCCTTCCTCGGCCCCGCCTTGGGCGCGCTGTTCTACATCCTGTTCCGCGAATTCCTGTCGATCTACACGGCGAACTGGCTGCTGATCTTCGGCCTGCTCTTCGTCTGCTTCATCATCTTCAGCCCGACCGGGCTCGTCGGTGTCGCCGCGCGGCTACTGGCGCCCTTCCTGCCCAAGGCGCCGGATCTGGCCGCGGCGATGGCCGCGCGCCGGGTCGAGGACCCGACCCCCGTGCCCGCCGCCTTCATCCGCCCCGGCTCCGGCACGGGCCCGGTGCTGGAGGCCAAGGGTCTGCAAAAATCCTTCGGCGGCATTCGCGCGGTGCGTGATGTGTCCTTCGCCGTTGCGGATCGGACCCTGCATGCGCTGATCGGCCCGAATGGCGCGGGCAAAACCACCGCCTTCAACCTGCTCTCCGGCCTGTTCGCGCCGGATCGCGGCACCGTCACGCTCGATGGCCGCCAGGTGGCGGGGATGGAGCCCTATGCCATCACCCGGGCGGGGCTCGGGCGGTCCTTCCAGATCACCAACCTCTTCCCCGGCCTGTCGATCGAGGAAAACATCCGCCTCGCCATCCAGGCGCGGCACGCCTCGCGCTTCGCGCCGCTGCGCTCGGCCCATGCCATCGCCGCGATCAACGAGGAAACGGCGCTGCTGGTGCGCTGGATGGGGCTTGCCGGCATCGAGCATGCCGAGGCCGGCGCGCTCTCCTATGGCGGGCAGCGTCTTGTGGACATGGCGCTGGCGCTGGCGACGCGGCCGCATATCCTGTTGCTGGATGAGCCGCTCGCGGGGCTTGCCGCCGCCGAACGCCAGCGCGTCGGCGATCTGATCAAGCGCCTGTCCACGGACATTCCCGTGCTGCTGGTCGAACACGACATCGACCGCGTCTTCCAGATCGCCGATCGCGTCACCGTCATGAATGATGGCGAAGTGCTCGTGGATGGCGGCGTCGAGGATGCGCGCACCGATGAACGGGTGCAGGCGGTCTATCTCGGCAGCGGCGCGCATGCCGTGGCCTCCAAGCCCCGCGCCTCGGCGGTGGAGCCCGAGGCGATGCTGGTGATCGACCAGGTCAACACCTACTACGGCAAGAGCCACATCCTGCGCGACGTCTCGCTGACGCTACGCAAAGGCGAGGTGATGGCGCTGCTCGGGCGCAATGGCGCGGGCAAATCCACGCTGCTCAAGACCATCATGGGCACCGCCCCCCCGGCCCGCGGCAGCGTGATGCTGGCCGGTGACGAGTTGGCGGGGCTCTCGGCCGATCGCGCGGCACGGCTCGGCGTCGGCTTCGTGCCGCAGGGGCGTGGGCTCTTCGCGGGGATGAGCGTGCAGGACAACCTCGGCTTGGGGCGCCTCAAGCGCATCACCGGCGCCGGGCGGCATTGGGAGGAGGAGCGCGTGCTCGAATTCTTCCCGCGCCTCAAGACCCGTTGGAAGGTCGCGGCCGATCATCTTTCGGGTGGCGAACAGCAGATGGTCGCGGTTGCCCGCGCGCTGATGGGCGATACCCGCGTGCTGCTGCTGGACGAACCCTTCGAGGGCCTCTCCCCGGCGATCTCGGAGGAACTCTTCGAGGCCTTCGACAAGCTGCGCCACGAGGTCTCGATCATTCTGGTCGATCACCATCTCGACCTGGCGCTTGCCCTGTCGGATACCACGGTGGCGTTGGAGCGCGGCAGCGTGACCTGGAGCGGTGAAAGCCGCCTGCTCCGCGACGACGAAGACCTGCGACGGAAGGTGCTGTGGCTGTGAAGAGTGTAGCGATTGTCGGCAGCGGCCTGATCGGCCGCGCCTGGGCGATGATCTTTGCCCGTGGCGGCTATGCGGTGCGGTTGTTCGATCCGATGGAGGGTGTGGCCGCCAACGCCGTCGGGCTCTGCGCCCAGGGGCTGCGCGACCTTGCCGAGGCCGGGCTCTGCGACGACCCGGCCGGGGCCGCCGCGCGCATCTCTGCCGCCGAGACCTTGGGCGATGCCGTCGCCGGTGTCGTGCTGGTGCAGGAGAACGGGCCGGAACTCGCCGACATCAAGCGCCAGATCTATGCCGATCTCGACCGCCTGGCGCCGCCGGATGCGATCCTCGCCTCCTCCAGCAGCGCCATCCGCATCAGCCTGTTTGCCGAGGATCTGCACGGCCGCGCCCGTTGCCTGATCGCGCATCCGGTGAACCCGCCGCATCTGATCCCGGTCGTCGAATTGTCCGGTGCCGAGTTCACCGCGCCCGAGGTCATCGCCCGCGCCCATGCGATCTATGAGGAGATCGGCCAGGTGCCGATCACCGTGCTGAAGGAGATCGAGGGCTTCATCCTCAACCGCCTGCAAGGCGCGCTGCTGGCCGAGGCGTTTCGGCTGGTCGATGAGGGCTACGTGACCCCGCAGGACCTGGACAAGACGGTGAAGGACGGGCTCGGCCTGCGCTGGGCCTTCATGGGCCCGTTCGAGACCATCGAGTTGAACGCGCCGGGCGGCATCGCCGATTACTGCGCGCGCTACACCGGCTTCTACAAGCGGCTGGCCGCCGCCCCGCCGGCGCCCGAGGTTTACGACACGCAGCGCGTCGCCGAACAATGGCCCACCACTACCGACCTGCCCGCGAAAATGCGGTGGCGCGACCAGAAACTCGCAGCCCTGCGCGCCCATAAGAAGCAAGAGGACTGATCCCCATGGCCAAGCCGCGCCCCGTCATCATCACCTGCGCCGTCACCGGCGCGATCCACACCCCCAGCATGTCGCCGCATCTGCCGATCACCGCCTCCGAGATCGCCGAGGCCGCGATCGGCGCCGCCGAGGCGGGCGCGGCCATCGTCCATCTGCATGCGCGCAACCCCGTGGACGGCAGCCCGGACCAGTCGCCCGAGGCCTTCGCCCCCTTCCTCGGCGTCATCAAGCAGGCGTCCAACTGCGTGATCAACATCACCACCGGCGGCGCGCCGACGATGACGATCGAGGAGCGCGTCCGCCCCGCCGCGACCCACAAGCCCGAGGTCGCCTCGCTGAACCTCGGCTCGATGAACTTCGGCCTGTTCGGGATGCTGAACCGCTTCAAGGAGTTCAAGCATCCCTGGGAGAAGCCCTACCTCGAAAACAAGGACATCATCTTCCGCAATTCGTTCAAGGATATCGAATACATCCTGACGACCTGCGCCGGGAACAACACCCGGTTCGAGTTCGAGTGCTACGACACCTCGCATCTCTACAACCTGAAATACTTCTTCGATCAGGGGCTGGTGCAGGCGCCGCTGTTCATCCAGACGGTGTTCGGCCTGCAAGGCGGCATCGGCGCGCATCCGGATGACGTGCTGCACATGAAGCGCACCGCCGACCGCCTGTTCGGCGACAACTACCAGTGGTCGGTGCTGGGTGCGGGGTCCAACCAGCTCAAGATCGCCGCCATGGCCGCGGCGATGGGCGGCAATGTCCGTGTCGGGCTGGAGGACAGCCTCTGGGCCGGCCCCGGCCGCCTCGCCGCGAGCAACGCCGAGCAGGTCCGCCTGGTGCGCCAGATCATCGAGAGCCTCGGCCTTTCGGTCGCGACCCCGGATGAGGCGCGCGAGATCCTCAGCCTCAAGGGCGGCGACAAGACCGCCTTCTGAGGACCGCCTTTTGGGGGCTGCCATCTGGGCACCACGGCTCTGCCTCGCATCCGCCATAAGGCCCTGGCATAAACGCCAGGGCCGCAGTGGCCTGGACACGAGACATGACCGCGCCTGACCCGATCCGCCCGCTCGCCGACCGCCGCCAGCAGCAGATGCCGGCCCCGGTTCCGGCGGGCACCGGCTCCACCTACCTCGTCACCGGCGGCGCCGGCTTCATCGGCAGCCACACCGTCCAGGCGCTGCGCGCGCGGGGCGATCGCGTCGTCGTCCTCGACGATCTGCGCCAGGGCCATGCCGAGGCGGTGCCGGCCGATGTGCCGCTGGTGGTCGCCGATCTGGCCGACCGCGCGCGGCTGGCCGAGGTCTTCTCGACCTGGAAGATCGATGCGGTGCTGCATTTCGCCGCCCTCTCTTTGGTCGGTGAGAGCATGACCGACCCCATCCGCTACTGCCGCGACAACCTCGCCAATGCGATGAACCTCGCCGAGGCGGCGGTGGCCGGCGGCTGCCGGCGCTTCGTGCTCTCCTCCACCGCGGCGCTGTTCCTGCCGCCCGAGGATGGCTCGCCCATCGCCGATGATGCGGTGCCGAACCCGCAGAACGCCTATGGCGAGAGCAAGTACCTGATCGAGCGCGCTTTGGTCTGGGCCGACAAGGTGCATGGGCTGCGCACCGCCGCTTTGCGCTACTTCAACGCCGCCGGCTGCGACCCCGAGGGGGTGCTCGGCGAGGACCATGACCCCGAGACCCATCTGATCCCGATCGCGATCGATGCCGCCCTCGGCCGCCGCCCGCCGCTGGCGATCTTCGGCACCGACTACCCGACGCGGGATGGCACCGCGATCCGCGACTACATCCATGTCTGCGACCTCGCCTCGGCGCATCTGGCGGCACTGGACCGGCTGGAGGTCGGCTCCTGTCGCTACAACCTCGGCACCGGCACGGGCACCACGGTGCAGGAGGTGGTGGCCGCCGTCGAACGCGTCTCGGGGCGCAAGGTGCCGGTGCGTGACGCCCCGCGCCGCGCCGGCGACCCGGCGGTGCTGGTCGCGCGTTCGGACAGGTTCCAGATCGACACCGGCTGGGAGCCGCGGATGCGCCGGCTGGATGATCTGGTCGCCACCGCCTGGAACTGGCGCCAGCGCCACCCGGATGGCTACCGCTCGCGCCCGGCGGCGAAACTCGCCGCGGGCTGACAGACATGCCCGATGTCCTGGTCATCGGGGCCGGGGCCGCCGGGATCGCCGCCGCGCGCGCGATCCGGGACGCCGGCCGCTCGGTGCTGGTGCTGGAGGCGCGGGACCGTGTCGGTGGCCGCGCCTGGACCCGCGACACGCCCTGGGGCCCCTGGGATGCCGGCGCCACCTGGCTGCACAGCGGCGCGACCAACCCGCTGACGCCGCTGGCGCGGGGGCTCGGCATCCCGCTCGCCGATCACGATAGCTTGGGTGAGGACGTGACCTTCATCGGCGGCCGCCGCGCCGATGCGTCCGAAACCGCCGCATTGGCCGCCGCCCGCGCCCGCTTCCATCGCGCCATCGTCCGGGCCGAACCGCGCGGCCAGAGCGTGGCCGAGGTCGTGCCTCGCGAGGGCGACTGGGCCGCGACGGTCGCCGCCTGGGAGGGGGAGGTGATCTCCGCCGCCCCCCTCGCGGCACTGGACCTGGAGGATTTCGCCGCCACCCTGCTCGATGCCCCGAACCTGCTGCCGGTCGGTGGCGTCGGCGCCCTGCTGGCGCGGCTGGCGGAGGGGCTGCCGATCCGCCTCGGCTGCCCGGTGCTGGGGCTGGACTGGTCGGGGCCCGGGGTGGTCGCGCGCACGGCCGCCGGCGCGGTCGCCGCACGTGCCGCCATCGTCACCTTGCCGACGCCGCTGCTGGCCGATTTCGCCTTCTCGCCACCGCTGCCCGAGGCACAAGGCCGGGCTGCGGCCGATTTGCCGCTTGGGCTGCTGACCAAGGTGCTGCTGCCGGCGGCGGGGGCGGACCGGCTGGATGTGCCGCCCTTCTCCGGCGTGGACCGCCAGGTCGCGCCGGGCGAGACCCTCGTCACCTTCATCCTCTGGCCGCATGGGCTGCCGCAGGCCTGGGGGTTCTTGGGCGGCCCCGTGGCCCGGGCGCTCCCGGCCGAAGGCGTGGTCGCGCTGATGCGGGCGGAGATCGCGCTCCGCTTCGGGGCGCGGGGGGAGGCGGCGTTCGACTGGCCCCAGGCCATCGTCAGCGACTGGGGCGATGACCCTTGGGCGCGGGGTGCCTATTCCCACGCGCGGCCCGGCGCGGCGGCCGCGCGGCCACGGCTGGCGGCGCCCTTGGCCGGCGGGCGCCTGTCCCTGGCCGGGGAAGCCTGCCACACGAGCCTTGCCGGCACCGTCGGCGGCGCCTGGGAAAGCGGGCGGGCCGCAGCCCGGCAGGCTCTTACCGCGTTGCAATAAGCGGCTTGGCCCCCAGATGGGCGCGGTGCAGAACAGCCTTGCTCGAATTCGGGCAGGCTCATCAAGGGATCGCATGACCGCCGAGACTCTGCCCGCCCCCGCCCCCAGCCTGACCCAGGACGGCACCAGGCTTGTCTTCGCCGGCCGCTTGGACGCGGCGGCGGCGGCCAGCCTGTGGCGGCCGGCCAAGGCGGCGGCGGAGGCCGCGTCAGCCCCGTTGGAGCTGGATCTGTCGGCGGTCGAGGTGCTGGACACCAATGGCGCGACCCTGCTGCTGCGGGCGGGGGGCGAGGCGCCGCGCACCACGGGGGCCTCCCCCGCCGTGGCGGCGGTGCTGGCCCGGGCCGTGGCGGCCGCCGCGGCACCGGGGCCGGCGGGCGGCAAGCGCCGCCGCTTCTCACCGCTGGCGATGATCGGCGCCGCCGCCTTCGGGATCGGCGACAAGGCCGCGGGCTGGGTGGCCTTCCTGGGGGAGGCGGCGGTCACCATCGGTGCCTATGCGGTCCGCCCGCGCGGGGTGCGCTTCGGCGATCTGATGCGCCATCTGGATGAGGCGGGGACGCGCGCCTTCGGGCTGTGCATCCTGCTGGGCAGCCTGCTCGGCGTGATCCTGGCCTTCCAATCCTCGATCCCGATGCGCCAGTTCGGCGCCGAGATCTTCATCCCCAAGCTCGTCGGCATCTCGCTGTTGCGCGAACTCGGCCCGCTTATGGCCGCGATCATCCTCGCCGGGCGCACCGGCTCGGCCTATGCCGCCGAGCTCGGGACCATGACGGTGAATGAGGAAGTGGACGCCCTGAAGATCATGGGCATCGATCCCATGCGGATGCTGGTGCTGCCGCGCCTGCTGGCGGGCACGCTGGTGATGCCGGTGCTGGCGCTGCTGCTGACCCTGGCGGGGCTGATCGGGATGGGCGCGGTGATGGTGGGGCTCGGCTTCCCGCCCACCGCCACCATGAACCAGCTTTCGAGCAGCCTGACGCTCGGGGATATGATCGGCGGGCTGGGCAAGGCCGCCTGCTTCGGGCTGGCGATCGCGGGGATCGGCTGCCGCTCGGGGCTCTCGGCCGGGCGCGGGCCGCAGGCGGTGGGCGATGCGGCCACCGGCGCCGTGGTCGGCGGCATCGTCTCGATCGTGGTGCTGGACGGGATTTTCGCCGTGCTGTTCTTCCGGCTCGGCTGGTGAGCGCCGCGGCTGCGCCCGCGCATGTGGCACCGGGCCCCGATGCGCCCAAGGTCGTCACCGTGGACCATCTCGCGATGGCCTTCGGCGCGCGCACGCTGTTCCGCGATGTGAGCTTCGAGGTCCGCGCCGGGGAGGTCTTCGTCATCCTCGGCGGTTCGGGCTGCGGCAAATCGACCTTGCTGAAGCTGATGATCGGCCTGTTTCCCCCGACCGCCGGCACCATCGAGGTGCTGGGCAACGACATTGTGACCGCGAGCGGCGATGCGCGGGAACGCATGCTCAAGCGCATCGGCGTCATGTGGCAGTCCGGCGCGTTGTTCGGATCGATGACCTTGCTCGAAAACATCATGCTGCCGCTTGAGGCGCATACGAAAATGCCGGAGGAGGCCCGCCGCGAGGCGGCGCGGATCAAGCTCGGCATGGTCGGGCTCGGCGATGCCTCCAACCGTCTGCCCGCGGAAATCTCGGGCGGGATGGCCAAGCGCGCGGGCATCGCGCGGGCGATGGCGCTGGACCCGCCGCTGCTTTTCCTCGATGAGCCCTCGGCCGGGCTCGACCCCATCACCTCGGCAGGATTGGACAAGCTGATTCAGGATCTGGCGCGCGACCTCGGCACCACCTTCATCGTTGTCACCCATGAACTGCAATCCATCCTGGCGATCGGCGATCGCTGCATCATGCTGGACAAGGACGCCCAGGGCATGATCGCGACCGGCAATCCGCGGGAGCTGCGCGACACCGCGACCCATCCCGTCGTGCGCGCCTTTTTTCGTCGGGAGGCGATGTAGCGACCATGGCGGCCCCCCGCACCCTCTACGCCCGCGTCGGCGCGCTGATCCTGATCGGGGCGGCGCTCGCGGTCGGCTTCGTGCTGTTCCTCACCTCCGCCCGGCTGGGGGAGGGCGCGACCGTGCTCGAAACCTACCTCTCCGAATCCGTCACCGGCCTGGATGTCGGCGCCGCGGTCCGCTTCCGCGGCGTCGCGGTCGGCCGGGTCACCGCCCTGCGCCTGGCGGCGGCGGAATACGAACGCCCGGCCGAGAGCTCCTTCAACGCCGCCTTCCGCCGCGTGGTGGTGCGCTTCGCGATCGACCCCACCGCGGTGGGGCAGAGCGCGCCCTCGCTGGAGGAAGCCGTCCGGCTCGGGCTGCGGGTGCGGCTCGCGAGCCAGGGCATCACCGGCGTGAACTACATCGAGATGGATTTCGTCGATCCGGCCCGCTTCCCGCCCAACCCCTTCCCCTGGACGCCGAAGAATCCGGTGGTGCCGGCGATGCCCTCCACCGTCGCGCAGGTGCAATCGGCCGCGGAGCAGATCCTGACCCGCATCGAGCAGGCGCCCATCGACAACATCCTGCGCGACGCCGGGGCGATCACCTCCAGCGTGCGGGCGCAGCTGACCGATGGCGATCTGGCGCAGACGCTGCATGAGGTGCTGGCGACCATGAAGACGCTGCGGGACACCATCGTCGCCGCCGACCTGCCGGGGGCCGTGGCCGATCTGCGCGGCGTCGCGACCGATACGCGGGCGCTGATCGGGGGTGCGGAGGTGCGCGCGACCCTGGCCAATACCGCCGCCGCCGCCGCCGACCTGCGCCAGGCCATCGCCCGCCTGCCCGCCGCCATCGCGGGCGTGGAGCAGGCGGTGCGGACCATCCGCAGCACCGCCTCCGACACCCAGGCCGATATCGGGCCGGTGCTGCGCGAGCTGCGCGCCACCGTCTCCAACCTGCGAGACACCACCGAGCAGATCCGGCGCGCCCCGTCCCAGGCCATCTGGGGCGCCCCGCCGCCGCCGCCGACCAACCGGGACCGCCGCTGATGATCCTCGCCCGACGCACCGCCTTGCTTGGCCTGCCGCTGCTGGCCGGCTGCTCGGTCTTTCCCGACCGCCCCTATGTCGAGGTCCTGCGCTACCCGTTGCAGCCGGTCCGCGGCACCGTCCGCGCCCCCGCGCGGCCGCCGCGCCGCACCTTGCTGGTGCGGCTGCTGCGCTCGGCGCCGGGGACGGAGCTGCGCGGGCTGCGGACCATCCGCGCCGATGGCACCGAGCGGCTGGACCCCTATGCGGAATGGGCCGCCCCGCCGGCCGAGCTGATCGAGGAGGCGGCGCGGCGCTGGCTCGCGGGCGCCGGCCTCTTCGCCGGCGTGGTGGCCCCCGGCACGCGGGCGCGCCCGGACCTCGTGCTGGAATGCGAGGTTACGGCGCTGGAGGCGGATCTGCGCAACGGCCAGGCCCGCGCCGGGCTTGCGGCCGTGCTGCTGGCCGAATCCCCCAGTGGCGGCGACGGGCGGCTGCTCGGGCAATGGGCGGTCTCGGGCGGGGCGCCGCTGGCGGCCTCGACCGATCCCCACGGCCCGCCGCCGGGCGCCATCGCCACCGCCTGCACCGAGGCGCTGGCCGGGGCGCTGACGGCGCTGGAAAACGCGATCGCCCCCTTCGCCTGACCTTTGATTTGCAGAGAGGGCGTTAACCTTTCGAGCACGCTTGCGGCGGTAGTCTCAAAATCAGAGACGGCGCCGCATGTGGTGGGATGGATCGGACGGGTTCGGCACAAAGCCACCCCCTCCGGCCCCCATCGCCCCGCAGGCGCCGGGAGAGACGCCGCATGTCCCCGAGCCCTTGCCTGGCAGCCGCCGCCGCCCCTCCGCGTGGCGATGCCTGGGACAGCATCTGGGCCGAGTTCGACGGGCGCGCCCCGTCCGTGGCCCCGCCCGAGGTGGCGCCGGCCCCGCGCCCGCCGATCCGGGCCCGCCGGCGCTGGCGCGGGGTGATGGCCCTCGCCCTGGCGATGCCGGCGGCCTGGCTGACGGAACCCACGCTGGTCGCGGCCGGGCTTTTGAAGGGGCTGGCGCGGCAGGATATGGGGGCGCTGACCGAGCGCACCGACTGGTCCGCCGTGACCCCCACCCTGGCCCGCGACCTGCGCGCGGCGGGCGGGCAGGGGCATGGCGCCGGGGCGGCGCGCTTCCTCGACATCATGGCGGGGGAAATGGCCGAGGCCTGGCAAAGCCCCGCCCGGCGCGATGCGGTGCTGCACGCCCGCACCGGGGCGGGGGCGGCCGATCTGCACGCCACCCGCGCCGAGGCGCCGGGGCGGGTGGTGCTGGATCTCGGCCGGGCGGGCGATGCGGCACCGGCGCTGAGCGTGGTGCTGTCGATGACCGATCCGGCACGGCTGGGCTGGTCCGTGACCGGGCTGCGCTTTGCCGAGGCGGCCGGGCCCGGCGCGCCGCCGCCGCCGGTGGCGATGCGGCCGCGGCTGGTGGCGTTTTAGAGTACTTTCAGCTCAGGTGGAGCTACCCCAGAGCGTTTTCCGTTCGCTTGCGCTCACTTCCACTGCTCTAGCCTGTTGTTTTGTCGCATTTTCCGAGTCGTCAGGCGATTCCGCCTGACTTGAAAATGCTTTAGGCTACGGACGCCAAGCGGGCCTTGGCGGTATCGGTCGGGTTTATCTTGTACCAGAGGTTGGCGTAATACTGCGTCCGCTGGGTCACCAGATGGTTGTAATTGGCCTTGACCGCATGGAGTGTGTCGTCGGCCGGCGCAAACATGACAACGCTGTTGTTATGCGTCTGCTGCGCGATGGTCTCACAATAATCCCAGGAGACCCAACCGCGTTCCATATGCGGATTCGCGACCCATTGCTCGCCGATATGGCGCTGGGCCGGCTTGAAACGCATGTAGTGGGTGTGGATGTCGAGCGCCTCGGCTTTCGGCGCCGGGTTGATATTGAGCATGAGGGTCAGCGCCTTGCGGCGGATATCGGCATGTGGACTGATCTCATAGCCGTCGAGGTATTTCTGCAGGCCGAAATCGAAGGTGCAGGCCTTGGTGTCCAGGTTGAACTTCTGGGCCAGGGCGTCGCTGAAGGCAGGTGAGCGGAAGAAGGCGTCCAACTCGCGCAGGGCAGGAGTCTCGGGCGGGTGTTGCAGGCGCAGGGTCACGCCGAAGCCTTCGCAATTGCCGTTGTTGATGTCCTTCTGGCGTTTGCGGTCTCGGTGCCAGTTCAGGTAGGTCGGCAGATCGGTGGTGGTTCCGGGGAATTGGATTTCCTTGTAGCCGAGTCCGTGCAGGGCCTCGATCAGCGCTTCGTCGCTCCCGACTGGCTGCACATCGATCTCAGGCGCGCGGATCAGGACCTGGAAATCGGCCTCGTTCAGGACATTCTCGATGTAGAGATGGCGAAAGGGCACCTCGGTGAAGGGCGAGGCGGCGATGCGGTCAAGGATATAGTCGTACCGGCTCACGGCCTGTCTCCATCGGGCTTAATAGTAAAACAGTAATATTGCGGAATTTTATCGTTCTGGGTGTGCCGCGTCAAGAAACGGGGGCCCAAACCCCCCCGCAGGGCTTCATCCCGCCGCGTGACGCAGCCGGGCACTGAACCAGGGCGTCCGCCCCGTCGCCGCCCAGGCCTTCGCCCCGGCCAGCACCGCCAGATCGGCCAGCGGCTCGACCAGCAGCACGGTCAGATAGGCCGCGCCGAAGGAGCCCACCGCCGCGAGGTTCGCCGCGCCGAAGCCCTGCCCATAGACCGCCCAGAACGCCACCCAGGCGATGATCCCGCCCTGGCAGGCGGCCGACAGCGCCAGCGCCTGCCCGTAGCCCACCTCCACATAAGGCGTGCCGGCCGGGATGATCCGCTTCGCCAGCCGGCTGACCCCCCAGATCGGCACCAGCAGCGTCGTGACGTTCATGCCGTATTGCGGCAGGTCCCAGGGCGCGAAGAACACCCCCTGCACCAGCAGCCCGGCTGCGAGCCCGACGGCGGCGGGGCCAGCGCCGAACAGCAGGAACAGCGTCGAGCCCAGGATGAGATGCACCTCCGACACGCCCATTGGGTAATGCGGCAGGATCTCGAAGAAGCTGAACACCAGCGCCGTCGCCGCCGCCCCGCGCAGGGTGAGCGCACCGACTCCGCCATCCTGGCGGATGGTGTCGCGGGCCATCTTCGCGGCGAGGCCGACGGCCCCCGCGGCGGTCGCATGGCTCAGGACGAGTTTCGCGCCATCGACGACGCCGGGTTCGATATGCATGCCGTGCTCCTGCTTTTGGCCGATGGTCAGCCGGGGATCAGCGCCCCGGTCTCGCGGTCCCGGTGGTCCTCGCTGGCGGCCAGCCCGGCGGCGACGCCCGCGCGATCGGCCGGCCCCCGGTTCTGCGACATCTTGCGCTTGCCAACCAGGCTGGTGATCCGCAGCCGCAGCCCGGTGATGCCCTTCAACTGGCCGGCGACGAAGGCGGCGGGCGCATCCGTCACCGCCCAGGGCGAGGCTTGGGCGGCCTCATGCCGCTGGGTCAGGCGGGTGACGACCTCATGCAGCCGCGCCGGATCGTCGAAGACCTCGACCGGGCCGCTGGCATGGACCGCGACATAGTTCCAGGTCGGCACCACGCGGCCGTGCTCGGCCTTGCTCGGATACCAGTTGGGCGAGACATAGGCCTCCGGCCCCGTGAAGATCGCCAGCGCCTGACCCGCCGCCACCAGGGCGCGAAGCTGCGGATTGGCCTTCGCCAGATGCCCGACCAGCGCGCCATGCGGCCCGTCCTCCGGGTCGAACAGCAGCGGCAGATGCGAGGCGCTGGGCACCCCGTCCTCGCCCTGGCAGACCAGCAAAGCGAGGCGCGCGGCCTCGATCATCGCGCGGATCTCGGCCGGGTCCTCCACGCGGAACTGGGTCGGCGTGTACATCTCAACCATGGCCACCGCCGAGATAGGCATCCTGCACCTCGGACCGCGTCATCAACTCGGCGCCGCTGCCCTGCAAGGTGATGCGGCCATTCACCAGCACATAGCCGCGATGGGCCAGGCGCAGCGCCTGGAAGGCGTTCTGTTCGACCAGCAGCACGGTCAGCCCCTCTTCCTCGTTCAACCGGCGTATGGCGCCAAAGATCTGCCGCACAATCAAGGGGGCAAGGCCGAGCGAGGGCTCATCCAGCAGCAGCAGCCGCGGGCGGGACATCAGCGCCCGGGCGATGGCCAGCATCTGCTGCTCCCCGCCCGAGAGCGTGCCGGCGCGCTGCCCGGCGCGCTCCAGCAGGATCGGGAACAGCGCCCGCGCCTGGGCGAGGCCGGGGGCGGGGTCATGCCCCGCGACCTCGGCGCCCATCAGCAGGTTCTCGTTCACCGTCATGCGCGGGAAGATGCGCCGCCCCTCGGGCGATTGGGCCAGCCCTTGGCGCATGATCAGATGCGTCGGCAGTGCGGTGATGTCCTGCCCATCGAAGACGATGCGCCCGGTGCGCGCGCGCGGATCGCCGCAGATGGTCATCAGCAGGGTGGATTTGCCGGCGCCATTGGCGCCCACCAGGGTCACGATCTCCCCCTGGCCGACATGCAGGGAGACATCCTCCAGCGCCTGCACCGGCCCATAGCCGGCGGAAATGCCTTCCAGGGACAGCAGACTCATGCCGGCTCATCCTCGCCGAGATAGGCCGCGATGACGTTTGGATCGGCGCGGATTTCGGCCGGGGTGCCCATGGCGATGCGGGCGCCATGGTCCAGCACCACGATCTTGTCGCTGATGCCCATGACCACGCCCATGTCGTGCTCGATCAGCAGCACGGAGCAAGGATCGGCCCCGGCCGCGGTGCCGTCGCGGATGGCGCGGACCAGCTGCGACAGGGCGGCGGATTCGCGCGGGTTCAGCCCGGCGGCGGGCTCGTCCAGGCAGAGCAGCCGGGGGCCGGTGCACATGGCGCGCGCGATCTCCAGCCGCCGCTGGGCGCCATAGGGCAGCGAGCCCGCGGCATCATCGGCGCGGTCCAGCAGGTCGGTCGCCTCCAGCCAGGCGCGGGCGCGCTCCACCGCCTCGCGTTCGGCCGCCGGGTAGCGCGACAGGCCGAGCACCGCGCCGATGCCGAACCAGCTTGCCGCCATCAGCCGCCGGTGCTGCGCGACCAGCAGGTTTTCGAGGCAGGTCATGCCCCCGAACAGGCGGATGTTCTGGAAGGTGCGCGCGACGCCGGCGAGCGCGATGCGGTGGCCGGGCAGCCGGTGCAGCGCGGTCTCGCCCAGCATGATCCGCCCCGAACTCGCGCGGTAGAAGCCGGTGATGCAGTTGAACAGCGTGGTCTTGCCGGCGCCATTGGGGCCGATGACGGCGGTGATGTCGCCGGGCTCGGCGGTGAAGGAGACGCCATCGACCGCCGTCAGCCCGCCGAAGCGCATGGTGACGGCATCGACGACGAGGCGGGTTCCCTGCGTCATCCCTGGCCTTGCCCCACGAGGCCACCGCCGATGGCTTTTCGCGTGCCCAGGGCGATGGTGGGCGTGCGGTCGCCCACCAGCCCGCGCGGCTTCACCACCATGATGACCACCATGGCCATGCCGAAGACCAGCATCCGCCACTCGTCCAGGCCGCGGAACAGCTCGAAGCCGCCGATCATCACCAAAGCGGAGATCGCGATGCCCAATTGGCTGCCCAGGCCCCCCAGCACGACGATCGCCAGGATGATGGCACTTTCGCTGAAGGTGAAGGATTCCGGGCTGATGAAGCCCTGCCGCGTCGCGAAGAAGGCCCCGGCAAAACCGCCGAAGGTCGCCCCCAGCGCGAAGGCGGTGAGCTTGGTGTTGCGGACGTTGATGCCAAGCGCCCGGGCCGCGATCTCATCCTCGCGCAGCGCCTCCCAGGCGCGGCCGAGCGGCTGGCGGCGCAGCCGGATCGAGACCCAGTTGGTCAACAGCGCCAACGCCAGGATCAGATAATACAGGAAGATCACCCGCTGCACCGGCGAGGGCTCGATCCCGAAGAAATGCGCGAAGGAGCCGGGCTCGCCACCCGAGGAGAAGGGCAGCCCGAAGAAGGAAGGGCGCGGAATCCCGCCGATCCCGTTCGGCCCATTGGTCAGGTTGGTCCAGTTCAGCAGCACGATGCGGATGATCTCGCCGAAGCCGAGCGTCACGATGGCAAGGTAGTCGCCCCGCAGCCGCAGCACCGGGAAGCCCAGCAGCACCCCCCACATCCCCGCGATCAGCCCCGAGAGCGGCAGGCAGACCCAGAAGGACAGGCCGAATTCCTGCGCCAGCAGCGCATAGGCATAGGCGCCGACCGCGTAGAAGGCGACGTAGCCAAGGTCCAGCAGCCCCGCCAGCCCGACCACGATGTTCAGCCCCCAGCCGAGCATCACATAGGTCAGCACCAATATGCCCAGGTCCAGCTCGTACCGCCCCGTTCCCGGCAGGAAGGGCAGCAGCACCGCCAGCGCCAGCAGCGCGGGCGCGACATAGCGGCCGGAGCGGGCCATGACGCGCGCGACGCGGCGCGGCGTCTCGGCGGCCGTGGGGCGGCGCCGCGCCTGCCAGGCGATGATCGCGAGCCGGCCCAGGAGCACCAGCCCGACCAGCACGGCGACGATGCCGAAATGCGGCTCGATCCGCAGCGGCCCGGTCGGCCCCGGTGCTGTCCGCAGGCCGACCACCGGGACAAAAAGCACGGCGGCGACCGCGGCGCAGAGGGTGGCGTCCTTCAGGGCCGCGCCGTTCATACCTTCTCGACTTCCTGCCGCCCCAGCAGGCCGGTGGGCAGGAAGATCAGCACCAGGATCAGGATCGCGAAGGCCGCCACATCCTTGTACTGGATGGAGAAATAGGCGGACCAGAAGGTCTCGATCAGCCCGATCAGCAAGCCCCCCAGCACCGCGCCGGGCAGGCTGCCGATGCCACCCAGCACCGCGGCGGTGAAGGCCTTCACCCCGGCGGTAAAGCCGATGAAGAAGTTGATCACCCCATAGCGCAGCAGGAACAGGAACCCCGCCACCGCCGCCAGCGCCGCCCCGATCAGGAAGGCGAGGCTGATGGTGCGGTTGGTGTCCACGCCGAGCAGCCCGGCCATCTTGCGGTCCTGCTCCACCGCCCGCATCGCCCGGCCGAGGGGCGTGCGGGTGACCAGCACGGTGAAGCCGGCCAGCACGATCAGGGTGGTGATGACGATCAGGATCTGGATCCAGCTTACCGCGACCACGAAGCCGGCATCCCCGGTGAAGATCGTCAGGCTCCCGGTGACGATCGCATCGATCGGCTTTTCACGCGCCCCCTGGGCCAACTGCACGTAGTTCTGCAGCACGATGCTCATGCCGATCGCCGAGATCAGAGGCGCCAGTCGGAACGAGCCGCGCAGGGGTTTGTAGGCGATGCGCTCCACCGCCAGCCCGTACATGGCGGTGATCCCCATGGCGAAGACCAGCACCAGCAGGATCGCCGCCGGCCCGTCGATCCCCCCCGCCAGCAGCAGCAGCCCGACCAGGGAGACGAAGGCGCCGACCATGAAGACATCGCCATGGGCGAAGTTGATCATGCCGACGATGCCATAGACCATGGTGTAGCCGACCGCGATCAGCCCGTAGATCATGCCCAGCGAGATGCCGTTCACCAGTTGCTGCAACGCGTAGGCCATGCAGGGTCTCCGCCGGGTCGAACCGTCACGCTAACCCAGCGTGGCGTGGCAGGGAACGACTAACGCCCGAGCCAGCGCCGCAGCCGGCCCGGGGCCGCCGCCATATCCTCCTCCGGCCCGCAATACGAAAACCGCACATAGCGCGCCCCCCGCGCGCGGTCGAAATCCACCCCCGGCGTCGCCGCGATCCCCGCCTCGGCCAGCATCCGGGCGCAGAATTCGGTGCTGTCGTTGGTCAGATGCCCGACATCGGCCCAGAGGTAGAAGGCGCCATCCGCCGGCGCCATCCGGTTGAACCCCGCCCCCGGCATCGCCGCCAGCAGAGCCGCGCGGCTGCGGGCGTAGCGCGCGCGGTTGGCCTCGCATTCCTCGACGCAGTCCATCGCCGCCTCGGCCGCGACCTGGGCGATGTGCGGCGCGCTGATGACCATGTTCTGCGCCAGGCACTCCACCGGGCGGACCAGATCCTGCGGCAGCAGCAGCCAGCCGATGCGCCAGCCGGTCATGGAGAAATACTTGCTGAACGAGTTCACCACGATGGCCGAGGGCGAGAACGCCGCCGCCGTCGCCTCCGCCGTCCGGCCCCAGGACAGCCCGTGGTAGATCTCGTCGGAGATCAGCCGCACCCCCTTGGCATCGCACCAGCGGGCGATGGCGGCCAGATCCTCCGGCGCGAGCATGGTGCCGGCGGGGTTGCAGGGGCTGGCGATGATCAGCCCGGCGGGGGGCGGGTCCATCGCCTCCAGCATCGCGAGCGTCGGCTGGAAATTGGTGCCGGCATCGGCCGGCAGCAGTTTCGGGACCATCCCCAGCGCCACCAGAATATTGGCATAGGGCGGGTAGAAGGGGGCGGCCATCGCGACCTCATCGCCCCGGTCGAAGGCCGCCAGGAAAGCGAGCGGAAACGCGCCCGAGGCCCCCACCGTCACCGCGACCTGGGCGGGGGCGGCGGCGTGGCCGTATTTCTCCGCATAATGCCGCGCGATCCGTGCCCGCAGCGAGGGCAGCCCAAACGCCTCGGTATAGCCCATCGGCGCGCCGGCCCGCAGGGCGGCGATCGCCGCCTCGGCCGCCCCCCGCGGCGCGCCGGTGCCGGGCTGGCCGACCTCCATGCGGATGATGCCGGGCTCGCCCGGCGCCAGGGACTGCGCCCGCGCATTGGCGGCCGCGATCACATCCATGACCAGGAAGGGGGGCGCCAAAGCCCCCCGACCAACCTTCAGCGCCATCAGTCGAGCGTGCCGAGCGCCACCCCGAACCCACGCGGATCGACGGCGGCCGTGCATTGCTCCGACTGGCCCGGCAGATAGCGCGGGCAGGAGGCGACGAGCCCCCGCGCCGGATCGGGCAGGCCACGCAGCGCCTCGGTGGCGGTGGCGCCGCGCAAAGCGGCGGCCAGCGGGGCCGCGGCGCCCAAGGGCGCGCCCGCCTGCCCGGTGCCGACCGAGGCGGCGCGGAAGGCGCGCAGCGGGCCGTTGGAGGCGATCGCCGCCGCCAGCAGCGGCGGCTGGATCTGCCCGACACCCGGGGCGGCGGCGAAGAGGAAGCCCAACCCCTGCGCCACCCGCCCGGTGCCGAACAGATTGTTCATGCTGAAGGCGCAGCTCACCGCCATGCCATCGCGGTCCACCACCAGCATACCGGCGGAGGCGGGCAGGGTCGCGCCGCTGGTCGCCGCACCCGGCAGGGCGCGGAAGGCGGCGGCGGCGGCCGTGCCGCCCGGATTCGGCAGCCAGGCGATGCTGTCGCCGGTCGAGGTCCCGGGTGTGACCAGCGGCTCACCGATCGTGGGGACGGCGGCACGCATCTCGGCCACGGTCAGCATGGCGCCGGCATGGGCGGAGACCGCCTCGACCCGCCGCGCCAGGTTGCCCTGGTGCAGGTCGCCGACGCCGGCGGTCCGCAGCGTCGCCAAGGTCGCCGCCAGATCGGGCTGCACGAGGCGCCCCCCCTCGGCCAGCGGCTGCCCGCCGGGCGAGGCGAAGATCAGCCGCGCCCAGGGGTCGGCCGCGAGCGGCACGCCCGCGATCGCCAGATCCGCGCCCAACGCGCGGGAGACATCGATGCCGAAGCGCGCGGCCTGTTCGGCCGGGATGACCAATTGCTCGAAGGGCAGCTTGCCGCCCCGCGTGTGCAGCGCGAACAGCCCGCGGGCCATCATCGGCACCGCCGCCGGGCGATCCGCCCCTTCGGGCACCGAGGCGCGGGCGCCGGCCGGGAAGGTCACCGATTCGGTGACGCCGCGGGACGGCAGGAACACGAGGCAGGCGCCGCCGCCGCCGATCCCGGCGCGGGAGGGCAAGGTGACGCTGAGCGCGAAGCCCCCCGCCACGGCCGCGTCGATGGCATTGCCGCCGGCGGAGAGGACATCGCGCGCCACCACCGCCGCACGCGGCTCATCCGCCGCCACCTGGCCGAGGAAGCCGCGCACATAGCCGGTCTCCCCCGGCACCGGGCCGGTGTTGGAGGCCGTGCCGCAACCGGCCAGGGCCAGGATGGACACGAGAGCCAAGGCTGGCCGCTGCCCGCCCCGCTGGGTTAGGGTGCCACCCATGAACCGGCTGGCCCTCTGTTTCGCCGCGCTGATGCTCATGGTGTCGGCCCTGTATCCCCAAGCGGCGACGGCACAAGGCACGTCGCGTGTTACCACGATCCGGGACGCTGAGACGGAGAGCCTGCTCCGTACCTTCGCCGATCCGCTGTTCCGCGCCGCCGGCGTCTCGCCATCCGCGGTTCGCATCACGCTGATCCAGGACGCGGCGATAAACGCCTTCGTCGCCACCGGCAACCGCATGTTCATTCACACGGGGCTGATCCAGAAGGCGGAGGGCGCCGAGGAGCTGCTCGGCGTGCTCGCGCATGAGACCGGGCACATCGCCGGCGGGCACCTCGCGCGGCTGCCGGAGGAGATGCGGCTGGCCATGCTGCGCTCGGTCGCGGCCATGCTGCTGGGCGGTGTGGCGGCGGCCGGGGGCGGGGCGGACGCGGGGATGGCCATCGCCCTCGGCGGCACCCAGATGGCGCAAGGCTCGCTCTACGCCTTCACCCGGCAGCAGGAGCAGGCGGCGGATCAGGCCGGGGTCAGCTACCTCGAACGCAACGGCTGGTCGCCGCGCGGGCTGACCGTGCTGCTGCAACGGCTGCTGGACCAGGAGCTGCTGGCGGTGGGCCGGCAGGACCCGTATTTCCGCACCCACCCGCTCTCCCGCGACCGGCTGGAGTATGTGCAGGAGGAACTGGCCCGCAGCCCGACCAAGGACGCGGGCATCCCCGCCGAATGGCACCAGCGCTACGCCATGGTCCGGGCCAAGCTGGATGGCTTCCTGGCCGCCCCGGCGGTGACGCGGCGGCGGTATCCGGCCAGCGACACCTCCGCCCCCGCCCGCTACGCCCGCGCCATCGCCGATTTCCGCGCGGGGCGGATCGATGCCGCCGTCGTCGCGTTGGACCAGCTGATCGCCGAGGACCCTCGCAGCCCCTGGCTGCAGGAGATGAAGGGCCAGGTGCTGTTCGAGGGCGGGCGCCCGGTGCAGGCGCTGGACCCCTATCGCGCCGCCATCCGCATGGCCCCCGGTGCCGCGCTGATCCGGCTGTCGATGGCCCGCGTGATGATCGAGACCGGCGACCCGCTGCTGCTGCGCCCCGCCGTCACCGAGCTGGAGTCGGCCCTGGCGACCGAGCGGGACAATGCCTTCGCCTGGCGCCAGCTCGGCATCGCCTATGGCCGCCAGGGGCAGATGCCACAGGCCGATCTGGCTTTGGCCGAGGAAGCCCTGCTGGAGGGCGACTACCCCCAGGTCCGCTGGCTCGCCACCCGCGCCGAGGCGGCGCTGCCGCCGGGGCCCACACGTCTGCGCGCGCAGGACCTGCGCAATGCCGCGCAACGCGATAACATGACGCGCGATGAACGCGATGCGGATGACGCCGCGCGACGCCGCCAGGGGATTCCGCGCCGATGACCACCACGTCCCGCCGCCGCCTGATCCTGGGGCTGGCGCTGGCGCTGCCGGGCCTGCCGGCGCTGGCCCAGGCCCTCACGGAAGCCCAGCGCGCCGAGGTGGTGGAGGTGCTGCGCCGCGCCCTGCGCGAGGACCCGAGCATCCTGCGCGAGGCGATGATCGCCTTGCAGCAGTCCGAGGCCACCGCCGCCGCCGACCGTCAGCGCGCGGTGATCCTGGCCCATGCCGATGCGCTGTTCCGCGATGCCGCCGATCCGGTGCTCGGCAATACCTCGGGCGATGTGACCATCGTCGAGTTCTTCGATGCCCGCTGCGGCTACTGCAAGCAGATGCACCCCGCGATCACCGCCTTGCTCGCCAAGGATCGCGGCGTGCGGCTGGTGCTGAAGGACCTGCCGATCCTGGGGCCGAGCAGCGTGGTCGCGAGCCGCGCCCTGCTCGCCGCCCAGCGCCAGGGCCGCTACGCGGCGCTGCACGACGCGCTGATGCGGCTGAACGGGGAGCCGAGCGAGGCCGTCCTGCGCGTCCAGGCCGAACATGCGGGTGCCGATTGGGCGCGGCTGCGGCGGGATATGGACGACCCCTCCATCCAGCGCCGCATCGCCGCGAACGTCGCGCTGGCCCAGACCCTGGGGATCGAGGGCACCCCGGCGCTGGTGATCTCCGGCACCCATGCGCTGGTGCCGGGGGCGGTGGATCTGGCGGCGCTGGAGCGGCTGGTCGCGGAGTCGCGCGCCGCCTCTTGACCTTCCCATGATGGGAACCCTCATCTGATCCTGGCGCGCGCCGCCGGGAGATTTTTTCATGACCACCACCAGCCTCGATCTTGGAATCGGGGGCATGACCTGTTCGGCCTGCGCCGGGCGGGTGGAGCGCGCGGTGCGGGCGCTGCCCGGCGTCGCGGCGGCCTCGGTCAACCTCGCCTCGGAACGGCTGCGGGTGACCCTGGCCGAGCCGCCGGCCACGGCCGCGGCGGTGGCGCAGGCGGTGTCCAAGGCGGGCTACGAGCCGGCGCTGGCGAGCCTGGACCTGGATGTGACCGGGATGACCTGCGCCTCCTGCTCCGGGCGGGTGGAGAAGGCGCTTCGGGCGGTGCCGGGGGTGCTTTCGGCCACGGTGAACCTCGCCAGCGACCGCGCGCGGGTGACCATGACGGCGCCGGCCGATGCGGCCGCGCTGGTCGCGGCGGTGACCCGCGCCGGCTATGGCGCGACGGTGCCGGAGGCGGCCGCCCCCGCCGCCCCGCGCTCCGACCTCTGGCCGGTGCTGCTGGCCTGCGGGCTGGCGCTGCCGATGATCCTGATGCCCTTCGGGGTGCATGTGATGCTGCCGGGCTGGCTGCAACTGGCGCTGGCGGCGCCGGTGCAGCTCTGGCTCGGCGCGCGCTTCTACCGCGCGGCCTGGGGCGCGTTGCGGGCGGGGACCGGCAACATGGACCTGCTGGTGGCGCTCGGCACCTCCTCCGCCTTCGGGTTGAGCCTCGTGAACCTGTGGCGGGGCGGGGATCTGTATTTCGAGGCCTCGGCGGTGGTCATCGCCCTGGTCCTGCTCGGCAAGCGCATGGAGGCGATGGCGCGGCGGGAGACGGGGGCGGCGATCCGCGCCCTGGCCGCGCTGCGCCCCGCCACCGCCCGGCGGCGGCTGGATGGGGTGGAGCGCGCCGTGCCGCTGGCCGAGCTTGCGATCGGCGATCTGGTGGTGGTCCGCCCCGGCGAGGCGATCCCGGTCGATGGCACGGTGCTGGAGGGCGTCTCCCAGGTCGATGAGGCGCTGCTGACCGGCGAGAGCCTGCCGATCGCCAAATCCCCCGGCGATGCGGTGGCGGGGGGGGCTGTGAACGGCGATGGCCAGTTGGTGGTCCGCACCACGGCGCTCGGCGCGGAAAGCATGCTCGGCCGCATCATCCGCCTGGTGGAGGACGCCCAGGCGACCCGTGCCCCGGTGCAGCGGCTGGTGGACCGGGTGGCGGCCATCTTCGTGCCCGTGGTGGTGGGGATCGCGCTGGTGACCCTGGCGGGCTGGCTCTGGGTGGGGGCCGGGGTGGATGTGGCGCTGCTGCATGCGGTGGCGGTGCTGGTCATCGCCTGCCCCTGCGCGCTCGGCCTCGCGACGCCCGCGGCGATCATGGCCGGCACCGGGGTCGCGGCGCGGCATGGCATCCTGCTGCGGGATGCGGCGGTGCTGGAACAGGCGCTGGCGGTCACGGTGGTCGCCTTCGACAAGACCGGCACCTTGACCGAGGGCCACCCCAGCCTGGTCGCCATGGAACCCGAGGATGACGCCATCCTGGCCCTGGCGGCGGCGGTGCAGGCCGGCAGCCTCCACCCGCTGGCCCGCGCCGTGACCGGCGAGGCGACGCGGCGCGGCCTGCCCATCCCCGCCGCGACCGCCGCCCGCGCCCTGCCGGGCCGGGGCGTGCAGGCCGAGGTCGGCGGCCGCACCCTGGTGCTGGGCACCGCGCGGCTGATGGGGGAGATGGGACTGGACATCAGCGCTTTCGCCGCCCGCGCGGCGGCGCTGGAGGCGGAAGGGCGCAGCCTCTCCTACCTGGCGGAACCCGGGACGGTGCTCGGGATGTTCGCCTTTGGCGATTCGATAAAGCCCGAGGCCGCGGCGGCCCTGGCCGCGCTGCGCCGGCAGGGGGTGCGCAGCCTGCTGCTGACCGGCGACAGCGCCGGCAGCGCCGCCGTGGCCGCGCGCGCCCTGGGGATCGACGAGGTCGCGGCCGGGCTGCTGCCGGGCGACAAGGCGGCCCGCATCGCCGCCCTGCGCGCGGCGGGCGAGGTCGTGGCCATGGTCGGCGACGGCATCAACGACGCGCCCGCGCTGGCGGCGGCGGATCTGGGGATCGCCATGGGCTCGGGCAGCGATGTCGCGATGCAGACCGCGGGGATCACCTTGCTGCGCGGCGATCCGGGGCTGGTCCCCGCCGCGCTTGAGATCGCGCGGAAAATCCGCACGCGCATCTGGCAGGGGCTCGGCTGGGCCTTCGTCTTCAATGCGCTGGGGCTGCCGCTCGCGGCGTTTGGGCTGCTCAGCCCGGTGTTTGCCGGGGCGGCGATGGCGGCGTCCTCGGTGACGGTCGTGGTCAATGCGCTGTCGCTGCGCCGCTGGAGGCCGACCCCATGACCGCGACCATCGGCGAGGCCGCCGCGGCCTCGGGCGTTTCCGCCAAGATGATCCGGCATTACGAGGCGATCGGGCTGATCCCGGGGCCGCCCCGATCCGAAGCCGGCTACCGCCATTACGACGGGCCGGCGATCCACAGCCTGCGCTTCATCCGCCGGGCGCGGGACCTCGGGTTTTCATTGGAGGAAGTGGGGCGGCTGCTGGCGCTGTGGCGCGACCGCAATCGCGCCAGCGCCGAGGTGAAGGCCGTGGCGCTCCAGCACATCGCCGAGCTGGAGGCCAAGGCCGAGGCTTTGCACGCCATGGCCGCGACCCTGCGGCACCTGGCGGCGCATTGCCATGGCGACGAACGGCCCGACTGCCCGATCCTTGAGGATATGGAGCGGGGCCAGGCCGCGGGCGTCAGCTTGCCGGGAAGATGATCTCGCCCATGCCGACCGGCCTGAAGCCGGCGCTGCCGATGTTGGAGGTGCCGGTGACCTGGCCGCCGGCCGCGTTCTGCCAGACGCAGGTGATGACGGATTGCTCGGTCAGCGAGCTGGCCGGGACCACCGCCGGCGTCGAGGGCAGGCGGTAGACCACCTTGCCTTCATGCGTCACCTCGCAGGTGGCGGAGACCGGGGTCACGATCCGCACGTCGGACGAGGCCCGACGGTCGGGCTCCGCCGCATAGGCGGCCAGGGAGAGAAGGGTGGCCGCGGCGGCGAGGCTGTAGGTGGCGAACATGATGAAAACACCTCCGAACGAATGAATGGGTCGTCCTGGAAGCGCGCCAGCCGGGTGAATGGTTGCAACACGGGCCCGGGAGCGGCGCTGCCGCCCCCGGGATGCTGTTCGGTCAGCGGTTCCACCAGCCCTTCTTGCGGGGGGCGGCGGCATCGGCCTCGGCACCGATGACGATGGGCTTCACCAACGGGCCCTGGGCCGGCTCCTCGCCGGGCTCCGGTGCCACGGCCTCGGCGGCGGCTTCCACCACCGGCTCGGCCGGGGCCACGGGCGGCGCTGCCTCAGGGGCGGGTGCCTCCAGGACGGGTGCCTCGGGGGCCGGCGCCTCAGGGGCCGCAGCCTCCGGGGCCGCCGCCTCAGGGGCCGCCACCTCCGGGGCAGGCGCGTCCGGGGCGCGGCGTGGGGCGCGGCGTGCCGGGGCCGCCACCGCGGCCTCGGCGGCTGCTTCCGCCGCGGCCATCACGTCGAAGATGTCGTCCAGCGTGCCGGCGAAGGGATCGGCCGGCGTCGGACCCGCATAGCGCGGGGCGACCGGGGCGGAGGGCGCCGGCGGCGCCGCGGCGGGGACGTCCTCCGCGCCAGGCTCGGCGCCGTCCTCGGACTCCGGCTCACCGCTGGCGCGGCCTTCCATCTCCTCACGCCGGCGACGGCCGCCACGGCGGCGGCGGCGGCGGCGCTGGGCCTCCTCGGCCGCGGCGGCATCGCTTTCGGCGTTGGGCTCGGTGCCATCGCCAGCCGGCGTGGCCGCAGCCTCGCTTGCTTCAGCCTCGCCTGCTTCGGCCTCGACCCGCGCGGGGCGGGGTTCACGCGGCGGGCGAGGGGTCTCGTCGCGCGCGGGGCGCGGCTCGGCCCCCTCGGCGGCCTCGCCATCCTCACGCCGGCCACCACGACGGCGGCCACGGCCACGGCCGCGGCGGGCGCTGTCGTCACGGGCGCGCGGGGCGTCCGCCCCGGCCTCGGCCTCGGGCGCCTCCTCGACGATCTCCTCCTCCTCCAGCTCGGCTTCCTCAACCGGTTCGGTGGCGGCGGTGTAGTCCATCCGCAGCGCCGAGCTGGGTGCGACCGGCAGCGGTGCGTTCGGATTGGCGGCCTTGGTCCGCTCGATGCGGAAGGCGGCGCCAAGCGCGGTCGGGTCGGCCTCGAACAGCACGCACATGCCGGTGCGGGCCTCGATCGCGGTCAGGCGGTCGCGCTTGCGGTTCAGCATGTGGATGGCGAGCGACGCGGACAGATGCACCCGGATTTCCGAGGCCCGGCGACGGGCGCCCTCTTCCTCGATCCCGCGCAGCACCTGGAGTGCGGCGCTGTCCTGGCCACGGACGATGCCGAGGCCCTGGCAATGCGCGCAGGTGATGAAGGCGTGTTCGGTCAGCGAGGGACGCAGCCGCTGGCGGCTCATCTCCAGCAGGCCGAAGTGGCTGATGCGGCCGACCTGGATCCGCGCGCGGTCGTGGCGCAGGGATTCCTTCAGCTTGCGCTCGACGAGCGCATCGTTGCGGGCGGATTCCATGTCGATGAAATCGATCACGATCAGCCCGGCGAGGTCGCGCAGCCGCACCTGGCGGGCGATTTCCTCGGCCGCCTCGGTGTTGGTGCGCAGCGCCGTGTCCTCGATGTGCCGGTCGCGGGTGGCGCGGCCGGAGTTCACGTCGATGGCGACCAGCGCCTCGGTCTGGTTGATGACGAGATAGCCGCCCGACTTGAGCTGGACGGTGGGCGACATCATCGCATCGAGGATCTGCTCGACGCCGTTCTTGGCGAACAGCGGAACCAGCGGGTCCTGATGCAAATGGATCTTGCGTTCCTGCCCAGGCATCAGCATCCGCATGAAATCGCGGGCTTCTTTCCAGGCATCGTTGCCGGCAATCACGATTTCCTCGAAATCGCGGTTGTAGACGTCGCGCACGGAGCGCTTCAGCAGGTCTGCTTCCTCATAGATCAGCGCGGGCGCGGCCGAGGAGAGGGTGCGTTCGCGGATATGGTCCCAAAGCTGGACCAGATATTCGCAGTCGCGCTTGATCTCGGGCTTGGGCCGGGCGGCGCCGGCGGTGCGGACGATCAGCGACATGCCATCGGGCAGGTTCACTTCCTCGACGATCTCGCGCAGGCGGCGGCGATCGGTCGCGGAGGTGATCTTGCGCGAGACGCCGCCGCCACGCGGGCTGTTGGGCATCAGCACGGAGTAGCGGCCGGCGAGCGAGATGTAGGTGGTCAGGGCCGCGCCCTTGCCGCCGCGCTCTTCCTTGACGACCTGCACCAGCATGATCTGCCGGCGGCGGATGACTTCCTGGATCTTGTAGTGGCGCAGCAGGCGCGAGGGCACGCGGCGCTCGCGGGCTTGGTCCTCGCCGCGGTCGTCCTCATCGGCGTCCTCGCCACCCATGGTCTCGGGGGGAGGGGTGTCGTCGGCGCCGTTGTCGACCTCGACGGGGCCGGGGCGGTTGTTGTCGCGGCTTTCATGGCGGCGGCTGGAGCGGTGGGGCTCGCGCTCGCCGTTCGGCTCGGCCTGGGCCTGCGGCTCGGCCTCATCCGCGGCGGCGGTCGCCTCGGGTGCGGTGTCGCGGGCTTCGGCGCCAGCGGCTTCGGCGGTGTCGTCTTCGGGGGCGCCGTGGCGCACCTCCTCATTCATCGACATCGGCTGGGCGCGGGGCGGCGCGCCAGGGGTGGGCTCGCCAGGGGGGGGCTCGCCAGGGGGGGGCGCCTCGGCCACCGGGGGTTCGGGGGCGGCTTCAACCGGCGCGGCGTCCGGGGCGGCAGCCTCGACCGGCGCCACCTCTGCCGGGCCAGCTTCGATCGGTGCGTCCTCGACCGGTGTGTCCTCCTCAGGGGCGTCCTCGGCGGCGGCATAGGGCTCGAAGGCGGCGGGGATGCCGGCCTCGGCCAGGACCTCGGCGGCCAAGGTGTCGCCATTGGCGGCGGCGGCCTGGAGCGATTCCTCCAGCGCGCTGGCCAAGGCGGCCTCATGCGCCGCATCCATCTCGTCCCGCGCCGCGTCCTCGGCCGCTTCGGCCGCCTGCATCTTCAGCAGACGTTCACGATCGGCGACCGGGATCTGGTAGTAGTCAGGATGGATTTCGCCGAAGGCGAGGAAGCCGTGCCGGTTCCCGCCGTATTCGACGAAGGCGGCCTGGAGGCTGGGCTCCACCCGGACCACCTTGGCCAAATAGATATTGCCCTTCAAAGGCAGACGGTCCGAGGATTCGATATCGAAATCATCGAGGCGGCTGCCGTCAAGCACCACAACCCGGGTTTCCTCGGGGTGGGATGCGTCGATCAACATGCGCTTGGTCATGGCGCGGGGTGCTCCCTGCCCCGGCGCGTGTCTCGCGTCGCGGGGCGGCAAGGGGTGGCGATCCCGGGGGGGTGACGGCACGGCACGACCTGGCGCTGCATGCGGCGCATGGTGCGGGCCCGTCCTTTCCCTCGGCGGGCCGCACAGGATGCGGCGGCCCGGTGGCGATACGCCGTGCTGGGTCGTGCCCCGGAAAGGCCCCGCAGCCCTTGAGGGCCACAGGCACGGTCGGGCCAGCAGCAGGCGCGCGAGACTATGACCTGACACGTCAGGTCGATCGCGCACCGGTTCGCGTGCGGCGGCGCCATCGGGGCTGCTGACGAACGGGCGGGCCCCTGCCAGAAAAGCGGGGTCGCTCCATGCCTGCAAGGCGCGGCCGCCCACCCCGTTTTCAGGGGCCATACGAGGGCGAAAGCCGATTGTGGTCCCCGACCCGGGTGAGGGTGGAGGCAAGCGACGTGCCGACGCGTCGGAGCGGCCTGCCCCGAATGCGCCGCCGGCGGCGCGTGCCGCCGGGGCGTTACACCATAGGCAGCGTCGCGCGACGGCGCAACCGGTCGGATTGGCGCACGACCTATGGTAGCCTCGCGCCATACGACTCGCCTCGCAGAGGCACCCCAAAGCCGGACAAGCGCGCCCCCGTGACCCTGCACCGACGCCAATTCGCCGCCCTGATCCTCGCCATCGCCGGCATCGCGCCGGAGGAGGCCCTGGCCCAGGGCAGACGGCCCGCCCGCCGGGCGCCGCTGCCGCTGGTGGTGCTGGACGCGGGCCACGGCGGCCGCGATCCCGGCACCATCGGCACCGCGCGCCGCACCCGAGAGAAGATCATCACCCTGGCCGCGACGCTGGAGCTGAAGCGGCAGCTCGAACGCGGCGGCCGCTGCCGCGTCGCGGTGACCCGGTCGCGCGACGTTTTCGTGTCGCTCGGCCGGCGCGTCGATTTCGCCCGGCAGCGGCAGGCGAAGCTGTTTGTGTCCCTGCACGCCGATAGCGCCCCGGGCGCGCGCGGCGCCAGCGTCTATACCCTGAACGACCGCGCCTCGGACGCGCTTTCGGCCAATCTGGCGCGGCGGGAGAATGACGCCGACCGCGCCGGCGGGCTCAACATCCCCCCCGTCAGCCTCGAGGTCGCCCGCATCCTCATCAGCCTGGTCCAGGCCGAAACCCGCGCGGGGTCGGACCGCATGGCCCGGCTGACGGTGGATTCCCTCGGCGATGCGGTGCCGCTGCTGCCCAATACCCACCGGCAGGCGGGCTTCGCGGTGCTGAAGGCGCCGGATATCCCCTCGGTGCTGGTCGAGATGGGCTTCCTCTCCGATGCGCGGGACGAGGCGGCGCTGCGCCGGCCGGACCATCGCGCCAAGGTGGCCCAGGCGCTGGCGCGCGGGATCCACGCCTTCCTGGCGGCGTGATGGGAGGGCGTCGCCCTCCCATCACGCCTCCAGGAAACCGGGTTTCCTGGACCTTCCCCGCTTAAGGGGCGCTAAGGCATTTTCAAGTCAGGTGGAGTCACCTGACGACTCGGAAAATGCGGAAAAACAACAAGCTAGAGCGGGTGGAGTGAGCGCAAGCGAACGGAAACCGCGCTAGCGCCGCAACACGAACAGCGTGCCGGCCACCGGCACGCCCTGTTCCTCCCGCAACACCGCCGCATCCTGGGCCAGCACCGCGAAGCCCGCGGCCTCGGCCAGCCCCGCCACATGCGCGGGCGCGTGGCGGTAGCGCATGCCGGGGCCGAGGGCGTAGGGCGCCACATCCCCCGTCTCCAGGCTGAAGGCGGCGATCCCGCCGGGGCGCAGCGCGGCGGCGATCAAGGGCAGCACCGGCGCCAGGTCGCCGAGGTAGTTCAACACATCCGCCGCCGCCACCAGATCCCAGGCCCCCGGCCGGGCGGGCAGGAATGCCATCAGATCGGCCTCGTGCAATGCGGCATAGATCCCCCGCGCGGCGGCGGCGGCCAGCATCCGGGGCGAGAGGTCCACCCCCTCCATCCGCGCGGCGAAGGGCTGCAGCTCCACCCCCGACAACCCGGTGCCGCAGCCGAGGTCGAGCACCTGGCGGCTGCCATCCGCCGCCACGCCGCAGGCCCTGAGCGCGCCGGCGAGCAGCAGCGGCGTGCCATAGCCGAGCCGGCCCTGGAGGTCGGCGTCGAAGCGCGCGGCATATTGGTCGAACAGCCCGCGCACGTAATCGGCCGGCGCCCGGTCCGGCGCCGGGCCCTGGCCGAGGGCCGCCAGCAGGAACCGCGCCTGCCGCGCCAGGGCGGCATCGGCCCCGGCGAGGGCCAGCGCCGCCTCGGCCGCCGCCTGCGCGCCCAGCGGGTCGCCCGCCTCGCGCCGGGCATGGGCCAGGGCCAGATGCGCCTCCGGCACCCGGGGATCGGTGGCGATGGCACGGGCGAGGGGCTCCAGCGCCCCGGCCGCATCCCCGCCCGCGGCCATCGCCTGGCCAAGGTTGCGCCAGGCCATGGCATTGGCCGGATCGGCCCTGACCGCGGCCCGCAGCGCTGCCACCGCACGGGGCAGGTGCCCGGCCTCAGCCAGGCTCGCGCCGAAATTCAGCAGGAACACCGCATTGCCCGGCCGCGCCCGCACCGCCGCCTCGGCATAGCGCAGGGCGGCGGCCAGATCGCCCTGTTGCCGGGCCGCCACGCCGAGCAGGTTCAGCGCATTCGCATCCCCCGGCCGCGCAACCAGCACGGCCTTGTAGCGTTGCACCGCGCCGGCCAGATCGCCGGCGGCATGGCGCCGCGCAGCTTCCCGCAGCGTCGCCTCCGCATCTGCTTGCGCCATTGCCACGCCCCGCCCAATACACAGCCAATCGAGGGACGATGCGCATGGACGGGCTGATACGCCAAGGGCGCGACCTGCGGGCCGACCTTGCCCGTGGTTTTTCCCTCTGGGCGATCTTCGTGAATCACATCCCGGGCAACTGGCTCGGCTATGTCACCACCAAGAACTGGTCGCTGGCCGATGCGACCGAGGCCTTCGTGCTGCTCGCCGGCTTCGCCGCCGGCATCGCCTATGGCCGGGTCATGGACCGCCAGGGCTGGTTCTTCGCCGCCAGCCGCGTGATGGGCCGGGTCTTCACCCTTTATGTGGCGCACATCTTCCTGCTGGTCGTGTTCACCGCCCAGGTCGGCTACTCGGCCGCGGCGTTGGACAGCATGGCCTATCTGGATGAGCTGCACCTCGACCCCTTCACCGACAATGCCTACCAGGCGCTGCTGGAGGCGCTGATGCTCAGCTACCAGCCCTCCTTCCTCAACATCCTGCCGCTTTACATCGTGCTGCTGGCGATGCTGGCGCTGGCCCTGCCGCTGCTGCGGCGGCGGTGGCTGATGCTGGGGATCTCCGCCACGGTCTATGCCGCAGCACGGCTCTGGTCGGTGAATTTCACGGCCTGGGGCGGGGGCGGCTGGTTCTTCAATCCGCTCGCCTGGCAGTTGCTGTTCTTCTGCGGCTGCGCCATGGGCTACCGCCCGCCGGATGGCGCGCCGCTCTCGGTGCCCTGGCGGCGCTGGATCGCGGCGCTCTGCATGGTGCTGCTCGCCTTCTCCTTCTTCGCCGTGATCCTGATCTTCTTCCGCTGGGACTGGGCCGAGGCGACCCTGCCGGAGGCGCTGGCCGGCTTCATCGCCAGCATCGACAAGACCGCGCTGCATCCCATGCGCCTCGCCTGCATCCTGGCCATGGCCTACCTCTTCGCGCATCTGGTCCCGGCCTCCGCCGCCTGGCTGCGGGCGCGCTGGGCGCAGCCCTTCGTGCTGATGGGGCAGCAGGCGCTGCCGGTGTTCTGCTGCGGCATCGCCTTGTCCTTCTTCGGGCGCCTCGCTCTCGAACGCTCCGATGCGCTGGGGATGCAGGTGGCGGTGAACCTCGTCGGGGCCGCGGGGCTGATCGGGGTCGCGCTGCTGACGGGCTGGTATGGGGTGGAGATGCGGACCCTCCGCAAATCCTCCTTGCCGGTTCCCGTCACGACCGATAGGACGTAAAGCCGATGCGACGGCTCCCCGCTCTGCCCCTTCTGCTGCTTTCGATGCTGCTTTCGCTGCTGGGCGCCCCTGTGGCGATGGCCTCGGCGCCCGTCTGCCCCAGCCCTGACGAGTTCCTCGACAGCGGCCCGCTGCCTGCCGTCGCCGGCGCCATCGCCCATGGCCGGCTGCGGGTGCTGGCGGTCGGCTCAGCCTCCATTCTCGGCCTCGGCACCTCCCGCCCCGATGCCGCCTGGCCGGTGCGGCTGGAGGCGACGCTGGCCGAGCGGCTGCCGCAGGTGCAGGTCACCGTCGATGTGCAGGGCGGCCGCGGGCTGACCGCCGCCGACCAGTTGGCGATGATCCGCGACAGTGTGCTGCGCGCGCAGCCCGACCTCGTGATCTGGCAGGCCGCCGCGACCGAGGCGACGCGGGGGCTGGAGGTCGCCGAGATGGCCGAGACCCTGTCGCGCGGATTGTCGCGGTTGAAGGCGCGGCCGGACATCGATTCCGTGCTGATGGATTTGCAGTTCAGCCGCTTCCTGCGCGCCAACGTCAACGTCTGGCCGTATCTGGAGGCGCTGCGCTACGCCTCGGCCGCCAATGGCGCGCCGCTGTTCCGGCGCTATGATCTGATGCAGGCCTGGGCCGATGCCGGCACCGTCGATGTCGAACACGTCGATCGCGCGCATCGCACGCCGGAGGTGGACCGGCTGAACGAATGCCTCGCCCAGGCGATGGCGAGTTTCCTGATCGACGGCGCGCGCGACGCCGATCAGAACAGCCCGTCGATCCGCCCCTGATCGTCCAGCATGATGCGTTCGGCGGCCGGGCTGCGCGGCAGGCCGGGCATGGTCATCACATCGCCGCAGACCACCACGATGAAGCCGGCCCCCGCCGATAGCCGCACCTCGCGCACCGGCAGGATATGGTCCTGCGGCGCGCCCAAGGCGGTGGGATCGGCGCTGAAGGAATACTGCGTCTTGGCGATGCAGACCGGCAGATGGCCGAAGCCGCCGGCGGTGAAGGCCTCCAGCCGCTTGGCGACGCTGGGGGGCAGGGAGATATCGGCGGCGCGGTAGATGCGGCGCGCGATGGTGCGGATCTTCTCCGCCAGCGGCATCGCGTCGGGGTAGAGCGGCAGATAGGGCTCGGCGCCATGCTCGATCATCCGCCGCACGGCGCGGGCGAGGTCGGCGGCCCCGGCGGCGCCATCGCCCCAATGGGTGCAGAGGATCGCCTCGGTATGCAGGGCGGCCATCGCCTCCTTCACCGCGGCGATCTCCTCCTCGGTGTCGCCGGAGAAGCGGTTCAGCGCGACCACCACGGGCAGGCCGAAGCCGCGGCAATTCTCGACATGGCGGGCGAGGTTGGCGATCCCGCGCCGCACCGCCGCGACATCCTCGGCCGCCAGGGCGGATTTGGCGACGCCGCCATGCATCTTCAGCGCCCGCACCGTCGCGACCACGACGCAGGCGGCGGGCGAGAGTTCGGCCTGGCGGCATTTGATGTCCAGGAACTTCTCGGCACCGAGATCGGCGCCGAAGCCCGCCTCCGTCACCACCACATCCGCGAGGCGGAGTGCGAGCTTGGTCGCGATCACGCTGTTGCAGCCATGCGCGATATTGGCGAAGGGGCCGCCATGGATCAGCGCCGGCGTGCCCTCCAGCGTCTGCACGAGGTTGGGCATCAGCGCATCGCGCAGCAGCACCGCCATGGCGCCATCGGCCTTGAGGTCGCGCGCGGTGATCAGCTTCCCCTCGCGGGTCTGGCCCACCACCATGCGGCCGAGGCGCTCCTGCAGATCGGCGAGATCGGTCGCGAGGCAGAACACCGCCATCACCTCCGACGCCACGGTGATGTCGAAGCCATCCTCCCGCGTCACGCCATTGGCCGCCCCGCCGAGCGAGCCGACGATCTGGCGCAGCGAGCGGTCGTTCATGTCCAGCGCGCGGCGCCAGGCGATCTTGCGCGTATCCAGCCCGAGCGCGTTGCCCCAGTGGATGTGGTTGTCCAGCATCGCCGCCAGCAGGTTGTTGGCGCTGGTGATGGCGTGGAAATCGCCGGTGAAATGGAGGTTGATGTCCTCCATCGGCCCGACCTGGGCGCGGCCGCCGCCGGTCGCCCCGCCCTTGACCCCGAAGCACGGCCCGAGGCTGGGCTCGCGCAGGGCGGCCATGGCGCGCATGCCGGCCGCCGCCAGCGCATCGGTGAGGCCCACGGTGGTGGTGGTCTTGCCCTCGCCGGCCGCGGTCGGGCTGATGCCGGTGACCAGCACCAGCGCGCCGCGCCGGCCGGTGTCGGGGATCAGCGCGGGGTCGATCTTCGCCTTCAGCCGGCCATAGGGCAGCAGCGCCTCATCGGGGATGCCGGCGCGGGTGGCGATCTCGGTGATCGGGCGCAGGGTCGTGGCGCGGGCGATCTCAAGGTCGGTCGTCATGGCTGGTCAGTCCCCCCGACTGCCGGATTACGGGGGGCGCGGCGGCGCCGCAAGACGGGGGCGCTGGCCTTGTTGGCGTGGCCGGGGCACAGGGGCGGCATGGAGAGCCCCTGCAAGCAGATCTGCGTGTTGGACGCGGCCGGGCGGGTCTGCCTCGGCTGCGGACGGACGCTGGCCGAGATCGCCGCCTGGGGCACGGCGACCGAGGCCGAGCAGGCGCGGATCGCGCAGGCCGCGGCGGCGCGCCTCGCGCGCTAAGCACTGCCTGGCGCGCCTCGCGCGCTGAGCACCGCCCGGCGCGCTTCGCGCGCTGAGCACTGCCTGGGATCAGGCGCGCCCGGCCGGGCCGCGGTGCCGCGCGGCAGGGGCGGCATCGGCCGCCCGCACCACGGCGGCGAAGAGCCGCAATGCGGCAACGCCATCGCGGGGCTCGACCGCGCCCGCCTGCATCGCCCGCGCCAGATCCTCGGCATGGGCGGCCAAGGTCCAGGCGGCGCGGCGCAGAGCGTCGGCTTGCAGCTCGGGGTGCAGCTCCATGACCGGAAGAGGGTCGGTGAGCACGGTATGGCGGGTCGCCATGGCAATCCTTTCGGACGCCGTTCTGGCGTGGTGGGTCGGGCGCCTTTGCGGTGCCGAATTGGCTGGGACGAGTCTGCCCGGATCGGGTTACCGGGAGATTGACGGACCCTCCCCGCGCGCCACCTGTTCGATCCGCTCGAACAGCGGCACGGCCGCGCCTCGCGGCGGCAATGTGAGCGTCGGGCCGATGTAGCTCAGCGGCGTGTCGGGAAAGGCGCGCGCGGTGGCCGTCACCTCCTGCAGCACCGTCACATGGGAATGGCGCGGATCGGCGCAGATCGCGGCGAAGAGCCGGTCCAGCGCCGCCGCCGGCCCCTCCAGGATCTGCGCGAAGCAGCCGTCGTTGAACAGCAGGCTGCCGGTGATCCCGGCCGCGCGGTTCCGTGCCTCGGAGGTGTGCCGCAGGCGCTCGATCTCCGCCTCGACGAACCAGGCGGGTCCGCGAAGCAGGCTGCGGCTGAAATAGGTCAGTCGGTGCAGGGTCTGAGGCAGGGTCTGGGGCACGGGCGCTCCTCCTGAGCAGGCCTCCCCGGGGGGGCTAGGGGGCAGTTCCACGGGTCCACGCGGCCGCGGCAGGTTGCTCCGGCAAGGGTTAGCGAAAGCTTGACGCCTTGCCCTGCGCCCTCGCCCAGGGCAGGACAGCGGCCATGCGCCGCCCCAGCCCCCGCTGTCCGCTGCCCGTGCCGATGGCCCGCCGCGCATGAGCGGCGTCGCGGTGGGGCCGCCGACGCGGAGCCCTGGCAGCGAGAATTTCCCTGTCGCCTCGCTGCTGCTGTCGCGCGCGGTGCGGCCCAAAATCCTCGCCTTCTATCGCTTCGTCCGCACCGCCGATGACATCGCCGACGACCCGCTGCTGAACCCTGGGGAGAAGCTCGCGCGCCTCGCGCTGCTGGAGGCCGGGCTGGACGATCCCGCGACGCCGCTGCCCGAACCCGCCGGGCTGCACGCCGCCGGCACCGGCGCCGCCGAGGCACGGCAGATGCTCGCCGCCTTCCGCCAGGATGCGGTGCAGGCGCGCTATGCCGACTGGCCGGCGCTGGAAGCGTATTGCGCCACCTCCGCCGTGCCGGTCGGGCGGCTGCTGCTGCGCCTGCATGGCGAGGTCGCGGGGGCGGATGCCGATGCGCTCTGCACCGCCTTGCAGATCCTGAACCATCTGCAGGATCTCGCGCAGGACCGCGCCGCGCTGGGGCGGGTCTACCTGCCGCTGGATTGGCTTGAGGCCGCGGGCGGGGAGGCCGCGTTCTTCGCCGATGCCGCCGCCCGCCGCCCGGTGCTGGATGCCGCGCTTGACCGGGTGGAGGCGGCGCTGGACATCGCCGCCGGCCTGCCGCGCCGCCTCGCCTCCCGCCGTCTGGCGCTGGAGAGCGCTGCGACGCTCGGCTGCGCCCGGCGCCTGCTGGCGCGGCTGCGCGCGGCGGACCCGGTGCTGGGCCGGGTCGCGCTGTCGCGGGCCGATACGCTGGCGGCGCTGGCTGCCTCCCCCCTGCCGCCGCGCGACGCGGCGATCGTGCAGGCGCGGGTGGGGCGCTCCGGCTCCAGCTTCCGTGCCGGCATGGCGGTGCTGCCGGCGGGGCGGCGGCGGGGGCTGCATGCGGTCTATGCCTTCTGCCGCGCCGTCGATGACATCGCCGATGGCGCCGCGCCGCTGGCGGAGCGCCGCCGCGCGCTGGCGGGCTGGCGGGCGAAGCTCCAGGCGCCGGATTGCGCTTTGTCGCGCGAATTGGCCCTGGCCCGCCGCGCGCACGACCTGCCGGCCGCGGAATGCGTGGCGATGATCGCGGGGATGGAGGCCGATGCCGCCCCCGCACCCCGCATCGCCGATGCGCCGGCGCTGGATCTTTATTGCCGCCAGGTCGCGGGCAGCGTCGGCGCGATGGCGGTGCGGGTCTTTGGCGCGCCGGAGGCGGTGGGCTTCGGGCTGGCTCTCGGCCGCACGCTGCAACTGGTGAACATCCTGCGCGACCTGGATGAGGATGCGGCGCGGGATCGGCTCTACCTGCCGCTGTCGCTGCTGGCCGGCGCCGATGCGGCGCGGCCCGCCGCCGCGCTGCTGGCGCTGCCCTCGGTCCCGGCCGCCGCCATGGCGCTGGCGCGCGAGGCGGAGGCCGGGTTCGGCGCGGCGGATGCGACGCTGGCGGCCCTCGGCCACCCCCGCGCGCTGCTGCCGGCGCGGATCATGATGTGGGGTTATCGGCGGCTGCTGGCGCGGATGCTGGCACAGGGCTTCGCCGCCCCGCGAACCCGCCCGCGCCTGGACCGCGCCGAGAAGGCCCGCATGGCCGCCTGGGCCGCCGGCTGGCCTATGATCCAACCGGGGATCCAACCGGGGATCCAACCGGGGGTCCAACCGGGGGGCCGACCGGGGTGACGGTCCATGTCGTCGGCGCGGGCGTCGCCGGGCTGGCGGCGGCGCTGGCCCTGGCTGGCCAGAGGGGGGCCGATGCGGGGCGCGCGGTGCGGCTGTGGGAGGCGGCCCCCGTCGCCGGGGGGCGCTGCCGGGCGCTGCCGGATGGGCGGGACAATGGCACCCATGCGCTGCTCGCCGGCAATCGGGCGGCGCTGGGGTTTTTGGGCGCGATCGGGGCGCGGGAGGCCTGGGTGGAGCCGGAGCCGGACGGGCTGCCGCTGCTCGATCTGGCCGATGGGTCGCTGCGGCGCATCGCGCTGTCCCCCTCAGGCTGGTGGCGGGCGGACCGGCGGCCGGCGGGGGGCATCTTCGCGCTGGCGCGGCTGTTCGGCCGGGGGCCGGATCGCAGCCTCGCCGAAACCTTCGCCGACCGGCCCGAGCTGCTGCGCGGCTTCGTCGAGCCGCTGGCCATCGCCGCGCTGAACACGCCGGTCGCCGAGGCCTCCACCGCCTTGCTCGGCAGCGTCGCGCGGCGGCTCGCCTGGCCCGGTGCGGCGCGGCTGCTGGTGGCGCGGGAGGGGCTGGGCCCCGGGCTGATCGCCCCCGCCTTGGCCGCGCTGGCGCAACGCCGGGTGCCGGTCGTCTTCGGGGCACGGTTGCGGGGGGTGGAGACCGAGGCCGGCCGCGCGACGCGGCTGCTCTTCGCGGGCGAACAGATCGCGCTCGGGCGCGATGACGCGGTGTTGTTCGCGCTGCCGCCGTGGGAGGCCACGCGTCTCTTGCCCGGGCTTGCGGCGCCAGGCGAGCATGCCCCCATCCTGAACCTGCACTTCGGCCATGGCGTGCCGGGGCCGGTGCGGTTCGTCGGGGTTTTGGGCGGGCTGTGCCAATGGGTGCTGTTCCGCCCGGAAGGGATCGCCGTGACCGTCAGCGCCGCCGATGCCGAAAGCGAGGAGCCGGGCGAAAGCCTCGGCCCCCGCGCCTGGGCCGAAATCCTGCGCGCGGTGGCCGCGGTCGGCATTGCCGGCGAATGGCCGATCCGCCCCCCCGCCTGCCGCGTGGTGAAGGAGCGCCGGGCCACCCCGCGCCACCGCCCCGGCCCCCGCAGCCTGCCACCCCGTCTGCCGCTCGCAAATCTGGCGCTGGCCGGGGATTGGACCGACCCCGACCTGCCCGCGACCATTGAAGCCGCCGTGCGTAGCGGCCAGGCCGCCGCCCGCGCGCTGCCCCTGGTGTCCCGACTCTGAAGTGCGCCGCGAAGAGCGGCGAATTTCGGGGCAGGGCACCAGGGCCGCTCCGGTTTCGAATCGTTCGGCAACCTGGGCGTGTAATTCATGCACGATAAAGTTGTATACCCCGCAATTCCGGCACTGTCAGAAAATCTTTGGCGGAAAGGGTTATGAAAGGGTTGCTGCGGTAGTGTCGGTTGTGCATTCATATCCTTATGATTGCAGAGCTTGAGACCATCGTCGTATTGAGAGCGGAGGGTAGTCCTATTCGTGTCTTGCGCGAAGGTGACGCTCCGGCTCTCGCATCCCTTATGACTCCGCAGGTTGCGGCACGGCTGGCGTCCTGGCAGGCGCCGTGCTCGTCGCGGGACGTCGCGGCGCGGATCGCCTATATGCAGGACGCTGCGGCCCACGGCCGGGGCTATGGGCTGGCGGTCGTGGAACCCCATGACATGGCCATCCCCTGCGGCTGGGTGAGCGCCGAAATCCCGCGCGGCGAAAGCAATTATGCCATGCTGACCTATTGGATAGGTGAGCAATATCAAGGTCTTGGCTTGATGCGCCGGGCGGCCCCCCGGGCGATGGCGGAATTCTTCAAAGTCCTGCGGGTGCCGGAGCTGCGGGCGGCCGTGCAACCGGACAATGTGCGGTCCATCTCCCTGCTGGAGTCACTCGGCTTCAGCCGTGTCAGCGCCGGCCAGATCTGGTGTTCGGCACGCCAGCGGCATGAGAGCTGTTTCTACTACGGGTTGCGCCAAGCCTGAGGCAGACTCGTCAGAAGAGTGTGAATTTCAGAGGCAGCTATATTACAGTGCCGTATCAGTCTGATTTCTATCGAATGACGCCTCCGGGCTGACCCCATCAGAACATCGCTTCGCCACGGCCTCCTGCGGCGACAGCGCGTGCAGCCGCTGCCAGAGCCGCTCGCCGTCCAGGATCATGAGGTCTTCATCACCTCGGCCGGGTTGGCGCGGGGGTCGCGGCGGTCCCAGCGGCCGGCTTCGGCCGTCGCGATGAATTCGGCGAGGAAGCGGTTGAACAGCTCCGGCTCCTCCAGGTTCAGCGTGTGGCCGGTCTTGGGGAAGACCGCGAGGCCGCAGCGCGGGATCACCCGCTTCAGGTAGAGCGCCGGTTGCAGGCAGTGGTCGTCCTCATCCCCGGCCATCACCAGAACCGGCAGGTCCATCGCGCGGAAGCCGTCCTCCAGATCATAGAGCGAGGGCCGCCGTGCCTGCACGCCGCGCATGGTCGCGGCCGACCCCTCGGTGGAATGTTCGCCGAGCTGGTCCGCGAACTCGGCCCAGCCACGCGGGTCCTTGTTCTGGAACTGCACGCGGGATGCGCCGAGGGCATAGGTGCGGGCGAAGACCCCGGCGGTCTGCTGTTCGAAGCCATCGGCGACGGCCAGCGAGACGCCGCGGAAATAGGCCTCATGCTGCTTCTCGGCGCCATAGCCCGCGCCGGCGGCGGTGATGGAGAGCGCGCGATCGGGCTGCGCCAGCCCGAAATGCAGCGCGCAGAACCCGCCCATGGACAGGCCCACGATATGCGCCTTGGCGATGCCGAGCGCATCGAGCACCGCCACCGCATCGGATACCGCGATGGCCTGGCTGTAGCGTTCCGGATCGGCATGCACATCCGAGGGCGGGTAGCCGCGCGCGCCATAGGTGATGCAGCGATGGCGGCGGGCGAAGGCGCGAAGCTGCGGCTCCCAGCTGCGATGATCGCCGCCGAACTCATGGATGAACAGGATCGGGGTGCCGCTGCCGGCCTCCTCGACCCAGAGCCTGGTGCCATCGGATGTGGTGATATGCGGCATGGGGGGAGCCTCAGAACAATTCGGGGATGTCGTTCATGGCGCGGGCGGCGGCAGATGATTGGTGTTCTGGCCGAGCCAGAGCAGATCCTCATCCCGCGTCAGCGCGTCGAAATGCCGGTTGCGGATTTCATGCGGGGGCAGGCTGCGCATCAGATGATGCTGCCGCGCGAGGCGATGCCGCCATCGATGGTGACGATGGTGCCGGTGATATAGGCGGCGCGCGGGCTCGCCAGGAACAGGATCAGATCCGCGACTTCCTCGACGCTGGCGGGGCGCTTGCCGGGGTATTTGTCGAACAGCTCCTCCCACCGGCTGTCGTCGCCATACCAATCCGTGGCGCGGCGCTTCATGAGCTTGATCATCCGATCCGTCGCGACCGGCCCGGGATTGACGCCCAGCACACGGATGCCGTCATCCAGCGACGTGCCGCCGAGTGCCCGCGTAAAGGCCATCAGCGACGCATTGCCCGAGGAGCCGGCAATGTAGCGTGCATCGAAATTCTCGCCGGAATTGCCGATGTCGTTGACGATGACGCCATGGCCGCGCGCCTTCATCCGCGCGTAATAGGCGCGGGTCAGGCTGATGTAGCCGAAGACCTTGAGATCCCAGCCACGGCGCCAGGCGGCGTCATCCACCACATCGATCGGGCCCGCCGGGATATCGCCGGCGTTGTTGACCAGGATATCGACGTCGCCGACCGCATCGGCGAGCGCATGCATCGCGCGATCATCGGAAAGGTCGCGCGCATGCACGGTGACGCGGATACCGTGGCGGGCTTCGAGGCTGGCCTTGGCTTCCTCCATCGGCGCGGCGCTGCGGGCGGCCAGATGCAGGTCGCAGCCCTCGGCGGCAAACACCTCGGCACAGGCGCGGCCGATGCCCTTGGAGGCGCCGGTGATGAGGGCGGTCTTGCCGCGAAGCTGGAGGTCCATGATGAAGCTCTCTCGGAGTCAGGTGAATTGTATGCGATATAGCGTCTGTGGCATACAATGGCCGCGGACAAAAAGGGGGCTGGCGTGACGGCGGCGGAACGTGTGCGTGCGGCTTTGGAACAGGACCTGCTGGGCGGCGCGCTGACCCCCGGCATGCGGCTGGACGAGATGGATCTGGCGACGCGCTTCGCCGTCTCGCGTACCCCCGTGCGGGAGGCGTTGAAGGCCCTGGCGGCGCAGAACCTCGTGGAGCTGCGCCCCCATGCCGGCGCCTTCGTGGCCGAGCCGGGTGGCGAGGCGCTGATCGAGATGTTCGAGACCATGGCGGAGCTGGAGGCGGCCTGCGCCTCCTTCGCAGCACTGCGGGCACGCCCGGTGGATCGCGCGGCCCTGCTCGCGGCGCATGAGGCCTGCGTGGCCGCGACCGCGCGCGGCGCGATGGAGGCGTTCCTGGACGCCAACAACCGCTTCCACGACGCGATCGCCGAGGCCGCGGGCAATCGCTTCCTGGCCGAGCAGACCTTGGCGCTGCGCCGCCGGCTGGAGCCCTGGCGCCGCCGCGTCACCTGGCGCGCGGGGATCATGCCGCAATCCAACGCCGAGCATGCCGGCATCCGCGAGGCGATCGAGGCCGGCGACGGCCCGCTTGCCGCGCGCTGTGCCCGCGCGCATCTGGATACCTTGCAACGCGATGCGCTGGTGTTGCTGCGGATGATGAAGAAGGCGGGCTGAGGCCGCGTTCATTTCCAGAACACCACGCGCCGCTCCAGCAGCGTGATGGCGCCGAAGAAGGCGAGGCTCATCACCGAGGCGACGAGGATCGCGGCCCAGACGCGCAAGAAATCGATCTGGAGCACCGCCTCGAAGATGGTCCAGCCGAGGCCGAGCTGGCTGCCGAGCATCTCCGTCACGATCGCCACGATCATGGCGCGCACGGTCGAGACACGCAGCCCGACCGCGATGGCGGGCAGCGCCGAAGGCAGCCGCAGCCGCCACAGGATCGAGAGCCGCCCCGCGCCAAAACTGCGCAGCAGCGCGATGCCGGCGGGGTCCACCCGCGTCAGCCCATCCAGCGCGTTCAGGAAGACGGTGAAGCCGACGATGAAGGCGACCATGATGACCTTGGAGGTCGCGCCAGTGCCGAACCACAGCAGGGCCAGCGGCGCATAGGCCGCGACCGGCACCGAGTTGATGATCACCACCACCGGCAGCAGCACCCGCCGCAACATCGCTGCCTGGGACAGCAGGATCGCGAGCAGGATGCCGAGCACCGCGCCGATGGCATAGCCGCCGGTCGCCTCGGCCAGCGTCATCCCCGCGGCCGGCAGCAAGCCGGCGCGGGCGGTCCAGGTGGTGGCGAGAATGCCGCTGGGGGCGGGCAGAATCCAGGGCGGGATGGCGAAGAGGCGCACCGCGGCCTCCCACCCCAGCAGCAGGATCAACCCGCCGGCGAGGCCGCGCAGGGCGGCGGTCACAGCTCCTCCCGCCAGAACAGCAGCCGCGCCTCGATCACCGCGACCAGCGCGAAGAGCGCGCCGCCGACGGCCGCCGCGAGGATGATCGCGGCCCAGAGGGCGATGATCTGCTCGTTGAACATCGCCGCCAGCAGCAGCGCGCCGACGCCCTGCACCGCGCCGAACCATTCGCCGACGATGGCGCCCGCCAGCGCGAGGCCGGCCGAGAGCCGCAGGGCCGTGAAGATGCGCGGCAAGGCCGATGGCAGCAGCAGCTTCCACAGCAGCGCCCGCCGCCCCGCGCCAAAGCTGCGCAGCAGGGCGATTTGGCGCGGATCGACCGCCTCCATCCCCGCCAGCGTGTTCACCGTGACCGGGAAGAAGGTGAGGTAGAAGGCGATCGCCGCCTTGGCCGCCAAGGTATTGCCGAACCACAACACGATGATGGCGCCGAAGGCGATCACCGGCACGGTCTGCGAGACGATGAAGATCGGCAGCACCATCTGCTTCAACCGCGGCGCATGCGCGAAGACGATGCCGCTGCCGACACCCACGAGCCCGCCTGCGACAAATCCCACCACCGCCTCAAGCAAAGTGATGAGGAACGCCGCCTGATACGCCTGCCAATTCGCGCCGATGGCGCCGAGCACATCGCGCAGCGGCGGCAAGTAGAAGGGGCTGATGGCGAAGAGCGCGACCGACCCCTCCCAGGCCGCGGCGATCAGCGCCAGGGGGGCGAGGAGGGCGAGCGCCTTCACCTCTGCCCGGCCTGGAAGGTCTTGAGGCTCTCCTCCTCCAGCACCTCCAGCAGCTCCCGCTTGATGGCGGTGAACTCCGGCGCGGTGATGAGCGCGGCGGCACGCGGACGCGGCAGGTCGATGGCGCGATCCATGCGGATGCGCCCCGGGCGCGCGCCCATCACCAGCACGCGGTCGGCGAGGAAGATCGCCTCGTCGATGTCATGCGTGATGAAGACGATGGTGCGGCGATAGCGCGACCAGATGTCGAGCAGCCAGCGCTGCATCAGCGAGCGCGTCAACGCATCCAGCGCGCCGAAGGGCTCGTCCAGCAGCATCACGTCGCGGTCGAACAGGAAGGTCCGCATCAGCGCCACGCGCTGGCGCATGCCGCCCGAAAGCTGCTGCGGGAAGTGGTCCTCGAACCCCGCGAGGCCGAAGTCGCGCGCCATCTCGCGTGCCAGCGCGCGGGCTTCCTTCTTGGGCTGGCCTTGCACCTCGGCGGCGAGGATCGCGTTGTCCAGCACGCTGCGCCAGGGCAGCAGCAGGTCGCGCTGCGGCATGAAGGCGACGCGGCCGAGCAGCCCGCCCGGGGGCACCACCATGCCATCCAGCGCGACGCTGCCGCCGGGATCGGGCTCCAGCAACCCCGCCAGTATGTTGAACAGCGTGCTCTTGCCGCAGCCGGAGGGGCCGATGAGCGTGACGAAGGCGCCCTCGGGGATGGAGGCATCGATGCGGTCCAGCGCATGGACCGCCCCGAAATGCCGCGAAACGCCGCGCAGCCCGAGCTTCTCCCGCCCCGCCGGCGCCGTGCCGACGGTGAGATGCGGATCGAGCAGCCCGGCGGCCTCGGTCATGCCAGACGGTCGGCCAGCGGGATCGCTTCGAGGAAGGAGGAGCGGAAGGCGGTGGCGAGATCGATCGGCGCCTTCAGCACCTGCTGCTCGACGAAGAAGTCATGCGCCTTCTTGATCGCGGTGGGGTCGATGACGAACAGCCCCTGCTGTGCCGCGGCACCTGCCTCCATCAGCCGCAGCACTTCCGGCAGCATCGCGATCTGATGCGCGCGATCCAAGGTCGGCACGATCTTCATCACCGCTTCCAACGCGGCGGCGGGCTCGGCCTTCGCCGCCTTCCAGCCGCGGATGGACGCGCGCAGGAAGGCCGTCACCGCATTGGGATTGGCGGCGGCGAAGGCCTCGTTCACGATCACCGTGTCGCGCGGAACGGTGATGCCGTAATCCTCGGCGACGAAGAGCTTGAGCTTGTCCGCGCCGCCGATGCGCGCCTTGATGGTGTTCAGCTCATTGTACCAGGTCGCGGCGCAGACATCGGTATCGCCATTGATGAAGGGCGTGATCGAGACCTGCTGCGGGCTGATGCTCAGCGCATCGCGCGGGATGTTGCGGCTGGCGAGCATGCCGAACAGCACCAGATGCGCGCCGGTGAACCAGGCGGTGACCTTCTTGCCGCGGAAATCCTCCAGCGTCTTCACCGGGCCATCGGCCTTGGCGACGAAGACGAAGGGCGTGACCTGGTGTGCCACGCCGATGCAGGTGATCGGCAGGCCCTTCTCGCGTGCGGAGAACACGCTGTCGGTGCCGCCGGAGAGGCCGAATTGCTCGCTGCCCGAGGCCACGAGGTTTTCCGTCAGCAGGTTCGGCCCGCCCGGGCTGATGCTGAGATCGAGCCCTGCTTCACGATAGTAGCCGCGTTCGACGGCAAGGTAGAAGCCGGCGAACTGCGCCTGCGGCAGCCACTTCAGCCGCAGGGTCACAGGGGTCAGTGCCTGCGCCTGGCCGATGCGGGGGGCGGCGAGGACGGCGAGGGGCGTTGCGAGCAGCGTGCGGCGATGCATGGGCGGTGACTCCGGTTCGGCGCTGGGATGGGGGACGGGCTCGGCGTTCACGCCGCACGCACCATCGGTGTCGCCGGGACCGGCCGTTCGCCGGCCAGCGTCGTGCGATGCATGATGCGGATGTATGTGCTGTCGTCGTAGTCGGTCGCCTGGTGCATCGTGTTGCGATTGTCCCAGGCCACCAGATCGCCTTCCTGCCATTTGTGGCGATAGACATGCGCGGCCTGCACCGCATGCGCGTTCAGCCGGTCGAGCAAAGCGGCCCCCTCCTCGGGGTCCAGGCCGATGATCTCCTTCACCACCTCCCGCCCGATGTAGAGCGCGCGGCGGCCATTGCCCGGATGCAGTCGTACCAAGGGATGAATCACATCCGGCGTCGCGGCGCGCTGTGCTTCCGTCAGCGGCGCGCGGTCGGCGAAGGCGCGGTCGTAGTAGGTCGCATAGCTGTGCGTGGCGAAGAGCCCGTCGATCCGTGTCCGCGTCGCCTCGTCCAGCGTCTCATAGGCCATATGCATGCAGGCGAAGAGCGTATCGGCGCCCTCGGCCGGGCAGACGCGGCCATGCAGGATCGAGCCGACGGCGGGCTCGGCCTTGTAGGACCAGTCCGAATGCCAGTTCAGCCCTTCCTTGTGGTTGCCGATCGGCTTGCCCTCGCGCAGCGCGTTGGAGAGGACGTAGATCTCGGGATGGGGCGTGGTCAGGAACTGCGTCAGCACATGCGTCTGCAAGTCGCCGAAGCGGCGACTGACGGCGACATGCGCGGCCTCGTCGAGCGCCTGGGCGCGGAAGACCACGACGCCCTTGGTGTGGAAGGCGTCGAGGATCGCGCGCCATTGCGGCGCGCTCACCGGTCCGGTGAGGTCGATGCCGGCGATCTCGACGCCGAAACCTGGGTGCAGCAGAAGGATGTCCATCGCCTCGCCTCACGGATCGCATGCAATACGAGAATTTTCGTATGCAGAAGAATGAGGTTTCGGTAAGCAATCGGTGTGCCATCCCTTGACGGAGCCCCCCGATGTTCGATGCCGACGCCCAAGGCCATGTCCGCGACAGCATCGCCGGCGTCACCGCCCATGCGCCGGCAACCGAGGCGGAGGCACGGCTGCACCTCGCCGCCGCCTATCGCCTGGTCGCGTTGATGGGGATGGACGACCTCATCTTCACCCATATCTCCGCCCGGGTGCCGGGGGAGCCGGAGCATTTCCTGCTCAACCCCTATGGCCTCGGCTTCGATGAGATCACCCCCGCCAGCCTCGTGAAGATCGACCATGCCGGGCGGAAGATCGGCGACAGCCCTTATGACGCCAATGCCGCGGGCTTCGTGATCCATTCTGCCATCCACATGGGCAGGCCAGAGGTGGATTGCGTGATGCATACGCACGCCCCCGCATCGGTCGCCATCGCCGCGCGGCCCGAGGGGCTGCTGCCGCTCAGCCAGTTCGCGATGCGCTTCTTCAACCGCGTGGCGCTGCATGGCTATGAAGGCCTGGCGCTGAACCTCGGCGAGCGGGAGCGGATGATCGCCGACCTCGGCCAGCACCACACCATGCTGCTACGCTTCCACGGCGTGCTGACCTGCGGCCGCACCATCCCCGAGGCCTTCATCCTCGCGCATTACTTTGAACGCGCGGCCGCCGTGCAGCTTGCCGCGATGGCCGATGGCGCCACGCTGCCCTTGCCCCCGCCCGAGGTCTGCGAACTCACCGCGCGGCAATTCGAGGACCAGCCCGCACCGCAGGGCGAGCGCGAATGGCCCGCCTTGCTACGGCGCCTCGATCGCGAATGCCCGGGCTGGCGCGGCTAGCTCTCCGCCCACATCCGCAGCAGGTTGGCGCGGGCGAGTTGCAGGCGCAGCGCGGCATCTTCGCCGCCATGCTCGGCCAGATGCAGGTCGAACAGCAGGGCGCGCTGGGCCGCGTCGCGCACGCGGCTCTGCACCCAGCCGACCGCGACGAGGCGCTCACCGCTCTCGACCTGTGCCACGCGATGCAGATGCGTCGCGGGGTAGAGCACCAGCAGCCCCGGCCGCGGCGCGATCTCCTGCTCGCCGCCGGCCGTCTCCACCACCAGCGCGCCGCCGCCGACCGGGCCGCCGAGGAACAGCGTCCAGGCGAGATCGGTGCGGATCGTCGCCCCGCCGCGCCCCATCAGCGCATTGTCCACATGCCGCCCATAGCCACCGCCCGGCGGGGTGCGGCTGAACAGCGGCCGCGTCATCCGCAGCGGCAGGGCGGCGGCGGCGAAGACGGGATGGGCGCGCAGGCTCGCCTCCAGCTCCACGGCGGCGGCGCGCGTCGCGGGGTCGTCCCCATCGGCCTGTTCATTGGCCTTGACCCCGGCGGCGCGCGCCCCCGCGGTGGCGCGCCCGTCCCGCCAGGTGGCGCGGGCCAGCACCTTGCGCAGCCGCTCCAGCGCCGCCGCCTCCAGCACATCGGCAATCGGCAGCAGCATCGGCGTTGGCCCTTGGTTTGATCGGGCGTAGTATACCGCGAACCCTTCGCAACTCCGAGGCGACATGACCACCTACCGTCCCCGACTCTGGCTTGGTCTCGGCCTCTCCGTCCTCGCCGCCGGGCCCGCGCTCGCGCAGGACGGCAAGGCGGCCCCCGCCTGCGAAAAGCCGATGCTCCAGACCGGTGGCGCGGGCGAGGCCGGGGAGTCGGGCGAGGGCACCGTGGCGACCGAGGAAGATCTGGCCCTGGAATTCGATCTGATGGCCGCGCAGATCGCCGGCGCCGCCGCCGCGCGCGCCGCCGGCGACACCGAAAGCGCCGAGATCCTGACCGGCGCCGCCACGGATGAGGGCCCCGCGCATCTCGCCCGGCGCGGGCATCGCAATGCGGCGCTGGAGGCCGCGATGGCCCCCCTCGCCGCGGCACCCACGGATGCTGCGGCGCGCGCGGGGGCGGAGGCCGCGATCGCCTCTGGCCTGGCCGCCATGCCGGGCGCCGGCACGCCCTTGCAGCGCCTCGGCCGTGCGGCGCGGATGACCGCGGCGGCGCTGGACGCCTATGGCGCGGCGCTGGAGTGCGGGCGGCTGGCCGATCGCGCCGCCTATGTCGAGGCGCGGGCCTTGGCCGAGCGCGGCGTTTCGGTGCTGCAAGGCGTGGATCTGCCGGCGGCGACGGCGATGACCACCGATCTCGGGCGCCTGCTGGTGCTGCTGCCCGCGGTGCCGCCGGCGGAGATGCCCTCGATCGGCGCGGTCAGCGCGATCGTGTCCGACGCCTTGCTGGAGGCCAGCGACGCGCTGCGCTGACCGGCTTAATGCGTGACGCCACCACGCGGGTAATTGGCCACCATCTTCTCGGCCATCGCGTAATAGGCGTTGAGCGCCGCGAGGCCGCCCTCGGCGTCCCCGGCCTCGGCCTTGGTCGCCAGGACCTCCAGCAGGGCTGACAGCCGCACCGGATCGAAGGGCTCGCGCTTGCGGTCGGCGCGGTTGGAGGTATCGCCCTCCGGCCAGGACCGCGCCACGCGCTGCAAATCATGCCTGACGGTGTCAGCGACAAATCGCGTCAGCACCACCTCGTGCCCGCGCAGCGTGGAGTCGAGCAGATCGACCCAGACCGCGAGTTCGGCCATGTCGCGCCGAAAGCTCGGCGGTTCCCAGACATCCTCGCCATCGCCGATGGCGTCCAGATAGGCGCGCAGATCCGCCCGTTGCTCCTCGGTAAGGCCAAGGCCGAAGCGATCGTCGAATCGCGTGACCACGGCGGCGAAGTCGGGCGCGCTGCCATCGTGGAAATAGGGCGCGGAGCTGCTGGAATTCAGCAAGGTCGGGGTGAGGTAGCGCCCCCCCGTGCCGACATCATGCGCGCGGCCATCGGTGAACCCCGCCGAGGGGATGTGGCAGCTCGAACAGGCCAGCCCGCCGAGGCCGGCGAAGGGCTGGTTGAACACCGCCTCGCCCCGGTGCTCGGCTGGGGTCGCGTTCTCGGCCAGGTCGCCGAGCGGGCCGACGCGCGGGTTGGAGACGAACTCCAGCTCCGACATCCAGGCCGCCAGCGCATCGAGGATCAGCGGCGCCGGCTCCGGCCCGCCGAATTCATCGACGATCACATGCCGGGCGAATTCGCGCAGCGAGCCGAAGCGGCCGTCGCGGCCGAAGCGCGCGCGGAAGCGCACGCCGCGCAGGCTCGGGATATCGACCGGGTCGTGCACATGATTGTCGGCGCGCGGATTGAACAGCCCGCTGGTGGCATCGAAGCTGCCGCCATGGCCGGAGAAGCCCGGGATGTTGAAGCTCTGGTTCACATGCCCGTTGCTGTGACAGGCATTGCAGGAGATGCCGGCCGCCTGCGCCGCGGCGCCATAAAGCAGCGGCGATGCGAAGGCCGCGCCACCCAGGGCGACCAGCGGCGACTGCGTCCCGCCGGCCAGTTCGCTGGACATGCGGATCGCCGCCACGCGGTCGTGCGGCGGGTCGATCTGGCTGCCGGGGGGGAGCGGGCCGTCGCCGGCGGCGCCCTGCGAGAGCAGGGCGAGCACGGCGACAAGCGGCAGGCGCGCCCGCCTAAAAGCGGACGGCATAGACCAGCTGCGTGCCGAAATCATTGGCCGAAACCCCGTCTTCCCGCAGACGCCGCCAACCGACCGTCCATTCGAAGCCCTTCAGGAATTCCGCGGCATTGCCGAGGTCATAGGAGACAGAGGCGCTGTGCTGCGTGGCATCATAGGGCGTGGGCCCGGTGTCGCGCTGCACGGCATAGGCATAGGCCACGGTGAAGGGGCGCCTGGCAACCTCGATCCCGGCGGTCACGACATCGCGCTTGGCATCGCGCACCCCATCGGCATTGTCCAGCCGCGTCCATTCGACCAGCGGGGTCGCGGTGACGCGGAAGGGCAGGGGCACTTCCCAGGCGAGGCCGGCGACGGTGCCGGTCTCGGTCGCGGCGGTCCCGGCCTCCACGCTGTCATCCCCCGCGCGGCGCGAGGAATAGCCGAGGGTATAGTCCAGCGTGCCGAGCGGCAGCGGCATGCCATGGCCCGCCGCCGAGGCGACCCAGTTGTTGGTGCCCCGGGTATTGTCCGCCCCGCCGGTGGAGCGGCGGTTGCGCCACAGATACCGCATGTCCCCGGTCTGCGGGTCGACCGTCGCATAGCGCGGAGAGACCCCGGATTCGGAGAGGAAGCTGCGGTCGGCCTGGAACATCTCGAAGCGCAGATCATGCTCGCCATAGGCGGCGGTCAGCCCGGCCAGGTCGGACCAGGCGAGCTGCGCGCCGAAGCCGAGTTTCTCGGCCAGCTCATAGCCTTCGGCGATGTCGGTGCCGTAGAGCCCCGGCGCGCGGTCCCAGGCGAAGCCGAAGCGGGGATGGATCTTGCCGCCGAACAGCTCCAGCGGTCCCTGCACCCAGGAGAGGGTCAGCTCATCCACCCAGGCGGCCTGGTCGGCGAAGCCGCGATCGGCGGCGCTGCGCTCGCGGTCGGTCGGCTCGAACTTGAACACGCCATTGACGGTGAAGCCGCCCGGCAGGTTCAGATACAGGCCGAGCGCGGTCTTGTTGTAGGCGCTGGCATGGGCGCGGCTGGCGCCGCGGCGGCCGAGCACGTCGAGGTCCATCTCGACCTCAAGATTGCCGCCGAGGGTGACACCGGGCGCGAGCTCCATCTCCTGCGCCGCGAGCGGGGCGGCGGCGAGCAGAGCGGGGAGCAGCACGGCAAGAAGTGGGCGCATGGCCGACATGTCAGATCTGCTCCGCAAAGCTGCGAACCTTGGCCGCGCGGGCCCGGACGGCGCTGATCGAAACCGGGGGGCGGGGCGGTGGCAGCAGCTCCGGATAGGCGGTCTGGCGCACGGTCTCGAGTTCGGACAGGGCCGAGCCCCAGACGGCGGGCGCGCCCGGCTCGCCACCCCATTTTGCGGCGGTGGCGATCGCGTAGCGCAGGAAACCGGCGCTGTCGTGGTACTCAAGGACATTGGCGATGCGGCCGCGCTCGATGCTCTCGCCATAATCATCGGCCACGGCGCCGAGCATGGTCGCGACATGCTCCATGCGGAAGCGCTGGCTGGCGGCGCGCTCGGGGGCGATGGTGGCGCGCAGGGCGGCGACGCCGGCCAAAGCGGGCTCGAACACCGTGGCCAGGGCCGCGCCCTTGGCGCCGTCCTTGGCGCGGGCCTCAAGGGCGATCAACTCGGCCTCGAACGGCCGGGCGCCGCGGGTGGCGATGCGGGGTTCGAGCCAGGTGTAGAGCTCGCTGACCGGGTGCCCGAAATGCGGCAGGCCGAGGCGGGTTTCGCCGGCATCGACCAAAGCGCGGCCGATCAGCATATGGCCTTCCATCAGCCCCAGCGCTTCCAGCAGCGCGGCATCGGCGGCGGCGGGGTCATTGCTCTCGCGGCCCTGCATGTACTGTACGCGGGTGGCGCCGCCGCGGCAGATCGGGATATCGCCGAGGACGGGATCGCGCAGGGTGCGCGGCAGGCCGCCCACGGTGGCGAGGGCCGTGCCGTCGAAGGCGAGAAGTGCCGGCGCGGCGGTCAGGATGAGGCGGCGGGTGAGCATGGCTGGGGACTCCTTTGCCCCAGAGCATCATCGAAACCCCAAAAAGTCAATGCGAGTCATTCTCAAACTCACCTGCGGCCGCAGCCCCGACCCCGCCTCAATTGAACAGGGCCTGCGCCGTTTCCCGAATGGGTCGGCTCCGCGCCCCGAATACATCGACGATGAAGGTGAAGGGGTATTGCACCGAGATGGCGACAGTCGTCACGCCCGCCTGGCTGGCGCAGCCACTCATCGTCACGGAGAGTGAGGCGGGGGTCAGATAGGGCGTCTTCGCCGCGGCACCCGACAGGGCGCCGGTGAGGTTGGTGCAGGCGGCGGAGCCGGCATTGAGGTTCTGGCTGCCGCGCAGGGTCACGAGGCGCACCGCCTCGGCCGTCGCGCTGCGGACGGCTTCGGCGGTGAACAGATACCGTCCGATTTCCAGGCAACCGAGCAGCAGCATCACGACCAGGCCGCCGATCAGGGCGAATTCCACCGTGGTGGCGCCGCGCCGGCCCAGCGGGCGTCGTCGACCGCCGGCCTGGGGCGATTTGGTTACTTGGGCGGGGCGGGTTGCATTCACGGTTTCGTTTCCTTTGCGCCCCGCGCCACACGCAGGACGCGAAATCTATGCGGGGCGCCCTGCGCGGCGGCATCGAGCTGCCTTGAAGGCCTTGTTCTAGGCCGATTTCTGCTGGGATGCCGCTGAAATCGGTGCCTTTCGCCAGGCGCATATCGGCAGGCTCCGGCGTAAGATCCAGGCGTTAATCTTTGTTGACTCAGGCGAAAACTCGCGCAATAGTTGCATTCGTTGGATGGCAAACAACCTCCAGCGAGAATTTGACTGTCTGATGCACGCAGTTGGCCGCAATCCAAAACGGGAGCGCGGTTGGTCACAGCCCTTATCGAAAGAGGACCCAAACGATGATCCGCACCCTGATTGCCGCCACCTATGCCGCCACCGTCCAGACTCTGAACGATCGCAAGGGCGTGACCGCCGCCGAATACGCCGTGCTCGCCACGGGCATCGTGCTCGTCGTCGGCATCGCGGCCGGCGCCCTCGGCACCCGCCTGAGCGACATCTTCGGGACCCTTGGTAAGCCCCTCGCCGGCTGATTGAAGTGTTCCGCCTCGACCAACCCGCGGCCCAGGCCGCGGGTTGGCGATCGCGGCTTTCCTAAGAGCTGAGGCTGGTGCATCTGGTGATATGCACCTCCTCGCCTCTGTGGTCCTGGTCGCATTGCTTGTCCTTGCCGCGTGGCGGGATATCGCAACGCGCATAATCCCGGACGAAATTTCCCTCTCGATCGCCGCGATCGGCATTGCCCTTCGCCTGAGCGTGGGATGGTCCCCCCTTCTGTGGTCGCTCGCGACCGCCGCATTGCTCTTCCTGGCACTCCTGGTCCTGGCTGTCCGCGGATGGCTCGGCGGGGGTGACGTGAAGCTCGCCGCGGCCGTCGCAATCGGGCTGCCGCCTTATGCAAGCTGGGATTTCCTGCTGGCCACGGTGCTGGCCGGAGGCGTCCTGGGCCTTGCCTATATCGCCGGGCGCCGCCTGGCGCTCCGCCCCCGCCGGTCCGGCGGGCGGCATCCCTTCCGTCGCATCATGGCTGTGGAGGCGAGGCGTTTCCGCCAAGGGGGCCCTTTACCCTATGGTGTTGCTATTGCAGCCGGCGGCGCGCTTATCCTGCTGGCTTCACCGGGGCTCTAAACCGTGTTCCTCCGCCTCCTCCTGATACTCTCGCTCGTGCTCAGCGCGCTCGGCCTGGGTGTGCTCGGGTACCAGTTGCTCTCCCCGGCCCCGGCGCCGCTCACCGCCTCCGTGACGGTCGCGCCCCCCGCGCCGCCCGCGATGGTGGCGCTCGTCGTCGCCGCGCGCCCGCTTCTGGCTGGAACGCTGCTGAAGGACGAGGATTTCGCCACCAGACAGGTCGCCACCGCCGATGCGCCGGAGGGCTATGTCGCCCCGGGCGACGACAGCCGGATAGAATTGCGCGGCGCGCTGCTGCGCAGGTACCTCGACCCCAATACCCCCCTGCGCCGCGCCGATGTGCTGCGGGCGCGCGAACATGGCTTCCTCGCCGCGGTCTTGCGGCCGGGGATGCGGGCCATCTCGGTCGGGGTCGATGTCGTGACCGGGGCCGCGGGGCTGATCTGGCCCGGCGATCAGGTCGATCTGATCCTGACCCAGGAGCTCGCCGCCGCCGACGCGCCGCTGTCCCGGCGGGTGATCGGCGAGACGGTGCTGACCGATGTGCGGGTCATCGCGGTGGACCAGCAATTCACCCGCGGCGCCAACCCGGACGATGTGGCGGCGGGCCGGATCGCCCGCACCGTGACGCTTGAGGTCGATGCCGAACAGGCCGAGCGCGTCGCCGTCGCCAACCGGCTTGGCCGCATCGCTTTGACCGTCCGGGCGATCGACCGGCTGGAGGCGGAGCTGGTTTCGACCGGCGCTTCGGTCTTCGGCGGCGATGTGTCCCCCGCCCTCACCGGTTCGGCGATCTCAGGCGGCGTGCGGATGCGGCTGATCCAGGGCGACGAGCGGCGGGACGTAACCTTCAGATGACGAATGCCGGCCCATGACGAGAACTGGCCCATGAGGCTTTGGCGATGACCCGCGACGTCCAGGCGGGCCTTGTGGCCTTTGTCCTTGGTGCCTGCCTTCTGGCGGCAGCGGGTGACGCGCGGGCCCAGCGCCGCGGCCCCGACGCGCCGCCCGCGACCCCGATGCCCGCGACCCCGGTGCAATTGCCGCAGGGCCAGCCGCCGGGGCGGCTGGTGGCCCCGCCGCTGTTGCCCTCGGCCGCGCCGCCGGCCGGTGTGGCCGTCCCGATGCCGGCCGCCGGCCCCGCGCCGGGCGCCACGCCCGCGGGCCCCAGCCAGCCGCCGATCTCGATGCTGCTGGAAACCGGCGTCGGCCGGCTGCTGCGCCTGCCCGGGCCGGCCATCACCGTGCTGGCCGCCGATCCGCGCGTCGCCCGGGTGCAGCCGGTCTCCCCGACCAGCCTGTTCCTGATGGCCGTGGCCCCCGGCCGCACCACGGTGCTGGCGACCGCCGAGGATGGCTCCCCGATCGCCGAATACGACATCACGGTGCTGCCCGTCCGCGGCGCCGCCGGCGGGGAGCAGGCCGGGGCGCCGCCGCCGCCCAATGCCGGCGCCATACAAAGCATGATCCGCCGCCTCGTCCCCGGTTCCGAAGGCCTGCTGGTCGCGACGGCGGGGCGCAGCGCCCTGGTCCTGAGCGGCGAGGTGCCGGATGCGGCCAGCGCCCAGCGGGCCGAGGCCATCGCCCGCACCTATGGCGGCGAGGGGCGCGAGGTGGTGAACACCCTCACCTTGCTCTCCTCCATCCAGGTCAACCTGCGGGTCCGCGTCGCCGAGATCTCGCGCCAGGTCAGCCGGGAGCTGGGCTTCAACTGGCAGGCCGTCGCCAACAATGGCGCGGGGCTGCTGATCGGCCTGCGCTCCGGCCTCGCCGGCGCCGCGGGGGCCGCGCTGACCGGCGCGGTCTCCGCCACCGAGTCGCAGATCGGGCGCTATGGCGTCGGCTACAGCTCCTCGCGCTTCGACATCAACGCGGTGGTCGATGCGCTGGCCTCGGACCAGCTCATCACCATCCTCGCCGAGCCGAACCTGACCGCCCAATCGGGCGAGGTCGCGAGCTTCCTCGCGGGCGGCGAATTCCCGGTGCCGGTGGCGGCAAGCTCGATCAGCAACAGCATCACCATCGAATACAAGCAGTTCGGCGTCAGCCTCGCCTTCGTGCCGACCGTGCTCGGCCCCAACCGGCTGAACCTGCGGGTGCGGCCGGAGGTCAGCGAGCTGTCGGAAAACGGTGCCATCAGCCTGCCGCTCTCGACCGGCGTGGTCACGATCCCGGCCTTGAGCGTGCGCCGCGCGGAGACGACGGTGGAACTCGGCAGCGGCCAGAGCTTCGCCATCGCGGGGCTGCTCCAGCGCAGCAACACGCTCGTCAACAACGGCGTCACCGGCCTCGGCGACATCCCGGTGCTGGGCGCGCTGTTCCGCTCCGACCGGTTCCGCCGCAATGAGTCGGAGCTGGTCATCATCATCACGCCCTATCTGGTGCGGCCGGTGTCGAATCCGCGCGCCCTGGGGGCGCCGACCGACGGCTTCCAGCCGGCCACCGACCTCGACCGCGTGCTGTACCGGCGCCAGACCGCGCGGGGGGCCGCCGCGCCGCCGCTGCGGTCCGGCCTGGACGCGGGCTTTATCGTGGAATGATCGCCATGTCGTCCCGTGCCCCCCTGCTGCTTCTCCTTCTGGCCGGCTGCGCCGGCGGGCAGGATTACGAACGCCCCGGCACCTGGCACGCGACCGGGGTGAATGATGCCAATCTGGCGCTGATGCTGGCCGAGCCGAGCCATGCCGAGCGCGGCGTCGGTGCCGCGACCGATCGCGCCGATCCGGGCATCCGCGCCGTCACCCAGCTTGGCGAGGGGCGCCGGCCGCCGCTGCCCGACAGCCGTGCCTCCGCCATCGGCGCGGCGCCGACCGCGGGAGGTGGCGGTGGGCGCTGAGCCTTGGCTGCTGCGCGAGGCGCCCGATGCCCCCCGTGGGGCCACGCCCGGCCTGCCGCTGGGTGACCGGCCGGGCTTCCTCGCCTTCGTCGCCGATGAGGCCAGCGAGACGGCCCTGCGCGGCGGCCTGCCCAAGCTCCTGGGCGATGTCCAGATCCGCCGCGGTGATGCCCGTGTCGCCGCACGGGTGCTGGAACGCGAGCCGACCCCGGGGGTGCTGCTGGTCGATATCTCCGGCATCGCCGATCCCTTGCAGGCGCTGGAGGCTTTGGCCGCGGTCTGCACCCCCGATGTGCGGGTGCTGGCGATCGGCGACCAGGCCGATATCGGCTTCTACCGCCGGCTGACGCGCGACCTCGGGGTTGCCGAATACCTGCACAAGCCGCTCACCCGCGACATGGTGGCGCGGCTGTTCGGCCCGCAGCTCGCGGGTGAGGCCGCCGCTGCCGCGGCCGAGGCGCTCAGCCGCGGCAGCCATGTCGTCGCCGTCTGCGGCGCGCGCGGCGGCTGCGGCGCCACGACCATCGCGGTGAACCTCGCGGTGCAGCTTTCCGAATCGAGCCGTGGCCATGTGGCGCTTCTGGACCTGCATCTGCGCGGCGGCACCGCGGGGTTGATGCTGGGGGTGCGGCCGGGCACCGGGCTGCGCGTCGCGCTGGAGGAACCCGATCGCGTCGATGCGCTGTTCCTCGACCGCGTCGGCATCCCGATCGACGACCGGCTGCGGCTGATCGCGGCCGATGAGCCGATGGACAGCATGCCGAAACCCTCCGAGGTCGGTGTGCAGCGGGTGCTGGAGATGCTGCGCCATCGCTTCAACTTCGTGGTGCTCGACCTGCCGATGCCGCCGACCCCGGCGGGGATGATCGCGCTCGCCGCCGCGCGGCATTGCGTGCTGGTGCTGGGCCCGGACATCGCCGGCATCCGCGACACGCTGGCCTTGCGCAAGCTGGTGAACACGGGCGGCAGCTCGCGCGCCACCATCGTGCTCAACCGCGCCGGCCTGCCGGGGGGGCTGAAGCTGAAGCTGGTCGAGGAGGGGCTGGGCATGGCCCCGGATGTGGTGATCCCCGACCTGCCGCGGCACCTGCCGCGCGCGGCCAATCTCGGCCGTCCCGCGGTGCGCGAGACGCCGGCGCTGCGCCGCGCGATGGAGCCGCTGATGCAGGAGATCGCCGCCGTCGCGGCCTCCGGCATCCCGTCGTCCTTCTTCGCGCGGCTGTTCGGAGGCAAGCGGGCATGAGCCGTTCCTTCGGCCGCCGCCCGCTTGTCGCGCCCGAGGCCGCGGCACCGCAGGTCCCGCCGGTCACCGCCACCGCCGTCGCCGCGCCCAATGCCGCCACCACCAACACCGCCGCGGCCCAGGCGCCGATCCAGCGCCTGCGCGCGCAGGTGATGGAGCGTGTGGACCCGGTGGTCGCGGCCGATCTGCCGGCGGCGACCCTGCGCGTGCAGCTTGAGGCGCTGGTGCATGAGATCGCCGATCGGGAGCGCATCGAGCTTTCCGCGCGGGAACAGGCCCGCATCGCGGAGGAGCTGGCCGACGACATGCTGGGCTACGGCCCGCTGGAACCGCTGCTGCAGGACGACAGCATCAGCGACATCATGGTGAACGGCCCGAACCGCGTCTTCATCGAGGTGCGCGGCAAGGTCGTCCAGACCAACGTCCGTTTCCGCAGCAGCGCCCAGCTTTCCGCCATCGCGCAGAAGATGGCCGCGACGGTCGGGCGCCGCGTGGATGAAAGCAGCCCGCTGGTCGATTGCCGCCTGGCCGACGGCAGCCGCGTCAATGTCGTCTTCCCGCCGCTCGCCATCGACGGCGCCTGCATCTCCATCCGCAAATTCGCCAAGCGCAAGGTCGATCTGCGCGCCATGGCCGATGGCGGCTCGATGTCGCCCTCGGTCGCGCGGGTGCTGGAGATCGCGGCGCGCTGCCGGCTGAATGTGGTGATCTCGGGCGGCACCGGCTCGGGCAAGACCACGATGATGAATGCCATGAGCCGGCTGATCGACGAGACCGAGCGCATCGTCACCATCGAGGATGCGGCCGAGCTGCAACTGCAACAGCCGCATGTGGTGCGGCTGGAAACGCGGCCGATGAACCTTGAAGGCCGCGGCGAGATCACGCAGCGCGACCTGATCAAGAACGCGCTGCGGATGCGGCCGGACCGCATCATCGTCGGCGAGGTGCGCGGTGCGGAGGCCTTCGACATGCTCCAGGCCATGAACACCGGCCATGACGGCTCCTACTGCACCGTCCATGCCAACACCACGCGGGACGCCATCATCCGCATCGAGAACATGGTGATGATGGGCCAGAGCAGCCTGCCGAGCCGCGCCATCCGCACCCAGATCGCAAGCGCCGTCGACATCATCGTCCAGGTCGCGCGCATGCGCGACGGCGGCCGCCGCGTGCTCCAGGTCTCCGAGGTCTGCGGGCTGGAGGGCGAGGTGGTGACCATGAACGAGGTCTTCACCTTCGAGTACCAGGGCGAGGACGCGACCGGGCGCATCCGCGGCCGCTGGGTCACGGGTGGCATCCGCCCCGGCTTCTACGACAGGCTGGACTATTTCGGCCTCGGCGAAGCCTGGATGGCGGCGTTGCGCGAGGCCTGAGGATGCAGCACGCGCCGATCTTCGCCCTTGCCGCGGTGCTGCTGCTGAGCCTCGTGCTCGGCACGGTGTTCCTGGTGCGGGCCGGCTCCTCCCGCCAGATGCGGGAGCGCGTGCGCAGCCTGGCGCGACAGGTCGAGGCCGCGCCGGTCCAGCGCAGCATCCGGGTGGGGGCGGCGAACCGCAGCCCTTTCGCGCTGCGTGTGCTGCGCTTCTTCCGCTTCGATCCCGACATTCCGCAGGAGCAGGTGATCCCCTGGCCCGTGGTGCTGCTGATCGGCGTCGGCGTCGGCGCGGGCGGCATCTGGTGGCTGTCCCAACTGCTTGGCCTGGTCCTGGGGGTGCCCTGCGGCATCGGGGTCGGGGTGCAATGCGCGCGCATGATCTTCGGCTGGCAGCATGCGCGCTACTGCGATGCGGTGTTCCAGCAGATCCCGGACACGCTGGGGCTGATGGTGCGCGCGATCCGCGCGGGGCTGCCGCTGGCCGATGCGGTGCGCAACATCACCACCGAGATGCCGTCCCCCACCAAGGAGGAATTCTCCCGCGTGGTCGGCGACATGGCGATCGGCCGCTCGGTCGATACCGCGCTGGTGCGGCTGCATGAACGCACCGGCCTCACGGAATACGCCTTCCTCGCGGTAACGCTGGGGTTGCAGTCGCAGACCGGCGGGAGCCTGGCCGAGACGCTCGACAATCTGTCGGAGATGGTGCGCAAGCGCGTGGCGATGGTGAAGCGGGCCAAGGCGCTGGCGGGCGAGGCCAAGGCCCAGGCCGGGCTGCTGATCATCCTGCCCTTCATCGCCGCCGCCGCGATGTCCTTCATCCAGCCCTTCTATATCGCCGCCTTCACGCAGAACCCGACCGGGCAACGCATGGGGCTGATCGGGCTGGGGCTGATGCTGCTCGGGCTGCTGACCATACGCTGGCTGATCCGCCAGGCGGGGCGGGACTGATGTTCGCCGTCCCGCATTGGACCGTGCTGGTGCTCGCCGCCGGGGCCGCCGGGGCCGCCGTGGCACTGGCGGTGCTGGCCGCTGCGCTGCTCGCGCATCTGGCCGAGGAGCGTGACCTCGGCGCCCGCCTGCGCACGGTGGTGCGCCCCACCGAGGCCCGCGCGCCGGCGCATCTGACCCGCGGCATCGCGACCGGGCTGCTGCGGCCCTTCCTCTATCTCGGCGATATTTTGCGCGACAAGGCGATCATCTCGCCCAAGGAGGTCGCGGGCTTCCAGAGTGCGATGACCGCGGCGGGGCTTGACCCGCGGCGCGCGGTGCCGATCTTCATCGGCCTCAAGGCGGTGCTGCTGCTGGCGCTGCCGCTGGCGGGCTGGGGCGTTTCGATCTTCCTGGAACAGGATGATCTCCATACCGCGATGACCGTCGGCGGCTCGCTGGTGCTGGCGGTGATGGGGCCGAGCTGGATCGTCGCCCGGCTGCGCGGCCCGTTCCAGAACAAGCTGCGCCAGGGCCTGCCCGATGCCCTCGATCTGATGGTCGTGGCGGCCGAGGCCGGCTTGGCGCTGGAGACGGCGGTGGACCGGGTGGCGCGGGAGATGGAAGCCTCCAACCGCGCCATCGCGATGGAGCTGAACCTTCTGGTGCAGGAGCTTCGCATCCTGCCCGACCGCCGCATGGCGCTGGAACGCATGGGCGAGCGCAACGAGATCCAGGGCTTCAAGCGCCTCGCCTCGACCCTGTCGCAGACCCTGCGCTACGGCACGCCGCTGGCGCAGGCGATGCGCGTGCTGGCGGCGGACATGCGCCAGGAACGCATGCTGCGGATCGAGGAGAAGGCGATCCGCCTGCCGGCGCTGCTGATCGGCCCGCTGATCCTGTTCATCCTGCCGGCGCTGTTCATCGCGCTGATCGGCCCTTCCATCCTCGAACTCGGCAGCTCCTTCGGAAACCCGCAATGACCCGCATGTTCCTACGCGCCACAACCGCGGTCTTCGCCGCGACGATGCTGGCCTCCTGCGGATCGCTCGGGGGAGAGCGCGCGGCGACCTATGATGCCGGCTCGCGCATGCGGGTGGCGCAGGCGGCCGAGGCCTCGGGCCAGACCGATATCGCGCTCTCCATGTATGCCGCCGCCGCGGCGGCCGAGCCGGGGCAGGCCGAGGCGCAGTCCCGCTTCGCCGCGGCACTCGCCCGCAGCGGCAATGTCGCCCAGGCCGAGCAGGTGCTGAACCGCGCGCTGGAACGCCGGCCCGGCGATCCCGTGCTGCAACTGCAACTGGGCCGCCTGCGGCTGCGGACCGGGGCGGCGCCGCAGGCGCTGGTGGTGTTCGGCCAATTGCTCGCCGCCTCCCCGCGCGACGTGGGCGCGCTGGACGGGCAGGGTGTCGCGCTGGACCTGCTCGGCCGCCATGCCGAGGCCGAGGCCAGCTACCGCCAGGCGCTGGCCGCGAGCCCGGAGAACATCCCCGCGGCCAACAACCTCGCCATGTCGCTGCTGCTGGCCGGGCGGGCGGCGGAGGCCCTGGCGATCCTGGAGCCGCTGTCCCGCCGCCCAGGCGCGCCGGCCCGCGTCGCGGCCAATCTGCGCGTCGCGCGGGCGGCGAGTGGGGCGCCGGGCCCGACGCCCGCCGGCGCCGATATGGATGCGCTGCTCAGCGCCCTGGCGACGGAGGCCGCGGCCGGCCGGAGCTGAAGCGGGCCGGCGCGGCTTTCCTTCGCTCCAGTCGTCGCCGGGCTTGAACATGCTCAGCGCGGGGTCGCCGCGCTGAACTCCTCCCGGAATTCGCGCAGCTCGACCGCGTTCAGGTCGGACACGGCCCAGAACGCCAGCCCCGCCTGGGTCCATTGGGTGAGGCTGTAGCCCTCCCGCGCCGCCGCGCCCTCCTGGCCATGCAGCTCCGGCCAGACGAACAGGTTGATGACGTGCTCCCGCCGCCCATAGACCAGCACCGCCACCGCCCGCCCGCCGATGTAGTCGAGCCTGCCGCCGACAAGCGGGAAGCCGCGGGCCGCCAGATCGACGACCGGCGGCGCGAAATCGATCCGCCCGATGAACCAGGGTTTGACCGTATGCGCGGCCGAGGTCTCGATATCCGTGAGGTGCCGCGCCAGCAGCGAGCGTACATGCCCCGCGACCAGTTCATCGGCCAGATCCGGCCCACGCGGCTGCGCCAGCAGCAGCATCAGACAGGCGGCGAGCCCGGCGGCCAGGGGCACCGGGCTCCAGTTCCACAGCCGGCGCAGCAACCCCGGCAAGGGGCGCCGCCGGTCCTGCGCGAGATCGGCCAGCACGCGGGCGCGCAGGGCCAGGGGCGCCGTGAAGCCGGGCTCGGCGGCCTGCAGCATGGCGCGCATCGCGCGCAGATGCGCGACGCTGTCGGCACACTCGGGGCAAATGGCGAGATGGGCCTCGCATTCCAGCACATGCGCGGCATCAAGCTCGCCATCGACGAAGCCGTGCAGCATCCGGGCCCAGCCGGGGGTGTGCGGGGCCGGGCTCATGGCGCACCACCCTCTTCGGCGCGGCGGTGGCCGTGCCAGGCCGCGGCGAAGAGCGCCCGCGCCCGCGACAGCCGCGACATCACCGTGCCGATCGGCGTCGCGGTGATCTCGGCGATGTCCTTGTAGGAGAGGCCCTCGAACTCGCGCAGCACCAGCACCTCGCGGAAACTCTCGGGCAAGGCGGCGACGAGGCCGCGGATGTGCTCGGCGTCGTTGTTGCGCAGCAGCCAGGTCTCGGGCGTGTCGGCCTGTATGGGCCAGCCTGCCTCGGTCGTCTCGTCGTCGAGGGCCTGGCCCAGGGCGCTCGGCTCCCGCCCCCGCTCGCCGAGCCAGGCGCGGAAGCCGTTGCGCACGATGGCGAGAATCCAGGCGCGCGCATCCCCGCCGCGATAGGTGGCGAAGCCGCGGAAGGCGCGCAGGAAGGCGTCCTGCACCAGATCCTCGGCCAGCACCGGGTCGCGGCAGAGGAAGCGCGCGAAGCTGTAGGCGGCATCGAGATGCGGCAGCATCACGGTGCGGAAGCGGGCGGCCTCGGCCGGGCTCACCGCCGGCCGTGCCGCCCGTGGTGCCGCCCGTGGTGCCGCATGGTGCAGCACCAGGGCGGAGGGCCGGCCCGCCAGCCAGGACCAGAACGCGCCGAAGATGGGAACGGGCAGGCTGGCGAGCATGCGGTGTCCCCTTCAGCCGCGCGTGACGATGATGCGGCCGGTCATATGCGGATGCAGCCCGCAGAAGTAGCCGTATTCGCCGACCGTGGCGAAGGTGAAGCTGAAGGCGTCGTCGGTGTCGAGCACCGGCGAGCGGAAGGCGCCGCCGGTGTCCACGATGGTGTGCGGAATGTCATCGCCATTCTTCCAGGTGACGATGGTGCCGAGCGGCACCGTCAGCACCTGTGGCGTGAAGGCGAAGTTATCGATGCTGATGGCAACCGGTGCGGCGGCGCGCGCCACGAAGGGGACAAGGGCGAGGGGTAGCGCCAGGCACGCGACCGTGCGGCGGGAGAGGGGGGAGCGCATCGGGATCAGCCGGCCAGCGGCGTATCGACGATGGCGAGCGGCTGCCGCCCGGGCACGAAGCTGACGCTGGTCGTGCCGAGCAGTTTGCGCAATTCGCCGGGCGCCACCCGCACCGGGCCGGGGGAGGGCGCGGTGCCCGGCACCGGCTGCGGGAAGGCGGTGGAGCGCGCGGTGTGGAAGGCGACATTGCCTTCCACCTTCTGCATGATCTGGTGGATGTGCCCGTTCAGCACCGTCACCGAACCGAAGCGCCGCAGGTAGGTGAGCGCCCGCGCGCCATCCTCGGTGCCCCAGCCCCATTCGGGATAGACGCTCCAGAGCGGGATATGCGCGAAGACGACGATCGGCGTGCTGGAGGACAGCCCGGCGACGGTATTCTCCAGCCACTCCAACTGCTCGTTGCCGAGGTTGCCGAGCCCGCCGGCCTTGAGGTCGAGCACGTTCACGAGCCCGATGTAGCGCACGCCATGCTGCTCGAAGCTGTGCCAGCCGGCGCCACGGCTGCCGGCGCCGTAGCGGTCGAGGTAGGCGCGGCCACGGCCCTCATCCAGCACGTCGTGTTCGCCGGGGACGTAGAACACCGGCAGGCCGATCTCCGCGATCATCTGCTGCGCGGCGTCGAATTCGGCGGGGCGCGAGAGATGCGTGATGTCGCCGGTGTGCAGCACGAAGGCCGGTTTTTGGGCCAGCGCCTTGATCTGCTCCACCGCCTCATGCAGCGTCGCCAGCGGGTCGGGGTTGGCAACCTTGTCGAAGCCGATGTGGCTGTCGCTGATCTGCACGAAGCTGAACGCGGCCTCGGCCGCCTCGGCGCTGCCGAGCATCGCCGCCTGCGGCAGTCCGGCCGCGACCGACCACAGCACGCCGGTGCCGGCCCATGTCATGCATTCCAAAAGGAAGCGGCGCGTCGGGCCGTCCTGCGAAGTATCCTGGGGTTCCATGATCCACTCCGTTCCGGTCAGGCGCGCCGCAGGCCGGGATGGTCTGCGACGCGCCGTCATGGGCTTGATCGTGGCGGGGGGCGTTTTATTCCCGGGGCTCAGCCGTGGCGGGCAAGAAAATCGAGCGCGAGGGCGCCGATCTCCGCCGCATGGGTTTCCAGCGCGAAATGCCCGGTGTCTCCAGCAGATGGATCTCGGCCTGGGGCAGGTCGCGCGCCGCCGGGCACCGCACTCGTCTGCGCGAGGGGCGCTGGCCCGGCGCTGGCACGCGGATTGCTGCCCCTCCGAAGACCGGCAGCAGGAACCAGCCCATGGACATCGGCGTCTTCATTCCCATCAACAACAACGGCTGGCTCATTTCCGCCACCTCGCCGCAGTACATGCCGAGCTTCGAGCTGAACCGGCAGGTGGTGCAAAAAGCCGAGGCCTATGGCTTCGAATTCGCGCTTTCCATGATCAAGCTGCATGGCTTCGGCGGCCCCACCGAATTCTGGGACCATGGGCTGGAAAGCTTCACCCTGATGGCGGCCCTCGCCTCGGTGACCAAGCGGATCCGGCTCTATGCCTCGACCGCTGTGCTCACCATCCCGCCGGCCATCGTCGCGCGCATGGCGGCGACCATCGACGATGTCTCGGGCGGGCGCTTCGGCGTGAACATCGTCTCCGGCTGGCACAAGGTCGAATACAGCCAGATGGGGCTCTGGCCCGGGGATGAGCATTTCGCCAAGCGCTACGACTACAGCACCGAATACGTCACGGTGCTGAAGGATCTGTGGGAGACCGGGCACAGCGACTTCAAGGGCGACTACTTCCAGATGGATGCCTGCAAGTTGAGCCCGCGCCCGGATCGCATCCCGCTCGTCTCGGCCGGGCAAAGCGATCGCGGGATGGAGTTCGCCGCCAAATACTGCGACTTCAACTTCGCGCTGGGTGAGGGCGTGAACGAGCCGACCAAGGCCGCCAGCGTCCCCGCCCGCATGCTGGAAGCGGCGAAGAAGACCGGGCGCGATGTCGGCTCCTACATGCTCTACATGATCATCGCCGATGCGACGGATGCGGCGGCCTTCGCCAAATGGGACCTCTACAACCAGGGCGCGGACAAGGAGGCGCTGGCGCATCTGCTGGGCAAGGCGGCGGAGGATACGGCGACGGAATCCACCTCCATGGCTGCGGCGATCCAACGCTCGCCGTCACCGATCAACTTCAACATGGGCACGCTGGTCGGCTCCTACGCCAATGTCGCGCGCATGCTGGATGAGGTCGCGGCGATGCCGGGGGTGAAGGGGATCATGCTCACCTTCGATGATTTCCTGCTCGGGCTGGATGCCTTCGCGGAGCATATCCAGCCGCTGATGGAATGCCGCAGCCATGTGCGGGAGGATGCCTGACGGCGCCTCAGCGCGCCTCCCGCCGGGCCTTGGCGCGCCATAGCGCGAGCAGCGCCACGCCGATCACCGCGAAGGACAGCGCCGTGCTGGCGGTGCCGAGTGCGTAAAGCACCGGCGTCGTCACCGTCGTCGTCATGCCGAGGATTTCCAGCGGCAGCGTGTTGTCCACCCCCGCCGTCAGCAAGGTCCGCGCGAATTCATCGAAGGAGAGGGTGAAGCCGAACAGCGCGATGCCGATCACGCTCGGCGCCACGATCGGCAGCACCACATGCCAGAAGCTTTTCCAGGGCGAGGCGCCAAGATCGCGCGCCGCCTCTTCCCAGGCGCGATCGAAGCGGTTGAACACCGCGAGCATGATCAGCAGCCCGAAGGGCAGGGTCCAGGTGAGCTGCGCGCCGAAGGCGGAGCTCCACCAGTTGGTGTCGATCTCCGCCCGGTTGAAGGCAAGCCCGATGCCGAGCCCCACGAGCAGCGAGGGCAGGATCAGACTCGCGATGGTCAGATAGAACAGCCAGGCCGAGCCCGGAAACCGCCGCCGGAAGGCCATGCCGGCGGCGAGCGAGACCACCACCGTCGTCGCCGTCACCATCGCAGCGAGCAGCAGCGAGCGAGAGATCGAGGCGCCGAAATCGCCGACCGCCTGCTGCTCGAACAGCCGGCCGAACCAATGCACCGACACGCCGTTCATCGGGAAGGTCAGCCCGCCATTCTCCCCCTGGAAGGAGAGCACGATGATCGTCAGGGTCGGACCATAGAGGAAGAGCACGAACGCGACGAAGAGCACCGTCAGCAGCATCCGCCCGAGGCGTCCGGGCATGGCTCAAAGCTCCTTGCGGATGTCGACGACGCGCAGGATCGCGGCCACCATCATCAGCACCACGGCGAGCAGCACCACCGCATTGGCCGCGGCGGCGGGGTATTGCAGCAGCGAGATCTGGTTGCTGATCATCAGCCCGACCGAGGCGCTCTGCCCGCCGCTCATCAGCCGCACGGTCGCGAAATCGCCCATCACCAGCACGATGACGAAGATGCTGCCGATCGCGATCCCGGGTTTGCACAGCGGCAGGATCACATGCCACAGCACGCGCCAGAAGCCGGCGCCGGCATCCACCGCGGCCTCGATCAGGCGGCGGTCGATCCGCATCATGGTGTTGAAGATCGGCACCACCATGAACAGCGTGTAGAGATGGACGAAGGCCAGGATCACCGCGAAATCGGAGAACAGCAGGAATTCCAGCGGCTGGTCGATCGCACCGGAGCCCACCAGCGCCCGGTTCAGCAGCCCGTTGCGCCCGAGGAAGGGCACCCAGGCGATCATGCGGATCAGGTTCGAGGTCCAGAAGGGAATCGTGCAAATCAGGAACAGCAAGGTCCGCTTGCCCGTGCCCTCGATGACGAAGGCGAGGTAGTAGGCGATCCAGAAACCGATCAGCAGGGTGATCACCCAGACCGTCGCCGCGAAGGAGAAGGTCTTGGCATAGGTGCGCCAGGTGACCATCGAGCCGAAGACCTCGATGTAGTTGGTGAACACGAAGTCCGGGATCAGCCGCACGCTGTCGTAGTCGTAGAAGCTGACCACGACGAGCACGAACAGCGGCACGACCAGGAAAACCGCGAGCACCAGGGCCAGCGGCGCCGCCAGAAGCCAGGAGGTGACGGCGCCACGCATCGGTATCGCCTCAGGACGCGATGAACTCGTTCCACTTCTGGACCATGTAGCGGTCCTCGCTCATCACCGAATTCCAGCAGGCGACCGCGCCCATGCGTTCGGTGAAGGAGCCGCCGTCGCGCACCGTGCCGGCCTTCTCCATCAGCTTGCCATCGGGGGCGAGGATGTCCACGGCGGCGGGTTTGCCTTCCATCCAGAAATCCCATTCGGCCGGGCTCATGAAGTTCTTCGCCGTGTCCAGCACGGCGGAGTAGTAGCCCTGCCGGTTCAGATAGGCGCCGGTCCAGCCCGAGAGATACCAGTTCAGGTATTCATAGGCCGCATCCAGCTCCAGCCCCGAGACATGCTTGGCGATGCCGAGACCGCCGCCCCAGGCGCGGTAGCCTTCCTCCAGCGGCTGGTAGGTGCAGGCGATGCCGCGCGAGCGCACGGCGGCGACCGCGGGGGACCACATCGACTGGATGATGACCTCGCCCGAGGCCATGAGGTTCACGCTCTCATCGAAGGTCTTCCAGAAGGCGCGGAACTGGCCGGCGCGCTTCTGTTCCATCAGGAAGGCGGTGGTGCGGTCGATCTCCGCCCGCGTCATGTTGCCCTTGTCGGCGTAGCGGAGCTGGCCAAGGCTCTCCATCACCATCGCCGCATCCATGATGCCGATGCCGGGGATGTTGAGGATCGAGGCCTTGCCCTTGAAGGCCGGGTCAACAAGGTCCTTCCAGTTGCGGATCGGGCGGCTGATCAGATCCGGGCGGATGCCGAGGGTGTCGGCATTGTAGATCGTCGGGATCAGCGTCATCCAATCCGTCTGCTGCGGCTGGAAGGCGGTGGCGGTCTTGTTGGCGACGAAGCCCACGGTATGCGGCGCGGTGCCCTGGGCGATGTTGCTCGTCGGCGTCAGCCGGCCCGTCGTGAAGATCGGCACGATCTTGTCGGCATTGGTGATGCGCTTGCGGTCGATCGCCTGCATGTTGCCGACCGGATAGACCTTCTTGATGGTCATGTATTCGATGTCGGCGATGTCGAAGCTGCGCGCCTGAGTGGCCGCGCGCTGGGCCAGCGCATCCGTGTCCATCACCGTCAGCTGCAGGGTGATGCCGGTGTCCTTCTTGCACTGCTCGGCGATGGCGTTCAGCCCCGAGACGCCGGTGCCGGCCTGGCGCAGCGTGATGTTGCGGATGTTCTGCGCCCAGATCGTCGGGAAGCCGGTGATGGCCCCCGAGCCGATCGCCGCCCCCGCGAGGGCGAGCGCGCCGCGACGCGTGGGGCCGGCTTTTTTGCCAGCGTTCCTGGTCATGTCCGTCATGCTGTCTCTCTCCTCCAAATCGCCGGTCACGCGGCCAGGGCGTGCTCGTCGGCGGCATTCCAGGTCAGGGTCGCGGCCTCGCCGAGGGCGATCGGCGGGGTGCTGTCGGGCAGCATCGCCTCGGCCTCGGTGCCATCCTCGGCGACGACGACGATCCGCATCGCGGCGCCCAGATACTCGACCGCCCGCACATGCCCGTGGTGGCGCGGCCCTTCCGCCCCATCATCCAGGCGGCAGCGGTCGGTGCGGATGGAGATCGCCTGCGCGCCCCGCGCCAGCACATTGTGGCCGCCGATGAAGCGGGCGACGAAGGCCGAGGCCGGGCGCTCGAAGATCTGCCGCGGCGGGGCGGCCTGCACGATGCGGCCATGGTCCATCACCACCGCGAGGTCGGCCAGCGCCATCGCCTCCTCCTGGCTATGGGTGACGTGGATGAAGCTGATGCCAAGCTCGCGCTGCAAGCGCTTCAGCTCCTCCCGCATCTTGGCGCGCAGGAAGGGGTCGAGTGCGGACAGCGGCTCGTCCAGCAGCAGCACGCGGGGTTCGGTGATCAGGGCGCGGGCCAGCGCCACGCGCTGCTGCTGCCCGCCGGACAGCTGCGCCGGCAGCCGGTCCGCCAGCGGGCCGAGATGCACGAGGTCGAGGAATTCATCCGCCCGCCGCAGCCGCTCGGCCTTGGCGACGCCGCGCATCCGCAGGCCGAAGGCGACATTGTCCCGCGCCGAGAGGTGGGGGAACAGCGCATAGCTCTGGAACATCATGGCGGTGCCGCGCTGGGCGGGCGGCAGGGTGGTCACATTGCGGCCGGCGAGCAGGATCTCGCCCTCGCTGACCATCTCATGCCCCGCGATCATCCGCAGCGTGCTGGTCTTGCCGCAGCCGGAGGGGCCGAGCAGGCAGGTATAGGAGCCTTCGGGGATGGCGAGGTCGATGCCATCCACCGCCAGGGCCGAGCCGTAGCGTTTGGTGACGGCGACGAGTTCCACATCCCTCACACAGTGACCCTCCACCTTACCAGTTCCGTGAGGCTACCGGGCGGGCGGCGAGGGCTGCAACTGCGGGTTGGGCGCGGCGGCCGGCCACGATGGCGCGCCACATGCTGCATTGCCGAAGAACGGCACAGATCGCACAAATCGGATGCAGAGGAGGTGGTGGGCGCGACAGGGATTGAACCTGTGACCTTCCCCGTGTCAGGGGGACGCTCTCCCGCTGAGCTACGCGCCCACACTCGGGACGTCACCTACTGTGCCACGCCCGGCTCGGCAAGCGCTTCCGGCGCATATATGCGTCACCAATCTTACAGGCCCGATTCAGGGCCGGGTTTCGCGGCCAAAGCGATGGCGGCGCGCAGCACCTCGGCATCGCCGATGTGGTTGGCCAGGATCAGCACCAGCCGCGCGTCCAACCGGCGGGAGGCCGCCTCGTCCAACCCCTGATGCGCGGCCAGAAGCGCCTCCAGCAGCCCGTCCGGATCGGCCAGCCGTGGCGTGGTGTTGAGCCTGGGCATCATCCCCTCCCCATCGCGCGGTCATGGGCGGCGGCGATCCCCGCGGCATCCAGGGTCAGGAATCGGGCCACCACATGCTGGTCCGGCCGCAGCAGCACCGCCGGCGCCCCGAATCGGGCCGCGGCCAGCCCGGAATGGTCGTGCAGCGCCCCGCGCATCGGCTCCGGGGTGATGAACAGCGGCGTGACGCGGGGGGGCAGGTCCAGCGGCCGGGGGGCGGCGAAGACCAGCAGGCAGAAGCCGGCCCCCAGATGCCGCAGCAGCCAGCCTGGCACGCCCTCCTGCGCCACCGGGGCATCGGGGGCGGGGGTGCCGGGGCCGGCGCCGTGGTCGAAGCCGTCGGGGGTGTTCAGCGGGCTGCCCGCCAGCACCGCCGGGCGGGACAGCCGCCCGGAATTCACCAGCGGCCGGGCGAAGGCGTGATGCTCGGCCAGATCCAGCACGGCGTCGCGATAGGCCTGGGCCGCCGGGGTCTTGGGGCTGATGAAATCGGTGCTGCGGGTGGAATGCAGGATGTTCTCCGCCGCCGCCGGGACGCGTTCGGCATCATAGCTCGCGATCAGCGCCTCGCCGGCCTCGCCGCGCAGCACCGCCGCCAGCTTCCAGCCGAGGTTGTCCGCATCCTGGATGCCGCCATTGCCGCCGCGCGCCCCGAAGGGGCTGACCTGATGCGCCGAATCGCCCAGGAACACGGTGCGGCCATGGACGAACCGCTCCAGCCGCCGGCAGCGGAAGCTGTAGACGCTGACCCATTCCAGCCGGAACGGCACCCCCGGCCCCAGCATGCTTCGCACCCGGGCGGTGACGCGATCGGGGTCGCGCTCCGCCTCCGGGTCCGCCTCCCAGCCGAGTTGGAAGTCGATCCGCCAGAGGTCGTCCGGCTGCTTGTGCAGCAGCACCGACTGGCCGGGGTGGAAGGGCGGGTCGAACCAGAACCAGCGCTCGGTCGGGAACTCCGCCTGCATCACCACATCGGCGATCAGGAAGCGGTCGCGGAACGCCCGGCCGGTGAAGGGCAGCGCCAGCGCCTCCCGCACGCGGGAGCGGGCGCCATCGCAGGCGAGCAGCCAATCCGCCTCCAGCACATAGCCGCCGGCGGGGGTCTCCACCGTCAGGGTCGCGCCATCGGGGCGGGGGGACATCTCGGCCAGGCGGTGCTTCCAGCGCAACTCGACCAGGCCGGTGGCGGCGCAGGCCTCAACCAGCCAGGCCTCGGCGTAGTATTGCTGGAGGTTGATGAAGGCCGGGCATTCATGCCCCGCCTCGGGCAGCAGGTCGAAGCGATAGGCCTCGCGGTCCTGGAAGAAGACGCGGCCGTGCTGCCAGGTCACGCCCTTGGCCAGCATCGCCTCGCCGAGGCCGAGGCGGCAGAAGATTTCCAGGGACCGCTTGGCGAAGCAGATCGCGCGCGAGCCCACCGACACGGTGTCGTCGTCATCCAGCACCACCGAGGCCACGCCCCGCCGCGCCAGATCCAGCGCCAGGGTCAGCCCGACCAGACCGGCGCCGATGATCACCACCGCCCGCTGCTCCGGGCCGCGCGGCGGGGGCGGGGAGGCGTAGCGGGGGGGCTGGAACGCCGGCCGGCCCGGTTGCTCGACGCCGCTCAAACCCGTCCCTCCCCTGCTTTCCAGGACAGTGGCCCTGCGTGGCGGGCGGGGAAAGGGGCGAGGTGACGCGGGCGTGCTTGGCCCCGCGCCGCGGCAGGGGATAGGCTCCGCTCTCCGTTCCAGGAGCCTGTGATGCTGCGACGCCTTGCCTTGATCATCGCCCTTCTCGCCGCCGGCCTCGCCCAGAACCCGGCCCTGGCCCAGAAGCCGGCGCCGGGCCAGGCCCCGGCCACGACCGCCGCTCCGGCCGCGAACGGCGATCCCTCCTTCACCCTGGTCAACCGCTCCCGCTTCGCGATCCTCGAAGCCTATGTCTCATTGGCCACCGAGACCGCCTGGGGTCCCGACCGCCTCAGCACGGCGGTGGTGGCCCCCGGCGCGAGCCTGGCGCTGACGCTGCCCGCCGGCGCCTGTGGCTATGATGTGCGGATCGTCTACCAGGGTGGCCCACCGCCGGAAGAACGCCGCGGCATCGATCTCTGCCGGGTGACGGAACTGGTCATCACCGGCCGCCCGGTGCGTGCCGAGGGTCCACGCGGCAAGGGCGAGCCGGCGGAGGCGGCGGTGCCGACCGGCAACCCCTCCTTCAACCTCGTGAACCGCAGCGGGCAGGTGATCCAGCAGGCCTTCGTCTCGGCCGCGGTGATGGCCGACTGGGGCCCGGATGTGCTGGGCACCGAGGTGCTGGCCAATGACGCGCATCTCGCCATCCGCCTGCCGCAGGGCGACTGCCTCTATGATGTGAAGGTGGTCTACGAAGGCGGGCGGACCGAGGAGCGGCGGGCGGTGAACACCTGCGACATCGCCAACCTCATGTTCCAGTAAGGCGGGACGGGGGGGGAGCGGTCGCTCCCCCCCCCCCGTCCCGATCAGGCGGCGCGGGCCAGGGCCAGCGCCTTCCACACCGTCTCCGGCGTCGCCGGCATGTCCATATGGGTGATGCCGTCGCCCGAGAGCGCATCGACCAGCGCGTTCATCGCGGCCGGCGGTGAGCCCACCGCACCGGCCTCGCCCGCGCCCTTCACCCCCAGCGGGTTGGTGTCGCAGGGCACCTCGATCAGATCGACCTCGATATCCGGCAGGTCGATGGCGCGCGGCATCGCGTAATCCATGAAGGAGGCCGAGAGCAGCTGCCCGCTCTCAGGGTCGTAGGAGGTCCGCTCCAGGAAGGCCTGGCCGATCCCCTGCGCCACGCCGCCATGCACCTGGCCACGCACGATCAGCGGGTTCAGCGCATGCCCCACGTCATCCACCACGAGGTAGCGCGGGATGGCGATATGGCCGGTCTCGGGGTCCACCTCGACCTCCGCGATATGGCAGCCGTTGGGGAAGGTATGGGTGGGGATATCCGCCACCTCGGCCGCGTCCAGCAGGGTCGCGTCCAGCCCGGCGGCGACCTTGGCGCGCTGCCCGGCCGCCAGTTCGATGATGTCGATGAACCGGTCGGTGCCGACGACGGTGAAGCGGCCCTTGTCGAATTCGATATCGACGGTCGCGGCCTCCAGCGCCTCGCCGGCGGCCTGGCGGCCCTTCTCGATCACGGTGGCGGTCGTCGCCATGATCGCCGTGCCCTCGGAATAGAGCGAGCGGGCGCCGCCGGTGCCACCGCCGCTGGGCGCGGCATCGGTGTCGCCCTGCAGGATGCGGATCTTGTCCATCGGGATGCCGAGTTCATTCGCCGTCAGCATGCTGTAGGCGGTCTCATGCCCCTGGCCGGTGGACTGGGTGCCGACGATGACATCGACCATGCCATCCTCGGCGAAGCGGACCTCGGCGCGTTCGGTGGGCGCGCCGCCGGTGGCCTCCAGGTAGTAGGCGAGGCCGATGCCGCGTTTTTGGCCACGCGTCGCGGCCTCGGCGCGGCGGGCCGGGAAGCCGGCCCAGTCGATGCGGGCCAGCGCCGCGTCCATGACGCGGGAAAACTCGCCGCTGTCGTAGCGCTGCGCCATCGCCGAGGTGAAGGGCATGGCGGTGGACGGGACCATGTTGCGCCGGCGCAGCTCGATCCGGTCGATCCCGGTCTCCCGCGCCGCCGCATCGATCAGCCGTTCGACCAAATAATTGCTCTCCGGCCGCCCGGCGCCGCGATAGGCGTCCACCGGCACGGTATTGGTCAGCACGCCGATGACATGGGCGTGGATCGACTGGAAGCCATAGACCGAGGCCAGAACCTTGGTCCCCGCCATGGTCGGGATGAAGGGGCCGAAGGTGGAGAGGTAGGCGCCCATCCCGGCATGGTTCGTGGTCCGCATGGCGAGAAACTTGCCCTCGGCATCCAGCGCGATCTGGCCTTCGGTGATATTGTCGCGGCCCTGGGTGTCGGAGAGGAAGGCCTCGGTGCGTTCCGAGATCCAGCGGACCGGCCGGCCCAGTTCGCGCGCCGCCATGCAGCACAGCGCATATTCGGCATAGAGAAAGATCTTCATGCCGAAGCCACCGCCGACATCGGGGGTGATGACGCGGAAGCGGTCGGGCGGCAGCTTGAACACGCTGCTGGCCAGCAGGTTCTTCACCAGCCATGAGCCCTGGGTGCCGGCATGCAGGGTAAAACGCCCGGTTTCGGCATCGAATTCGGCCAGGGCCGCGCGGGCCTCCAGGCTGTTCACGACGACCCGGTTGTTGACCACCGTCAGCCTGGTGACATGGGCGGCCTTGGCGAAGAGCGCATCGGTCGCCGCCTTGTCGCCCACATCCCAGTCGAAGCAGATGTTGTTGGGCGTGTTCGGCCAGACCAGCGCGGCGCCCGGCAGATGGGCGGTGGCGAGGTCGGTCGCGGAGGGCATCACCTCGTAATCGACCATGATCGCCTCGGAGGCATCGCGCGCGGCCTCGGTCGTCTCGGCCACGATGAAGGCGACCGGATCGCCGACGTGGCGGACGAACTCCTTGGCCAGCCCATAGCGCGGGGTTTCGGCGCGGGGCGTGCCGTCGCGGTTCTTCATGGGCACGGCGCAGGGGATCTCGCCGAGGCCCAGAGCCTCCCAATCGGCATAGGTATAGACCGCCAGCACGCCCGGCATGGTGCGCGCGACCGTGGTGTCGATGGCGCCGAGCTTCGCATGGGCATGCGGGCTGCGGAGCACATAGCCCACCGCCTGCCCCGAGCCGACATCGGCGGTGTAGCGCCCATGGCCCAGCAGCAGGCGCGGGTCCTCAACGCGGCGGACGGATTGGCTGAGTCCGAACTTTGCCATGATCTCGTTTCCCTGATGCCCGGTTGTCTTGTGCCAGGAGGATACGCCGTGAACGCCGCTTTGGAAGGGGCGCCGCGAAATGCCACCTCCGCCGGCCTGCCACGGGGGGCGGAGACCGCCCCGTGGATGATGTTTTGGTACCCGGGGCGAATACAACTTTTGCCAACGGATAGCGTTTGATATGAATGGTTTGAGAAAAGACGCAGCCAGAATGACTCGCAAGTCCCAGCCTGACTTACTGTGAGCGCCGGTCGTCAAATCGGCAGAACGCGCAGGCGGGTGGGTAATCGCGGCCATGTCCGACCCCATGCGCGAGGACGGTGTGCGATGTCGCAAACCCACCTTGAAGCCCCTCGCCGCAACGGCAGCCCGCCATGACGGGATTCCCGATCGTCGGGATTGGCGCCTCAGCCGGTGGGATCGAGGCTCTGGAGGGCTTCTTCCGCGGGGTGCCGGCGGCCCCGGGGGTGGCCTTCGTCGTGGTGACGCATCTCAGCCCGGATCGCGAGAGCAGGCTGCATGAGATCATCAGCCGCTACACCACGCTGCCGGTCCATATCGCGGCGGATGGACTGCAGATTGAGACGAACACTGTCTATGTGATGCCGGCGGGCGCGATCCTCGGGATCAGCAGGTCCTGTCTCAGCCTGCGCAAACCGGATGCGAACCGGCGTGAGCGCAAGCCGATCGACATTTTCTTCAGCGCCCTGGCGATGGATCAGGGCGAGCTTGCAGCGGGTGTCGTGCTGTCCGGCGGCGATGGCGACGGCACGCTGGGCGTCAAGGCGATCAAGGAGCGCGGCGGCCTCACCTTCGCCCAATCGAGCGATGGCTACGGTCCGCATTACCCGGACATGCCGGACAACGCGATTGCCTCCGGCCTCGTCGATTTCGCGCTGCCGGCGGATCAGATGGGCGCCAAGCTCGTCGAATGCGCGCGCAGCCTGGAGCCGATCGCGGACGACGACGACGAGACCCCGCCCGCGGCGGACGGCGCGCGGGCGGTGGCGGATGCCCAGCGGGACATCTACGCCATCCTGCGCAACCGGGTCGGCCATGACTTCAGCGGCTACAAGGCCAAGACCTTCCTGCGCCGCGTGCAGCGACGCATGCAGGTGCGCCAGATCCCGCGGGTGGGGCCCTATGTCGACCTGCTGCGGGAGGACCCGAAGGAGGTGGCGGCGCTGTTTCGCGACCTGCTCATCAACGTGACGAATTTCTTCCGCGATCCGGAGGCCTTCGCGAAGCTGGCCGAGATCGTGGTGCCGAAGCTGTTCGAGGACCGGGGCGCCGACGACACCGTGCGGGTCTGGGTGCCAGGCTGCGCCACCGGAGAGGAGGCCTATACGCTCGCCATGCTGCTGCGCGAGCATATGGACAGGTTGAGCACCACGCCGCGCGTGCAGATTTTTGCCACCGACATCGATGAGCGGGCGCTGGGCATCGCCCGCACCGGCCGCTACACCGAGGCGCTGCTGGAAGGTGTCTCCGCCGAGCGGCGCGATCGCTTTTTCACCTCCGAGGACGGCTTCTTCGCCGTGTCGAAGGATCTGCGCGATCTCTGCGTCTTCTCGCCACATAGCGTGATCCGCGACCCGCCGTTTTCCCGCATCGACCTCATCTCCTGCCGCAATCTGCTGATCTATTTCGGCTTGGATGTGCAGAGCCGGGTCGTCCCCATCTTCCATTACGCGCTCAACCCCGATGGGTTCCTGTTCCTGGGCTCCTCGGAGAATGTCGGCCAGTTCAGCCATCTGTTTGCGCCGCTGGTGAAGAATTTCCGCATCTTCCGGCGTCGCGCGGATGTGACGCCGGCCATCCGCCTGCCCATGGCGATCGACACCCTGCGCCCCGGGCACGCCTTGCCGCGGGGGGCGCCCAAGTCGCCGCTCAGCGGCGCCACCCTGCGCCAGGCGGTGGAGAGCCAGGTGCTGGAGCAGTTCTCCCCGCCCTATGTCGTGGTGAACCGCGAAGGCGAGGTCATCTATTATTCCGCCCGCACCGGGAAATATCTGGAGGCCGCCCCCGGCGTTCCCACGCCGCAGATCCTGAGCATGGCGCGCAAGGGGCTGCGGCTCGATCTTCGCACCACCTTTCGCGAGACCCTCGATACCGGACGCGCCGCGACCACGGGCGGCATCGCGGTGGAGATGGATGACGGCCGCGTGCAGATGCTCACGCTGACCGTGGTCCCGCTGGAGGGGCAGGGCGCATCCGACCAGCTCTTCCTCGTGATGTTCATGGACGACGGCCCGATGCTGAGCCGCGAGCAGGCGCTGGGCCGCCATGCGATCCTTGAGGACGGCAATACCGCGCATCTGGAGCGGGAGCTGCGCGACACGCGGGAACGCCTGCAATCGCTGATCGAGGAATACGAAACCGCGCTGGAGGAGCTCAAGGCCTCCAATGAGGAACTGGTCTCCGTCAACGAGGAGATGCAGTCCTCCAACGAGGAGTTGGAAGCCTCGAAGGAGGAGCTGCAATCGGTGAATGAGGAGCTGCACACCGTCAATGGTGAGCTGAACATCAAGATCGAGGCGCTGGACCAGGCCAACAGCGATCTGAAGAACCTGTTCGAATCGACGGATGTCGCCACCATCTTCCTCGACCGCAAGATGATGATCCGCAGCTTCACCCCCGCGGCCACCAAGGTCTTCTCCATCCTGCCGGCGGATCGCGGCCGCTCGATCGCGGATTTCTACAGCCGCCTGAGGATGCCGGATTTCGAGGAGGATGCCCGGTTGGTGCTCGCGGAGGGGCGATCGATCGATCGCCGCGTGACCGATGAACAGAACAATGCCGACTACCTCGTCAGGCTCGTGCCCTATCTGAACAGCGGCAAGGAGATCGAGGGCCTCATCGCGAGCTTCGTCAATGTCACCACGCTGACCGAGTCCGAGCGGCGGCAGCAGGTGCTGATCGCCGAGTTGCAGCACCGCACCCGCAACCTGCTGACGGTGGTGCAGGTCATCGCCAGGCAGACGGTCGGCCAGGGGCTGCCGCTCGAATCCTTCACCAGCCGGGTGGCCGCCCTGGGCCGCGTGCAGGGGCTGATCGGCCAGGCCTCGCGCGATCAGGTGGATCTGGCGGAGATCGTGCGCCTGGAGCTCAAGGCGCATGCGGCGCTGGAGGATGATCGCGTGACCGTCGCGGGCCCCTCCGTCCGGCTCAACCTCGAACAGGTGCAGGTTGTCGCCCTTGTCCTGCATGAGCTGACGACGAATGCCGTGAAGCATGGGGCGCTGAGCGATCATGGCGGGCATCTGGATGTGCTGTGGGACATCGAGCGGGAGGGGCCGAGCCTGGTGCTCGACTGGAAGGAAAGCGGCGTGTCCGTGCCGCCGGACCCCTCTCACCAGGGCTATGGGCGTGAGCTGATCGAGCGCGCCGTCGCCTTCACGCTGCAAGCCAAGACCGAGTTGACCTTCGGCCAGGACGGTATCTCCTATCGGATCGAAGTGCCGCTTCCCCGCGCGTCGCACCAGAGCAACGGCGCTGACACCACTCATCCGTGACCGCGCGGCGAACGGTCCTATGCCATTGCCGAGCATCTCGCCGAATGCGGCGTGGGCTTCGTCTGCATGACGGGCTTATGGCAGCGAGGCCCGGCTGCTTCGCACCCTGGAGATCCTGCTGGATGGGGCGCCCCGCCGAGAGTCAGGCCGCGGGCTTGCGGCGGAACCAGCCCTTGACCCGTTCGCGTGTGGATTGGACCACGACGTAGAGCATCGGGATCATGAAGATCCCGACCAGCGCCGCCCCCAGCATCCCCCCGAACACCGCCGTGGACACCGCCCGGCGCGACAGCATCGCCGCCCCGGTGGCCCAGACCAGCGGCGTCAGCCCCAGCACGAAGGCGATCGAGGTCATCATCACCGCGCGGAATCGCATCCGCGCGCCGGTCACCGCCGCCTCGCGGATCGGCAGCCCGGCCTCGCGCTGCTCCTTGGCGAATTCGACGATCAGGATGCCGTTCTTGGCCGCCAGCGCCACCAGCACGATCAGCCCGATCTGGGCATAGACATCGAGCGGCAGCCCCGCGACCAGAAGTGCCACGAAGGCCCCCAGCCCGCCGACCGCGATGGAGAGCAGCACCGGGATCGGAATGCTCCAGGATTCATACAGCGCGACCAGGAACAGATAGGCGAAGAGCAAGGCCAGGGCGAGGATCACCGAGGTCTGCCCCGCCGCGAGCTTTTCCTGATACGCGGTGCCGGTCCATTCGAAGCCGTAGCCCGCCGGCAGCACGCGCCGCGACAGGGCCTCCATCGCCGCCAGCGCATCGCCCGAGCTGACCCCCGGCCGCGGCGCGCCGTTGATCGAGATCGCGCGGTAGTTGTTGTAGCGCGAGATCGTCTGCGGCCCGAGCACCGCCCGCACATCGGCCACCGCCCGCAGCGGCACCATCTCGCCGCGCGAATTGCGGACGTTGATGCGCCAGATGTCGTCCACATCGTTGCGGTCGGCGGCCTCGGCCTGGATGTTCACCTGCCAGGTGCGGCCGAACAAATTGAAGTCGTTGATGTAGTAGCCGCCCAAGGTGGCCTGCAACGCGGTGAAGATGTCGCTGATGCGGATGCCGAGGGCGCTTGCCTTGTCGCGGTCCACATCCAGGAAGAAGGACGGCACGTTGGCCGCGAAGGTGGAGAAGACGGCGGTCAGCGCCGGGTCCTGGTTCGCCGGCACGATCAGCCCGAACATGGTCGCGCCCAATTCGACCGGCGAGCGCCCTTCGTAGTCCTGCAACACGTATTCGAAGCCGCCGCCGGTGCCGAGGCCGATGATCGGCGGCAGGTTGAAGGCGAAGACATTGCCCGCCCGGATCCCCTGCACCGAGCCGAACAGCCGCCCGATCCCCGCCTGCACGGAATCACCGACCCCGGTGCGATCGGCGAAGGGCTTCATCCGCGCGACGACGAAGGCGGAGTTGGGCTGCGCGCCGCCATCGATCAGGCTGAAGCCGACGATCGCCAGCGTGCCCTGCACGGCAGGGTTCTGCTTCAGGATCTCCTCGACCTGCTTCACCACGTCTCGCGTGCGGTTGACGGAGGCGGCGGGCGGCATTTGCACCTGCACGAAGAAGGCGCCCTGGTCCTCCTGCGGCAGGAAGCCCGAGGGCGTGCGCAGCGAGATCTGCCAGATGCCGATCCCGAAGGCGACCGTCAGCAGCAGCGACAGCGCCGATATCCGCACGAGGCGCGCGACCCCCCCGGCGTAGCGGTCCCGCGTCCAGTCGATGCCGCGCATGATGCGGCCCATGACGCCGCGCCGCGGCCCGTGATGCGGCCGCAGGATGACGGCGCAGAGTGCTGGGGAGAGCGTCAGCGCATTCAGCGCCGAGATCAGCATCGCCGCCGAGATCGTCACCGCGAACTGGCGGAACAATTCCCCGGACAGCCCGGGGATGAAGGCGACCGGCACGAAGACCGAGAGCAGCACCAAGGTGATGGCGACGATCGGGCCGGTGATCTGGCTCATCGCGAGCTTGGTCGCATCGGCGGGCGAGAGGTCTGGGTGTTCGTCCATCACCCGTTCGACGTTCTCGACCACGACGATCGCGTCATCCACGACGATGCCGATGGCGAGCACCATCGCCAGCAGCGAGACGGTATTGGCCGAATATCCGATCATCAGCAGCACCGCGAAGGTGCCGATCAGGCTGACCGGCACCGCGATGGTCGGGATCACCGTCGCGCGCAGATTGCCGAGGAACAGGAACACCACCAGCACCACCAGCACGAAGGCCTCAAGCAGGGTCTTGGCGACTTCGGTGATGGTCTCGCTGACGAAATCGGAGGTGTCGTAGAAGACGTTGTAGTTCACCCCGCTGGGGAAACGCTGCTTCAGCTCCTCCATCGCCGATTTCAGCGCGGCCGAGGCATTCACCGCATTCGCCCCGGGCGAGAGATAGACGCCGAGTGCTATGGCCGGCTGGCCGTTGAAGCGGTTCTCGGTGTCCATGCTCGCGGCACCCAGCTCGACGCGGGCGACATCGCGCACCCGCAAGGTGCTGCCATCGGCATTGGCGCGGATCACGACATTGCCGAACTCCTCGGGCGTGACCAGCCGGCCGCGGGTCTCGAGGTTGATCTGGAAGGCCTGGTCGTCAGTGGTCGGCCGCCCGCCGAGGCGCCCCACCGCCGCCTGCACGTTCTGCGACTGGATCGCGGTGATGATGTCGGAGGGCGTGAGGTTCAGGGCGATCAGCCGATCGACCTCGAACCAGATCCGCATGGAATAATCCTCGGCACCGAAGACGCTGACCGAGCCGACGCCAGGCACCCGCGACAGCCGGTCCAGCATGTTGATGGTGACGTAGTTGGACAGGAACAGCGGGTCCTGCTCGCCCGTCTCGGAATAGACGAACATGAACATCAGCACGGCGGAGGATTGCTTGCGCACCGTCACGCCATTGCGCTGCACCTCGGTCGGCAGGCGGGCGAGGGCGGCCTGGACGCGGTTGTTGACGTTGACCGTCGCGATATCGGGGTTGGTGCCCAGCGCGAAGGAGACGTTCAGCGTGTAGCTGCCGTCATTGCCGCTGTTGGACTTCATGTAGAGCATGCGGTCCACGCCGTTCACGGCGCTTTCCACCACCTGCCCCACGGTCTGTTCCACCACCAGCGCCGAGGCGCCCGGGTAGCGCGCGGTGACGCTGACCTGCGGCGGCACGATGTCGGGGAATTGCGAGACCGGGATACGCAGCAGCGACAACCCGCCGGCGAGCGTGATCAGGATGGCGAGCACGATCGCCATACGCGGGCGATCGACGAAAATCGAGGCGAACATGCGCGGCGCCTAGCCCCGGCCGCCCGCGGGTCTCGCGGCGGGCGCGGCCGGGGCCGCGACCGGGGCGGCATTCACCACCTGGCCGGGGCGCACGCGCTGGATGCCCTCCGAGATCACCATGTCGCCGACCGCGAGCCCGTCCTCGACCACCGCGGTTTCCGGCGTCGAGCGGCCGAGCTTGATGTTGCGGCGCTGCGCCTTCTTCTCCGCATCCACGATGAAGACATAGGAGCCGCCCTGGTCCTGCAGCACCGCCGCGCGGGGGATCACGATGGCCAGGACCGGCTCCACGCCCTCGACGAAGACGGTGACGAACTGGCCGTCGATCAACTCGCGGTCGCTGGCGCCCGGCCGCACCGGATTGGCGACGGAGGCGCGGATCAGGATGGTATCGGTGCTGCGGTCGATCTGGTTGTCGATGAAATCGACGCGCCCCTGGGTGCCATAGATCCGCCCATCCGACAGCCGCACCCGCACCACCAGGGCGGCGACGCCGCCACGATCCTGGTAACGGTCGCGCAGCTCCAGCCCCTGGCGCTGGCTGACCGGGAAGGCGATGCGCATCGGGTCCTGGCTGACGATGGTGGCCAGGGCTTCGGAGGTCGGCCCCACGGTATTGCCGACCGCGAAGGTGCTGCGGCCGATCTTGCCGGCGATGGGGGCGGTGATCTCGGTATAGGCGAGGTTGATCTCCGCCACCCGCACATTGGCCCGCGCCGCCGCCACCTGGGCCGCCGCCGAACGCTCATTGGCGGTCGCGTCATCCACCCGCGCCTGGGTGCCGGCGGGGGTCCGCAGCAGGTCGCGGCCGCGTTCCAGCACGATGCGGGCATTGACCAGCGTCGCCTCGGCCGCCGCCAGATTGGCGCGCTGGCGGGCCAGCTCCGCCTCGAACGGCGCGCGCTCCATGCGGAACAGCACGTCGCCCACCGCGACCTCCTGGCCCTCGGTGAAGACGCGTTCCTGCAGGAAGCCGGTGACGCGGGCGCGCAGTTCCACGCGGTCGACCGCCTCCACCCGCCCCACGAACTCGACGCTTTCCGTCACCGGGCGCTGTTCCGCCGTCACCACCCCGACCGCGGGCGGGCCCTGCGGGCCGAATTGCGCCAAGGCCGGGGAGGCCAGCCCAAGGGCCAGCGCCACCGCGACCATACGGGAAAGTGGACGGAACGACATTGTGGGGACACCTAAGATACAGTCGGGGCGGAGGGTTCACCGCGCTGCCGCGCCGCGTCAAGCGGAATGCCGCCCTGCCTCCCAGGCGGTGATTCGATCCAACAAACCCAGCGTGTAACCGATCTCATCGACCCCGCGCAGCAGGCAGTCGCGGGCAAAACCCGGCAGGGTGAAGGGATGGCGCTGCCCGTCCGGCCCGGTCAGAACCGCCGCCGCAAGGTCCACCGTCGCTTCCGCCCCCGGGGGTGCGGCGCGCAACGAAAGCACGGTCTCCTCCTCAAGCCGGATCGGAAGCAGACCGTTCTTGAGGGCATTCTGAAAGAAGATGTCGCCGAAGCCGCTGGCCACCACGCAACGGAACCCCCCGGCAAGCAGCGCATAGACCGCCGCCTCCCGCGACGAACCGACGCCGAAATTGCGCCCCGCGACCAGGATGGTGGCGCGGTCGTAGGGGGCTCGGTGCAGCACGAATTCCGGGTCCGGCGCGCCATCGGGACGGGCGCGCAGGTCGTGGAACAGCCAGCGATGATACTCTTCGTCACGCGGTTTGCGGAGGAACCGGGCCGGCAGCAGCTGGTCCGTGTCCACATTGTCGCGGGCGAAGGGGGCGAGGAGCCCGGTGTGCGCCAGGAATGGCTCGGGCATCAGGCCGCCACCAGCCGCCCGGCCAGGGCCGAGGCCGCCGCACTCGCGGGGCTGACCAGATGCGTCCGCGCCCCCCGGCCCTGGCGGCCCGGGAAATTGCGGTTGGAGGTGCTGGCGCAGCGTTCGCCCGCCGGCACCGTCTCGCCATTGGTGCCGACGCAGAGCGAGCAGCCGCTCTCCCGCCATTCGGCCCCGGCCTCCTGGAAGATGTGGTGCAGCTCCTCGGCCTCGGCGGCGCGCTTCACCTCGCTGCTGCCGGGGGAGATGAGCATCGGCACCGCGATCCTGCGCCCGCGCAGCACCGCGGCGGCGGCGCGCAGGTCGGAGAGGCGGCCATTGGTGCAACTGCCGAGGAAAACGCGGTCGATGCCCAAGGACGACAGGGGCTCGCCCCCCAGGAGGCCCATGTAGTCGAGGCTCCGCGCCCAGGCGCTGGCCCGGGCGGCATCGGGGGCGTCGGTGACGCGGGGGACGCTGGCGGCGAGCGGCACGGCCTCCTCCGGGCTGGTGCCCCAGGTCGCCATCGGCCGCACCGCGCCCGCATCCAGCGTCACCTCCCGCGCCCAGACGGCATCCTCGTCCGAGTGCAGGCCCGCCCAGCGTTCGGAGACCTTCAGATAGGCGGCGGTGATCGCATCGGGGGCGATGATGCCGCTGCGGGCACCGGCCTCGATCGCCATGTTGCACAGCGTCAGCCGCGCCTCCATCGGGAGTGCGGCGACCGCGGCACCCGCGAATTCGATCGCATGGCCAAGCCCGCCGCCGGTGCCGATCCGGGCGATCAGCGCCAGGGCCAGATCCTTGGCGGTGGCGCCCTGGCCGAGGCGGCCGGTCATCACCACCCGCATCTGCGCCGGCAGCGCCTGCCAGATGCATTGCGTCGCCAGCACATGCGCGACCTCGCTGGCGCCGATGCCGAAGGCCAGCGCGCCGAGGGCGCCATGGGTGCTGGTATGGCTGTCGCCGCAGACGACGCTCATGCCCGGCCGGGTCAGCCCGGTTTCGGGGGCGGCGACATGCACGATCCCCTGGCCGCGATCGGCCAGGCGCTGGACGGTGGTGCCATGCGCGCGGGCATTGGCCTCGAAGGTCTCGACGATGCCGCGGATTTCCGAATCGGCGATGCCGTCGAGGCTGCGGCTGTCGGTCGGCGCGTAATGGTCGCCATAGCCGAAGGTCAGGTCTGGCCGGCGCAGCGGCAGGCCGCGGGCGCGAAGCTGGTTGAAGGCGTGGAAGGAGCCTTCGTGGAAATAGTGCCGGTCGATGTGGAGCAGACGCAGCCCATCCTCGCGCGCCACGACCGTGTGGTCGTCGAAGAGTTTCTCGATGAGAGTCCTGCCCATCGACGAAGCTTGGAGCGCCGCCATCTGGACGGCAAGTCTGAGTGGCGGCAGCCTCTGCGAATGTGGACCCAACCCCCGCGCGTGCTCCAGGCATCGCTGCTCTCCCGCCTTCCCGATGCCCAGCGCCGTTTGCGCCGCAGCGCCTGGGCCGATGCCAACCGTGGCGGCCAGCCGGTGGACTCCTTCCTGGAAGGCCCCTGCTTCGACGAGGACGGCACGCTGTTCTGCACCGACATCCCGCATGGCCGGGTATTCCGCGTGGCGGGCGCGAATTGGGAGACCATCGCGGAGTACGATGGCTGGCCCAACGGCCTGGCCCCGCGCGGGCGGGAGCTGCTGGTCGCCGACTATCGCCACGGGCTGCTGACCATGGACAGCCACACCGGGGCGATGGCGCCGGTGCTGGAGACCATCCAGTCCGAGGGGTTTCGCGGCCTGAACGATGTGATCTGCCACCCGGATGGCTCGACGCTGTTCACCGACCAGGGCCAGACCGGGCTGCAGGACCCGACCGGCCGGGTCTATCGCCTGCATGGCGACGGGCGGATCGACCGGCTGATCGCCAACGGGCCGAGCCCCAATGGCATCGCGCTGAACCGGGCCGGCACTGTCGTCTATGTCGCCATGACCCGCTCCTGCGAGGTCTGGCGTTTTTCGTTGCGCGCGGATGCGGTGGTGGCCAAAGCCAATCTGTTCCTGCGCATCCCGGCCGGCACCTCGGGGCCGGATGGGATGGCGGTGGATGCCTATGACCGGCTCTGCGTCGCCAATCCCGGCCATGGCCAGGTCTGGGTCGCCGATCCGCATGGGGTGGTGACCCATCGGATCGACTGCACCGCCTTCGGCCGGATGCCGACCAACTGCGCCTTCGCGCCCGATGGCCGGACCCTGGTGATCAGCGAGAGCCAGTCGGGCAGCCTGCTGATGGTGGATCTGCCGCCGCCCTGACCCCTTCGGTCAGGCGAAGGCCACACCCGCCTCCGCGCCGCCGCCGCCATAGATCAGGGCATCGGTCAGCGTCGCGAATTCCTGGCTCGCGGCCACCATCTCGGCCACGCCCGCCCGGTCGATCCGCGCCTCGCCGAGCAGCGTGGTCCAGAACCCCAGCCCCTCCGCATCCGCGGCGCGGCCCAGGGCCGTCGTGTAGAGGTGTTCGACGAACACTGCGTCATCGGTGCCGCCGAAGCGGGGGGCGGCCTCGTCGCTGGCCAGGATCGCGTCAAACACGCGGTCCAGCGCCAGCCCGCCTTGGGCGATGGCGCTCCCCCAGCCCAGGAAGCCATCCAGGTCCGGCGCGCGGCCGAGCAGGGCGTGATAGGCGCGGGCGAGGGTGGTCCCCGCCGCATCGGCGTCCCACAGGCCCAGCCGCAGCAGCGGCGCGATTTCGGCCGCTGCCTCCTGCGTCGCGGCGAAGTCCACGAGCAGGTGGTCGCGGCCGGTGTGCCCAAGCTCATCGAGCCAATAGGCGGTGCCTGTCGCATCGCCGGCCTCGCCGCGCAGGTTGAGGTACAGCCGGTCGATGAACTGATGGTCCGAGAGCGGGCCGAGGGCGGCGAATTCCGCGCTGCCGAGCAGGGACGCCGCCAGCCCCTGCGCGCCGGCCGCGACGGCGTCGATCGCCATATCCAGCCCATGCGCCTCCGGCGCCCGGCCCAGCGCCAGGGCGTAAAGCTTCGCGGCCAGCGCCGCCGCGCCATCGGCCGCGAAGGAGAGGCGGCCATCGGCGAACGCCGCCGCCTCGATGCTCAGCAGCGTATCGGAGCGTTCTCCCAGGCTCAGCTTGGTATTGCCGTCCGGCTCGATCGTGGCGAGCCAGCCGCGATGGCCGAGGCTGCTGAACAGCGCGATGTCGAAGCCATCCCCGCCGTCGAGAAAATTCTCGCCCGCGCCGCCATCCAGCCGGTCATTGCCGCCGAGGCCCCGGATCAGGTCGCTGCCACCATTGCCCGCCAGCAGGTTGCCGGCCGCATTGCCCCGGATCAGGTCGTTGCCCTGGGTGCCGCGCAGGTTCTCGATCAGCCCGCGCGGGTCATCCTCGAACAGCAGCGCACTGGCGACATTGCCCCGCGCCCAGATCGGAAAGGCGGAGGCCAGGCTGCCGCCGCCGAGATTGGCGGTCTGGGCGGGCGAGAAGCTCAGCCAGCCGCCCGGGGACAGGTCGAGGTCGGTGAAGCCGTCCGGGATGCCGGCGTAGTTCGACAGGTCGTAGGTGTCCTCGCCGCCGCCATCCCAGATGGTGCGGAAGATGCGGTTGGCCTGGGGCGGGGCGTCATCGCCACCCGGGCGGCCCTGCGGCACGCCATCGATGCTCATCTCCCCGGTCGCGGGGTTGAAGCTGTAGACGGTGTTCCCGGCCTGATGCGCGTAATTGGCGCCGTACATGGTTTGCAGCGCCTGGATGTCGTCCTGCATCAGGCTCTGCGGCTCGCCCCAGGGTTCCGATATCCCCGCCCCCGAGGACTCGGACCCGATCGCGACGGCATAGGTCATGACGGTGAATTCGACGGAGTTGCGCTCGGCCGGCGCGCGATTGAGGTTCAGGGGAATATAGGCATAGCCCTCGCTCGGAGCGCTGAGCTGATGCGGATGCTTGAGCCCGAGCGAATGCCCGATCTCATGGATCAGCGTGGACCAGTCGTAGTTGCCCAGCAGCGGATTGCGCGCATTGCCCCGGAAGCTGTCCTCCAGCAGCACCGCCTCGACGCGGTAATCGTTCAGCCAGGGAAAGAAGGCGACGTCCGACAGGTCCGGGCCGGAGGTGAATTGCGCGATCTTGATGGTGGTATCGAGGTCGTTGGCGTCGCTCGCCTGGGTGAAGCGCAGCCCGCTGACGGCGCTGAACTGCTCGGCGAGGATCACCGGGACGGCGGCCTGGATGGCGGCATTGGCCGCGACGAAGGCCCCGGGCGTCGCGGCGATCGGGGTGTCGAGGGTGTAGGCCGTCCATGGCGTCGCGAAATCCCAGGCGGAGATCTCGCTGGGGAAGCTGTAGGTCAGCTCCAGCGTGTTCCACTTCAGCCCGGTGAGGACCGCATCCACCCGCTGGATGCCGGTGAACGGCTGAAGGATGCCCGACACCGCATCGGTCGGCACCACGTCGGCGGAGGGCAGCCCCATTTTTCTCTTCCTGATCCTGAGTTCGGATCGGGACAGGGTAACGACAGGCCTCGCGGCGACAATCGTGGCGCAATAGATTTTCTTGCGCCAGGCGATAGATATTTTCGCATTGTTGCACGACTTGATCGCCGGGCCGAAACGTTCCTTACATTAGGCAAAAAACCAAAGGGGAGGATCACATGGCAAATCACCAGGGGCTGTCGCGTCGCGCCGTGCTCGGCGCCGCGGCGCTGGCACCCGCGGCCGCCTGGGCGGAGGAGTCCTGGCCCAGCCGCCCCATCCGCATGGTGCTGCCCTATTCGGCGGGCGGGGCCACCGATGTGATCGGGCGGCTGATCGCGGACCGGATGTCGCAGCGCCTGCCGCAGCGGGTGGTGCTGGAGAACCGCACCGGGGCCGGCGGCTCCATCGGCGCCTCCTTCGTCGCCAAGAGCGCGGGCGATGGCCACACGCTGCTGTTCCACAATATCGGTCACGCGGTCACCCGCGCGATCTACCCGACGCTGGATTACGACCCGGCGAAGGACCTCACCGCCGTCACCATCGTGGCCGAGAGCCCCATGGTGCTGCTGGTGCCGCCCGGCTCGCCCTACCGCACGCTCGCCGATCTGGTCGCGGCGGCCAAGGCGGCGCCGGGGCGGCTGACCTATGGCAGCACCGGCGGGGGCGGCGCCTTGCAGCTCGTGTCGCTGCTGTTCCTGCGGGCGGCCGGGGTGGAGATGCAGGAGGTGCCCTATCGCGGCGGCGCGCCAGCGGCACTCGACCTCGCGAACGGGTCGCTGACCATGCTCTACGATGCGGGGCTGACCGGCTTTGCGCTGGCCATGGGGGAGCGGGCGCGGGCGCTGGCGATCTCGGGCCCGGCCCGCAGCCCGGTGATGCCGGAGGTTCCGACCATGGCCGAGCTCGGCTATCCGGACGCGACCTTCATGGTCTGGCAGGCGATCCTGGCGCCGGCCACGACGCCGGCCCCGGTGCAGGCGCGGATCCAGCAGGAGGTGGCGGCCGTGCTGGCCGAACCGGCGGTGCGGCAGCGCCTGGCCGAACTCGGCGCCGAGCGCGTGGTCGGCAATACGCCCACGGAAGCGCAAGCCTTCGTCATCGAGGAAATGACTCGATGGGAGGCGATTTTGCGGAACGCCGGCGCCCGGGGCGGCTAAAGCATGTTCAAGTCAGGCGGACTCGCCGGCAGTTGCAGGGAGCGCGAGCGAACGGAACCGCCCTGGCCCCGGCGCTATCCTTACCTGTAGCCATAGCCGTAGGGCGGCGCCGGATAGACCGCCACCGGCGGCTCGGCATAGTAGCCGCGGTGATAAGGGGGCGGCGGCGCGTAGACCACGGGCGGCGCATAATAGACCGGGGGCGGGGGCGGCGCGTAATACACGGGCGGCGGCGGCGCGTAATAGACCGGCGGCGGCTCATAGACCACGGGCGGCGGCGCGGCATAGGCGCGGGGCACCAACAGCGTGCCGATGGCCACCCCGGCGCCAAGGCCCAGGATCGCCCCGATCGCGGCCCCGCCGCCACCACCACGGTGGCCACCATGCCGGTAGTAGTCGCCCGCCTGGGCCGGCGCGGCCAAGGCGGTCGCGGCGGCGGCAATGATCAGAAGCTTCCGAATATGATGCATCGCACGCCACTCCTTCAGAGGCGTTCTCAATATCGGCATGCGATCATGGCAATGCGAGGGCGGTTCTGTAACCGCCGATCACGAAGCCGGGGCTCAGTGACTGTAACGCCGGGCCCCGCCATCGACATGGATGACCTGACCGGTGATGTAGCGGGCCAGCGGACTTGCCAGGAAGGCGACGAGCACGGCGAGGTCGCGCGGTTCCCCGATATACCCGGCCGGGACTTCGCGCTTGGCCCAATCCTGCCGGGCTTCCTCGCTGGGCAGGATGCGGGTGTCGATCTGCTCGCTGCGGATACGGCCGGGCGGGATGGAATTGACCGTGATCCCATCGCGGCCCAGCACGCGGGAGAGCGCCTTGGCCCAGATATGCACCGCCCCGTTCGGCGCATTGGCGGCGTTGATGCCGAGCGGCTCATCCTGCCCGGTGATGTTCACGATCCGGCCGAACTGCGCCGCCTGCATGGCGGGGACCAGCGCATGGGCGATGCGGCGCCCGGCCTCGAAGTTCAGCAGCATGGCCTCGGCCCAGATCGCATCGCTGCCGAGATCCGCCTGGGGGCGCGAGCCGCCGGCATTGTTCACCAGTATGTCACAGCGCCCGAAGCGCCCGAGCACCTGGTCGCGGATGCGGTCGGCGGCGCCATCGGTGGTGATGTCCTCCACCACCAGCAGCGGTTCGGCCGAGGCCGGCAGCCCCGCCGCCACCTGTTCCAGCAGCGGCCGGCGGCGCGCGAGCAGGGCCAGCCTACAGCCCTCCGCCGCCAGCACCGCCGCGATCACCGGCCCCAACCCCGCCGAGGCGCCGGTGACCAAGGCCACCCGCCCCGCGAGTTGCAGGTCCATTCAGGCGCGCCCGTAGGTGTCTTCGAAACGCACGATGTCATCCTCGCCGAGATAGGTGCCGGACTGCACCTCGATCAGCGTCAGCGGGATCATGCCGGGGTTTTCCAGCCGGTGGACGCAGCCGAGCGGCAGGTACACGCTCTCATTCTCCCGCAGCAGGATGCGTTCGGCATCCCGCTCCACGATGGCGGTGCCGTTGACCACGACCCAATGCTCGGCGCGGTGGAAATGTTTCTGGAGGGAGAGCTTCTCGCCCGGGCGCACGCCGATCTTCTTCACCTGGAAGCGGTCGCCCTGGATCAGCCCCTCGTAATGGCCCCAGGGGCGGTACATGCGGCGGTGCTCGGTCGCCTGCTTCACGCCGCGGGCCTTCAGCCGCTCCACGATCTTCTTCACATCCTGGGCGCGGTCGCGATGGACGGCCAGCACGGCATCATCCGTCACCACCAGCACCACATCCTCCAGCCCGACGACGCCGGTCAGGATACCCTCGCTGCGGACATAGCAGCGCTTGGCGTCCACCAGCTCGGTGGGGCCGACGGTGGCATTGCCGTCCGCATCCTTGGGCGCGATCTCCCACAGGGAGGCCCAGGAGCCGACGTCGGACCAGCCGAGGCTGGCCGGGACCACGGCGGCGCGGTCGGTCTTCTCCATCACCGCATAGTCGATGGAAAGGTTCTCGGCCGAGGCGAAGGCGGCCTCGTCCAGCCGCACGAAATCCAGGTCGCGCTTGGCGCCGGCCATGGCGGCGCGCACCGCCTCCAGCATCGGGCCGGCGTGGCGGGCCAACTCGGCGAGCAGGGTCGCGGCGGAGGCGACGAACATGCCGCTGTTCCACAGATGCCCGCCCTCGGCGACGAAGCGCGCCGCGGTCTCGGCATCCGGCTTCTCGACGAAGCTCTTGATGGCGCGGACGCCGGGCGCATCGGGCAGTTCCTCGCCGACCTCGATGTAGCCGAAGCCGGTTTCGGGCGCGGTGGGCGTCATGCCGAAGGTGACGATGCGGCCGTTGCGCGCGGCGCCGGCGGCCTTGGCCAAGGCGGCATGCAGGGCGGGCAGGTCGGCGATGGCCGCATCCGCCGCCATCAGCCAGAGCACGGCATCCGGATCGGTCTCATGCGCCAGGATCGCCGCGGCGGCGATGGCGGGGCCGGAGTTGCGGGCGACCGGCTCCAGCAGGATGCGCGTGCCGGGCACCTCCCGCAGTTGCTCGGCGACCAGGAAGCGGTGCGCCTGGTTGGAGACGATGACCGGCGGGGCGAATCCCTCCCCCCGGGCGCGGGCAACCGTCTCCTGCAGCATGGTTTGGGTGGAGGTGAGCGGCCAAAATTGCTTGGGATAGGCTTCGCGGGACAGCGGCCATAGCCGCGACCCGGTGCCGCCGCACAACACCACCGGAACAATCTTCCCGACCCAATCCGCCATCACCCAATGCTCCTGAAACTCGGGCGGACCATAAGGGGCGGCGACCAAAAGAAAAGCCGCCCTGGTGGTCAAACCAGGGCGGCTTCCATCAAGCGGTGGCGAGCGGAAGGATTACTCCGACAGCGCCTTGTCCTTGCCCTTGCGGATATTCGGCAGGAGCATGGCGGCCAAAGCAAGGGCCGCAATGGCCAGCATGGTCGCGCTGATCGGGCGTTCGAAGAAGACGCTCGGATCGCCGCGCGACAGCAGCATGGCGCGGCGCAGATGCTCCTCCATCATCGGCCCGAGCACGAAGCCGATCAGAAGGGGGGCACCCTCCAGCTTCAATTTCGAGCACATGTAACCGATGAAACCGAATGCCACGGTCAGGTAAACGTCGAACACGTTGTTGTTCAGCGAATACACACCGATCAGGCAGAAGATCAGGATCGAGGGGTACAGGAAGCGGTAGGGCACCTGCAGCAGCTTCACCCACATGCCGATCATCGGCAGGTTGATGACGAGCAGCATCGCATTGCCGATCCACATCGAGGCGATCAGGCCCCAGAACAGGTCCGGCTGGCTTTCGACCATGCGCGGGCCCGGCTGGATGCCCTGGATGATCAACGCGCCGACCATCAGCGCCATGACGGCGTTGGCCGGAATGCCGAGCGTCAGCAGCGGGATGAAGGAGGTCTGCGAAGCGGCGTTGTTGGCCGATTCGGGACCCGCCACGCCTTCGATGGCGCCCGTGCCGAACTCATGACGGTAGCGGCTCATCTTCCGCTCCATCATGTAGGAGGCGAAGGAGGCCAGTGCCGCACCACCGCCCGGCAGGATGCCGAGTATCGAACCCACCGCGGTGCCACGCAGCACCGAGGGGATCGCCCGCTTCCATTCCGCCTTGGTCAGCCAGAGCTGGCCGACCTTGCTGCTCAGCACGCTGCGGGCTTCAGGCTTCTCGAGGTTCAGGATGATCTCGGAGATGCCGAACATGCCCATGGCGATGGCGACGAAGCCAATGCCATCCGACAGTTCCGGCACGCCGAAGGTGAAGCGCTGCTGGCCGGTCTGCACATCCGTGCCGACCAGGCCGAGGCCGACGCCGACCACCACCATGCCGACCGACTTCACGACCGAGCCCTGGGCGAGCACGGCCGAGATGATCAGGCCGAGGAACATCAGCGAGAAGTAGTCCGCCGGCCCGAAGGACAGCGCGATTTCGGTCAGCAGTGGGCCGGAGGCCGCGACGAGGACGGTCGCGACCGAGCCTGCGAAGAAGGACCCGATCGCCGCGATGGCCAGCGCAGCACCGGCGCGGCCGTTGCGGGCCATCTTGTAGCCTTCGAGCGTGGTGACGACCGAACTGACCTCACCTGGAAGGTTCAGCAGGATGGCCGTCGTCGAGCCGCCGTACTGCGCGCCGTAGTAGATGCCGGCGAGCATGATGATGGCCGTGGTCGCCGGCTGGCCGAAGGTGATCGGCAGCAGCAGCGAAATCGTCGCGACCGGGCCGATGCCCGGCAGCACGCCGATCGCGGTGCCGATCAGCGCGCCGAGCAAGGCGAAGAGCAGGTTATTGAGCGTCAGCGCGACGCCGAAGCCGTGCGCGAGGTTGGATAGCAGCAGTTCCATTTATTTCTTCCCCGGGCTCAGAACTGCGGCCAGATCGGCACGCGGATGTCGAGTTCGTAGATGAAGACCCACCAGCAGATCGCCATCAGCGCCACGGCGCAGCCCACCACACCCAATGGTTTGTGTGTCCTGTCCGCGAGGGCTGCGACACCCACCGTCGCACCAATGGTGATGAACAGCCCCGCCTGCTCCAGCAGCAGCCCGAACACGACCATCGAGATCAGGATGAGGATCAGTTCGCGGAACGCCCAGCTTTCCAGCGGATCCGGGCCGCTGAACATCGACAGGCCGAGCACGATCACCCCGATGACGAGCAGGATCACGAAGGTCAGCATCGGCATGTAGCCGGGGCCCATGCGCCGTGCCGTGCCCAGGTTGTGCTCCTGGTTCAGCCACAGGCCGACCAGGGCCAGCAGGATTAGGATGCACGCCGATACGGCATCCTTCGCGTTGATCTTCATCAGTCTTCCTCTCCCGCCCTGTCGCTAAAGGGCAACTTTGAACTCATGACGTGGCACGGTTGCGCGAAAGAGTTGCGTTTATCAACCATGTGCCCGGCGTGGACGGCGCCGGAAATCCGTTTCTGCCAATCCCAAGCTGACGCCTACCTGACGTTTCCGGGCCTGCCCCTGTCCGATGGGTGTCTGGCACTTAATCGGAGCAGGCTGTGGTGTGGGTCCGCCCGCCCGGCGGGCAGGCCGGACACCCGGCGCCAAGGTCTGGTGGAAGCTGGGAAAAGACCGTCCCGGAGGAGGGTGGGAACAGCGGCTGCGCTGAGCGTTTCGCGCCCCTCGTCACCGGCTGGAATTCTCCGCCGGAGCAGCTTTCCGGACACGCTCCCTCCTGCAAGACTGAACATGCGGAGCCCCATGACACGCAGACCGTTGCGCGACAAGCGGGCTGTCTTGCCATGAAGACATGTTCACCTATCTTGCGGCGCAACATAACATCGCGCCTCACGCCGATCCGAAGGTTCCCCCATGCTGAAAACTGACGCCGGCATCAATGATCCCGGCCGTGCGATCGCCGAGGCGACGGCGCGGATCGAGCCCGCGCTGATCGAAATCCGGCGCGATATCCATACACACCCGGAACTTGCCTTTGAGGAAACCCGCACCGCCGGGATCGTCGCGGCCGAACTCACCCGCCTCGGCATCCCGCATCGCACCGGGGTCGGCGGCACCGGCGTGCTCGGCACCATCGAGGGCGGCCGCCCCGGCCCCACCCTGGCGATCCGCGCCGATATGGATGCGTTGCCGATTCATGAAGAAACCGGGCTCGGTTTCGCCAGCGCCGTGGCAGGGAAAATGCATGCATGCGGGCATGACATCCACACCTCCACCCTGCTCGGCGTCGCCGCGGTGCTGAAGGAACTCGCGCCCCGCCTCGCCGGGCGCATCGTGCTGGTGTTCCAGCCGGCCGAGGAGGTGCTGGACGGCGCCGAGGCGATGATCGCCGATGGCGCCGCCGAGGGCATCGACATGGCGCTCGGCTTCCACAACCACCCGGACATGGCGGTCGGCAGCTTCGGCTATGTGCGCGGGGCCTGCCTCGCGGCCTCGGACCGCTTCGATCTGGTGATCCAGGGCAAATCCGGCCATGCCGCGCATCCCTATGACGCGGTGGACCCGATCGTTGCCGCCGCGCACTACATCTCCCAGGCGCAGACGGTGATCAGCCGCGAGGTGAAGCCGCTGCACCCCGCCGTCATCACCATCGGCATGGTCTCGGGTGGGACCACCTACAACATCATCCCCGAGCGGGTGGCGCTGAAGGGCACCGTCCGCACCCTGAACCCCGAGGCGCGCGACCTGGCCGAGGCGGCGCTGCGGCGCCTGGCCGCCGGGTTGGAAACCGCGATGCGGGTGCGCTGCACCATGGATTACGTGCGGAAGGTGCCGCCGCTGGTGAATGCCGACAGCGTGCTGGAGCCGGTGCTGCGCGCCGTCGCCGCGCAATGCGATGTCGCGCCCATCGAAGGCCAGCCCTCGATGGGTGCGGAGGATTTCTCCGCCTTCGCCTCCCGCGTGCCGGCCTTCCAGCTTCGGATCGGCTCCGGCGCGCCGGGGCGCGAGGACCGGCTGCACAATGCCTTCTATGCGCCCGACGAGCGCTGCATCGGGCTTGGGGTTCAGGCGCTGTCGCGCGCCGCTATGGAGTTGCTGGCATGAAGATCTGTGTTTTCGGCGCGGGGGCCATTGGTGGCCATGTCGCGGGGCGTCTTGCGAAGGGCGGGGCCGATGTCTCGCTGGTGCTGCGGGGGGCCAACCTCGCGGCCATCCGCGAGCGGGGGCTTGAGGTCCGCGCCGGCGACGGCGTCCACCACAGCCGCCCCAAGGCGAGCGCCGACCCGGCCGAGCTTGGCGTGCAGGATGCGGTGATCGTGACGGTGAAGGCCCCGGCGCTGCCCTCGGTCGCGGCCAGCATCGCCCCGCTGATCGGGCCGAACACCGCGGTCGCCTTCGTGATGAACGGCATCCCCTGGTGGTATTTCGACAAGCATGGCGGCCCGATGGACGGCAAGCGCCTGCCGCAGGTCGATCCCGGCAACGCGCTGCGCGACGCCGTGGGCGTCGAGCGCACCATCGGCGGCGTGGTCTATTCCGCCTGCACCGTGATCGAGCCCGGCATCGTCAATGTCGCGAGCCCGACCAACCGGGTGATCCTGGGCGAGCTGGATGGCAGCATCAGCCCCCGCGCCCAGGCGATCGCGGCGTTGCTGGAGGCCGGTGGCATGGGCTGCCCGGTCTCCGACGACATCCGCAAGGAGGTCTGGGGCAAGTTGATGGGCAATCTCAGCGGCGGGCCGCTCTGCCTGCTGTCGCGGCGGACCATCGCCGAGACGCTGTCCGACCCGGTGGTGCTGGCCGCCGCGATCCGCATGACGGATGAGGGCGGGGCCATCGCCGCCGCCCTCGGCCGTGATGTCGGCATGGGGGGGGCGGATCGGGTGGGGCGCAGCCTCAAGACCTTCCACAAGCCCTCCATCCTGCAGGATCTGGAGCTGGGCCGGCCGATGGAGGTCGAGGCGCTGTTCCGCCTGCCGCTGGAACTCGGCCGCATGGCCGGGGTGCCGACGCCGACGCTGGACCTCGCGATCGCGCTGGCGACCCATGCCGCCATCGCCGCGGGGCTCTACACCCCGCTGGAGGGCAAGGCGGTCTGACCCAGGACCCAGCCCTCCCACTGGCGCACCCAGGGGTCGTCCGGCACGAAATCCGGGCGCACCCCATCCAGCACGGCGATCAGCCCCAATAGGCCGATGAGGCTGTCGAAGCGGTCCTCGCCGGCCGGGTCGCTGCCGAAGCCGGTGGCGATGGCCGTGGCCAGCGCCATGTCCGGCATCACGCCCAGCCGCGCCATCGCCGCCCGCAGCGGCGGAGCCAGGGCCAGGCGCGGCGCCTGGGCGCGCTTGCTGCCGGCCAGGCGCAGCCCGAGGTGGCGCAGCGCCTCGGCTGGGTAGACCTCGGCCAGTGCCACCTGCCCTGGCGCCAGCAGCGCGTGCAGATCGCCATCGAAGGGCCAGAGCCGCAGCGGCGCACCGGCCGCCAGCGCCGGCGCCAGCCAGTCGCGCCAGGCGGCGATGGCGGCCTTGCCCGATTGATTGGCCCCCAGCGTCCAGAACACCGGCGCGCCGGCCGGGCGCTCGGCGGTGGCGCGGTCGCAGAGCCGCGACAGCCCGCTCGCATCCCCCATCCCCAGCGCCAGCGCGTGGGACAGCCGGGTCATGCCCTTCACCGGCCGCGCCGGGTAGAAGGGGTTTTGGCGCGTGATGGTGTCGAGCCCGGGGTTCACCAGGAAGAAGCCCGGCCGTTCCACCAGCCCGGTCAGGAAGGCGCGGAACCCCGCCTCCGGGCAGTCGCGGGCAAAGGCGCGCGGGAGGCCGAGCGGGAGGCCGAGCGGGAGGCCGAGCGGGAGGTCGAGCCCGAGCGCCACCGCCTCGCCCTCCGCCAGCAGCCGCGCGACCAGGGCGGCGGGATCGCCCACCGGCATGGCGGCCCCGGCGCGCCAGCCCTGGGCGCCACGGCGGGCAAGGGTCACCCAGCGCTTGCCGGGGGCGATGCTCCAATCGGCGTGGGCTGCGATCATGCGGGATGGTTGCGGGTGAGGGGGGCCTTCCGCCTATGCTTGGCGGGCAAGGGGCAAAGGAGCGGCGCATGCAGCCGGTGGCCGAGTATTCCAGCGTCGCGAAATGGTTCCATTGGATCACCGCCGGGCTGTTGGGCATCGCCCTCATCTTCGGCTTCCTGCTGGGCGCCGTGGGCGACCAGTTGAAGGATGAGGCGGAGGCGACAAAATACGGGATCTACACGATCCATGAATCCGCGGGGCTGACCCTGTTCGTCGTCGCGGTGGCGCGGCTGCTGTGGCGCTGGCGCCATCCGGCCCCGCCTTTGCCCGAGACCATCCCGGCAGCGCTGCGGCTGGCGTCGGCGGTGGTGCATTACGCGCTCTACGCGGGGCTGATCCTGCAGCCCATCCTCGGCTTTGTCGCGACCAACGCCTGGGGCTTCCCGATGGCGGGGGCCACGGCCTACCTCGGCTTCATCGACCTGCCGAAATTCATGGCGGCGAATGTGCCGCTGGCCGAGGTGCTGGGCAAGGCCCATGCACTCCTCGGCTGGGCGCTGGCGGTGCTGGTGGTGCTGCATGTCGGCGCGGTGATCTTCCACCAGGCGATCCGCCGCGACGGCATGCTGCTCCGTATGGTCTGACCCTATTCGCTGGTCTTGGCCGCTGTCACCGCCGTCTGCAACTGCTCCTCGGTGAAGGGGCAGGTGCCGAAGCCGATCTCCATGGAAATGATCGCCTGCATCAACGCGATATAGACCGCGTCATTATAGACAAGCTTCTCGGTGGCGCCCTTGCCCGTCTTGGTCGCCACGTATTTGATGTAGACTGCGGTATTGTTTTCGCTGGAGGGGGCATAGAGGGTCAGGATATCGGTGATGCTGAAGATCGTCTTCGACTTCATCTTGATGTCCATCGCCAGGGCGCGCAGCCCCTTCTCCATTGAGATGAAGGTGACTGGCCCGCTCTTGTCCTTGACCACGACCTTCCCGGAATAGGGGATGGAATGCACCATCAGATTGCCGGGGTTTTTGCGCTTGTAACCGATGGTATTCAGGTAGCGTGTATCGGTCGTGGTGTTGACTGACATGACGGCCCGCTTTTGATTGCCAGGCCGCAACGCTATGCCGTTGTGCCGATCAGTGGAAGAGCCGCGCAAAACCTTCGAAAGGCGGGCCGCGGCCCGTCAGATCGGCTTCTGCACCCGTTCCATCAGGCGGCCGAGGAAGCCCGGCTTCTTCGGCGGCGCGGCGGGTGCCGGGGCGGCGGTGGCCTTGGCCTCGGCGGCCCGGTCGGCCTGCTTGGCGGCGAGCCATTTTTCCAGGCTCACCCCCGCCTTCTGGGCGCGCTTGGTCTCATAGGCGCGCTGCGCCGCCGTCATCGTGGTGGCGGCCGGTGCGACGGGTGTCTTGGTCTTGCTCATGATGGTCCCCAGGGCCCAAAGGCCTTTCGCCATTTCGCAAGGCTGGGCCATATGGGCAAGGGGCGATCCGCCTGTCAGGGTCCGGCCGATGGAACCGAAGATCAAAGCAAGCCTCTGGGTGCAGATGGCCGTTCGCATGTCCGACATCGCCGGCCGCCCGGCCATGGTGCTGCGCAAGGGTGACCTCGACAGCGGCGGCATCCTCGCGCTGCTGCGGGGGCGGGAGGGTCAGGTGGCGTTGAGCCAGGTGCGCGATGCCGAGGGCCGCCCGGCCTGGCTGCGCGCGACCGGCCCCGCCCCGGTCGATGAGGAGACGATCACCGCCTATGTCGATCGCGCGGTGAAGCGCGACCCGGATCTCTGGGTGGTGGAATTCGAGGCGCCGGATCTGGTGCCGCCCTTCGAGGCACGGCTGCTCTGACGGATCACTCCGTCCCGAAGCAACGGTCCCCGGCGTCGCCCAGGCCCGGCATGATGAAGCCCTGAGCATTCAGCCCGCGGTCCAGTGCCGCGGCCCAGACCGGCACATCGGGGTGTGCCGCTGCCATGGTCGCCACACCCTCCGGTGCCGCCACCACCACCAGCAGGCGGATGCTGGTGATCCCCGCCTGCTTCAGCCGCGTGCAGGCGGCCGCCGCGCTGCCCCCGGTCGCGAGCATCGGGTCGAGCAGGATCACCCCCCGCTCCGCCGCATCCGGCGGCAGCCGCAGCATGTATTCCATCGGCTGCAAGGTGTGCTCGTTCCGCGCCATGCCGATATGGCCGATGGGGGCGGCGGGCATGATCCGCTGCGCGCCCTCCAGCAGCCCCAGCCCCGCGCGCAGGATCGCGACCAGCGCCGGTTCGGCGACCGCCAGGACCGGGTGCTGGATCGTCTCCAGCGGCGTCGTCACCGCCCGGCTGGTGGCGGGCAGGTCGGCGGTGGCGGCGACGGTCAGGATCGCGCCGATCTCCGCCAGCAGGCGGCGGAAGGCGGCGGGCGGGGTGGTGGCATCCCGCAGCTCGGCCATGCGGTGGTCCAGCAGCGCATGGCGCGGCACGGTGAAACTTGTAACTCCTCCACTCATCGCCGCGCCTCCTGGCTAAGGTTGCGCGTCGGTAGCTGGGAGAGGGTCGCCGCGAGACGCTTGGGGGTCATTCCC
>NZ_QKYU01000006.1:0-172152 GCF_003253705.1 Humitalea rosea
GGGAATAGGGTGCTCCCATCGACGCTGGCCTCCTACCCAGCCAGAACCTTGAATCAGATCACCCTCCGCGTCGGGAAGAAAATTCGATTCAGCCCCAACGCATCCCGCTCTAACCGTCCAAAGGCATCCGGAAGGTGAAGCGCGTCTCGGCGGGGTCGGACGCCACCTCGATCACGCCGCCATGGGCGCGCGCGATTTCGGAGGCGATGAACAGGCCCAACCCCAGCCCGTTCTGGCTGGAGCCTCCGCGGAAAAACGGCTGGAACAGGCGCTCCAGCACCGCAGGCGGGATCGGGTCGCCCCCGCTCGCGACCGAAAGCTCCAGCATATTGCCTTGTGTTGTCGCACTGACCCGGATCGGGGCCTCCGGCGCACCATGCACCAGGGCATTGGCCAGCAGGTTCGACAGCAGCTGCGCGACCCGGGCGTGATCGCAATTGACCGGTCCGGCCAAGGCAATCTCCACCAGGATCTCGCGATCCTCCCAATTGCTTTGCAGCTCCGCGATCACCTGGCGGAGTGTGGGCTCCAGGGGGGCGTTGGCATTGCGGGTCAAGGTCAGCCCACCGCCAAGGCGGCCCCGGGAAAAATCCAGCACATTGTCGATCAGCGCGCCCATGCGGGCCACGCTGCGCCGCATGTGGCCGATGATCACCGTGGATTGCGCAGGATACCGCAGCATCCGGGACATGCCGGAGCTCAGCGACTGCAGCGGATTGCGCAGGTCATGCCCCAGGACGGCAATGAACTGCTCCCGCAGCAGCGCCGTTTCATGCTCCGCCAGCAGCTTTGCTTCAACGGACGCCACCTTCGCATGGGCATCGAGATGAAATGCGATGAGTTCGGCGAAGAGTTTGAACATGCCGATGGTTTCGGGGCTGTCCAGCTTATGCGGATCGGGATCGATGGCGCATAGCGTCCCGAAGAAGCTGCCATCCGCCAGGATGATCGGCATCGAGATATAGCTCTGGAACCCATACAACGCCGGGGTGCGATGGTCTCGATAGAGCGCGTCCTCGGCCACGTGGTTGATCACGACCGGGGCGAGGAGGTTGCGGACGGTGTGGCAGAGCGTCGTGTCGACCTTCAGCTCGCCGCCGGGCTGAAGGTCGAAGGCGATGCCATCCTGCACCGCGCAGGCCACCCAACGGGTTTCAGTGACCCGCGCGACCGCCGCGAAGCCCATGCCGGTGGTGCGGCACACGACATTGAGGAGGGTCGGCATGGCCCCGATGCCCGCGATCGCGGACACAGCCCGCTCAATCTCGTCCGCCATGAGGGGTCCGTCACATCTCCGGTTCGGCGGGCATTTTAGCACGGGGCCGCGCCACAGGGCAGGCGCGGTGGCGCCGGGCTTTCGTCCCAAAACTAACAAATGTTAGGAAAAACTCCCAAATACCTTACTTTCCTCATTCTCCGATACGATGGCATTCTCCCAGCCGTGGCGAGCCGCCGCAGAGGATCACCACATGCCACGCGCGCAGGCCTGCGACATCATCATCGATATGAAGCCAACCTTCGGGCATTGCGGCCTCGTCACCGGCAATTTCACCAACCGCTCCGCCACCATGCCAACCGGGCAGCAGGTGCTGCATGCGGTGTCGGAGGGGGTGATCGAGGGCCCCTGGGGCAATGGCCGCGCCTTCTGCTTCCGCTCCAGCGGGCTGTCGCGCGCGGAGGCCGAGCGCATCCAGAACGTGGCCAATGAGATCAAGGGTGCCGCCCAATACGGCGCCGCCCGCGCGATCTTCAAAAGCTGGACCGGCAGCAGCAAGTTCGGCACCGGCGCCTTCGAGCGCCTGTATAAATACCGGACCAACATGCAGAACAGTCAGGGTGTGCTCAAGAACGTCTATTGTTCGGAGCTTGTGGTGGTGGCCTATCAGCTTGGGCTTCAGATCAACCGGCAGCACGCATCCTGGATCGACCTGGATGGCAAGCACACCCTGCCCAGCACGCTCAAGACCTGGCTGACCGGCCGTCCGACCAACTGGACCTGCATGGGCATGGTCACCGACGACACACTGGAACTCTCGCCGGTCTGAACCGGCCGCCCATTTGCGCCGCCCCAATTGCCATCCGCCTGCTGGCGTCGATACTGCGCGACCATGACGCAGGACCCCAGCCGATGATCCGGTCAGCCTTTGCCGCAGCGCTCGCCCTCCTCCTCGCCGCCCCTGCTCACGCCCAGCTTCAGACCCAGACCCAGACCCTGCGCATCGCCATGGCGGCCGAGCCGACCTCGGCCGACCCGCAGAACTATGCGGCCGCGCCGAACTCCACCCTGCACGACCATGTCTTCGAGGGGCTGGTGGATCTGGACGCCCGGTTGAAGGCGCGGCCCTCGCTCGCCGTCTCCTGGAGCCGCCGCGACGATCTGACCTGGGTGTTCCAACTGCGCGAGGGCGTGCGGTTTCACAATGGCCAGCCCTTCACCTCGGCCGATGTCGTGTTCTCCTATTGCCGGATGCTGAACAACCCGACCGAGCTTGCGGTCAGCTTCTCCTCCACCGTGCGCCGCCTGGCCTCGGTGGTGGCGGAGGGGCCGCTGCGCCTCGTCATCACCACCCGCCAGCCGGAGCCGCTGCTCGCCTCCGACCTGTCCGGCCTGCGGATCATCCCCGCCAGCCTGGTGCCGGCCCGCCCCATCGCCTTCGACATCGCCACCAAATGCGCCGGCGAGGGCCAGCCCTGGCCGACGCTGGAGCAGTTCAACGACGGCACCGCCGCCATCGGCACCGGCCCCTTCAAGCTGGCCCATTTCGGCCGCAGCGGGGTGACGGAGCTGGTCCGCAACGATGATTACTGGGGGCCGAAGCCGTATTGGCAGCAGGTGCGGCTGCAACCGGTGACCGCGGCCGGCCCGCGGCTGGCGGGATTGCTGGCCGGCGACCATGACATGGTCGAGGCCCCGGCGACCGGCGACATCCCCCGCCTGCGCGGCAATGAGGCGATCCGGCTGGCCATCGCGCCGACCACGCGGCTGATCTTCCTCCAGCTCGACCAGCGCGAGCCGGCGCCCTTCGTGAACGGCGGCGAGGGCCCCAATCCGCTGCGCGATGCACGGGTGCGGCAGGCGCTGTCGCTGGCGATCGACCGCAAGACCATCGCCGAGCGGGTGATGGATGATCTGGCGCTGCCGGCCACGCAGATCCTGCCCGATGGCATGTTCGGCACCATCCCCGGCCTGCCGGTGCTGCCCTACGACCCCGCCCGCGCCAAGGCGCTGCTGGCCGAGGCAGGCTATCCCGACGGCTTCGCCATCACCTTGCATGCGACCAACAACCGCTATGTGAACGATGCCCGCATCGCCCAGGCGCTGGCGCAGTATTTCACCCGGATCGGCGTGCGGACGGTGGTGGATGCGATGCCCTCCAACGTCTTCTTCGGGCGGCGGGCGCGGCGGGAGTTCTCGGTGCCGATGGGCGGCTGGTCGGCCTCGGCCGAGGAGACGCTGCTGTTCTTCCGCAGTTGGCTGACCACCGCCAACCGCGAGCGCGGGATCGGCGGCAGCAATTACTCCGGCTGGTCCAATGCGGCCTTCGACGCCGCCGCGGTCACCGCCTTGACGACGATGGACGAGACGACGCGTGGGCAGTTGCTGCGTGAGGCCTCGCGCATCGCGCTGGAGCAGATGCCGGTGCTGCCGATCCATTTCGAAAGCGCCGTCTGGGCGTTCCGCCGTGGCCTGGCCTTCGCCGGGCGCATGGACCAGACGACTTTGGCACAGGATGTGACCCCCGAATGAGCATGCTCTCCGACGCGCTGGCCGGCCCCGGCCGTGCCGCTTTGCCCTGGCTGGATGCCGCCTGCGACGCCGCGTGGCCGCTGACGCTGCATACCTACCGCCCGGCCGGCTACACGCCGGACCGCCCGGTCGTGCTGGTGCAGCACGGCATGGGGCGGAATGGCAATGAGTATCGCGACTTCTGGATCCCGGCGGCGGAGAAGCACGGGCTGCTGATCGTCGCCACCACCTTCGGCAAGGACGCCTGGCCGGCGGCCGAACACTACAACAACGGCCTGGTCCTGGATGATGCGGGCCGGCTGCGCCCGCGCGACGCCTGGGCCTATGCCATCCCTTTGCGCGCCTTCGCGGCCTTGCGCGAGGCCGGGGTCACCACACGCCCCCGCGCGCATCTGTTCGGCCATTCGGCGGGCGGGCAGTTCGGCCACCGGCTGATGGCGACGCAGCCGCATACGGCGCTGGAGGCCGTGACCATCGGCAACCCCGGCTGGTACACCCTGCCGGTGCTGACGCAGGATTTTCCCTCCGGCATGGGCGGCATCGGCCTCGGCGACGCCGAGGTGGAGGCGTTGCTCACCTTCCCGATGACGATTCTGGCCGGGGACCGGGATATCGAAACCTCCGGCCCCTCGCTGCCGGCGCAGCCCGCGGCGCTGGCCCAGGGGCCGCACCGCTTCGCCCGCGCGCACCACTATCTGGCGGCCGGGCAGGCCGAGGCGGCGCGGCGCGGCATCGCCTGCAACTGGCGTCTCGTGCCGGTCGCGGGCATCGGCCATGACGGGGCGGCGATGTCGCGCGTCGCCGCCGCGCTGTGGTTCGAGGACCGGCTGATCTCGGCCGAGGAAGCCGGGGCCAGCGCGGTCGGGGCGCTGTAGGGCACGAGATCGGTCCGGCCGGACCGATCTCGTGCCCTGCAAGCATTTGGCGCTACTCGACCTTGCCGATCTTCTGCACCGCCGCGACCAGCCTGGCACTGTCCGCGGCGAAGAAGGTCGCGAACTCCGGCGCGTCGAGGTAGTGCGGGGGTGAGCCGGCGGCGGTGAAGGCGCGGATCAGCTCAGGATCGGCCATCGCCTGGCGCACCACATCGCGCAGCCGCGCCATCACCGGCGCTGGTGTCGCGGCGGGCGCGAAAAGCCCGGCCCAGATGTAGAACTCCACATCGGACAGGCCGGATTCCATGAAGGTCGGCACATCCGGGAAGGCCGCCGCCCGTTCCTGCCCCCAGCAGGCCAGCACCCGCAGCCGCCCGCTCGCGACATGCTGCGTCAGCGTGCCGGGCGCGCTGGCGAGCGCCTGGATGTTGCGCGAGAGCAGCGCCGTCACCGCCGGCCCCGCGCCCTGGAACGGCACGTGCAACAGGCGGATTCCGGCCGATTTGGCGAACATCTCCATCGCCACATGCAGGGTGCCGTAGGTGCCGGAGGAGCCATAGGCGATCGACTCCGGTGCCGCGCGGGCGGCGGCGATGAACTCCGCCAGGGTCTGCCACGGCGCATCCGCCGGCACCGCCAGCATGGTCGGGTCGGCGTTGATCAGGGCGATGGGCGCAAGCTGATCGACGGTATAGGTCGGCTGCCGGTCGAACAGCCGCTCCGCGACCGGGATCACCGCCAGCGAGGACAGCGCCATCAGCAAGGTGCCGCCATCCGGCGCGGCGCGGGCGACGAAGGTATTGCCCAGCGCCCCCGCCGCGCCGCCGCGGTTCTGCACGATCACCGACTGGTGCAGGATCTTCTCCATCGCCGCCGCGACCGGGCGTGCCGCCAGATCCGCTTGCCCGCCGGGGGGGAAGGGCACGATGATGGTCAGCGGCCGGCTCGGCAGCTCCTGCGCCACGGCGGGTGCCGCGACGGCAGCCGCCAGCAAAGAGCGTCGGAACAATTTCATTGCTTGTGTCCTCCCCTTGAGCGCCGGCGGTTCAGCCCACCGGATTTTCCAGCACACCAATCCCCGGCACCTCGATGCGGACGACATCGCCCGCCTTCAGGAACCGCGCCGGGGTGAAGCCGAGACCGACACCGGCGGGCGTGCCGGTGGCGATGATGTCGCCCGGCTCCAGCGTGATGGCGGCGCTGATCGTCTCGATCAGGGTCGGGATGTCGAAGATGAGGTCGGCGACCGGGGCGTGCTGGCGCTGTTCGCCATTGACCCAGGTGGTGATGGTCAGCGCCTTCACATCGGGCACCGCATCGGCGGTCACGATGGCCGGGCCCATCGGGCCGAAGCCGTCGATGCCCTTGCCCAGCACCCATTGCCGGTGGCGGTGCTGCAAGGTGCGCGCGGTCACGTCGTTGATGATGGTGTAGCCGAAGACCGCGGCCATCGCCTCGGCCTTGGCGATCCCGCGCCCGCCGGCGCCGATCACCACGGCCAGTTCGCCCTCGTAATCGGTGCTGTCGGTGGGGTCGAGGTGGCCGGGGATGGTCTCCCCGGTCGCGATCACGCAGGTCGGCGGCTTGGTGAAGACGACGGGGGCCTCGGGCACCACCTCCTTGGCGGTGGCATCGAAGCCAGAGCCCGCGAATTCCTTGGCGTGCTCATGGTAGTTCTTGCCGACGCAGAAGATGTTCTTGGCCGGGCGGGGGATGGGGGCGAGCAGCCGCGCGCCCTGCACCACCGGGGCGGTCCGCAGCGCCTCGCGCGCCTTGGCCAGCATGGCGGGGCCGGCGGCGATCAGCCCGATCATCGTATGCGGCAGCCCGGCGCCGGACAGGTCCCGCACCGCGCCCGCGTCATCGAGCGCGCCAAGCAGGGGCACGCCCCCGCTGGAAAAGGTCACGAGGCGCATGGGGGTTCCTCCAGGGAAATGGTTTGCGCAGATGTCGTGCCCGCTGCGCGCGCGCTTGTGAAGGGGATCAGACCAGGGCTCAGACGGGGGCGGCCGTGGCCACGCTGGCCGCCACCTCGATCGCCCGCGCGGCGCGGAAGGCGAGGTCGTCGCGATACAGCGCCGCCGCCACCTGCACCCCGCGCGGCATCCCCGCCTCATCCAGCCCGACCGGCACGGTGATGGCGGGTTGGCGGGTCAGGTTGAAGGCGAAGGTCCAGGGTGCCCAGTCGCGCCACAGCGCCTCCCAGGCGCGGATCGTCGGCTGGTCGGCGCCGATCGCGGCGGTGGGGGTGGAGGCGGTGAGGATCAGATCGTAGCGCTGGTGGAAGCGGGCCATGATGTGCGCCGCCTCGATCCGCAGCATCTCGGCACCCAGGAAGTCGGTCGCGGGCATGTCGTCCTGGCGGCGGGCGACCTCCTCGATCCCTGCATCCAGCAGCGCGCGTTTTTCCGGGGGCGTGGAGGCGACCAGGCGCGACAAGGCGACACCCCAGACGCGGCCGAAAATGGCGCTGGTGTCGGGCAGGCCGGGGTCGGCTTCCTCGACGATGGCGCCCTGGGCTTCCAGCATCCGGGCGGCGGCGACCAGGGCATCCTCGCCCTCCGCATCCAGGGGGGCGGCGAAGCCGAGGTTGCGGACCAGCGCGACGCGCAAGCCTGCGACACCCTGTTCGATGCCGTCCCGCCAGTCGCGGCGGTCATCGGGCAGCGCATAGGGGTCGCGCGCATCGAAGCGCGCCATGGCCGACATCATCAGTGCCGCATCGCGCACCGTGCGCGTCATCGGCCCGGCGCAGGCGACGCCGCTGAAGGCGCCATGCGGCCATTGCGGGATGCGGCCGAAGCTCGGCTTCACGCCGACCAGGCCGCACCAGGCGGCAGGGATGCGAATGGAGCCGCCGGCATCGGTGCCCAGATGCAGCGGGCCGAAGCTCGCGGCCCCCGCGGCACCGGCCCCGGCGCTGGAGCCGCCCGGGGTGCGGTCGCGGTTCCAGGGGTTGCGGGTGATGCCGTGCAGCGGGCAGTCGCCCGGGGTCTTCCAGCCGAATTCGGTGGTGGTGGTCTTGCCGATGATGACCGCGCCCTCGGCCTTCAGCCCCATGACGAGGGGCGCGTCCTCGGTCGCCGGTGTCGCGTCGGTGGTGCGGCTGCCGCGGCGGGTGGGCAGGCCGGCCATGTTGACCAAGTCCTTCACCGTGGTCGGCACGCCATCCAGCAGCCCGATCGGGCGGCCGGCGGCCCAGCGCTGCGCGCTTTCGCCGGCCGCGATGTGGGAGCGGGGGTTCATGCAGGCGAAGGCGTTCACCCAGGGGTTGAGGCGGGCGACGCGCTCGGTGACGGCCTGCAGCGCCTCAACCGGGGAGAGGGCGCGGCGGGCGTAGAGGCCGAGCAGGGTCTCGGCGGTCATCAAGGCGGGGTCGGTGTCGGACATGTGCGGGACCTGCATGGGGCGAGGGCGGCAGGATCGCGCGGAAGTGGGGGTGGGGATAGGGTGGGGGGCCGTCAGCCGCGCCTAGCTTGTGCGAAGAAGGCGATGGAGCGGAGGATACACATCCCAACCGCGAATTCTACCCGAGAACATAAAATGGATAATATTGTTGATTATTTATATTTCATAGTTGATCCGACGTTCGCCGATTTTCATCGTAATCTGAATTCTGAGCGTCATGCTTTTCTTGCCTGCGTTGCAATCTATCATTCGGTCGATCGGGCTGCTCATCCAAAAAGTCCAGGTAATTTGAGGAAGGAGTGGCGCAGGAAATTGTTTAATTTTCTTGTGGTCGACATGACCGCACATCAATTTAAACATGTGAATAGCAGCGATGAGGGGCATTTTTCGGAAAGATTTAATATTCCTTTATCGCCTCTCGTATTTCCTAAATCAGACTGTTGCTCAAGTAATATTCACCATCTTATGGATTTACATAATTTGTACTTCGTTATTCAGGGTTCCGTTAAATTCGTTCGTCAGCAGGCCGAGAGGAATTCTCAACGTTCCTACCGCCGGAGGCGGGGGCTATCCTATCCGCCCCCTGCCGGATGCATCGGCCAGCCCAGGCCCTCACCCCTGCCCCACAGCCCCGCTCCACGGGCTCATCGCATCGCTGATCCCCCGCCGCAGCTTCCCATCCCAGACGATCGCATTCGGGCAGGCGAAATTCACCGGCAGTACCGCATGCTCCACCGGCTCGCAGGGCCCGGCCAGCGCCAGCGCGCCTAGGATTTCGGCCCCAAGCCTGCGATCCGCCGTCACCCCCTCCGGCCCCGAGACATCGATGCGCGGCTGCGCTCCCGCCTGTTCCGGCGTCATCCCGAAGTCGAGCAGGAAGGCCAGCGTCTGGTACACCGCCGCCAAAATCCGCCGCCCGCCCGAGGCCCCGGCCGCGACCACCGTCTTGCCATCCTCGCTGGCAAAGATCGCCGGCAGCATGTTGCACAGCGGCCGCGCCCCGGGACGAAAATGGTTCGGCGTGCCCGGCGCCGGGTCGAACCACATGACGCCATTGTTCATCAGCACCCCCGTCGCCGGCAGCACCACCCGGCTGCCCATCGAGGACAACAGCGTGGTCGTCATCGCCACCGACATGCCGTCCTTGTCCATCACCGTCAGATGGGTGGTGCAGGTCTCGGTGGGTTCGGGGGCATTGGCGGCGCCCAGGCCCTTCAGCCGGTCGGCATAGGCCGCGCGCATCGCAAGCGAGGCCGCGACATACCAGGCCGCATCCGGCGCGGTGGCCGGCACATCGGCCATGCCCTCCATCACCGCCTCCAGCGTCGGTGCCGCGGTCAGCCCGCCGGGCAGCCACAGCGTGCCCTTGCCGCGCCAATCCACCGGCGTCGCGGGGCGCAGCAGCGCCTTGCAGCCGGCCAGGTCGGCGGCCGAGACCACACCGCCCATCGCCGTGATGTCGCGCACCAGGTCGGCGGCGATCGCGCCCTCATAGAAGTCGCGCCACCCCGCGTCCCGCAGCCGCTCCAGCGTCTCCGCGAGCTTGCCGAGGCGGAAGAACCCCGGCGTGCCCTGATACGGTGCGACCGGCGGCAGCCCGCCCGGCAGATAGATCCGCGCGCTTTCGTCATAGAGCCGCAGCGAGGCCGCGCTATTGGCGATCTTCAAGGTGGTGAACCAGTCCTGCGCCAGCCCGCGCCGGGCCAGCGCCACCGCCGGGCCGAACACCGCCCGCCGCCCGAGCCGGCCATAGGTCTCGTGCAGCAGCCCATAGCCCGCGACCGAGGAGGGGATCACGAAGCTCAGCGGCCCATGGATGTTCTTATCGCCCTCGACCTCGGGCCAGGAGAACAGATCCTGCTTCATCCGCCCGGTCAGCGGGAACAGCGCGGGGTCGAGCCCGGCCGGCGCCACGGGGCCGAAATCCAAGGTCTCCGCGCGGCCGTCCGCATGGCGGATGACGGCGAAGCCGATCCCGCCGAGGCCGGAATTCCATGGCTCCACCGTCGCCAGCACCAATGCCGCCGCCACCGCCGCATCCGCCGCATTGCCGCCCGCATCCAGCACCGCGATGCCGGCCCGCGCCGCATCATGGTTCTGGCAGACGACGATGCCGCCCCGGCTTTCCGCGCCGGGCTTGGCAATCTGCCAGTTCTGCGTGGTCCAGGGCGGGGGCACATAGGCTTCGGTCATCGACAGGCTCCAGGAGGATGGCCGCAGCCTGCGTCCGCTCCCTGACGGCGGCAAGGCAACTCCGGCACGGAATCCGGGTTCTTGCTCTTGGGACAAAATAAGGACGGACCATGGCCATCCCGCGCGGCTTCCGATGGCTGGCCTGGATCGGGGGGCCGATCCTGGCACTACTGCTGCTGTTCCGCTGGGACTGGTTCATCCCGCTGGTGGAGGCCCGCGCCGCCGCCGCCATCGGCCGCCCGGTGAGCATCGAGCACCTGCATCTCCGCCTCGGCCGCGTCACCGAAATCACCTTGACCGAGGTGCTGGTCGGCAACCCGCCGGGGTTCGAGGCCGAGACCCCCTTCGCCCATTTGCCAACCGCCGTGGTCGCGGTGGAGCTCTGGCCGTTGCTGCGGCACCGCACCGCCATCCTGCCGAGCATCGCGCTGGACCAGCCCGAGTTCCGCGTCCTCGCGCATGAGGATGGCAGCGACAACTTCACCTTCCCCGCGGAGGCGGGCGGGGAGGGGCCGCAGATCGGCCGCCTCGCCATCACCGGCGGCAAGGCGCAGGTGACGATCCCGCGCCTGCAGGCGGATTTCGCGCTCCAGATCGCCACCGCCGAGCCTGCGGGCCAGGACCCCTCGCTCACCGTCTCGGCCGAGGGCACCTATGCCGGCCAGCCCATCACCGGCGAACTGGTGGGCGGCGCGCTGCTCAACCTGCGCGACCGGCAGGCGCCCTGGCCCGTGCGGCTGAGCCTCGCCAATGGCCCGACGCAGGTGACCATGGCAGGCAGCGTGCAGGACCCGCTGGCGATGACCGGCGCCGATCTGCGGCTGGAGCTGAAGGGGCCGGACATGGCGCTGCTGACCCCGCTGACCGGCGTGCCGATCCCGCCGACGCCGGCGTACCGCATCGCCGGGCAGCTTGATTTCGCGCCGGGCCGGGTGCGGTTCCGCGAGATCGACGGGATGGTCGGCCGCACCGACCTGGAAGGCGAGGTCATCATCGCCCCGCGCGCCGCGCGGCCGGAGGCGGAGATGCCCCCCGCCGCCGCCCCGAATGCCACGGCGGCCCCGCCTGCGGATACGACCCCGCGACCGGACATCACCCTCAATCTGCAATCCCGCCTGGTCGATCTGGCCGACCTCTCGGGCTTCATCGGCGGCGCGCCGGCGGAGGGCGCGGCCCCCGCGGCGCCCGCCGGCCGGACCCTGCCCGCGACCCCGGTGAGCATCCCCCGCCTGCGCGCGGCGGATGTGCATCTGACCTACCGCGGCGCGAAGATCGAGGGCCGCAACATGCCGCTCGACGATCTGCGGGCGGAGATGGACATCATCGATGGCATCATCCGCCTGCACCCGGTCAGCTTCGGCGTCGGCGAAGGCCGGATGAGCGCGGAAGGCGTGCTGACCCCGCGCGAGGATGGCGCGTTGCACGCCGAGGTGGAGGTCCAGTTCTCCCGCCTCTCCGTCTCCCGCCTGCTCGGGGCGACCGGGATCGCGCAGGGGGCGGGCACGCTCGGCGGCCGCGCCAGGATCACCAGCACCGGGAAGTCCACCGCCGAGTTGCTGGCCCATGGCGATGGCGAGCTGACGCTGTCCATGGCCGGGGGCACCATCTCGGCGCTGCTGGTGGATCTGTCCGGGGTGCGGCTTGGCAATGCCATTCTCTCGGCGCTGGGGATTCCGAGCCGGACGCAGGTAGAGTGCTTCGTCGCCGATTTCGGCCTGCGGCGCGGCGTGCTGACGTCGCGCACCGTGCTGCTGGACACGTCCGAGGCGGTGATCGCCGGCACCGGGACCGTGGACCTCGGCCGGGAACGCCTGGACTACCAGCTACGGACCGAGGCGAAGCATCTGACCATCGCGGCGCTGCCCACCTCCATCCTGATCCGCGGCAGCTTCGCCAATCCGAGCGTGGCACCGGAGATTGTCGAGCTTGGCGTGCGCGGCGGGATCGCGGCGGCCTTGGGCATCGTGGCGCTGCCGCTGGCGCTGCTGCCGACGATCCAGCTCGGGATCGGGGATGATCCGCGCTGCCGCGCGCTGGTGGGGCGGGCGCGCTGAGGCGCTGCCCGTGGTAGCCTCGACCGGCAGCAAAGGAGCCGCGGCCATGCCGGATACCTCTATCGCCACGATCGCCACGGCGGCGTCCTCATTGGACCTGCAGCAACTGGCCGGCCTGCTGGACAAGGTGCTGAAGGAGCAGATGGACAAGCTGGGCAAGATCAACATCATCGTCGCGGGCCGCACCGGCACCGGCAAATCCACGCTGGTCAACGCCATCTTCGGCGAGAATTTTGCGAAAACCGCGATGGGGCGGCCGGTGACGCAGCACGCGACCTGGTATGGGCGCGCGAACCACCCGCTGCACATCCTGGACACCAAGGGCCTCGAAACCTCCGAATACGCCGAGACCTGGGCCGGGCTGCAACGCGAGATCGCCAAGGGGCGGGCCAGCACCGATCCGCGGGAACACATCCACATCGGCTGGGTCTGCGTGCAGGAGCCGGCGCTGCGCTTCGAACGCGCCGAACAGGATCTGGTCGAGGCGCTGAAGGCTGCCGGCATCCCGACCATCATCGTGCTGACCAAGCATGGCATGTTCCCCGAATTCCAGGCGGAGATGGACAAGCTCGCGCCCATGGCCGATGCGATCATCCCGGTCCGCGCCCTGCCGATGCCGGGGTTTCCCGGGACCGTGGGGCTGTCGGAGCTGGTGCAGGCCTCGGTGCGGCTGCTGCCGGAGGGGGCGCGGGGCGCCTTTGTCGCCGCCCAGGCGGTGGATTTCGCGCTGAAGACCGCCGATGCGCGCAAGATCATCCGCGGTGCCGCAGCCGCCGCCGGGACCGCCGCCGCGGTGCCGCTGCCGTTTACCGATGCGGTGACGCTGGTGCCGATCCAGATCGGGATGATCGTCGGGATTTCCCTCCGCTTCGGGCTGGAGGGGACCACGCAGAAACTGCTGCCGCTGGCCTCCAGCATCGTCGGCTGCCTGGCCGCGACCGTCGCGGGGCGGCTGATCGTGGGGCAGTTGCTGAAGTTTTTGCCGGGCGGGAGCCTGGTGAATGCCGGGGTGGCGGCGGCGGTGACGACGGGGCTGGGGGAGGCCTATCTCGCCTTCCTGCTGGCGTTTCACCAGCGCACGGGGCGGATGCCCTCGGTGGATGAGATCGTGGGCGGGTTCAGCGGGTTCTGGAAGAAATGGGGGAAGAAGGGAGATGCGGCGGCGTGAGCCGCCTCATCCCCCAATCCCCGCCCGGATCGCCGCCATTCGCGCCCGCGTCGCCACCAGGTTCCGTGCCTTGATATGCCCGTAGCCCTTGATGCCCGCCGCCGCCTCAGCCCAGTCGCAGATCGCGGCATGGGTGGCCGGCGTCAGACGTGGCAGCAGCGCCTCGATCCCCGCGCGGTAGTCGCGCGCGGTCGCCACCTCCTGCCGCCGTTCCTCGCTTCGCCCGAACGGGTCCAGCGCCGTCCCGCGCACCACCTTGCCATGCCGCAGCCAGCCCATGGCCTTCCGCATCCAGGGCCCGAAGCGCCGCTTCGCCGGATGGCCGGTCGCGGGATCGATGCGCGAGAAGATTGGCGGCGCGAGGTGCATCTCGATCCGCGACACCCCCGCAAACCCCGCCTCCGGCTGCCAGTCGCTATGCAGCCGCGCGACCTCGTATTCATCCTTGTAAGCAGCCAGCCGATAAGCCTGCCGCGCCACCGCCCAGGCCAGCCGATCCTCGCCCGGCACCGCCGCGATCTCCGCCAGCCGCACGCGGCCGACGAAGGCCTGGTAGGCCTGCGCATCCCGCTTGCGGCCCCATAGCGCGAGATCGGCGGCATAGCGCGCGATCGCGGCCTCCAGCGTCTCGGCCGGGGCTGCGGGGGCGGGGGATTCGAGCGCGATGGCCCGCCCCAGCGCGAAGGCCGCCTGGTTGCGCGCGACCTCGGCGCCGTTCAGCACCAGCGCGCGTTCGATCGCATCGCCCGACACCGGCACCAGCCCGCGCTGGAAGGCGATGCCCAGCAGCATCACGTTGAGGAAGATACCATCGCCCAACTCGGCCAGCACCCGTCGGTGGCCCGGCAGCGCCAGCACGTCGCGGCAGGCGGCGCGCACTGAGGCGAGCATCCCCGCCCCGTCGTAGCGCGTCTCGGTATCGGCGACGAAGGCGGCGGTCGGCGCCACATCCCCATTCATCACCGCCGCCGTGCGGCCCGGGGAGAGCAGCGGCCGCGCCGTGCGCCCCTGCGCCACCACCAGATCCGAGCCCAGCAGCAGATCCGTCTGCCCGGCCGAGATGCGCGGCCCGGCAATGCCCCCCGCATCCGCCCCCGGGCGCGCGATCCGCACCATGCCGTAGACGCCGCCGCCCTTCTGGGCGAGGCCGGTCTGGTCCATCGTCCGCACCGCGCGCCCGTCGATATGGGCGGCCATGGCGAGGATCGCCGAGACCGCCGTCACCCCCTGCCCACCGACGCCGGCGATGAGGATGTTCCAGGGTTCCTCATGCGCCGGCAGCAGCGGCTCGGGCAGGCGGCCGCCAAGCTCCGGCACCGCCGGCCGTTCCGGCTCGCCGCCGACCAGGGTGACGAAGGACGGGCAGAACCCCTTCACGCAGGACAGGTCCTGGTTGCAGGCGGATTGATCGATGGCGCGCTTGCGGCCCCATTGCGTCTCGATGGGTTCCACCGCGAGGCAATTGCTGACCTTCGAGCAATCCCCGCAATCCTCGCAGACGCGCGGATTGATGACGACGCGGCGCTCGGCGGCCGTGGCGGTGCCGCGCTTGCGGTGGCGGCGGCGTTCGGTGGCGCATTCCTGGTCGTAGATCAGCGCGGTGACGCCGGGGATCGCCGCCAGTTCCCGCTGCACCACATCCAACTGGTCCCGGTGGTGGTAGCCGATGCGGGGCGGCATCAGCGGATCGCCGACATGGCGATCGGGGTCGTCGGCGACCACGGCGATGGTCTCGATGCCTTCGGCGCGCAGGATGGCGGCGATGCGGGGCACGGTGGCCTCGCTGTCCGGCTGCTGCCCGCCGGTCATCGCCACGGCGCCATTGACCAGCAGCTTGTAGGTGATGTGCGCCTTGGCCGCGATCGCGGCGCGGATCGCGAGGCTGCCCGAATGCACGAAGGTGCCGTCGCCCAGGTTGGTGACGGCGTGCTCCACCCCGGTGAAGGGCGCGATGCCGAGCCAGGCCACGCCCTCGCCGCCCATCTGGCTGAACAGCACCTGGTCGCGCGGCATCTTGGTCACCAGCCAGTGGCAGCCGATGCCGGCGAGGCCGGCGCTCTCCTCGGGCTTCACGGTGGAGGTGTTGTGCGGGCAGCCCGGGCAGTAATGCGGATCGCGGACATGCAGGGGTGCCAAGGCCGCCGCCTCCAACGCCGTGACGGCGGCGAGGCGGGCGCGCAGGGCGTCGCTGTGCAACTCGGGCGGCAGCAAGGCGGCGAGGCCGCGCAGCACCGCCGGCGGGTCGAGTTCGCCGCAATCCGAGAGCAGCGGCTCCCCCGCCGCATCGCGCTTGCCGAGCAGGCGCGGCCGGTCGGGCAGGTCGTAGAAGGCGTCGCGCAACTGCGGTTCGAGGAAGGCGTAGCGGTCCTCGATGACCAGCACCGTCTCCAGCCCTTGGGCAAAGGCGCGGGCGGCGGCGCGGTCCAGCGGCCAGGGCATGCCGACTTTCCAGATCCGGATCGGGGCATCGGCCAGCCCGGCATCGGCCAGCGCCTGCCGCAGCGCCAGGGTCGCCTTGCCGCGCACGGCGATGCCGAGCTTGGCCCCGGGGGGATCGGCGATCAGCCTGTTGAAGCCATTGGCGGCGGCGAAGGCCAGTGCTGCCGGGAGTTTCCACCGCCGCAGCCGGACCTCCTGCGCGACCGCCGGATCGGGGGCCCGGATATGCAGCCCATCGGGCGGCAGGCGCAGCGGCGGGACCACGGTGCGACAGGCCTCGGGGTCCACCACCAGGGTCGCGGCGGCATCCATGGTGTCGGCCACGCATTTCATGCCGACCCAGAGGCCGGAGGCGCGCGACATCGCGATCCCCTTCACCCCGTATTCCAGCACCTCGGCCACATCGGCCGGGTCCAGGATGGGCATTTCGGCATCCATGAAAGTGGCTTCGCAGCCCGAGGTCACGGTCGAGGATTTCGCCTGCGGGTCATCGCCCGCCAGGGCCAGCACGCCGCCGAAGGGCGAGGTCCCGGCACTGTTGGCGTGGCGGAACACATCCCCGGTCCGGTCCACGCCCGGCCCCTTGCCGTACCAGATGCCGAAGACGCCCGCATGTTTCGGCTGCGGGAACAGCCCGACCTGCTGCGTGCCCCAGATGGCGGTCGCCGCCAGATCCTCGTTCAGCCCGGGATGGAACATCACATCGGCCGCGGCCAGCCGCTTGGATTGGGACATCAGCGCGCGGTCGTAGCCGCCCAACGGGCTGCCGCGATAGCCGGAGATATAGCCCGCGGTATCCAGCCCCGCCGCCGCATCCAGCGCGCGGACGATCAAGGGCACCCGGACCAGGGCCTGGATGCCGGTGAGCAGCACGGGGTCGGCTGAATCGCCCCAACGATCGTCCAGGGTCACGCCGGGGCGCGCGAGCATACCGTCCATCTTGGGCTCCCGTTATTATGCGTCATCTTGGGCCGCGCTGGCCAGAAATCTACGCTGAATGTGATTGTGCGACGGCATGATTGCAGAACATCCTTCTGCCATGGACGCCACAGACCAACGAATCCTCCGCGCCCTCGCCCGACGCGGCCGCCTCTCCAATGCCGAGCTGGCCGAGGAGGTGGGCCTCTCCGCCTCGCCCTGCTGGACCCGCGTGAAGCGGCTGGAGGAGCAGGGGGTGATCCGCGGCTATGCCGCCTTGCTCGACCTCGCCGCCCTCGGCTTCCCCGACACGGTGTTCCTGGAAGTGATGATGGAGCGCCATGACGAGGAGAATCTGAAGCGCTTCGAGGAAGCCGTCCGCGCCATCCCCGAGGTGCTGGAATGCCATCTGGTGAGCGGCGAGTATGATTACATGATCAAGGCCGCCGTCAGCGGCACCGCGGGGGCGGAAAGCCTGTTGCGGGACCGGATCTACCGCCTGCCCGGGGTGCGCCACACCCGCACCAGCTTCGCGCTGAGCTGCCTGAAGCAAACGACCTCGCCGCTGCCATAAGGTGTGGTCACAGCCAGTCGAAGGCGGCACCGACCGGGGGGTGGTCGAAGGCCTCCGCCGCCTCGGTGGACATGCCGATCAGCACCACGACCTCGGTGCGGGTGACGGCGCCGGCCTCCAGCAGATGCGCCCAATAGGCGAGGCCCCCCGGGTCCGGTTCGCGTTCCAGCGCCTGGGCATAGATCGCGGCGACGAAGGTCGCGTGGCTGGAGCCTGCGTATTTGCCGAGGAATTCGTCGCTGCCGCCGATGGACTGGATCATTCCGCTCTCATCCAGATGCCCGTTCCGCAGCAGATCCGCCCAATAGACCAGCCCGCCCGCATCCGGCGCGCGGTCGAAGACCGCATCATAGGCCATGGCGACGCGGCGGGTGATCGGGTCGGGGATGAAGACGCCGCCGGGATACAGCACCTCGAAGCGATGCGCGGCCTCGCTGCTGTCGATGAAGACCGCGATGGTCTGGGCGCGTGACGCGCCGGCATCGAGCTGGGCGGTGTGCCACGCGGCGCCCCCAGCCTCCGGCTCGCGCCCCAGCGCCACGCGATAGAGCGCGGTGACCAGTGCTGCATTGGTCAGCCCGCCGAAGCGGGCGGTGAATTCCGGGCTGTCGAGGAAATTGTCGCTGATCTCCGCGACGCCGTGGCCGTGCTCGTAGAGGTCGATGAAGTAGAACAGCCCGCCGCTGTCCGGCAGGCGGTCCAGCAGGGTCATGTAGAGCCGGATCATGGTCGCCGCGACGCCCTCGCCGCGAAAGTCGAGCACCCCATCGGCGAAGCGCAGCGTGTCGATCGCCGGCAGCCAGACGGTGGTGCCGTCGGTCAGGGCGACGCGGGTCAGACCGTCGTCGCCGGTGATGATGCTCTCGGTGTCGGCCAGGAAATGCTGGGTCTCGGCGTGGTCGGCGGCGGTGAGGAGGATGCCGGATTTCTGGGTGCCTGGGTGCAGAGGGTCGGGGGTTTCTCCTTCGTGGACGGGCGGTGGCGGAGGGGTGGGCGGCGGCGGTGCGGGGGGTGGGGGTGTGGGGGGAGGTGGCACCGGCGGTGGCGTTGGTGGCGGTGGATCGGGCGGGGGCGGCGTCGGCGGGACGGGAGGCGGCGGCACCGGAGGAGGTGAGACCGGCGGCGGTGAAACGGGGGGCGGCGAGACGGGAGGGGGCGAGACGGGGGGCGGCGAGACCGGGGGTGGCGAGACGGGAGGCGGTGAAACAGGAGGCGGTGACACCGGCGGTGGCGAGACCGGGGGTGGCGAGACGGGAGGCGGTGAAACGGGGGGCGGCGAGACCGGAGGTGGCGAGACCGGGGGTGGTGAAACAGGAGGTGGTAAAACCGGAGGCGGCGACACCGGCGGTGGTAAAATAGGCGGCACCGGCACGGGGGGCGGCGGCACCGGCGGTGGCGGCAGCACCGGGGGCGGGGCCGGCAGATCATCCTCCACCGTCACATTCAGCACCTGCACCGCGACGCTGAAGGCGCGGCTGTTCACCCCATCGGACACCACCACCAGCACGCTGCGGGTCGTCCCCCCCTCCCGCAGCAGGTCCACGCCGGGGTTCAGCCGCAGCGTCTGTCCCTCAAAGCCGAACCAGACCGAATCCGGCCAGGCGACGCTGTAGCTCAGCGCCCCCGCGGTATCCGGGTCATCGGCCCGCATGTCGCCGATGACGCCGCCGATATCCGTCTCCAGCACGAAGCCGCCGTTGAGGAAGCGCAGATTGTCCGGCGGCGTGTCGTCCAGCCCGCGCAGGGTGATGGCGTAGCTCGCCGAGGCCGCGACCCAGGTGCCGCCGACCAGCGCCTGCACGCCGAAGCTCAGCACCGGATCGGTCCCGGCCGCCCAGGCCTCCCGGTCCAGCACCATGGCGGGGGTGATCGTCAGGGTGCGGCCATCCGGGCCGAGCACCGCGGTGAACCGCGCCGCATTCGCCCCGGTCAGGGCCACCGCCGTCGCCATGCTGCCGAGCGTCAGCACCGCCGACCAGTCGCCCGGCCGGCCATTCTCCAGGATTTCGAGGGGCACGACGCCCGAGAGGTTGAGGCTGGCCGGCATGTCGGCCGCTCTTCTCGGCCCGGCCTGCTTTCGGAAGGCTGAACCGCGCTCCCTTTGCTGCCGGCTTCAGGGGCGCTATCTCGGGTGTAACAACCCGTGGTGCGGACCCGCGCGGGACGGCAGCAAGGTGGGCAGGTGCGGCGGTTCGGCCGGCGCCCCGCCCCAGGATTGGAGACGGCACGTGGCGCAGACACTCAAATTCGGTGCGATCGAAGTCGATGCCGCCCTGGCGCGCTTCTTCGCCGAGGAAGCCCTGCCTGGCACCGGGATCACCCCCGAGGCCTTCTGGTCGGGGCTGGAGGCGGTGGTCGCCGAACTCGCCCCCGCCAATGCGGCCCTGCTCGCCGAGCGCGACGCGCTCGCCGCCAAGATCGACGCCTGGCACCGCGCCCATCCGGCCCGCCCGATCGATGCCGCCGCCTATGACGCCTTCCTGCGCGGGATCGGCTATCTGCTGCCCGAGGGCGCGGATTTCGCCATCACCACCGCCGATGTGGACCCCGAGATCGCGACCATGGCCGGCCCGCAGCTTGTGGTGCCCGTCTCCAACGCCCGCTATGCGCTGAACGCCGCCAACGCCCGCTGGGGCAGCCTGTATGACGCGCTCTACGGCACCGATGCGATCCCCGACGCCGATGGCGCCGCCCGTGGCCGTGGCTACAATCCCGCGCGCGGCGCCCTGGTCATCGCCCGCGCCAAGGCGGCGCTGGACCAAGGCGCTCCGCTCGCCGGCGCCGGCCATGCCGATGTCGCGGCCTATGCCGTGGCCGGCGGGGCGCTGGTCGCGACCTTGACCGATGGCCGCGCGGTGCCGCTGGCCGATCCCGCCGCCTTCGTCGGCTATGACGGCCCGGCCGAGGCGCCGACCGCGGTGCTGCTCGCCTGCCACGGGCTGCACCTGGAAATCCACATCGACCGCGCGCATGCGATCGGCGCGACCGATCCCGCCGGCATGTCGGACCTCGTGCTGGAATCCGCGCTGACGACCATCCAGGATTGCGAGGACAGCGTCGCCGCCGTCGATGCCGCCGACAAGGTTGAGGTCTATCGCAACTGGCTCGGGCTGATGCGCGGCGACCTGACCGCCGAGTTCAGCAAGGGCGGCAAGACCCTGCACCGTGCGCTGAACCCGGACCGGTCATGGAGCGCGCCGAAGGGCGGCACCATCACCCTGCCAGGCCGTTCGGTGATGCTGGTCCGCAACGTCGGCCACCACATGATGACCGATGCCGTGACCTGGCAGGGACGCGAGATCCCGGAGACCATCCTGGATGCGCTCTGCACCGCCGCCATCGCGCTGCATGACATCAACGGCAAGCGCCTGAACTCCCGCGCCGGCAGCATGTATGTCGTGAAGCCGAAGATGCATGGGCCCGCCGAGGTCGCCTGGGCCAATACGCTGTTCGGCAAGGTCGAGGCCGTGCTCGGCATGACGCCCAACACCATGAAGATGGGGATCATGGATGAGGAGCGCCGGACCACGGTGAACCTCAAGGAATGCATCCGCGCCGCCTCCGCCCGGGTCTGCTTCATCAACACCGGCTTCCTGGATCGCACCGGCGATGAGATCCACACCTCGATGGAAGCCGGCGCGATGCTGCGCAAAGGCGACATGCGGGGCGCGCCCTGGATCAAGGCCTATGAGGATTGGAACGTCGATGTCGGGCTGATCTGCGGCCTGCGCGGCCGCGCCCAGATCGGCAAGGGCATGTGGGCCGCCCCGGACGCCATGGCCGACATGCTGGTGCAGAAGATCGGCCACCCCAAGGCCGGCGCCAGCACCGCCTGGGTGCCGAGTCCGACCGCCGCAACCCTGCATGCGCTGCACTACCACATGGTCGATGTTGCCGCGCGCCAGGCCGAGATCGCCGCAGGCGGGCGTCGTGGCAAGCTGTCGGACCTGCTGACCGTGCCGCTCGCCGCCGACACCAACTGGCCCGCCGATGCCGTGCAGCAGGAGCTGGACAACAATGCCCAGGGCATCCTCGGCTACGTCGTGCGCTGGGTGGACCAGGGGGTCGGCTGCTCCAAGGTGCCGGACGTCCATGACGTCGGGCTGATGGAGGATCGCGCGACGCTGCGGATCAGCGCCCAGCACATCGCCAACTGGCTGCGCCACGGCATCGCGACCAAGGAGCAGGTGACTGAAACGATGCGGCGCATGGCGGCGGTGGTGGACCGGCAGAATGCCGGGGATGCCGCCTATACCCCGATGGCCCCGGATTTCTCGGGCCCGGCTTTTCGGGCCGCCTGCGATCTGGTGTTCGAGGGCGCGACCCAGCCCAACGGCTATACGGAATTCATCCTGCATGCGAGCCGAAGGGCCGCCAAGGCCGGGTGACGCGCCGCGCAAGCCGGGGCTAGACTGCCAGCCATGACCCTACGCGCCGCGTCCTTCGGATTGATCTCGCTGCTGACCCTGGGCGGCTGCGTCGGCAGCAGCCCCGCAGCGGTGCTGGAACCCGGCGTCTTCGGGATCACCTCACGCGGCGGTACGCAGCGCGCGATGGTCGAGCGCGGGGTCGCGGCGGCCAATCGCCATTGCGCCGCCGATGACCGGATGATGGCCCCGATCCGGACCGAAATCGGCGATGACCGGTACATCATCGCCTTTCGCTGCCTCCCGCCCGGGGATCCGATCCTGAGCAGCCGCGGTATCGTGCCGCTGCCGCGTGAGGAACGGGCGAGGGACGCGGCGGCGGGGCGCTGACTCAGCCGCCCAGGAACACCCAGCCGTCATGGGTCGCGTCCGCGGTCGCCGCCCGATGCTCCATCGAGTCCGACAGCGCCAGCAGCAGGGCGCCGTCACTGAGCCCGTCGTCAAGCTGCGCGACCCAGAACTGCAACCCTTCGGCATCCGGCGCGCGGTCCAGCATGCTCGCATAAAGCTGCGTGACGAGGCCGGCATGATCGGCGCCGGCATGGGTCTGCGCGAATTCCGCCGAGGCGGCGAAGCCCGTCGCGACCTGTAGCGCCGCGGTGCCGGATTTGAGCTGCGCGGTCCAATAGGCGAGCCCCGCCGCATCCGGCGCCCGGTCCAGGGCCGCGTGATAAAGCCGCCACGCCTCCGCCGCCGCATCGTCGCCGATGGTGTGCAGGCGCTGCAGGATATGCTCGGTGCTTTCCGAGAAGCCCAGCAGCACCTCGGCCCGGCTGGCCTCGGCGCCGAGGCGCCCGGTCCAATAGGCAAGCTCGCCCGAGCCGCCCTCGCGCCCCAGGGTGTCCTGATAGAGCAGCCGCACGAAGGCCTCGTCATCCAGGCCGCCAAACCGCGCCGTTGCCTCGTCGGTCGCCGCCATGAGCCGCGCGACGCCGGCGAGGTCGGAGCGGCCACTGTCCAGCAGATCGGTCCAGAAGCTTAGCCCGGCGATATCGGCGGTGCGGCCGAGCGCCGCCTGGTACAGATGCGCGACCTCGGCAGCACTTCCGGTCGGATCGAAGACGCCGATGCCATCGGCGAAGGTGATCTGCGTCTGCCCGACCAGGATGTGCAGGGCGTCGCGGCCCTCCATCCGGTCCTGGACCACGCCCTCGTAGCCGATCGAGCCCAGGATCAGGTAGCCGTCGTGTGGGCCCCGCAGCAGCAGCGGCGGGCCGCGTGGAAGGTCGTCGTTCAGGATCGTGACGCTGACCGCCGAGTAGTAGCTGTAGCCCCAATGCGGGAAACTCGGGTCGATCTGGAACAGCTCGGCAAAGATGATGGCGAAGCTCTCATCCCATTCCAGCATCTGGTCGCCCACGACCTGGACGATGAAATCCTGGGTCACCGCCCCGGCCGCGACGCTGATCCGCGCATCGGTGGGCAGGATGAGGTCGGCGCTGTTGGCGGAATGCGGCCAGGCGCCCATCCAGGTCCAGCGCAGCTCGGCCGGGGTCGCCAGCGGGCCGGTCAGGGAGGTGATGTGGAAGCGGACGTCAGTGGTGCCGCCATCCCCCTCGCGGAGAATGGCCGGATCAGCCGTGATCGTGAATGACATCGATCGCCCCTCCCTGGCCTGTCCTCAGGCCGTGGCGCTCTTCGCCGCCACCCGCATCAGCCGCAGGAAATTCCCTGACCACAGCAGCCCGATCTCGCGCGCGGTATAGCCGCGGGCGATCAGCCCCTCGGTCACGGCGCCGGTCTGGCTCGCATCCTTCCAGCCGGTGAAGCCGCCGCCGCCGTCGAAATCGGAGGACAGGCCGGTGTGGTCGATCCCGATCCGCCGCACCGCATGGCCCACATGGTCGAGGTAGTCCGACAGCGACGCCCGCCCGTCGGCGCGCAGAAAGCTGCCGACGGCGGTGATCTGGGCAAGGCCGCCGACCGCGCGCAGGGCGTCGAGCTGCTCGTCATCCAGGTTGCGCGGATGGTCGGTCAGCGCGCGGCAGCCGGTATGGGTCGCCACGATCGGGCTGCGCGAGACCCGCGCCGCCTGCAACATCGCCGCCTTGGAGGCATGGGAGACATCGACCAGCATCCCGAGCCGGTTCAGCTCGGCGATCGCCGCCCGCCCGAATTCCGAGAGCCCGCCATGCTCCTCCGGCCCATCGCCCAAAGCGGGCTTGGGCCGCGCGGCATCGGCGAGGTCATTGTGCCCGTCATGGGTGAGGGTGAGGTAGATCGCCCCCGCCTTGTGGAACTCGGCCAGCGCGGAGATCTCGCCGCCCATCGCATAGCCGTTCTCCACACCGGCAAGGATCGCGAGCTTGCCGGCCGCGAAGGCGGCCTCGACCTCATCGGCGGTGCGGGCGGCGACACGGGGCGGGCCGACCGGATTGGCGGCATCGGCGGCGATCCGCGCCAGCATCCCATCGGCGCGGGCGCGGGCGGCGGCATTGCCGGCCGCATCGCGCGCGCCCTGGCCGACATAGGCGATGAGCACGACGGCCCCCATCCCGCCCGCCACCATCTTCGGAAAATCGACGCAGCGCGCCGAGGGCAGGGCCGGGTCGGGCGTCTCGGGCCAGGGGAAATCGACATGGGTGTCGAGGACGAGGGTGGTCTGGTGGAGGGTGTCGGGCATGCCCCGATTTGGGGCACCCCGACACCCTCCGGTCAAGCCGGGCGCCGCAGGTTCAGGCGAAGAGAATGCCGAACAGATGCGGATCGGCATTGGTGATGTTGGCCGCCGTCAGCGCCTGGTGCTCGGCGCTCTCGCTGAAGTCGAGCACGAGATCGGCGCGATCCGCCGGCCCGGCCAGCACCCCGGTCCAATAGGCGATGTCACCCGGCGTCGCCGCGCGATCCAGCGCATTGTCGTAGAGGGCCGAGACGAAGCCCGCATCATCCAACGCGCCATAGGTCGTGAGGAACTCGCCGCTGGCGGCGAAGGCATCGGCGGCCGAGGCGAGGGTGGCCGAGCCGCCCTCGATCAGCGTGGTCCAGTAGTGCAGACCGCCGAGATCCGGCAGGCGGTCGAAGACCGTGTCGTAGAGGCGGGCGATCTGCGCCGATGTCCCGTTCAGGTCCCAGATGCCATTGGCCACGATCCCCGCGGTGTGCTCGCGGTTCTCGGGGCTTTCGCTGAACTGCACCAGCAGATCGGCGCGGCTGCCACCCGAATTGAGGACCCCGGTCCAGAAGGCCACACCACCGGCATCGCCGGCGCGGCCGAGCACGTTCTGGTAGAGCTGATCGACGAAGCCCGCATTGTCCGGCGTGCCGAAGCGCGTGGCGAATTCGCTGCTGCCCAGGAAGGAGCTGGCCAAAGAGGCGAGCGGCGTGCCGTGCTCGACCGCCTCGATCCAGTAGTTCAGCCCGCCCTGGTCCGCATCGCGGCCAAGGGCTGCCTGGTAGAGGCGAACCACCTCGGCCGGGGCGCCATTGGTGTCGAAGGAGAGGCGGCCATCGACGAAGGTGATCTGTTCCACGTTGCGGAACAGGTCGATGCCCTCGGCCGAGTCCAGCCGGAAGTTGCCGTCCGGCAGGGCGGCGTGGCTGGCGCCGCGGAAGCCCGACCAATCCAGCACGGCGTTGTCGTAGCCGCTGCCGCCATCGACGTAGTCGTTGCCGGGGGCAGGGCGCAGCACGTCATTGCCGGTGCCGCCGAACAGCGCGTCATCGCCCGCACCGCCGATCATGTTGTCGTCGCCGTCGCCGCCGAGCAGCCAGTCATTGCCGCCATTGCCGGCCATGTAGTCGGCGACGTGGCTGCCGATCGCGCTCTCATCGCCTTCGCTGCCGTAGAAGGCGGCGACGGAGGCGGCGATGCGCAGCGGGATGGCGGGATCGTTCGCGGCGATGCTGCCCGGCATCTGCGCCAGGTTCGGCTCGAACCGCATGCCGGGCAGGGTCAGCGTGTCGACGTGCGCACCGGGGTAGTCGTTGAACTGGATGGCATCGTTCGGGCCGAAGTAGACGGTGATGAGCCCGTTGATCCGCCCCATCGCCAGCGGCGCGCTGTAGCCATAGATGGTCAGCGTGTCGCCCTCGCCGGGCTTGAAATCGAGCATCTGATCGACGCCGTCGCCGACGCGGTAGATGAAGCGATCCGCCCCGCCATTGCCTTCTAGCCTGTCGCCCACGGTGACGTTGACGATGCGGCCACCGACGAGGCCCGCCGTGCCATTGTCGGTGCCGCCGATGACAACGTCATCGCCATCGGCCCCTTGCAGCGTGTCATTGCCGCTGCCGCCCGAAACCCAGTCATTGCCGGCATTGCCGGTCAGGATATCGGCGCCGGCGCCACCGAAGAGGACGTCGTCGCCGCCTTCGCCCTGCATGTTGTCGTCGCCGTCGCCGCCGAACAGGACGTCGTTACCATTGCCGCCCTCGCCGACATCATTGCCGGCGCCGCCCGTGATCAGGTCGTCGCCGTCCTGGCCCTGGACGTTGTCGTCGCCGTTGCCGCCATGGATCTCGTCGTCGCCATTGCCGCCGGTGATGGCGTCATTGCCGTCGCCGCCCTTGAGGCAATCATCGCCATCGAGGCCATTGATCGCGTCATTGCCGGAATTGCCGAAGACGTTGTCATTGTCGGGCGTGCCCGGGAAGGACTGATCGCCCGCCCCGAGGTCGATGGTCTGCCCGTTCTGGCAGGTGCTGCCGGTCGCATAGATGAGGCCTGCATCGCCCCGGTTGTCCGACCCGCCGGAGACGAGGAAGGGCGTCCAGGAGGAGGCGCCGGTGACGGTATTGGCGTCGCTGTCCACGGCCTCGTTGCCGCCGACATCCTGGGTGGTGAAGGCGAGGCCCGCCGGCGTCATGAAGGCGACGCCATAGGTGCCGGGGCGAAGACCGCCGAACCCGTAGTGGCCGTTGGCATCGGTGACCGTGGTGCGGCCGGTGAAGAGGCCGGCCGCATCGAGCAACTGTACGGTGATGCCGCGGACCGCTGCCTCGTCATTGGCATGGATGCCATTGCGATCGGCATCCAGCCAGACGTCGCCCGAGAGCGTCGCCGGACGGTAGAGGCCGGCATCGCGCGTCAGGTCATCATCGCCGCCGCCCAGGAGGAAGGCATCGCCGCGGCCGCTGGTCGGGTCCGCGTCGCTGTCGGCGAAGACGTTCGGCGTGGCGCCCTTATGCGTGAACTCGTAGCCGACCGGCTTCACGAACGCGACGATATAGGTGCCGGGATTGCGGTTCTGGAACAGATAGTAGCCGTTGCCGTCGGTAGTCGCCGTCGCCAGCACGGTGCCTGCGCCATCGAGCAACCGCACCGTGACGCCGGCCACACCGGGCTCGCCGATCTGCTGGATACCGTCGCCGTTGATGTCGTCCCAGACGAAATCGCCGATCTTGGTCTTGTAGTAGAAGCCGCCGTCCAGATCGCGATGGTTGCTGCCGGAGACCAGCGTGACCACGTCGCTGAAGCCATTCGCGTCCAGATCGCTGTCCAACGCATCGCCGGTCGCATCCTTGGGCGAGGTGAAGGTGAGGGCGGGGCCCTCCATCTTCACCCGGTAGTCGCCGGGCTTGAGGCCGGTGAACTCATAGGCGCCATTCACATCGGTGAAGACGACAGGGCCGATGGCATCGCCCGCGGCATTGAGCAGCGTGACCTTCACACCCGCGAGCGGCTTGTCCCCCGCGTCCTGGATGCCATCGGCATTCATGTCGAGGAAGGCGTAGTCGCCGAGCTTGGCGGGGATATAGAAGCCGCCATCCAAGGTCAGATCGGTGGTGCCGGAGGTGTAGAAGCTGCTGGTGGTCTTGCCGGTCGTGACGTCGATGTCGCTGTCGGCGCCATCATTGCCGATGTTTTGGGGCGTGATGACGTAGCCGACCGGGGCGGTGAACTGCACCCCATAGCTGCCGGGCGCCAGATCCTCAAACAGATAGTCGCCGTTCACATCCGTCGTCGTGGTCTTGCCCGCGATCGCCATACCGCTGCCATCCAGCAGGGTGACGGTGACACCCGACAGACCCGGATCGCCCGCATCCTGGATGCCATTGGCGTTCACATCGACGAAGGCGCGATCGCCGATCGTGACGGGCAGATAGATACCCGCATCCACGGTCAGATCGGTCTGGCCCGCGACCAGGGTCACGATGCCGGTGATGCCGGTGTTCTGCGCGGCGTCGCTGTCCTTGGTGTCGTTCAGGCCCTGGTTGGCGAGGGTGATCATCTGCGCGCCGGTGGTGACGAACTTCACCTGGTAATCGCCGGGGGCGAGATTGGCGAAGCCATAGGTGCCATCAGGCGCCGTGTGCGTGGTCGCCATGACCGTGCCGGTGGTCGAGAGTAGCTGCACTTCCAGGCCGGCGACACCGGCCTCGCCAGCGTCGTGGATGCCATTGCCGTTGGTGTCGAGGAAGACCTGGTCGCCAAGGGCCGCCTTGACCACCGTCACCGCATTGGTTCCGATATCGGTGTCATAGGGCGTGTTGGGCAGGGCGGGGGTCGCCGCCAGCAGTGTCGCGGTATTGGTGAGCACGGTGCCATTGACCGGCACGGTGCCGACGCGGGCCTGGACCTGCAGGATCATCACGCCGGTGGCGGCATTGTTGTCGCCGGTGTTGACGACATTGCCGAAGTCGAAAGTGACGTCCTGGCCGGTCTGGTTGATCGCCACCGCCGGGCCGGCCACGCCGCCACGGTCGAGGACGGAGGCACCGACATAGGTGACGCCGGTCGGCAGATGGTCGGTCAGGCTGATGTGCTGCGTGCCCTCGCCGAGGGTCACCTTGATCTGCCAGGTGACCAGCTCGCCCGGGGCCACGTCGCTGCCCGCGGTCATCGCATTGTCGGTGCCGGACAGCACCTTCTGCACGCTGTTCGGGATCGCGACCGAGACCGTGTCATGCGCGCTGCCGGTCAGGTCGGGGCCGAAGGCCGGCGCCGTCTTGTAGGCGAGGGTGGCGGTGTTGGTGATCGATTCCGCATTCACCACCGTGTTGGCCAGCTTGGCCTGATAGGTGATGACCACATCGCCGGAGCTGGTGGCGAGGTAGGAAAGGGTCAGCCCGATCTGCCCGCCCGCGGTGTTCAGCGTGCCGGCAGTGGTCGTCGGCGTGCCGACCAGGACAAGGCCTGCGGCCAGAAGATCGCTGACCACGACATCATAGGCGGGGCCGGTGCTGCCGGGCGCATGCTTGATGGTGACGGTGTAGGTGGCGACATCGCCGGCATCGCCGGTGGTGAAGGGCGTTGCCTTCGTGATGGTCAGCACCGGGCGGACGACGGTCGCCGAAGCGCTGTCGGTATCGCTGGCCAAGCCGACCGTGCCGGGGCCGGGGGCGTAGGTCTCGATCTTCGCTGTGTTGTTGAGGATCGTGCCAGCGGTAAGGCCGGTGCCGGTGACCTGGGCGGTGAAGGTGACGGTGAAGGTGTCGCCGGCGGTGCCGACGACATTGTCGGCGACATTGGTGATGGTGCCGAAGTCGAGCTTCAACACCTGCCCCGTCTGGCTGAACACCGGGCTCGGCGCCGAGCCCATCGAGCCGTCCCAGTTCGACAGGACCGGCGTGCCGATCAGCGTCATCCCGTTCGGCAGGGTGTCGGTCAGCACCAGATGCTGCGTGCCTTCGCCGACCGTGCCGGTCAGCATGTAGGTCACGGTCTCGCCGATCGCGAGGTTGCTGCCGGTGGTGCTGTTGAAGCCGGTGGCGGTGATCGTCTTCACGATGTCGGGCGTCAGCGCCACGACATCGGTGACGACGCCATCATCCGGCGTGCCGGCGCGGCCGCCCGCGCCGGGCTCATTGTCGTAGGTGACAATGGCGGTGTTGACGAGGCTCTCGCCCGGCGTCGCGCTGTCTTTGACCGTCGCCTTGTAGGTGATGACCAGCTCCTGGCCGAGATCCAGCTCGCCCGAGGTGATGCTGATCGCGCCACCGGCGCCGACCATGATCGTGGCACCGGCTGCCTGGATGCTGCCCGCGACCAGGGCCAGATCGGCCGGGATCACGTCGCTGATGTTCAGGTCATAGGCATTGAGGTGGCTGTTCGCCGCGTGATGGACGCGGATGGTGTAGGTGATCTCGGCACCGGCATCGAGCACCTGGCCCGGCGCATGGTCGCTGGTCTTGTCGAGCAGCAGCACCGGCTCCACGGTCTCGACCGACACGGTGCTGGCCGCGCCGCTGACGCCGCCGCTCACGGCGATGGCGCTGTTGGTGAGCACATCGCCATTGGCGTTCTGCGCGATATCGGTCAGCACCGCCTGCAGGCGCACGGTGATGGTGTCACCGGCGTTCTGGATGTTGTCGGCGAGGTTGAAGACGTCGCCGAAAGTGAAGGTGATCTTGTCCAGCGTGGTGTTGCCGGTGGCGTAGTCGTTGGTGGCGGTGATCGTCGGCGCATTGGCGGTGAGACTGCTGCCGATCGAGACGATGGTCGCGGAGTTGGCCACATAGACGAGGCGCCCGGCCTCGCCCGCACGCAGATCGGGGAGCAGATCCTCGATCCGGAAGTTCGTGTTGTTGCCTTCGGGCAAGGTGACAGTGATGTCGAAAGTCGCTGTCTCGCCGATCTTCAGATCGGTGAGCGAGGTCAACTGACCGGTGCCGGTATCGGATTTGTCGGTCGCCGAGACGGTCTTGGACACGCTGGTGCCGAGGACCTGGACCGAGGCGCTGGCATTCAGGCTGTAGCCGCGCTCATCCGCGTCCACACCGGGCAGGCTGCTCGCCGTCGCCGTCACCGTGTTCGGGATGTAGGAGGAGGCAACGACATGGCCGTTGAGATGCGCATCGAAGGTCACGGTCAGCGTCTGGCCCGGATCGAGCATCGCCAGCGCGACCTGCACATCGGTGTCCAGGCCGTTGAGCCCGTCGCCATCGCCATTGCCGCGGGCGATGACGGCACCGGCCGCGGAGCCGCCGGTGTGGACGCTGCCGTTCACGAAGGTCGCGTCGGTGCCGAGCAGGTTCATCAGATCGGTGATGACCAGGTCATGCGCGCGGGCGGAGTTGCTGCCGCTCGCATTGCTCAGCGTCACCGTATAGGTGACGACATCATCCGCATCGGCGACCGGCGTGACGGTCTTGGTCAGCGTGAGCCGGGGCTCGACGATGGTGACCGTGCTGATGGGCGAGGTCGCGACCACGCGCGGGCCGGCGGGGGCATCGCCATCCAGCACCGAGATGCTGCCGGTGTTGTCGAGCGTGTCGTTCCGCGCATCCTTGGCGACGTTCTTGGCCAAGGCGACGACGGTGACGGTGATGAGGTCGTTCCCATCCTCCAGCCCATCGGCGGCATTGGTGATGTCGCCGAGGGAGAAGGTCGCGGTGTCCTTGATCGCGGCGTCGTTGTTGGAGCCGCCACGGTCGCTGAGCACGCCGATCTTCTCGCCGGCGCTGATGCCGGCGATGTGGCCCGTGCTGGTGATCTGGGCCGACAGGATCTCAAGCTCGCCTTCGGAATTGGCCTGGATGAGATCCTGCAGGATCACATCCTTGGACAGCCCCTCCGGGATCCTGAAGGTGAGGGTATAGGTGATCGTCTCGCCGATCGCGACGCTGGCGCCGGTGGTGAAGCCCTGGTCGGTCGAGGCGATGGTCTTGATGACCGTCGGAGACGTGGTGTCGATCTTCGCGGTGTCGCTCAGATCGGCGGCGGGGGTGGTCGGGGTGCGGTCGATGCCGCCCTCAATCGCCGCGTATTCGACGATGCTGGCGGTGTTCACATAGGCGGTGCCCGGCTGCACATCGGTGCTGCCCGGCGTCGTCTGCACCAGCAGGTCGTAGGTGATGATGACGACATTGGCGCCGCTGGTCGCATTCGCCGCGGCGATGGCGCCATGGCCGGTCGGATCGATGAGCCGAAGCCCGCCGCCGGCGTCAAACAAATCGCCGGTATAGGTCAGCACATTGCCGGCGCCATCGGTGACGCGCAGGTTGATGCCGCTGCCCGGGGCCACGAGGCCGGTCGGGATGCTGTCGCGGATCAGCGTGTCGAAGGCGCCGTTCACGCCGCTGCCCGTGTTCTCGACGATGATGGCGAAGGTGACGGTGTCGCCCGCATCCAGGCCCTTCACATCGGCGTCGAGCGGATTGCCGGCGAGCTTGGTCGAGTTGATCGTGCTGCTGAAGCGGTTGCCGCCGGTGCCCGGGGTACTCCAGGTGACGCCCGAGAGCGCCGTGCCCCCGCCGGCGGCCGCGACCAGCAGATCATTGGAGGAGACGGCGACGACCGACTTCACCAGATCGAGCTTCGGCTCGGTCAGGGTGAACTGGACGATCGCATTGTCCTGGAAATGCGCGAGATCGGAATTGACCTCCTCGCTCGTCACCTGGTTGGTCAGCAGCAGACCGTCGCCGAAGGGCGCGTCCACCACCTTCACGGTGAAGAGCACGTCGATGGTGCGGCCGGCGAAGCTCGCGTCCAGCGACCCGAAGTCGAAGGTCAGGCTATTCGCGACGCTGTCCATCGTGATGGTCGGCGAACCGGTCAGCGTGTAGGTCTCGGACGGCCCGAGCTTGGCCACGCCGACGCCGGGGACGGAAGCATCGGCCACCGCGGAGAAGGTGAAGGACGCGCCGGTGCCCGCATCGGCATCGGCATCGGCGGCCTTCAGCACCGGCAAGGGCAGGAAGTCGGTCAGCGTCACCTGATGGGAGTTGCTGAGCGGGGTGGTCAGTTTCAGGCGGAAGGTGATCTCGTCGCCGGCCTGCACCTTGGTCGTGGTGTAGCCGAGGTTGCCGTTGATCGCGTAGATCGACTTGGCGACATCATTCACCGGGATCGAGACGCCGGCGCCGCTGTCATCCACGATCGGCGCGTTGGTATCGACGACCTCGCCCGAGAAATCGATGGCATTGCCGAGGCTGTCGCCCTGGTCCACGAACTGGTCGCCCGGCTTGTTGCCGGGGGTCCAGCTTTCCTCGATCACGCTCTTGAAGGTGACGACGGCGGTCGCCTGAAAATTCGCGCCGGCCACGGTCTGGCCGTTCAGCGCGTCATCAAGGCCGAGGCTGCGCAGCAGTTCGGAAATGTCGAAGCTGAGGGTGCTGATCCCGCTGCCGCCATCGCGCACCACATCCGTCGCCGGGTTGAAGGTCGTCAGCAGCCCCGAGTAGATCACCGCGCCGCGCTCGGAGATCACGATCGTCGGCGTCACCGAGGCATCGAAATGCTGCCCGTCGCCGAGCGTGTCGGTCATCACCAGATGATCGACATCGAAGTAGTTCGACACCTGGCCGTCCAGGGTCCAGAGCAGCTTGTTGCCCGGAACCACGGCGCCTTCCGGCGTCACGCTCTTCTGCACGGCGATGGACTTGCCGGTGATCTGGTCCTCGAAGCCGGCGGGGTCGATGACCACGGTCTCGATCGGATCGCGCCCATCCAGCGGGTCCCACACGCCGCTGAGCTGTGCGTCATTGCCGAGCAGGCGGAAGGAGCCGGTGGTCGGGCTCAGCACCGGATCGCCATTATCCAGGAACTCGTCGACGTAGAAATCGATCTTCAGCGTCGGCTTGGCCGCACCCGCGCTGACGGCGCCATCGAAGGTCGCGGTGATGGTGCGGCCGACGATGGTGACGGTGCCGGTATAGGGCCCGATGATGCTCGCACCCAGGATATGGGTGCCGTCGGGCATGTCGTCGGTGAGGACGAAGCTGGTCAGGCTCTGGCCCGGGGCGATATCGCCCTCGACCAGCCAGGAGCGGGGGTAGGAGGGGCCGGTGGCCGTCTCCTGCTCCGGGCCCACATAGATCTTGTCCAGCGCGGCGAGGGTCGGCACCACGTTCAGCAGCGTGACGGCGCCCACGACCGGCGCATCGGCGGTCGGGTTGTTGAACTCGTCGCGGCCAAAGGCGAAGCCGCCGCTCGCGCTGATCTGTAGCGGGGCCGCATTGTCGGCGAGGTTGGAGACCGAGAGCACGAGGTCGATATCGGCCGGGGTCTGGTCGCCGGTGAAGGAGCCGAACGGCAGCTTCAGCACCACCATCTGCGTACCGGGCGTGCCGGTGATGACCAGCGGCGCGCCGGCCGCGGTCACGGCAAAGGGATGCGTCGCATGACCGAATGCATCGAAAGTTACAATCTGCTGCGTCAGCGCCACGCCCAGGTAGCTGGCGGAGAGCAGCGTGACGCCGTCATTCCCGTCCACGCCAAGGTTTGGCAGCGCGAGGTTCACATAGGGCGCGTAGCCGACGCTGGTGGCATCGCCGCCCACCCCATCCGGCTGATTGTCGAAGCGCAGAACCGCCGTGCGTGTCGTCCCGATGAACTGGGCGGCGCTGGCACCATTGGCCTGGGCGGCGCCATCGAGGACAAAAGTTACGACGGGCTGGGCAGACATTCGGCATTCCCTCTGGCAGCGGGGAAAGGGCCTGTAAGGCCCTTCATTAATGCCGTGTTTCTGTCGAAACTTGTAATAAGTCAATGAAAAAAGAGACGAATTGTCTTAAAGTTTCGACGGATTTTCGTTACTGACGCACGAGTTAACACCACCTTTCCTGATGGTTTCACAAAGATGATGCAACCAGAGCGAGAAATTTCTGGAGAAGTTTCTCGTCATATTGCCGCGTGTATCGCCTGCAACACTTCGCCGGCCGACTCCGGATGGAGCCAGCGCGCGACCACGACCAGGGACTGGGTGGGTTCGACCCAGATGGTATTCCCACCGGCCCCGGCCGCGTAGAAGCCGGTGAGCGGCGCGCCGGCCAGGCGCCCGCCGGCGTTCAGCCACCACAGCAGCCCGTAATCGCCATTCAATTCGCATGGGGTGGTCGAGGCCGCGACCCAGCCCTCCGGCAGTACCCGCTGCCCGTCCCATACCCCATCGGCCAGCATCAGCAGCCCGATCCGCGCCTGGTCCTCGGCATGCATCCGCACGCCGCCGCCCCAATGCCCGCCCCCCGGCACGGAATGCAGCTTTTCCCCCGCGATTTCGACCCAGGAGGTCTCATAGCCATCCCACACCCAGTCGGCGCTGCCGCCGATCGGGGCCATGATCCGCTCGGCGAAAACCTGGGGCAGCGGGCGGCCGAAACGATGCAGCAAGGCGAGCGAGAGGGCGTTCACCCGGACGTCGTTGTATTCCCAATGATCGCCCGGCGCGGACAGGGGGCGGTTGGCGCCCTTGCCCTTGCCTTCGCTGGACAGGTTGCGGCCGCGGTCGATCCGCTCGCTCTTGCCGAAAAGACTGCCTTCCCATTCGCTGGTCTGCTGCAACAGCATCCGCCAGGTCACAGGGCTGTTCTGGCTGCCCGCGAAGGCCGGATGCGACACCGAGGCCGCGACCGGCTCATCCAGATCGGTGATCAGCCCGTCGCCCACAGCGATGCCGGCCAGCAGCGACAGATACGACTTTGCGACGGAGAAGGTCATGTCCGTCTGGCGGGTATCGCCCCAGCCACCCACAACCTTGCCGTGTTGCAGCACCAGCCCATTCGGCCCGCCGCGCGGCGCCACCGGCCCGATGACAGTATTGTCAGGCGGCGCTTCGAAGTAGCCGCCGTCGAGATGCGCGCGCAGGTCGCGGGGGAAGAAGGTTTCCCGGCTCTCGGCCAGGGCCATGGCCGCCGCAAGCGGCGATGGCGCGGGCGGGACGGGGAGGAGCGGGCCGGGGGCGGGGAAGTGCAGGGTCATCCCACCCGCGTAGAACAGAATCGCCGGCCCGCCCATCAGGCGAGCCGGCGAAATCGCATCAGACCAGTTCGATGCCGGCGTAGGCGAGGGCGGTGAAGCTCGCCGCCCCCTCCTCGGAGGCCAGGATGGCCTCGGCGACGGCGCCACGGCTGGTCCCGGCGCCGAGCTGTTGGACCCAATAACCCGCACCGCCCGTGTCGGAGACCCGGCCGAGCCCGTCCTGGTACAGCAGCTCCACGAAGCTCGCGTCCGAGAGCGCGCCCTGGTGGGCGGCGAACTCGACCGAGCCGACGAGGCCATCGAGCAGCGCCGTGGGGGCGTTGCTGTCGAGCGCGGTCTGCCAGAAGCCATAGCCGCTCTGATCCACCCCGCGCCCGAGCAGCACGTCGTAGCTGCGGCCGATCCAGGTCGCATCGTAGTCGGCGACGATCACCGGCATCCCCTCGGCCACCGTGGCGGCCTCGGCCGAGCCCAGGAAGGCCTCGAACACCCCGGCGCGCCCGCCCGTGCCGGCAACGCCGGTCCAGTAGGACAGGCCGCCGCCGTCGCTGCCGCGGTTCAGCACCTCGGCGTAGAGGCGCTCCACGAAGTTGCCATCCGAAAGCTCGTTGGTGACGGCGCCGCTCTCCAGCAGCGCCATGCCGATGGTCGAGACCAGGGTCTGGCCATTGTCCAGCGCCTTCACCAGCAGGCTGGTGCCGACCACGTCGCCGCCGTCGAAGACCACGCGCTGGATCGCGCTGGCCTGCCAGGCGCCATCCGCCGCATCCGAAGCGATCCGCCCATCGGCGAAGCGGACGACCTCGACCCCGGCGAAATGCGTGCTGTTCTGCCCGGCGGCATCCGACCAGGCGAAGCCGGTCGCCTGCCCCGCGTCATTGGCCAGCAGCCCGCCATTGCCACGGGCCATGTTGAGGAAGGTCAGGGTGTCATGCCCCGCGCCCCCGCGGATGGTGTCGCGGCCATGGCTGGCGAAGAGGTCGCTGTTGCCGGCGCCCGCCTCGATCAGGTCGTTGCCCTGGGTGCCCGGACCGGCGCTGGTGGTTTGCAGCAGTGCCTCGCTGCGTGCCGCCAGGTTCTGGGTGCGGGCGTCGCCGGCCTGGCCGGTCTCGGCCTGGCCATAGGCGAAGAAGGGCGCCGCATGCCTGGCGATGAGGAATTCCGCCAGGATGTCCTGCTCGCTGCCGGCGGCGGCGAAGGTGGCCTCGCCCGCGCCGAGGGTGACGTTGTTCAGCAGATCCACCCGGCTGTCGGCGTAGAAGTTGATCGGGTAGCTGTCGCCGCCATCCGCGAGGAAGGAAAGCGTCGCGAACTTGATCGCCCGGTCGGCGGCGCCGACCACCGCGCCATCCTGCACCAGCACGTCGCGCACGCTGCCATCGTCATTGAGGATGACGGCGGAGCGCACCCGCTGGCCCTCGGTGGTGACGGCGCCGCCGCTGCCCAGCACCTGCGCCTGCATCGTGGCATCGTAGGAGAAGGCGATGCCGCCGAACTGGCCGAACTGGCCCGGGGTCACACCCGGCGCCGCGGCGGCCACCGCGTGTTCCAACAGATGCTCGAATTCCGCGGCCGTGACGCTGACGATGGAGATCGCATTGTTGAAGCGCAGCGAATTGGTGATGTCGAGCTGGCTGATCTGGCCCGCCTGCTTGCCGGCGGCCGGGTTGGCCAGCGTCGGCTCCGTCGTCGGCACCGCGCCAAGCCCGACCGAGCCGATCTCGGTGCGGATGCCGCCGCCGTTCTTCAGGCTGGCGACGACATCGGCGTCGATCTTCATCGCCGCCCAGAGGTTGGCATCGGCCGAGAGGTCGCCGAGGTTGGTCTCCTCGGTGCGGACGAAGGTGCGGCGGCCTTCCAGATAGACCTTGGACATGCCGGTCAGCGTGCCGTCCTGCTGCTCGATCACCGTCTGCACGGCTTCGAGCAGGTTGCGGACCTCACCGCCGCGGGTGTCCTCGGCATAGGCATCCTCGGCGCCCCAGAGGGCGGCGACATTCGCATCCGTCGTCGCGATCGGGCCGTTCAGCGCCGGCTCGACGCTGCCGGTCAGGATCTCGCCATTCGCGTCGAAATCCACGACCAGGCGGCCGACGTAGGAATACTCGTTGCCGGTGCTGATCACCGCGACCGGCTTGCCATCGGCGCCGGTCTGGAAGACCGGGTAGCCTTCGGCGGCCGTGTCGCCCGGGCGCAGCACGTCATCGCCATCGGCGAAGACCGCATGGCTGCCGCCGGCGATGATGATGTCCACACCGCTGAGCTTGGTTGCGAGATCCAGCTCCACCTGGAACTGCTGCAGATGGGAGAGCAGGACGATCTTGTTGATCCCCTGCGCGACCATCTGATCGATATAGGGCTGCAGGATCGCCGCCAGCTCGTCGGTGTTGTCGATCCCGCCATCGCCGTTCGGGTCCAGCACCCGGATGGCGCCGGGCGAGGAGATCGCGGCCAGCAACTGCGTGGTCAGCCCGAGCACGCCGATGGTCTCGCCATTCTCGACGATGGTGGTCCAGGGCGCGATCTGCGCGTCGATCGCCTCGGCCGCGACCTCGTTGTTGCCGGCAAGGTCGGCCAGCGTGGTGGCATAGGAGGAGGCGTCGCGCAGCATGCTCGTATAGAGCGCCCGCGTCGCCGAATCGGCCGAGAAGTCGAGGTTCGCCGAGAGGTAGGGGAACATCGCCCCGATCGAGGAGACCCGCGCCGAGGCGGCACCCGAGGTGCCGGCGACAAAATCGAGCGCGCCGGCGAGGAAGGTGGAGCCGAGGTCGAACTCATGATTGCCGAAGACGCTGGCCTGCACGCCGATCCCGTTCAGGATCGCGATATCGGTCCGCGCCACATCCTCGCGCAGCCCCGAGAGGTTGAGGCCGCTGTCACCCAGCAGCCACTTGTAGAATTCCTGCAGCGGCCCGCGCATGGCCGGATCGGCCGAGGCGGCGATGAAGGGGCCGGGGAGGAAGTTGTCGCCCGAGGAGAGGGTGATGGAGTTGGTGACCTGGTCTTCCAGCTTGTCCACGATCGCGGCGAAGCGGTCGGCGCGGGTGGTGGCGGCGAGACCGGCCTCGAAATCCGAGCCATGCAGGATCTGGAGACGATAGACGCCCGCGGCGGCGGGGGCGATGTCATAGGCGGTGGTCGTGAAGCTCACCTCATTGGCGACGATCAGCCGGGGCGCCTCGCCGCCGCCGCCGGGGATCACGGTGGCGACCTCGGGGGCGACATCGCCCGGCTTGGCGGTGAAGCCGTTGAAGCTCACCTCGGTCGGGCTCACGATCTCGAAGCTCATGATCGCGTTGCTGCGCTCCAGCCCGACGAAGGCGGTCAGCTTGCCGTCCACCATCGCCAGGGTGACGCTTTCGGGCTCCGGGCCCTTGTTGTCGCTGCGGCTCTCGTCGAAGGCGCTGTAGAACTGGCTGGCGATCAGCCGTTCGATCATGTCGCCGCTGTCATAGGTCTGCACCAGCCCGCCATCGGTCACTTCCCAGATGGAGAAGGAGCGGCCGCCGAAGACCTCGATGTGGTCGTAATCGCCATCGCCATCGGTATCGCCGGTGAACTTGCTGACGGTGAGGCGGCCGAGGTTGGCGTTGTTCTTCAGGGTCGCGGCATCGGGGAACAGGGTCGGGTCGAGCACATAGCTCGCGTCACCAACGCGGATCTCCTCGTTGTAATTGCCCCAGTCGCGGGTATCGCCCTCATTCGCGGTGACGAGGTAGATCTTGCCGTCCCGCTCGAAGGAGGCGATCGAATCCGGCTGGTAGAGGCCCGAGACCTGCCAGGTCTTGATGTTCGGCCCGCCGTCGCGGTCGGAGGCATCGAAGCCATTCCCCGCGATGCTGTGGTCCTTGGTGCCGAGCGGCATGATGCGGGTGAACTGGCCGGTGGACAGGTCCAGCTCGGCGACCGCATTGGCTTCCTGGAGCGTCACATAGGCCACCGTGCCGGCGGCGTTGATGGTGATGTATTCCGGCTCCAGATCATTGGAGGGCAGCGAGGTATTCGCCTCGGCCCCGGTCGAGGCGCGGCCGGGCATGCGCACGCCGGCGGCGCGCAACGCATCGGCCTGGGCGTCGAATGCGGTGAAATCGGCGAAGCTCATGGCCCCGGTCGCGACATCGAAGATTGCGACGCCGCCCTGCGGGTCGGTCGCATAGGAATCCCCGGGCTCGCCCTCGATCGCCACCAACAGGCGGGCGCCGTCCGGGGTGAAGACCGCCATGTCGGGCACCGCGCCCGTCTGCACCGAGCGGATGAAGGTCGCGCCATCGGCGGTCAGCGCGAAGAAGGAGACGACGCCCGGATCGGTGCGCTCCACGCCGCCGGTGGCTATGGCCATGGTGGTGCCGAAGACGGCGACCGAGTTGCTCGCGCCGAGCGCGGCGGGGGTGGAGCCGCCGGGGGTCAGGATGGCGGAGGCGGGGATGCTGTAGGCCAGGGCGCCGGTGGTGGCGCTCAGCACATCGATGCCGTCCGCGCCCAGGATCGCGACCTGCCCGAAGGCTGCGAGATTGGCCGCGACTTCGGCGCCATGGGCCGCCCCTCCTGCCAAAGTGCCGTTGTTGACGGCCCAGACGGGGGTCGAGGTGAGCGGGGTGGTCATGCCGAAGGCTCCCTGAGGAAGTGTTGGGAGAGCCGATAAGGGCCGCGGCGCGGCGCATCTTTGTCGGAGGGGTTAAGAAATTGTGACCGGACGGTAACACTGGGCCGGACTGCGGCCGCCCCCTGCCAGGCGGGCCGGTGGCGCCCTACATGAAGCGACCAGACAGGAGGACAGCATGACCGACGGCCCGCTACTGCCAGGATTGCAGCGCACCACCCTCGGCGGCGGCTGTTTCTGGTGCCTCGATGCCGTGTACCGCAAGATGAAGGGGGTACGGTCCAGCCTCTGCGCCTATGCCGGTGGCCACCAGGACAACCCGAGCTATGAGCAGGTCTGCGGCAAGCGGACCGGCCACGCCGAGGTCGTTCAGCTCGATTTCGACCCGGCCGAGGTGTCCTACGCCGATATCCTGAAGGTGTTCTTCACCATCCACGACCCGACCACCCAGGATCGCCAGGGCAATGACGTGGGGCCGCAATACCGCAGCGTCATCTTCCTGCACGATATGAAGCATGAGGCCGAGGCCCGCGCCGCCATGGCCGCGGCCTCCGACCTGTGGGGCGCGCCGGTCGTTACCGAATTGCTGCCCGCACCGAAGGTGTGGGAGGCGGAGGCGGAGCACCAGGACTACTTCGTCCACAACCCCTGGTCCGGCTACTGCATGGCCGTGGTGGCGCCCAAGGTCGCCAAGGCCCGCAAGGGCTACGCCCATCTGATGGAGGCATGAGACGATGAGCTTGTTCGGCAGCAAGAAGCAGGACGCCACGGACTACCCCGTGGAAAAGAGTGAGGCCGAATGGCAGGCGGAGCTGTCGCCCGAGGCCTATCGCGTGCTGCGCAAGCACGGCACCGAGCGCCCCGGCACCAGCACGCTGAACGCCGAAAAACGCCCCGGCACCTTCGCCTGCGCCGGCTGCGGCAAGGAGTTGTTCGACGCGGAGACGAAGTTCGAGAGCGGCACCGGCTGGCCCTCCTTCTTCGCCCCGATCGAGGGCGGCGTGGCGACCACCACCGACCGTTCGCTGTTCATGACCCGGACCGAGGTGCATTGCGCCGATTGCGGCGGGCATCTGGGCCATGTCTTCCCCGATGGGCCGCGCCCGACCGGGCAGCGGTTCTGCATGAACGGCGCCGCCATGGTGTTCCGCCCGGGGTGAGGTAGTCTCGCAGCCTGGGGAGGGCAGGATGCAGACCAGTTTCACCGAGGCGCAGCTACGCGATCCCGACACCCGGGACAGCAACACCATCCTGCGGACCTGCGTCCATTGCGGCTTCTGCACCGCGACCTGTCCGACCTTCGTGCTGCTGGGCGATGAGCTGGATTCGCCCCGCGGGCGCATCTATCTGATCAAGGAGATGCTGGAGGGCGGCAAGCCGGCGACCGAGGAAGTGGTCACCCATGTCGATCGCTGCCTGTCCTGCCTGTCCTGCATGACGACCTGCCCCTCGGGCGTGAACTACATGCATCTGGTCGATCATGCCCGGACCTATATCGAGGACAGCTACATCCGCCCCTGGCCGGAGCGGCTGCTGCGCCGGACGCTGGGCGCCATCCTGCCGTATCCCGCGCGGTTCCGGCTGGCCCTGGCGGGGGCGCGGCTGGCGCGGCCGCTGGCGCGCTTCATCCCCGGGCGCTCGATGACCGCGCAGCGGCTGCGGGCGATGCTGCGGCTGGCGCCGGCTTCGGTGCCGGCGCGCTCCCCGGTCGAGCGGCCAGGGGTGCATCGCGCCATCGGCACGCGCCGGGCGCGGGTGGCGCTGCTGGCCGGCTGCGCGCAGCAGGTGCTGGACCCGGCGATCAACGAGGCGACGATCCGGCTGCTGACCCGCATGGGGGTCGAGGTCGTGGTCGCGAACGGTGCGGGCTGCTGCGGCGCGCTGACCCATCACATGGGCCAGCACGACGCCGCCATGGCGGCGGCACGGCAGAATATCGGGGCCTGGTGGCGCGAGATCGATGGGGAGGGGCTGGATGCGATCGTCGTCAACGCCTCCGGCTGCGGCACCACGGTCAAGGATTACGGCCATATGTTCCGCGAGGAGCCCGAGCCCTGGCGCGGCCGCGCGGCCAGGGTGGCGGCGCTGGCCAAGGATATTTCGGAGCTGCTGGCCGGGCTGGATTACGCGCCGACGCGGCCGGCGCCTGGGCTGAGCATCGCCTACCACTCCGCCTGTTCGCTGCAACACGGCCAGCGCGTCACCGCCGAGCCGAAGACCTTGCTGACCCGCGCCGGCTTCACCGTGCGCGAGCCGGCCGAGGCGCATCTCTGCTGCGGCAGCGCCGGCACCTACAATCTGATGCAGCCCGAGATCGCCGGCCAGTTGAAGACGCGCAAGCTGGCCAATCTGGACCGCACCGGCGCCGATCTGATCGCGGCGGGGAACATCGGCTGTCTGACGCAGCTTGGCGATGGCGCAATGCCGGCCGTGCATACCGTGGCACTGCTGGACTGGATGGCGGGCGGGCCGGAACCCGCGGCTGTGACACAGGTCATGGCGCGGCGCGCAGCCTTGCTGCCGGCCATATGATTCCGTTCTGAAGCTGTTGCATGATGCACCCTCAGGATGTTGACGAGCGGGGGTCAGCACATAAGAGGCAATCGCGCGCAGCGTGAAACTATCGAGGCTTTCGAGCGCCCGCCCAGGCGGTGCCGATGGTCCCGGCGCCGATCAGCGCGACGCGCGACAGCGGGGCACTCATCGGATCGGCGAGAAGGCTGATGGCGTCAGGATGCGCGTGGTCTGCACATCCGGAAGATCGCCGACCATGCCGAGATGGGCCTGCCATTCCGGATCGGCCAGCATCGTCGCGCGGCGGCGGGCACGGTCGTCGAGATCAGTTCGCCGATCTCGGTGGTGAAATAGCCGAGGAAGGTGCCGAGATGCGGATCACGCCTTGGGCGGCAGCGTGCCGAAGACCGTCTCGGCCTCGATCTGCAGCACATCGGCGGGGCGGGGGAAGGGCGCGGGCGCCGGGTCCCCGGGCTTCCGCGCCCGGCCGATGCGGGCGAAGAAGGTCTCAAGCCCGCCAGGCATCATCAGCCACATGAAGGTCATCTGGCCATCGCCGGAGGCCTGGAAGCGATGCGGCCGGTTCCTGCCGATGAAGAGACAGGTGCCCTTGTTCAGCGGATGCTTGTCCTTGCCATCCAGCAGCGCCTCGCCATGGCCCTCGAGGATGAAGATCACCTCCTCATTGTCGGGATGGACGTGTTCACGCACGAAGCAATCCGGATCGACGGTCTGCGTGCCCATCGAGAAGGGCGTCTCGGCGCCGATCTCCTTGGAGGCGAGCAGGCAGCGCACGAAGCCATTGGCCGGGACCGGCTGCCAGAAGGAAACCGCGTCGTCCGGCTGGACGATGACAAGGGGGGCATCGGGCATCAGGCGGTCCTGGATCTGGTGATGGGGAAGGCATGGCTGGGGGCGAGCAGCGTGGTCAAGGCCTCCGCCCTGCGGCCGATGTGCGGCGGGGGCGGGGGCGGGGGCGTTCAGGCGAAGGCGCGTTCCACCAGCGGCCCGGGGGCGGCGGCGACCTCGCGCACGATCTTCCGCTTCACCGCGGTCTCAAAGGATTCGAAGCCCTCGGCGACCATCAGGAAGGAGCCGGGGCCGCCGATCACCTCGTCGCGGTAATACTCGTCGAGCGGCGGCGTGATGGCGGCGACGGCGGGCGGCTGCGGCGTGCGGTCGAGCACCGCGAGGCCGTTCACGATCACCCCGGCGTCCAGCAGGTCCTGCCGCGCCTGGGCAACCGGTCGGCCGGAGTTGTTGACCCCATCGCCGGAGATGTCGACCACCTGCCGCGTACCTTCGAAGGCCTGGCCGAATTGCTGCCCGGCATAGGCCATGGCGCCGCTGATGGAGGTGTAGAGCCAGGTCGTGCGCGGGGCGGCATCGATGGCCTGCGCCACGCGCTCGGCCTCCGCCATGTCGCCGATCCGCATCCAGGGCACGAGCGTGTTCTGGATGTTCCAATCCGACCAGGTGAAGAGGGTGATGCCGATGGCGCCGATGGCGCCGCGACTGATCCCGTTGATCAGCTGCGGATCACGGAAGGCGCTGGCATAGCCGCGGAACTGCATCTCCTGCTCCTCGGAATCCACCGAGCGGGAGACGTCCACAGCGAGCACCAGCTCGACATCGACAGGTTCCATCGCCCGTGCGGGGCGAATGAGCGCGGGCGTCGCGAGGGCAAGTCCAGCCCCGAACAAACCTCGGCGCGACAATGCGCTGTAAAGCATCCTAGACCTCCATCCTGAGGCCGTCGTGCTGGCAATCTTCCCGGGGCGGAGTTTACCGTGGGGTTTTTGTGCGGTGCAACATTATTGTCAGAACCCGGAGCCAGGGGTGTCCAGGTAGGTTTGTTCCGCAACGGTATTGCTGCGTCCGAGCACCGCATTGCGATGGGGAAAGCGGCCAAACCGGCGGATAACCGCGCGATGCCGCCAGGCATAGTCGATGGCGCCGCCCGGGGCGGCATGGCGCGGCGTGTCGCGCAGGCCCTCGAACAGCGTGACCGAGAGGTCCTGGTCCGCCATCAACTCGGCGTGTTCGAAGGGCAGGTACAGGAAGGCGCGTTCGATCGGCGTCAGCGCGAGATCGAAGCGCCGGACCAGCACCGCCTGTCGCGCCACGGCGCGTGCCTCGGCGTCGGAGGCGAAGGCGGCGGGGCTGCCGCGATGCAGGTTGCGCGGCAATTGGTCGAGCGCCAGGCACAGCGCCAGCGCGCCCTTCGGCGTCTCCGCCCAATCGGCCGGCGGGGCGCAGCGCGCCGAATTTTTCCCGCAGCGCCGCATCGAAGGCATCGTCTCGGCGGAACCAGATCTGGCGCCAGCCATCGGGGCCATCGGCGAACCAGACATCGAGCAGGGCATCAGGCGTCATCGCAGCGCCGCATCCATCACGCGTATCGAATGCAGCGCCGGTCGCCCCGCGAGATCGGCGATCTGGTGCCGGCAGGAGGTGCCATCGGCGATGATGATGTCCTCGGCCGCCGCGGCACGCACCGCCGGGACCAGCGACAGCCCGGCCATGGCGCGGGAGGCCTCCTGCTTCTCCGCCGCATAGCCGAAGGCCCCGGCCATGCCGCAGCAGGAGGAGGTGATGGGTTTTGCCCGCAGCCCCGGGATCACCTGCAAGGCCGCCAGCGCCGCGGGGAAGGCGCCAAAGGCTTTTTGGTGGCAGTGGCCATGCACATGCGCGGTGACCGGCGTGTCGCGATAGGCGATGTCGGGCCGCTTCGCCGCGATCCACTCGGACAGCAGGAAGGCGCGCGCCGCCAGCGCCGCTGTCTCCGGCCCCGGCAGCAGCGAGGCGAACTCATCGCGCAGGGTCAGCAGGCAGGACGGTTCCAGCCCGAGCACCGGAAGATCAGGATGCAGCGCCAAGGCGTCCAGCATGCGCCGCGCCTCGGCCCGCGCCTGCTCCACCATGCCGGCCGCGAGGTAGGTGCGTCCGCAGCACAGCGGCCGCGCACCCTTCGTGCTCTGCGCGATGATCGCGCGATATCCCGCAGCGCGCAGCACGCGCCGCGCGGCGCGCAAATTCTCGGGTTCGTAGTAGCGGTTGAAGGTATCGGCGAGCAGCAGCACGTCGCCCTTCGCCCCCGGGGCATCGCCCGAGGCTTCGGCGTCACGGAAGGCATTGCCGACGAAGCGGGGCAGGGGGCGCGCGGTGGCGATGCCGAGCACGCGTTCCGCCAGCCAGCGCCCGCCCGGAAACCACTCGCGGATATTGGCCAACACCGGCGCCACCGCCGCAAAGCGCGCCCAGCGCGGCAGGCTCGCCACCACCCGGTCGCGCAGCGGCACCCCATGAGTTTTCGCACGCGCGGCCAGGACCTCGATCTTCATCTTGGCCATGTCCACGCCGGTCGGGCATTCCCGCTTGCAGCCTTTGCAGGACACGCAAAGCGACATCGCCTCGGCCACCGCATCGGAGGCCAGCGCCTCCGGCCCCAACTGCCCGGTCAGCGCGAGGCGCAGCGTATTGGCGCGGCCGCGGGTCAGATGCGCCTCGTCGCGCGTGGCGCGGTAGGAGGGGCACATCGTCCCGGCATCGAATTTCCGGCAGGTGCCGTTGTTGTTGCACATCTCGACCGCGCCCAGCAGCCCGCCGAGCGGGCCGGGGTAGGCCGACCAATCCAGCACCGGCTTCACGGCCTCATCGGCGGCGTAACCGGGGCCGTAGCGGAACAGGCTGCGGTCATCCATGCGCGGAGCCTTGGTGATCTTGCCCGGGTTCAGCAGCCCGGTGGGATCGAAGGCGTCCTTGACCTGCTCGAAGGCCCGCACGATCCGCGGCCCGAACATGCTCTCGTGGAACTCGGAGCGGACGATGCCATCGCCATGCTCGCCGCTATGGCTGCCCTTGTATTCGCGCACCAGCGCGAAGCACTCCTCGGCGATGGCGCGCATGGTGCGGATATCGGCGCCGTCCTTCATGTTCAGCACCGGCCGCACATGCAGGCAGCCGACCGAGGCATGCGCGTACCAGGTGCCCTTGGTGCCGTGTTTCTCGAACACATCGTTCAAACGCTCGGTGTAGTCGGCAAGATCGTCGAGCCCGACCGCGCAATCCTCGATGAAGGAGACCGGTTTTCCGTCGCCCTTCATGCTCATCATGATGTTCAGCCCGGCCTCGCGCACCTCGGCGATGGCGGCCTGGAACGGCGCATCCACCGCGCGCACCACGGCGCCGGGCAGGCCGAGGTCGGCCATCATCTCATCCAGCAGCACCAGTTTCTGCAGCAGCGGCCCATCCTCGTGGCCATGGAATTCGACGATCAAAATGCTGTCCGGTTCGCCCAACACCATGCGGTCGATGGTCGCGCGATAGATCGGGATGGAACGGCCGAGGTCGATCATCGTCCGATCGACCAGCTCCACCGCTTCCGGGTCCAGCGTCACCAGATGCCGCGCCGCATCCATCGCGCGCCGGAACGTGGGGAACTGGCAGATGCCCAGGACCTTGCGCGGCTTGATCGGCCAGAGCTTCAGCTCCAGCGCCGCCGAAAACGCCAGCGTGCCCTCTGAGCCCACCAGCAGCCGCGCGAGGTTGCCCCGCCCCGCCGCGCGCCCCTGCGGCGTCAGCGCATCCAGGTTGTAGCCGCCCACCCGGCGAAGCTGGTCCGGGAAGCGGGCAGCGATCTCCGCCGCCTCGGCCGCGCCCAGCGCATGCAGCCGGGCGACCAGATCATTTTTGGGCCCCGCCTCGGAAAATCGCGCCATGCTGCCATCGGCCAGGATGGCGTCGATCGCGCGCACGTTGTCGGCCATCAGCCCGTAGCGGATGGACTTGCTGCCGCAGGAATTGTTCGCGGCCATGCCACCGATGGTGCAGCGCTGCCAGGTCGAGGGATCGACCGGGAAGAATTGCCCCGTGGGCTTCAGCGCCTCGTTCAGCGCGCCGAGGGTGATGCCGGGCTGCACCGTGACGCTCTGGCCCTCCACGGCCAGGACGTTGCGCAGATATTTGGTGCAATCCAGCACCAGTGCGGCATTCACCGTCTGCCCGCATTGGCTGGTGCCGCCGCCGCGCGGCAGTACCGGCACGCCTTCCTCGCGTGCGATCTGCATCGCCGCGGTCACATCGGCCATGCTGCGCGGCACCACCACGCCCACCGGCGCCATCTGGTAGATGCTGGCATCGGTGCTGTAGCGGCCGCGGTCGCCGGCGCCGAACAGCACCTCGGCATCCGTCTCCCGCTTCAGGCGGGCGGCGAGGCGTGGGTCGCCGGCGGCGATGCGGGACTGGGAGATGGCATTCATGACGGGCAGGCTAGCCGCCTCGCGCGATCCTGTCGCATCAGTCATGCTCATGGGTTCAAGCGGGCGAACTCATTGGCCGCACGGCGGCGGTGGCCCTAGAAACCGCCCCGATACCCCCGGAGACGACCCATGGCCTATTTCCAGTCCCAGCCCCGCGCCGGCCGTCATTTCCTGCAGATCCCGGGGCCGACCAATGTGCCGGACCGCGTGCTGCGCGCGCTGGACAACCCGACCATGGACCATCGCGGCCCGGATTTCGGCATCTTGGGGTCGCGCATCCTGGCCAAGCTCCAGCCCGTCTTCGGCACCACCCAGCCCGTCATCATCTTCCCCGCCAGCGGCACCGGCGCCTGGGAAGCCGCTTTGGTCAACACCCTTTCCCCCGGCGACCGGGTGCTGATGTGCGAGACCGGCTGGTTCGCCCACCTCTGGGAGGAGATGGCCGGCCGCCTCGGCATCCTCTCCGAGCTGATCGCCACCGACTGGCGCCGGGGTGCCGATGTGGCGGCGATCGAGGCGCGGCTGCGCGCCGACACCGGCCATACCCTCAAGGCCGTCTGCGTCGTCCACAACGAGACCAGCACCGGCGCCACCAGCCGTGTCGATGAGGTCCGCCGCGCCATCGACGCCGCCGGGCACCCGGCGCTCCTGCTGGTGGACACGATCTCCTCGCTCGGCTCCATCGCCGTCCAGCACGATGCCTGGGGCGTGGATGTCACCGTCTCGGGTAGCCAGAAGGGCTTGATGCTGCCCCCCGGCCTCTCCTTCAACGCGGTGAGCAAGAAGGCGCTCGCGGCGGCCGAGACGGCCGGATGCGCGCGTTCCTTCTGGGACTGGCGGCCGATGCTGGCGGCCAATGCCACGGGCTACTTCCCCTATACCCCCGCGACCAACATGCTCTACGCGCTGGATACCGCGCTCGACATGCTGAACGAGGAAGGGCTGGACAATGTCTTCGCCCGCCACGACCGCCACGCCGAGGCGACCCGTCGTGCCGTCCGCGCCTGGGGGCTGGAGGTGCAATGCGAGGACCCGCGGCATTATTCCTCGGCGCTGACCGCCGTGCGCGTGCCGGAGGGGACGAGTGCGGACGGGCTGCGGTCCACGATCCTCCAGAAATTCAACATGAGCCTGGGCAATGGCCTCGGGCAGTTGAAGGACCGGGTGTTCCGCATCGGCCATCTCGGCGATTTCAGCGATCTCGCCCTGATGGGCACGCTCTCGGGCGTGGAGATGGGGCTGCGTGCTGCCGGCGTCCCGCACAAGGACGAGGGCGTGCGCGCGGCGATGGACTATCTGGCGGGCAACGCCTGAGTCACGAAATCCAGGGCGTGCCCTCGGGCGTGAGCAGGAACCAGCAGACCATCTCCGACACCAGGTCGAAGCTATAGGCGGCGCCGGGCGGCAGGTTGGGCAGGACGACGCTGACCTCCGTCCACCCGCCGGGCTGCCAGATCCCATGTGGCAAATGCACCCGCCGCACGTTGCGGTCGAGGCTGCCATCCGGATCGCGCCGCAGCACGCCGACATTGACCGACCCCGCCTTGCCGCCCGAGGGCAGCCAGCGATAGGGGCCGGAATTCTCCACCCGGAGCCGCACGGTGAAGCCGGCGCGGGTCTTCTCCACATTGAGCACCCGCAGCTTCCCCGGCCCGGTTTCCGGCGCCTGGGGGTGGGGGATGTGGCTGCTGTCCTCGGCCCCGCCACCGCGATGCAAGGAGAACAGCCGCAGGCTGCGGATGGTGGGATCGACCGCGCGGAACACCGTCTCAACCATGGCGGGTCCGGGGGTCTCGCCGCGCCGGGCACGGTCCACCTCACGCAGGAACTCCGGGACCGGCAGGGTGGGCACGACCGAACTCGGCATCGCCACGGTGCCGTCCACGAAGCCGACCTCCTTGGCCAAGGTGAAGATCTCGCCGAGATCCACGTCGTTCTCGATCACGCCGAAGTTCCGCATCTCGGCCTGCGAGCCCTCGCTGCGGGAATGGGTCTCATCCGGCTCGACGAAGACGGCGATGCCGGCGGGGCGCAGCACCCGGGCCATCTCGGCCAGCACGGGGCGATAGGCGGGGACGTGGTGCAGCGCATCGAAACAGAGGATGCGATCGACCGAGGCATCGGGCAGCGGCAGCCGCGCGCCCTCGATCAAATGGTAGGAGATGCGCGGCACCAGATCCGGTTCACGTTCGCGTGTGAAGGCATCGGCGAGATCCAGCGCCGACTGCGCGATATCGCAGGAGGCCGCGTTCATCCCGAGCCGGGCGACGACGCGCGACAGCCAGCCGCCGCCGCTGCCGAAATCCAGCACCTTGGCATTGGGAAAGGGCTGCATCAGTTGCAGCACCGCATGGAGGCGGAACAGGAAGCCAGGCGCCAGCTCGATCGCCATGAAGGGCTTGAACAGATCCTTGCTGTCGAGCGGGCGGCCCTGGAAATACCCGTCGGCGCGGCGGGCGTGCTCGGCCTCGTCAAAGTGCCGGATCAGCTTCTTGACGTCGATCAGGCCGGTTGCGTCGGACAAATATTCGGGCAGCATCCACCTCTCCGATCCCGGTCCGGCCGGGCGCGCCGCCCCATCCATCGCAGGAAGGGCGGTTACTCTATCTTTGGGTATCATACCCGGCGACGGCGGTGCAGAGCCAGTCTTGCGTGTGCCGAATGAATACGGATCGCTATTTCACTTTCAGTAAATATGGTATCGCAGGATATGGGACCGTCTGCGTTGCGGACGCCGCCGATTGGTGCCACCTGCACCAAATTCTGCCGCAGGAGCAGCCCCATGCCGATCGACGTCTGGACCTGGCCGACCCCCAACGGACATAAGGTTCACATCACCCTGGAGGAGCTGGGGCTCCCCTATACCGTGGTGCCGGTGAACATCGGTGCGGGGGAACAATTCCGCCCGGATTTCCTGGCGCTGACCCCGAACCACCGCATTCCCGCCATCCATGATCCGGACGGGCCGGGCGGCAAGCCGCTGGCCCTGTTCGAATCCGGCGCCATCCTGATCTATCTGGCCGAGAAGGCCGGCCGGCTGATCCCCGCCGATCCCGCCGCGCGGTGGGTCTGCCTGCAATGGCTGATGTTCCAGATGGGCGGGGTGGGGCCGATGTTCGGCCAGTACAACCACTTCGCGGCCTATGCGCCGGAGAAGCTGCCCTACGCCATCGAGCGCTACCGCAACGAGGTCCAGCGTCTGCATCGCGTGTTGGAAAAGCGTCTGTCGGAGGTTCCCTATTTGGCGGGTGAGGAATACTCCATCGCCGATATCGCGACCTTCCCCTGGATTCGGAACCCGGACCGGCGTGGGGTCGATCTGGCCGATTTCCCGGCCGTGAAGGCCTGGCACGATACGATCGCCGCCCGGCCCGCGGTGCAGCGTGGGGTGGAGGTGCTGGCCGCGAACCAGCGCCGCGGCACCATCAGCCCGTCCGAACGGGAAAACCTCTTCGGCCAGACCCAGTTCGCGGCCCGCTGAGACGCATGTCGCGACCCTCGGTCCCAGGCCCGCGGGGCTGCTCAGCCCGTGGGGCGATACCGCCAGACGCTCGCGGGGGGAAAGTTCAGCGGCGTCCAGGCCTCGCGCTTGGCGAGCAGGGACAGGCTGTCCTTGGGCAGCGGCGACGTCACACAGTAGGAATAGAGCAGGAAGCCACGCCCCGGGGCCACCGACTCGACCGCCTGGACGAAGCGGCGCTGCTGCTCCAGCGGCAGCAGCACCAGCGGGATGCCGCAGATCGCGGTACCGATGCGGCCATGCACCTCGGGCGGGAGCACATTCTCAAGGTCGAACGCATCGCCGCAGAGCACGGTGACGCCCGGAAGGGCCGCTCTGAGGTGTTCGGCCATCTCCGGGACGATCTCGACGACGATCAGCCGCTCCGGCGGCACCCCGGCCGCCAGCAGCGCGCGCGAGACGACGCCGGTGCCGGCGCCAAGTTCCACCACCATCTGGTCAGGGCCATGCACCGTATGCCGCGCGATGCGCCGGCAGAGGGCAGGGCTGGACGGGATGATGGACCCCATCTGCAGCGGGTTTTTCAGCCAGCGACGGAAAAACAACGTCGCGTTGGTGACGTTGCTCGCCGAAGGCGCCGGCCCCATGGTGATCCCGCTCATACGCATCTCCGTGACAGAACGATGACATATCAAGAACTTAACTCAGGACCGTCCTTACGCCATCCGCGCCGTGACGCAAGGGCTGCCCCCTTGGGCTACCGTTCCGGTTCCGATATACGGACCCCTTTCCGGGAGACGGCTGCATGACTGCTCGCGTTCTGGTCGTCGATGACATCAACGCGAATCTGCGTCTGCTGGAAGCCAAGCTCAACGCCGAATACTACGAGGTCGCGACCGCCCCTTCCGGTGGCGAGGCCTTGGCCCTGGCCAGTTCCTGGTCCCCGGATGTCATCCTGCTCGATGTGATGATGCCCGGCATGGACGGCTATGAGGTCTGTCGCCGGCTCAAGGCCAATCCGGCCACGGCGCATATTCCGGTGGTCATGATCACCGCGCTGGTGGACCCCGCCGAACGGGTGCGGGGGCTGGAGGCGGGCGCGGACGACTTCCTGTCCAAGCCTGTGGATGATGCGACGCTCTTCGCCCGGCTGCGCGCCTTGCTGCGGATGAAGCAGGTGCTTGACGCCTGGCGGCTGCGGACCGAGACGGCGCGGGGCCTGGGCTTCGCCGAGCCGCAAGGCCCCAATGAATCCATCGCCGGCGCCCGCGCCCTGATCCTGACCGAGGACCGCAACGAGGGCGAGGCGCTGCTGCGGGTGCTGACCGCCGATGGGCTGGACGTGCTGGTCACCTCCGACCCCGCCGATGGCATGGCGCGGCTGCATGAGGGCACCTTCGACCTCGCCATCCTGTCGCTGTCCCTGGGCGGGGAGGCGGAGGCGCTGCGCCTCGCCTCGCGCCTGCGGGCGCAGGCGAGCACGCGCGACCTGCCGGTGGTGCTGCTGGCCGATCCCAGCCAGAAGCAGGCGGTGCTGCGCGGCTTCGACCTTGGCGCCAATGACAATGTGCTGCGTCCGGTCGATGCGAACGAACTGCGGGCGCGGGCGCGCAACCAGATCCGGCGCCGGCGCTACCAGGAGCGGCTGCGTTCCGACCTCGACCGCTCGCTGGAAATGGCCGTCACCGACAGCCTGACCGGGCTCAGGAACCGCCGCTATGTCGAGCGGCACCTGGAGGGCCTGCTGCGGAGCGGCGGTGCCGGGGTGCTGCTGATGGACGTGGATCGCTTCAAGCGTGTCAACGACGGCTATGGCCACGCGGCCGGCGATACCGTGCTGCAGGAAGTGGCGCGCCGTCTGGCGGCCCAGCTTCGCGCCGTGGATGTGGTCGCGCGCTGGGGCGGGGAGGAGTTCCTGGTGGTTCTGGCCAGCCCGCCGGAGGAGGATTCCGCCTTGGTCGGCGAAAGGCTGCGTGCCGCGATCGCCCAGACGCCGATGGATGCCGGGGGCATCAGCCTGCCGATCACCATCAGCGTCGGCGTGGCCATCACCGGCCCGGGGGCGACGCCGGATGCCTTGATCGCCGCCGCCGATGCGGCGCTCTACCGGGCCAAGGAGAATGGCCGCAACCGGGTCGAAACCGCGTTGCCCCAGGACTGGGCCGCCGCCGCGACCTGAGGCCGGCCAGCAAACATAAAAAAGGCGAGGAGCCTGCGCTCCCCGCCCCGGATGGGCCTGCCTTGGCGGCTCAGATCACTTGATCTTGGCTTCCTTGAACTCGACGTGCTTGCGCGCGACGGGATCGTACTTCCGCATCGCCATCTTGCCGGTCATGTTCCGGGTGTTCTTCTTGGTCGTGTAGAAATAGCCGGTATCGGCGGTGCTCACCAGCTTGATCAGGATCGTGTTCGACTTGGCCATGGTTCGGCTTCCGGTTCGTGGTCGCGGCACGCCGAGCGCGCCAGAAATAACATCGGGCCGCGGATGTCGCGGCCGTCCTCAGGCGCGCAACCTAGCGTCGCCGGCGCCAGGGTCAACCTCCAAAATGCTGGTAGGCATGGGTGTTACCGGGCCACAGCCGCGCGATAGGCGGTGGGATCGGCCAGCAGTGCCCGCGCCGCCACAAGATCGGACGGCCGCCCCTCCGCCGGCGGGCAGACCGAGCGCAGCGCCAGGATCTCGCTGCCCAGCACCGGATCGCGGGCCTCACGCTGCCGCGCCAGGGTCGGGCCCATCGGATGCTGGCCCTGGGAGAGCCGGGCCAGCTCCTCCGCCTGGGCCTCCTCGCCGAGCGAGGTGCAGACTGCCGGAATCACCCCCAGCCCCTGCAACGGCCAGCCGGAGGGGGCGAGGATGCGCGACCAGGACAGCGACAGCTCCGCCCCGTTCGGCAGCGGCACCAGCAACTGGATCAGCCCCTTGCCCATGCTGGTGCTGCCGACCAGCGCCGCCCGGCCGCGATCGCCGAGGGCCGCTGCGACCACCTCGGCCGCCGAGGCGCTGCGGCCATCGATCAGCACCACCACGGGCCGGCCCTCGGCCAGATCCAGCTTCTCCCCGCGCCAGACGCGGATCGAGTCGGGGTGGCGGCCGGTGGTGCGGACGATCACCCCGTTGTCGAGGAAGGCATCGGCCATCGCCAGCGCCTGGGTCAGCACCCCGCCGCGATTGCCGCGCAGGTCCAGCACCACCCCATGCGGTGGCCGGTCGCCGGAAAACGCATCCAGCAAGGCATAGGCGACATCGGCGCCGCTGAAGGAGGAGAAGGCCGCGACCCGCAGCCACAGCACCCCCTCGCGCAACTCGGCCTGCACCGTTTCCGGCGGCACCAGGCGGCGGATCAGGCTCACCTCCCAGCGGCGGCTGTCGCGCTGCATGCGCAGCACGGTGGCGCTGCCCGGCGGACCTTCGAGCAAGGCGGCGGCGGTGCCCAGGTCCCGCGCTGAAAGCCCGACGCCATCGACCGCGAGGACGCGGTCCCCCTCCCGCAGCCCCGCCTCGGCGGCCGGGCCACCGGGGGTGATGACGCTCAGCACCACCTGGTCGGCACGGCCGGCGGCCAGCCGCAGCCCGAGCCCGGATTGCCCGACCCGTCGCGTCCGCGCCGCGCGGGCGTCCTCGGCCGACCAGTAGCGGCTATAGGGGTCGAGGTGGTTGAACAACTCGTCGAAGCTGCTGGCCAGCATCCGGTCGCTGCCGGCGCGGCGCAGTGGGGAGGAGGCGTTCCAAGCCACCATCTGGATCGCGGTCAGCGCCTCGGCCAGGGTCTCGGGGGTCGCGCCGGCGGGTGGCAGGGGCAGGTCGGCGATCACCTGCCCGGCGGCCAGCAGGCGCAGCCGCTCGCCCTGGCGCGAGGCTTGGCGGTTGGCGGTCAGCACCGGGTCCAGCACCGACAGGCCGCGCAGCGACCACAGCGCCAGATCATCCGGGGCGGCCGCCGACACGTGGCGTTCGAGGATCACGGTCAGGGCCGCGGTCCAGACCTCGCGGACCATGCCACGCGGGAACTCCTGCGCGGCCGCCGGGCCGCACAGGACGACCAGCAGGACGAGGAGCCTCAGCGCCGCCGCGACCGTCCTTTGGGCGCGCCGCGCCGCTGGCCTTCGGTCGGGTCGCCCTGGCGCAGGCGGAATTGCAGGCTGCCGGTGCGGGCGTCGGCCGTGACCAACTCCGCCTCGGCCGCATCGCCCAGGGTGAAGGTCAGGCGCGTCCGTGCGCCGCTCAGGCGGTGTGCCGCATCTTCGTGAAGCCATCGATCGTCGGGCAAGCTCGCTAGGGGCACGAGTCCGCTCGCACCATTCTCCTGGATGGTGACGAAGAGACCGAAGCCCGTCACCCCGCTGATTCTCACGTCAAATGTCTGGCCGATGCGTTCTGACATATAGGCCGCGAGGTAGCGGTCCACGGCATCGCGTTCGGCCAGGGCCGCGCGGCGCTCGGTGGCGGTAATGTGCTCGGCGGTATCGGGCAGCCGGGCCGCATCCTCGGGCGGCAGCCCGTCTTTTCCGAGACCAAGACCCGCGATCAGCGCCCGGTGCACGCAAAGATCGGCATAGCGGCGGATCGGGCTGGTGAAATGCGCATAGCGGCTGAGCGCCAGGCCGAAATGCCCGATATTTTCCGGCGCATAGGCGGCCTGGGACTGGCCGCGCAGCACCGCCTCGTTCACCACCCGCTCCTCCGGCGTGTCGCGCACTTTTTCGAGAACACCGGAGAAATCGCGCGGATGCAGCACATTCGAGGGCGGCAGCCGCAGCCCCAGCGTGCCGAGGAACAGCCGCAGCCCCTCCAGCTTCACATCGGAGGGCCGGTCGTGGATTCGGTAGACGCAGGGCTGGTGCAGCCGCTCCAGCTCCTCGGCGGCGCAGACATTGGCCAGCACCATGAATTCCTCGATCAGCTTGTGGCTGTCGCGGCGGGGGCGGGGGAGGACGGCCTCGACCGTGCCGTCCTCCCCCAGGATCACCTTCCGTTCCGGCAGGTCCAGTTCCAGCGTGCCGCGGGCCTGGCGCGCGGCCAGAAGCGCGCGGAAGGCGCCGTAGAGATGCGCCCGGGTGCCACCGGGCAGATCCGCCAGCGCGTCCTCGGCATCCTGCACCTGGTCATAGGTGAGGCGGGCGGCGCTGCGCATCAGCCCGCGGCCAAACCGATGGGCATGCTTCACCCCATCCGGGCCGATCCGCATTTCTACGAAGAGGCAGCCGCGTTCCTCCTCGGGCTTCAGGCTGCACCAGCCGTTGGACAGCGCCTCCGGCAGCATGGGGATGACGCGATCGGGGAAATAGACGCTGTTGCCGCGGGTCCAGGCCTCGCGGTCCAGGTCGCTGCCGGGGCGGACGTAATGCGCGACATCGGCGATGGCGACGATCACCAGCCAGCCATTGCCATCCGGCTCGGCGAAGACCGCATCGTCGAAATCGCGGGCGTCCTCGCCGTCGATGGTGATCAGCGGTGTGTTGCGCAGATCCTCGCGGGTGCCGAGCGGGGTGCCGGTCGCGGCCTCGGCCTCGGCCACAGCCTCGGGTGGGAAGGTGTCGGGGATGCCATGCATATGCACGCAGAGCAGGCTGATCGAGCCCGCGCTGCCCGATGGCCCCAGCCGCTCCACGATTTTCGCGGCGCGTGGGCCGAGATGGGCGGAGGGCAGCGGCTCGGCCAGCACGATCTCATCCCGTTGCGCGCCCATGGTCTGGTCGGGCGGGACGGTCCATTCGGCCTTGTGGCGGCGGTCGCTCGGCTGGATGCGCTTGCCGTCGAACACGCCGAGCACCCGGCGGGGCGAGACGGCGGCGATGCGCTTGAAGGTGCGGCCTTCATACTTGTCGCCGCCGATCCAGCGCAGCCGCGCCAGCACCTTCTCGCCCGGGCCAAGCGCCGGCTGCCCGGCGGCTTCGGGTTTCATGAAGATGATCGGCGGGCGGGTTCCGGGCGGATGGCCGACCGGCTTGGCGATGGTCTCGCCATCGGCATCGCTGCCGGTGACCTCGACCACGGTCATTTCCGGCAGGCGGCCATCGGTGCGGGGCTTGTGCGGGGGCGCGTCGGACTCCGGCTCGCGGCGGGGCTTGGCGCGGACCGGCGCGGGCGGCGGCGGCGGGGCGGCGATGCCGCGGCGGCCGGCGGGGACGGCCGAGCCTTCGGCCTTCAGCCCCACCATCAGGTCGCGCAGCGCACCGCGCTGGTCGGCGTTCAGGCCGAAATGGCGGGCAATGGTGCTCTTGTCCACGCGGCCGGTGCGGCTCGCGAGATAGGCGCGCAATTCGGCGCGGGTCGGCAGTGGCGCCTCGCCGGTGGCCGGCCGGGCGCGCCGGGTCGGGCGAGGGACGGGGGCTTCGTCGGCCGCGATTTCCAGCGCGCCGAGGCGGCGCTTCTTGCCGCGCGGGCCCTTGTCCGGCACCGGCGCCGGGCTGGTCTCCTCCGGCGCCTCGCTCGGATTCTCGGCGCTGGGGGGGGCAGGAGGTGCCGGGGTACGGTGGCGCCAGGCCTTGATCGCGGTCTTGGCGCCGCGCGGCTTGGTCGCGCCCGCCTTCGCCGCAGGTCCGGCACGTGTGGGCCGGCGCGCCATCTCAGACCACCTTGCCGTCGGGTGCCGTGGCCTTCTTCGCGGCGGGCTTTTTCGCCGCCGGCTTCTTCGCGGCAGGCTTCTTGGCTGCCGGCTTTTTGGTGGCGGGGGCCTTCACCGCCGCCGCCTTGGCGGGCTTCGGCGCGGCGGCGGCCTTGGGTGCCGCCTTCTTCGCCGGGGCCTTCTTGCCCTTGGCGCCCTTCTTCGGCGCCAGGACCTTGCCCTTCTCGGCCAGCAGGGTCACCGCCTCATCGAGGGTGATGCTTTCCATCTCCACCCCGCGCGGCAGGTTGGCGACGGTGCTGCCATGCTGGGCATAGGGGCCGAACCGGCCCTTCCGCACGTCGACGCTGACGCCATCCTTGGGATGCAGCCCGAGCGGACGGATCTTGGCCCGCCCCTTGGCCAGCAATTCCATGGCGCGGTTCATGCCGAGGGCCAGGATGTCATCCCCCGCCTCCAACGACTGGAAGATGCTGCCGGCGCGGATATAGGGGCCGAAGCGCCCGATCCCGCCGGAGATCTCCTCCTTGGTCTCGGGATCGACCCCGATGATGCGGGGCAGCGACAGCAGCGCCAAGGCGCGGTCCAGATCCAGCGTATCCGGGTCCATGCCCTTGCTGAGGCTGGAGCGGCGCGGCTTGACCGGCTTGCCCTTGTCGTCGGTGCCGGCCTCGCCAAGCTGTACGTACAGCCCATAGGGCCCGCGCCGCAGCGTCACCTCCTGGCCCGAGACCGGATCGCTGCCCAGGACCTTGAAGCCGCCGGACTGATCCTCGCCCTCCGCCCCCGGCACCGCGAGCGGGCGGGTGTAGCGGCATTCGGGGTAGTTCGAGCAGCCGATGAAGGCGCCTGTCCGCCCGAGCCGCAGCCCGAGCCTGCCGGCCGAGCAGGAGGGGCAGACCCGGGGATCGGTGCCATCGGCCCGCACGGGGAAGAAATGGGGCCCCAGCTCCTCATCCAGCACGTCGATGACGTCGCTGATCTTGAGGTCCTTGGTCTGATCGACCGCGGCCGAGAACTCTTCCCAGAAGGCGCGCATCACCGCGCGCCAATCGGCCCGGCCGTCGCTGATGGTGTCGAGCTGTTCCTCCAGCGCGGCCGTGAAGCCGGTGTCCACATAGCGTTCGAAGAAGGAGACGAGGAAGGCCGTCACCAGCCGGCCCCGGTCCTGCGGCACGAAGCGCTTGGCATCCAGCGTCACATACTCGCGGTCCTGCAGCACCTGGAGGATGGAGGCGTAGGTGGAGGGGCGACCGATGCCCAGCTCCTCCATCTTCTTGACCAGCGAGGCCTCGGAAAACCGCGGCGGCGGCTGGGTGAAATGCTGGTCGGCGGCAGCGCCGGTGCGGCGGAGCGCATCCTTGGCGTTCATCGGCGGCAGGGTGCGGTGCTCGTCATCCGCTGGCCTGTCGCTGTCGTCGGTGTCCTCGCGGTACAGCTTGAGGAAGCCGTCGAAGGCGATGACGCTGCCGGTGGCGCGCAGCGCGGCGCTGCCGCCTGGCTCGGTGATCTCGACGGCGGTCTGGTCGATCTCGGCCGAGGCCATCTGCGAGGCGACGGCGCGCTTCCACACCAGCTCATAGAGCCGCCGCTGGTCGTCGTTCAGGTAATGCGCGACCGCTTCGGGGGTGCGCTCGACATCGGTCGGGCGGATCGCCTCATGCGCTTCCTGGGCGTTCTTGGCCTTGGCGGTGTATTCGCGCGGCTGGGCCGGCAGATAGTCAGGGCCGTAATCGCCCTTCACATGGTCGCGGATGGAGAGGATGGCCTCGCGGCCCATCTGCACGCCATCGGTTCGCATATAAGTGATGAGGCCGACGGTCTCGCCGCCGATCGCCACACCTTCATAGAGGCCCTGGGCCACCCGCATCGTCCGCTGCGCGCCGAACCCCAACTTGCGGCTGGCTTCCTGCTGGATGGTGCTGGTGGTGAAGGGGGCGGGCGGGTTCCGCCGGGTGCGCTTCTTCTCGACATTGGCGACCGAGAAGGCGCCGGCCTCGACCACCGCCTTGGCGGCAAGCGCCTTGGCCTCGTCGTTCAGGTCGAACTGGTCGAGCCGCTTGCCATCCAGATGCGTGAGCCGCGCCGAGAAGGGCGCGCCGGCCGGCGTCAGGAACTTCGCGTCCACCGTCCAGTATTCGCGGGGCTTGAAGACTTCGATCTCGGCTTCGCGCTCGCAGATCAGGCGGAGTGCGACCGATTGCACGCGTCCGGCGCTGCGGCTTCCCGGCAGCTTGCGCCAGAGCACGGGGGAGAGGGTGAAGCCGACCAGATAGTCGAGCGCCCGGCGCGCCAGATAGGCGTCGATCAGCGGGGTATCGAGCTGGCGAGGGTTGGCGACGGCGTGCTGGACGGCGCGCTTGGTGATCTCGTTGAAGGTGATGCGATGGACCGTGAGGCCCTTCAGCGCCCCCTTCCGGGCCAGCATGTCCTTGACGTGCCAGGAAATCGCCTCGCCTTCGCGATCCGGATCGGTTGCGAGATACAGTGTGTCGGCGCCCTTGAGCGCCAAGGCGATCGCCTTGACCTGCTTCTCGCCGCGCTCATCCGCCTCCCAGTCCATGGCGAAATCCTGGTCCGGGCGGACGCTGCCATCCTTGGACGGCAGATCGCGGACGTGGCCGAAGGAGGCCAGGACGCGGAATCCGCTCCCCAGGTATTTTTCGATCGTCTTGGCTTTGGCCGGGCTCTCGACAACGAGGACAGAGGTCATGGAAGCGGTCTGATCCTTACGGCGGCACCCCGGCACAGCGTCAACCTGGGTTTTTGCGCGATATTCGGTTGCCGGGTAGGTGTTCGATCAGGCCTTCCAGCTCCAGATCAAGCAGGACCGCCCTTGCTTCCGCGGCCGAGAGGTGGCAGCGCCGCAGCACCTCGTCAACCGGCATCGCTTCAACGCCAAGAAGCTCAAGGAGTTGTGCCCCTTGCCCGAAAGGGGCCGAAGGGGCCGGCGACACCCGTGCCATGGGCATGGGGCGGGCCGGGGCGAGCGGCAGGTCGTGCGGCGCCTCGGGCAGCAGATCGAGCACATCCTCGGCCGTCTCGGTCAGATGCGCGCCCTGTCGAATCAAATCATTGGCGCCCGCCGAGCGGGGGTCGAGCGGGCTGCCCGGGACGGCGAAAATCTCCCGACCGGCCTCCAGCCCCATGCGCGCCGTGATCAGCGTGCCGGAGTTCCGCGCCGCCTCCACCACCACCACGCCGAGGCTGAGCCCCGCGACGATCCGGTTGCGAGCGGGAAAATGGCGGGAGAGAGGGGCCATGCCGAGCGGGGCCTCGGCCACCACGGCGCCGCCTTCGGCGATGATCCGGTCCTGGAGATAGGCATTTTCCCGCGGGTAGGGGATGTCGAGTCCCCCAGGCACCACGGCGACGGTCCGCCCCGCCCCACGCAGAGCGCCGGTATGGGCCGCGGCATCGATCCCGCGTGCGAGGCCGGAGACGACCACAATGCCGGCCTTGGCCAGATCCTCGGCCAGCGCCTCGGCGATGCGGCGCCCGCCGGTCGAGGCGGCACGGGCGCCGACCAGGGCCACGGCCCGCGGGCCAAGCCGGTCGCGGGCGCCGAGCACGGCGAGCATGGCAGGCGCATTGGGCAGGCGGGCGAGCAGGGCGGGGTAGGACGGGTCGTCCACGAACAGCAGCCTGGCCCCCATCGCGGCCAGGGCCTCGATCTCCCGCAGCACGGGTCCGGCCGGGGCGGGGGCGAGACGGCGCCCGGCTTCGGCAAGGCCGGGCAGGGCGTCCAGTGCTGCGGCGGCATCGCCCCCGAAGCGCCCCATCAGGCGGCGCCAAGTCAGCGCCCCGACGCCCTCGCTGCGGGCGAGGCGGAGGCGGGGGAGGTTGGTATGGGGCATGCGGCCCCGCTACCATGCGGGGGCGTAACAGATCCTGTCTACTCAGGCGCGGCGGAAATCAGTGCCCCTCGCCGATCTTCGGCTCGGTGCCCAGCATCAGCCGCTCGATATTCTCCCGGTGCCGCGCCGCGACATAAAGCGCGATGGCCCCCACCGGCAGCACCAGCGCCTGGGCATCCAGCACCGCCGCCGCCACCGTCCCGGCCAGCATGGCCCCCAGCGCGCCGGCGGAGGAGATGCGCGTGAGCCGCGCCACCAGCAGCCAGGCGGTCGCGGCGATGGCAAAGACTGGCCAGGCCAGCGCCAGCCAGGTGCCGAGCGCCGTCGCCACCCCCTTGCCGCCGCGAAAGCCGAGCCAGGGCGGGTGGCAATGCCCGACCACCGCCCCCACCGCCGCCACGCCGCCGAATACCGGGCCCCAGAGCCAGACCACCAGCCAGACCGCGACCGCACCCTTCAACCCATCCAGCAGCAGGGTTGCCGCGGCGATGCCTTTTCGGCCCGTGCGCAGCACATTGGTCGCGCCGATATTGCCGCTGCCGATATTGCGGATATCGCCCAAGCCGGCCATCCGGGTCAGCAGCAGCCCGAAAGGGATCGAACCGAGGGCGAGGCCGATCAGCGCCGCGCCGATCGCCGGGAAGGCGGGGTTCATCCGAAGACCCTCCGCCCGGATTTGAACGTCGCGATCACGCGGCCCTCCACCGGGCGGCCGTCGAAGGGCGTGTTCTGCGCCTTGCCCGACAATTTCCCCGAGGTGATCTGCCAGGCGCTCTCCGGATCGAACAGCACCAGATCGGCGGCGGCGCCGCGCGCAAGGCCGCCCGCGGCAATCCCCAGCAGCGCCGCCGGCCGCGCCGTCAGCAGCCCCACCGCCGCCAGCAGCGACAGATCCCCCGCATGCACCCGCGCCAGGGTCACGGCCAGCAGCGTCGCGAGCCCGGTGCCACCGGCCTGGGCCTGGGCGAAGGGCAGGCGCTTGTCATCCGGGTCGCGCGGGGTGTGGTCGGAGGCGATGGCATCCAGCGTGCCATCCGCCAGCGCCGCCACCACGGCCAGCCGGTCGGAGTCCTCCCGCAGGGGCGGGGTCAGCTTGGCATAGGTGCGGTAGTCGCCGATCGCGGTCTCGTTCAGGTCGAAATAGGGCGGGGCGGTATCGGCGGTGACGGCCAGTCCCGCATCCTTGGCGGCGCGGATGAGCCCCAGGGCGGCGGCGGTCGAGATGTTGGAGAAGTGGACATGCCCGCCGGTCAGCCGGGCCAGAGCGATGTCGCGGGCGACCTGGATCGCCTCGGCGGCGGCCGGAATGCCGGGCAGGCCCATGCGGGAGGCACGCTCGCCCTCGGTTGCGGCCCCGCCGGCGGCCAGCGAAGGGTCCTCCGGATGCTGGGCCACGAAGCAGCCGAAGGCGCGGGCGTAGGAGAGGGCCAGGCGCATGGTCCGCGCCTCGGCGATGGTCTGCGTGCCGTCGGAGAAGGCCACGGCCCCGGCCTCCCGCAGCAGCCCGTATTCGGCGATCTCGCGCGGCCCCCGGGTGGCGGCGGCATAGGGCAGGATGGTCAGGCTGCGGGTCGCCTCGCCGCGGCGGATCATGAATTCGATCAGCGCGGGGTCGTGCAGCGGGTGCTCGGGCAGCGCGCAAAGGGTGGTGATGCCCCCCGCCGCGGCCGCCTGGGCGGCGCTGGAGATGGTCTCGCAATGCTCGGCGCCGGGCTCGCCCAGGCTCGCGCGCATGTCCACCAGCCCGGGTGCGAGGCAGGCACCGAGGGCGGCCAGCACCGTGACCCCCTCCGGCCGGCCGAGGTTGGTGCCGTGGTCGAGGATCCGCCCGTCGCGCACCAGCAGGTCGCCGCGCGCATCCAGCCCGGTGGCAGGGTCGAGCAGCCGGGCGTCGGTGATGAGGAGGTCGGTCATCAGTGATTCCGGGGCAGGCGGCGGGCCAGCACGTCGAGCACCGCCATGCGGCAGGCGACGCCCATCTCCACCTGCTCGCCGATCACGCTGCGGATCGGATCGTCGGCGATGGCGCTGTCGATCTCCACGCCACGGTTCATCGGGCCCGGGTGCATGACGATGGCATCCGGGGCGGCATGGGCCAGTTTCGCCGCATCCAGCCCGTAGAAGCGGAAGAATTCGCGCGCCGAGGGCACCTGGCCGCCCGACATGCGTTCCCGCTGCAGGCGCAGCATCATCACGACATCCGCCCCGGCCAGCCCCGCGCGCATGTCGTGGAACACCTCGACCCCCAGGCGGGCGGCCTCGGCCGGGATCAACGTGGGCGGGCCGATGATGCGGACCTTGGCGTTCAGCGCCAGCAGCAGATGGATGTTGCTGCGCGCGACCCGGCTGTGCAGCACATCGCCGCAGATGGCGACGGTCAGCCCCTCGATCCGGCCCTTCCGGCGGCGGATGGTCAGCGCGTCCAGCAGCGCCTGGGTCGGGTGTTCATGGGTGCCGTCGCCGGCATTGATGACGGCCGCCGACACCTTCTGCGCCAGCAGGGCGGGCGCGCCGGACTGGGCGTGGCGGATGACCAGCAGGTCGGTGTTCATGGCGTTCAGCGTGCTGGCGGTGTCCAGCAGGGTCTCGCCCTTGTTCACGCTGCTGGTCGAGACCGCCATGTTGATCACATCCGCCCCCAGCCGCTTGCCGGCCAGTTCGAAGGAGGTCCGGGTCCGGGTGCTGTCCTCGAAGAACAGATTGATCAGGGTGCGGCCCTTGAGCAGGTCGCGCTGGGTTTTCCCGCTGCGGTTCAGCAGCACATAGGACTCGGCCAGATCCAGCAGGTCCACGATATAGGGCTGTTCCAGCCCCTCGATCGCCAGCAGATGCTTATGAGGATAGGCGAGCATCACGACTCCGAAGCAGGCGGCGGCAGGGTAGCGGCGGGCCGGGATGCATCCAAGGCCGACTGCAACATATAGGCGGCGGCGGCGCCATCGACGGCGCGGGCGCGCTTGGCGCGGGTCAGGTCGCCCTCCGAGATCAGCATCCGGTTCACCGCGGCCGAGGACAGGCGCTCATCCCAGGTCGCGACCGGCAGGCCGACCGCCTCGGCGATGGCGCGCGCCCAATCCTTGGCGGCCTGGGCGGCGGGGCCGAACCGGCCGTCCATTTCCAAGGGCAGGCCGACCACCAGCCCTCCGGCCCCGGTTTTTTTCACCAGCGCCGCCAGTTCCTTGGCATTGGCCGCCAGCTTGCCGCGCAGGATGGTGCCGGCGGGGGTGGCGAGCATCAGCCCGATATCGCTGACCGCGAGGCCGATCCGCACCGATCCAGGATCGATCCCGATCAGGCAGGCGTGCCGCGTCAGCCTGGCACGCAATTCGGGGAGGGGGAGGAGGGCCATGCGCGGGGGTGTGGGGCAGCGCCGCCGCGCACGCAAGTTGTGGGGAGGGGTAGCCGCTGGTAGGGATCAGGCCGCAGCCACAGGATTTTTCCCACCCCATGTCGCTTGATGCCGCCACCATCCGCCGCGTTGCCAATCTGGCCCGCCTTCGCGTCGAGGACGACGAGGTTCCGCGCCTGCAAGCCGAGCTGAACGGCATCCTGGGCTGGATCGAGCAATTGCAGGCCGTGGACACGACCGGGGTCGAGGCCATGTCCGGCGGCGGCGACGCCATCCTGCCGCTGCGCCCCGATGTGGTGACCGATGGCGGCCAGGCCGAGGCGGTGCTCGCCAATGCCCCGGACCGCGCGGGTGTGTTTTTCGCCGTGCCGAAGGTTGTCGAGTGATGGAAGCCACGCATTTTTCCCTCGCCGGCGCGCTGAGCGCGCTGGAGGAAGGCCTGATTTCGGCCGTTGAGCTGACAGAAGCGCATCTGAAGGCGATCGAGGCGGTGAACCCGCAGATCAACGCCTTCATCACCGTGACCGCCGAGGCAGCGCTGGCCGCCGCCCGTGCCGCCGATGACCGGCGCGCGCAGGGGGAGGCCGGGCCGCTGAACGGTATTCCCTTGGCGATCAAGGATCTGTTCTGCACGCAAGGTGTGCGGACCACGGCCGGCAGCCGCATCCTCGGCGATTTCGTGCCGCCCTATGAGAGCACGGTCACCAAGAACCTGCTGCGCGACGGCGCGGTGTTCCTGGGCAAGGCCAATCTCGACGAATTCGCCATGGGCTCGTCCAACGAGACCTCGGCCTTCGGCGGCGTGCAGAACCCCTGGCGCCGGCGCGACAACCAGGGCGTCGCTTTGGTGCCGGGCGGCTCCTCGGGCGGGTCGGCGGCGGCGGTGGCCGCGCGGCTGGCGCTGGGCGCGACCGCGACCGATACCGGCGGCTCGATCCGCCAGCCCGCGGCCTTCTGCGGGATCGTCGGGATCAAGCCGACCTATGGGCGCTGCTCGCGCTGGGGGATCGTGGCCTTCGCCTCCTCCCTGGATCAGGCGGGGCCGATCGCCCGCACGGTCGAGGACAGCGCCATCCTGCTGCGCAGCATGGCCGGGCACGACCCCAAGGACAGCACCAGCGCCGAGCGCGAGGTGCCTGACTTCGCGGCCGCCTGCCACCGCTCGGTAAAAGGGCTGCGGATCGGCGTGCCGGCGGAATACCGGCTGGATGCGATGCCGGCCGAGATCCAGGCGCTCTGGGACCAGGGCATCGCCTGGCTGAAGGCGGAGGGCGCGCGGATCGTGCCGATCTCGCTGCCGCACACCAAATACGCGCTGCCGACCTATTACATCGTGGCGCCGGCCGAGGCCTCCTCCAACCTCGCGCGCTACGACGGTGTCCGCTTCGGCATGCGGGTGCCGGGCGAGGATTTGAAGGATCTGTACGAGCGCACCCGCGCCGCCGGTTTTGGCGCCGAGGTAAAGCGGCGCATCATGATCGGCACCTACGTGCTCTCCGCCGGGTATTACGACGCTTATTACGTGAAGGCGCAGCAGGTCCGCGCGCTGATCCGCCGCGATTTCGAAACGGCCTTTGCCGATTGCGACGCGATCCTCACGCCTTCCACGCCTTCGGCCGCTTTCGCCAGCGGCGACAAACAGGATGACCCCATCGCGATGTATTTGAACGACGTATTCACCGTGACCGCCAACCTCTCCGGCCTGCCGGCGATGAGCATCCCCGCGGGGCTCGACGCCCAGGGGCTGCCGCTTGGCCTGCAGGTGATCGGACGAGGGTTCGACGAGGAAACCGTCTTCACCGTCGGCGCCGCGATCGAGCGCGCCGCCGGCTTCTCGGCCCTGCCGCAGGTGATGGCATGAGCGTCGATGTCTCGGGCAAGAGCCTGCCCGACCTGCGCCGCATCGTTGCCAACCACCGCGCCCAGGACCGCACCGACATGCCCCTGTGCCGTGCCGCGAGCGACGAGATCGAGCGCCGCCGCGGCGGGCCGCTGAATATGTGGACCACGCTGGCCGCCATTCGCGCGGCGGCGGAGAAGCGCCACTTCATGACCACCCTCGACGTCGCCAAGGCGAATGGCTCGACGCTGTCGCAGTCCCGCGTCCGCATGGCGCCGCATCTGCACGAGCTGATGGATTACGCGATCGACCGCGCCTGGCCGATGGTGACGGCCGTGGTCGTCGATGCCGCCGGCGTGGCCGAGGGCAGGATGACGGAAGAGGCGCTGAAGGGCTTTGCCAAATCCGCGGAGCTGCGGGACAAATTCCCCGGTGGCGACGAGGCCGAATTCCTGCAGGGCGAGCAGGAGCGGGTCTTCGTCTGGGCCGACAAGGAGCGTGGTCGTGACTTACGTGCTTGATGGGGCGACCGGCCCCTGGGAAGTCGTCATCGGGCTGGAAGTCCATGCCCAGGTGACCAGCGAGTCCAAGCTGTTTTCCGGCGCCGCCACCGCATTCGGTGCCGAGCCCAACAGCCAGGTCTCCTTCGTCGATGCCGGCTTCCCCGGCATGTTGCCGGTCATCAATGCCGAATGCGTGGCCCAGGCGGTCCGCACCGGCGCCGGGCTGAAGGCCGAGATCAATTTGTGGTCGCGCTTCGACCGCAAGAACTACTTCTACGCCGATCTGCCGCAGGGCTATCAGATCAGCCAGTTCGAATTCCCGATCGTCGGCAAGGGCGTGCTGGAGATCGAGCTGGCCGATGGCACGCGCAAGGACATCGGCATCACCCGCCTGCATCTGGAGCAGGATGCGGGCAAGTCGCTGCATGACCAGCATGCGACGAAATCCTACATCGACCTGAACCGGTCGGGCGTGGCGCTGATGGAAATCGTGTCGGAACCCGACATGCGTTCCCCGGAAGAAGCCGGCGCCTACCTCACCAAACTGCGCCAGATCCTGCGCTACCTCGGCACCTGCGATGGGAACATGGAGCAGGGCTCCCTGCGCGCCGATGTGAATGTCTCGGTCCGCAAATCCGGCGAGGAATTTCGCACGCGCTGCGAGGTGAAGAACGTCAACTCCATCCGCTACGTCATGCAGGCGGTCGAGGCCGAGGCGAAGCGCCAGATCGAGGTCTGGGAAGCGGGTGAGAAGGTCACTCAGGAAACCCGCCTGTTCGACACCACGCGGGGCATGACGCGGTCGATGCGCTCCAAGGAAGACGCGCATGACTACCGCTACTTCCCCGATCCCGACCTCCCCCCGCTGGTGTTGGACGAGGGCTGGGTCGAGGAGCTGCGCGCCGCCCTGCCGGAGCTGCCGGATGCGCGCCGTGCCCGCTATGTGCAGGATTTCGGCCTCTCGCCCTATGACGCGCATGTGCTGGTGCTGGAGAAGGAAACCGCCGCCTTCTACGAGGAGGTCGCGCAGGGCCGCGATCCGAAGCAGGCGGCGAACTGGGTGATGGGCGATTTCTTCGCCGCGCTGAACCGCACCGGCAAGGCCATCACCGAGTCGCCCGTCTCCGCGAAGAACCTCGGCGCGCTGCTGGACCTGATCGCGGACAGCACCTTGTCGGGGAAACTCGCCAAGGAGGTGTTCGAGGCGATGGTCGAGACCGGCGAGACGCCCGGCGCCATCGTCGAGGCGCGCGGCTTGCGCCAGGTCACCGATACCGGGGCGATCGAGGCCGCGGTCGATGCCATGCTCGCCGCCAACGCCGACAAGGTCGCGCAGTACCACGCAGGGAAGGCGACCCTGTTCGGCTTCTTCGTTGGGCAGACCATGAAATCCATGCAGGGCCGCGGGAATCCCGCCCTGGTCAACGACGTTCTGAAAAGGAAGCTCGGCGCATGATCACCCTTCACGCCTTTGGGACCCCGAACGGCCGCAAGATCACTGTCGCGCTGGAGGAGATGGGGCTGCCCTATAAGGTGCAGGTCATCAATATCACCAAGGATGAGCAGTTCGCCCCCGCTTTCCTCGCGATCAGCCCGAACAACCGCATCCCCGCCATCACCGATGACGAAGGCCCGGATGGGCTGCCGATCAGCGTGTTCGAGAGCGGCGCGATCCTGCTGTATCTGGCCGAAAAGACCGGCCGCTTCGGCGGCGCCAATGCGCGGGAAAAAATCGCCGTATGGGAATGGCTGATGTGGCAGATGGGCGGCTTCGGCCCGATGCCGGGGCAGATGCATCACTTCCTGATGCAGCCCGATGGCCCGGCGAAGGACTACGGCGTCGCCCGCTATGGCAAGGAGACCCGGCGCCTCTACGGCGTGCTGGACAAGCGCCTGAAGGGCCGTGACTGGGTTGCGACCGATGGGGAGCCCTCGATCGCCGATTTCGCCATCCTCGGCTGGGCCTGGCGTCATGCGCGGCACCTCGTGGACCTGGCCGATTTCCCCGAAGTGAAGCGCTGGTACGCCGCCCTGACCGCGCGGCCGGGCGTCGCCAAGGGGCTGGAGGTCCCGCTCTCCTAAGGCCGTTTGACCGGCGCCGCAGGGGAAGCTACATCCCGCACCGCATATGTCGTGTCCCTATGGAGGGGTGGCCGAGTGGCTGAAGGCGGCAGTTTGCTAAACTGTTGTAGGGGGTCAACCCCTACCGTGGGTTCGAATCCCATCCCCTCCTTGGGTCTTCCCAAGGATTTCAATCGGTTGAAGTGAGGCTGCGGCCTCCGCGCCGCCCAGCATCACCTCCAGCGCCCGCAACGCGCCCATCACATTGGCCTTCACCAGTGCCGCGGCCAGTTCCGAGTCATGGTCCTCCAGGGCACTGACCAGCCGCGAATGATCGGCGATGGAGCGCTGCAACCGCTCCGGGTTGGACAAGGTGCGCCGGCGGAAGCGCAGGCTGCGCAAGACCAGCGAGTCGAGCGAGCGTTGCAGGGTGCGGTTGTGCGACAGCTCGGCGAACCGTTCGTGGAACCGGACATTCCCCCAGTAATAGCCATCGCTGTCACCGGTGCGCGCGGCCTCCTGCATGCCGGTGACGATGGCGCGCAGCTCCGCGAGTTCCCCGGCCGTGGCATGGCGAGCGGCCTCGGTCGCGGCCAGGCCCAGCATGGCGGCGCGGACACGATAGATTTCCCCGACCTCCTTCAGCCCGTGGTCGGCGACGCGCGGGCGGCGGCGGGGCGGGATTTCCACCAGCCCCTCCTTCTCCAGGATCACCAGCGCCTCGCGCGTGGGGGTGCGGCTGGTGCGGAACCGGCGCGCCAGCTCGACCGAGTTGAGGTCGCTGCCCGGTGGCTGCAGCCCGTCCAGGATCTCGGCGCCGATGGTGCAGGCGATCTCGACCACCAGGGAGGGGCGCCCATCCTCCTTGGCCAGCACGCGCCCGATGACGGCGCGGAAGCGTTCGAGATTGGTCAGGGCCAAGTGCCACTCCTTCCGATCGGCCGGCGGCCCGCGTCAGAAGGGCGTGTAGCCATTCACCAGATCGAGCGCATCCGCGGCGGCCCCGAAGACGGCAGGATCGAAGGCGTCCGGCAGCAGCGCTTGGGCCTCGACCACGCCGAACACATCGGTGCCCCGCGTCCCCGCCCCGGCGAAGACGCGGATCTGGCTGACCCCGGCGCGGCCTTCATAAGTCTGGCGCATCCCCTGCACAGCCGCCGCTACCCCATCGGGCGTCAGGTCGCGGAAGCGCAGCACCCCGATCCGGGCTGCCCGGCCGGTCACGCGGTCGCCCGGATAGATTTGCTCGCCGGTGAAGCGCTGCACCCGTGCCCGGGCGGTGACGCGTTTGGTCCAGGGGCTCGATCGGTCAAGCGCGACACGGAGGTAGTCGGGAGAGTCCATCACCGCGAGGGCGGCGAGATCGTAGATCGCCAGATACCGCGGCGCGCCCGCGAGGGCCATGTAGCGCAGGCCGGTCTCGAAGCCGGGCACCGCCAGACGCTCCGGGATGTGTTCGGTGTCGTACCAGGCGTTGAACTCCTCCTCGAAGGCCGGGGGCGGGTTCATCAGCACCAGCAGGATGCCTTTGTTCGTCATGGGTCCGACCTTTCCGGAAGCGTGGCCAGGAAGTCCATCACCCGGCGTGCGAAGGCGTCCGGTCGCTGGTAGGGCAGGAAATGCGCGCCCGCCTCATCCACCTCCAGCCGCGCACCGGGGGGCAGGAGGTCGCGCACCGCCTCGGCCTGGAGCAGCGGCAACAGCAGATCATGCCGCCCCGCCAGCAGCAGCACCGGGCAGCGCACCAGGGGCAGGTCGGCGCTTGCATCGGCGGTGGCGAAGCCGGTGACCGCATCGGCGTAGGCGCCGGCATCCTGTGTCGCGAAGGCCGCAAGGTAGTGCGCGTAACGGGCATCGCGCGGCTGCGCCTCGAAGGGGCGCTCGACGGCGCCGGGCAGGATCGCGCCCATGCCGCCCGCGCGCACGGCATCGGCCCGGGCCAGGAGCATGGCGCGCGAACTCTCCGCCGAGCGCGGCGTGGGGTTCGACAGCACCAGCCCGGCGACGCGGCTCGGGTAGCGCGCGGCATAGGCCGCCGCGACCATCGAGCCGACGGCACAGCCGATGGGGATCAGGCGCGCGAGGCCCAGTGATGCGCGGAGTGCCTCCAGATCCTCGACATGGCGATCCAGGCCGGGGGGAGCGCCGTCGCCAGGGGAGCGCCCCGCCGAGCGCAGATCGACCGCGAGGCACCCCACATGCGGCGTCCAGCCGGGCAGGCAGGCGTCCCAGAAGTCATGGGCGGCGCCGAGCGGGTGGATCAGCAGCAGCACCGGGCCGTGGCTGGACGGATGCCGATGTATCTGGTGATGCAGCAGCGCCGTCATGCCGCGCCCTGACGGTAAGCTGGCGAGCTGTGCCGCACGTCCCATTCCTCCCGATTATGTCGACACTCAGAAAATTCACTCCTGGCGTCAAGCCGCGCGCGGCCATTCGGCAAGCATCACAAAGTATTCCAGAGAGGTCGACACCCGCCGGAAACGTCCATAGGCTTTTGGGTGTCGACACAAGGCATGGATCGGCGCTGCCCGGCGCCGGTCCCAATCAAGCGGAGCAAACCCCTGAGCGAGGCCCCCCCTGCCGCGGTGCGGCACCCCACCATTCGCCCCGACTGGCTGGCCCGCAATGCGGAGCCGGCGCTGGAGCCGGGCCTGCCGATCGTGGATGCGCACCACCATTTGTGGGAATTGCGCGACGGCGCGCCCTATCTGCTGGAAGACTTCCTGGCCGATGCCGGCGGGGGCCATGACGTGCGGGCGAGCGTCTTCATCGAATGCCGCGCCGCCTACCGTACCGATGGCGACCCCGCCTTCCAGCCGGTCGGGGAGGTGGATTTCGTCGCCGCTGCCGCCACCCGCGCCGCGGCACGCGCCAGCGGGCCGCGCGTCGCCGATGGCATCGTCGGCTTTGTGGACCTCAGGCTCGGCGCGGCCGCCCGCCCGGTGCTGGAGGCGGAGATCGCCGCCGGGCAGGGGCGCTTTCGCGGGGTGCGGCAGATCTCCGCCTGGCATCCCGACCCGGCGGCCCGGGGCTCCATCGCCATGCCGCCGCCGGGGCTGCTGCTCGATCCGGAGTTCCGGCAGGGCTTTGCCTGTCTTGGCCCGCTCGGGCTCAGCTTCGATGCCTGGATGTACCACACGCAGCTCGCCGAGTTGCGTGACCTGGCCGACGCTTTTCCCGATACGCCCATCGTGCTGAACCATGTCGGCGGTGCCATCGGCATCGGCCCGTATGAGCATCGCCGCGAGCATGTCGCCACTGTCTGGGGCGCCGCGCTCCGCGAACTGGCGCAGTGCCCGAACCTGCATCTCAAGGTCGGTGGCCTGGGCATGCGGCTGTTCGGCTTTGGCTTCCATGAAGGCGAGGAACCGCCGAGCTCGCTGCAGCTTGCGGAGGCGTGGCGCCCTTACGTCGAGACGGCGGTCGAGGCCTTCGGCCCGGCGCGTTGCATGTTCGAGAGCAACTTTCCGGTGGACAAGGCAAGCTGCGGCTACACCGCGTTGTGGAACGCCTTCAAACGGATCACCGCCGACTGGGGCCCCGCGGAGCGCGCGGCGCTTTTTCACGACACCGCCGCCCGCTTCTACCGGCTCGGCGAGCTTTCCTGACGCGACGAGGAGACAGCAGCCTTGGCCCGAGTCCCCAGCCTGACACGCGAAGATCTGCCACCCGAGCATCAGGACCTGTTGCAGCGCGACATCGCGCTGCACCGGGTGCTTGCCAATAGCCCAGGCGCCGCGCGGGCCTTCGGTGGCCTCGGCATGTTCATCCGGCATCACAGCCGCCTCGATCCACGCCTGCGGGAGCTGGCGATCCTGCAAATCGGCTGGCTGGCCCGAAGCCCCTACGAATGGTCGCACCACGTCAAGATCGGCCGTGGCTTCGGCGTCTCCGACACCGATATCGCGGCCATCGCCACCGAGACCATCGGGCAGACGAGCGGGCTGGAACCGGCCGCACGGCTGGTGCTGCGCGGCGCGCGCGAGATGTGGGAAGGCCCCGGCATGTCGGCCGCGACCTTCGATGCGCTGCGCCCGCATCTGACTGCCGAGCAACTGACGGATCTGACCGTGGTGGTCGCATTCTACTGCGGCGTGGTGCGGCTTCTGGCGACGCTCGAGATCGAAGTGGAGCCAGACTACGCACCGTATCTCGCGGCATTTCCCCTGCCGCAATAGGCGGCACGGCAACAGCACAGGCGGCGCTTGACGGGTAGAATGCATTCTGCACAATCTGCGCTCGGAGGCGCCGAGAAGCATGAAACGTGAACCCGAGATCATCGGTCACTTCGCAGCAGCAGCACTTGCCCATGCTGGAGCGAACCTTTCGGCATGACGCTGCAAACCCTCCGTCCGGGCGATGCCGTGCCCGACTCCCTGCTGCTCGCCCGCCTGTCCGGCAGCGCGCGGCGCACCACGACGCCCTGCGGCGCCGGCGCGATGGTCTGGCACATCTGGGGTGAGGGGCCGCCCCTCGTGCTGTTGCACGGCGGCGCGGGGTCCTGGCGGCATTGGGCACGCAATATCACGGCCCTGGCCCGCTACCGGACGGTGCTGGCGCCCGACCTGCCGGGCCTCGGTGAGTCAGACATGCCGCCCGAGCCCTATGGCCCCGAAAGTGTCGGCGCGATCGTCGCCGCTGGCATGCGGGAGATGCTGCCGCCGGGTGGGACATGCGACCTGATCGGCTTTTCCTTCGGCGCGCTGATCGCCGGCCATGCCGCGGCCGCGGCGCCGGAGCTTGTGCGGTCGCTGACGTTGCTTGGCGCCGGGGCGCTCGGCACGCCGCGCGGCTCGATCCGGCTCGAACGCGTGCGCGACAAGACCGGAGCGGCGCGGGAGGCTGCGAACCGTACCAATCTGGAGCGGCTGATGATCGCCGATCCCGCACGCGTCGATGCCTTGGCGCTCGAGATCCAGGACTGGAACAGCCGCCATGCGCGGCTCGCCAGCGTGCCCTTCGCCACCACGGCGCTGCTCAGCACGGCGCTGCAACGCGTACCGGCGCCGGTCACCGCGATCTGGGGCGAGTATGACGCGCCCGCCATGCCCGACCTGGCCGGCCGCGTCGCGGCGCTGCGGCGGGCGCGGCCGGATGCCGCGGTGCATGTCATTCCTGGTGCCGGCCATTGGGTCGCCTATGAGGCGCCCGAGGCCGTCCTGGCCGTGCTGACCGACGTGCTGACCGGAGGAGACGCGGCGTGAAGCCCGCGCCGAACCGGAAGGAGGATCCTATGTCCCAGCCTGCCGACCGCCCGTATGATGCGTTGCGGATCATCGACCTGACGCGCGAGCTCAGCGCCTATGCCACGCGGTTGTTCGCCGATCTGGGTGCGGAGGTGATCCGCGTGGAGCCGATCTCCGGGCGCGCGGATCGCGGCGAAGCGGCCTTGCCCGGGCTTGGCGGTGACGTCAGCTACGCCTTCTTGAACGCCAACAAGAAAAGCATCGCCCTGGATCTTGAGTCGGAGGCCGGGCGCGCTGTCCTGGTGGATCTGATCGCCAGCGCGGGCGCCGTGGTGATCGATGGCGAGGAGGCGGCTCTGCTGCCGCTCGTACTGTCGGTGCCCGGGGCGCGGGTGGTGACGCTCATCTCGCATTTCGGGCTGGACGGGCCCTATGCGGGGTATCTCGGCTCAGATCTCGTGACGCAATCCCTTGGCGGCATCACCTGGATGTCGGGCGATCCGGGATCGCCGCCGCTGCGCATCGCCGGCGGCCAGGCGGGCTTCGTCGCCTCGCTTTACGCGGCCACGGCAACCGCGCTTGCGCTTTACGACATCGAGGTGAATGGCGGCGGCGCGCATCTGATCGATGTCTCTGCGCAGGAATGCATCGCGCATTCGCTTCAGAACGCCTTGCAGGTCTGGGACCTGGAGGGCCGCATCCCGATGCGCGGCGGCGAAGGCACGCGCGACGCGACGGAACAGATCTTTGCCTGCCAGGACGGGCATGTGTTCCTCGCAAGCCCGCTCTCGATGCCGTTGTCGTGGAAGGCGCTGGTGGATTGGATGGCGGAGGAAGGCCATCCCGGCGGGCAACGCCTGGCCGAGTTGGACTGGAGCGATCGCCGCAAGCGCGCGACCCGCGCCCTGCGCGACGAGTTCCGTGCCCTGTTCGAATCCTTCGCCGCCAACAAGAGCAAGGCGGAGATGCGCAACCAGGCGCTGCGGCGGCGGATCATCATGGCCCCGGTCAGCGGGATCGCCGATCTCGCGGCCGATCCGCAGCTGGTGTTCCGGCGCTACTTCCACGACCTGCCGCATCCGGCCGCCGGCCGCGCGCTGCGCTTTCCGGGCGCGCCCTATCGCCTGTCGGAGCCCGTCTGGCGCGTGGACCGGCCGGCGCCGCTGGTGGGTGAGCAGAGCGAGGAATTGCTCGGCCGCGGCGCCCTGCATTCGATCGCGGGCTGAGCGGGAGGAGACCGAAGATGAAAGCCGATTTCCTCCGCGGCATCCGCTTCGCGGATCTCACCTGGGCCGGTGCCGGCCCGTTCTCGACCAAGATCTTCGCCGATTTCGGCGCGGAGGTCATCAAGGTCGAGAGCGCCACGCGCGTCGATCCGGTGCGGCTCGGCGGTCCGTTCCGCGATGGCATTCCTGGCGTGAACCGCAGTGGATATTTCGCGTCGCGCAACACCGGAAAGCGCAGCGTCGCGCTGAATCTTAAGGCGGCCGAGGGCCGCGCGGTGGTGCGCGACCTCATCCGAACAGCTGATGTCGTCAGCAACAATTTCGGCCCCGGGGCGATGGAGCGGCTCGGGCTCGGCTATGAGGAGGTGCGGCGGATACGGCCGGATGTGATCTACCTCTCGATGCCGATGTATGGCGAGGACGGGCCGCTGTCGAACCTGCTCGGTGTCGGCATGACGATCAGCGCGGTGACCGGGCTGATGTCGCTGACCGGCTATCATGATGGGCCGCCGCTCGGGCCTGGCACGCATTTCCCTGACCACGCCGCAAACCCGTATCACGCCGCCTTTGCGGTGCTGGCGGCGCTGCGGTATCGGCGGCGCACGGGCCGGGGCATGAAAATCGATCTCGCGCAGGTTGAATCCACCATCAACTGCGTTGGCCCCGCGGTGCTGGATCAGGCGATTACCGGGCAGGAGCCGCAGCGCGTCGGCAACCGCTCCGCCCGCCATGCGCCGCACAATGTCTTCCGCTGCAAGGGCGAAGATCGCTGGTGCGCGGTGACGGTGCTGACCGACGCGCAATGGCTGGCGCTGGCCCGGACCATCGGGGCGGAGGCGCTTGCGGCCGATCCGCAGCTTGCGACAGCGGCCGGGCGCGTGGCCCGCGCCGATGAGCTTGAGGCCGCCGTGACCCGCTGGACCCGCCTGCACGAGGCCGAGGCCGTGATGTCAGCCTTGCAGGCAGCGGGCGTACCGGCCGGTGTGGTGGCCGATCCGCGCAGCCTGATAGAGCAGGACCCGCAACTTCGCCATCGTGGGTATTGGCAACGTCTGGATCATCCCGAGTTGAAGGTGGCAACCTATACCTCGCCGCCCTTCCGGCTGGATGGGGAGCGCGTGGAACTGACCCGACCGCCACTGATCGGCGAACACACCGACGCAGTGCTGGCCGGCATCCTCGGCTACGACGCGGCGCGCATCGCCGCTTTGCGGGCATCGGGGACCATCGAGGCGTAAGACGACCCTCTCCGCGGCAGGCGGGGAGGTCAGCAAAAGAGACGCCGGCGGACACCGAACGGCGCGACGAGGAGGACCATGTTGTACAGGGACATGAGTGCCAGTACGCCCGCGCCACGCGACCCGCGTGGAGATGGCGGTCCATGAGCGACCCGCAGATCCTCGTTGAGAATATCCTCAACGCCTTGACCGCGGGCATCCTGATCGGCTGCATCTACGGGCTGATGTGCGTCGGGCTGGGGCTGATCTTCGGCGTCATGCGCGTCGTGAACTTCGCCCAAGGCGATTTCCTGATGCTCGGCATGTATGCCGCCTATTACCTGTTCACCGGGTGGGGCCTGCTGAACTTCCTCGGCCCCTATGCCGGGCCGTTGCTGGCCGCGATGCTGGCCGGGCCGATCGTCTTTGCCGGTGGGGTGCTGCTGCACCGCTTTATCATCTCGCGCGTCTCGGGGCTGCGCACGACGGCGAGCCTGGACGAGGGGCATTTCGGGCAGTTGATCGTGACGCTTGGCGTGTCGCTGATCTTGCAGAATGGCGGGTTGATCGTGTTCGGCTCGTCCCCGCGCTCGGTGCGGACACCGCTCTCCTCCTCGGCCTGGGTGATCGAGACGCCGTTCTATGATTCGCTGATCTTCCTGAACAAGGCGCGACTGCTTTCGAGCGTTGTCGCCATCGCCGTTGCCATCATCCTGTATGTGATGCTGGAACGCACGCGCCTCGGCCGTTCGCTGCGGGCAGCGGCCGACAATCCCACCGCGGCGACCTATGCGGGCGTGGACGTCGATCGCGCGCATCGCATCGCCTTCGGCCTTGGCAGCGGCATCACCGCGGTCGCGGGCGGGCTGATCGCGACCTACATCTCCTATTCACCCTTCGCCGGGCTGGACTTCGTCATCATCATGTATGCGGGCGTCGTGCTGGGCGGCATGGGCAGCATCCTGGGCGCCTTCTGGGGCGGGCTGACGGTTGGCTTCGTGCAGCAATTCTCGGGCCTGATCCTGCCGCCACAACTGCAGAACGCCGCGATCTTCGTCGTTTTCCTGCTGATCCTGGTCCTGCGGCCGCAAGGTTTCTTCGGCCGCTCGGCGGAACGCGCATGAGGCCCGGCGCGACTCCCCGCCTGCGACGGCATGGGATGATCCTGGCCGGGCTGCTGGTGGCTTATCTGGCCATCAGCGCCGTGGTGACCAACAGCTATTACCAGCTGATGCTGACACTGGTGCCGATCTGGGCGGTGCTCGGCCTGTCGTGGAATGTCTTCTCGGGCTACGTCGGCCTGACCTCCTTCGGCCATGCCGCCTTCTTCGGCCTCGGCGCCTATACCGTCGCGCTGTTGCTGACGATGCTGAACCTGACGCCATGGATCGGCATTCCGCTGGCGGCGGTGGTCGGTGCTGCGGCGGCGCTGCTGATCGGGCTGCCGACCTTCCGCCTCCGCGGGCACTACTTCGCGCTGGCGATGCTCGCCTACCCGCTGCTGATGTCCTATCTGGCGCAGTATCTGGGCTACAATGAAGTTTCGCTGCCGATGCGGCGGGACGAGCCGGTGACCTGGATGCAGTTCACCGATCCGCGTGTCTATACCGTGCTCGCGGTCGGGCTGCTGGCCCTGGCGATGGCCATCAGTATGGTGGTGGAGAATTCGCGTTTTGGCCTGTCGCTGATGGCGATCCGCCAGAACGAGCTGGCGGCCGAGGCCGCGGGGCTCAATGTCCGGCAGTGGAAGATGCGCGCGCTGATGCTCAGCGGCGGGATGGCCGGCGCCGCGGGCGGCTTCTACGCCTGTGTGCTGCTGGTGGTGACGCCGGAGGCGGTGCTGGGCATGCTGGTCTCGGCCCAGGCGCTGGTGGTGGCGCTGTTCGGCGGCGTCGGCACCTATTGGGGGCCGCTGATCGGCGCGGCGATCCTGATCCCGCTCTCCGAGACGCTGCACGCCGAGTTGGGCGAGATCATCCCCGGCATCCAGGGCGTGGTCTATGGCGCGGCGATCATCCTGATCATGCTGCTGGCGCCGGAGGGCCTCTACTGGTCCATCCGCGACCGCTGGGCGCGGCAGGCGGCCCCCCGGCCGTCACCGGTGCCGGAGGCGCCCGCACGGGTGCCTGCCGCCCCCGCGGCCAGGCCGTCGCCCCCGCCGAGCGGCAAGACGCTGCTCGAGGTGCGGGGCCTGTCCAAATCCTTCGGCGGGCTGCGGGCGGTGGATGACGTCAGCTTCTCGGTCGTACAGGGCAGCATCCTCGGCATCATCGGGCCCAATGGCGCGGGCAAGACGACCATGTTCAACGCCCTCAACGGCGTGTTGCCGGCCGATCGCGGCGAGGCGCGGATGGATGGCGAGGAGATCATCGGCCGCAAGCTGTTCGAGATCTGCCGGATGGGCGTCGGCCGCACCTTCCAGGTGGTGCGCAGCTTCCCCCGTCTGCCGCTGCTCGACAACGTGCTGGTCGGTGCCTATGGCGCCGGCCTGCCCGATGAGGAGGCGGTGACGGCGGCACGGGAGGCGATCACCCGCACCGGGCTCACGCATCTCACCGACGCGCCCGCGGGCGGGCTGACCAGCAAGGAGCTTCGCCTGATGGAGTTGGCGCGCGCCCTGGCCGGACGGCCGCGGTTGCTGTTGCTGGACGAAACCCTGGCGGGCCTCGGCCGCGACGAATGCGACGCGGTGCTGGATGTGCTGAAGGGGCTGCGCGCGGAGGGCATGACCACGATCATCATCGAGCACACGATGCACGCGATGCTGCGCATCGCCGACGAACTCCTGGTCATCGACCACGGCCGGGTACTGGCGCAGGGGCATCCGCGCGAGGTGGTGGAGGACCGAAAGGTGATCGAGGCGTATCTCGGCCGGAAGTGGCTCGCGCGATGCTCGAAGTAACCGATCTCGCCGTTTCCTATGGCGGCCTGCGGGCGTTGGCCGGCGTCTCGCTCGTGGTGGGCGCGGGGCAGTTCGTCACGGTGGTCGGTCCGAATGGCGCTGGAAAATCGACGCTGTTCAAAACCATCAGCGGCATCGTTCCGCCGACTGCGGGTAGTGTCCGCTTCGAAGGCGAGGATCTGCTGGCGATGCCGGCCTCACGCCGCGCGCATCTCGGCATCGCGCATGTCCCGGAGGGCCGTCAGGTCTTCAAGGCCATGACGGTGCGCGAGAACCTGGAAATGGGCGCCTATCCCATGGCCGGGCGCCACGCCTGGGTTCGCATGCTCGACCGCATCCACACCTTGTTCCCGATTCTCGCGGAGCGGGCCGGGCAGTTCGCCGGCACGCTGTCGGGGGGCGAACAGCAGATGCTGGCGATTGGCCGCGGCTTGGCCTGCGCGCCAAAACTGCTGATGCTTGACGAGCCTTCGATGGGGCTCGCCCCCGCCATCGCGGATCTGATCTTCGACCGGATTTCGCAGATCCACCGCGAGGATGGGCTGACCATCCTGCTGGTGGAACAGCGGGTCGCCGAGGCGTTGGAACTCTGCGACCGCGGCTATGTGCTGGAGACCGGCCGGATCGTGCTGGAAGGTCCCTACGAAATTCTTGCCGGGGATGACCGGGTGCGCCGGTCCTACCTCGGTCTGGATGATGCCTGACGACACAACGAAAATATTGGGAGATATGGCAATGACCAAGGATAGCACGAAGACGGATACGATCATCCGCGCCGGCTCCGTCCCGGCGATGCCGCGTCGCGCGGCCTTGGCACTGGGCCTTGGCGCCGGGGCCGCGGCGGTTGGCGCCAGGCCCGCGCGGGCGCAGGGCCAGACCGTGAAGGTCGCGCTGCTGGCGCCGATGTCCGGGCCTTGGGCGCGGCAGGGCCAGATGATGCGCCTCGGCGCCGACATGGCCATCGATGAGATCAACCAGTCGGGCGGCGTCCGCGCCTTGGGCGGCGCGCAGATGGAGTTGGTGGTGTTCGACGCCGGTGATTCCACCGAGAAGGCGAAGAATGCCGCGCAGCGCATGGTGGCACAGCACCCAGACCTGGTCGGCGGCACCGGTGCCTGGCTCAGCAGCTTCACCTTGGCGGTGACCGAGGTGACGGAGCGCGCGGAAATCCCCTGGATGACGCTCTCCTACTCCGACGCCATCACCAATCGCGGCTTCCGCTACGTATTCCAGATGTCGCCGACCGCCGATGACCAGGCGAGCAAGGCCCTGCCGACCATCCTGAACCTGGCGAAGGCTGCGACCGGAAAGCAGCCGACGACGATCGGGCTGATCGCCGGCAATGACGCCTCCGCAGTCAGCTTCATGCGTCCGATCCGCGAGACGGAACTTGCGAAGCATCACCTGCGCGCGGTGGTGGACGAGACCTACACGCCGCCGCTGTCGGACGCGACCTCCATCGTGCAGCGGGTGCGGAACGGCCGCCCGGAGTTCCTGCTCTGCATCACCTCCAACGTGCCCGACACCAAACTGCTGATGGACAAGTTCGCCGAATACCGGCTGGGCGGCGACCGCCTGCCCAAGGTTGGCAATGGCGGGGCGCTGGGTGCGCCGGAACTCGGCGAGGTTGTTGGCGCCAACATCATCCAGGGCCTCATGGGGATTGTCGCGAACTGGGGCGGCAAGGGTCAGGAGGAGCTGGCGCAGCGTTTCACCGCCCGTACTGGTGAGCCCTGGCTGAACCAGGATTCGCTGATGACCTATGCCGACATGATGATCCTGCGCGAGGCGACCGAGCGGGCCGGCGTGGCCGATCGCCGCAAGGTTGCCGACCAGATCAGGGCCTTCGACCTGACCGATGGGGTGGCGCTGCTTTCCCCGGGCGGCCGGCTGAAGTTCGACGAAAAGGGCCGACGGGTCGGTGCCGAGTTGGTCATCATCCAGTGGCAGTCGGGCAGGGCGGTTTCGGTCTTCCCGCCCTCGGTCGCGACCCATACGGCCATCTGGCCGAGCACCTAGGCGATGGCGGGGGTCCTGGTGGTTACCGGCGCGAGCCGGGGTATCGGCGCCGCCACGGCCCGCCTGGCTGCCGCGCGCGGTTGGCGCGTCGTCGGTAGCTTTCTGGAGCGGCGCGACGCCGCCGAGGCGGTAGCGGAGGAAATCCGCGCCGCCGGCGGTGAGGTTGAGATGGTGCAGGCGGACACATCGGTCGAGGCCGATGTGACGCGCCTGTTCGACACGGCCGAGGCCCACTTCGGCAAAGTCACCGGCCTGGTCAACAATGCGGGCATGAACGGCGGCCCGGCCAGCCTGGTGGATCTGCCGGTCGCCGAGCTGCGCCGCCTCATCGACATTAACGTGATCGGTCCCATGCTCTGCGCGCGAGAAGCCGTGCGGCGCATGGCGACCGATCGCGGTGGGCCGGGTGGGGCGATCGTGAACCTCGGCTCCGTCGCCGCGGTGCGCGGCAGCCCGGGGGAGAGGGTGCATTACGCCGCCTCCAAGGGCGCCGTGATCAGCCTGACCATCGGATTGGCGCAGGAGGTCGCGCGCAACGGCATCCGCGTCAACGCCGTCAGCCCCGGCCTGACCGAGACGGAGATGAACCCCGCCGACCGCCTTGCCCGCCTCGTGCCCACGGTCCCGATCGGCCGTGTCGCGGCACCGGAGGAGGTGGCACGTGTGATCCTCTTCCTGCTCTCACCCGAGGCGTCCTACGTGCTCGGCATCAACGTCACCGTCTCCGGGGGGCGTTGAGCATGGCGGCAAGAACGACGCGCGTCGTCCTGATTGACCATCCGGGTGGGCCGGAGGTGCTGCGCGTCGAGGAGCGCATGGTCGAGGCGCCGTCCGCAGGCGAGGTGCTGCTGCGCCACACCGCGATCGGCGTGAACTTCATCGACATTCAGCACCGCAGCGGCCGCTATCCCTTGGCTGCCTATCCGGCGACCCTGGGGATCGAGGCAGCCGGTGTGGTGCTGGAGGTCGGGGAGGGAGTGGAGGCGGTGCAGCCGGGGCAGCGGGTGGTCTATTCCTTCCCGCCGTTTGGTTCCTATGCCGATCTGCGCTGCGTCAAGGCCGAGCATCTGGTGCCGATTCCCGACACTGTCGGTGACGACATTGCCGCTGCTGTCTTCAACAAGGGAATTACGGCGCATTACCTGCTGCATACAACCTACCGCGTGCAGAAGGATGAGACGATCGTCGTGCATGCCGCGGCGGGCGGTGTCGGCTCGCTGCTCTGCCAATGGGCGTCCGCCAAGGGCGCAGACGTCATCGGCGTGGTAGGCAGCCAGGAGAAGGTGGCAACTGCGGCGAGCAATGGCTGCGCGCATGTCGTGGTCCACTCGCGGGAGGATTTGCCCGCACGGGTCCGCGCCCTCACCGGCGGGGCAGGGGTCCCGGTGGTGTTCGATTCGGTCGGGCGCGACAGCTTCGAAGCCTCGCTGCTCTGCCTGCGGCCGCGCGGCATGTTGGTGAGCTTTGGCACCGCCTCCGGCCCACTTCCGCCGTTCGACCTGTTCCGGCTCAACACACTCGGTTCGCTGTACGTGACCAGCCCGGGCTACGTCACCCACACGCAGGATCGTGCCGAATTGTTGTGGCGGGCCGGTGACGTGTTCGCGGCGGTAGCGGATGGAACGCTGCGCGTCGCACTCGGTAAAGTTTACAATTTGGCCGATGCCGCCGAGGCGCATCGTGACCTTCAGGGCCGTCGCAGCATCGGCGTGAGCATACTGCGCCCGGCATGATCCGATTTCCCGACGAACCGGGTTGCGCCGCCACCCGATAACGCATTTTATATGTTGTAAGAAGAAGATCGTGACGGAGGACCGGATATCGTGATCACCGCGTTGTCCGCGCTGGACGTGGGACAGGATACGGAGGCGCGCGACGCCGCGCTTCCCCTTCTCGCGGTCGAGAATCTGACGGTCGAATTTACGACCGCGTCCGGCACGTTGCGCGCGGTGGATGGGGTCAGTTGGTCGGTGCGCCCCGGTGAGACATTGGCCCTGGTCGGCGAATCCGGATGCGGCAAATCGGTCACCGCGCTATCCGTCATGCGCCTGCTGGCCAGACCCGCGGGCCGTGTCACCGGCGGGCGGATTCTGTTCGGCGGGCGCGATCTGCTCGCCCTGCCGGAGAGCGAGATGCGGGCCCTGCGCGGCCGTGACATCGCGATGATCTTCCAGGAACCGATGACCAGCCTGAATCCGGTGCTCACCATCGGGATGCAACTGGCCGAGCCGCTGATCATACACCTCGGCATGTCCGAGGCGCAGGCACGGGTCCGGTCGGTCGAACTGCTCGGCATGGTCGGCATTCCGGATGCGGAGCGGCGGCTCAGGCAGTACCCGCATCAATTCTCCGGCGGCATGCGGCAGCGGGTGATGATTGCGATCGGGCTCGCTTGCGACCCCAAGCTCATCATCGCCGATGAGCCGACCACGGCCCTCGACGTCACCATCCAGGCGCAGATCCTGGAGCTGATGAAGGATCTGTCGCGGCGGCTCGGCATTACGCTCGTGCTGATCACGCACAACCTTGGCATCGTCGCGCGTTATGCCGACCAGCTGGCGGTGATGTATGCCGGCCGCGTGGTGGAGGAAGGGCCGGCCGACCGGGTCTTCCGCGCGCCACGCCACCCGTACACCGTGCGGCTGATGCGCTCGGTGCCGCGGTTGGATCAGGCGCGTGGCGGCGCGCTGGAGACCATCGAGGGCCTGCCGCCGAACCTGATGGATCCGCCTTCCGGCTGCCGCTTCGCGCCGCGTTGCACTGCCCGGATCCCTGTGTGTGACAGTGATCCTGCGCTGCGCCCCGTGGGCGATGCCCGCCGTGCCGCGTGCCATCGTGCGGAGGAGATGCCCGGTGCCGTGCCGCTGACGGCGGCCCGGCCGGCCGCGGCAGCGCCCGCGTTGGCGGCCGAGGTAACACCGCTGCTGCAGGTGCGCGGCCTGAGCAAGCACTTCGCCGTGCCAGGGCGCGGGCTCTTCGGAAAGATGGCCACGGTCCGTGCGGCGGAAGAGGTGTCCTTCTCGATCGGGCGGGGCGAGACCCTTGGCCTGGTGGGCGAATCCGGCTGCGGCAAGACGACCGTCGGGCGCCTGGTGCTGCGCCTGGAGGAACCGACGCGGGGCGAGATCCTGTTCGACGGCAAGGACATCGCCAAAGCCAGCGCCGCGGAGATGCGGGCGATGCGGACGCGCATCCAGGTGATCTTCCAGGACCCCTACAGCTCGCTCAACCCGCGCATGACGGTGGGTGCGACGATCCGCGAGCCGTTGACGTATCGGCTGAACATGGCAACGGCCGAGGCGCATGATCGTGCCGCTTCGCTGTTGCGTCAGGTCGGGCTGCCGCCGGAGATGGCGGAGCGTTATCCGCACCAGATGTCGGGTGGGCAGCGGCAGCGGGTCGGGATCGCGCGGGCATTGGCGATGGAGCCGGATTTCATTGTTTGTGATGAGGCCGTCTCGGCGCTCGATGTCTCGGTGCAGGGACAGATCATCAACCTGCTTGCCGAACTGCAAGCCGAGCTCGGCGTCGCCTATCTGTTCATTGCCCACGACCTGGCCGTGGTGCGTCATCTCTCGCAGCGCGTGGTGGTGATGTATCTGGGACGGGTGATGGAGGTCGCCGATCGCGACGAACTCTACGCCGCACCCTTGCATCCCTATACCCAGGCGTTGCTGGATTCGGCCCCGGTGCCGGACCCGGTGAAGGAGCGTGCGCGTGCACCGCGGGCCTTGCGTGGGGAACTCCCATCGCCCTTGGCACCGCCCTCCGGCTGTGTGTTCCGCACGCGCTGCCCGAAAGCCATACGGGAATGTGCCGAGATCATACCGCCGCTTCGTGAAATTCGACCTGGCCATCTCGCCGCATGTATCCGGATCTGAGGGGAGAGGAGCCATCATGCTGGCCTATGCCGCACGCCGCATCGCCTTGATGATTCCCACCTTGCTCGGCGTGGCGCTCATCACCTTCTTCATGCTCCGCGTCGTTCCGGGCGACATCGTTGAGGTGAAGATGCGGAGCGACGGCGGCTATGTGACGCAGGAGCTGTTGGCGAGCGAACGCGCCCGGCTCGGTCTCGACCGCCCATTGGTGACCCAATTCGGCGATTGGATGCAGGGGCTGGTGACGCTGGATCTTGGCACTTCGATGTGGACCGGGCGGCCGGTGGCTGAGGAGATCGGTGTCCGCATCGGGTTGACGGTGCAGGTGGCGCTGATGGCGGCGGTGATCGCGGTGCTGATTGCTGTGCCGCTGGGCACCATATCTGCGCTGTTTCGCGATACCTGGATCGATTACGTGGCCCGCATCTTCACAATAGCCGGCCTGGCGGTGCCGTCCTTCTGGTTGGGGATGCTCATCATCCTTGGGCTGTTGACGGTGTTTCACTGGTCACCTCCGGTTACCTACACGCCCTTCTTCGAATCGCCGTTGAAGAACATCTCGCAGCTGATCTGGCCGGCATTGGCGGTTGGCTACCGCTACGCCGCGGTGGTCGCGCGGATGGTGCGGTCCTCGATCATCGAGGTGATGAAGGAGGACTACATCCGCACCGCACGGGCCAAGGGCGTCTTCGAACGCATGGTCGTGGCGCGGCATGCGATGCGCAACGCGCTGCTACCGGCGATTACCGTGATCGGCCTGGAATTCGCATTCCTGATCGGTGGGCTGGTGGTGACCGAGCAGGTCTTCAACCTGAACGGCATCGGCCGGCTGTTCGTCGAGGCGGTGTCGCGCAGCGATTTCATCCTGGTCCAGGCGCTGGTGATGCTGCTCGCGGTGGTGTTCGTGTCGATGAACCTGATCGTCGACATGCTCTATGGCGTGCTCGATCCACGCGTCCGGCACGGCTGAGGGGATCGACGATGAGCGCATCCACGCGTGATGGGCCGGTGATGGCGTGGCGGCGGCGCAATCCGGTGCTGGGCTTCATCATGGCACAGCCGCTTGGCGCGGCGGGTCTCGTTGTCATCCTGGTGATGGCCGCCGCGGCCATCTTCGCCAATGTCGTGGCGCCCTATGACCCCGAGGCGATCGACTTCCTGGCAATGCTCTCGCCGCCGTCGATGGAGCATCCGTTGGGTGCAGATGCCTTCGGGCGCGATATCCTGACCCGCATCATCTATGGCGCACGTACGGCGTTGACGATCGGCTTCTTGTCTTCGTTCCTGGGTTGCACGATCGGCGGGCTGCTGGGCGTGACCTCGGCCTATTTCGGCGGACGAGTGGATCTGATTCTGCAGCGCTTCGTCGATATCGTCCTGTCCTTCCCGATCATCGTCCTGGCGCTGGTGGTTGTGGCGGTGGTGGGGCACCGCCCGATCATGGGGATCGATCTCAACCTTATCGCCGCCATCTCCATCCCGATCATGCCGCGTGCAGCGCGTGTCATACGTTCCGCCGCGCTGGCCGTGCGCGCCATGCCCTATGTCGATGCGGCGCGGGCGGGTGGGTACACCCACAGCCACATCATTCTCCGCCATATGGCCCCGAATGTCCTGGCGCCCTATCTCATCCTGCTCACGGCCTATATCGCGCAGGCGATCTTGCTTGAGGCATCGCTGTCCTTCCTTGGGCTCGGCGTCTCCGAGCCGAAGCCGGCATGGGGGCTGATGCTCTCAGGTGACTCCTCGAACTTCTATCAGGAGGCGCCGTGGATGATTCTGTTTCCCGGGCTTGCGATCTCGCTCGCCGTCTTTGCCTTCAACCTGTTCGGCGATTCGCTCCGCGACTGGCTCGACCCAAAATTCCGAACCTGACCCTGCAAAGCACAACAAGAAAAATACCAGGAGAACGGACCATGACCGACCACATCAACAGCCGAAACTTCAGCCGGCGTACGGCGCTGGCGCTGCCCGCGCTGGGGTTCTCCGCGCTCAGCCTTCCCGGACATGCGCGAGCCCAGGGAGATGGCCCGCCGCGCCGGGGCGGAACCCTGACCTACGCGGTTGCGGCGGAGCCGCCGACCTATGATCTGCATGCAACGAGCACCTTCGCCGTGATGCACCGCGTGGCGCCGCACTATTCCACGCTGCTGCGCTACGAGGCCCACAACTATCCGAATGTCGTCGGTGATGTTGCCGAGAGCTGGACCGCGGCGGACGACCGGCTTTCCTATACCTTCAAGCTGCACAGCAACATCCGCTTCCATGACGGGACGCCGCTGACTTCGGAGGATGTCAAGGCCAGCTACGACCGGCTGCGCGCACCGCCGGAGGGCGTCGTCTCCAACCGCCTGCCGTCCTTTCAACAGATTGCTGCGATCGAGACGCCGGATCCCCTGACGGTGGTGTTCCGGATGAAGGCTGTGGATGCTTCCATCATGGACACCTTCTCCTCGCCCTGGAATTCCATCTTCAGCGCGGCCCGGCTGCGGGCCGATCCCAATTTTCCCGCCCGTAACGTCATGGGCAGCGGCCCCTTCCGCTTTGTCGAACATGTCGCGGGGTCGCATTGGGCGGGCGAGCGGTTTGACGGATACTTCCGTGACGGGCACCCGTATCTTGATGGGTTTCGCGCGATTACCATGTCTCCCTCGGCGATGGTGAACGCGCTGTCGGGCAGACAGATCATGGCTGAGTTCCGCGGCTTCACGCCGAATGAGCGGGACCGGATCGTCCGCGCGTTGGGGGAGGATTCGCTGGTTCAGGAATCGAGCTGGATGCTTCATATGATCCTGACTTTCAACACCAAGCAGAAGCCTTTCGACGATGCGCGGGTCAGGCGTGCGCTGTCTTTGGCGATCGACCGTTGGGGCGGGTCACAGAACTTGTCGCGCATCTCGCAGCTGGGGCAGGTCGGCGGTTTGGTACGCCCGGGCAGCAGTTGGTCGGCGACGCCTGAGGAGATGCAGAAATGGCCTGGCTACGGGCGCGACATGGTCGCAAATCGCGCTGAGGCCAAGCGTTTACTGCGCGAGGCGGGCCATGAGAACCTGACCTTCACGCTACTCGACCGTAACCATCAGCCCTATGTCACCGCGGGCATCTTCCTGATCGATCAGTGGCGACAGATCGGGGTACGCGTCGAGCATCAGCAGGCGGAGTTGTCTGCCTGGTACGCGGCCCAGGGCAGTGGCAACTTCTCGGCGCTGGTCGACTCGTTCACGCAGTTCAGCGATGATCCAACCAATGTGCTCGTGAAGTACATCTCCTCCGACCGCGCTGAGATCAACGTGTCCGGCTCGACCGATCGGGAGTTGGACCGTCTGTTCGACCAGCAGGCGTCGACGGTCGACCCTGTCGCCCGCAAGGCGCTGGTCCGACAGTTTGAGACCCGGCTGTTCGACGAGAGCTACGCCGTGCCGATCCTGTGGTGGCAGCGCATCGTCGTGATGAACCGCCGTGTGCGTGGCTGGACGATGGCGCCGACGCATATGATCTACCAGGACCTCGGCGACGTCTGGCTGTCCGCGTGACGATGAAGCAGGGAATACGCGCATGAGCACACCATCAGAGGCACCGCGGTTGCGGCGTGCGGCCGCCGTCGTCGGCATCGGCCACAGCGATTGGGTTCGTGACTGGAGCCGGGCGAGGGCGGGCGAGAAGCCAGCGGATTCCTATGGCTACGGAATGCAGGCCTTTTCGGCGGCGCTCAAGGATTCGGGGCTTCGCCGAGAGGATGTGGACGGGCTCATCGCCGGCCCAACCACAGCCTATGAGCGTCTCGGCGAGGTGCTCGGTATCAATCCGCGCTGGGGCGATCAGGCCGATGCCGTACTGTCGGTTGTGCAAGCATGCTCGGCGATCGAGTCCGGCCTCGCCGATGTCGTCGCCATAGTCTACGGCAATGACCAGCGCACCGCGGGTACGCAGTATGGCGGGCCGCAGGCGATGGGGGGCGACGCGTTCCTGTCCTATGTTTATCATGCGCCCTGGGGGCTGACCTCTCAGGGTGCGCTCTATGCCCTGACGTTCCAGGCTTACAAGAATGCGCGCGGCATGACCGAGGCGGAACTGGGCGAGGTCGCGGTTGCCCAGCGCGGCTGGTCCTCGATGAACCCCAACGCCATCATGCGGAAGCGGATCACCGTCGAGGATTATATGGCCTCGCGTTATGTCTGTGAGCCACTGCATCTATTCGATTATTGCCTGATCAACGACGGGGGCGTGGCGATGATCATCGCGGAGGCAGAGTACGCCAAGCGGATTTGCGAAACCCCGGTCTTCATCCAGGGCATTGGGCGATCCGACCTGAACAGGGGGGCGACCAGCCTTGAGCCGCGGCTGACCGATTTCTATCTGCCCGCGCAGCAGCAGGCGGCGGCACGCTCCTATGCCATGGCTGGTTTCGGGCCGGAGGACATCGACGTGCTGCAAGTCTACGACAGCTTCTCCGTTCATGTGCCGTTGGCCCTGGAGGGCTACGGCTATTGTGCGGTTGGGGACGCGGGGAAGTTCCTGCGCGAACGGGGGATCGGTCCGGGCGGTAAGCTGCCGACCAATACCGGGGGTGGCCATCTGTCGGAAACCTACATGCAAGGCTGGGCGCATCAGATCGAATGCGTCCGTCAACTGCGGGGCACCTGCGGGGAACGGCAGGTGCCGGATTGCCGCCATGTCCACTACACATCCGATGTGGCCGGCAAGGCCGTCTCGCTCATCTACAGCCGGTGAGGGGCACCATGAACACCGACACGGCCCAAACCCCGAGCCCTGTTCTCGGGCTTTATGACAGGCCAATGTGGGAGAGCATCCGCAAGCGTGGCATGCATCTGCAATGCTGCCAGGGGTGCGGCGCCTGGCAATATCCGCCAGGCCCCGGCTGCACGGCATGCCTCTCGGAGAATGTCGTGTGGAGACCGGTCGGCGGCGGCGGCACCATCCTGTCCTGGGTCATATTCCACCGGCAGTATCTCGCGGCCTATCCAGCGCCCTACAATGTGATTGCGGTGCGGATCGACGAAGGTCCCGTCATGATCAGCAACCTTGAAGGCGATACGCCGTCCGGGAACTGGATCGGGCAGCGTGTGGCATTGACCTATGCCGAAATGCCGGATGGCGCGGTGTTGCCGCGCTTCACCCTGGCGGCATAGGCACGGGCGCATCGCGACATCAGCAGGCCACCGTTCACCTCCAGGATCTGCCCGGTCACGAAGCCGGACAGGTCCCGCGGCGCAAGGTGGAGATAGGCTCCGACGTACTCTTCAGTTGTGCCCATGCGCCGCATCATCGGCGATCGCGGATCGGGCGGCCTTCCACGATGACGCCTGCAGTGTTCACCAGGACGTCCAGCGGCCCGAGCACAGCATGGGCCTCTCGAACCGCCCCCGTGACGCCTGGTCTCGGAGGCGACGGCCTCTGCTGGGTCGCGATGAGAAGAGCCGTGCACGGCGCTGTGCATGCCCTGAGCGCCCAGATCACGCACGAATGCAGCGCCGATGCCGCTCGAGGATCCAGTGGCAGGCACGGCTCTTCCGTCAAAGTCGGGTATACGCAGCCAGCTGTGGCACTTGTTCATGCGTTCCCCCAACCTGGCAGAATCAGATGGGCACAAACATCGCGCGGGGGGCTTGCGACTGCCAGCAAAAGAAAGCATTTTATATTCCACGTTATGCTCGACGTGGCCTGCATCGATCCGAAGACGGACCGGTCCGTCACAACAGGGCGGCGGGAGGAACAAAGATGCTGATGTCATTTTTGCCGGCTCACGCGTCGCGCCTCCGTGCGGCAGGCCCTAGGCGTACAGCTCCATGAACGATTATGCGAAGTTAAAGGATCGCATCGCCATCGTCGGGGTCGGCAACACGGCTTATGGCAACTTCCCCGACAATGACGACTACGGCCTGGGTGCCGAGGCGTTCCGCAACGCGATTGAGGATTGCGGGCTCGAGAAGAACAAGGTGGATGGGCTCCTCGTCTGCCGCATTCCCTACTACGCGCGGATGGGGGAGATCCTCGGCCTTTCGCCACGTTGGACCGTGCCGCTGCCACCGCATGGTCGCATGTCCGCGATGGGCATCATCGAGGCGGCCGCGGCACTGGAGGCGGGGTTGTGTGACTATGCCGCGCTGATCTATGCCAACATCGGCCGGTCACGTCGCGTGAACTATGGTGGCGAAGAAAGCCCCGGCGTCTGGGACCCCTTCGGCTTCACCTCGCCAGGCGCTGCCCATGCGTTGATGTTCCAACAGCACCGGGCGATGTACGGCACCACGACGCGGCAATTGGCCGAGGTCTCCGTCGCCTTCCGTCATCATGCCTGCCTCAACCCGGATGCCGTGATGAAGCAGCCGATCAGCATCGACGATCATGAGGCGGCGCGTCCGATCGTGGAACCGCTGCGCTTGCTCGACTACTGCCTGATCAATGATGGCGCGGTGTGCGTGATCATGACCACGAAGGAGCGCGCACGCGACCTGAAGAAGCGGCCGATCATGATCTCGGGCATCGGTGCGCGGGAGGCCTATGAGACAGCCTCGATCGCCAATTATGACCCGGAGTGCTGGTACCACCAGGCGCGTGATGTTGGACGGCAGGTCTATGGCATGGCGGGCGTCGGTCCATCCGACATCGATACGTTGATGTGCTACGACAACTTCAGCCCCACCGTGCTGTTCAGCCTGGAGGGTCTGGGTTTTTGCGAACGCGGCGAGTCCGGCGGCTTTGTCGAAGGTGGTGCGCTGAAGGTCGGCGGCCGCCTGCCCACGAATACCGACGGCGGGCATCTGTCGAATTCCTACATGCAGGGCTGGGCCCTCAATGTTGAGGCTGTGCGGCAGCTGCGCGGCGAGTGCGGCGCCCGTCAGGTCGTGGGGGCGGAAGTGGCGCAGTTCTGCGCGATTACGCCGTGCTCGCGCTCCATCATCTATACCAGGGGCTGAGGAGGCACATGATGGATACCTCGCTTCCCGCCAAGCCGCGGCCACATATCAACGCGATCAGCCGTGGCTTTTGGGAAAATTGCCGCCGCGGCATCCTTTCCGTGCAGCGTTGCGATGATTGTGGTCATCAGCATTATCCGGGCGCGCCGGTGTGCCCGTCCTGCTTGTCGTCGCGGCAGTCCTGGGCCCCGATTTCCGGGCGCGGCACCCTGGTTTCCTGGGTTCGGTTCCACCGTGCCTATTGGGACAGCTTTCGCGCCGATGTGCCATACGCCGTCTGCCTCGTGAAGTTGGACGAAGGGCCTCTGATGCTCAGCAACTTTGCCGGAGATGCCCCGGCTGAGCCGACGATAGGCGCGTTGCTCGAAGTCGTGTTCGAGAAAGTGGATAGCGATCTGACCCTGCCGAAGTTCCGCGTCCGCGACTAGGACAACAGTTTCTTTCCGGGAATGGAGGTTGGCCGCATCGGTCGCATCCAAGGTTTGAATCACCACGAGGCGCTCAAGCGCCCTAACGGGAGATGCACCATGTCAAGGATCACCCGCCGGATCGGCCTCGCGGCCGCGGCAGTGTTCGGATTGATCGCCGCTCAGCCGGTGGCCGCCCAGACCAGCCGCAGGGACACGCTGCGGGTCGCGGTGCATGCGAATCTCCAGATCCTGGACCCGGTCTGGACCACGGGTCTGATCACGCTCCGACACGGCTATCTCATCTATGACACCCTCTACGGGATGAATTCGCAGTTTGAGCCGCGGCCGCAGATGGTTGACCACCACACGCTCTCCGATGACCGTCTGCTCTGGACCTTCACCCTGCGCGACGGTCTGGCCTTCCACGACGGGCAGCCGGTGCGCGCTGCCGATGTCGTCGCATCGCTGCGGCGCTGGATGCAGCGTGATCCGATGGGGCAGCGGCTGTCGGAGTTCTCGAGCGCCATCGAGGCCGTGGACGACAAGACGTTCTCGATCCGGCTGCGCGAGCGTTATGGGCTGGTGCTCGAAACCCTGGCCAAGGGCACCGGCACCTTCATCATGCCGGAGCGCGTGGCCAGCACGCCGTCCAACACGCAGATCACCGATACGACCGGATCGGGGCCGTTCATCTTCCAGCGCGACGAGTGGCGTCCAGGCAGCAGGGTCGTCTATCGCCGCAACCCCGCCTATCAGCCACGTGAGGAGCCGGCCGATTTCCTGTCCGGCGGCAAGCGTGCGCTCGTCGAGCGGGTCGAGTGGCTCTACATCCCCGACAACAACACCGCGCTCGCGGCGTTGAACGCGGGCGAGATCGATTACTACGAAGCGCCGCCGCTGGATTTCATCCCTCTGATGGAGCGCAACCCCGACATCAAGCTTGAGATGATCGATCCGCTCGGTTCGCAGCTGTTGCTGCGCGCGAACTGGCTCTATCCACCCTTCAACGATGTCCGTGCGCGTCAGGCGCTGGCGCTGGTTGCGCGGCAGGAAGACTATATGCGCGTCGTTGTCGGCAATCCCCGGCTTTACCAGGCCTGGTGCGGGGCCTTCTTCCAATGCGGTTCCAGCAACGACACGGATGTGGGGAGCGAGCCCTACCGGCAGCCGAACACGGCCCGAGCGCGGGAGTTGCTCCGGCAGGCCGGCTACAACGGTGAGCGGATTGTCGTTCTGCAGCCAAGCGATCGGCCGCAGTACAATGCCGCCACCATGGTGCTGATCCAGGGCCTGCGTCGTGCCGGGGTGAATGTGGATGTGCAATCCATGGACTGGTCCACGCTGTTGTCACGCCGCGCGCGGCGCGATCCGCCGGATGCTGGTGGCTACCACCTCTTCATCACCGGCCAGGGTGGCGTCGACACCGCGAACCCGACCGCCAATACCTGGTTCAACAGCCGCTGCGACCGGGCCAATCCCGGCTGGGCCTGCGACATGGAACTGGACGGCATGGTCGCGGACTGGGCGCGCGAAACGGACCCGGCCGCGCGCCGTCCGCTGCTGGAGCGCCTGCATCGCCGCGCCTGGGAAACCTTCCCCTACCTGAGCATCGGGCAGTTCACCCAGCCGGTCGCAGTGCGCTCCAACATCCATGGCGTGCTGCCTGCCGGGCAACCCGTCTATTGGAACATTGAGAAGCGTTGAGTGGAGCGCTGCGTCATGGGGCCCTACATCCTTCGCCGCGTTCTTGCGACCATCCCGGTGATGGGCGTCGTCGCGGTGATCGTATTCCTCATGCTGCGGCTCAGCCCGGGTGATCCGGCGGCGATCCTCGCCGGGGACCAGGCGACCATGGCGGACATCGCCGCGATACGGGAGCGGCTGGGATTGGACCAACCACTTCTGCATCAGTTCGTTGTCTGGGTCGGCGAACTCCTGACCGGTGACCTTGGCAAGTCTATCTACCTCAACCGGCCGGTGACGGGGCTGATCCTGGAGCGCGTCGAGCCGACCCTGGCGCTGTCGATCAGCACAATGATCTTCGCCATCCTGTTCGCGGTGCCGATGGGCGTGGTGGCGGCCTGGCGGGCCGGGTCCTGGGTTGACCAGACGATCATGGGGTTGTCGGTGCTCGCCTTTTCGGTGCCGGTGTTCCTCATCGGCTATGGGCTGGTGATCGGCTTCGCGCTGCGACTCGATCTGCTGCCGGTGCAGGGCTTTGTCAGTCTCTGGGACAATCCCGTCGGGTTTGCCCGGCATCTGGTGTTGCCAACGATGACCTTGGGCCTGGTCTATATGGCGCTTCTTGCGCGCATCACCCGTGCCACAATGCTTGATGTGCTCAATGAAGATTTCATTCGTACGGCCCGCGCCAAGGGGTTGGCAGAACCGCGCGTCCTCATCCTGCATGCGCTCAAGAACGCTTCGGTGCCGATCGTCACCACCATCGGTCTCGGCATTGCACTCCTGATCGGGGGTGTGGTGGTGACCGAGAGTGTGTTCGCGATCCCCGGCATCGGGCGGCTGACGATCGAGGCGGTGCTGCAACGCGACTATCCGGTGATCCAGGGCGTCATCCTCGCGGTGGCGGGAGTCTATGTGCTCGTGAACCTCGCCATCGATCTCACCTATTCCGCGCTCGATCCGCGCATCCGGTTCTGAGGACGCAAATCATGAGCGCCATACTGGAGGCTTCGGCCGTCCCGACCGCTTCCCGGCGCTTCCGGCCCGGTCGTATGTTGCAGCGCCATCCCTTCCCGGTGGTCGGCGGAGTGCTGCTGGGGTTGCTGGTGCTGAGCGCGCTCGCCGCACCCTGGATTGCCCCACATGACCCGATCGAGATGAATATCATCGACCGGTTGCAGCCGCCCGGTGGTGATTACCTGTTCGGCACCGATGCCTATGGGCGAGACCTGTTTTCCCGCGTGCTGCATGGCGGGCGGGTGTCGATCCTGATCGGCTTCACGGTCGCGGCCGCGAGCACCGTGATCGGGCTGTTGATCGGTGTGGTCGCGGGGTATTTTCGCCTCGCCGACGCCATCATCATGCGGGTGATGGATGGGTTGATGGCGATCCCCGGCATCCTGCTCGCGATCGCGCTGATGTCGCTGACGCGGGCCAGCCTCTGGGTGGTGGTGGTGGCCATCACCATCCCCGAAATTCCACGCGTCGTGCGGCTGGTGCGCGCGGTGGTTCTGTCGGTGCGGGAGCAGGCCTACATCCAGGCCGCCACTGCGATCGGCACGCGTTTCCCGCGCTTGATGCGGCTGCATATCCTGCCGAGCACCTTCGCGCCGCTGATCGTGCAGGCGACCTATATCTGCGCCTCGGCGGTGCTGACCGAATCCTATCTCAGCTTCCTCGGTGTCGGCACGCCGCCCGAGATTCCGAGCTGGGGCAACATCATCGCCGAGGGGCGGCTATATGTGCAGCTCGCCTTCTGGAACATCCTGTTTCCCGGCATCGCTCTGGCGCTGATGGTGCTCTCGGTGAATGTCCTTGGCGACGGGCTGCGCGATGCGCTCGACCCGCGCCTGGCGAGGCGGCTGTGAGCACCGCCCGGGCGATCGCCCCGGTCAGCTCCGCCATGCCGGGGGAGATGGTGCTCGACCTGCGTGGCCTCCGCACCGAGTTCCGTGGCGAGGGCCCGCCGGCGGTCGCCGTCAACGATCTGTCCTTCACCGTGCGCCATGGTGAGACGCTCTGCATCGTGGGTGAATCCGGCTGCGGCAAGAGCATGACGGCGCTGTCGCTGCTGCGGCTGGTGCCGCGGCCCGGCGGGCGGATCGCGGCCGGCACGGCCATGATCGGCGGGCGCGATCTGTTCACGCTGTCGGAGCCCGAGATGCGAGCGGTCCGCGGTGGCGAGATCGCGATGATCTTCCAGGAGCCGATGACCAGCCTGAACCCGGTGCTGACCATCGGCCGGCAGATCGCCGAGACGGTGATGGTGCATGAGAACGTGCCATGGTCTGTCTGCATGGAGCGCGCGCTGGCGATGCTGCGCGCGGTGCGCATGCCCGAACCGGAGCGGCGGTTGCACGAATATCCGCACCAGCTTTCCGGCGGCATGCGTCAGCGCGTGATGATCGCCATGGCGCTGGCCTGTCGGCCGCGGCTGCTGCTGGCGGATGAGCCGACCACAGCACTCGATGTGACCATCCAGGCGCAGATTCTGGATCTGATCCGCGACCTGCAGGAGCAGACCGGGACGGCCGTCATCCTTATCACCCACGACCTTGGCGTGGTGGCCGAGATGGCCGACCGTGTGCTGGTCATGTACGCCGGGCGCAAGGTCGAGGAAGCCGTGGTGGACGAGCTCTTCGATGCACCCCTGCATCCCTATACGCGCGGGTTGATGGCGGCGATGCCGCATCTCGGCGGGGTGGGCGCGGGGCGGATGCGGCTGGCGGAAATCCCGGGTGTGGTGCCGGCGCTGACCGACATGCCGGAGGGCTGCCCCTTCGCCGCGCGCTGCGGCCGCGCCAGCGCCGAATGCCGGGCGGCGATGCCGCCGCTGGAGGAGCGCCGGCCCGGCCATCTCGTCGCCTGCTGGCATTCTGGGGAGAGCCCCGATGCGTAACCCCGAGCGGATCCCTCTGCTGAGCGTTGAGGGGCTGGTCAAGCACTACCCCCTGCGCGGCGGGTTGTTCGGCAAGGCGAAGGGTGAGGTGCGGGCCGTGGATGGCATCAGTTTCTCGATCGGCGCCGGCGAGACGCTCGGCCTGGTCGGCGAAAGCGGTTGCGGCAAATCCACCGCCGGAAAGGCGATCCTGAAGCTGGTGGAGCCGAGCGCCGGCACCATCCGCCTGGGTGGCGAGGACATCACGCATCTTGCCCCCGGTGCCATGCACCGGCACCGGCAGCGGATGCAGGTGATCTTCCAGGATCCCTATTCCTCGTTGAACCCTCGCATGACGGCGGGGGACATCGTCGCCGAACCCTTCGTCAATTACGGCATCGGCAACCGCAGCGAGCGGCGCGACCGCACCGAGGCGCTGTTCCGCCGCACCGGCCTGCGCCCGGACCAGATGGCGCGCTACCCGCATGAGTTCTCGGGCGGGCAGCGGCAGCGGTTGGGCATTGCCCGCGCGCTGGCGCTGGGGCCGGATCTGATCATCGGGGATGAGCCGGTCTCGGCGCTCGATGTCTCGGTGCAGGCGCAGGTCATCAACCTGCTGATGGACCTGCAGGAGGAATTTGGCCTGTCGTATTTGTTCATCGCGCACGACCTTGGCGTGGTCGAACACATCAGCCATCGCGTCGCGGTGATGTATCTCGGAAAGATCGTCGAAATCGCGCCGCGCGCCGCCCTCTTCGCCGATCCACGCCATCCCTATACCGAGGCCTTGCTCTCGGCGGTGCCGCCCGCGCGCCCGGTGCGCCGCGTCGGTGGGCTGCGGCCGCCGCGGCGGGAACGGCTGGTGCTGCGCGGCGATGTGCCGAGCCCGATCCACCCGCCCTCCGGCTGTCGCTTCCATACGCGCTGCCCGATCGCGGTGGCGATTTGCGCGCAGGTGGAACCACCGCTGGTGGCGGATGCCACGGGCCATGCCGCGGCCTGCCATCTGCGCGCGCCGGCATGAGGCCCGTGCGGGCACGTCGAACAGGGTTGACGAAGGAATGGATAGCGTGACGGTGCAACAGGATCAGACAGCCGCGGCATCCCTCGAACCCGGTGCGGTGGCGGCGGATGCGCCGGGCATGCTGCAAGGGTTGCGCGTGGTCGAGTTCGCCGACGAGCTTGCGGAATATGCGGGCCTGCTTCTCGCCGGGATGGGGGCGGAGGTCGTCAAGGTCGAGCCGCCCGCCGGTGCTGCCACGCGCCAGATCGGCCCCTTCGCCGGTGACATGCCGGACCCGGAGCGCTCGCTGCATTTCTGGACCTACAATCGCGGCAAGCGCTCGGTCACGCTTGACATCGCCGATCCCGCGCAACGCGACGCCTTGGTGGCGCTGATCGGTTCGGCCGATATTGTCCTCGATTCCACCCGTGGTGGGCTGCATGCGGCACTTGGCGAAACCCTGGCCTCGCTGCCGGGGCGCTTCCCAGGGCTGATCGTGGCACGCATCACCCCCTTCGGCGACACCGGCCCGTGGAAGGACCACAAGGCCAGCGACCTCATTCATCTCGCCCTTGGCGGCGTGATGATGAACTGCGGCTATGATGCCGCACCGCCGTGGGACTACGATCTGCCACCGATCGCGCCGCAGCTTTGGCACGCCTACCACATTGCGGGCGAGCAGCTCCTCGTCGGCATTCTGGCGGCCGTGCTGCATCGGTTGCACACAGGCGAAGGGCAGGATGTGTCCGTCGCGGTGCATGACGCCGTCTCGAAGAACACCGAATTGGATGTCATGTCCTGGGTGATGCGACGTGCGCCGCTGTATCGCATGACCTGCCGCCACGCCGGCGAGCAGCCGACGCATGTGCCGAACATCGGCCACACCAAGGATGGGCGCTGGTGCATCGCGCTCGGTCTGTCGGCGCGCGATCAGGCCAACCTCCTGCCCTTCCTCTCGAAATACGGGATGCAGGCGGATCTGGCCGCACCCGGGCGGGAGGCGGATCTGCGCGCCCGCAACGTGCCCGGCTCCTCGGCGGCGGATGAGGGCAAGGCGCATATCGTCGAGGTCATCCAGCGCTTCATTCGCGCCTATACCTACGAGGATCTGCCCTGGCCCGAGGCGCAGGCGGCGGGGCTACTCTGGGCCCCCTTGCGCAAGCCGCATGAGAATGTCGCGGATGTTCATTGGCAGACACGCGGGACCTTCGCCGAGATCGAGCATCCCGAACTCGGCCGCGCGCTGCCCTACCCGGTCAGCCGCTGGCTGAGCACCGAGACACGCTGGCAGACCGGCACCCGCGCGCCCCGGCTCGGCGAACACACCGCGGAGGTGCTGGCCGACCCGGCGCCGCGGGTCGCGAGCGTGCCGGCACGGCCGCGCAGCGGCCCCGCCCGGCTGTCGGCGCGCGGCAAGGCCTTCCCTCTGCAAGGCGTGCGGATCTTCGATTTCTCCTGGTTTCTGGCCTCGGCCGGTGGCACGCGGCTTTGTGCCGCGCTGGGCGCGGATGTGATCAAGGTGGAGTGGAAGGAGAACCCCGACACCCGCCTCGCCGCCATGGCGCCGGTCGGTGGGCGCGAGGCGCGCAGCACCGCGACCGGGCCGCTGCCGGGTGTGACGGATTCCGACATGGGCGGCCAGTTCAACAACAAGAACGCGGGCAAGAGCGGACTCTCGCTGAACATCCGGCACCCCAAGGGGCTGGAGATCGCGCGACGGATGATCGCGCAATCCGATGTCGTCGCCGAGGGGTTTTCTCCCGGTGTGCTGAAGCGGCTCGGGCTGGGCTATGAGGCTCTGACGAAGATCCGGCCTGATATCATCTACGTCCAGCAATCCGGCATGGGCGGCGTCGGCACCTATGGCCGCTTTCGCACCATCGGCCCGGTCGCGGCCGCCTTCGCCGGCGCCGCCGAAATGTCGGGCCTGCGGGAGCCGGCGATGCCCGCGGGCTGGGGCTATTCCTATCTGGACTGGATTGGCGCCTATAGCTTCGCCATGGCGATCATGGGCGCGCTGTTCCACCGGGATCGCACGGGGCGTGGGCAATGGGTCGACAGTTCGCAATGCGAAACCGGCATCTTCCATTGCGGCGTCCCGATTCTTGACCATGCGGTGAATGGCCGAAGCTGGGAGCGGATCGGGAATCGCTCCCCTTACAAGCCGGCGGCGCCGCATGGTGCCTATCGCTGCGCGGGGCAGGATCGTTGGATCGCCATCGCCTGTTTCACCGAGGAGGAATGGGCGGCGCTGTGCCGCATTGCCGGCACTCCCGCCTGGGCGGCGGACCCCCGCTTCGCCACACTCGCGGCGCGGCTCGCGCACCAGGATGCGCTGGAGGCCGCCCTGACCTCCTGGACCACGGGGCAGGAGGCGCATACCCTCATGGCGGCGCTGCAGGTGGCGGGCGTGCCGGCCGGAGTCTGCCAGAATGCCGAGGACCGCTGCGACCATGACCCGCAGCTCGCGGCGCTGGACTGGATGACCGAGGTGACGGGCACCAAGATCGGCCGTTGGCCGGTCACCGAACTGCCCTCGAAGCTCTCGGCGACGCCGCCCTATAGCGGCGGCATCACCGATCGTGGCGCCCCCGGCTATGGCGAGGACAATGAGCGCCTGTTGCGGGAGCTGCTCGGCTACAGCGCGCAAGAGGTCGCCGACCTTGCCGCCGAAGGGGTGATCTGAGCCATGGACGGCGCCGAGGGCATCGTCTTCATCGGCGATATCCACCGGCGCTGGAATTATGTCGAGGCGGGGCTCGCGGCGATGGCCACGCCGCCGCGCGCGGCTGTCTTGCTTGGCGACATGGAATGCCATGCGCCGCTGGATGCGCTGGCAGCGCCGTTTCTCCGGCGCGGCATCCCCGTCCATTGGATATTCGGCAACCACGACTACGACGGTGGGCCGGAGATGTGGGCGAACCTGGCCGCGCCGGAGCGCAATCCCGTGACCGCCGCGGGCTGCCTGCATGGACGGGTGGCGGAGATCGGCGGCCTGCGGATCGCGGGCCTGGGTGGCGTATTCCGGCGGCGGGTCTGGGAGCCGCCCGAACCGCCCCGCCTGCGCGCCCGCGCCGAATTGGCCGAGGATCTGGCCAGGCTGGATGCCAGTTGGAGCGCCGCGCAACGCAGCGCCTTGGGCGACGCCCTCGCGGCCATGGCGATCTGGCCGGAGGATTGGCAGGCGCTGCTTGGCAAGCGCGCCGATGTGCTGGTGACGCATGAGGCGCCGTCCAGCCACCCCGCCGGCGCCCCGGCGCTTGAGGATCTGGCCCGCGCCCTCGGCGCGCGGCTGATCGTGCATGGGCACCACCACGTCAACACCCTCTCGGTCGCGCCGGATGGCTTGCGGGTGCTGGGGGTCGCGGCGGGCTGGGGCGTGGCGGCCGATGGCAGCACGCTCTGGCCTGGGGAGGCGCCGCGCTGGCTCGGCGCGCCGCCATCAGGATGGCGTCTCGCCGGCCGGGCGCAAGCGGCGGCAAATACAGTCGACACCTAGGAGGACAGCATGCCCGAAATCGAGATCATGGCCCGCGGCCTGGGCTTCCCGGAGGGGCCGGTGGTGATGGCGGATGGTTCCGTCATCCTCACCGAAATCAATGGTGGCAAGATCACCAAGGTCACCGCCGATGGCGTGGTGACGCCGCTCGGCGCCCCGGCTGGCGGGCCGAATGGGATGGCGATCGGGCCGGATGGCGCGCTCTATCTCTGCGACAATGGCGGCAGCCTGTATCTGCCCGGGCATTTCATGGGCATGGGGCCGGCGGCGGATTATGCCGGCGGTTCGGTGCAGCGGGTCGATCCGCAGACCGGCGAGCGGCGCGTGCTCTATGCCGAATGCAACGGCAATCGCCTGTCGGCCCCGAACGACATCGTCTTCGACCGCCAGGGCGGTTTTTACTTCACTGACCTCGGCAAGCGCTACGCCCGCGCCCGCGACCATGGCGGGCTGTATTACGCGCTGCCGGACGGCTCCTCGATCCGCGAGATCGCCTATCCGATCCTCAGCGCCAATGGCGTGGGCCTCTCGCCGGACGAGAAGACCGTCTATGTCGCCGATACCGAGGGTGCGCGGCTTTTGGCCTTCGATGTCGAATCCCCGGGCGTGCTCAAGCCTGGCGTGTTCCCCGCGCCGCATGGCGGGCGCTGCATCGCCGGCCTGCCGGGCCCGGCCCGCTTCGACAGCCTGGCGGTGACGGCGGCGGGCAATATCGCGGTGGCGACGCTCACCACCGGCTTCGTGACGGTCTTCGCGCCGGATGGGCGGCTGCTGCGGGAGGTGAAGATGCCCGACTCGCATCCGACCAACATCTGCTTCGGCGGCGCGGATATGCGGACCGCCTACATCACCCTGTCGGCTGTGGGTGATCTGGCGCGGACGGTCTGGGACGAACCGGGGCTGCGGCTGAACTTCCAGCACTGACCCTCCGCGCATCGTGCTTACCCGGGGCAGGAGGGGCGGGTAGTCTGCCCCTCGAATCCGGCGCTTCGCGGTGAGAGGAAGGGGAACCGATGGCGTTCAGGACCAAGCAGGACCAGGTGGCGGAGATCCTCCGGGAGCGGATCATCGCCGGCACCTACCCGCGCGGCATGAAGCTGAAGCAATCCCAGATCGCCGAGGAACTCGGTGTGTCCATCACCCCGGTGCGCGAGGCGCTGCACACACTGGAGGCGGAGGGCTATGTCGCCGGCCTCTCGCACAAGGGTCTGCATGTCCCCGAAACCGTGCCGGGCGCGGCACGCGAGGTGTTCGAACTGCGGGTGATGCTGGAGCGCGACCTGACCGCCCATGCCGTCGCCCGCATGACCCCGGCCTCATTGGCGGAACTGCGGGAGAGCCAGGCGCGCATCGTGGCGCTGACCCGCGGGAAGGACGCGCAGGCGCTCCGCGCGGAGAATTACCGCTTCCACTTCCGCCTCTACGAACTGGCCGATCGGCCGCAGACGCAGCAATTCGTCCGCGTGCTCTGGGCGAAATATCCCTTCATCATGCAGGAACGCCCGGGCCGGAAAAAGATGCTGGTCCAGGAACATGCGCGCTTCCTCGAACGAGTCGCGGCGGGCGACCAGACAGGCGCCGTCCAGGCGATGGTGGACCACATCGAGAGCGGCTGGCGGGGCTTGGAGGACCAGGGCGCGCCCGAGGCCACCGCGGCAAAAGCCACGCGCTGACCCTCCCCGATTTGCCGCTGCCGCCCAGGCATGGTGCCCTCCGGCCGGGTGCCGCAGTCGTCATGAAGGATAGTGTTTGTGCCGGAGCGCTGGCTGATCCTGGCCGATGATCTGACCGGCGCCGCCGATACCGCCATCGCCTTCGCGCGCGCCGGCTGGGCCGCCTCGGTCGCCTGGGGCGCCGCCGCGCCGGAGGATGCGGTGCTGTCGTTCGATGCCGATAGCCGGCGCCTGACGGGGGCGGAGGCCGCGGCCCGCCATGCGGCGCTGCTGCGGGCGCATGGCGGCGGGCGCAGCGCGCTGTTCAAGAAGATCGATTCCACCCTGCGCGGCCATCCGGCGGCGGAGTTGGCGGGGGTGCTGCACGCGCTGCGCGGGCAGGGGCACCGCGCGCTGGCCGTGGTGGCGGCAGCCTTTCCCGCGCTGGGACGCACGACCGTGGCGGGGTGCATCCACCTGAATGGGCAGCCGCTGGAGGTGAGTCCGCTCTGGGCACGGGAACACAGCTACCCCACTGCCGACCTCTGCGCGGTGCTGGCGGGGGAGGGGCTACGGACCCGCCATGCGCCGCTCGGCCTCGTGCGCGACGGGGCCGGGGCGCTGGCCCGGCTGCTGCATGACGCGCTCGCCGATGGCACCGATGCGGTGGTCTGCGATGCGGTCCTGGAGGAGGATCTGGCCCGCATCGTCCGCGCGGGGCGGCCGCTTGCGCGCGCGCTGCTCTGGGTGGGCTCGGCCGGGCTGGCGCGGGCGCTGGCTGGGGCCGTGTCGGACGGCGCCATGGCGCCGTCGCGTGCCGCCGGTGGCATTCTGACCGTGGTCGGCAGCCTGGCCGAAGCCTCGCGCGCCGGCGTCGCGCTGCTGGCCGACGACCCGGGGCTGCTGACCCTGACCATCGCGCCCGCGACGCTGCGGGGCGGCCCGCGGGGGCCGGACTGGCGCGCCCAGGCCGCGGCGGCCGTGGCGGCGCTGGCCGCCGGCCGCGATGTGCTGGTCGCGATCCAGGCCGATCCCGGTACGACGCCGGCGGCCGGCGCGCTGCTGGCCGACCGGCTTGGCCTCCTGCTCGCGCCCGCCTCATCCTTGGCCGGCGCCCTGGTGGTGACGGGCGGGGAGACCGCGCGGGCGGTCTGCGACGCCTTCGGCATTGCCGGCATCCGCATGCTGGCCGAGATCGAGCCGGGCGTGCCGCTCGGCCTCGCCCATGCTACGCGGGCGCTGCCCATCATCACCAAGGCGGGCGGGTTCGGCGATGCCGGAACCCTGTCGCGCTGCCTGGCCCATCTGCGCCGCCTGCCGATTTCGGAGAGCCCTGCATGAACGTCCCCCCCGATACCCGCCCGGTGATCGCCATCACCATGGGTGACGCCTCCGGCATCGGACCCGAGATCATCATGAAGGCGCTCGCCCGCGCCGATGTGCTGGCGATGTGCCGGCCGCTGGTGATCGGCGATGCGGGACGGCTGCGCGAGGCGGGGGCGCTGGTCGGCTCATCCCTCAACGTCGTGGTGCGGGAGACGCCGGCGGAGGCGCTCTACGCCGCCGGCACCGCCGAGTGCATCGACCTGGGGCTGATCCCGGCGGGGCACCCCTTCGGCACCCTGTCCCCGGTCTCGGGCGAGGCCGCCTATCGCTACATCGAGCGCGCGACGCGGCTGGTCGAATCCGGGGCCGCCGATGCCATCTGCACCGCACCGCTGAGCAAGGAGGCGCTGCATTCCGCCGGCCACAAATACCCGGGCCATACCGAATTGCTGGCGCATCTGACCGGCACGCCCGAGGTCTCGATGATGCTGGTCGCGCCGAAGCTGCGCGTGATCCACGTCACCACGCATATCGGGCTGATGGATGCGATCCGGAAGATCGAGCCGGCGCTGGTCGAGCGCGTCATCGCGCGCGGCCGCGCCACGCTGGTGAAGTCGGGCATCGCCGAGCCGCGCATCGGCGTCTGCGGCATCAACCCGCATGCGGGGGAGAATGGGCTGTTCGGCCAGGGTGAGGAGGAGGAGAAGATCATCCCCGCCGTGCGCGCCTGCCAGGCCAAGGGCTGGAAGGTCGAGGGGCCGCTGCCGGCCGACACGCTGTTCTTCCGCGCCGCGCGGGGCGATTTCGACCTCGTGGTGGCGATGTACCACGACCAGGGCCACGGGCCGGTCAAGGTGATGGGGCTGGAGGCGGGGGTGAACATCACTATCGGCCTGCCGGTGGTGCGGACCTCGGTCGATCACGGCACCGCCTTCGACATCGCCGGCAAGGGCATCGCCGACGAGGGCTCGCTGGTCGAGGCGCTGCGCCAAGCAACCGATCTGGCCCCGAAGCGGCGCTGATCGCCGAGAATCAATCTGAATTACAGATTAAATCTATCAAAAATAACCAATGGAGTGATGATTGGAAGGCGCCTAGCTGGGGGCGATAGCCCAGGAGCCCCGCCATGTCCGCCGCGACCCAAGCCCAGATCCTGCCCCTCGCGGCCCGGCCTGGCGGTCCGGCGCGTCTGTTGCCTGGCCTGTTGCTCTGCCTCGCCGTCACCGTCGCGGCCGTGGGGCTGGAGCATGCCGAGACCTGGGTCTTCGGCCGCGCCTGGCTGGAGCCGCTGGTGCTGGCGATCCTGCTCGGCGCCGCGCTGCGCACCGCCTGGACCCCCGGCGCCCACTGGCATCCCGGCATCGCCTTCAGCGCCAAATTCCTGTTGGAGCTGGCGGTGGTGTTGCTCGGTGCCTCGGTCAGCGCGGCGACGATCCTGGCGGTCGGGCCGGCGCTGCTGCTCGGGATCACCGGCTTTGTCGTGGTGGCGGTGCTCGGCGGCTATGGGCTTTGCCGGCTGCTGGGCCTGCCGCGCCGGATGGCGATCCTGGTCGCCTGCGGCAATGCCATCTGCGGCAATTCCGCGATCGCCGCGGTGGCCCCGGTGATCGGCGCCGATGGCGATGAGGTCGCCGCCTCGATCGCCTTTACCGCGGTGCTGGGGGTGGCGGCGGTGCTCGGCCTGCCGCTGCTGGTGCCGCTGCTGGGGCTGTCCGGCACGCAATTCGGCGTGCTGGCCGGGCTGACCGTCTATGCGGTGCCGCAGGTGCTGGCGGCGACCGCGCCCCTGGGCGTGCTGGCAGTCCAGGTCGGCACGCTGGTGAAGCTGGTGCGGGTGCTGATGCTGGGGCCCGTGGTGCTGGTGCTGTCGCTGCTGACGCCGCGGCTGCGCGAGGCCCCCGGCGCGGCGGCGCCGCATGTCACCGCCGGCGACCGGCCGACGCTGCATCGGTTGGTGCCGTGGTTCATCCTGGGTTTCCTCGCCATGAGCCTGCTGCGTTCGCTCGGGCTGATCCCGCAGCCGGTGCTGGCCCCGCTCGCCGGCGCGGCGAGCGCCTTGACGGTCATCTCGATGGCCGCCCTCGGGCTTGGCGTGGATGTGCGGACGGTGGCCCGCGCCGGGGGGCGGGTGAGTGCCGCGGTCAGCCTCTCGCTGCTGGCCTTGGGCGCGATCGCTTTGGGGCTGATCCGGCTGCTCGGCGTCGCCTGATCAGGCGGCGGCGATCAGCGCGAGCAGCGCCGTGGCGGCCCGGCTCGGGCTGCGCTCGTGGTGCCGCAGCACGTGGAAGGCACGTTCGGGCAGGGCCAGCTTCACCTGCCGCAACAGCCCGGCCTCCAGGCTCGGCACGGCGACGGAGGCGGAGATCGCCGTCGCCCCCATGCCCGCCTCGACCGCGGCGCGCACCGCTTCGTTGGAGGGCAGTTCCAGCGCCACTTGCAGGCCGCCCGGCGGGACACCGGCCGCGGCCAGCGCCGCCTCGAACGCCGAGCGAGTGCCGGAGCCAGGCTCCCGCAGGACCCACTCGCCCTGCTCGGCGGCCCGGGCCAGCGTGAGCCCGGCGGTGCTCGCCCAAGGGTGGTCCGGGGCGACCACCAGCACGAGCTGGTCGGTGGCGACCGTCGTGCTGCGGAGCTGGCCATCCTCCACCGCGCCCTCGACGAAGCCGAGTTCCGCCCGCCCCTCATGCACCGCGGCGGCGACCTGCGCGGTATTGCCGATGGCCAGCCGGATCTCGATGCCGGGATGGGCGCGGCGGAAGGCGACCAGATGGCGGGGCAGCCAATAGCCGGCGATGGTCTGGCTGGCCTGGACCGACAGCACGCCGCGCACCAGCCCGCCGAGTTCGGCCAGGGTCAGCTCGGCGGCATCGGCGCGGGCCAGAACCGCCTGGGCCTCGCCCAGGAAGCGCTGCCCGGCGTCGGTCAGCTCGATGCCGCGGCCGACCCGGTGGAACAGCTTGATGCCATGGCCGGCCTCAAGTGCGGCCACCGCTGCGCTGGCGGCGGATTGCGCGATGTGCAGCGCCTCGGCCGCGCGCGTCACATGCTGGCGCTCGGCGACGGCGACGAAAACGCGGAGCTGGTCGAGGGTCATTCTCACCGGGGCGAGGGTAGCCGGGCGCGGGGCGGGGCTGAAGGGGCACAGGTGCCGGGCTGCAACACAGGCCCCGCCGCGGAGCCTCACGGCGAGGGCGACGGCGCCAATTCGGGAAAGCGCACCATCCGGCCGTGCTCCTCATCCCACAAAGCGTAGCTGGGCGCGCGCAAGGCCTCGCGCAGGGTGAGCGTCGTCACGCTCTCCGCCAAGGTCGGCATGGCGTCGTGGCAGGCCTCCAGGTGGTAGTTCGGCACGCGGGGCAGCAGATGGTGGACGTGGTGGAAGCCGATGTTCCCGGTGAACCATTGCAGCAGCCGCGGCAGCCTCAGGCAGGAGCTGCCATGCATTGACGCGCCGGCATGGGTCCATTCGGCCTGGCGCGCCCATTGCGACTCCTCGAACCGGTGCTGCACCGTGAACAGCCAGACGCCGATGATCGAGGCGAGGACCATGATCGGCAGTTGCACCAGCAGCACCGGCCCCAGGCCAAGCGTGAGGGCGAGCACAGCGAGCATGGCCCCGAGGGCAAGGTTGGTGGCCTGCACGCTGCGCCGCTCCTTCCGCCAGCTGCGCGGCATGTCGAACGGCAGGCGGTAGAGCACGAGGAACACGATCGGCGGCAGCAGCAACTGCGCCACCACGGGATGCCGCGCCAGCCGGTAACGCCATCGGCCGCGAGGCGTCATGGCCTGGTATTCGCGCAGCGTCAGGCAACTCGAATAGATGTCCGCCCCCGCATGGCGCTGGTCCAGATTGTTCCAGACGGCGTGGTGCCCCGCGTGCTGGCGCCGCCAGCTGGCATAGGGTGTGTAGGTGGCCAGGCTGCATAGCCAACCGGTCACGGCATTGGCCCAGCGGGAGCGGAAGTAGGACGCATGGCCGCAATCATGCTGGATGATGAACAGCCGCACGACGAAGCCCGCGGTCGGGATGGCAAGCGCCAGCGTCAGCCAGAAGGACACCGTGACGGACGCATACATCAGGCCAAGCAGGGCGACGTAGGCCACGGCATTGCCCGCGAGTTGTCCGATGCTGCGACCGGGCGAGGGGCTCTGGAAGCGGGCGACCGCATCCCGGGGCGGGCGGCGTTCAGCCTGGGCGGGGTCGGAACGCGGCAGTGTCTGGTCGGGCATGGCGGAACCCTCTGGATCCTCGTGCGCGGCGCCAGGGGCCTGGAGGCGCCGCCGTGGCCCATAATTGGGGATGCGGCACGCGAAGTGAATGCCGATGCGGGAGGGCGACGCCTCCGCCATCCTCAACTCCGCCCGCTCGGACCTACTACGCCCGGGATGGTCAAAGGTTACGCGGCGACGGGCGAGGTTCAGATCTGCGCAAATCCATATTGCAACGCTACGTAGCGTATGTTTAATACCGGGAAAGCGCCGGGAGGAACCCGGCAGCCCAGGAGGAGCAGCATGGCCCGGCAGACGCGATGCGTGATGATGCGCGGCGGTACCAGCAAGGCGGTATTCTTGAAGGAAGCCGATCTGCCGAGGGATGCGGCGGCGCGCGATGCGCTGATCCTCGGCATCTTCGGCTCGCCCGACAAGCGGCAGATCGACGGGCTCGGCGGCGCCGATCCGCTGACCAGCAAGCTCGCCGTCATCGGGCCGCCGCGGGTCGATATCCCCGAGGCCGCGGGCACGCACCTCACCTACACCTTCGGCCAGGTGGAGATCGACGAGCCGGGGATCGACTACCTGAGCCTCTGCGGCAACATCAGCTCCGCCGTCGGCGCCTTCGCGGTGCGGGAGGGCATGGTGGAGCCGCGCTCGCCGATCACCACGGTCCTGGCCTGGAACACCAACCTCAAGCGCGTGCTGCGGATCGAGGTGCCGGTCGAGGACGGCCAGCCGGTCGAGGAGGGCACCTTCGCCGTCCCCGGCGTGCCCGGCACCGGCGCCCGCATCCTGGTGGATTTCGCCGCCACGGCGGGCGGGACCACCGGGGCGCTGCTGCCGACCGGCCAGCCGATGGATGTGCTGGAGGTCGAGGGCATCGGCAGCATCCAGGTGAGCCTGGTCGATATCGGCAATCCGCATGTCTTCATCCGCGCCGCCGATGTCGGGCTGACGGGGCGGGAGACGCCGGCCGAGATCGACGGCAATGCCGATCTGCTGGACCGGCTGGAACGCATCCGTGGCGCCGCCGCGCATCGGCTGGGCCTGGCGACCTCACCCGCCGCGGCGCGGTCGGAGACGCCGGCGGTGCCGATCCTCGGCATGATGGCGGCCCCGGCCGGGTATCGCGACTTCCTGCATGGCACCGAGGTGCCGGCCGAGGAGATGGATGTGTTGGCGCGGCTGATGTTCATGCAGCGCACCCACAAGACCTATGCCGGCACCAGCACCGTCTGCACCGGCGTCGCCAGCCGCATCCCCGGCACGCTGGTGCATGAGGCCGCGCGCCCCGTGCCCAACGAGCAGGCCGAGTGCCGCATCGGCCATCCGGCCGGCGTGATCGTCACCGAGGTCAAGGTTTTGGGTGGCAATGGGCCGGAGTTCAGCGTGCAGCGCGCCACACTCGGCCGCACCGCGCGGCTGATCATGGAAGGCTATGTCTTCACCGCCGACCGCCTGCCGCAGGCCGCGGAATGAGCGCCGCATCGATGCTCATAGCACAGCCGGGGATGATGGGGCCGCTGGCGCTGCGCAACCGCATCATCATGGGCCCGATGGGGACCAATTACGGGACGGGTGACGGCTTCTCGACCGAACGCGACAAGCTCTACTACGCGCTGCGGGCGCAGGGCGGTGCCGCGATGATCATCACCGAGGCGATGGTCGTCGCCGCGAATGCGCGCAACCACCGCAACTCGCTCTGCATCCACCATGACAAATTCATCCCCGGCCTCGCGGCGGTGGTGGATGCGATCCATGACGGCGGCGCGCTGGCCGTGGCACAGCTGAACCATCGTGGCGGGCTGCTGCGCCGGTCGGTGCTGGGCATGGAGCCGGTGGGGCCATCGGATGGCATCAACCCGGCGACAGGCGAGCCGGTCCGTGGCCTCTCCGTCGCGGAAATCCGCGCGATCCAGGAGGATTTCCTGACCTCGGCGCGGCGGGCCTGGGCCGCGGGCTATGACGCGGTCGAGCTGCATGCGGCGAATGGCTATCTGTTCCAGCAATTCTTCACGGCACGCATCAATCGGCGCGACGACGCCTATGGCGGTTCGCTCGAAAATCGGATGCGTCTGCTGCTGGAAACGGTGGCGCTGATTCGTTCGGAAATCCCGGAGCTGCCGCTGATGATCCGCATCAGCGCCACGGAATATGTCGAGGGCGGCTACAGCGAGGCGGAGATCATCGCCCTGGCCCAGGCGCTGGAACGTGCGGGTGTGATCGCCATCGACCTTTCGGGCGGCTCGAACGAGAGCCCGGCGCTGTCGCGCTACTGCATCCAGCCGCCGTCCTTTCCCCGGCGCTTCCTGGAGCCCTATGCGCGGCCGATCACCGAGGCGCTGGGCATTCCCGTCATCATGGCCGGGCGCATCATCGACCCCGAGGATGCCGAGGGCGTGTTGCAGGCGGGCAGCGCGCACTACGTCGCGGTGTGCCGCGCCCTGGTCGCGGACCCCTATTGGACGCGCAAGGCCTTTGGCCGGATCGCGACGCCGATCAAGAAGTGCATTTCCTGCAATGTCTGCTTCGAACGCCTGACGTTGGAGCAGGATGTCGCCTGCGTCGCCAATCCGCTGGTCGGCACCGAATTCGAAGGGCTGGAGCTGGCGGAGCCGCAGCTCGCCGATCGGCTGCCCGAGGCGCAGCGCCGCCGCGTGCTGGTGCTCGGCGCGGGCGTTGCAGGCGTGGAGGCGGCGCGCGTCGCCGCGGCGCGCGGCCATGTCGTGGAGGTCTGGGAGAAGGCGGATGTGGCGGGCGGGCAGTTGCCGCTGGCCATCGCCGGCCCGGACAAGGCCGATGTCGCCGGCATCTGGAGCTATCGCTGGCCGCAGCTGGAAACATTGGGCGTTCCCGTCCGCTTCGGGGTGGAGGCCACACCGGCCCGCATCCGCGATTTCGCCCCGGACCTCGCGATCGTCGCGACCGGCGCCCGCGCGCGGCACCTGCCGATCCTGGACTCGGCGCCCTGCCCAACGCTGCATGCCTGGGAGGTGATCCGCGAGCCCTCCCGCATCCCGCGCGGCAGCCACGTCACCATCATCGGCGGCGGCCTCGTCGGGTTGGAGACGGCGGATCTTCTGGTGGGCGAGGCCGGCTGCCACGTCACCCTCATCGAGGCCCTGCCGACCGTGGCCACCGGCATGGCCCGCAACAACCGCTTCGACCTGCTGGAGCGGCTGGAACGCGGCGGCATGAAGACTCTGACCGGTACCTTCGTCGAGGGCTTTGTCGGTGACCAGGTGATGCTCCGCAGCGGGGAGCGGCGCTGGAACATGCCGGCGGGCGATGTGGTCATCCATGCCGTGGGACCGGTGCCGAACCGCGATGTGCTGCCGGTGCTGGAGCAGGCCGGCGTCGACTACGTACTGGTCGGCGATTGCAACCGACCGAGCGATTTTCTCGATGGCATCCGCGATGCCTGGATGACGGCGCTGGCCGTTGAGCGGCATCCGAAGGCCCGCACCCACGCCGCCGCTTTGGCCGTGCCATGACAGGGGCAGCGATGGACGACACCTACGAGCTTTACGCGATCCGCTATGCGATGCGGGACGCGAAGCGGAAAGATCACTTTATCGGCGGCGATCCGCATGATGCGCCGATGCCGATGGATTACTTCCTCTGGGCCGCGGTCGGCGCCAACGGCAGCTTCGTCATCGACACCGGCTTCAATGCGGAAACCTCGGCCAAGCGTGGCCGCACCTTCCTGCGCTGCCCGGTCGAGAGCCTGTCGCTGATCGGCGTCGATCCGGCCACGGTGCAGGAGGTGGTGCTGACGCATCTGCACTACGACCATGTCGGGAATTTCGACCGCTTCCCCGCCGCCCGCTTCCATCTGCAGGAACCGGAAATGCAGTATGCGACCGGCCGCTACATGCGCTTCCCGCGCCTCGCGCATTCCTTCGAGGTCGAGGATGTCTGCGGCATGGTGCGGCTGAATTTTGCGGGCCGCGTCTGCTTCCACAATGGCGATGCGGTAATCGCGCCCGGTGTCTCCCTGCACCGGATGGGGGGGCATTCCGCGGGGCTGCAATGCGTGCGGGTCAATACGCGGCGGGGGCCGGTGGTGATCGCCTCCGACGTCACGCATTTCTATGAGAACATGGAAACGGGCCGCCCTTTCCCGACCGCCTTCCATGTCGGCGAGATGCTGGAGGGCTTCGAGGCGTTGCGCGCCCTCGCGCCCTCCGACGCGCACATCGTGCCGGGCCACGACCCCGAGGTGATGCGCCGCTACCCCGCCGTCTCGCCGGAACTGCACGGCATCGCCGTGCGGCTCGATGTCGATCCCATCGCCTGACCACGCACTGATTTCTGGAGGAATACGCATGTCCGAGCCCGCCGCCGTCACCCTCGCACGGCATTTTTCCAAGCTTTCCATCGACCAGATTCCGGCTAGGCATTTGGCCGATGCCAAGGCACTGATCGCCGATTGGTTCGCCGTGGCGCTCGCGGGGTCGCGCGCCGACAGCGGCGCCATCGCGCGGCGCTTCGCGACCGAGACCGGCGGGCGCGAGGAAGCCTGCATCGTGAATGGCGGCGGCGCGCGCGTGCCGGCGGTGCATGCCGCCTTCGCCAACGCCATCGCCTCCCACAGCGTCGAGCTGGACGACGTGGATATTCTTGCGCTGTTCCATTTCAGCCCGCCGGTCGTCGCGGCGGCGGTGGCGGTGGCGGAACGCGCAGGCTCGACCGGCGCGGAACTGCTGACCGCCGTCGTCGCGGGCTGCGAGGCCATGGCGCGGCTGAGCGATGCCACCAACCCCTCGCTGCGTGATCGCGGCTATCACACCACGCCGACCGTGGGCGCCTTCGGTGCCGCGGTCGCGGCGGGGGTGCTGCTGCGGCTGGATGAGGCGACGATGACCTCCGCCCTCGGCCTCGCCGGGGCGCAGGCCTCGGGGCTGATGGAGATGTACGGGCCCTCCATGCAGAAGCGCTTCAACCCCGGCCCGGCGGCGCGCAACGGCGTCACCGCCGCGGTGATGGCGCAGCTTGGCTTCACCGGCGCGGCGACCATCCTGGACGGGCCACGCGGCTTCTGCCGGGCCTTCAGCGACCATTACGACGCGGAGGCGCTGCTGCGCGGGCTCGGCACCGAATTCCCGATCCACATCGAGTACAAGGCCTATTCCTGCGCGCGCCCGATCCATAACGGGATCGATTGCGCGCTCGACATCCGCAAGCAGATCGGCGCGGATCGTGTCGATGGCATCCGCAGCATCACCATCCGGCGGCATTCTGCCTGGGCGCATTACCACCAGATCCCGCGCCCCGCGACGCATCACGAGGCGCAGGTGAGCATGAACTACTCCGTGGGCGTGGCGCTGCGCGAGGGCGCCGCCCTGCTGCCGCAATACACCGAGGAGAAGGTGCACGACGAGGCCATCCTGCGCCTTTCGGAGATGGTGACCGTGGTGCCGGACGACAGCCTGCCGCGCGGCGTCTCCTGCCTCATGACCGTCGAGACGGCGGATGGCGCCAGCTTCTCGTCCCAGGTGGACCACCCCAAGGGCTCCATCGCCAATCCGATGACGCCCGAGGAGGCCGCGGCCAAGGCGCATCTGCTGGGCGATCCGGTCATCGGCGCGGCCGGGGTTACCCGTCTGCTGGAGCGGATCAGCCAGTTGGAGACGCTGCCGCGGGCGGCGGAGCTGATGGCGCTGGCCCAGGGCAGCGGCGTCAAGGCCGCGGAGAAGGCGTTCGCAAGCGCCTGCTGATCCAGGGACGCACAGGACATAAACAAGAAAAGGGAGATAAGACGATGACCAGGACTTTGTTCGACACATCGCAGTCCGGAATCGGACGACGCGGACTGCTGCTCGGCGCGCTCGCGGCGCCGGCGTTGCTGCGGCCGGCTTGGGCGGACACCTTCCCCTCCCGAGCCATCCGGCTGGTGGTGCCCTTCACCCCTGGCGGCGCCGCCGACATCACCGCCCGGCTGATAGGGGAACGCATGTCGGCGATCCTCGGCCAGCCGGTGGTAGTGGACAACCGCCCCGGCGCCGGCGGCAACATCGCGGCCGAGGTGGTCGCCCGTTCCGAGCCTGATGGCTACACGACCTTCCTTGGTGGCGCGACGATCTTCTGCGCCAACAAGGCGCTCTATGGCGGCCGCATCCCCTTCCACCCCATCACCGATTTCACCCATCTGAGCCGCGTCTCGATCGGCACGACCCTGCTGGTCGTCAACGCCCGCGAGCCCTGGCAGACCTTCGGTGAACTCATCGCCGCGGCGAAGGCGAATCCGGGCCGGATCACCATGGCCTCCTCCGGCCAGGGCACGATCAGCCATCTGAGCCTGGCGAAGCTGATGCAATCGGCCGGGGTGGAGATCACCCATGTGCCCTATCGCGGATTGACGCCGGGGCTGAACGACCTGATCGGGGGCACCGTCAACATGATGTTCGACGGCATTCCCGCGCTGATCCCGCATGTGCGCGAGGGGCGTCTCCGCGCCTTGGCGGTGGGCAGCGACAAGCGCGTGACCTTCGTGCCCGGGCTCGAAACCGTGCCCAGCATGGGCGAGCTGCTGCCTGGTTCGGGCATGGATATGGAGTTCTGGTACTCCATCGACGGCCCCGCCGGGCTCCCGCCCGAGGTCGCGACCAAGCTCTACAATGCGACGGTGCAGGCGGCGAAGCAGCCGGATTACGAGGCGCGGCTGCAGCCGCTGGGCTTCACGCCGATCACCGATGCCTCGCCCGCGGCCTTCACCAGCTACATCGAGCGCTCGGTGCCGGTCTGGGAGGAACTGGTCCGTGTCTCGGGCGCCCGGCTGGAGTAGGCGGGGTGCCGCCGTGAACGCGCCTTGATTCCCATGGAGGGATCGACAAAGAGGGGCCCGGACTTCGGAGGGCCTTTCATGCGGATCAAGGACACAGCGCCGGCCGCCGCCCCCCGCCGCGGCCGGCCGCGCAGTCCGGAGGTGCGGGAGCGGATCCTGGCCGCCACCGAGGAGTTGCTGTCCGAAGGCGGGTTCCAGGCCGTCACCGTGGAGGCGGTTGCGGCACGGGCCGGGGTGGCGAAGACCTCGCTCTACCGCTGGTGGCCCAACCGGGCGGCGGTGGCGCTGGACTGCGTTTCAGCGCGGATGACGCCGATTGCCGACGAGGCCGGCATGGGCGGTTTCCGCGAGCGGTTCCGGCGTCAGCTCAAGGCGACCATCCGTTTGCTCAACAGCCCGCAGGGCCAGGCGATCCTGGCGCTGATCGGGGCAAAGCAGACCGATCCCGCGCTGGCACAATCCTATTCGGAACAGATCGCGCGGCCCCGGCGCGCGCAGACCCGGATGCTGCTGCAACAGGCGACGCGCGCGGGCGAGATCGCGGCGGGGACGGATCCGGACGTCTTCCTCGATGCGATCTACGGCCCGCTCTACTACCGCAAGGTCGTGTCGGGTGAGCCTGTGACGGATGAGTTCATCGACCGCATCGTGGATGCGGCCTTCATCGCCTTCGGTGCCAAACCCGGGGCGGAATAACGACAGGCATCGGGGGGATCCTTATGGAGTATCGCAATCTTGGCCGCAGCGGGCTGAAGGTCTCGCCGCTCTGCCTCGGCACCATGATGTTCGGCGGCGCGACCGATGAGCCGACATCGGCGCGCATCGTCGATCGCGCCCGCGAGCAGGGCATCAACTTCATCGACACCGCCAATGCCTATAGCGCCGGCCGGTCGGAGGAGGTCGTCGGCCGCGCCATCCGCGGGCGCAGGTCGGAATGGGTCCTGGCGACCAAGCTCGCCAATGCGGTGGGGCCAGGGCCGAACGACCGCGGGTTGTCGCGGCGGCACATCCAGATGGCGGTGGACGACAGTCTGCGCCGCCTGGGCACCGAGACGGTCGATATCCTCTATCTGCACAAGGAGGACCACGCGACGCCCTTGGCGGAAACCGTCGCCGCCATGGCCGATCTGCTGAAGGCGGGGAAGATCCGCTATTTCGGGCTGTCGAATCACCGCGCCTGGCGGGTCGGGGAAATCTGCCGCCTCAGCGATGCGGCGGGGATCGGGCGGCCCGTGGTCAGCCAGCCTTACTACAACGCGCTCAACCGGATGCCGGAGGTGGAACATCTGCCGGCCTGCGAGTATTTCGGCCTTGGCGTGGTGCCCTACAGCCCGCTCGCGCGGGGGGTGCTGACCGGGAAATACGCGACACAGGCGCCGCCACCGAGCGATTCGCGCGCCGGCCGCTCGGACCGGCGGATCATGGAAACGGAGTGGCGGCCGGAAAGCCTCGCGATCGCGCAGACCCTCCGCGAGCATGCCGAGGCGCGGGGCATCACCGCCGGGCAATTCGCCGTGGCCTGGGTGCTGAACAACGGCATCATCACCGCCCCCATCGCCGGGCCACGGACCGAGGCGCAGTGGGAGGAGTATGTCGGCGCCCTGGCCTACCGCTTCACCGCGGAGGATGAGGCGCTGGTGGATGGGCTGGTCCCGGCCGGGCACCCCTCGACCCCCGGCTACAATGATCCGGCCTTCCCGCTGGAGGGCCGTACGCCGCCCGGCTCGCATGTGCCGAAGACCGGGCCTCGGCTTGAGCGGGTGGGACTCTGACGCCGGGCGTTACGCGGCGGCTTCCGTGACATGGGGCTCGATGGCGCAGGTGATCCGCCCGCGTTCGATCGGACCGCAAGGGTACGAAAAATCGGTCGAGATTGCCTACCGCTCCGGCCGGCAGGTCATGCAGCACCATCAGCGCATGCGTCTCGGCGAAGCACAGTTGCAAGGCCTGCGCGACCCAGCCCTCGGGTCGCATCCGGTCTTCGGGACTCACGTTCCACAGCACGCAGGTATTGCAGCCCTCGCTGCAACTGCCCGAGCGCCTCGCGCTTGGGCAGACCAAGGCCCTCATTGAATTTGTGCGGGATCTCGTCGGGCGTGCTTGGCCGCGGCAGCCGGCCGGGCGGGCTATTCCGTCGGGTTGATGCTGCGCAGCAGAACAGCCTTCTGCGCGATATCGGCGGCCAGGCGGCGGCCGAAGGCCTCTGCGCCCGTATGGTAGATTGCGGGCTGCAACGCCCGCCGTATGGCGGCGCGATAGACCTCATCCTCGGCCGCGACGGCACAGGCCGCCTCCAGCAGCGCGATGCGATCCGCCGGCGTGCCCTTGGGCGCCATCAACCCGCCGAAGCTGGTGGGGGCGACATCAAAACCCTGTTCGATCGCCGTGGGCACATCCGGAAAGGCCGGGTTGCGCGTGGTGTCGAACACCGCCAGCAACCGCATGTCGCTGCGGCCGGAGGCGGAGGCGAGCACGATGGCCGCCAGATCGAGCCTGCCGCCCAGCACATCCGTCATCACCGCGGCATCGCCGCGATAGGGCACATGGGTGATGGCCACCTCGGCCGCGCGCGACCATTGCAGCATGGCCAGATGCGGGATGGAGGCGATGCCGAGCGTGCCATAGGTGAGGCTGCCCGGCGCGGCTTTGGCGGCGGCGACGACATCGGCCAGGGAATGGAAGCGCGAGTCCTGGCGCACCGCGATCGCCTGGCCGTTCGAGAACATCTGGCAGACCGGCACCAGGGAGTCCGAGTGCAGCCCGGAGTTCGGCTGTGTCACCGGCAGCACCGACAGCACCAGCGCCGGCACGAAGGCCAGGGTATAGCCATCCGGCGTGGCGCGCGCCGCCACCGCGGTGCCGACCGCGCCGGCCGCGCCATCGCGGTTCACCACCACCACCGGCTGGCCGAGCCGCTGCGCCAGCACCGAGGCCATGGCGCGGGTCATCAGATCCGTGGCGCCGCCGGGCGGGTAGGGGTTGATCACCTGGATGGGGCGGGAGGGATAGGCCTCCTGCGCCAGGGCGGGGTGAAGACAGGCCAGGCCGAGCGCGACCGTGGCAAGAAGCTTGCGTGGGCTCACTTTGTTTCCTCCTTTGGTTCCGGCCGGTTCGCCGGGATAGGGTCAGGGCCGCACGGCGCTATTCCTGCAGGATGACCGCATCGGCCCAGGCGCAGCCGGTATTGGGCCAGGGGCCAGGCATTGGGTCCGGGGCGCGCACGCCGCGCGCCGCGGCCTCCACGGCCAATGCGCGCATCCGGGCCCGCGCCTCGGGCGGCAGATGCAGCCGCTCATGGCCCCAGAGGCTCGGCCCGTCATGGGTTTCGTGCGGCGCCCAGGTCGCAGGGTCGATGACGCGGGCGCCCCAGCCATATTCGACGAAAAAGCCGGAGGGGCTGTTGGCGTAGAAGGAGGTCATGTGGTCGTTGGTGTGGCGGCCGAGGGTATAGGCCAGCCGCCCCTCCTCCAGCGCCGCCAGATCATGGCCCTGGCCGACATCGTCGAGGCTGCCGAGCTCGACCATGAAGTGATGCAGCCCGGACCGGCCGGAGCCCACCATGGCGAAGCTGTGGTGCCGCCCGTTCACGTGGAAGAAGTAGAGCGGGTAGGGTGTGCGCGACCAATCCGTCACCCCGAAGCCCAGGATGTCGCGGTAGAAGGGCAGCAGCGCCTCGGCATCCGCGACATGCAGCACGGCATGCCCCATCCCCAGCGGCCCGGTCCGGAAGCCGGTGATCGGCCGGCCCGGCATGAAGGGCGTATCGGCCAGGGCTGGCCCCCAAAAAACCTCCAGCGCTGTCCCCTGGGGGTCCTGGAAGGCGATCAGCTCGGTGACCTGGCGTTCGTCAGCAAGGCGCCGCGAGCCGCGTGTGACGGGCGTGCCCGCAGCCTCCAACCGCGCTGCCAGGGCATCGAGCGCCGTGGCATCGGCAACTTCCCAGCCGATCACCGCGGGACTGCCGGTATTCGCGACGATCAGTCGCTGCCGCCGGTCATCCATGCGGAAGGCACGCAGGCCACCGCCCCGGTCCACGCGCTGCATGCCGAGCAGCCGCGTCGCGAACCCGTCCCAGTCATCCGGGCGGTCGGAGCCGACGACCATGTAGCCAAGGGCGGTGATGGCCATCACTAATCCTCCTGCACCACCGGGTTGCGCAAAATGCCGATGCCGGAGATCTCGACCTCGGCGACGTCGCCAGGCTTCATCCACAGCGGCGGTGTCCGCTTCATCCCCACGCCGCCCGGCGTGCCGCTGACGATCACATCGCCGGGCAGCAAAGGCAGGATGGTGGAGATGTAGGCGATCAGGGCAGGGACGGGGGTGATCATCAGATCCGTCGTGGTGTGCTGCACCATTTGGCCGTTCAGCCGTGTCTCGAGGGTCAGGGTGGAGGGATCGGGGATCTCATCGGCCGTGACCAGCCAGGGCCCGAACCCCCCGGTGCCGGCAAAGCTCTTGCCGGCCAGGAACTGGCTGGTGTGGCGCTGCCAGTCACGGATGCTGCCTTCATTGTAGCAGGCGTAGCCCGCGACATGCGCCAGCGCCTGTGCGGGCGCGATATGCCGGCCGGCGGTGCCGATCACCACGGCGAGCTCCCCCTCATAGTCGAAATCGGTCGAGACATGCGGGCGCACCAGCGGCGCGCCATGGCCGACCTGGCTGCCGGCGAAGCGGACGAAGAGCGCGGGCTTCTCAGTGACGGTGCGGCCGGTTTCGGCGACATGGTCGCGATAGTTCAACCCGACGCAGATGATCTTGTCGGGGTCGGGGATCACCGGCAGCAGGCGCAGCCCCGCCAGCGGAAAATCCACGGGGGCGGTGGCGGTCGCGCGCGCCTCCGCCAGCAGACCGGCCGCCAGCAGGCCGCGCAGCCCCGTCGCCCGGCCGGCAAAGCGCGGGGTCAGATCGACCACGCCATCGCCGGAGACGATCCCGAAGCCGGGCTGGTCGTCGGGGTAGAGGAACGAGATGAGCTTCATGAAATCTCCGGGCTCCGGGGCAATGGTGGTTGGGGGAGGGGCGCGCGCCCGGCAGCCCGCATCGTCCGGCGCCAGTTGCGCGGGGTGTCGGGTCTGTTGCCCATTCTTGTTCTCCCCTCGTGTGTGGGTTTCGTCGCCGCTATGGCTTGCCGGGCTCGTCCGGGTCCAGCGCCTCGGAAATGGCGGCCAGCGCCCGTTGCATGGTGGTTTCGTAGTGCCGGCCAAGTGCCGCCACCGCCGCATCGGCGTCCCGCGCCAGTGTCGCCGCGGCGATGGCCCGATGTTCGCCGACCACGTCACGGGCATCGGTTGGTACGGCGGGCACGCTCAGCCGGCGGTAGCGATCGCTCTGCGAGAAAAGCGTGGCGCGGAACCGCAGCAGCCACTCCGAGCCGCAGGCCGCGAGCAGGGCCAGGTGAAAGCGTTCATGCGGCACCGCCCAGGCCTCGTTTGGCACCAGGGGATCGTCGGCGCGGCGGGAGGGGGTCGCGCAAAGCGTGTCGAGTGCCGCGCGGATGCCATCCTCCCAGGCTGCATCGCCCCGGTCGATGGCGCGGCGCAGGGCCAGCCCCTCGATGTCAACGCGGGTGCGGGTGACGTCCCGGAGGTCGGTGATGCTGACCGGACTGGCCCGGAAGCCTTTCTGGTCCTCGATCTGCACCAGCCCATCGGCGGCGAGGCGCGACAGGGCCTCCCGCACCGCGGACAGGCTGACGGCCAGGGCGCGCGCGATCTCGGTCGGCCGCAGCCTCTCGCCCGGCGCGATGCGGCAGCCGAGGATTTCGGCGCGCAGTCGGTGGAAGACCGCCGAGGTCAGGCTACGCACCGGCGGTGCGCCCAGCATGGCGGGGGGATCCCAGGCGATATCGGTGAGGGGCGGACGCGGCATGCAGCGGAGCCTAGGGCCCGGCCCGGGAGCGGCGCAAGAAAAAATCGATTATCTTTTTTCTGAGCGTCCGGAGCGGGGTGTCCGACCATCCATCCCGGTCATCGCCCCCTGGCCCCGGGCGGGCGCGGCGCCGTCATAGACGCCCGGGGCGCGCGACCTCATCACCGAGAGTCGCGACGACGCCGCCGGGTCCATCCGCATCCGCACCGCAACCTGCCCCATGACGCGCAGCGGGCGTCTCACTTCACCTCGCGCAGCGCCCGACGCGCGATGGCCATGCGATGCACCTCGGTCGGGCCTTCGTAGATCCGCATCAGCCGCACCTGCTGCGCGAAAAGCTGCAACGGCAGTTCCTTCGTCATCCCCATGGCGCCGAAGGCCTGCATGGCGTGGTCCACCACCTCCTGGACCATCTCCGTGGCGAAGACCTTGATCATCGAGGCTTCGTTGCGGACGTCTCCGCCCGCATCCAGCTTGGCGGCAGCGGACATCACCATCAGCCGGCAGGCGTGGATCCGGATGGCGGCATCGGCAATCCACCATTGGATCGCCTGGCGGTCGGCGAGAGGCACGCCGAAGGTCACGCGCTGCTTGGCATGCACGCTCATCATCTGCAGCGCCCGGCTGCTGATGCCGACGCAGCGCGCGCCCAGCTGCAGGCGCCGCACGTTCAGGCGCAGCTGCATCGGCACGTAGCCGCGACCGAGTTCCCCCAAAATCTGGCTTTCCGGCAGGCGGCATTCGTCGAAGACCAGCTCATAGGTTTGCCTGCCGCCGATCATCGCGATCTCGCGCTCGATGATGAAGCCTGGCGTGCCGCGATCGACAAGAAAGGCCGTCATGCCTTCCTCGCGCTTGCCCTCGCCGGTACGCGCCATGAGGATGATGAAGTCGCAATAGGGAACCCGGCTGACCCAGATCTTGCGGCCGTTGATGACCCAGTCGCTGCCCTCCTTGCGGGCGCGGGTGATCATGCCGGCCGGGTCGCCACCGGCACCGGGCTCGGAGATCGCGATCGCGGATTTCGCGCGGCCCTCGGCATAGGGCTTCAGATAGCGCTCCCGCTGATCGGCGTTCGCCGCGGCCATCAGCATATGCAGGTTGGGGCTATCCGGCGGGAACTCGAAGGGGACGATGGTGCGCGAGACCTCCTCCTCCACCAGCATACGCGCGACGGCGGGCAGGTTCGCACCCCCCATCTCCTCGGGCACATCGAGGCCCCAGAGGCCAAGCTCACGGCATGTCGCGAGGAGCGGTGCCTCCTCCTCCTCCGTCAGCGCGTATTTCCCGCCCGAGGCCTCACGCGCCAGGATGACCGGCTCCAGCGGCATCAGATCCCGCTCGACGAATTTCGCGACCAGCTCCTGCAACATCCGATGTTCTTCGGATGCGGTGGCGTTTGTCATGGACCAGACTTCCTCTCTCATTCTTCGCAGGCTCAGCCGCGCGCGATCAGCCCGTCAACGGCCACGACGCCCTGCCCCTCGGGGCGGATGAAGAGCGGATTGATCTCCGCCTCCTGGACCGCCGGGCTGTCGATGCAGGCGAGCAGCGAGAGGGCGCGGATCGCGCTTGCCAGCGCCGCGACATCGCCGCGCGGCAGGTTGCGGAAGCCGCGCAGCATGCGCAGCTCCGGCAGTTCCTCGATCATCTCCCTCGCCGTCGCCAAGCTCACCGGCGCGAGGCGGACGCAGAAGGATCGCCGCAGCTCCGCCAGCACGCCACCCATGCCCAGCATGATGATCGGCCCCACCTCCGGATCGCGGCGGAAGCCGAGGATGACCTCGGCGAGGCCGTGATGCATGGGTGCGACCAGTGCGCCGCGCAGCCTGGCCGCGGGGAAGGTTTTGCGCGCCATCGCCAGCACGTCGCGGACGGTGTCCTGGATCGCATCGGCGCCGGTGACATTGAGGCGCACGAGCCCCGCCTCGGTCTTGTGCAGGATGTCGGGGGAGAGGATCTTCACCACCACCGGCCCCTCGATGCCCGCTGCTTCCTCGGGTGAGGTTATGATGCGGCTGCCCGGGCCCTCGATGCCGAGGTCTGCGAATACCGCGCAGGCCTCCGCCTCATCGAGCGTGGTCGCGACACTCGCCGCCAGGCGCTCCGCGGCACTCCGCCACAGCGCGGGCGGGATCGTCTCGGGCGCCGCCGGGGCGCGCCAGTTGAGGAAGGCATGCAGCGCATCGGCGCAGGATTCCGGCGTGCGGAAGCCGGCGACATCGGCGTCATCCAGGATGCGCAAGGCCGCATCCGCCTGCGGTGCGGCGAAGACGGCGATGGGCTTGCTGCCGTCATAGACGTCCAGGATGTTCTCATTGACCTGGGTCGGGCGCAGCCGCGCCGTGCTGCCCAGCACCGCCACCACGGCATCGCAGTGCTCGGAGGCGACAAGCTCTTGCAGCACCGTCGTGTAATGCCCGCGCCCGCCGCCCATCGGCAGGTCGATCAGCGGTGAATCGCCCAGCATGATGCCTTGTCCGGCCAGCCGTGCCTGCATTTCCGGCGACGGGCCCACCACCTCATCGCCCAGGCTGCCGAGCCGGTCCACGATCATCGCCGCACCGCCGCCGGTGCCGGTGATGACGGAAACACGCCGGCCCTTCGGCGGGCTGCGGCCCATCACCAGCCGCGGCAGTTCCACCAGCGCCTCCAGCGTATCCACGCGCAGGATGCCGTTCTCGCGAAAGAAGGTCGCGGCCAGTTCATCCGCGCCCACCATCGCCCCGGTATGGGAGACGGCGATGCGGCGTCCCACCTCGGACCGGCCGAGCTTGTAGACGATCACCGGCTTGCCGAGCTCATGCGCCCGCCGCGCAGCCCGCGCCAGGTTCGGTGCATCGCGCAGCGTCTCCAGGAACAGCAGGATGACGCGCGTCGCTTCATCCTCCACCAGCATCTCGGTGATCTCACCGATGCCGAGGTCGCTTTCATTGCCCACCGAGACGAGCTTGGAAAACGCATGGCCACGCGCCATCGCGCGGGTCAGCAGCGCGCCCATCATGCTGCCGGATTGCGAGGCCACGGCGATGCCGCCGGCGGGGATCGTCTCCGCCTCCACCGCCGCATTGTTGGTGATCGGGACGCCATCGGTGACGTTCACAAGGCCGAGGCAGTTCGGCCCGATCAGCCGCAGTCCGCCCGCGCGGGCCATGGCGACGATGTGGTCCTGCGCCGCGCGCCCTTCGGCGCCCATCTCGGCGAAGCCCGCGGAATAAAGGGTCGCGACCTTCACCCCCTGGGCGATGCAGCCGGCAATCGCCTCCGGCACCGCCGCCGCCGGCACCATGATGAAGGCGTGATCGATCGGACCGGGTGCGGCGCGGATGTCGGGATAGGCGGTCTCGCCCATGATCTCCGACCGGCCCGGGTTGATCGGCAGGATGCGGCCTTTGTAGCCGGCCTTCTGCAGCACGCGCTGGGCGCGGGAGTTGTTCTTGGCCTGGTCGGGCGTGGCGCCGATCAGGGCGATGGCGCGGGGGCGGAAGATCGCCTCGGCGATTTCGGCCAAGCGTGCGGGCATCGGCTGGTCCATGTTCAGCGCCCCATGAACTGCGGCGGGCGCCGTTCGGCCATGGCACGCCGGCCCTCATCGAAATCCTCCATCTGGCGCTGCCAGCTCTGCTGCTGGAATTCGCGTTCCGTCGCCGTCTCGAAGGCATCGGCGAGGCCGCGGCGGAGCGAGGCGCGCAGCCCCTGCACGGCGGCCGGGGAGGAGGTCGCGATCTCCCGGCCCAGATCCTGTGCTGCGGACAGCACCTCATCCTGCGGCGCCAGCGTGTCGACGAGGTTGATCCGCAGCGCCTCCTCACCGCCGATGCGGCGGCCGGTGTAGAACAGCAGTGCGGCCTGCTGCTCGCCGATCAGCCGTGGCAGCGTCATCGACAAGCCAAAGCCAGGGTGAAAGCCAAGCCGGGTGAAATTGGCCGAGAAGCGCGCCTCCGCGCAGGCCACGCGGAAATCCGCGACGAGCGACAGGCCGAGGCCGGCGCCGATCGCGGCCCCCTGCACCGCGGCGATCATCGGCTTGCGGGTTCGGAACAGCCGTGCCGCCTCGACATACAGGGTGCGGCCGGGCTCGCCCTCGGGCGACGCCAGCCCGCCGGAATCACCGCCCGAAAAATCCGCACCCGCGCAGAAGTGCCGGCCCGCCCCCGTCATCACCACGGCGCGGCAGTCTGCATCCCGGTCCAGCGCCTCAAGCCGTTCCGCCAGCGCCACCACCAGCGCGCGGGTGATGTGATTGTTGGGCGGCCGGTCCCAGGTCAGCGTCACGACGGGGCCGTCGCGGCCTTCGGTCAGCATGTCGGGGGGCGGTGTGGCCAAAACGCGATCCTCTCGTGACACGGGCCGCTTGCGTGCCCCTCGTCCTTGGTCTTAATCTTGTTCGTACAAGATGACAACGGACCCGGATCATGCTCGGATCACGGTGTCCCGGAGAGGAAAAGCCCATGGATATGCCCGTCCTCGACGCCCCGGCCACCACCGCCGTTGGTCCAACCCGTACCCTGGCGAATTTCATCGCGGGGCTCTCCCTGGGCAAGGTCGATGCGGTCGCCCGCCATGCCGCGCGGCGGCACCTGATCGACACGCTCGGCGCCATGATCGCCGGGGCGACGCAGGATGCGACCCGCTCGGTGGAGCGCGCGCTGGACCTCGCCGGGGTGATGCCGGGGCTGATCCCCATGGCGGGGGTGGAGCGCCGGTATGACGTCCTCTCGGCCGCCTATATCGGCGGCACCGCGAGCCATGGGCTTGAGCTGGATGACGGCTACCGCGCCGGATCGGTCCATCCCGGCGGGGTGGTCGTGCCGGCGGCACTCGCCCTCGGTGCCGCCCGTCACAGCTCCGGCGAGGCGCTGCTGCTCGCTGTCATCGCCGGCTACGAGACGGCCTGCCGGATCTCGGCGGCCAGCCATCCGCGCGCGCGCTGGCGCGGCTTCCACAATACCGGCACGGCGGGCGTCTTCGCCTCCGCCGCCACGGGCAGTGTGCTGATGGGCTTCGATGCGGACCAGGTGGAGAATGCGCTGGGCACCGCGGCCTCCTCCGCCGCGGGGTTGTTCACCTTCCTGGCCGGCGGCGATGTGAAGCGCACCCATTCGGGCCATGCCGCTCGCGAGGGCGTGATGGCCGCGCTGCTGACCGAGGCGGGTCTCTCCGCCCCGCGCGGCGCGCTGGAGCTGAAGGAGGGTTACTTCAACGCCTATGCCGGCGGCGACACCGGCGAGGTGGACTACCGCCGCCTCGACCTCATGGCAGCCGGCGGCCCCGGGCTGCATTCGCCCTTCGCCGTCGCCAATTGCTACATGAAGCCGCATGCCTGCTGCCGGCACATCCACGCCGCCATCGATGCGGTGGTGGACATCGTCACCGCCGAGGATCTGGCGGCGGCGCAGGTGGAGCGCGTCGAGATCGGCACCTATGCCGTCGCCGCCTCCCACGCCGCGGTGGGCTGGAGCGAGATGACCACGGCGCAGATGAGCTTCCCCTTCGTCATCGCCACCGCCCTGCTGCGGCGGCGCGCCAGCATTGCGGATTTCGGCGCGGCGGAACGCGCCGATCCGGCGGTCCTGGCCTTGACCGGACGCGTGCATGCCGGCGTGGATGCCGAATGCGAGGCCGCCTATCCGCGCCTGCGTGCGGCGAAGGTCGTCGTGACCACGCGCGACGGCCGCCGCTTCGACCGGCATGTGACGGAGCCCTATGGCTCCGCCGCCAATCCCTTGAGCGATGCGGCCGTGGCCACGAAGTTCATGGAGCTGGCCGCGCCGCGGCTTGGCGAGACCCGTGCAGGCAAGGTCCTGGAGACGCTCTGGGCGGTGGACGGCCTGGCGGATGTCGCCCCCTTGGCCGAGGCGCTGGCGGCGTGATCCAGGCTGTGCCCGGCTCAGCCCTCCTCGGGCGGGCCGAGGCGCAGCGAATAGACGAATTCCTCGGCCGATGCGTGGACATTGGTCGTCGCCTCGATCATCCGCCCGCCGGCAGCCAGGAACTGCCGGCGGATGAACAGCCCCGGGGACCCGATCGGAACGCCGAGCGCCTCGGCCTGGTGCATATCGAGGGCGATGGCCGAAATGTTCTGCGTCACCACCTCGACGGCGATGCCGAGCTGCCGCCGGATCAGGCGGTAGGCGGGGGTGCTGGCGAGATCGGGCATGTTGGCGACCGCGGCGAATTCCTCGGCGATGTAGAGGTCGCAGATCGAGATCTGCGCATCCGATTCCGCATCGCGGCGCATCCCGGCGACATGGCGCCAGGCCGAACCCGCCGCGCAGCCGATGCGCTTGGCGAGCGCGCCATCGGCCACCAGCGGCGCACGCGAGCGGATGTCCAGCCGCGTGCGCATCGAATAGCCCATCACCTCCGTCGCCGAGCGTACCGCGAGCACATACTGGCCGCGCGGCTGGTCGGAGATGACGCGCGTGCCGACGCCTTGCGCCCCGGCCACCAGGCCCAGCTCACCCAGCCGGCGCAGGGCCTGGCGCACGGTCGAACGGCTGACGCCGAAGCGCAGGCAAAGATCCTGCTCGCTGGGCAGCAGCGAGCCGATCGGGCGCTGCCCTTCAAGGATCTCCGTCGCCACGGCTGTGGCGACGCTCGCATACCGGGGCTGGGTTCCGGCGAGAAGCAGGGCGGCATCGGCGGCGGCTGAGGAGGGCCGCGGCTGTTGGTCGATGGCGCGCGGTCGCGACATGGTCGTTGACTCCGGGTTACCAAACCTTATGGTGTTGTACGTACAAGAAAACAAGAAGGCCTGCCTTACCGGGCTGTGCCTCCCACCCCCCGAGGAGATGTCGTGACGTTACCAATCCTCCGCCGCGCCGCCATCCAGGCCGGCGCCGCCGGTCTGCTCGGCGCCGTGGGCGCGCGCGCCTCACGCGCCAGCGACATCGCCTGGCCGAGCCAGGCCATTCGCCTTGTGGTGCCTTACACGCCTGGCGGCAGCAATGACGCGGTCGCCCGGCCCATCGCCGAGAAATTGCAGGACGTCTTCGGCCGCACCGTGGTGGTGGAGAACCGGCCGGGCGCGACCGGCGCCATCGGCGCGGCTGTCGTCGCCAATGCGCCGGCGGATGGGCACACGCTGCTGCTCGCCTCATCCTCCTTCGCCACCGCCTCGACCATGCGCCGCACCACCTTCGATGCGATCGAGAGCTTCGATCCGGTCGCGAGCATTTGCGATGCCCCCATGCTGGTGGTGACCAAGCCGGGCGGCTTCACCGACATCCGCGCGCTGGTGGCCTTCGCGAAGGCCAATCCAGGCCGCCTGCAATATGGCATGGCCGGGATGGGCGGCATTGGCTACTTCACCCAGGAGCTGTTCAACCGCACCGCGGAGCTGCGGATGGAGGCCATTCCCTATTCCGGGATCGGCCCCGCCTCGATCGACCTTGTGGCCGGGCGTATCGACTTCCTGATGACCACCCTTGCTTCGGTGCGCGGGCTGGTGGAAGCGGGCACCGTGAAGGTGATCGCGGTCAGCAGCCCGACGCGCGCGCCCGCGATGCCGGATGTGCCGACGATCAAGGAAGTCCTCGGCGTGGATTTCGGCGTCAATGTCTGGTGGGGCATTCTGGCGCCGCGCGGCATCCCGGCAGGCGTGCGCGAGCGCCTGAACGTCGAGATCACCCGCGCTGCGGCCTCAGACTCCTATACTCGCTTCCTTGCGGCCGATGGCGCCAAACCCGCTCCCTCCAGCGTCGCGGAATTCAGCCAGATGGTGCGTGAGGATATCCTGCGCTGGCGGCATCTGGCCAATGAAGTGGGCATCCAGGCGAACTGAGTGGCGCCTGGGCGGCGCCATGCCTTTCTCCAGGCCGACGCCTGGCCTCGGCGACTGAAGCCGCCTGAACGGCAAATGACATCCGACGCTTGAGCCCAACAACTACGGCTCGGCCCCCCTGACTCGCGCGATCCGCTAGGCCATGGTGCCTCCGACGGGCAGGCCGGCCGCGTGAATGCGGGCAGGCGTGCCGTAGCGGAGGAAGAACGACCCATGGATGGCAAACCCAACGCCCCCGGCACGGTGATGGCGCGTGCGGAGGATGTCCGCGCCCAGATCCACAGCATCCTGCTCGCCTGGGGCATGGCGGCCGACCTCGCGGAGACCACCACCGATGCGATGGTCGAGACCGACCTGCTCGGCGTCGATTCCCACGGCATCTCCATGCTGATGGGCTATGAGACGCATTGGCGCGCGGGCAAGCTCGACCTGACCGCCCGGCCGAAGGTGGTGCGGGAGACGCCCTGCATGGCGCTGCTGGATGCCGGCGCCGGGCTTGGCCATCCGGTCTCGACGATGGCCATGACCATGGCGGTGGATAAGGCGCTTCAGGTCGGCATGGCGGTGGTGGGGGTGCGCAACTCGCATCATTTCGGTGCCGCCGGGGTCTATGCGCGGATCGCGGCGCGCCGTGGCGCCATCGGCATGGTCACCAGCGCGACCCGTGGCGTCGCGATGGTGCCGACCAATGCCGGCGTGCCGGTGCTCGGCACCAACCCGATCGCTTTCGCGGCACCGACGCAGCGCAACCTGCCCTTCGTGCTGGACATGGCGACGACGACCGTCGCCTCGGGCAAGGTCAAGGTGTACCATTTGAACGACAAGCCGCTGCCGGATGGCTGGGTGGTGGATGGGCAGGGCCGCTCCATCACCGACCCGCATGAGGCGCACAGGCAGGTCACGGCGCGGCCCGAGGGCGGGATCACCCCGCTCGGCGGCACTGCCGATATGGCCAGCCACAAGGGCTACGGTCTGGCCATGATGGCGCATATCCTCGGCGGCACGCTGACCGGCGCCTCCTTCTCGCCAATCCGCAACCGTACCCAGACGGGGACTGCGCCGGATGATCTCGGCCATTTCTTCATGGCGATCGATCCCCGCGCGTTTCGTGACGAGGGCGCGTTCGAGGCGGATCTGAATGATGTCATCGACGAACTCCACGCGACGCCGCCGGCCCAGCCCGGCGGCAAGGTGCTGGTCGCCGGCGACCCGGAGGAAGCCGCGCGGATACGGCGGCTGAAGGACGGCATTCCAATTCCCGCGATGCTCGGCGCCCAGCTTCGCGAGATCTGCGACCGTTGCGGCGTGCCCTTCCTGCTCGGCTGATTTTTTTCGGAGGCGCATACCATGGCTCAGCCGCAAGTTCCGATCGACGTGGACCCTGAAACCGGCATCTGGCGCACCGATGGCCTGCCGATGATCTATCTGCCGCGTCACTTCCTGGTGAACATGCAAAAGGGCGTCGAGGCCGCCATCGGGGCCGAGGCGTATCGCGACATGCTGTACGGCTCCAGCGATCTCTCCGCCCTGCAATGGTGCCGGGAGGAGGCGAAGACCCATGGGCTGACGCCGGTCGAGACCTTCCGGCACTACCTCAAACGGCTGTCGCAGCGCGGCTATGGCCTGTTGGACATCACCGCGTTGGACGAGGCGGCCGGGACCGCCACCATCACCGTGCGCAACTCCGCCTTCGCGCTTGGCTATGGCTCGGAGACGGGGCGGCCTGTCTGCTACGTGTTCGAGGGCAGCTTCGCCGGCGGCATGCGCTACGTGCTGGAGAAGGCCGGGCGGGACGGGGAGCCGCGATGCCGTGAGGTGGCCTGCGCCGCCGATGGCCATCCCGAATGCCGGTTTGAACTGCGCTGCGACGCGGTGGCCTGACGCCGCCTGCCTCCTTGCCATGCACCGTCCCGCCTCTTGCCGGGCTGGCGGGACGGCGCAAGGGTGGCCCCCTCGCATCAGCCGGCAAGGCTGGGCACCAGAGGGAGACGCACCATGGTCCGGACCATACACGCCGCCACATCGGCAGGACTCGTTCGCCGCAGAGCGCTCGGAGCCGGGGCGCTGGCCCTCGCCACCCTGGGCGCACCGGTCGCCTGGGCCGCGGGCTACCCCGACCGCCCCATCCGCCTCGTGGTGCCGTTCCCGCCCGGCGGCACCGTCGATGTCACCGCGCGGCTGATCGTCGGCAAGGTGACGGAACTGCTCGGCGGCGCCTCCATCGTCATCGAGAACGTGCCGGGCGCGGGCGGCAATGTCGGCACGCAGCGCGTGGCGCATGCGGCGGCGGATGGCTACACGCTGCTGTTCACCGCCCCCAACCTCACCATCAACCCGAGCCTGATGGCCAATAGCGGCTTCGATGCCGAGAAGGATTTCGTGCCGGTCTCGCTGGTCGCGCAGATCCCGGAATTGCTGATCAGCCCGCTCTCGGCCCCTTTCACGACCTTCCCCGAATTCGTCGCCTATGCCCGCGCCAACCCGGGCAAGCTCAGTTATTCCTCGGCCGGGGTCGGCTCGCATCCGCATGTGACCATGGAACTGATGCTGCACCGGCTGGGGCTGGATGTGCTGCATGTGCCCTATCGCGGCGCCGCGCCGGCGCTGACCGATCTGATCGCCGGGCGGGTGGTGCTGAAGCTGGACAGCCTCGCCACCTCCGCCCCGCATCTGGGCGCCGGCACCATCCGCGCCATCGGCGTCGCCAGCGCCCAGCGCCTGGCGCAACTGCCCGATGTTCCGACCATCGCCGAGATGGGGCTGCCGGGTTTCGAGGGCATCCTGTGGATGGGGGTGGTGACGCCGACCGGCACCCCGCCCGAGGTCGTGGCCACGCTGTCGCGCGCGCTGATCGCCGCGGCGCATGCCCCCGAGGTGGTGGCGCATCTCGCAGCCTCCGGCGTCGAGGCCGTCGGCACCACGCCCGAAGCCTTCCGCGACATCATCGCCCGCGAGATCCCGCAGTGGCGCCAGGTCATCCGTGACGCCAACATCCGAGCCGAGTGAGACCAGACCCATGCCGCCACTGACCCCGCCGCCCGACCGCCACCCAAAGACGCCAAAACTGGTCTGCCCGCCGGGGTCGGTGGATTGCCAGGTCCATCTGTTCGGCCCGGCCGCCGAATATCCCTTCGATCCGGGCAGCAAATACATCTCCGAGGATGCGCTGCCCGAGGACAGCATCGCGATGCAGGACGCGCTCGGCCTGTCTTACGCCGTCATCGTCAGCGGCGGCGGCTATGGCATGGACACGCGGCACCTGGAGGATACGCTGAAGCGTTTCCCTGACAGGTTCCGGGGCGTGGCGCTGCTGCCGCCGGGCACGACGCAGGCGGAGATGGCGCGACTGCACACGCTCGGCGTGCGCGGGCTGCGCTTCGTCAGCCCGCATCACGGCACGCATCTGCCGCATCTGTCCGAGACGATGGCGGCGATGGCGGCGGAGCTGGGCTGGGTGGTGCAGTTCTACCCCTCGACCCAGGATCTTGTGGACTTCGCCGACCGGCTGATGGCGCTGCCCGGGCCGGTGGTGCTCGACCATTTTGGCGCGGTGCCGGCGGCGGGGGGGATCGACCAGCCCGCCTTCAAGACCATGCTGCGCATGCTGGACAGCGGCCGGGTCTGGGTGCGGCTGTCGGGGCCGATGCGCTGCACCAAGGAGGATTTCCCCTATCCCTCGGTCGCGCCCATGGCCCGCGCGCTGGTCGCGCATGCGCCGGAGCGGCTGGTCTGGGGCTCCGACTGGCCACATGTGAACATGCAGGGGCGGGTGATGCCGAATGATGGCGACCTGCTCGACCAGATGCTCGACTGGGCGCCGGAGGAGGGGGTGCGGAACCGCATCCTCTCGGACAATGCGCGCGCGCTTTACGACCTGCCTTAACCGGCCGCTCAGCCCTCCCAGCCGGTGATCCCCAGCCAGGCGGCTGCCAGCCGCGCCTGCCCCTCATGCATCGCGCGGCCGGTGACCGTGGCGCAGCCCGCCGCGCGCGCCGCCAGGACCAGTGGCGTGACTTCGGGGTTCGGGATCACATCCGCCACCACCTGCCCGGCACGCAGCGCCGCAGGGTCCAGCGGCAGGGGGTCGCCCGGCCGCAGGCCGAGCGGGGTCGCGTTCACCACGATCCCGAACCCCGCCGGATCGGGCGGCCCCACCGCCACCTGCAAGGCGGGATATGCGGCCCGCAGCGCCACCACCAACGCCTCCGCGCGGTCCCGCGCCGTGTCGTGCAGCACGAGCCGCCCGGCGCCGGCCCGGGCGAGCGCATAGGCAATGGCGCGGCCTGCGGCGCCGCAGCCGATTTGCAGGATTGACGCGCCGGCCGGCGCATGGCCCGCGCGCTCCAGCCCGTCGCGAAAACCTTCCCCGTCGAACATCTCGCCCTCCCACCCGCCTTCGGCACGGCGGCGCACCGTGTTCACGGTTCCGGTCGCGCGGGCGGTCGGGCCGAGGGCATCGAGCAAGGGCAGGATGGCCGTCTTGTGCGGCATGGTGACGACCAGCCCGTCGAGGTTGTCAAAGAGGGCCAGCCCGCGCCAGGCCTCGGCCAGGCCGCCTTCGGGCACCGCGATGGGGATCAAGACGGCGTCCCGCCCCAGCCGCGCGAAGGCCGCATTGAACAGCGCCGGCGAGCGCAGCGGCGCCACCGGATCGCCGATGATGCCGAACAGCCGTGTCGTGCCGGTGATCGTCATCCGCGTCGCCCCGCATCGGCCAGCACGGCCTCGATCAGCCGCTGCACCGGCAGCGCCGAGCGCGCGCTGCATGATGGCGCGCGGCCGTTCTCGATGGCATCGAGCATCTCGGTGATCAGCGCGCGGTGCGGGCCATGGTCGAAGGCCATCGGATCGGCCCCGCCGCCGCCCGCGCCATCATCCCCGAATACCGCGGGGGCGCCGCCATCGATGCCGTGCAGTTCCAGCCGCTGCGCCGTCAGCACCGCCGAGCTGCGCGTGCCGGCGATCTCGATGCGCTCGGCAAACCCCGGCCGCGCCACGGAGGTCGCGTCGAGGACGCCGATCGCGCCATTCTCGAACCGCAGCGCGGCGGCGACCACATCCTCGGTATCGATCGCCCGTAGCGGCGAGGTCAGTGCGAAGCCCGCCGCATCCCGCACCGGCCCCATCAGATGCAGCAGCAGGTCCAGCGTATGGATCGCCTGGGTGAGCAGGACGCCACCACCGTCGCGCGCCATGCTGCCGCGGCCGGGCTGCGCGAAATAGGCATCGTCGCGCCACCAGCGGATGCTGGCCGAGGCCGACAACGGCTGCCCCAGCGCCCCTGCCAGCATCGCCTCCTTGAGGCGCAGGCTGGCGGGGCGGAAACGGTGCTGGAGGCAAACGCCGCATCGCACGCCGGCGGCCTCCGCCAGCGCCACCAGCGCCTCACCACGCGCGACGGTGAGCTCCAGCGGCTTCTCGACGATCAGGTGCTTGCCGGCCGCGATGCACTCCTGCGCCACCGGCAGATGCGCGCCGGGTGGTGCGAGCACCAGCACCAGATCAAGGCCGGGCGCCGCCAGCAGCGCCGCCTGTTCCGCGAAGACCTTGGCGCCCCAACGGGCCGCAAAGGCCTCACGCCGCGCTGCCGACGGAGCATGGCCCCCGATCACCGCGGCCCGTCCGCTCGCTTCCAGGTCGCGCAACGCCAGCATATGTGGCGCCACCGCCATGCCGAGGCCGATTATCCCGACCCCGAAGGGTCGTCTCGCTTCGCTCTTCACAGCGCCCCCCGCAACGACCTATTGTTTTTGGCGCCCAGGCGGCAACGACCGTCCAAGCACAAGAACGATCCGGCAAACATCGGGCGACCAAGGGGAAATGTCCATGACCGTCATCTCACTCTCAAGGCGCGACCTGGTCCGGCTGCTCGGCGCCTCGGCCGCGGCCCTGCCCATGCTGCGAGGCGGCCGCGCGTTGGCGCAGGCACGCGGGAGCACGCTGGTGATCGGGATCGACATTTCCGACACCATCACGCTCGATCCCGTGCGCCAGGCACAATACACGCCGCCGATGACACTGGCCGCCTGCTATGACAGCCTGCTGACGCTGAACGCGGATGACCTGATCAATCCCAAGCCGTCATTGGCGACGGCCTGGGCACGGCGACCCGGCGGAGATGGCTGGCGCTTCACCTTGCGGCAAGGCGTCCGCTTCGCCAGCGGTGCCACGATGACGGCCGAGGATGTAAAATTTTCCTTCGACCGCCTTATCAACATGCGTGAGCAGACGCAGCAATACATCAAGGCCGTCGATCGCGTGGAGGTGGTCGATGCGCAGACGGTGGATTTCGTCCTCAGCGCGCCGGATGCGCCGATCCTGCCGATCCTTTGCAACCCCGGATGCTCGGTGCTGGAAAAGGCGGTGATGCTGCAGCACGGCGCGGTTCAGGGCGTGGCCGCCAAGGATACCGATCGCGCGACGGAATGGCTGAACGGCAATTCTGCCGGCACCGGTCCCTATCGCCTGGCGCGGTGGGAGCGCAATGGGCAGATCCAGCTCCTCGCCAATCCGCATCACTGGCGCGGCGCGCCGGCCTTCGATCGTGTCGTGATCCGGCATTTGTCCGATAGCGCGGCCCAGATCCTCGCTGTCCGGCGTGGCGATATCCATGCCGCCTTCAATCTGATACCGGAGCAGCTCGCGACCCTGCGCAGCGAGCCCAATGTTCGGATCGATCGTCTTCCAAGCCTCGACTTCGTGTACATGGCAGTCACGCAGAACGTCGAGGCGAATCCTGTGCTGGCGAAGAAGGAAGCACGCCATGCCATCGGCTATGCGATCGACTACGACGGCATTCTCGGCAGCCTGCTCGGCGGCGGCGCGGTGCGGCCGGCGCATTTCCTGCCGATCGGAGTGAATGGCAGCACGGAGCAGGTCGCGCGCGAGGTGGGGTTCCATCAGAATCTGGATATGGCACGCCAGAAGTTGCAAGCGGCCGGTGTGCCGGATGGCTTCGAGATGGAGATCGCTTACGGCAACGCCGCCGTCGCCGGAATCTCCTATCAGGTGCTGGCCCAAAAACTGCAAGCGGACCTTGGCCGCGTCGGGATCCGTGTGCAGTTGAACCCGATGGACCAGGTGAACCTGCGCACAACCTATACGCAGGGCCGCCATGCCGGCGGTTTGCTGACGTTCTGGAACCCGCCTGCGGTCTCCAACGATCTGTGGGCCAGTGCAGTGGTGGAGCGCGTGGCGCGACGCGTCCATTGGCCGGTGCCGCCGGACATGACCGAGTTGGTGAAACGCGCCTCAGAGGAGCCGGATCTGGCCAAGGCGGCACTGCTCTGGATTGAGTGGCAGCGGAAGGTTGTTGACCAGGCCAACCACTTCATCCTGTTCCAGCCGATCTACCAGATCGCGGTCCGCAGCTCGGTGCGGGATTTCCCGCTGACGGCGGCGGGATGGCAGCTCGACATGGGGCAGGTGAAGCCGGCCTGAGCCTAGCGTTCGAAGGAGGCACCGCGCTTTTCGTTGAAGGCGCGGATGCCCTCCAGATGATCACCGGCGGAGAAGCACAGCACGTTCATCTCATTCTCATAGGCCAGGCCCGCGGAAAGCGGGGCCTCCATCGCCATGCGCATCGCCGCTTTCACCGACTGCACCGCTACCGGGCTGAGCGCCGCGAGCCGCCCGGCAAGGGCGCGTGCGCGTTCCAGCAACGCTGCCTGCGGCACAATCTCCTCGACCAGGCCAAGATGCCGTGCCTCCGCCGCATCGATCGGATCGCCCAGCATCAGCAGGCGCGCGGCGCGGGCCTGGCCGATCATGCGTGGCAGCATCTGCGATGCGCCGCCGCCGCCGACCCAGCCGCGCTGCACCTCGGGGAAGCCAAGCCGCATCGTCTCGGAGGCGACGCGCAGATCGGCGGAAAGCGCCATCTCCGCACCGCCGCCCAGCGTCCATCCCTGCAAAGCCGCCACCACGGGTTTGCGGATGCCGCGGATCGCCGTGGCATATTCGACGCGGTTGCGGAAATGCCATGCGGAGGCATAGGCAGCGAGTGCATTGAGGTCGCTGCCAGCACAGAAGGCGCGTTCGCCGGCGCCGCGGATCAGCACCGCGCGTACCGCGTCATCGGCGTCGATCGCCGCGGCATGTTCCCAGATCTGCCGGGCCATGGCGGGGGTGACGGCGTTGTGTTTGGCGGGCCGGTCGAGCACCAGCTCCGCGACACCGTCGGTGACCGACATCCGCGCTTCACCGTCCATTTGCGTCTCCTCCATTCCCCGCCTTGATTGTATCGATCCAGTAGGGGCAGGATAGATCAAAAGGGGGAGGTCCCATCCAGGTGTTGCGTTACATCGCGACCCGTCTCGCGGCCGCTGTGGTCATGGCGGTGCTGGCAAGCCTTGTGATCTTCCTTATCTCCGCGCTTGTGCCCGGCGATCCGGTGCTGGCGCAGCTTGGTGACATTGCGGCGTCCGACCCGGCGACGGTGCTGGAATGGCGGGCGAAATGGGGGCTCGATCTTCCGCTGTGGGAAAGATACGGCATCTTCCTGAACGGGTTGGCGCATGGGGATCTCGGCATCTCCATCGCGACGCGCCGACCGGTGTTGGAGGACATAGCGCAATACGCACCGGCGACATTGGAACTTGCCACCGTCTCGTTCCTGCTCGCGATCGGCGTCGGTATCCCGCTTGGTATCGCCGCGGCCGTCTGGCGCGATAGCTGGGTGGATTCCGCCGCACGCATCGTGTCGCTGCTCGGGGTTTCTTCGCCCACCTTCTGGCTCGCCTTCATCATGCTGGCGATCTTCTATGGCTGGCTCGGTTGGGCACCAGGGCCGGGGCGGATCGATCCCATCGCATTCCCGCCCGAGGGGCCGACCGGTCTGTTCCTGATCGACGCGGCTTTGGCTGGGGATTGGGAGGGTTGGCATGATGCCGCGGCGCATCTGGTGCTGCCGGCGGTGGTGCTGGCCGCCGCGACCATTGGCCTGATCACCCGCACCACGCGCGCCGCGATGCTCGACAGCCTTGGCCAGGATTACGTGCGCGTCGCGCGGGCCAAGGGGTTGCGGGCGCAGGTGATCGTGCTGCGGCACGCGCTGCCGAATGCGCTGGTGCCGGTCGTCACCCTCGGCGGGCTCGCCTATGCAAATCTGTTGGCGGGCGCGGTGATGACGGAGACGGTGTTCTCCTGGCCCGGGCTCGGGCGGTATACGTTCCGTTCGGCGGCGGCACTCGATTTCCCCGCGATCATCGGCATCACCATGGTGGTTTCGGCGACTTATCTTCTGGTCAATTTGGCCGTGGATCTCTCCTACGCCGCGCTCGATCCACGGGTGCGCCGATGAGTGCCACGCAGATCGTCCTCATGCCGGCACCGCGCCCGCGGTGGCGACGGCGTCTGCGGCGCTACGGCCCGGCCTGGGCGGGTTCGGCACTGGTGCTGCTGTGGCTGCTCGTGGCGCTCCTGGCGTCATGGATCTCGCCGTATCCACCCGATGCGCAGGACATCGTGCATCGGCTGGCGGAACCATCCGCGACGCATTGGCTCGGCACGGATGTGCTGGGGCGGGATGTGCTCTCACGACTTCTGCATGGCGCGCGGCTGTCGCTTCTCGCGGGGTTCACGGTGGTGCTGCTGGGGGCCGCGATCGGCATCGCGGTGGGCGTCGTCGCTGCCTGGTCGCGCGGGTTGGTGGATGAGGCGCTGATGCGCTTCACCGACCTCGTCCTCTGCTTCCCGCCGATCATTCTGGCACTGGCCATCGCCGCCGCGCTGGGCATCGGCGCGACCAACACGATTCTCGCGATGCTTGTGGTGTGGTGGCCGAAGTTCGCGCGCCTCGCACGCGCTTTGGCTCTGGTGCAACGCAGCCAGGAATATGTCGAGGCCGCGACGGTGCTGGGGCTGCGCCCGATCCGTATCCTCGGCCGCCATATCCTGCCGAATACCTTTGGCCCGCTTGCGGTGCTGCTGACGTTGGATCTCGGCAATGCGATCCTCACCTTCGCCGGGCTCTCCTTCCTTGGGCTCGGCGTGGTGCCGCCGACACCGGAATGGGGTTCGATGGTCGCCGAGGGGCGCGAACTCGTCGAGCAATGGTGGGTCGCGACCTTTCCCGGCCTCGCGATCCTGACCGTCGTCGTCGGCTTCAACTTTCTGGGCGATGGGTTGCGCGACTGGCTCGATCCGAAGACGCGTTCCCGGTGATGGATATGGCCCAGCCTGAGCACGTCACGGCCGCAAGCACCCAGCCGGTGCTTGAGGTGGAGGATCTGCGCACCGTCTTCCTGACCGATGACGGCGCGGTGCGTGCGGTGGACGGGGTCTCCTTCACCGTTGGCCCCGGCGAGACGCTTGGCATCGTCGGCGAAAGCGGTTCGGGCAAAAGCGTGACCGCGCTCTCGCTGATGCGGCTGCTGGAGGAACCAGCGCGGATCATCGGCGGTAGCGTGCGCTTCCAGGGGCGCGATGTGCTGGCCATGCGTCCCGACGAGCTGCGCGGCTGGCGCGGCGATCGTGCCGCCATGGTGTTTCAGGACCCGATGACGGGGCTGAACCCGGTGCTGCGTATTCTGCGCCAGGTGACTGAGCATATGGTCTCCCATGGCCGCCAGAGCCCGGCGACGGCGCGGGTGCGCGCTGTGGAGCTGCTGCGCCGCATGGGCATCGCGGCGCCGGAACGCGCTGCCGCTTCCTTCCCGCATCAGTTCTCCGGTGGGATGCGGCAGCGTGTGATGCTCGCGATCGGGGTCGCCAATGATCCCGTGCTGCTGATCGCCGATGAGCCGACCACCGCGCTGGACGTGACGATCCAGGCGCAGATCCTCGATTTGCTGCGTAGCCTCAATGAGGAGTTTGGCACCGCCATCGTGCTCATCTCGCATGATCTCGGCGTCATCGGCACCGTCTGCCGCCGCGTCGCCGTGATGTACGCCGGCGAGATCGTGGAGGAGGCGGCGACCGAGGCCGTGTTGACCGATCCGCGGCACCCCTATGCCTGGGCGCTCGTGAACGCGGTGCCACGGCTTGATAGCCCAGCGGGCGCACGGCTGACCTCGATCGAGGGCGCGCCGCCCAATGCGCTGGACCCTCCACCCGGCTGCCGCTTCGCTCCGCGCTGCCCGTTCAAGATCGCGCGCTGCGACACGGATCATCCGCCGCTGATGGAGGTGGCACCCGGTCGCCGTGCCCGCTGCTGGGTCACCGCCGATGGCAGGCGCTTGCCCGCGCCACCCATCCCCGCCCAGGCCGCGCCGCGCAGTGCAGCGCCCGAGGAGCGCCCACTGCTGGAGGCTGAAGGCCTGGTCAAGCATTTCGCGGTCGGGCGCGACGGCTTCTTTGGGGCGTCGCGCATCGTGCATGCGGTGAATGGCGTCGATCTGCGCCTGCGTCGCGGCGAGGCGCTGGGGATCGTCGGCGAAAGCGGCTGCGGCAAATCCACGTTGGCGCGCCTGGTGACCCGGCTGCATGAACCGACCGCCGGCCGCATCCGCTTCGAAGGGCAGGATATCACCCATGCCAGCCCGGCCGAGATGCGGCCGCTACGCCCCCGCATGGGCATGGTGTTCCAGGACCCCTATGCCTCGCTCAACCCGCGCATGACGGTCGCGGATGCGCTGGCCGAGCCGCTGCTGGCGCATCGCCGCGCCGCGACGCGGGCGGAGGCGCGGGAACGCGTGCTGAAGCTGATGGCGACCGTCGGCCTCAAACCCGAATGGGCCAGCCGCTTCCCGCATGAGTTTTCAGGTGGGCAGCGGCAGCGCATTTCCATCGCGCGGTCCTTGGCCCTGCAGCCGGATCTGGTGGTGGCGGATGAACCGGTCTCGGCGCTGGATGTGAATGTCCAGGCGCAGGTGCTGAACCTGATGCTGGAACTGCGCGAACGGCTCGGACTGTCCTATCTCTTCATCGCGCATGATCTTGCTGTGGTGCGCGCCTTCTGCGACCGCGTCGCGGTGATGTATCTCGGCCGCATCGTGGAGCAGGGGCCGGCTCTCGACATTTTTGCGCAGCCGCTGCACCCCTATACGGTCGCGCTGACCTCAGCGGTTCCCGAAGCTGGGCGGGAGCGTGTGATCCTCGGGGGCGAGCCGCCCTCCACCCTGTCGCTGCCGACGGGCTGCGCGTTCCGTGGTCGCTGCCCGGTGGCAAGGCCAGCCTGCGAGGTGCCGCCGCCGCTCGCCGAGATCGCCCCCGGCCGCCTCGTCGCCTGCCATTTCCCCGGCTCCTTCTCTCGCCCAGGACATCTGTCATGAAATTCATCACGGCGACGGAAGCCGCTGCCCTGCTGCGTGACGGCGACACCTTGCTGATCGGTGGCTCGGGCGGCGGGCATGCGGTGCCCGAGGCGCTGCTCGCCGCGGTGGGAGCGCGCTTTCGAACATCCGGCGCGCCGCGGGGGCTGACCGCCGTGCACCCGGTCGGCCTTGGCGACGGCAAGACCCGCGGCGCCGGGCATCTGGCGCAGGAGGGGCTGCTGAAGCGCGCGGTCTCGGGCACCTTCGTCAATTCGCCGGGGATCGCGCGCCTCGCGCTCGACGAGAAGATCGAGGCCTATACGCTGCCGCAAGGCGCGATGTCGCAGTTGATGCGCGAGATGGCGGCGGGGCGCGCGGGGCTGCTGACGAAGATCGGCCTGCATACCTTCGTCGATCCGCGTCTCGGCGGTGGGCGGCAGAGCCGGTGCGCGACCGAGGATCTGGTCGAGCTGCAGTCCTTCCGTGGCGAGGACTATCTGTTCTACCGGCCCTTCGCCGTGGATGTCGCATTCCTGCGGGGCTCTGCGGCGGATGAGAATGGCAATATCTCGATGGAGCATGAAGCAGTCACGCTGGAAATGCTCTCGATGGCCCAGGCGGCCCGGCGTGCCGGCGGCATTGTCGTGGTGCAGGTCAAGCGCATCGTCCCCGCAGGAAGCCTGCATCCGAAGATGGTCAAGATCCCCGGCATCCTGGTGGATGCGGTGGTGGTGGCGCCCGAACAGTGGCAGACCTTCGAGACCGAGAACAGCCCGGCCTATTCCGGCCATAGCCGCGTGGCACTTGAGGATATTCCCCGGCTGCCTCCAGGCCCGCGCCGGATCGTCGCCCGCCGCGGCGCGATGGAATTGTTTGAAGGGGCCATCTGCAACCTCGGTTCCGGAATTTCCACAGGCATCGCCAATGTGGCGGCGGAAGAAGCGATCCTGCGCCGCATCTGCCTGACCAACGAGCAGGGCAACATCGGCGGCGCGCCGGCGAGCGGGAATGAGGCCGGCGCCGCGCTCTCCCCCGATGCGCAGGTGGACCAACCCTACCAGTTCGACTTCTACGATGGCGGTGGGCTGGACCTCGCCTTCCTGTCCTTCGCCGAGTTCGATGCCGAGGGCAACGTCAACGTCTCGCGCTTCGGCGGCCGCATCGTGGGGCCGGGCGGCTTCATCAATATCTCGCAAGGGGCCGGCTCCGTGGTCTTCGGCGGCAGTTTGAGCGCCAATGGCGCACCCAAGGCGGTCGCGAAGGTCGAGCAGGTGACCTTCTCCGGATCCTACGCGCGCGAGCGTCATCAACGGGTGCTTTACGTCACCGAGCGGGCGGTGTTCCGGCTGGGCGCCGAGGGGCCTGAACTGATCGAGATCGCGCCTGGCGCCGATCTTGAAGCCGACGTGATCGCCGCCATGGGTTTTCGCCCTCGCGTTTCACCGGCGCTGCGGCGGATGGATGGGCGCCTCTTCGTCGATGGACCGATGGGCCTGGCCGAAACCCTGGCCCCGCGCCCGCCACGCTCGGCCCTGGCGCGCTTTGCGGAGGCCGCGGAATGAGCGGCGGCCCGACCTTCCTGACCGTCGGCGACAGGGTCGAATGCACCCGCACGCTCTCGGCCGCCGATATCGCGATCTTCGCGGAGATCAGCGGCGATCACGATCCGGTCCATACCGACGAGGTGTTCGCGCGGACCACGGCCTTTGGTCGCATCATCGCGCATGGCGCCTTGGTCATGGGCCTGCCCTCGGCCGCGGCCTCGATGATGTCGAAGCGCTCGGTGGATCGCGGTGCGACCGGGACACCGGTATCGGCGGGCTATGACCGCGTGCGCTTCACGCGCCCGGTCTTCGCCGGCGACACCCTGACCGTGCGCTACACCATCGAATCCGTGGATGACGCGGCGGCGCGGACGCGGGCGAAGGTGGAGGTGACGAATGCTGCCGGAGACATCTGCGTTGTCGCGACCCACATCCTCGCCTGGGTCACCGCCCCGCCTTCAGGCTGAGGCCCGGTGCCTTGGGCAGCCGGACCGCGCGCTGGCGGCCAGACCAAGTACAAGTTAGGCTCAAGCCATGCCCATGCGCCTGCCTCCACTCGCCGATCTCCAGGCCTTCGCCCTGGTCGGAAAGACCCAGAGCCTCACCCGTGCGGCCGCCTTGCTCAACGTCACGCAGCCCGCGGTCAGCAAGCGTATCCGGGCACTTGAGGCTTGGGTGGGCCGGCCGCTGCTGGAGCGTCGTGCGAACCGCATCAGGCTGACCGAGGCCGGAGTCGCCTTTTCGACGACCCTCGGCGAGGGGTTTGCCGTGCTGCAGGGGGCCACGGATGCCCTGATGAAGCCGGCGACAGGCCCATTGCGGGTGCGCGCCTATACCACTTGGGCGCTGCGGTGGCTCATCCCGCGGCTGCCGCAATACTACCGCCTGCAGTCGGACCACACGGTGGAGGTGACGACGTCGCTGCTGCCGGTCGATTTTTCGGCCGATGCGGTCGATGTCGCGGTGCGCATGGCGCCTGGGGACGCAAGGTTGCCCGGCGCGACGCGACTGTGGCGGCACGCTGTGATGCCCTATGCCGCGCCCATCCTGGCCGAAGCAGCGCGCGCGAATCCCGCCGCTGCGACGCAGCTTGCCAGCCTGGCACGGCCGCAGGATTGGCCCGCCTGGGGGGCGGCGCATGGGATCGCGGTGGCCGACCGGCCGATCTTCTTCGAAAGCACCAGCCTGGCGATCGAGGCCGCGATCCAGGGCATGGGCGTGGTGATCGCCTCGCCCATGCTGGTGGCCGAGGATGTCCGCCTAGGCCGGTTGATCCCGGTCGGGGCGGAACCGCTCGATACCCAGGATTTCTATTGGCTGCTCCTCCCCCTGGGCAAGGTGCGGCCTGAGGCGGCGATGTTCTCGGGCTGGCTGCTGCATGAGATCAGCCAGCAGGAGGGCACAGGCATAGCCTAACTTCCAGTTGGCCTACCCCGCGACGAAACCATCGCGACAAGCGCCGCCGCTGAGCGCAGTTTCCGTTCCAAGGAACGCCGGGCACCGGCGACCACGGGAGGATCAGCGTGAACCAGACCGGCGCGCCGCAGCGCTTCCGCACCCGCATCACCGAGCTGTTCGGGATCCGCCATCCGATCCTCGCGGGCGGGCTGATGTGGCTGTCGGATGCGGATTATGTCGCCGCCGTGGTCAATGCCGGCGGGATGGGCTTCATCACCTCCCGCTCCTTCGCCTCGGTGCGGGTGTTTCAGGCTGAACTCGAACGTTGCGCGGCGCTGACCGGCGGCGTGCCCTTCGGCGTGAACCTTTCGACCTCGCGGCATACGGACGTGCCGCTCATGGCCTATTTGCAGGCCGCGCTGGACCAGGGGGTTCGCTTCTTCGAAACCTCCGGCCGGGCCCCGGCGGATGCGCTGATCGCCGCCATCCATGCCGCGGGTGCGCTGGTCATCCACAAGGTGCCGCTGCTGCGCTACGGACTCTCGGCCGAGCGGCTTGGTGTCGATGCGGTGGCGCTGGTCGGCATGGAATGCGGCGGGCATCCAGGGGTGAACCTCGATGTCCCGGCGATGCTCGGCGGCGCGATCGCTCAGGAGCGCCTGCGGCTCCCCTATGCGATCGGGGGCGGCATCGGCACCGGGCGGCAGTTGCTCGCGGCGCTGGCGCTGGGCGCCGATGCCGTGGTGATCGGCACGCGCTTCCTCGCCGCGGCCGAGGTCAATGCCCATCCCGCCTACAAGCAACGCGTCATTGCGGCCGGCGAGGACGACAGCCTGGTTGCCTTCGCCGGGAACCAACCGATGGGCGGCGCATGGCGGGTGATGGCGAATGCGACAGCCCGAACGGTGCGGACGCGCGAGGCGGCGGGGCTCGACGGCTTCGACGTGTTTTCGGATCTGCTGCGCGGCACGCTGTCCCGCGATGGCTGCTACCGCGATGGCGATACCGATAGCGGCATGCTCTCGATGGGGCCGGCCGCCTGCTTCGTCGATCGTGTCGCACCGATGTCGGAGATCATCGACCACATCATCACCGAAGCGGTCCAGTGCCGTGAGCGTATCGACCGGCTGATGCCCGCCTTGGCCCCTGCATGACCATGACTGGAAGACAGAGAATGCCCTTGGACTTACCCCTGGCCGCGCCTTCCGTCGCCGAGGCCTGGCCGATGCGCGACAAGGTCGCCTTCGCCGGCATCGGAACCACGCGCTACGGCAACTTCCCCGAGACCGACAGCTACGGCCTGGGGTGCGAGGCGCTCAACGCGGCTTTGGACGATGCCGGGCTGAAGCCATCGGATATCGATGGGCTCATCGTCAATCGCATCCCGACCTATGAGCGCTTCGCGGAGATGATGGGCATCAACCCGCAGTATTGCCTGTTGACCGAGGCGCCCGGACGGTTCTCCGGCGTGTCCCTCGCCTTGGCGGCGCAGGCGATCGCGAGCGGTGCCGCCAAGACCGTGGCGCTGGTCTATGGCAACAACGGCCGTTCCGTTCGCATGAACTACGGCGGCGGCGACAGCCAATGGAGCCCCTGGGGCATGACCAGCCCAGGCGCGATCCACGCGATGATGTGGCGCCGCCACATGCATGAATTCGGTACGAGTCATGCCGATCTCGGCCATGTCTCGCTCGCCTTTCGTGACCACGCCTGCCTCAACCCCGATGCGGTGATGCATGGCCGCCCTATCACCCTGGAGGATCATGCCGGCGCACGGCCGATCTGCGAACCGCTGAAGCTGCTCGACTACTGCCTCATCAACGATGGTGCCGTCGCCTGGATCATGACCAGCGCCGAGCGGGCGCGCGACATGAAGCGGCCGGCGGTGCTGCTCTCCGGCTATGCGCGGCAGGATGCGTTCCACTATGGCAGCGCGCCGCCGGATGATTTTTGGCACCCGACACTTTCGGCGTGCCGCAGCGTCTATGACCGAGCCGGCATTGGGCGCGAGGATATCCAGGGCCTCGGCATCTACGATAATTTCTCGCCGACGGTGCTGTTCAGCCTGGAAGGCCTCGGTTTCTGCAAACAGGGTGAGGGCGGCGATTTCGTGCATGACGGCATGCTGCGTCTTGGCCAGGGGCGTTGGCCGACGAACACCTCGGGCGGGCATTTGTCGGACAGCTACATGCAGGGCTGGGGCATCATCGCCGAATGCGTGCGGCAGCTACGCGACGACTGCGGCGCCCGGCAGATCCCGAATGCCCAGGCCATGCAATACATCTGCGCCACCAACATCGCGCAGAGCCTGATCCTCCGGAGGGACCAATGAGCCTCGCGACGCGGCCGAGGCCGCAGATCGACAACTGGAATCGGCCCTTCTGGGACGCCTGCAACGAGCAGCGGCTCATGCTGCAACGCTGCACGGCGACCGGTCGCTGTTTCTTCCCGCCGGCGCCGGTCTCGCCCTTCACCGGGCGGCCGGAGTGGGAGTGGATCACCGCATCTGGCCGCGGCGAGCTGTGGTCCTTCGTGGTGTTCCACCAGAGCTACTTCCCTGGGATGAAGGATGAACTGCCCTATCCGGTCGTGATGGTGAAGCTGGAAGAAGGTCCTTTCCTGCTCACCAACCTCGACGGGATGGAGGCATCGCAGGCCGAGATCGGAATGCGCCTCGCCGTGCGCTTCCCCGGTGGGCCGGAGGGCATCACCTTGCCGCAATTCGGATCGGAGGCGGGCGTGGCATGAGCGGCCCGATCGTCATCACCCGCCACGACGGCTGGGCCGAGCTGCGGATCGACCGCGACGCGAAACGCAACGCCATGAATCGTGCGAGCCGCGACGGGCTGCTGGAGGCCTTCGCCGCGCTGCGGGGTGAGATGCGCGCCATCGTGCTGACCGGCACCGGTGCCAGCTTCTGCGCTGGCATGGACTTGAAGGAACGCGAGGAGGACCGCAAGGCGGGCATCGAGGGCGCGGGGGAGGAGTGGATCGCCGTCAACCTGGCGATCCGCGCGCATCCGGCGATCTTCATCGCTGCCGTCAACGGCATCGCTCTTGGGGGTGGGGCCACGCTGATCGGTGTGTGCGACCTCGCGATCGCCAGCACCAAGGCCAGCATCGGCTGTCCCGAGATGGGGTTCTCGACCTACCCGGGTATGGCGGGCCCCGCGATCCAGCTATCGGGCGTCACGCGCAAACAGGCGGCCTGGCTGGTCCTCACCACCAACCGCATCGATGGCGCCACCGCCGAACGATGGGGGCTCGTCAACGAATGTGTGGTGCCGGAGCAGTTGCTACCACGCGCACACGCACTCGCCGAGCAAGTCGCGCGCTTCGATCCGATGGCCTTGGCGGAAAGCAAGAAGGCGCTCGACCGGATCCCCGCAACGATCACCGATTGGCAGGGAGCGATGGACCACGGCCAGATGGTCAACCTCACCATTCGCTCAAAAACCACAGCGCAGGCCGAAGGCAATGCGCGCTTCGCTGCCGGGATCAAGAATCCCGGTCAGGGGACTTAGACCGGCGGTTGAATCACAAGCCCGAACAACGGGCGCATCGGGAGAGAACACCATGTCCAACACACGCCGCAGCGGCATCGAACGTCGATCATTGCTTGCCCTGCCAGTCTTGCTCGCCGCGCCGGCGGCCTTGGCCCAAACCTGGCCAACACGGCCGCTGCGTCTGGTCGTGCCCTACACGCCCGGTGGCGGCACCGACAACCTTGGCCGCCTGGTCGCGCGGCAATTGTCGGAGCGCTTGAAGCAATCGGTGGTGATCGAGAACCGCGGCGGGGCCGGCGGGAACATCGGTGCCACCGTGGTGGCGCAGGCACCGGCCGATGGCTACACGCTGCTGTTCACCGGCAATGGCATCGCGATCAGCGACCTGCTGTTCCGCAACCCGGGCTTCGACTGGAAGCGGGACTTCGTGCATGTCGCGCGCTTCGCCAGCACTACGATGCTGTTGGTGGTGAATCCCGCAGTGCCGGCGCAGGACCTTGCAGGCTTCATCGCCTATGCCCGTGCCAACCCGGGCAAGCTCAACCACGGCACGCCCGGCGCCGGTACGTCGCAGCATCTGGCCGGCGCGCTGTTCGATGACATGGCCGGCACCAACATCGTGCACGTACCCTATCGTGGCACCGGACCTTCGGTCGCCGGGCTGCTGGCCGGTGAGGTACAGGCGATGTTCGCCAGCGTCAGCGCCGTCGAAGCCTTCATCCAGGATGGCCGCCTCCGGGCCCTGGCGGCCACCTCCGCCCAACGCGCGCGCGCCTGGCCGAACCTGCCGGCGATTTCGGAGGCGCTGCCAGGTTATGCGGCGGAGCTTTGGTACACCCTGGCCGCGCCGGCGCGGACGCCGGAGGCTGTGATCGCCCTCCTGGAACAATCGGCGCGCGACGTGATGGCTGATGACGCCTTCAAACAACTGCTGATGGAGCGCGGCTTCGAGCCCGAATTTCTCGGCAGCCGCGACCTGACCAAGGCGCTTGAGGCCGATGCGTCGCGTTGGGGGCCGGCGCTGCAACGTATCGGCATCACCCCGGAATAGGAGAGCCCATGATCGCCCCCTTTGCCGGCAAGCGCGTGCTCGACCTGTCGGCCCTTGCCGCGCAGCAGCCGCACGGCCTTGCCATCGCCATGGCGGCCAAGCTTGCGGCGCAATTCGGCGCGACGGTGGTACGACCGGTCCCCGAGCGAGGCGACAGCCTCGCTCTGCTGCCGCCCATCCTGCCCGATGGATCGAGTGCCTTGGCGCGCTTTCTTCTCGCTGGCCGCACAGCCGGTGACGGGCGGGGCCGCTTCGACGCGGCGATCGGCGATACTGGCGCACTGGTCGGCATCGATGCCGCGTTGACCGTGCGCATCAGCGTTTTCGGCCCGGGCGAGGATCCGCCGATGAGCGAGCTTGGCCTGCTGGCCCTCTCCGGCATCCTGTCGGCGGTGCACCCCGAGGGCGGCGTGCCGCACCGCCTGGCGGGGCACCAGGCCGCCTATGCCACGGGGCTTGCCGCCTTCACGGCACTGGCGGCCGGGCTGCGGGCGGAAATGAGTGACCGCGCCGAGATCTCGCTCTTCGACACGGCTTGCTGGGTGAACTGGAAGGAGGTCGCGACCGTTCTGCTGCTTGGCAGCGCAGCCGTGGCGCGGGACAAGATGCAGCGTGCCGATTGGCACACCATGCGCGCCACCGATGGGCATGTCGCGCTGGTCTATATGGCCAAGGATTGGCCGGCGCTGCGGGACCTTCTCGGCGATCCAAGGCTGCACGACCCCCGCTTCGCGACGCAGCGCGCGCGCGGCGAGCACATGGCCGAGTTGGATGCGCTGATGGCCCCCTGGTTCGCGCGGCGCAGCCGGGCGGAGATCACAGCGGCGACACAGCGGAAGCGCGTCCCGGTGGGGCCGGTGTTGACGCCGCTCGAACTGCTCGATGATCGCCAGCATCGCAGCCGCGGCTTCCTCGACACCCAGGGCGTGCCGCGGCTGCCGGTCCTCTGGGACGGCGAGGCCCTGACATGCGTGATGGCGGAGATGGATCATGTCACGTAGCGGCGGCCCGCTTGCGGGCGTTCGGGTCGTCGATCTCGGCTGGCTGACGGCGGGGGCGGCGAGTTCGACCATGCTGCTCGACCTCGGTGCCGATGTGGTGAAGGTCGAAGGGCCGGGCGCGCTCGATCCCTTTCGCGACTGGACGGGTGCCGAGGCCGGGACCGATTGGTGGAACCATTCGCCCTTCTTCAACTTCACCAACCGCGGCAAGCGCTCGCTTTGCCTCGACCTCAAGGACCCGCGCGGATTGGCGGCGCTGTTCCGCGTGCTGGAGGGGGCGGATGTGCTGGTCGAGAACTACCGCCGTGGCGTGCTGGCGGGTTTCGGCCTCGCACCCGCGATGCTGCGCCAGCGCTTCCCGCGGCTGGTCATCGCCAGCATCTCCTCCCAAGGCGAGGACGGGCCGGAGCGCGACATGGTCTCCTTCGGATCGACGCTGGAAGCGACGGGGGGTCTTGCCTCGCTGACCGGTCCTGCAGACGGCGATCCGGCGGTGACAGGACGCAACATCAACTACCCGGACCAGGTGGTTTGCCTCTTCGCCACCGGTGCCATCGTGGCGGCGCTGGCGCAGCGGGACAGGACGGGTTCGGGCGCCCATCTCGATCTTTCGCAGCGTGAGCTGACCAGCTTCCTGCTCGGCGAGGAGCTCATCGCCGCCGCCGCCGGCGTGCCGACGCCACGCCTGGGCAACGCCACCGCCGCCGAGCCGGATGAGGTGGTTGTGCCCGATGGCGACGGTTGGCGCGCCGTCTGGGCCAGCGGGAGTGCCATGGTGCGCGATGGGATCACGCTCGCCACCGCGGCGGAGTTCGTCGCGGGCACGGCCATTCTGCACGCGCCCGACGGCCAACCGGCCAAGGGTACGCCGTTCGGCTTTGGTACCTGGCCCGCAGGCATCGCGCATGGTGCCGCAACGCTTGGCGCGGACAACCGGGCCGTGCTGCTGGAAGCCGGCCTCACCGGCTCCGACATCGATGACATGGAACGGGCGGGTATTGTTGCGACGCAGCCGCGGCGTGCCCGATCCGAATAAAAAACAACAGGGAGAACCACCATGAACAGAAGAGCTCTTCTGGGCAGCCTTGCCGGCGCGGCGTTGATCCGGCCGGCGCTTGCGGAAGCCGCCTGGCCCAATCGGCCGGTGCGCTTCGTCATCCCTTTCCCACCGGGTGGTGGCACGGATATCGCGGGGCGGCTGATCGGGCAGCGGTTCTCCGAGGTCTACGGGCAGCCCTTCGTCATCGACAACCGCGGCGGTGCGGGCGGCATGATCGGGGCGCGGGCCGTCGGGCAGGCGGCGCCCGATGGCTATACGCTGCTGTTCAACGGCACGGCATCGATCGTTCGCGACGGCTTCGATCCGCGCGATGTCATCCAGCACATCGCGCGGGTGGCGGTGTCGCACAACATCCTCGTGGTGAACGAGTCGGTGCCGGTCTCGACCGTCCCGGAATTCATCGATTACGTCCGCGCCCGTCCAGGGCAGTTGAACCATGGTACTGCGGGGCCGCTGACATCGCAGCACCTGGCGGCTGTGATGTTCGATCTCATGGCGGGGACGAAGCTCGAGAACGTGCACTACCGCGGCACCGGCCCGTCGGTGGTGGGCATCCTCACCAATGAGGTGCAGGTGATGTTCGCCTCGATCAGCGCGGTGCTGCCGATGATTCAGGAGGGCAAGGTCAAGGCCCTCGCGACCTCTTCGGCTCGCCGTTCGCAACTGCTGCCGGCGCTTCCCACGGTCGGGGAATTCATCCCGGGCTATGCTGCGGAGTTGACCTATTCCGTCAGCGCGCCGCACGGCACGCCGGACCCGATCCTGCGCAGGATCGAGGAAGGCGCGAAGGCGGTCGTGGAGGATGGGCCGGCGACCCAGGGGCTGCTGGCCCGGGGATTCGAGCCGACCTACGAGATTGGCGACAGCCTCGCGCAATCGATCGATGCCGATATGCGGCGCTGGGTGGATGTGCTTCAGCGCGCCGGGGTACGGCTCGACGGCGGCTGAGCCGGGCGCCGGAGGGCGCCGATGCTCAAGCGGCGATGCGCGGCAGGATGCCGCCGCGGCGCAGATCCTCGGCTTCCTCCGCCGTCTCGATCCGGCAGAGCAGCGCCACCTCCAGGCAGCGCGCATCATCCCGGAACCGCGCCCGCACTGTGCCACCCGGATGCAGCGCCCCGGGCAGGCCGGAGAGGTCCACCACCTCATCCCCCGTCAGCCCGAGCGTCTCCTGGTTCACCCCGGGGGGGAAGGCGAGCGGCAGCACCCCCATGGCGACGAGGTTGGCGCGGTGGATGCGCTCGAAGCTTTCGGCGATCACCGCACGCACGCCCAGGATGCGCGTGCCCTTCGCCGCCCAGTCGCGCGCGGAGCCGGCCCCGTAGTTGCGCCCGGCCACGATCACCATCGGCACCCCGGCCGCGGCATAGCCGGAGGCGGCCGCATGGATGGTGGTCGTCTCCCCGCCCGGCAGGCTTCGGGTGAAGCCGCCCTCACGCCCCGGCACCAGCCGGTTGCGCAGCCGGATATTGGCGAAGCTGCCGCGCGCCATCACCGCATGGTTCACGCGGCGCGCACTGTAGGATTGCAGATCCCCCGCGGGCGTTCCCTGCGCGAGCAGGAAGGCGGCGGCCTCGGATTCCGGCGGAATGCGCGAGACGGGGGAGATGTGGTCCGTCGTCACATCATCGCCGAGCAGGGCCAGGATTCGCGCCCCGGTCACCTCGGCCAGAAGCTGCGGTGCCGCGACCGGGCCGGTGGCGAAGGGCGGCGGACGCAGGAAGGTGCTTGCGGGGTCCCAAGGGAAGCGGGCGCCCACCGGTGCCGCCAGGCGCTGCCAGGCGGGCGGGCCGGTGAAGGTGTCGGCGGCGCGGGCCTGGTAGAGCGCGGGGCGCAAGCCGCGCTCCGCCTCCGCCAAGGTGGCGTCGTCGGGCCATAGCTCCGACAGCATGACCGGGCGGCCCTTGGCGTCATGCCCGAGCGGTTCGCGCGTCAGATCCAGGCGCAGCGTGCCGGCCAGTGCGTAGGCGACGACCAGCGGCGGCGAGGCGAGATAGGCGAGGCGGCAGAGCGGATGCACCCGCCCCTCGAAATTGCGATTGCCCGAGAGCACGGCGGCAACGTTCAGCTCTCCGGCGCGGATCTCCTGCTCGATGGCGGGATCGAGCGGGCCGGAATTCCCCATGCAGCTCATGCAGCCATGCCCGGCCAGCGCAAACCCGAGCGTGGCGAGATCGTCCAGCAACCCTGCCTCGGCCAGATAATCGGTGACGACGCGCGACCCTGGCGACAGCGAGGCCTTCACCCAGGGCTTTGCCACCAGCCCACGCCGCCGCGCCGCGCGGGCCAACAACCCGGCGCGCAGCATGGCGGCGGGGTTGGCGGTATTGGTGCAGCTGGTGATCGCGGCCAGGACCACATCGCCGTCGCGCAGCCCCGCGCCCTCGGGCGGCGTGCGCGGGGCCGGCAGGCTCGCCGGCACCTCCGACAGGCGGCGCCGCTCGGTCGGGCGGGACGGGCCTGCCATGCAGGCTTCCACGCTGCCGAGATCGAAACCCAGCGTCTCGTCGAACTGGCGCGTGTCATCCGCGCGCCAGAGCCCCTGCGCCTTGGCATAGGCCTCGACCAGCGCGACCTGCGCGGCGGGGCGGCCGGTCAGGCGCAGATAGCGCAAGGTCTCGTCGTCCACCGGGAAGAACCCCATGGTCGCGCCGTATTCCGGCGCCATATTCGCGATCGTCGCGCGGTCGGCGAGGCTGAGCGCGTCCAGCCCCGGCCCGTCGAATTCCACGATCTTCCCGACCACGCCGTGGCGACGCAGCGTCTCGGTGAGGGTCAGGGCAAGATCGGTCGCCGTCACCACCGCGCCGAGGCGGCCGGAGAGGCGCAGGCCCAGCACGCGCGGCACCCGCAAGGTCACGGCACGGCCAAGCATCGCCGCCAGCGCCTCGATCCCGCCCACGCCCCAGCCGAACACGCCGAGCGCATTGACCATGGTGCTGTGGCTGTCGGTGCCGAGCATGGTGTCGGGGAAGGCCAGCCCGTCGCGCAGCACCACGCCCTGCGCCAGGGTTTCGAGGTTCACCTGGTGGCAGATGCCGACGCCGGGCGGCACCACGCGCAGCTGGCGGAAGGCGCCCTCGGCCCAGCGCAGGAAGCGGTAGCGTTCGGCGTTGCGCCGGAACTCGATGGCGAGGTTGGCCTCGGCGGCATCCGGCGTGCCGTGGCGGTCCACCTCCACCGAGTGATCGACCACAAGATCGACCGGGATGGCGGGCTCGACCGAGGCGGGATCGGCGGCCGCGTCACGCAGCGCGGCGAGATCGGCCAGCACCGGCACGCCGGAACTGTCCTGCATCAGGATGCGCGCCGGGCAAAACCGCACCGTGGCCGTGGCCGAGCGCGCGGCAATGGCGGCGGCAGCGTCAAGCTCGCCATGGCGCAGGGCATCCTCAGCGAGGATACGCAGGCTGGCCGGCAGGCCGGTGAAATCCGCGATCCCCTCGGCCTGCGCCGCCGCCAGTGAGACATGATCGACGCCCGGCAGCAGGGGGCGTCGGAAGGGGTTGGTCACCGTGCGATGCCGCCTTGCGCCAACACGAAATCGGCGATCTCGGTGACACCCTGGTTGATCTTGAGGTTGGTGAAGATGAAAGGCCGCGTGCCCCGCATCTTACGCGCATCGCGATCCATCACCCCGAGGTCGGCACCGACCAGCGGCGCCAGATCGATCTTGTTGATGACCAGCAGATCCGAGCGTGTGATCCCCGGTCCGCCCTTGCGCGGGATCTTGTCGCCGGCCGAGACGTCGATGACGTAGATCGTCAGATCCGCAAGCTCCGGGCTGAAGGTCGCGGCGAGGTTGTCGCCGCCGCTTTCGATGAACAGGACTTCAAGGTTGGGGAACCGCCCCGACATTTCGGCGACAGCGGCGAGGTTGATCGAGGCATCCTCGCGGATCGCGGTATGCGGGCAGCCACCGGTCTCGACGCCCATGATCCGGTCGGGCGACAGCGCACCGGATCGGGTCAGGAATTCGGCATCCTCGCGCGTGTAGATGTCGTTGGTGATCGCGGCGATGTCGTGGTCGTCGCGCAGATGCTTGCACAGCCGGTCGAGCAGCGCCGTCTTGCCGGAACCGACGGGGCCGCCGACGCCGACGCGGAAAGGTCCATTGCTCATGATCGGAACAGCCTCGTGTACTGGGTTTCATGGGCCATGGAGAAGAGGTCGAGCATCGGCGCGGCGCTGCCGATCTCCTCCAGGGCGGTGGTCAGCGCCATGTCGGTGGCGCGGGCGACATCGGCGATCAGCGCGGCCGTGGCGATCTGCCCATCGGTCTGCCCGAGCGGCACCAGCCGCACCCCGGCCGAGACCAGATTGGCGACGAAGCCCGACAGATAGGCGTAGCAGGCGGCGCGCAGCGGCAGCGCGCAAAACCCCGCCGCCGCGCCGAAGGCCACGGCATGGGCGAGGCGCCCGGGATGCCGCGCGACGAACGCCGCGAATCCCGCATCCGGCCAGGCGCTTTGCGTGATGCGGGCGAAGGAATCGCCCTGTTGCAGGCTTTCCAGCGCGGTTTCGGCGGTGCCGCGGAAGGCGGCGGCAAGGACCGCCACCGCGTCCAATGCCTCGGCATCGCCGGCTTGCGCGGCGCGCCATGCGGCGGCCAGCAATGGCCCATCCACCGCCGCGGCGCCATCCGCCAGCACCGCCGCGATATAGGCGACCAGATCGGCGCGGTTGCGCAGCGCGCCCACCTCCACCGCCATCTCGATGCCGTGGCTGTAGGAGAAGCCGCCGATGGGATAGGCCGGGGAGGTCCAGGCCAGCAGCCGTCCGAGATCGGCCTCAGTGGTGATGGGTGTGGCCATCGCCGTGGTCATGCGGGTGCTCGTGGTCGTCGTGGTGATGCGCATGCGGGTGGCTGGCGGCGCGGTTGTGCTCGCCATAGGCGCCGCCTTCGGGGTTGAAGGGGGCCATCACCTCACGCACCCCGGCACCCAGGCCGCGCAGCATGATCTCGATGACATGGTCATGGCGGATCAGGATGCGGGCGCCATCGATCTCGGCCGGCAGATGCCGGTTGCCGAGGTGCCAGGCGAGGCGCGCAAGGCCGATCGCCTCGCCCGCCGTGACCTCGATCAGCGGCTCTGGCGCCGCGCGCACGGCAACCAGGCTGCCGTCGTCGAGGCGCAGCGCGTCACCATCGCGCAGCACCGTCGCCTCGGGCAGGTCCAGCAGGAAGGCGAGACCGGCCTCCGCCGTATAGGCCTTGCGGCGCCGGAACCGGTCGTCGAAGGTCAGGGTGACGGTGTCGCGGGCGGCATCGATGGTCCAGGACCCGGCCGGCAGGATGGTGGTGGCGCGCAGCATCAGAACAGGAAATACCTCTGGGCCATGGGCAGGATCTTTGCCGGTTCGCAGATCAGCAACTCGCCATCGGCGCGGACCTCATAGGTCTCGGCGTTCACCTCGATTTTCGGCGTGGCGCTGTTCAGCACCATGTCCTTCTTGCCGATGCCGCTCCGGGTGTTCTGCACGGGCAGCAAGGTGCGGGAGAGGCCGATCCGGCCGCCGATCCCGTTGGCCAGCGAGGCGGCGGAGACGAAGGTCACCGAGGACGCCACCATCGACTTGCCATAGGCGCCGAACATCGGCCGGTAATGCACCGGCTGTGGCGTCGGGATCGAGGCATTGGGATCGCCCATCGGCGCCATGGCGATGGTGCCGCATTTGAGGATCATCTCCGGCTTCACGCCGAAGAAGGCCGGCGCCCAAAGCACCAGGTCGGCGAGCTTGCCCGGTGCCACGCTGCCGACATGGGCGGCGATGCCCTGCGCGATCGCGGGGTTGATGGTGTATTTGGCGATGTAGCGGCGGACGCGGATGTTGTCGTTGTCGCCGGTCTCCTCCGCGAGGCGCCCGCGCTGCTGCTTCATCTTGTCCGCGGTCTGCCAGGTGCGGATGATGACCTCGCCGACGCGGCCCATCGCCTGGCTGTCGGAGGACATCATGCTGATGGCGCCAAGGTCGTGCAGGATATCCTCGGCGGCGATCGTCTCGCGCCGGATGCGGGATTCGGCGAAGGCGACATCCTCGGGGATGCGCGAATCGAGGTGATGGCAGACCATGAGCATGTCCAGATGCTCGTCGGCGGTGTTCACCGTATAGGGCATGGTCGGGTTGGTGCTGCTCGGCAGCACGTTGGGCAGGCCGGTGACGGTCAGGATATCCGGCGCATGGCCGCCGCCCGCGCCTTCGGTATGGAAGGCCTGGATGGTGCGGCCGGCGATGGCCTTGATCGTGTCCTCGACGAAGCCCGATTCATTCAGCGTGTCGGTATGGATCGCGACCTGCACATCGAAGGCATCGGCGACCGAGAGGCAGGTGTCGATGGCCTTGGGCGTGGTGCCCCAATCCTCGTGCAGCTTCAGCCCGCAGGCGCCGCCGAGGATCTGCTCCTCCAGCGCTGCCGGCAGCGCCGCATTGCCCTTGCCCAGGAACCCAAGGTTCATGGGGAAGGATTCGGCCGCCTGGAGCATCCGCGCCATGTGCCAGGGCCCAGGTGTGGCGGTGGTCGCCAGCGTGCCATGCGCGGGGCCGGTGCCGCCGCCGAACATGGTGGTGATGCCGGAGGCCAGCGCCTCCTCGATCTGCTGCGGGCAGATGAAATGGATATGCGGATCAATGCCGCCGGCGGTCAGGATCTTGCCCTCGCCGGCGATGATCTCGGTGCCCGGGCCGATGATGATGGTGACGCCCGGCTGGGTGTCGGGATTGCCCGCCTTGCCGATGATGGCGATGCGCCCGTCCTTGAGTCCCACATCCGCCTTGATGATGCCGCCGGCATCCAGGATCAGCGCATTGGTGATGACGGTGTCCATGGCGCCCTGTTCGCGCGAGCGCTGGGACTGGCCCATGCCGTCGCGGATCACCTTGCCGCCGCCGAACTTCACTTCCTCGCCGTAGATCGTCAGGTCGCGCTCGACCTCGATGATCAGGTTGGTATCGGCGAGGCGCACGCGGTCGCCCGTGGTCGGGCCATACATGCCGGCATAGGCGTGGCGGGAAATACGCATCAGAGCCTGCCCTCCGTCTCGCCGCGGAACCCGTGGATGATCCGGTCCCCGGCGAAGGGCACGAGCTTCACGACCCGCGTCTGCCCTGGCTCGAAGCGCACGGCGGTGCCGGCGGCGATGTCCAGCCGCTTGCCGCGGGCGGCGGCGCGGTCGAATTCCAGGCCCGGGTTGGTCTCGAAGAAATGGTAATGGCTGCCGACCTGCACCGGGCGGTCGCCGGTATTGGCGACGGTCAGCTCCGTGACCGGGCTGCCGGCATTGAGTTCGACATCGCCGGGGCCGGGGAAGATCTCGCCCGGGATCATCGGATCGGCCGATGCACGGTGACGAGCTTGGTCCCGTCGGGGAAGGTCGCCTCCACCTGGATGTCCGGGATCATCTCGGGGATGCCCTCCATCACCTGGTCTGCGGTCAGCACGGTGCCGCCGTCGCGCATCAGCTCGGCGACGCTGCGGCCGTCGCGCGCGCCCTCGACCACGAAATCGCTGATCAAGGCCACGGCCTCGGGGTGGTTCAGGCGCAGGCCACGATCGAGCCGACGCCGCGCAACCTGCGCGGCCATCGCGATCAGCAGCTTGTCCTTTTCGCGGGGGGTGAGATGCATGGCGGCATCATGGCCCGATGCGCGTCAGGTCGTCCACAGCCTAGGCAGCCGCGACGGCAGGCCGAGCAAAGGGGCGCGCACCGCCAGGATGGCGGCCGCGACCGTTGCGCGCACCGCCGTCGCATCGCCCAGGATGCGCGCCAGCAGCACGCCGGGTGCCGGCTGGGTCGCATCGGCGCGGGCCGGGCCCGCCAGGGCGCCGCGCAACACCGCCAGCAGCGCCAGCGGGTCCGGCCCGACGCAGAGCAGCGTCGCCAGCGCCCCGGCGGCCCCGAAGCGGAAGCGATCCGCCAGCGCCGCGCCATCGCGCAGGCGCAGCGCATCGGCCCAGATGAGCCGGTCCCCCAGATGCAGCCGCCAGGCATCGTGCAGATTCAGCGTGGTCACGGTTTCCTTCCGTGCGGCGCGGCCGAAGACCAGCGTCTCGGCGGCCAGCAGCCGCGAGCCGGGCGCCAGGCGCAGGGTGGTGGCGCGGGCGAGGCTGGCGCCGTCGAACAGGATCGTCTCCTGCGGGATCCACTCCAGCGCGGCGCCGGGCTCAAGGGTCAGCTCCACGGCGATCCGCGTCGGTGGCCCGAGGCTGCGGTAGATCTTCTCCGCGGCCGCGGTCGCGACCGTCAGCCGCGCACCAGCCGCCAGATCCAGCCCGATCCGCACCGCATCGCCGCCCGCCAGGCCGCCGCCGGTGTTGAGCAGCGCCGCCGTGGTCACCTCATCCGGCTCGGGATCGGGCAGCAGCAGCCGCAGGGGGGCGGTCTGGTACAGGCTTGCCGGGGCGGCACCGCGTGGGGCGGCGGTGAAGCGGGCCAGGACGCCGCCATCGGCGCGTTGGTGTCGGGCGGGGGAGGGAAGCACCCGTGCAGAATGCCACGATGCAGCGGCGTGGATAGGCCAGACACTTGCGATCATTTCTTGTGCGGTGCGATAGGGAAGTGCATCGAAATCGGGCAGTCGTTGTCGTGACATGCCCCAGGCGGGCCAATCAGGCGCTTGGCACAGGCCTCGCAAAGCCGTGACGATCCATCCCTGAGCACGCCTTGCCACAACACGTCTGAAAGAAGGGCCCAAGAATGATCAACAAGCTGCCTCCGCTCACGCGCCGTACTGCCCTTGCCGGCCTCGGCGCCGCTTTGGCGGCCCCGGCGATCCGCCCCGCCTTCGCGCAGGCGACGCCGATCAAGGTTGGCGTGCTCCACTCCCTCTCCGGCACCATGGCGATCAGCGAGACGGCGCTGCGCGATACCGTGCTGATGATGATCGAATGGCAGAACGCGCGTGGCGGCATCCTCGGCCGCCGGCTTGAGGCCGTCGTGGTCGATCCCGCCTCCAACTGGCCGCTCTTCGCCGAGAAGGCGCGTGAATTGCTGGCGGTGTCCAAGGTCGATGTGACCTTCGGCTGCTGGACCAGCGTCTCGCGCAAATCCGTGCTGCCGGTGTTCGAGGAGCTGAACGGGCTGCTGTTCTACCCGGTGCAGTACGAGGGCGAGGAAGAGAGCAAGAACATTTTCTATACCGGCGCCGCGCCGAACCAGCAGGCGATCCCGGCCGTCGAATACCTGATGTCGGCCGATGGCGGCGGCGCCAAGCGCATCGCGCTGCTCGGCACCGATTACGTCTACCCGCGCACCACGAACCGCATCCTGCGCGGCTATCTGAACAGCAAGGGCATCGCGGACGCCGATATCATCGAAGAATACACCCCCTTCGGCCACAGCGACTGGCAGGGCATCGTCTCCCGCGTGAAGACCTTTGCCAGCCAGGGCAAGAAGACCGCGATCGTCTCGACCATCAATGGCGACGCCAACGTCCCGTTCTACCGGGAACTGGGCAACCAGGGCATCAAGGCCGAGGACATCCCCTGCGTCGCCTTCTCGGTCGGCGAGGAAGAACTGGCCGGTATCGATACCCGTCCGCTGGTTGGCCATCTCGCCGCCTGGAATTACTTCATGTCGGTGCAGTCGCCCGCCAACACCGAGTTCCTGGCGATGTGGCGCGCCTATATCAAGAACCCGCGCCGCGTGACCAACGACCCGATGGAAGCCACGCTGACCGGCTTCAAGATGTGGGCCCAGGCCGTGGCCCAGGCCGGCACCACCGCGGTGGACCCGGTCCGCATCGCGATGATCGGCCAGAAGGTGAATTCACCTTGCGGCTACACCGAGGAGATGCACGCCAACCATCACTTGTCCAAGCCGGTGATGATCGGTGAGATCCAGGCCGACGGCCAGTTCAACATCATCAGCAAGACGCCGACCGCCATCCCCGCGGAAAACTGGTCGCCGTTCATTCCCGAGAACGCCAACCGGCGGCGTCCCTGATCGACGCGCAAGGAGCGGGGGCGAAAGCCCCCGTGACCCCCCTCATGCTGCGTCTGCTGATGCTCCTGTTCCTGCTCATGGCGCCCCAGGCCCATGCGCAGGACGCCTTTTCCGAACTGCTGCCGGGCCTGACCGGCGGCTTCGCCCAACAGGCCGAGACGGTGGAGCGCCTGGGTGCGCTGGGCGACCCACGCGCCTTGCCGCTCCTGCGCGCGCTGGGCGATACGCGCCTGCTGCGCGGGCCCGATGGCACCGTGATCGTCAGCCCCGGGCAGCCGCCGCCGGGCTCCGACGTCATCCGCATCAACAACCGCGTGCGCGGCGCCCTGCGCGGCGCGCTGGGCCGGTTGCAACTCGGCTCCCCCGACCCCGAAGAACGGCTGCGCGCGGCCGAGGCGATCCTGCGCAACCGCAGCGCCGACGACATTCCCATTCTTGAAGCCGCCCTTGGCCGCGAGACCGATGCGCGCATCCGCGACCGGCTGGCGCTGGCCCTCGGCGGCGCGCGGCTTGCCGCGGCCGATCCGGCCAGCAAGCGCATCGGGATCCTGGCCCTTGGCCGCTCGACCTCGCCCGAGGCGCGCGCGCTGCTGCTGCAGGAACGCATCGCGACCCCGGACCTCGCCACCGATATCGACACGGCGATCGCCAGCATCGACCAGCGCCTGGCCCTGCGCCGCGCGGCCGAGACGGCATTCCAGGGCCTCTCGCTCGGCTCGGTGCTGATGCTGGCGGCACTGGGCCTGGCCGTGACCTTTGGCGTCATGGGCATCATCAACATGGCGCATGGCGAATTCGTTATGCTCGGCGCCTATACGACCTTCGTGGTGCAGGAACTCTGCCGCGACATCCCCTGGCTATCGCCCTGGTCGCTGCCTTTGGCGGTACCGGCGGCCTTCATGGTGACGGCGCTGATCGGGGCGGCGATGGAGCGGGGGCTGATCCGCTTCCTCTATGGCCGGCCGCTGGAGACGCTGCTGCTGACCTTCGGCGTCGGCATGGTGTTGCAGCAGGTCGTGCGACTCACCTTCGGCGCGCAGAACCGGGAAGTCATCAGCCCGCCCTGGATGCAGGGCACCCTGGTGCTGCCGGGTGAGATCACCATCACTCAGAACCGCGCCTGGATCATCCTGTTCGCCTTGTTCGTGCTGCTGGCGACGCTGGCCGCGATCCGGCTGACGCGCTTCGGGCTGGAAATGCGGGCGGTGGTGCAGAACCGCCGGATCGCGGCGACCATGGGCATCCGCACCGGGCGGGTCGATGCGATGACCTTCGCCTTCGGCTCGGGCATTGCCGGGCTGGCGGGGGTGGCGCTGTCGCAGATCGACAATGTCTCGCCCAACCTCGGCACCGGCTACATCATCGACAGCTTCATGGTCGTGGTCTTCGGCGGCGTCGGCAGCCTGATGGGCACGCTGATCGGGGCCTTCAGCCTCGGCATCTTCAACAAGCTGCTGGAACCCTATGCCGGGGTGGTGCTGGCCAAGGTGGCGGTGCTGGTCGCGATCATGATCTTCATCCAGCGCCGGCCCAAAGGCCTCTTCGCGCTCAAGGGCCGGGCGGCGGATCAATGACGCGTCGTCTTGTCCTCCTGGCCTGCGTTGTCCTGCTGGCGCTGATCCCGATCCTGAACCTGCTGCCCGATGCCAGCCCGTTCCATGTCTCGGACTTCATCGTCAGCATTTGCGGGAAATGGATCTGCTACGCGATCCTGGCCTTGGCGCTGGATCTGGCCTGGGGCTATGCGGGGATCCTCTCGCTCGGACACGGGGCGTTCTTCGCCCTTGGCGGCTACGCGATCGGCATGCATCTGATGCGGTTGATCGGGCCGCGCGGGGTCTATGGCCATCCGATCCTGCCGGATTTCATGGTCTTCCTCGGCTATACCGAGCTGCCCTGGTATTGGCTCGGCTTCGACTGGTTCATCTTCGCCTTTGCGATGGCACTGGTGGTGCCGGGGTTGCTGGCGCTGGTGGTGGGCTACCTTGCCTTCCGCAGCCGCATCACCGGCGTGTATCTGTCGATCATCACCCAGGCGCTGACCTATGCGCTGATGCTGGCCTTCTTCCGCAACGACATGGGCTTCGGCGGCAATAACGGCTTCACGGATTTCAAGGAATTGCTCGGGATGCCGCTGAACACGCCGGCGACGCGCTCGGTGCTGTTCTATGCCTCACTGGTCGTGCTGGTGCTGGCCTATCTGATGTGCGCGGCGCTGACGCGGACCAAATTCGGCCGGGTGCTGACGGCGATCCGCGATGCCGAAAGCCGGGTGCGCTTCCTGGGCTATGACGTGACGCAGCATAAGCTGTTCGTCTTTGTGCTGTCGGCGATGCTGGCGGGGGTGGCCGGGGCGCTTTACGTGCCACAGGTCGGCATCATCAACCCGGGTGAATTCAGCCCGGGCAACTCGATCGAGGCCGTGGTCTGGGTCGCCTTCGGCGGCCGCGGGACTCTCGTCGGCGCCATCCTTGGCGCCTTCTCGGTCAATGCCATCAAGACCTGGCTGACCTCCTTCGCCCCCGATCTCTGGCTGATCGTGCTCGGCTGCCTGTTCATCGCGGTGCCGCTGCTGCTGCCGCGCGGGTTGATCGGCCTGCTGCGGCGTGGAGGCGGAAAATGAGCGGGAACTCCCTCTATCTCGACGGCGTCTCGGTCGTGTTCGACGGCTTCCAGGCGCTGAACAACCTGTCCCTGGTGGTCGAACCGGGCGAACTGCGGGCGATCATCGGCCCGAATGGCGCCGGCAAGACCACCATGATGGATGTCATCACCGGCAAGACCCGCCCGACCAAGGGCACGGTCCGCTTCGGCGAGAGCGACCTGACGCGGATGGACGAGGCCTCGATCGCGATGCTCGGCATCGGGCGCAAGTTCCAGAAGCCCACGGTCTTCGACGCGCTGACGGTGTTCGAGAACCTTGAACTTGCGCTCAAGGCCCCGCGCGGCCCCATCCCCTGCCTGCGCTGGCGTCTGAACGGCGAGGCCCGCACCGCCATCGAGCGCACCCTGGCCGAGATCGGCCTGACCGAACGCGCGCGCGACCGCGCCGGGCTGCTTTCCCACGGGCAGCGGCAATGGCTGGAGATCGGCATGCTGCTGATGCAGGACCCGCAGCTGTTGCTGGTGGACGAGCCCGTGGCCGGCATGACCGACCATGAGACCGAGCTGACCGCCACCCTGTTGCGCGGCATCGCCGGCGCCCGCAGCGTCGTCGTGGTCGAGCATGATCTCGAATTCGTCCGCGCCCTCGGCCATCGGGTGACCGTGCTGCATGAAGGCTCGGTCCTGTCCGAAGGCTCCATCGACCATGTGCAGAATGATCAGCGCGTGATCGAAGTCTATCTGGGGCGCTGAACCATGCTGGATGTCCGCGCCATCGACCTCTCCTACGGCGCCAGCCGCTGCTTGCGTGGGGTCTCGCTCAGCGTCGAGCCGGGCAAGGTCGCCGCGGTTCTGGGGCGCAACGGCGTCGGCAAATCCTCGCTGCTGCGCTCGATCATGGGGCTGGAGCGGATCGGCGGCGGCGGCATCAGCTGGGAGGGGGCGGATATCAGCACCCTGGCACCCTCCGAACGGGCGCGGCGCGGCATCGGCTACGTGCCGCAGGGGCGGGAGATCTTCCCCTTCCTGACCGTGCAGGAAAACCTCGAAACGGCGCTGGCCGCCGCTCCGCGCGGCAGCAAGGTGCCGGGCGAGGTCTTCGACCTGTTCCCGATCCTGCGCGATTTCCTGCGGCGCCGTGGCGGCGATCTTTCGGGCGGGCAGCAGCAGCAGCTTGCAATTGCCCGCGCGCTGACCGCGCGGCCGCGGCTGCTGATCCTGGATGAGCCGACCGAAGGCATCCAGCCCAATGTCATCAAGGACATCGGCAAGGTCATCCAATACCTGGCCCGCGACCGCGGCTTCGCCGTGGTGCTGGTCGAGCAATATTTCGAATTCGCCCGCGACCTGGCGGATACCATCACGGTGATGGTGCGGGGCGAGGTCGCCCTGGCCGGCAAGACCGATGCGCTGGATGAGGCCGCGGTACGCAAGCTGCTGACGGTCTGATCAGCCACGCATCGCCTCGGGCAGGCTCGCCATGTCGAAGCCGTGGTAGAGCGAGAGGAAGCGGAACGGGTTCGGCGCATAGCTGCGGTACATCACATTGTTGATGTCCGATGCGGTGTCGAACCAGCCGAAGCGGGTTGTGGCCGACGCCAGATGCGCCTGCCAGCACATCTGCAAGCCACACTGGTCGATCCAGCGCGTGACATGCGGGCCCGCCAGCGCCCGCTCCAGATAGCGCCGCAGATCGCCCAGGAAGGCGGCCCCGGCCGGGGTCGGTGCGATCATCGCGAGGTTGGCGGTCAGATGGCTGCCGAAGCTGTCGCTCCCCGCATTGCGGTTCAGCACCACATCCGCGCCGGCGTGCTGCTCCAGCATGTCGCGCAGGCCGCTCTGCAACAGCAGGTCGATATCGGAGATGATGACCGGCCGCCCGAGGGCTGCGAGAATCTCCGCGCCCAAGGTGAAGCGAATGGATTGGAGATGCGCGACCGGGATCGCGCGCGGCCCGTCGCTGTCATGGCCGATGCAGGCGACCTTGCCGGCCTCGAACCCATCGGCGCTGAACAGGATGCGCGGATCGTCCAGCCCCAGTTCCGGCATCCCGGCCCCGCCGCCAATGACGTGCAGGACCACCACGCAGGGCACATCGCAATGCCGCAGGACGGAGGCGACATAGGCGCGGCCATAGAGCCGGACATAGGCCGCATCGGCCGCCACCAGGAAGACGATCTCCGCAGTTCGCACCGCCGGGCGGCGCCGGATATGGGCCAGGGCCACCCGCTTCCCCTTGGCGTCGCAGAACCCGGGGCGTGAGAGCGGCGGCGGCGAGTCCTGCGCCAACAGCGCGGGCTCAGCCGCAAGCGAGAGCAGCCGGTAATGCCGCGCCCAATGCCGCAACTCGGCCGGCAGGGCCTCGGTATCGGTGGCGCGCGCGGCGTCGACGAGAGTGCCGAGGGATCGGCGATCGGCGGGCGTCATCGGTGTTTGCAGGATCAGGCTGAGGGATTTGTGGATCTCATGCAGCCGGCGCAGCGGGTGCAGCGCTCCGGTGGCGGTGAGCGCGAGGCGGAGACGGCTTGCCAGCTCGCCCGCCCGGTCCCCCCGGGCGACGTGCTGCTCCAGCAACGCCGCCTGGGCCGGCAGATGATCCGGCGCCACTGTTACCAGTTCACGGGCAAAGCGCAGGGCTCGGCCACGCTGGCCCAGGGCGAGGTTGCAGCTGAGGGCAAGATCCAGCACCGCCGCATTGCCCGGACGCGCCGCGGCCAAGGCGGCGGCGTAGCGTTCTGCCTCGTCGAGGCGACCCGCCACGCGCGCCGCGTTGAAGCTGGCGACGACGGCATCCAGGAGGGGGCGGGGCAGGGCCTCGCCGCGCGGCACATGGGACAGGGCTTCGAGCAGATGCCCGGCCTGCGTCGCGGCCTCGACCAGGCGGCGCCGGCAGGTGTCGTCACTGGGGTCCAGGGCGACCAGATGCCGCAGCAGCAGCAGACCGTCCTCCGCGCAGGCGCCGCGCAGCATCCGTTCCGCCATCTCCGCCAGGGGGCGCAGTTCGGCCGCCCCGGGACGCTGCGGGCCTTGGCGGTGGCCGATGGCGCCATGCGCCACCGTGTCCAGCCGATAGCCGGCGCGGATGAGCAGGGGCGCCGCCAGGGCCATTGCCTCGGGCTCCATCGCTTCCAGGACGATGATTTCGGGGTTGAGACGATCCAACGCCTCCAAAGCCGGTGCCCCGCGGAGGCGCAACAGGTCGATCCGCGCCAGATCCTGGCGGTAGAGCAGCGGTTCCATCGGGCCGGCCGGCACCGCCACGGCTTCGATCAGCCCGGAGAGCACATCCGGTCCTTCGCCGCAAAGCCGGCGTGCCGCCGCGACCAGCACCGCGCGGTCACTGACCAGCATCTCCCCAATCGGGCGAGGCAGGTGGCCAGCCGCGAGCAGCCGTGGCGGGAAGCGCCAGAGCTGGCGCTCGCCTTCGGTGGCCGCAATGGTTCGGTGCAGGCAGGTGAGGTCCGGCTGAGCCGCCATGTCCTGCCGCGCCACCGACAGACCCTCCCGCGTTGCTTCCAGGATCAGGCCCTGGAGCCGACCGGCAGGGAGTCCCGGAGATGGCGGGCGCGGCGGGCCGGCGCCAATTTCCAGCACCGCAACCGGCCCCGGCCGCGCCAATAGGTGACCCAGCGCCTGCTCGTATCCTGTCGTGACCATTCTGGCCGCATCCTCGTCTCACGATGGCAGCCTGCGACCGCGACCTGAAGATCAGCTTAACGTTGAACCAGCAAGCATTTGGTAAGGTGTCGTGCCGCACCCTTCTTGAATGGTTGATCGCCTCCGCCAAAAACTGGCAAGCAGACCGATGCGTCCGGGTAAGCGCCCTGCGCCGAGCCGGTGGCCGGTGTGGTTTGTCATCCTCGCCGTCGTGCTGCTGCAGATGCCGACGGTTGCGGCATCGGGTGGCGGTGCTGGCCGGGCTGTCCCGCTCATTCCGGCGGAGGAGGCCCGCCCTGCGGCGCTGTCCGAATGGGGCGCTTTTACCCCGTCGCCGCCACCGGGGCATCATCTGGTGCTGCTACTGCTAACGGGCGCTGTCGTGCTGGCGGCTGGGCTGGCGGGTTTCGCGCTGGGGCGATCGCGGCGGCGCGATCCATTGCCGGCGGATACGCCTTCGGTCGAGGACATGCGGAAGTTGCGTGCCACCGTCACGGTCTTCGCGAGCCTGCTGCACGACGGCAGCGCTCTCCTGATGAGGACCAACACCGGGACAATCGATGCCGCCAACCGCCTTGCCGCCAGTAGCGAGGAACTCCTGCGCCTGGTTGCGCAGACGGAGGCGCGCCTTGAGAATGCGACCGAGCGGAGTGAGATCCTTGCCACCCGCGTGGCCCGCAGCGCCGCGCAGGAGATCAAATCCTCGGTTGAGAGCCTTGAGGAGATCGCGGAGCGTTTGGCGGCTATGGCGCCCAGGGCCGCGAAGGAAAGCGCCGATTTAACCATCGCCAAGAGCACATGAGAATCATGGTCAGGCGGTGGGGCGACAGCGGGCCGGCGCGTTCCGGCTTCTGCCAAAAGGGCAAGATAGCATGAAGCATCTGCGTCAACGTGTTCTGGTGACCGGCGGGGCCGGATTCATCGGCTCCCACCTTTGCGAGCGCTTGCTCGACGCGGGGGCCAACGTGCTCTGTGTGGATAATTTCTTCACCGGATCGCATGACAACATCGCTCATCTGCTGCCGCATCCGCAGTTCGAGGTGATGCGCCATGACGTCACCTTTCCGCTGCATGTCGAGATCGATGCGATCTACAACCTCGCTTGTCCCGCCTCACCGATCCACTACCAGCATGATCCGGTCGCCACGACCAAGGTGTCGGTCTATGGCGCGATCAACATGCTGGGCCTGGCGAAGCGGACCGGGGCGCGGATCCTCCAGGCTTCGACCAGCGAGGTCTATGGCGATCCGGCGGTGCATCCGCAGCCCGAGGCCTATTGGGGCAATGTGAACCCGATCGGCCCGCGCTCCTGCTACGATGAAGGCAAGCGCTGCGCGGAGACGCTGTTCTTCGACTATCACCGGCAGCACAAGGTGGCGATCAAGGTCGCGCGCATCTTCAACACCTATGGGCCGCGGATGCATCCGCATGATGGGCGCGTCGTCTCGAACTTCATCGTGCAGGCGCTGTCGGGCAAGCCGCTCACCCTTTATGGCGACGGCGCGCAGACACGCTCCTTCTGCTACGTCGATGATCTCGTCGATGGCTTGATGCGGCTGATGGCCACACCCGGCGATGTGACGGGGCCGGTGAATCTCGGAAATCCCGAGGAGTTCACCATGCGGGATCTCGCGCGGCTGGTGGTCGAACTGACCGGGTCGCGGTCTGAGCTCACGCATCTGCCGCTGCCGGAGGATGATCCGCGGCAACGCCGTCCGGATATCGCGATGGCGCGAAGCCTGCTGAACTGGTCGCCGACAATCCGCCTGGTGGATGGGCTGGAGCGCACCATCGCCTATTTTCGCCGACAGACGAATGCCTGGGGCCTGCAGGGGCTGCGGCTGGCGGGTTGAGCGCCCGATCAGCCCGGTAGTTTTACGGCGGCGTGTTTACGGACACGCCGCCTTGCTGCCGGCGCCGTCCACAGGCGACCATCCTGCGCAATGGGCCGGACGCGATCACGGCGCCGCAGCCCGTCGCGGTAGAGGTCGTGATAGGTGACGCAGCCCTGCAATTCCTTGGCTTCGTGGTCCAGTCCGAGGCCGATATCGAGATAGGCGTCAAGGTTCTGGAGATTGGGTTGCGGCGTTGCACCAGCCTCGTGGCGTTCGACCATGGCCGCAAGACGCGTCTCCAAGGCGTCGACAAGTCGTTCCATGTTGAACAGGTCACAGCTTTCACGATTGTCGCTCAGCCTCTGCCGAAGCTGGGAGATGCCATCCCGGTCCTTGGCGAGCGCTACGGCGCGGGCGATGAAGGCCTCGGGCGCATCGCAGACCAGGTCCGGCAATCCGGCAGCGCGAACCAGGCTGCCGCAGACGCGGGCGGCAAAGCTGCGGCCGCTGAGCGTGAGTACCGGCACGCCGAGCCAGAGCGCATCCGAGGCGGTGGTATGCGCGCCATAGGGTGCCGAATCCAGGAACAGATCGGCGAGCCGATACCGCGCCAGATGGTCGGAATTGGCGCGCTTCGGTGCAAAGATGATGCGTTCGGCCGCGATGCCTTGTTCGGTGGCAAGGCGCTTCAGGTTGCGCCGCATGTCCTCCCCAGAGTCCAGGAGCCAGAGCACGCTGCCAGGCGCGCGGCGCAGAATGTCGAGCCAGCGCGCCATGGTGAAACGCGAGATCTTTTGTGATCCGTTGAAGCAGCAGAAGACGAAGGCATCCTCCGGCAGCCCTGCGTCGCGGCGGGTCGGCATCGCGCCGATCGCCCGCTTGCGGTCGTTCGGCTGGTAGCAGGGGAGCCGGACCACAGCTTCCGAGAAATAGATCTCGTGCTCGGGAGGGATGATCCAGTCGTCGGCGATGATGTAGTGGTGGTACGGCGTGCCGAGCGTGCCCGGAAAGCCGAGCCAGTTGACCTGGATCGGTGCTGGCCTGCGGGCGAAGATCGCGGTCCTGGCATCGCGGGTGTGGCCGTTGACATCTATCAGGATGTCGATCCCGTCCGCCGAAATCCGGGCGGCAGCGGCATCGTCGTCCAGGCGCCGAATATTCACCCAATGTTCGGTCGCGGTGCGGATTCGGTGCTGCATCGCGCTGTCGGAGTGAGGGCCGCAATCATAGGCGAAGACCTCGACCTTGCCGCGATCATGCAGCTCGAAGACCTCGGCCATCAGGGAACCGATCGCGTGGTCGCGCAGGTCGGATGACACGTAGCCCAGCCGCAGTCGCCTGCCCCGCAAGTCGATCCGTGCGTCCCGGCGATCGTGGCGGCCGAGGTCGGCATGTTCGTTGGCCAGGCTGCGCGCGTAATCATGCGCGAGGCCGAGTTGCAGCAGCGGATCGTCGGAGAAGGCGAGCAGGGAGAGCGGGTTCATCCCGCGCAGCAGGCTGCGGCGATCGGTGCCCTCAATGGGGGCGAGCACCGGGTGGTGGCACTGGGCCAGGCGGAGCGCGAGGATCTGCTCGATGACGTCGCGCTGGTTGGGGCGGAGTTCGAGGCATTGCCGCAAGACCGCCTCGGCGGCCGCGAGATCTTGATGCGCCGCCAACACCCGCCCCATTTGGCGCAGGGCGGTCGTCTTGTAGGTGATGGCCGGGCCGGTGACGGCCACCATGCGCTGCGCCACATCGCGCCATTGTTCAAGGGCGCGTTCGACCGCGCCACCGCGTTCCAGCAGCCCGCCGAGGTTGATGCGGGCGGGAAGAAAATCCGGGTTGAGCGCGAGTGCCCGGGTCAGGGCTGCGGCAGCGTCGGTGTTCTGCCCCATCTCCCCCAGCAAGCAGGCGTGGTTGAAACAGGCGAGGTAGAGTTGCGGATGTCCAGTGCTGGCCTCGATCCACTGGCGGTAGAGGGGCTCGGCGTCGTGCTGCCGTCCGGCGGCGACGAGTTGGCTGGCGGTGGCCACGAGGTCGGGCAGCGGCCCGAAGGCGAGATGCATGTGGTCGGACATTTTGTCCTCGCGGATGATGGGGTGCAGATCAGAGGTGCAGGAAAGCGTTGATCTGCTCATCCGACATGCTGCCGACCTGCGTCTGGTTGAAGCCGGCAAGCTGGGTGTCGGACAGGGCGGAGATATTGGTGGTGGAGAGGTAGTCGATCTGCGTGGTCGTCAGCCCGGTGATCTGGGTGGCACTGAGGGCGCCGATGGTAGTGGTCGTGAAGCTATCCACAGCCTCGGCCGAGAGGGCGCCGACCTGGGAGGCGTTGAGCGCGCCGATTTGTGTGGCGGAGAGCTCGGCGACATCGGTCTCCGAGAGGCCCTTGATCTGTGTGGTGGTCACGCCCTTGATCTGGGTCTCGGTGAGCGCGCCGGCCTGGGTGGCATCGAGGGCCGAGAGGCTGCTCGCCGAAAGCGCGCCGATCTGGGAGGCGGAG
>NZ_QKYU01000006.1:172322-197836 GCF_003253705.1 Humitalea rosea
GCCGCCGATCTGGGTGGTGGTCAGTGCGGCGAGGTTGGTCTCGCCCAAGGCGCCGACCTGGGTCGCGGTCAGCGCGCCGATCTGTGTGGCGGAGAGCTCGGCGACATCGGTCTCCGACAGGCCCTTGATCTGTGTGGTGGTCACGCCCTTGAGCTGGGTGGCGCCCAGCGCGCCGACCTGGGTGGCATCGAGTGCGGAAAAATTCTCGGCGGAGAGCGCGCCGACCTGGGAGGCGTTGAGCGCGCCGATTTGTGTGGCGGAGAGCTCGGCGACATCGGTCTCCGACAGGCCCTTGATCTGTGTGGTGGTCACGCCCTTGAGCTGGGTGGCGCCCAGCGCGCCGACCTGGGTGGCATCGAGTGCGGAAAAATTCTCGGCCGAGAGGGCCCCGACCTGGGAGGCGTTGAGCGCGCCGACCTGTGTGGCGGAGAGCTCGGCGACGTCGGTGGCGGAGAGGCCGCGGATCTGTGTGGCGGAGACGCCCTTGATCTGGGTCTCGGTGAGCGCGCCGGCCTGGGTGGCGTCGAGTGCCGAGAGGCTGCTCGCCGAAAGCGCGCCCACCTGCGCCGCTGTCAGCGCCGCGACCTGGGTGGTGGCCAGCGCTGTCAGATTCGTCGTCGAGAGTCCCGCCACCTGCGTCGTCGTCAGCGCCTGGATCTGCGTCGTGCTGAACTCGCCCATATCGGTGGTGGTCAGCCCGCCCAACTGCGTCGTCGTCAGGGCCTTGAGCTGGGTGCCGCTCAGCGCCGCGACCTTGGTGGCGTCCAGCCCGGACAGCTGCGTGGTGGTCAGCGCCTTGAGCTGGAAATCCCCCAGCACCGCAAGCTGGCCGGAGGTGAAGACCACGGGATTGGCCAGGAAGGGGATCTGGGTCGCGGCCAGGCCCTTCACCTGGGATGTGGACAGCGCCTCGATCTGCGTCGTCGTCAGCGATTCCACCGCCGAGCCGCTGAGCGCCCCGACCTGGGTTGCTGACAGTGAGCCGATTTGTGTTGTCGTAAGCTGCTGCACCGTCGTTGCGGACAGAGCACCGATCTGAGCGGCCGAAAGCAGCGAAATCGACATGGTGTCATCCCTCTCCGGAGAAAACGACGATGGCCGTGCGGCCATCGGGGTCCAGGCGCTCTCCGGCAGACGCCACGCCTCGGCCCCTTGCTGAGGGAAAAACCCTGCCGAAGGCTGAATCAATCCCAAGATTTATTCGCAAGATTTATTCCGGCATCGGCGCAGGGCGTCAGTCCGGCCGGCCGGCTTGCCAGCCGGCACACCTGCTGCGACCCTCCCCCCGTGCTCCGCCTGATCCTCCTGCTGCTTGCCGCCGCCACCGTCGCGGCCCAGGCGCAGAGCGTCGCGATCATCGCCGTCGGTGCCGATCCGGGGCAGTTGAACCCGGCGATTTCCACCGCGGGGCCGGCGCATACCGTGGCGGATACGATCTTCAGCGGCCTCGTGACGCTGGACGAGGACGGCACGGCACGGCCGGATCTGGCGCGGTCCTGGGCCGCGACCGACGGGCCGGCCGGCCCGGGCACGATCTGGCGCTTCGCGCTGGATCCCTCGGCACGTTGGCATGACGGCACGCCGTTCAGCAGCGCCGATGTGGTCTATACCTTCACCGAGGTGTTGTTCCGCTACCATGCTCGCGCCCGTGCCGGGCTGGCGCCGGCGGTGGCGGCGATCGAGGCGCCCGATCCCCATACCGTGGTGTTCCGGCTCTCCCGGCCCAATCCGGCCTTCCTCGCGCAGCTGGACGTCACCGAGGCGCCGATCCTGCCGCAGCACCTCTATGCCGGCACCGATCCGCGGACCAATCCCGTCAACGGCGCCCCGATCGGCACCGGTCCGTTTCGCTTCGTCGCGCATCGCCATGACGACCGCGTGGTGCTGGAGCGGGTCTCCGGCCATGGCTTCGACCGGCTGCTGTTCCGCATCATCGCCGACCCGACGCTGCAGGCCGCGGCACTGCTGCGGGGGGAGGTGGACTATCTTGCCCGGGTGGCCCTCAAGGACGCGGCCCGGCTCGCGGCCATGCCCGATGTCACGCTGCATCGCGTTCGCGGCGGGCCGGGCGGCAGCAATTGCGTGATGACCCTGGCCTTCAACATGGATCGCGTTGCCCTGCCGCTGCGCCGCGCCCTGGCACTGGCGGTGGACCGGGAGGCGATGCTGCACCGCTTCGCTTATGGCCAGGGCGGCGTGTCATGGGGGCTGCTGTCCAGCGGCCTCGGCGACTTCCCGATCCAGGCGGTGATCCCTGCCGCCGACCGCGTGCCGGAGGCGCCGCCAAGGCTCGATATTGTCGCCTTCGCCAGCTTCCGCCGCTGGGTGGAGGCGTTGCAGGCGGATTTCGCCCGCATCGGCATCACCGCCCGCAGCCGACTCCTCGATCCCGCCGCGACCGCCGAGGCGGTGTTCGCGCGCCGGGATTTCGACCTCTCCGTCATCTCCTATTGCCACGGCCCCGATCCGGAAATCGGCGCGCGGCGGCTGTTCGACAGCGCCGCCATCGGCGTCCCCTTCGGCAATGCGGCGGGGTTTCACGCCCCTGAGGTGGATGCGCTGCTGGCCGAGGCCTCGGCCAGCCCGGAGCATGCCGAACGGGTCGCCGCCTGGCGCGATATCCAGGCCCGCGCCCTGGCCGAACTGCCCTATTGGCCGCTGGTCGAGGTGGATCTTCTGGTCGCCTGGCGCAATACAGCCTCCGGCTGGGCCCCCTGGTCGGGGCGCTTTGCCGACAGGGCGCGGCCCGCCGGCGCCGCGCCTAGGCAGGATCGTTGAATCGCTGGCGCGCCCAGGCCGCCAGCACATCGCGATAGGTCGCAACCACAGGCCCGAGCACCGGATGCCCCGCCCAGGCGGCACGGACGGCGGCGAGGCGCGGCGTTTCCGGCGTCGCCGCCCCATACCGGGCCAGAAGCTCATCGGCGATCAGCAGGGTCACCGGCAGGCCGCAATCGGCCAGCGTCACCTCCGGCCCGCAGGCGAAGGGACCCGCCGCGTCCAGCAGCCCTTCCAGCACACCCAGCCGATCGAGCGACCGCCGCACCTGCGGCGCCGCCACATCGGCCGGTGGTGCCGGGAACAGGCGCCGCAGCGGCGGGTCGATGCCGGTGTCATGGAAGGCCGCCATCTGGCGGATGCGCGCCCGCGCTTGCGCATCGCCGGGCAGCAGGCTGGGAGAGGGATAGCTCTCCTCGATCCATTCCAGGATCGCGATGCTCTCCGACAGCACGAAATCGCCCGCGACCAGCGCGGGAATGGTCCCGGCCGGCACGATCGCGCGATAGGCCGGGCTGCCATAGCCGTCCGGCGGCGGCCGGCTGTCCACGGCGACGCCCTTCAACGCGAAGGCGATGCGCACCTTGGCGCCGAAGGAGGAGATGGGCAGGTCGTAGAGGATCATGGCTCCTCCGGTATCGCGCAGATTTTTGCCGCGCGCATCCAGGCAGCGAGGCGCGGCGAGGCGGTCGCCACACAGAGCGGCACGGCCAGCCACAGCCCCGCCAACACCGGCGCGCCCCAGGCCAGCGCGGTCCAGGAGACGCTGGCCAGCGCCGCGCCCACTGCCAGCCCGAGCAGCGTATGCGGCCAGAGCAGCCGCGCGGCATCGCCCCAGCCGATGCCGCGATCGGCCCGGTTCTGCGCCGCCCAGCCCGACCGCCGGCCGAAGGGGAGGAGCAGCAGGAAGAAGGCCTTGTTCAACACCGAGGGCGGCTCGAAGAACGTGGTGAAGGCGATCTCCGCCAACGCGCCCCACGCGAAACGGGCGCGGCCGCCGTAGCGGCGAGCCTCGGCGGGCTGCATCAGCACCTGGAGATAGCCCATCAGCTTGGGCGAGAAGTAACAGAACCACGTCCCCAGCATCACCGCCGCCAGGGCGCCATGCGGCGTCGCCGCACCGCCGCCGCTCAGCACATTGCCGGTCGCGGCCAGCAGCAGCAGCAGCCAGAGCGGCGAGCCGAAGAACAGCAAGATCGCCTGCCAGAGCTGCCAGCGCCCCATCGGCGTCAGTCCTGGCAGGCGCAGCAGGGCGAGGTACTGCATGTTTCCCGCCGCCCAGCGCTCGTCCCGCCGCAGGTATTCCGGCATGGCGGGGGGGTTGCCTTCCTGGCTGCCGTCCTCCTCCGGCAGGCAGCGGACCTTCCAGCCCGCGGCATGCAGCCGCACGGCCTCGACCTGATCGTGGCTGAGGATGTGGCTGCCGTCGGGCAGCGCCTCCAGCCGGGCATGGGCGCGGAAGGGGGCAATGCGGAGGATGGCATTATGCCCCCAGTAGGGGCCCTCATCGCCCTGCCACCAGCCTTGCCCGGTCGCCCAGGCGCGCATGCCGGCGCGCATCCCGAACTGGAACAGCCGCGGGAAGGGGGCGAAGGCCGGGCGGCCGACGATCAACTGCTGCACGATGGCCAAGCGCGGATCGGCCTCCAGGCAGGACACCAGCCGCAGCACCGCGCGGGCCGACATCTCGCTGTCGGCATCGAGGCACAGGAAGGCTTCCATGCCCGCCGAATCCTCGTCGCACCATTCCATGACGTTGCCGGCCTTGAAGCCGGTGTTGCGGGCGCGGCGGCGGTAGCGCACCGGGATGGCATGGCGCGCGGCCAAGGCGGCGATGGTGGCCTCCTCCCCGGCGGCGGGGGCCGGCGTGTCCGACAGGACCCAGAGGGCGAAGCGATGCGACGCCCCCGCCGCCTCCAACCCCGCCAGCAGCCGGTCGAGCGGCGGGGTCACGGCGGCCATGTCCTCCTGCCGGATACAGACGAGGATCGCGGTGGCGAAGCCCGGCACCGCGCCCTCCCGTCGCCGGTCGAGCTGCGGCACCACCGCCGCCGCCGGGTCGCGCGCGCCGATCAATATCGCGAAGCCGAGCAGCGCATTGGCCGCCGAGATGGCCGACCAGGGCAGCGTCCCGGCATAGGCCGCGAGGATCACCCATTCCCACCCCGTCACCCCGCCGGGCGCCAGGGCGCGCCACAGCAGCCCCAGCAATGAGAGGGTGAGGGCGAGGCCGAGTCCCGCGAAACCGACGCGCCTGAGAACGATGTTGTCCATGCTGCGCGCCATGGCAGCAGATGATCGGGGCGGCAACATGACGCGGCCCGCGCCGCATGGCAGGCTGCCGGCATGGATGCAGACATGATCGTGGTGGGTGCGGGGATTCTCGGCCTGGCCCATGCCCTCGCCGCCCGCCGTGCCGGCCTTTCGGTGCTGGTGGTCGAACGCGATGCCCAGGCCAATGGCGCCAGCATCCGCAACTTCGGCTTCGTCACCGTCACCGGCCAGGGCTTCCCGGACACCCACCGCCGCGCCGCCCGCTCCCGCGACATCTGGGCCGAGATCGCCCCCGCCGCCGGCATCGCGATGCATCATCGGGGCCTGCTGATGGCCTGCCGCCGCCCCGAGGCCGTGGCGGTGGCCGAGGCGTTCTGCGCGGGCCCAATGGGGGCCAGTTGCCGCATGCTGACCAAGCTGCCGCCGATCTTTGGCGAGGGCGTGCTGGCCGCGCTGTATTCCCCGCATGAGCTGCGCGTCGAAAGCCGCGAAGCCATCGCCCAGCTCGCCGCCTGGCTGGAGCACGGCATGGGCGTCCGCTTCCTGCGCCGCACCGCGGTGCGCGGCGTCGCCGATGGGCTGGTCGAGACCACGTCCGGCACCTTTCGCGCGCCAAAAATCGTGGTCTGCCCCGGCACCGATCTCGCGACCCTGTTCCCCGAGGTCTTCGCCGCGCGGCAGACCACGCTGTGCAAGCTGCACATGCTGAAGCTCGTCGATCCGGGCTGGGAATTGCCGGCGGCGGTGATGAGCGATCTCGGGATGGTCCGCTACCTCGGCTATCGCCACGAGACCCCGCTGGCGCCGCTGCGCGCCCGGTTGGAGGCCGAGCAGGCCGATGCTCTGGAACACGGCGTGCATCTGATCGTGGTGCAGAACCGCGACGGCTCGCTGGTGGTCGGCGACAGCCATCACTACGCGGCCACACCCGACCCGTTCCAGCCCGGCTTCGTGGACGACATCATCCTGGCCGAATTCGCCGCCGTCTTCGGCGCGGTGCCGCCCGTCATCGAACGTTGGGTTGGCGTCTATCCCTCGGGACCGCAGGATACCTTCACGGAGCATCTCGGCCCCGGGCTGCGGCTGGTCAGCGTCACCAGCGGCACCGGCGCCAGCACCAGCTTCGCCATCGCCGAGGAAACCATGGAGAGCTTCGCATGATCCGCGCCGTGGTGTTCGACTGGGCCGGCACGGTGGTGGATCATGGCAGCCTCGCGCCGATGGGGGCCTTCGTGCGCGCCTTCGCCGAGTTTGGGGTCCCCATCTCGATCGCCGATGCGCGCGGGCCGATGGGCAGTGCCAAGCGCGACCACATCAAGGCGGTCGGCGCGCTGCCGCATGTGGCGGCGGGCTGGCGCGCGGCGCAGGGCTCGGAGTTCGACGATACCGCCATCGACCGCATTTTTGCGGTGTTCGAGCCGATGAACGTCGCCTCCGTCTCCGCCCATGCGGCGCTGATCCCCGGGGCGGCCGAAACCCTGGCCTGGTGCGCGGCCAGAAACATCCGCATCGGCGCGACCACCGGCTATACAAGGCCGATCATGGCTGTGCTGGCCCCGCTCGCCGCCGCCCAGGGGTTTACGCCAGAAATCACCATCTGCGCCGGCGACATGGCCGCAGGCCGGCCGGCGCCGCTGCAGATGTGGCAGGTGATGGCGACCATGGGCGTGCATCCGGCGCATGCGGTGGTGAAGGTCGATGACACCCCGGTCGGCATCGGCGAGGGCCGCACCGCCGGCACCTGGGCCATCGGCCTCGCCCTGACCGGCAACATGGCCGGGCTGACGCTGGAAGACCTCACGGCGCTGGACGCGGCCGAGACGGCGGCGCTGCGCGCGCGGGCCTCGGCGCCGCTCTTCGCCGCCGGGGCACATCTGGTGATCGATGGCATCGCCGACCTGCCCGCCGCCATCGAACTGCTGGAGGCCCGCATCGCGGCGGGGGAGCGGCCGGGCGCCTTCGGGTGATGGACAGATTCGGCGGGCAGGCGTTTCCTGCCCGCCCATGACCTTCTCCCTGATCGCGCGCTGCGCCACCACCGGCGCCTTCGGCTATGCCGCCGCCACCAGCAACATCGGCGTCGGCGCCCGGCTTTGCGCCCTGGCCGCCGGCGTCGGCGGGGTGCTGACGCAGCACCGCACCGATCCCCGGCTGGCGCCGCGTGGCGTGGCGCTGCTGCAATCGGGCTGCGATGCCCGCCACACCATCGCGGCCCTGGTCGCGAGCACGCCCGACCACGGCTGGCGGCAGTTGGCGGCGATCGACGCGCAGGGCGGCACCGCGCATTTCCATGGCGAGCGGGTGAAGCCCGCCCGGGGCGCCGCGCATGGGCCCGATGTCGTGGCGATCGGCAATATCCTTGCGAATGACCAGGTGCCCGATGCCATGGTCGCGGCCTTCCAGGGCGCCGGCGGCGCCCTGGCCGATCGGCTGCTGGTGGCGCTGGCGGCCGGCGAGGCGGCGGGTGGCGAACATGGCCCGGTTGTCTCCGCCGCGCTGCGGATCGTGACCGACCAGGATTTTCCCTATGCCGATCTGCGCGTCGATCGCGCGGCCGATCCGATCACCACACTGGCCGGGCTCTGGGCGGATTACGCGCCCTGGGCCGATGAATTCGTCCTGCGCGCGCTGACCCCGGACGCCGCGCGCGGCGGCTGAGTCGTCTTCAACTGGAGCACAGAATGCCCGTTCCCAATCGCCTCATGGATTTGGCCCCCGAGATCAAGGCCTGGCGCCGCGACATCCATACCCATCCCGAGCTTGGCTTCGCCGAACACCGTACCAGCCAGATCGTCGCCGACAAGCTCGCCTCCTGGGGGATCGAGGTCCATCGCGGCCTGGCCGGCACCGGCGTCGTCGGCGTGCTGCGCGGCCAGCCGGGCACCGGCACCATCGGCTTCCGCGCCGACATGGATGCGCTGGCGATGCAGGAGGTGAACGGCTTCGAGCACCGCAGCCAGACGCCGGGCGCGATGCATGCCTGCGGCCATGACGGCCATACCGCGACCCTGCTGGGCGCCGCCAAATACCTCGCCGAGACGAAGAACTTCGCCGGCACGGTGCATTTCCTGTTCCAGCCGGCGGAAGAGGGCGGCGGCGGCGGCCGGGTGATGGTCGAGGAAGGCCTGTTCGACCGCTTCCCCTGCGACACCGTCTATGCGCTGCACAATGACCCGGCGCTGCCGCTCGGCACCGCCGCCTGCGTGCCGGGGGTCATCATGGCGGCCTCCGACCGGCTGAAGATCACCATCAAGGGCCGCGGCGGCCATGCCGCGCGCCCGCATACCACCTTGGACCCCGTGGTGGTCGGCGCGCATGTGGTGGTGGCGCTGCAATCCATCGTCGCCCGCCGCGTCGATCCGATCGAGAGCAGCGTGATCTCGCTGACTATGTTCCACGCGGGCTCCGCGATGAACGTGATCGCCGATACCGCCGAGATCCAGGGCACCGTCCGCGCGCTGAGCGAGGAGGTCCGCAAGCAGGTCGCGGCCCTGATCGAACAGGTCGCGACCAACACCGCTGCCGCGCATGGCGCGGTCGCCGAGGTGGAATACATCTGGGGCTACCCGCCGACCACCAACCATGTCGAGCAGACCGAGCGCGCCGCGCGCGCGCTGGAGGATGTGCTGGGCGAAGGGCGCGTGTTCCGCGACCGGCCGCCGGTGATGGGGGGCGAGGATTTCTCCTACATGCTGCTGGCGCGGCCCGGCGCCTTCATCCGGCTTGGCCAGGCCTCGCCCGATGGCACGGGCAGCGTGCCGGTGCACAACACCGCCTATGACTTCAATGACGAGGCGGCACCGCTTGGCGCCGCCTGGTTCGCGCGGCTCGCCGAGCGCGAATTGCCGCGCTGACGGATCGGGGCGCCGTGAGCGGCGCCCCTTTCAGGCCGCGAGGCGGCGCGGCGCCCCCTTTACGCCGCGAGGCGGCGCAGTTCCAGCGTATCGGCCAGGGCCCGCGCGGCTTCCGCGATCAGCCCGGCCGCATCATCCGCGCCGATCTCCATGCAGGAGAGTTCGAGATGGGCGAGCAGCCGCAGCAGGCTGCCGACGTCGCGGCGGGCTTCATCGGCCCAGAGGACGGCGGCGATCGGCGTATTCATGAGGCAGAACTTCCAGCAGCAGGTGGCGGCGCGTGTAGCACCACCCTGCGGTATCGCGCTACCAGCGCCTGACGCGGCCGCAGTCGAGATGGATAAACCCGTCGCGACGATAGAGCCCGACGCCACCCAATTGCATCTCCGCCGCCAGCCGCGCCATGCCGAGCGGGCTATGCCCCGGCAGCCGGCAATCGGCCGCCATGCCCGACATGTGCAGCGACACGCGGGAGACGGCGCGGGACTGCTGGGCGCGGGCGGCGTTGTGCTCGGGTGCGCGATAGGCGCTGATGACATCGAAGGACTCGGTCGCGCCCATGCGGGTGGCGACCGTGAACAGCACGTCGAACAGCCGCGGGTCCATCACCTCGACCTCGTCGGTGGTGGCGTCGCGCATCACCCAGTTCAGCCGGGCCAGTTCCTCGGAGACATAGCGGCCGTCGCGGAAATAGGTGGTATCGATCGTCTCCTGGGTCTGCATCCGGCGGATGCGGACCATGCGCGGTCCGGGCGGGATCAGATCGGGCAGCGAGGCCTCGGCCGGCCCGGGCAAGGCGGCGCAGGCGAGCGCCATGGTGCCGACGCCGAGCATCCCGCGCCGTGTCAGGCTCGGGGCGATCACCTCGGCGTCGGTGGCGGTGCAGCAGGGGCAAGCGGGGCGGTGGAACCACATGGCGCTCAGCCCCGGGCCGCCAGTCGCGGCAGCGGCGGCACGAGCCGGGCGGCATAGGCCTGGTCCAGCCCGTAGATATCCGGGCGGATGCGGACGCGCCCGTTCTCGACCATCACCGTGGTGTAGTGCAGCCGCACCGGGATTTGCCGGTGGAGGGAGACGACGCTGGTGCTGCGGCTCTCGACGGTGCGCACGGCGCGCTCCCGGCTCCAGCCCGAGGTGCCGTCGAGCGCCACCGAGACGAGGTCGAGCGGCCGTTCCAGCCGGATGCAGCCCGAGGAGAAGGCGCGATCCGGCCGGCTGAAATAGTGCCGGTCGGGCGTGTCATGCAAATAGATGTCGTCGCGGTTCGGGATGATGAACTTGATCCGGCCGAGCGCGCTGGTCTCTCCCGCATCCTGGCGGATGATGTAGGGGAAGCGCTGCGGGTTCACCGCCGACCAATCGACCAGGGTCGGGTCGATTTCGGCCATCTGCCCGTCGATCGACTGGAAGAAGCGGAAGCCGCGGGCAGCGACGGCGGCGGGATCGCGCCGCAGCTTCGGCAGCACGTCCTCCCGCGCGTTGCGCATCGGCACACCCCAGGGCGGGTTGAACTGCAACGCCGTCATGGTGACGTTGAGCATCGGCGTCGCGCGATCCGGGCGGCCGACGATCACCGCCATCTCCAGCATGACGCGCCCGGCCTCGATCATCTGCAGGCGGAAGTCGGGGATGTTCACCTCGATGCGGCGGCCGGGGCCGGGCACCGGGGCCGCGCGGCGCATGTCCATCGCGGCCAGGATCTGGTTGACCCGCCAATCCGCCGGGCGGTTCAGCATGGCGAGGCTGATGCGGCCCACGCGGCCATCGACCTCGACGCCCTGGGCGGCCTGCCAGCGGCGCACCGCCTCCAACAGGTTGGGGCCATAGGTCCCGCCCTCATCCATCGACATCGCCAGGACCGGGTCCTCCGCGGCCAGGCGGGCGCGCAGCAGCGGAATCCGGACCGGGTCGAAACTACCGGGGTCGAGGGTGCCGCCGCTCGGGATGCTCTCCCATCCGCCGCGAGCGGCGACGGCGCGGGTTTCGGCCAGGGCCGCGCGCAGCGGCTGCATGTCGCGCGTCGCCAGGGCCGCCTGTTCCAGCACCCCGGCCGGTTCGGCCGATTGCGCCAGACGGGCGATCCAGGGGGTGAGGGGGATGGCGGTGGTGTTGCGCACCAAATCCGGCCGGTCCGCGAGCGGCACCCGGACACGGCCATGCAGCAGATCGGTCATCCCCGCCAAGGCGGCGCGGAAGATCGCGGAATAGGCCATCTGCGGGTCGGTCGCGATCGCGGCCTCGGACGGCAGGCCATAGGCGCGCGGGTCGAGCCCATCGGCATCCATGGCGCGCACCCGGTCGGCGAGGCGCAGTGCCGCATCCCAACTGGCGGCGGCCTGGAGCGGCAGCGCCTGGGAAGGCAGGGCCTGGGAAGGCAGGGCCTGGCCCAGCGCGATGGAAGGGGCAAGGGCGGGGGCGGCTGCCAGCAGCAGCAAGGCATCGCGACGTCGCATGGCTTCAGTCTCTACTCCCCGCCGGGCGGCGTTGCCAGCGCTTGTGCACCGCCCCATGCATGCTTGACCGCGTTCCACCGCGCGCGTTGCATCGCGCAACGCCGCCAAGGACCACGCCGATGCCCGATCATGCCCTGCCCCGGAACAGCGACCTCACGGCCGCTTTGGTCGAGGCCCGCGAGACCTATGCCGCCGCCCGCCCGGTCTCGGCGGCGCTGCATGCCGAGGCGCGGGCGGTGATGCCGGGTGGCAATACCCGCAGCGTGCTGTTCTGGACGCCCTTCCCGACCGCCATGGTCCGGGGCGAGGGCTGCCGCCTGTGGGATGCGGATGGGCATGAGTATGTGGATTTCTGTGGCGAGTACTCGGCCGGGCTGTTCGGCCATTCCGACCCGCGCATCCTGGCCGCCCTGCGGGGGGCGCTGGATTCCGGGCTGAACCTCGCGGGCGTCGGGGCGAATGAGGTGCGGCTGGCGGCGCTGCTCTGTGCCCGCTTCCCGGCGATGGAGCGGGTGCGCTTCACCAACAGCGGCACCGAGGCCAATCTGATGGCCCTGACCGCCGCCCGCGCCGCGACCGGCCGGGCCGGGGTGCTGGTGTTCCGCGGTGGCTACCACGGCGGGGTGCTGACCTTCCCCGCCGGGCAGCCGATGCAGGCGGTGAACCTGCCGATCCCGGTGCAGGTCGCCGACTACAACGATGCCGAAGGGGCGGTGGCGCTGCTGGAGGGCGGCGGCATCGGGGCGGTGATCGTGGAGCCGATGCTGGGCGCCGGCGGCTGCATCCCTGCCGACCCGGCCTTCCTGGCCGCCTTGCGGGAGGGCTGCGACCGCACCGGCGCGCTGCTGATCTTCGATGAGGTGATGACCAGCCGCCACCATGCCGGCGGGTTGCAGATGCGGCTGGGGGGCGTGCGGCCGGATCTGATGACCTTGGGCAAATACGTCGCGGGTGGGATGTCCTTCGGCGCCTTCGGCGGGCGGGCGGCGGTGATGGACCAGTTCGACGGCCATCGGCCCGGCACGCTGCCGCATGCCGGCACCTTCAACAACAATGTCCTGAGCATGGCCGCGGGGCTGGTCGCGATGGGCGAGATCTTCACCGCCGAGGCCGCCGATGCGCTCTGGGCGCGGGGCGAGGCGCTGCGGGCGCGGCTGAACGAGGTCGCGGCCGGGGCGGGGATGGTTTTCACCGGGGCCGGCAGCATGGTCACGCCGCACTTCCGGCCGGGGAAGCTCACGCGCCCGCCGACCACCGCCTCAGCCGAGGAAGAGCAGAGGCGCGAGTTGTTCTTCCTGGATATGCTGGCCGGCGGGATCTACCTCGCGCGGCGCGGCATGGTGACCTTGTCCTTGCCGATGACGGCCGCCGACACTGAGGCCTTCGTCGCGGCGGTGTCCGATTTCTGCGAGGCGCGACGGCCGCTGCTCGCGGTCGCCTGAGCCTAGCAGGCTGCTGAAGAACGACGCTTGGCTCCGGCGAAACCGCAATGTTCGGCAGGAATGAATCCAAAGGCGCTGCGTGTTGAAGGATTCATTCGTGTTGCGCGATCGCCGCGAAACAATCGGTCGCCGCTTGCTGGCGAAGGTTCTTTTTCAGCAGCCTGCTAGAGGACCAGATGAGCCTAGCGGACCAGGACGAGCGCCACGAGCATCACGAAGGCCGCCGCCAGGACGACGGCCTTCAGCAGCGCGAACCATTCGGAGCGGCCGCCTTCTCCTTCCTCGGGGTGATAGGCGGGGCGCGGCGCCATTGGCGTCTGAGTCGTCTCTATTTCCGACACTACGTGCCGGGGAGCGACGGAGCCGCGAGGCGTTTTTTGGGAGGCAAGGTCGGTGGGCATGGCGGTTACTTCTGTAGCAGCAAGACTTTATATAGGAATGATCGAGTGGATTGTAGTGGTTTGAAGCCTGTCTATAAAAAGAAACTGATCCCATTACTTGTTCTGATGTATTCAAAATGTACTTTCTCGGCGGGGTGGATGAGTTGATCGAGAATGCAACTGATGCGTGTATCGATTGACGGCAGGTAAGCCCTTCCCGCCGCAATCTCCTTCGCAATTGCAGGGAATGATGAACGGCCATGCCCGATAGCTGGGACCCTTTGGGGCTTGGTCGACGCGGCGCCGGCGCGCCCGACGTCTGGGCCTTGCTCGCGGCGCTGGATCAACCGGCGGCTGTGCTCGATGCGGCGGGGCGGGTGCTGCGGGCCAACCCGGCCTTGCGCGGCCTGGCCGGGCCGGCGCGGCCCTTGGCCGAAGGCACGGGTTTCACGGGGGTGGTGGAGCCGGCGCACCGCCTCGGCCTCGGCGCCCTGCTGGAACAGGCGGCGTCCGGGCACGCGGGCACGACCGAGGTGCCGCTATTGGCCCTGCCCGGACTGTCCGGGCCATGCCTGCGGCTGCATGCGATGCCCTTGCCCCCGGGGCTGGTGCTGCTACGGGCCGAAAACCTCACCGAAGGTCTCCAGGCCACCGCCGCCGATGAGGCGGCCGAGCGATTCGCGGTGATCGGCCGCATCGCCGGCGGCATCGCGCATGATTTCAACAACCTGCTGGGGGTAATCCGGGGGGGCGCCGAGGATGCGCTGGCCCTGGGCGTGGCCCCCGAGGTCGCCGCCGACCTGCACGCCATCACAGGCGCCGCGGAGCGTGGGGCCGGGCTGGTCCGTGCCCTGCTGGCGGCAGCGCGGCAGCAGGTCTTGCTGCCGCGCCCGGTCGCCTTGGCCGAGGCGCTGGCCGAGGCGGCGCCATTGCTGCGCCGCCTGCTCGGCGCGCGGATCGAGCTACGCCTGACGCTGGAGGCGCCGGTGCGGGCGGTGCGGATGGACCCGTCGCAGCTGGATCAGGTGTTGCTGAACCTCGCCGCCAATGCCCGCGACGCGCTGCCGGAAGGGGGGGGGCTGACCATGCGCCTGGCCGAGGCGCTGGTGCTGAGCCCCGAGATCATCGGCCAGACCCGCATCCCGCCTGGCCGTTGGGTCACGCTGACGGTGCAGGACACCGGGCCCGGCATTCCGGCCGCACTGCTGCCGCATGTGCTGGAGCCCTTCGTCACCTCCCGTCGTGGCCGCGGCGGCACCGGGCTGGGGCTGGCCACGGTGGATGGCATCCTGCGGCAATCGGGCGGGCACCTCGCGGTGGAATCGCCGCCGGGGGAGGGCGCGCGCTTCACCCTGTTCCTGCCGCGCGCCGAGGCCGAACCGGCACCCGCCCCGCCCATCGCGCCGCCGGCATCGGCGGCCATGCCGGCCGGCCGGTCGCTGCTGCTGGTCGAGGATGAGGCGCCGCTGCGCCGGCTTTCGGCCCGCGCCCTGCGCCGCCAGGGGTTCGTGGTGACAGAGGCCGAGGATGCCGAGGCCGCGCTGGGGCTGGTCGAGGCCGGGCTGGTGCCCGCGCTGCTGGTCAGCGACGTCAGCCTGCCGGGCCAGGACGGTCTGGCCCTGGCCCGGCGACTGCGGCAAAGCCTGCCCGGGCTGCCGGCGCTGCTGGTTTCAGGCTATGCGAAGGCCGCGCTGGATGCGGATCTGGGGGCGGAGTCGATGGGATTCCTCGCCAAACCCTTCTCGCCGGCCGAGCTGGTGGCGGCTGCGCAAGAGGCTTGCATTGCCCGCCATGTGAGAACAAGTTAAGAACAGACGGTTAATTCGAATCGCCGGCCGCAGCTCGCTTTGATTTCGTCACGGCATCGGCTTTACTCACGATTTAGTGATCACACCGCGCGATCAGAAAATCTGGTCACGCCCACAGGTTGAGGAATTTCGATGGCGGCGCCCGGAATGGAGAAGACCAAGGCACTCGACGCGGCCCTCAGCCAGATCGAGCGCGCCTTCGGCAAGGGCTCGATCATGCGCATGGGCGCCAAGCGCGCCGATGCGGAGGTGGAGGTGATCTCCTCCGGCTCGCTCGGCCTCGATATCGCGCTCGGCATCGGCGGCTTCCCCAAGGGCCGGATCATCGAGATCTACGGGCCGGAATCCTCGGGCAAGACCACTTTGGCGCTGCATGCCATCGCCGAGGCCCAGAAGAAGGGTGGCACCTGCGCCTTCATCGACGCGGAGCACGCGCTGGACCCGGGCTATGCCCGCAAGCTCGGCGTGAACATCGACGATTTGCTGATCAGCCAGCCGGATGCCGGCGAGCAGGCGCTGGAGATCTGCGACACGCTGGTCCGCTCCGGCGCGATCGATGTCGTGGTGATCGACAGCGTCGCCGCCCTGGTGCCTCGCGCGGAGCTGGAGGGCGAGATGGGCGATACCCATGTCGGCCTGCACGCCCGGCTGATGTCCCAGGCGCTGCGCAAGCTCGCGGGCACGGTGTCGCGGTCCAACACGCTGCTGATCTTCCTCAACCAGATCCGGTTGAAGATCGGCGTGATGTTCGGCAATCCGGAGACCACCACGGGCGGCAATGCGCTGAAGTTCTATGCCTCGATCCGGCTGGAAATCCGCCGCATCGGCGCGATCAAGGATCGCGAGACCGTCACCGGCAACCAGACCCGGGTGAAGGTCGCGAAGAACAAGATGGCGCCGCCGTTCCGCCTTGTTGAATTCGACATCATGTTCGGTGAGGGCGTGTCCAAGGTCGGCGAATTGCTCGACCTCGGCGTGAAGGCCGGCGTGATCGAGAAATCCGGCGCCTGGTTCAGCTGCGACAGCCAGCGCATCGGCCAGGGGCGGGAGAACGCCAAGCAGTTCCTGCGCGAGAATGTCGCCATGGCCGAAAGCATCGAGAAGCGCATCCGCGACCAGTCCGGCAACGTCGCCAATTCGATGATGGTCGGCGAGACGGTCAGCGACCCTGCCGAGGAAACCCCGCCGCCCGAGTAAAACCCGGGCGCGGGCATCGGCGTTCCCCTGTTCAGGAGGACCGCCGATGCCCGATCCCGCCAAGCCCATGCCCGCATCCAAGGAAGATGCGCCGATGCCGCCTCCCGCCGAGGGCCTGAACCGGCCCGATGAGCGCAAGGAGGGTGGCCCCGATGTTGGCCGCGCCCCGGGCAAGGAGGAGCGGAAGCAAATAGACCGTGGCGAAACGCCACCCGGCCCCTAGCACGCCCGCCCTTCACGCTGCGCCTGCGGCGCGCTACCTGAGCCCCAACGCATTGATGTGAACGGGGCCAGGGCAGCGCATGACCAGCAGCAACGATATCCGCGCGACCTTCCTCGGTTATTTCGCGCGCCATGGGCATCAGGTGGTCGAAAGTTCGCCGCTGGTCCCGCGCAACGATCCCACGCTGATGTTCGCCAATTCCGGCATGGTGCAGTTCAAGAACGTCTTCACCGGCCAGGAACGCCGCGCCTATTCTACCGCCACCAGCGCCCAGAAATGCGTCCGCGCCGGCGGCAAGCACAATGATCTGGACAATGTCGGCTACACCGCCCGGCACCATACCTTCTTCGAGATGCTGGGGAATTTCTCCTTCGGGGACTACTTCAAGCCCGCCGCGATCGAACATGCCTGGACCTTGCTGACCCGCGACTTCGCGCTGCCCAAGGACAAGCTGTTGGTCACGGTCTATTCCGAGGATGAGGACGCCGCCGCCCTCTGGCGCAAGATCGCGGGCATCCCCGACAGTCGCATCATCCGCATCCCGACCAGCGATAACTTCTGGCGCATGGGCGACACCGGACCCTGCGGCCCGTGCTCTGAAATCTTCTACGATCATGGCGAGGCCATCCCCGGCGGCCCGCCCGGCAGCCCGGATGAGGATGGCGACCGCTTCATCGAGATCTGGAATCTCGTCTTCATGCAGTATCTGGAGGAGCCGGCCGGCACGCGGAACCCGCTGCCCCGCCCCTCGATCGACACCGGCATGGGGCTGGAGCGCTTCGCTGCCATCCTGCAGGGCAAGCACGACAACTACGACACCGACACGCTGCGCGCGATCATCCTGGCCAGCGCCGAGGCGACCGGGCAGGACCCGGACGGCCCCTTCCGCACCAGCCACCGCGTCGTCGCCGACCATCTGCGCGCCGGCGCCTTTCTCATTGCCGATGGCGTCATGCCCTCCAACGAGGGGCGCGGCTATGTGCTGCGCCGCATCCTGCGCCGCGCGATGCGGCATGCGCATATGATGGGCGCGGCCGAACCCCTGCTGCACCGGATCTACCCCGCGCTGGAGCGCCAGATGGGGGCGGCCTATGGCGAACTCATCCGCGCTCAGAGTCTGATCACCGAGACGCTGAAGCTTGAGGAGACCCGCTTCCGCACCCTGCTCGACCGCGGCCTCGGGCTGCTGGCCGAGGAGACGGCCAAGCTTGGCGAGAAGGAGACGCTGCCGGGCGATATCGCCTTCCGCCTCTACGACACCTTCGGCTTCCCCCTCGATCTGACCCAGGATGCGCTGCGCTCCGAGGGGCGCGCGGTGGATGTCGCGGGCTTCGAGACCGCCATGGCAGAGCAGCGCAAACGCGCCCGCGCCGCCTGGTCCGGCACGGGTGAGGCCGCGACGGAAACCGTCTGGTTCGACATCAAGGAGCGCATCGGTGCCTCCGAGTTTTTGGGCTACGACACTGAGACGGCCGAGGCGCAGATCCTGGCCGTGGTCGCCGATGGCGCCGAGGTTTCGGGCGCCGCCGCCGGGCGTGCCGTGGCCGTGGTGCTGAACCAGACGCCGTTCTATGCCGAGTCGGGTGGCCAGGTTGGCGATGCCGGCGTCATCACCGGCCCCGAGGGGCTGAGGATCACCATCCGCGACACCCAGAAGAAGGCGGGCGTGTTCCTGCATCTGGGCACGGTCGAGGCCGGCTTTGCCGCCCCCGGCCAATCGGTGGCCGCGACCGTGGACCACGCCCGCCGCGGTGCGATCCAGGCGCATCACTCCGCGACCCATCTGCTGCATGAGGCGCTGCGCCGCCGCCTCGGCGATCACGTCGCCCAGAAGGGCAGCCTGAACGCGCCGGAACGGCTGCGCTTCGATGTCAGCCAGCCGACCCCGATGACACCCTCCGACCTGATCTGGGTCGAGGCGGAGGTGAACGCCCGCATCCGCGAGAATGCCCGCGTCATCACCCGGCTGATGACCCCCGATGCGGCGGTCGAGGCCGGCGCCCGCGCCTTGTTCGGCGAGAAATACGGCGAGGAAGTCCGCGTTGTCGGCATGGGCTATGACCCCGAGGCCACCTCGACCCATGGCGTCTTCTCGCTGGAGCTTTGCGGCGGCACCCATGTCGCCCAGACCGGCGAGATCGGGCTGTTCAAGATCGTCTCCGAGGGCGCCGTCGCGGCCGGCATCCGCCGTGTCGAGGCGGTCTGTGGCGCGACGGCGCTGGCCTTGGTCGAACAGAATGAGAAGCGGCTGGTCGAGGCGGCGGCGGCGCTGAAGGTCTCGCCCGCCGACCTGCCGGCTCGCGTCACCGCGCTGGTCGAGGAGCGGCGCCGGCTGGAGCGCGAGGTCGCCGATCTGCGCCGCAAGCTCGCGACCGGCGGCGGTCAGGCCCCGAACGAGGTGCTGGCGGGGCTGCGGGTGGCGCTGCGCGGGGTCGAGGACGTGCCGTCCAAGGACCTCAAATCCATCGCCGATGCGATCCTGGCCGAGGGCGATACCGATGTCGTCGCCCTGGTCAGCTCCTTCGAGGGCAAGGCGAGCATCATCGTGGCGGTCGGGGCGGTGGCCAAGGGCCGCGCCGATGCGGTGGCCCTGGTGCGGGCTGCGGCGGCGGCGGTCGGCGGCAAGGGCGGCGGCGGGCGGCCGGATCTGGCCCAGGCCGGTGGCCCCGAAGGGGGCCGCACCGCCGAGGCTCTGGCGGCGGTGCGGGAAGCGATTTTGCTGGCGGGCTGACTACTCCACCCGCGCCCCGGAAATACGCACGGCTTCCTGCCACATCGGACGCTCGCGCGCGGCGCGGGCGGCCATGTCCTGCGGCGTGGACCACACTGCCTCGGCACCGGTGCGCAGCAGGCGGTCCTTGAAGGCCGGATCGGTCGCGACCTTGTGCAGCGCCTCGCCCAGGCGCGACACGATCTCGGCCGGCGTGCGCGCGGGGAGGACAAAGCCCTGCCAGGAGGTCACGACGAAGTCGGGCACGCCTGCCTCGCCCATGGTCGGCACGTCCGGCAGATTCGCCCAGCGGTCGGCCGAGGTCACGGCCAGCCCGCGCATCTGCCCCGCCTGGATCGTCGGCATGTAGGAGGCGAGGTTGTCGAGCGCGAAATCGACATCGCCCGAGAGCATGGTCGGGATCGTCTGCGCGGCGCCGCGGAAGGGGACATGGATGCCCTGGATGCCGACGCGGGCGCAGAACAGCGCGGCCGACAGATGCGGCGTGGTGCCGACGCCGGGCGAGCCATAGGTCACCCCATCCGGCTTGGCCTTCGCCCAGGTGATGAACTCGGCAAGGGTCTTGGACGCGTTATGGGCCGAGGCCACCACGGCGATATTCGGCAGGTCCCAAGCGATGCCGACCGGCAGCAGGTCCTTCTCCGGATCGTAGGGCAGGCGGGCATAGAGATACTGGTTGATCGCCAGATGCCCGATCGAGGCGATACCCAGGGTGTAGCCATCCGGGGCCGCCTTGGCGGTGGCGTCGATCCCGATATTCCCGCCCGCGCCGGCGCGGTTGTCGATGACGATGCTTTGGCCCAGCACCTGCTGTAGCTTCTCGGCATAGAGGCGGACCAGCACATCGGTGGACCCACCCGGCGGCCAGGGCACGATCACGCGGATCGGGCGATCGGCGGGCCAGACAGCCTGGGCGTGCACAAGGCCGGGAGCGGCGAGGCCAGCCGCGGTGGCGGCGAGCAGGCTGCGACGATTCATGGCGTATCCTTTATATTTTGTCTTGGACCCCTGCGTTCTGCCATGGGCGAGGTCGTTGCGGCTAGAGCAAGCCACGGCCCAGCAGGTGATGGCGCCACAGCCACAGGGCCGGCGTCACCCCGAGTTCCATGCCCAGGGCCAGCACATGCGTCAGCGGCGGCGGGCCATTCAGCGCGACGCCGAACAACCGCCCGAGGCCGCCGATGATCACCACGACGCAGAGCGCGTCGAAGACCATGCCACGCCGTTCCAGCGCCGCCTGGCACCACCAGACCCCCAAGCCGATCCCCAGCAGCAGGCCGGAGAGGTAGCGCATATGGCTGTCCGCGGCCCCGGACATCGTCTCGTTCAGGACGCCGAAGCCGGTCAGCACCCCGGCCAGACCGGCGCTGACGGGCACGATCCCGGCCAGTTGAATCGCCAGCCGCAATCGATTCAGCGATTGGGTTCTCATTCGCGTCGCTCCCGCTGCTGGGAGGATTACGCGTGAGCCCCGTGCCCGGATGCGGGGGTGGGTGTTACGGCCACTTCACCTCGGGCGGCAGCGACATCAGGATCGCCTCGGTGTTGCCCCCGGTCTTGAGGCCGAACAGCGTGCCGCGGTCGTGGATCAGGTTGAATTCGGCATAGCGGCCGCGCCGGATAAGCTGGTGCTCGCGCTCCTCCGGCGTCCAGGCCTCGTGCATCCGCCGCCGTACCAGCCGGGGGAAGACCTCCAGGAAGGCCTCGCCGACATCGCGGGTGAAGGCGAAATGGGCGGACAGGCGCGCCGCCTCCTCCTCCCGCCCCAGCCAGTCGTAGAAGATGCCGCCAAGGCCACGCGGCTCATTGCGATGCGGCAGGAAGAAGTACTCGTCGCACCATTTTTTGTAGCGGTCATAGGCCGTGGGATCGTGGCGATCGCAGGCGGCGCGGAAGGCGGCATGGAAGTCGGCGGCATCCGCCAGCATCTCGGGGGCCGCCATGTCCATCGGCGTGATGTCCCCGCCGCCGCCGAACCAGCCGCGATCGGTGACGATGAAGCGGGTGTTGAAATGCGCCGCCGCGACCCGGGGGGACCGCATATGGGCGACCAGCGACACCCCGGTCGCCATGAAGCGGGGATCGGCCGCGGCACCGGGGATCTGGGCGCGGAAGGCCGGGCTGAACTCGCCATGCACGGTGGAGACGTTCACCCCCACCTTCTCGAACACCCGGCCGCGCATCACGCTCATGACCCCGCCGCCGCCCTCGGGGCGGGTCCAGGGCGTTCGGGTGAAGCGGCCGGCGGGCATGGCCGCATGCGGGCCGCTTTCCAGCGCGTCCTCGCAGGCCTCGAAGGCCGCGCAGAGGCGATCGCGCAGCGACTCGAACCAGGTGCTGGCCTCGCCGGCCAGCGGGTGATCGAGGGGGCAGGGGACGTCGAGGAGGTCGCTCATGAGGAGGCAGGATGCGCCGCAGCGGGGGTTATGTTCAAGATGCGGGGCCGGTGTGGCGTTAAGGCTCTGTTAGACCCAATATATTCTGCGTCGCGCTGCGGCGCGGTGGATGGACGCAGGCGGAAGCCCTGGGTATATCCGGCCGGCGCCGTTGGCCAAACGCCGGTGGTGGCGCGCGTCGCCTACCTGGCGGCGTGCTCGGTCTTCGCGGGGGACTGGGGCTTGCGGGCCCGTCCGCCGCAAACAGGAACGGACAAGGCTCATGGCCGAAACGCTGGCGTCGCCGCCCCCTGAACAGCCGGAGACGCGGCGGGATTTCCTTGCCCTCGTTACGGCCTCCTTCGCCGCGATCGGCGTGGGCGCGGTGGTCTGGCCATTTATTTCGAGCATGAACCCGTCGCGGGACGTGCTGGCCCTCGCCTCCAGCGAGGCTGAGATCGGCGCGATCGTCGAGGGCCAGGCCGTGACGATCATGTGGCGCGGCAAGCCCGTCTTCATCCGCCACCGCACCGCGGCCGAGATCCAGGAAGCCCGGGCCGCCCTGATGTCCGAGCTGAAGGACCCTGCCACCGACCAGAGCCGCGTCCAGCGCGACGCCTGGCTGATCGTGATCGGCATCTGCACCCATCTGGGCTGCGTCCCGCTCGGCCAGAAGCCCACGGACCAGCGCGGCGATTACGGCGGCTGGTTCTGCCCCTGCCACGGCAGCCAGTACGATACCTCCGGCCGCATCCGGAAGGGGCCGGCGCCGACGAACCTCGTGGTTCCGACTTACACTTTCCTGTCCGATACCAAGATTCGCGTCGGCTGAACGGAGACACGTCATGGGTATCGGGCTGCACAACTCCGAATTCAAGAATCCCGTCATCCGCTGGGTTGACCAGCGCCTGCCGGTCTTCACGATGATGCAGAAGGAGTACGGGACCTTCCCGACTCCGAAGAACTTCAACTATTTCTGGAACTTCGGCGCTTTGGCGATGGTCACCCTCATGGTGATGATCCTGACCGGCGTGTTCCTGGCAATGAACTACACGGCCCATACGTCCATGGCCTTCGACAGCGTCGAACGGATCATGCGCGACGTGAACTACGGCTGGCTGCTGCGCTACATTCACATGAATGGCGCCAGCATGTTCTTCATCGTGGTCTACACCCACATCTTCCGCGGCATGTACTACGGCTCCTACAAGGCGCCGCGCGAACTGCTGTGGATGACGGGTGTGGTCATTTTCCTGTTGATGATGGCGACCGCCTTCATGGGCTACGTGCTGCCCTGGGGCCAGATGTCCTTCTGGGGCGCCACCGTCATCACCAACCTGTTCTCGGCCTTCCCGATCATCGGCGACAGCATCGTGACCTGGCTCTGGGGCGGCTTCAGCGTGGACAATCCCACGCTCAACCGCTTCTTCTCCCTGCATTATTTGCTGCCCTTCGTGATCGCCGGCGTCGTGTTCCTGCACATTGCCGCGCTGCACATCACCGGCAGCAACAACCCGCTCGGCGTCGAGCCGAAGGGGCCGCAGGACACCATCCCGTTCCACCCGTATTACACGATCAAGGACAGCTTCGGCCTCGTCATCTACTTCGTCGTGTTCGCGGTGTTGGTCTTCTTTATCCCGAACTACCTCGGCCATCCGGACAACTACATCCCGGCGAACCCGCTGGTGACGCCGCCGCATATCGTGCCGGAATGGTACTTCCTGCCGTTCTACGCGATCCTGCGCGCGGTGCCGGACAAGCTCGGTGGCGTGCTGATGATGTTCGGCTCCATCGCGCTGCTGTTCGTGCTGCCCTGGCTGGATGGCTCGCCGGTGCGCTCCATGCGCTTCCGCCCGCTGGCCCGCCCGTTCTTCCTGCTCTGGGTCGTCGCGGTCGTGGTGCTCGGCTATGTCGGCGGCAAGCCGGCCGAAGAGCCCTTCGTGACCATCAGCCGCTTCGCCGCAGCGTATTACTTCGCATATTTCCTGGTGATCCTGCCCTTGCTCGCCCGCATCGAACGTCCGCTGCCGTTGCCGGAAAGCATCAGCCGCCCCGTCCTGCGTGGCGGTGGCCCACTGCCCGCCGGCGCCGCCGCCAAGCCGATGGAGAAGGCGTGACCATGAAGCTCTCGATCAAGGCGGTGGCGCTTGGCGCCGCCCTGCTCCTTGCCCCGCTGACGGCCCGTGCCGTCGGCGAGGCGACCACCTACCCGGAGGTGCATTTCTCCTTCGACGGGATCTTCGGCTCCTTCGACCGCGCCGCCGCCCAGCGCGGGCTGCAGGTCTACAAGGAAGTCTGCAGCACCTGTCACAGCATGCATCTGCTGTCCTACCGCAACCTCGTGGACCTCGGGCTCACGCCCGAGCAGGCCGGCGCCGTGGCGGCGAGCTTCACCGTCACCGATGGCCCGAATGACGAGGGCGCGATGTTCGAGCGCCCGGGCCGCCTTGCCGACCGTTTCCGCCGCCCCTATCCCAACGACAACGCCGCGCGTGCCAGCAACAATGGCGCGCTGCCGCCCGACCTGTCGGTGATCACCAAGGCACGTGAAGGCGGGGCGGAATACATCCATGCCCTGCTGACCGGCTTCCGCGACCCGCCGCCCGGCTTCGTGATGGGCAGCGGCATGAACTACAATGCCTATTTCCCCGGCCATCAGATCGCGATGCCGAATATCCTGAATCCGGACCAGGTCGCCTATGGCGACCAGACCCCGGCCACGGTGGACCAGATGGCGCGTGACGTCGCGACCTTCCTCACCTGGGCGGCTGAGCCGGAGTTGGAACAGCGCCGCGCGATGGGCGTGAAGATCATCCTGTTCCTGATCGTCCTCGCCGGGCTGACCTATGCGCTGAAGCGCAAGATCTGGGCCGACCTGCACTGAGGCTCTGCGCCGCGCATATTCTTTCACGCGGCCGCCCCGACCAGGGCGGCCGTTTCCTTTTCCGGAGCTTTTCGGCATGACCGACCTCATCGAACCCGTCATCGGCCTGATCGGCGGCTCGGGCCTCTATGACATCGAGGGGCTGGAGGAGCGGGAATGGCGTGAGGTCGCCACACCCTTCGGCGCGCCCTCCGACCTGCTGTTGTTCGGGCGCCTGTCCGGCGTGCGCTGCGTCTTCCTGCCGCGCCACGGCCGCGGCCACCGCATCCCGCCCTCGGAGCTGAATTACCGCGCCAATATCGACGCGCTGAAGCGGGCAGGGGTGACGGAGATCCTCTCCCTCTCCGCGGTCGGCAGCCTCAATGGCGACCTGGCTCCGGGCACCTTCGTGATCGTGGACCAGTTCATCGACCGCACCTTTGCGCGCCAGAAATCATTCTTCACCACGGGCTGCGTCGCGCATGTGTCAGTGGCGCATCCGGTCTGCCCGCGCCTCGGCGACGCGCTGGAATCGGCCGCGCGCGGGATCGGGCTGAACCACCGCCGTGGCGGCACCTACCTCGTCATGGAGGGCCCGCAGTTCTCGACCAAGGCCGAGAGCGAGATGTACCGCGCCTGGGGCTGCGACGTGATCGGCATGACCAACATGCCCGAGGCCAAGCTCGCCCGTGAGGCGGAGATGTGTTACGCGACCGTAGCGATGGTTACCGATTTCGACTGCTGGCATCCCGACCATGACGCCGTGAGCGTGGAGGCGGTGGTGAAGGTGCTGCTGGCCAATGCGGACCGCGCCAAGGCGCTGGTGCAGGCGGTGATCCCGCTGCTGGCGGCACCCCGGCCGCCCTGCCCCGCGGGCTGCGACCGGGCGTTGGAGAATGCCATCGTCACCGCCCCGGCGCTGCGCGACCCGGTGCTGATGCGGATGCTGGAGGCCGTGGCCGGCCGGGTCTTGAACACTTAGAGTATTTTCAAGTCAGGCGGAATCGCCTGACGACTCGGAAAATGCGACAAAACAACAGGCTAGCAGCCTGTCGGATTCACGTCATGGATGTGGTTGCCTGGTCGGGTCTGGGTGGGTTCATGGCTGCATCAGGCGATGCAGCCTGCGGCAGTTA
>NZ_QKYU01000007.1 GCF_003253705.1 Humitalea rosea
TCTGACGATCCGCTCCACGCATCATACCGCCCCCAATCCACAGAATCAGCGAATCAGATCAACACCGGTTTGAACAGCCGAATTTCCGCAACCTGCTAAGACAAGAAAAGGCCCGGCATCGCTGCCGGGCCTTTTTGCTGGGAAGTGCCTGGCGGCTCAGGGCAGCGGCTGCGGCGAGGCCGAGAGGCTGCGCAGATAGGCGATGACATCGGCCCGCTGCTTCACATCCGGCAGGCCGGCGAAGGCCATCCGCGTGCCCGGCGCATAGGTCGTGGGGCGGAACAGCCAGTGGTTCAGATCCTCGTAGCCCCAGGGCTTGTCGCCGGTGCCGCGGAAGGCGGTGGAGTAGTTGAAGCCCTCGGCATGCCCATGCCTGGCGCCGACGACGTTCCACAGGTTCGGGCCGACGCCATTGCGCCCGCCTTCGGTCGCCGTGTGGCAGACCGCGCAGCTGCGGCGGAAGACCGTCCCGCCGGCGGCCGGATCGGCGGCGGCGAGGAGCGGGCCGACGGCCGGGATCTCGGCGGTCGCGGGGGCGGCGGCCGGGGTTGCCGCCGCATGCGGCTCGGGGGCCGGGGGCGGGGCGGCGGCGGCGGCTTCGGCCGCGATCTCCGCATCGGTCGGCAGCGGCGCCGAGGTGCCGGCCAGGCTGCGGAGGTAGGCGATCACATTCGCCCGGGCCTGGGGTGCCGCGATGCCGGCATAGGACATGCGCGTGCCCGGGGCATACTGCGACGGCTTGTGCAGCCAGGCGTTCAGATCCGCGTAGGTCCAGGGCTTGGCACGCATGCCGCTGATCGCCGTGGAGTAGTTGAACCCGTCCACATGGCCATGCGGGGCGCCGACGACGCCATAGAGGTTCGGCCCGACGCCGTTGCGGCCACCCTCGTTGAAGGTGTGGCAGGCGGCGCACTGGCGCTGGGTGAACTGCTGCCCGGCCGCGACATCGGCGCTGGCGAGCAGCGCCAGGATCGGCTCCGGCCCCGCTGGGGCAGAGGGCGCCGCGGGGCCATGGCCGCCGGCATCCGCCGGCAGCGCGATGGCCGGGCTATGGGGGGTCTCGTGGTTGACCAGCTGCTTGCTGATGACGCCGGCCACCATGAAGGTGATCCCCGCGGTCAGGACGGCCCCGAAAACCTTGTTCACTTCCAACGAACTCATCGGTCCCGGCGTCCTCTGTGAGGGGCGGGCGGCCCCGGTCAGTGGGGGTCGTGCCGCGTAGCTGCGCTTTGGGCCTGATATGGCCTGAACGGCCGGTCTGCAACCCGTTGCTTCCGTAACCTTACCGGCAATCGCACCCGGCTGCCTGCGGCGGGTGCTTGCCGTTGCCGGCATCGCACGCTATTTGAGCGTCACAAACATCTTCACTGACTTCAGAGAGGGTGGCCTTGCGGGGCCGCCTTTTTGCGTTTCAGCCGATTTTTGCCCCGAGACCCGCCCTATCGACCCGGACCTGCCGTGACCGCCAGCAACGACCCCACCGATTCCCCCTCCGACCTGCCGCTGCACGAAGGACTCGAGGCGCGGCTGGCCGATTGCGTGGCTCCGGTCATTCGCCAGCTTGGGTATGAGCTGGTCCGCCTGCAGGTGAGCGGGCGGGAGAAGCCGACCGTGCAGATCATGGCCGACCGGATCGATGGCAGCCTGATCGGTGTCGAGGATTGCGAGGCGATCAGCCACGCCTCCGGCGCCGCGCTGGACGTGCTGGACCCGTTCAAGAACGAATGGCACCTGGAGGTGTCCTCGGCCGGCATCGACCGGCCGCTGACCCGGGCCAAGGACTGGAACCGCTTCATCGGCCATATCGCGACCGCCGAACTCGCGGTGCCGCAGGATGGACGCAAGCGTTTCCGTGGTATCATCCTCGGCGCGGATGCGGAATTTGCCCGGATGCGGCTGGATGACGGCACCGATATCGCCCTGCCGCGCGCCAATATGCGCCGGGCGAAGCTGGTGCTGACCGATGCATTGATCGAAGCGACGGCGGTCTCCCAAGACGCCCCGCCCTCGCCACAGTAAAAAGGAAGAGGACCGACCCATGGCCATGGACGTCGCCATCGCCCGCCCCGAACTTCTTCAGGTCGCGGAAGCCGTCGCGCGGGAGAAGATGATCGAGCGCGAGGAAGTGCTCGATGCCATGGAACAGGCCATGGGCAAGGCCGGCAAGGCCAAATACGGCCTGGAGAAGGACATCCGCGCCACCATCGACCGCAAGAACGGCGAAGTCCGCCTGTCGCGCTGGACCGAGATCGTGGACGCCGAGCCGGTCGAGAACGAGGACACCCAGCTGTCCCTGCGGATCGCCGTGAAGATCCGCCCGGGCATCAAGACCGGCGAATTCATCGTCGATCCGCTGCCGCCCATCGATTTCGGCCGCATCGCCGCGCAGACCGCCAAGCAGGTGATCGTGCAGCGCGTGCGCGAGGTCGAGCGCCGCAAGCAGTACGACGAGTACAAGGACCGTGTCGGCGAGATCGTGAACGGCATCGTCAAGCGCACCGAATACGGGAACCTGATGGTCGATCTCGGCCGGGCCGAGGCGCTGCTGCGCCGCGACGAGACCATCGCCCGCGAAGCCTTCAAGAACGGCGACCGCGTCCGCGCCTATATCTATGACGTGCGCGAGGAGCCCCGCGGGCCGCAGATCTTCGTCTCGCGCACTCATCCGGGCTTCCTGGCCAAGCTCTTCGCCCAGGAAGTGCCGGAAATCTACGACGGGATCATCGAGATCAAGGCGGTCGCCCGCGACCCCGGCTCGCGCGCCAAGATGGCGGTGATCTCCCGCGACCAGTCGATCGACCCGGTCGGCGCCTGCGTCGGCATGCGCGGGTCGCGCGTGCAGGCGGTGGTGGCCGAGTTGCAGGGCGAGAAGATCGACATCATCCCCTGGTCCTCCGACAACGCGACCTTCATCGTGAACGCTTTGGCCCCGGCCGAGGTGACCAAGGTCGTGCTGGACGACGAGGCCCGCCGGGTCGAGGTCGTCGTCCCCGATGACCAGCTGTCCCTCGCGATCGGCCGTCGCGGCCAGAATGTGCGTCTGGCGAGCCAATTGACCCGCTACGACGTGGACATCCTGACCGAGGCCGAGGAATCCGAGCGCCGCCAGGAGGAGTTCCGCAAGAAGTCGGGCCTCTTCGTGCAGGCGCTGGATGTGGACGACATGATCGCCAGCCTGCTGGTCACCGAGGGTTTTTCGACCATCGAGGATCTGCTGGCCGTCGAGGACGAGGAGCTGGCCGAGATCGAGGGCTTCGACGAGACCGTCGCCGTCGAGCTGAAGCGCCGCGCCCAGGCTTTTCTCGATGCGCGCGATGTCGAGCTGGACACCAGGCGCCAGGAGCTCGGCGTCGAGGACGCGATTGCCGATATGGGGGTCTTCACCCCCGCCATGCTGGTGTCGCTGGGCGAGAAGGGCGTGAAGACGCTCGATGATCTCGCGGATCTGGCGTCCGACGAACTGATCGAGATCCTCGGCGAGGATTCGATGGACGAGGACAACGCCAATGCCGTGATCATGGCGGCGCGGGCCCATTGGTTTGGCGATGATGAGGCGGCCCCGGCCGCGGAAGAGGGCGATCCTGCCTGAGGATACCCCCAGCGACGCCGAAGACGATATCGCGGAGGACCCCGAGAAGGGGCCTCTGCGCCGTTGCATCGTCACACGCGAGAGCTTTCCCCGCGAAACCATGCTGCGTTTCGTGGTCGGGCCCGAGCAACAAATCGTCCCCGACCTCAGCGCAAGGCTGCCCGGCCGGGGAATGTGGTTGAGCGCACGGGCCGATGTGCTAGAACGCGCCGTCAGTCGTGGGGCCTTTGCCAAGGCCGCTCGATCTGCCGTGCATGTCCCCCCCGACCTGAGTGTGCGGATCGAGGACGGCCTGCGGCGACGTGTCCGTGACCAGATTGGCCTCGCCCGCAGGGCGGGACAGGCCGTCGCGGGATGGGCGGCGGTGAAGGAATGGTTGCTGGCAGGCCGGGTGGGCCTGTTGGTCGAGGCCGCGAACGGCAGTCCAGCCGAACGCGACCGTCTGCTTGGCAGACGGGACGTGCCGATGATAACCCCGCTGACCTCCGCCGAACTCGGCGTGGTCTTCGGGCGGGATCAAGCGGTGCATGTGGCGGTGGCGTCTGGCCGTTTGGCCGGTTCCATCCAAACCGAGTCCTCTCGGCTTGCCGGATTCGCTGGCAGCACGATGGAACCGGATCGGGTTTGACGAGTACCAAAGTACCAGGCGGACGGATGAGCGATCAGAACGACCAGGATGCTGCCAAGAGCAAGCTGAGCCTCCGGCCCAGCGGCGGACGCCTGGAACTCAACAAGACAGTCGATGCTGGCACGGTGCGCCAGTCCTTCAGCCATGGCCGCAGCAAGGCGGTGCAGGTTGAGGTGAAGAAGACACGCGTGGTGGCAACCCCATCGCGCCCCGGCGGCCCGCAGGTGATGGTCCCCGCGGCCTTGGCCAATCGCCCGACCGGCAGCGGCCCGGCCGTGACCGCCAAGCCCTCCGGCCCGGCCCCGGCCGCGCGTGCAGCCGGCCCTGGTGGCCGCCCGCTGACCGCCGCCGAGCTTGCGACCCGCCAGCGCGTGCTGGAGGAACAGCGCCGCGCCCAGGCGCAGCGTGAGCGCGAGCTGCGTGAGCAGCAGGCCCTCATGGTCCGCTCCGCGGCCGAGGAAGCCGCCCGCAAGGCCGAGGAAGATCGCCGCCAGGCCGAGGAGGACGCCCGCGCCGCCGAGGAGCAGCGCCGCGCCGACGCCGAGGCCGCCAAGCGCGCCAATATCGAGGCCGCCGTCGCTCGCGTGACCGGCACCTCCACCCCGGTCATGGCGACTCCCGTCGCGGCCGCGCCGGCTCCGGCCGCGGCCCCGGGCATTGCCCGTCCGCCCGGGCCCCGCCCGATCGCCGCCAATGCCGTGGGTCAGGCCCCCGTGCGTCGTCCGGGCGGCCCTGCCGCCACGACGGCGGCACCGGGTGCGCCCAAGCTGACCCTCAAGGCCCGTCCGGCCGAGGAAGACGAAGAACGTCGCGGTCCCCCGCGCCGCGCCGGCGGCCCGCCGGTCGGCCCGGGTGCCCGCCGCATGCCGCCGGTGCCGGTCCGCAAGACCACCCCGGCCTCGGCCGGGCGTCGCGACAGCGGCCGCGTCGATGTCACCGCCGCGATCGAGGGCGAGGACGAGCGCAGCCGCACGATCTCCTCCATCCGCCGTGCGCGGGAACGCGAACGCCGTCAGGCCGAGCTTGCCCGTCTGCGGTCGGATCAGGTCCGCGTCGTCCGCGACGTGATCGTGCCCGAGGTCATCACCGTCCAGGAATTGGCCAATCGTATGGCCGCCCGTGGCGGCGAGGTGGTGAAGGCCTTGTTCCGCATGGGCGTCATGGCGACGCTGACGCAGAGCATCGATGCCGATACCGCCGAGCTGGTGGTGCAGGAATTCGGCCATCGCGCCCGCCGCGTTGCCGACAATGACGTCGAACTCGGGCTGGTCGGCCCGGCCGATGCCGATGACACCATGACGCCGCGGCCCCCGGTCGTGACGATCATGGGCCATGTCGACCACGGCAAGACCAGCCTGCTGGACGCGCTGCGCAAGACCGATGTCGCCGCCCGCGAGGCCGGTGGCATCACCCAGCACATCGGCGCCTATCAGGTGAATCTGCCGGATGGCGAGCGCGTCACCTTCATCGACACGCCGGGCCATGAGGCCTTCACGGCCATGCGCGCCCGTGGTGCCTCGGTGACCGACATGGTCGTGCTGGTCGTCGCCGCCGATGACGGGGTGATGCCCCAGACGATCGAGGCGATCCGCCACGCCAAGGCGGCGAATGTCCCGCTGATCGTGGCCGTCAACAAGATCGACAAGCCGGGCGTGAACCCCGCGCGGGTCCAGCAGGAACTGCTGAGCCATGACGTGGTGGTCGAGGATCTGGGTGGTGACACCCAGGTGGTGCTCGTCAGCGCGAAGGAGGGGACCAACCTCGACAAGCTGCTGGAGGCCATCATCCTCCAGGCCGAGGTCCTGGACCTGCGCGCCGCCGTGGACCGCCCCGCCGAGGGCACGGTCATCGAGAGCCGGTTGGACAAGGGCCGCGGCCCGGTCGCGACCGTCCTCGTGCAGCGTGGCACCCTGCGCCAGGGCGACATCGTCGTCGCCGGCGCGGAATGGGGCCGCCTGCGCGCGATCGTGGACGACAAGGCCAAGACGGTGAAGGAGGTCGGACCCTCCGCCCCCGTCGAGATCCTGGGCCTGTCGGGCGTGCCCGGCGCCGGTGACGTCTTCACCGTGGTCGAGAACGAAGCCCGGGCCCGCGAGATCAGCGAGTTCCGTACCGCCAAGCTGCGCGAGAAGGCGGTCGCCGCCCTCGGTGCCGGTCGCGGGACGCTGGCCGAAATGCTGGCCCGCATCCAGACCGGCGTGCAGAAGGAAGTCGCCGTCGTCGTCAAGGCCGACGTCCAGGGCAGCGCCGAAGCGATCGGCGTCACCCTCGGCAAGCAGGGCAATGACGAGGTGAAGGTCCGCGTGCTGCACAGCGGCGTGGGCCAGATCACCGAAAGCGACATCCAGCTCGCCAAGGCCTCCGATGCCGTCGTCATCGCCTTCAACGTCCGGGCCACCAGCCAGGCACGGGAAATGGCGACGCGCGACGGGATCGAGATCCGCTACTACTCGATCATCTACGAAGTCGCCGATGACATCGAGAAGCTGGTCCGCGGCAAGCTGTCGCCGGTGCAACGTGAGAAGTTCCTGGGCTATGCGCAGATCCTGCAGGTCTTCGAGGTCAAGCGCCTCGGCAATGTCGCAGGCTGCCGCGTGACCGAGGGCGTCGTCCGCCGCGGTGCGGGCGTCCGCCTGCTGCGCGATGGCGTCGTCATCCACCAGGGCGAACTCTCGACCCTGCGTCGCTTCAAGGATGATGTGAAGGAAGTCGCAAACGGCTACGAATGCGGCATGTCCTTCGCGCGCTACGACGACATCCGCGTCGACGACCAGATCGAGTGCTACGAGACCGAGACGGTCGCGGGAACGCTGTAACCAGCGCCCGCCGGCGGGTGCCCCCCGAGCCGGGGGGCGCCCGTTTTTTCGAGGAACCAGACCATCATGGCCAAACGCGCCGCCGACGCGGGACCCAGCCAGCGCATGCTGCGCGTGGGCGAGGAAATCCGTCACGCCCTTTCGGCCGCCTTCCTGCGGGGGGAATGGCGCGACCCGGCGCTGGATGGCGTCAACCTGACCGCGACCGAGGTCCGCGCCTCGCCCGATCTCAAGCACATGACCGTCTTCGTCGCCGCTTTGGGCAAGCCGGTGTCGGATGAGCTGCTGGAGGCGCTGAAGCGCGAGCAGCCGCATCTGCGCCATGTGATCTCCAAGGCGGTGCAGCTCAAATACGCGCCGCAACTGCATTTCCAGCCCGACACCGCGCCCGATTACGCGATGGAGATGGACCGGCTGATGAAGCAGCCGGGGGTGTTGCGCGACCTGCTGGGCAAGAACGAGCCCGAGGAGCCGGTGTGACCGAGGAGTCCCCGCCCGAGGGCTCCCCCGTCATCCGCACCATCGCCATGCCCGCCGATACCAATCCGGCGGGCGATATTTTTGGTGGCTGGCTGATGGGGCAGATGGATCTGGCCGCGGGCAATGCCGCCGCCCGCCGTGCCCGCGGCCGCACCGCGACCGTCGCGGTGGAGGCGATGACCTTCCATGCCCCGGTGCGGGTCGGCGATGAGGTCAGCCTCTATGCCAAGGTGCTGTCCACCGGGCGGACCTCCATGCGGATCGCGGTGGATGCCTGGACCCGCGCACGCCATGCCGAAACCACCTGCCGGGTGACCCAGGCGGTTTTCACCTTCGTGGCGCTGGACGACGCCGGCCGCCCACGCCCCATTCCCGAGGATATCGCCTGATGGCCCCCCGTTTCCAACGCAAGCCCAAGGGCGTGGCCATGGACGGCTGGCTGGTGATCGACAAGCCGACCGGCATGGGCTCGACCGATGTGGTCAACAAGGTGAAGCGCGCCTTCCAGGCCCAGAAGGTCGGCCATGGCGGCACGCTGGACCCGCTGGCGACCGGGGTTCTGCCGCTGGCCTTCGGCGCCGCGACCAAGACCGTGCCCTATGCGATGGACGCGACGAAGATCTACAACTTCACCCTGCGCTTCGGTGAGGCGCGGGACACCGATGATTCCGATGGCGCGGTGATCGAGACCTCGGATGTCCGCCCCACGGACGACCAGATCCGCGCCGCGCTGCCGCCCTTCCGCGGCGACATCATGCAGATCCCGCCGAATTACTCCGCGATCAAGATCGGCGGCGAGCGGGCCTATGACCTCGCCCGCAACGGGCAGATCGTGGAGATCGCCGCCCGCGCCGCGCGCGTGGATGCCTTCGACCTGGTCGAGCGGCCGGATGCCGATAGCGCCATCTTCCATGTGCAGTCGGGCAAGGGCGTCTATATGCGCTCGCTGGCCCGGGATCTCGCGCGCGCGCTTGGCACGGTCGGGCATATCGTGGCGCTGCGGCGGCTGCGGGTCGGGCCTTTTCTCGAGTCCATGGCGGTTTCGCTGGACTCTCTGATCGTTTCCGGCGATACGCCGCCTCCTTCCCCGGACCTTCTCCTCCCGGTCACGACCGCGCTGGCCGACATCCCGGCACTGGCCGCGACCGCAGGAGAGGCCATGAGGCTCCAGCATGGCGAGGCAATGAGCCTCGTCGCGTTCATGGGCCGCATTCCGAATGAAGCCAGCCCCGAAGGGGGCCTGGTCCGCGTGATGGCGGGGGAGCGTCTGTTGGGCCTGTGCCGGCTTGAGGGGGGGATGCTCCTCCCTGAGCGCTGGATGGGTGGCCAGGACGGTTGAACCTCTCACCATAGGAGTTCCCGATGTCGATGGATCTTGAGGCCCGCACGGCCGTCGTCAAAGAGTACCAGACCAAGCAGGGTGACACCGGCAGCCCGGAAGTTCAGGTCGCCCTGATCTCCGGCCGGATCACCTATCTGACCGAGCACCTGAAGACGCACCCCAAGGACTTCCACAGCCGCCGTGGTCTGCTGGTCCTGGTCGGGCAGCGCCGTGGGTTGCTGGATTACCTGAAGCGCAAGGACCACAAGCGCTATGAATCGCTGATCGGGCGCCTCGGCATCCGTCGCTGACTTTGGGGCGCTGATTTTCCACACGGCGCATCCTCGGATGCGCCGTTGGTTTTTCTATAGGGTTTTTTCTACAGAATCTGGCTCAGGAACAGCTGCGTCCGGTCATACCTCGGCGCGGTGAAGAATTCCGCCGGCGGCGCCTCCTCCACGATCTCGCCCTGGTCCATGAAGATCACCCGGTCGGCGACACGGCGGGCGAAGCCCATCTCATGCGTCACCACGATCATGGTCATGCCGCTCTCGGCCAGCTCGATCATGACGTCCAGCACCTCGCTGATCATCTCCGGGTCCAGCGCCGAGGTCGGCTCGTCGAACAGCATCACCTTGGGTGACATGCAGAGCGCGCGGGCGATCGCCACCCGCTGCTGCTGACCGCCCGATAGCTGCAACGGGTATTTCAGTGCCTGTTCGGGAATCCGCACCCGTTCCAGCAGGCTCATGGCCAGCGCCTCGGCCTCGGCCTTGGGCATGTGCTTCACCCAGATCAGGGCGAAGGTGCAGTTCTCCAGCACCGTCAGATGCGGGAAGAGATTGAACTGCTGGAACACCATGCCGATCTCGCGCCGGATCGCGTCATCCCGCGCCGGCCCCTGGCCGAAGGCCTCGCCATGGATCAGCACATCGCCTTCCTGGTGATGCTCCAACTGGTTGATGCAGCGGATCATGGTGGATTTGCCGGAGCCGGAGGGGCCGCAGACCACGATGCGCTCACCCTCCCGCACCCGCAGGTTGATGTCCTTCAACACCTGGAAGGCGCCGTACCATTTGTTGAGCCCGATCAGTTCGATCGCCGCCTGAGTGCTCATCGCCGTTGCCCCGCCCCAAGCCTGGCTTCGAGGTGGAAGCTGTATTGCGACATGCTGAAGCAGAACACGAAGTAGATCATGGTCACGAAGAAGAAGGGCTCGATGAACAGCCCGAGCCAGACGGTGTCCTCGCCGACCGCGCGCGCCATGCTCAGCAGGTCGAACAGCCCGATGATCGAGACCAGCGTGGTGTCCTTGAACAGGCCGATGAAGCTGCCGACGATGCTCGGGATCATGATGCGCAGCGCCTGCGGCAGCACGATGAGGCTGGTCGATTGCCAGAAGCCGAGGCCGACCGCGGCCGCTGCCTCATACTGTCCTTTCGGGATCGCCTGCAGCCCGCCGCGCACGATCTCCGCCATATAGGCCGAGGAGAACAGGCAGACCGCGACGATGGCGCGCAGCAGCCGGTTCACCTCCACCCCCGCCGGCAGGAATAGCGGCAGCATGGTGTTGAACATGAACAGCACGGTGATCAGCGGCACCGAGCGGAACAGCTCGATGAAGGTGGTGGAGACGGCGGCGATCAGCGGCATCCGCGACCGCCGCCCGAGGGCCAGCAGGATGCCCGCAGGCAGCGAGACGGTGATGCCGAAGCCCGAGATCACCAGGGTCAGGAACAGTCCCCCCCAGAGCCGCGTCTGCACCTCGTCCAACACCCATTGCGAGACCACCAGCAGGGATACGGCGTAGAGCCCGGCCAGCAGAATCCAGCGCCGGCGGCCTTCCAGCAGCGGCGCCTCGCGGCGCGCCTCGGCGATGGCGGTCAGCCAGGACCAGAGGAAGCCGGTGAGGCCGAGCGCGATCAGCGCACCCCAGACCAGGCCCTTGTCTCCGCCATGGAAGAAATAGGAGGCGAGCAACGGGTAGAGCAGCACCAGGCCGAGCCCGATCATCACCTTGGAGCGCACCCAGGGCAGGAACAGCGGCACCGCCCAGAGCACCAGCACCAGGAAGCCGGCATTGATCCGCCAGACCTGGTCCTTGGGGTAGAGCCCGTAGATCAGGTTCGGAATCCAGGCCTTCACCCCCGGCCAGCAGGCCCCGGCGCGGCCCACGAGGTCGAGGCATTCGCGCCGGTTCTGTGCCTCCCACACCGCATCGACGATGGCCCAGCCGATCACCGCGCTGAAGAAGGCATAGACGATATAGGCGCCGAGCAAGGTCAGAGCCGCATTGGGCAGGGAGGAGACGAGGTTGCCGCGCACCCACCCCACCACGCCGAGCGTGCTGGGGGGCGCGGGCTTGCCGGCTTTCGGTTGGAAAATCAGGGCGTCGCTCATCGGCTCAGCGCTCCGACAGCATGGCGCGGCGGTTGTAGCGGTTCATCACCAGCGACACCGCGAGGCTGACCGCACAGTAGAACCCCATCGTCATGGCCACGATCGGGATCGCGCGCCCGGATTGGTTCAGCGAGGTGTTCATCCACACGCTGACCAGATCGGGAAAGCCGATGGCGATGGCGAGCGAGGAGTTCTTGGTCAGGTTCAGATACTGGCTGATCAGCGGCGGGATGATCACCCGCATCGCCTGCGGCAGGATGATGTAGCGCATGGTGCGCGAGGGCTTCACGCCCAGCGCCCGCGCCGCCTCGGTCTGGCCATGGCTCACCGATTGGATGCCGGAGCGGATGATCTCGGCGATGAAGCAGGAGGTGTAGATCGAGAGCGCGATGATCAGCGCGCAGAAGGAGGGCGGCACGCTGGTCCCGCCCTGGAAGTTGAAGCCGCGCAGCACCGGCACGTTCCAGGCCAGCGGCTGGCCGGTCAGCGCGAAGACCAGCAGCGCCGGCAGGATCACCAGCGCGATCATCGCCGGGATCACGCGCGGCAGCTTTCCGGTCTCGAACAGGCGCTGGCGGGCATGGGCGCGCACCACGAAGGCGGCGGCGATGCCGGCGGCAAGGGCGATCAGGGTCAGCCCGAAGCCCTGGCCCGGCTCGGGCGAGGGCAGATAGAAGCCGCGGTTGTTGAGGAAGAACAGCCCGCCCCACTCCACGCTGTCACGCGGCCGCGGCAGCAGGTTGAAGACGCCGAAATACCAGGCGATGATCTGCAGCAGCAGCGGCGTGTTCCGCAGCATCTCGATGTACCAGCGCGCGATGGTGCTGATCAGCCAATTGCCGGACAGCCGGGCGAGGCCGACGACCAGCCCGATCACCGTGGCCAGCGCGATGCCGATGACGGCGACGAGCAGCGTGTTCGCGATGCCGACCTCGAAGACCCGCAGGTAGCTGTCGCCCTCGCGGTAGTCGATCAGCTTGAAGCCGATCCCGAACCCGGCGGAGACATCGAGGAAATCGAACCCCGCCGACATGCCGCGCTGGGACATGTTCTCGACGGTGTTGGTGATGGTGTACCAGAACAGCAGGACCACGCCGAGCACCGTCAGCGCCTGGTAGAAGATGGCGCGCGCCGTCGCGTTGGACAGGATGGGCGTCGTCATGGGCAGACCTCACGGCGCGGAGGGGAGGGGCGCCGCCCCGAAGGGCAGCGCCGGTCCAGGATCAGCGGAAGGGCATCGGGTAGAGGATGCCGCCATTGTTCCACAGCGCGTTCAGCGACCCCGCGCGCGGAATGCCGACCGCGGTGTTCACCCCGACGTTGCGCTCATAGACCTCGCCGTAATTGCCGAGATGGCGCAGCACGCGGACCATGAAATCCTTGGGCAGGCCCATGCCTTCGCCGATATTGCCCTCATTGCCGAGCAGGCGGCGGATGCCGGGGCTGGGCGAGGCGAGCATCTCGGTGACATTGGCGGAGCTGACGCCCATCTCCTCGGCTTCGATCATGCCGAACAGCACCCAGCGGACGATATCGCCCCAGTTGTTGTCGCCATGGCGCACCACGGGGCCGAGCGGCTCCTTGGAGATCGTCTCCGGCAGGATCACGTAGTCGTTCGGGCTGGGGAAGGCCGAGCGGCGCGCGGCCAGGCTCGACTTGTCGTTGGTATAGGCATCGCAGCCACCGCCGAGATAGGTCTCGACCAGCACGTTGACGTTCTCATTCGTCACCGGCGTGAAGGTCATGCGGTTGGCGCGGAAATAGTCGGCGAGGTTCAGCTCCGTCGTCGTGCCGGTCAGCACGCAGATCGTCGCGCCATCGAGCCCGCGCGCCGAGGTGATCCCCGAGGCCTTGGACACCAGGAAGCCCTGGCCATCATAGAAGTTCACCCCCGCGAATTCGAGCCCGAGCTGGGTGTCGCGCACCGCCGTCCAGGTCGTGGTGCGGGAGAGCATGTCGCTCTCGCCATTGGCCAGCGCGGTGAAGCGCACCGCCGAGGTGACCGACTGGTATTGCACCTTGGCGGGGTCATCGAAGATCGCGGCGGCGACGGCGCGGCACATGTCCACATCCATGCCGGACCAGACCCCGGCGGCGGACAGCGCGTAGAAACCGGGCGTCGGCAGGCCGACCTGACAGTTCAGGCTGCCGCGCGCCTTGACCTGCGCGAGGGTTTGTTGCGCTGACGCATCAATGGGGGCCACCAACATGGCGGCGGCCGCGGCAATGGCCGCGAGGCTGTATCTGAACATGGCTGCAAGGCTCCCTGCTGTGACAGGCGGGGCAATCGGACGCCTGGTTCCCCTGGCGTCGTCGCCGTCTCCCGCCTTTGAGCCTATCGGTATGCGTTTTTCGCGCAACAGCCATCTTTGTGGAGGCGGACGTCCGGGCAGCCGGAGTGATGCAGTTGGGGGCAGTGAAGCGGGTCGCTGCCTGAACCGCTCGCAGTCGGAGGGGGGCTCAGCCCTGGGTCAGCGCCGCCCAGGCGGACTCGAAATACAACAGGGGGGTTTGGCCCGCCGCCACCGACACCGCCTCGACCCCGCCGATCAGCAGGCTATGTGTCGCGACCGGCATCTGCCCCTTCAGCACGCAATCGAAGGTGACCAGCGCCCCGGGCAGCACCGGCGCGCCCGTCGCCAGGGTCTCCCAAGGCACATCGCGGAAGCGGTCATCGCCATTCACCCCGGTGCGGCCGGTGAACACATCGGCCAGGGCGCGGTGGTCCTGGCCGAGCACATGCACGGCGAAGCAGCGATTGCGCAGGATCAGCGGGAAGGCGGAGGCGGTTTCGTTGATCGCCACCACAAGCTGGGCGGGTTCGGCGGTCAGGGACATCACGGCGGTGGCGATCAGCCCGCCACGCTCGGGCGCCACGCCTGTTGTGATCAGGCAGACGCCGGCGGCGAGGTGCCGCATGCCGTGGCGGAAATCCTGCGATGAAACGGGCATGGGCCGGATCCTTCTTCATGCCGGATGGACAGGGCCCGCCGCGACTGCCTTCGGATTTACTCACAGGGGCGAGGGGGTCAAGCACCCTCGGGTGGGGCTGGTGCCCGGGCCGCACTCGTCGCAGCCTGCCGAAAACGCAGAAAGGGCAGGAACGATGAAGCATGCGGCACTTTTCGATCTGACGGGGCAGGTGGCGCTGGTCACCGGCGCCTCGCGCGGCCTCGGCGCCGCCATGGCGCTGGGCCTGGCGCGGGCGGGGGCGGAGGTCGTGCTGAACGGCCGCGATGCCGATGCGCTGGGGACGGTGGCCGAGGCGCTGCGCGCGGAGGGGCTGGCCTGCCGCGTCTGCGCCTTCGACGTGACCGAAGGTGCTGCGGTGACGGCGGCGGTGGGCGGCCTTGGGCGCATCGATATCCTGGTCCACAACGCCGGCAACCAGCACCGCGCCCCCATCGAGGAGACGACCGAGGAAGGCTGGCACAGCGTGCTCGACACGCATCTGACCGCGCTCTGGCGGCTGTCGCGCCTGGTGGTGCCGGGGATGAAGGAACGCCGCCACGGCAAGATCATCGCGATCGGCTCGCTGGCCAGCGAATTGGGCCGCGCCACCATCACCCCCTATGCCAGCGCCAAGGGGGGCATGAAGATGTTCATCCGCGCGCTGGCCGTCGAACTCGGCCCGTTCAACATCCAGGCCAATGCCATCGGCCCGGGCTGGTTCAACACGGCGATGAACGCGGCCCTGCTGGAAAACCCCGACTGGCTCGCGATGATCGCGCGCCGCTGCCCCGCCGGGCGCTATGCGGAGCCGGAGGAGATCATCGGCACCGCGGTGTTTCTCGCTTCGCCCGCCTCGAACTTCGTGTCGGGCCAGATGCTGTTCGTCGATGGCGGCGTCACCGCCTCGATGACGTGAACGAAGGCCGCGACATGACCGAACCCTCCCGCACCGCCGACCTCCTGGCCCGCCTGCTGCATCGCGCGGGCTGCCGCCACGCCTTCGGCATTCCGGGCGGGGAGGTGCTGACGGTGATCGACGCGCTCGACCGCGCCGGCATCGAATTCCTGTTGGCACGGCACGAAACCCCGGCCGGCTTCATGGCCGAGGGCGCGCATCACATGACCGGCGCGCCCGGCATCCTGGTCACCACCATCGGGCCGGGCCTGGCCAATGCCGTCGATACCATCGCCAATGCCTGGCAGGACCGGGTGCCGCTGATCGTCGTCTCCGGCGGCGTCGATGATGCCGAGGCGGCGAGCTACACCCATCAGGTGATCGACCATTGCGCGCTGATGCGCCCGATCACCAAGGCGACGTTCCGCGTGGCGGTGCCCGGGGCGGCGCCGGCGATCTTCGCCAAGGCGCTGGCGATCGCGATGAGCGCGCCCTTCGGCCCCGTGCACATCGATATCCCCGGCAGCGTCGCCGCGGCCCCGGCGACGGCGCCGGAGGCGGCCGATCCCGCCCTGCGCGCGCCCATGGCGCCGGCCCCCGGCACCGTGCTGGACGACATGCGCGGCTGGCTGGCCGCGGCCCGCCGGCCGCTGATCATCGCCGGTGTGGATGCCATGAATGATGAGGCGGGGCCGGTGCTGGCGGCGATTTCGGCCGGGCATGGCATCCCGGTGCTGACCACCTACAAGGCCAAGGGGCTGGTGGACGAGGCCTCGCCCTGGAGCCTCGGCGGCGCCGGGCTGTCGCCGCTCGCCGACCGCCGCCTGCTGCCGCTGGTGGCGGAGGCGGATCTGGTGATCCTGGCGGGCTACGACCCGATCGAGATGCGCATCGCCTGGCGCGACCTGTTCGCGGCGGGGCAGCATGTCGTGTCGCTGGCCTCGGCGACCGGCACGCATGGCATGCATCGCGCCGACATCGAATGCCTGTGCGACATCGGCGCCGGGCTTACGGCGATCTTCGCCGGATATGACGGCGCCCCCGCCTGGGACCTGGATCGCTTCGCCGAGGTGAAGGCCGCCCTGCGCGCCGATTACGGCGCCGACGCACCCTGGGGGCCGGCCGCCATCGTCGATGCCGCCCAGTCGGCCCTGCCCGCGGACATCGTCGCCACCGTGGATTCCGGCGCGCATCGCATCGTGCTGAGCCAGGTCTGGCAGTGCCGGGCTCCGCGCAGCCTGCTGCAATCCTCGGGCTTCTGCACCATGGGGCCGTCGCTGCCGCTGGCCCTCGGCGCCATGGTCGCCGCACCCGGACGGCGCGCGATCTGCTTCATCGGCGATGGCGGGCTGGAGATGGTGATGGGGGAGCTGGCGACGGCCCGCGACCTCGGCCTGCCGGTGATCATCCTGGTCTTCGTCGATGCCTCCTACGCGCTGATCGAGCTGAAGCAGGGCGCGATGCAATTGCCCCGGCGCGGCGTGCGCTTCACCCGCACCGATCATGTGGCGCTGGCCGCGGCGATGGGCGGGCAGGGCTGGGCGGTGCGCACGCGGGCCGAGCTGGAAATCGCGCTGGGCGAGGCGATGGTGACGACGGAGCGCTTCAGCCTGATCGCCTGCGAGATCGCGGCGGAGGATTACATAGGAAGGCTGTAATGCCGAAGTCGGCCAAAAAAATTGGCGGGACGATTATGTAATTCATTCGTAATGATCGGATTTGTGAACAATTCATGTAAAGACACGGCCGGCGATGACTGCGGGCGCGGGTACGTGCCCCGCGAAGCCGCGACGAGCACCGCATAAAGGCCGGCAAGGCGGCTACAGCGAAAGCGCAGGTCATAATTCGGTATTGAATTTGCGCGGAGTGCAAGTATCGCTCGGCAGGAACACCGGAGCGGGTGGGTCACCCCGCCCATCTCAAATGGATATCTCAGCCCGATGCTCCGCTGTGCCGTGTTCACGAGCCAAGCCAGGGCCTACTCCGAGGGCGAACTCGACCTGATGGTCGGCCACGCGCGGGCCCGGAATTTCGCCGCCGGCATCACCGGCGCGCTGCTGGCGGCCGAGCGCCGGTTCATCCAGGTGGTCGAAGGCGAGGCCGAGGTGCTCATGGGGCTGCGTCGGCGGCTCGAGGCGGATACCCGCCACCATGGCGTCGTCTGGCTCCTCGACATCGAGATCGTCCAGCGCAGCTTCGCCGAGGCACCGCTGGCGCTGCTGTCGCGTGAGGCGCTCTCGGCGCAGGACAACAGCAGGCTTGCCGCCGTGCTCGGCCTGTCAGGCGATGCCGTGCCGGCGCTGCGGAGCATCGCCGTGCTGGAGGCCATGGCCAGCCCGACGCGATGGCTGATGTCCGGCACCTTGCGGGTGGTGCCGCGCCAGCCGCGGGCGATCGAGACGGTGGAGGGGCTGCTGCTCGCCGCCGAGCGCATCCTGCTCCGGGACGGCCAGGCCGAGTTGACCGTGGAGGCGGCCGCGCGGGAGGCCGGCATCACCCATCAGGCCGCCTATCGCTACATCGCGGGAACCGAGGGGCTGCTGCGTGCCGTCGTCCGCCGGCGCCAGGTGCTGGGGCTGGACCGCTTCCTCGCGGCACTGGCCCGGGACAGCTACGCGGACATGGACGCGCTGGCGCATGCCGTCATCGGTTTTATGAGCGACATCTGTCACATCGGTGATGACTTCCCCCGGCCGGTACGGGAAAGCCTGCTCAATCGGCACCACGAGATCAGCTACGACATGATGCGGGCGCTCGGCGAGGCCACGGCCGCGACGATGCTGCGCTGCTGCATGTCGGAAACGCAGATGGATACAGGGCTTTTCGTGATCGGCCTGGCCGGGATCGGCGCCGCGACCAAGACGCTTCTCCTGCATGACCCGTCCCGCGCCGGCACCACCACCGCCGATGCCGCCATGGTCGGCATGTTCCTCGGCGCCATTCGCGGCGGTCCGGTGTATGCGAAATTACATAAAAACTGAATTTTTCAACATAATCGTCGCTTACGCTTGGCGATAATTCTCAACACGATGATACATCGACGGCAATGAATTGCCGCATCTGGGTCGGCGTCCGCCGGAAGAGCGGCGGCAGCCAACTCCGATACAACCAAATCGGAGGATACGGGTGTGGCATCGAAAGACATGACTCTCTCGCTGGCGAATGAGACGGATCTCGGCGACGAGGCTTTGGCCCAGGTTGTCGGCGGCATCGGGATCGTCGGACATGCTGCCCCGCGCCATGGCGGGGTCATGCACACGCCCGTCACCATCGACTTCACGCCGCCGGCCGCCGAGCATGCCGCGGCGCCGGAGCCCGCCCACGCCACGGGGGCCATCCCGCCATCGGCCCCCATCGAGGCGAGCCACCCCGTGGTGGGCGAGGGGGGCGCCGGGATCCATCATGGTGCCATCCAGGCATCGGGCCCCGCCGAGGCGCCGGTGGCACCCCCCAGCGGCCACCATGATGCGAACCCCGTCAGCGTCACCGCAAGCGCCGGCGCCTCCAGCAGCGTCGGTGCCTCGGGTTCGGTTTCCACCGACCACGGCCAGACCACGGTGACCGGCCAGGCCGGCGAGACCTTCACCGCCACCGCGACGGTCGGCGCCAGCGTCGATGCCGGCCATGGCGTGACGGTGGGCGTCACCAACACCACCACCGCGACCTTCACCGAGGGCGCGAGCGGGACCGTCTCGGTCGGCGAGCATGGCGTCATGGTGACCGCCAGCGTCGGCGACATCGCCACCGTCACCAACACCACCACCGCCACGGTCTCCCATGGGGATGCCTCGGTCTCGGGCGAGGTCACGGTCGGTGCGGAATCCGGCTCCTCGGCCAGCGGCACGATGCAGGCCAATGATCATGGCGTCATGATCGGCGGCAGCGTCTTCTCCGGCTCCGACCTCACGGTCGAGGTCGGCGCCGGGGCCTCCTACGGCGACTCCGGCGCCAGCGGCACCGCGGGCGTCGCCTCGCCCGGATCGGTCGGGGCGGGCGCCGGGGTGGGCGCGACAATGGATGGCAGCGTGATCACCCTCGCCGGGACTGGGGATGTCGAGCTTGAAATCGGCGGCGTCACCCTCGGCGGGCAGGTGAACATCGACACCGCGCCGATCGCCCAGGGCGGCGAAACGGCGATCCATGCCGTCACGCCGGTCGCGACGGATGCGGCCAATGAAGTGGGCCACCTGGGCAGCGGGCTCGGCCACAGCATCGGCCACGGCTTCGGGGGCGGCATCAGCCACGGCGGCAGCACCATTCTGCACACGGCGCAGGATGCCACGGACAAGGTGGCGGACGCTGGGAAGGATGCCGTGAACACGGTCTCCTCCACGGCGTCCGATGTGGGCAATGCGATGTCTTCCGGCGCCAAGAGCACTGGGAACTCGATCAAGAAGGCTTTCCATATCTGATCGGGGGGGCTGGTGGAACGCGGCCGCGTTCGCGTTCCACCGGGCTCACCCGGCCATCGCGCATTGCATCTCGCCTATCCCGGAACCTCCGCCGCCTGCATCGCCATGATGCCTGGTGGCGGTGCGGGCACCGAAGGATTGCAGGAGAACTGAATCCTTCTACGTAATTCTTGCTTACGCTAAGAGACAATTTTCAACATTCTCGGGAAAGTGATGAGCGGCGTGCATCAGCTGGATCGGCCGCCAAATTGGCGGCCGCACAGGGCTGGGATGTGCCCAATTGGAGAAACCAGCGTGGCATCGAAGAGCATCAGCGTATCGCTTGAGAACGAAGCGGATCTCAGCGACGAGGACCTGGGCAAGGTCGTCGGCGGCATGGGCGTCGTCATGCACAACGGCCGGGCGAGTGCCGGCGCGGGGCTTATGCACGGCGATCCTGTCAGCATCGATGTTCCCACCCCGCCGGTGGAAACGGCAACGCCCACGCATGGCGCCATGCAGGGGCCGGCCGCCACCGAGACGACGGTGACCGCCACCAGCACCAGCCATGACTCCAACCCGGTCACCACCACCGTGAGCGTGGGCACCTCCACCACGGTCGGCGCCTCGGGTTCGGTGTCCACCGACCACGGCCAGTACACCGCGACCGGCGGGGCGGGCGAGGTCAACACCGCCACCGCGACGGTGGGCGTGAGCGTCGATGCCGGCCATGGTGTGACGGTGGGCGTCAGCAACACCACGACCGCCACATTGACCGAGGGCGCCGGCGGCTCGGTCTCCGTCGGCGTGCATGGCGTCTCGGCGACGGGCGGTGTCGGCGACTACTCCTCGGTCACCAGCACCACCACCACCACGATCTCCTATGGTGATGCCTCGGTAAACACCAACAACACGGTTGGCGCGGAGTCGGGTGTGACCGCCGGCGGCGCCATGCAGGCGAACGACCATGGCATCATGCTCGGCGGCAGCGTCTTCGCCGGCTCCGACCTGACCGCCCAGGTCGGCGCGGGTGCGAGCTATGGCGACACCGGCGTCAGCGGCAGCGCGGGCGTCGCCTCGCCCGGCTCGGTCGGTGCCGGTGCCGGCGTGGGCGCGACAATGGATGGCAGCGTGATCACCCTCGCCGGGACCGGCGACGTCGAGATCGCCATCGGTGGTGTCACACTCACCGGGCAGGTGAACATCGACACCGCGCCGATCGTAAGCGGCGGCGAGGCGGCGCTCCACGCGGCCACGCCGATCGCGACGGACACGGCCAATGAGGCGGCCAATCTGGGAAGCGGGATCGGAAACAGCCTCGGCCACGGCTTCGGGGGCGGCATCAGCCACGGGGCGAACACCATCGACAGCATTGGCCACGGCCTCGCGGGCGCCGGCAACACCCTCATGGGCGCCGGCAACAGCCTTCTTCACGGGGTGCAGAATACAGCGAACACGGTGGCAGACGCCGGCAGGGATGCCGTCAATACGGTCGCCTCCACGGCCTCGAATATCGGCAACCAGGCTGCCTCCACCGCGAGCAGTGTCGGCAACTCGATGAAGAAGGCCTTCCACATCTGATCCGTGGGCAGCCGGGCCGCGGCTTCGCCGGATGACGCGGCCCGGCGCCCCGACCAAAGGACAGCGCGCGCTGTCCTTTGGTCGCCAAGGGGATTTTTCTGCCTCTCGCCGTCGCGCGGGGCCATCGCTGTGCTGTTCCGCGTCGCTTAGGTGAATCCGACCATGACCGCCGTATGAGTGCCCCGGGAACGACCGAGACCCCGCTGTTCCGCGCGGCGGCGCTGGAGAAGCTTGCCTCGCCCGAGCGGCTGGACCTCGCCGCCGCGGTGGTGCGCCCGACCGCCTGGCTGCTGCTGGCGACGGCGTTCCTGCTGGTCGGCGTCGCCGTCGTCGGCAGCATCACCATCCGCGTCCCGGTCAAGGTGGCCGGCGAGGGCATCCTGCTGAGCCCGGAGGGCGTGCGGGAGGTGACCACCCTCTCGACCGGCCAGGTCCAGAGCCTGCTGGTGCGGCTGGGTCAGCGCATCGAGGAAGGCCAGGTCGTCGCCCGCATCGGGCAGCCCGACCTGATGCAGGAACTGGCGACGGCGCAGGCCGAATTGCGCGACGCCCAGGACCATCTGGACCGCACCCTGCAATTCCAGGCCAATGTCAGCCGCGCCACCGCTGCCTCGCGCATCGAGCAGCGCCAGAACCTGGACGAGTCGACCGGGCTGACCGAGCAGCGCCTGGCGCTCCTCCGTACCCGCCTGCGCGACCTGGAAGGCTTGGAGGCACGCGGGTTGGCGCTGAAGGCCGCCGTGATGCAGGCGCGCGGCGATGTCTCCTCGGCGATCGAGGAATTGGCCCGCACCCGCTACGCCCGGCGCCAGAGCGCGGTCGAGGAGACCAATGCCCAGACCGAGCAGGAGCGCGAGCGCCTGACCCTGTCGCTGCGCCACGCCACCGCCGAGCGCCATGTCGCCGAGTTGCAGGCGCGGCTTGAGCGGTCCCAGGTGGTCGTCTCCCCCTTCGCCGGCGTCGTCGCCGAGCTGAAGGTCAATGCCGGCGAGACGGTGGAACGCGGCGTCGCGCTGATGACCTTGCTGCCGGGCGGGGCTGCCGACACCGGCGGCGGCCGCGGCGCCTTCGTCCCGGTGGTCGCGACGCTCTACATCTCCGCCGCCGACGGCAAGCGGGTGCAGCAGGGGATGGAGGTGCAGATCGTGCCCTCCACCGTGCGGCGCGAGGAATACGGCTTCATCGTCGGGCGCGTCACCTCGGTCGCCGAGGTGCAGGCGACGCCGGAGGGGATGCAGCGGTCGCTGAAGAACCGGCAGCTCGCCCAGACCCTTTCCGCCGCCGGCGCCCCCTTCGAACTGCGGGCCGAGCTGCTGACCGATCCGGCGACGCCGAGCGGGTATCGCTGGTCCTCCTCGCAGGGGCCGGATACCGCGATCACCACGGGCACGCTCGCCCATGCCGAGGTGGTGACGCGGCGCGAGCCGCTGTTGCAACTGCTGATCCCCGCGCTGCGCATGTTCTTCTCGGAGCCGCCCGGGCGATGAGCGCGCTGCCGCGACGCGGCCGCCGCGTCCGGGTGCCCACGGTGTTGCAGCAGGAGGCGGTGGAATGCGGCGCCGCCTGCCTCGCGATGGTGCTGGCCTATTTCAACCTGTGGATGCCGCTGGAGCGGCTGCGCGAGCTGTGCGGCGTGAACCGCGACGGCACCAAGGCGACCAATATCGTCAAGGCGGCGCGCGGCCTCGGCCTCGTGTCCAAGGGGCTGCGCAAGGAGGTCGACGCGCTGCCCGCGCTGCCGCTGCCGCAGATCGTGTTCTGGAACTTCAACCATTTCGTCGTCATCGAAGGCTATGCGCTGACGCCCGATGGCGGCCACGTCTGGATCAACGACCCCACCAGCGGTCCCCGCAAGATCACCCGCGACGAATTCAGCTCCGGCTTCACCGGCGTGGTCCTGGCCTTCCAGAAGGGACCGGATTTCGTGCCCGCCGGGCGCCGCACCAGCATCGCCAGCATCGTGCGCGCCCGGCTTGGCGGCTTCACGGGCGTGCTGGGGGCCGCGGCCCTCGCGGGCTTCGTGCTGCTGGTGCCCGGCATCGTCAGCGCCGGCTTCATCGGCCTGTTCATCGACCGCGTGCTGGTCCGCCACAGCGCGTCCTGGCTGCCGGTGCTGGTGGCCGCGATGATCGGCATGGCCGTCGTGCGCGGCGGCATCTACTACCTGCAACAGCGCACCCTGGCCCGTGGGCAGGTCGCCCTGGCGGCACAGACCTCGGCACGGCTGATGTGGCAGGTGCTCAACCTGCCGCTCGGCTTCTTCGCGCAGCGGTTTCCCGGCGACATCGCCAACCGCTTCAACCTCGTGGATCGCTTCGGCGGCACGGTGTTCAGCGGCCTCGCCCCTTCGACGATCAGCATGATCTCGATCCTCGGCTATGGCGCGGCGCTGTATTTCCTCGATCCGGTGCTGGGCGGTGTCGCCACGCTGAGCGCGCTGCTGGCGCTTGGCATGCTCACCGCCTCGGTGCGCGGGCTGGCCGATGCCGGGCGGCGGATGATCTCCCAGGATGCGGCGCTGCAAGGCGCCACCATCCAGGGTCTGGCGATGATCGAGGATTTCCGCGTCTCGGGCACCGAGGGCATGTTCCTCAGCCGGTGGAGCGGATACCAGGCGCAGGTGCTGGAGGCCGAGCATCGCTCCACCCTGCGCAGCAACGCGCTGGCCGAAACCTCCTCGCTGATCACGGCGATCGGCACGGTGGCGGTGCTGATCGTGGGCGGCATGCGGGTGATCGATGGCGCGCTCTCGATCGGCTCGCTGGTCGCCTTCCAGATGCTGGTCTCCGGCTTCTTCGGGCCGGTGCTCGGGCTGGTTTCCGTCGGCGGGCAGTTGCAGCAGCTACGCGGCATCGGCGAGCGGCTGGATGACGTCACGCGGTATGTCGATAGCCAGCCGGATGTGGAGCCGCCCCCACCGATGCCCGCGCCCCCCGGGCGGGATCTGTCGATCGAGGCGCTGGACTTCCGCTTCGGCCCGACCGATCCGCCCTTCATCTCCGGGCTGTCGCTGGAGATCAAATCGGGGCAGCGGATCGCGCTGGTCGGGGCCTCCGGCTCCGGCAAATCCACCTTCGGGCGGATGCTGGTCGGGCTGGCGAGCCCGACGGGCGGGCGCATCCTGCTCGGCGGCGTGCCGCTCGCCTCCTGGCCGCAGGAGGAACTGCGCAGCACCATCGCCTATGTCGATCAGAACGTCGGCCTGTTCAGCGGAACCATCCGCGACAACCTGACCCTGTGGGACGACACCATCCCGGAGGAGCGCGTCTTCCAGAGCGCCCGGCTCGGCGGCGCGCATGACTTCATCACCCGCCGCGCCGGCGGCTATACGGCGCGGCTCACCCCCGGCGGCAGCAACTTCAGCGGTGGCGAGCGCCAGCGCCTGGCGATCGCCCGCGCCCTTGCGATCGAACCCGCGGTGCTGGTGCTGGATGAGGCGACCAGCGCGCTCGATGCCGTGGTCGAGCAGCAGATCATGGATGACATCCGCCGCCTCGGCTGCACCTGCATCATCGTCGCGCACCGGCTCAGCACCATCCGCGACTGCGACCGCATCCTGGTGATGGAGCACGGCCGCATCGTCGAGGCCGGCACGCATACCGAATTGGTGGCCCTCGGCGGGCTGTATCGCGGTCTGGTCGAGCACTGATGATGGATGGCACCCAGCTTCCGCCGCCCGGCCCCTCGCAGGTGATGCTGCCGCCGGGGCATGTCCTGTCGCTCGATGCCGGGCCCCGGGCCTGGAAGGTCGAGGCGGGGCGGATGGAGGTCTACGCCGTGTGCGGCGGGATGCGCCGCTTCCTCGGCGAATGCGCGGTCGGCACCTGGATCTTCGCCAGCGACCGCACGCCGGGTCGGATGATCGCGATGTCGCCCGAGGGCGCGCGGCTTCGCGCGGTGGAGATGGAGGGCATCGACCCGACCGATGCCATCGGCATCGGTGCCATGGAGCAGTGGATCCATCAGCTGTCCGACGGCCTCACGAAACATGCCCCGGTGCGCCCGGCGATCACCCCGCTGCTGCCCGGCGACGCGCCGCGGCTTGCCGCCGGGGAAGCGGTCGCGGCGGTGCGCGGCGTGGTCTGGCTGGCATCGCCCGATGCCGCCGGGGCGCGCTTCATGGGCGCGGCGCCGCAGCCCGCGCCGCTGCTGCTGCCATTGACGCCGGCAAGCTGGCTGGTCTTCGAGGCCCCCTGCGCGCCCGAGGCGCTGGATACCGCCGCCTGCCTGGCGCGGCACGATCCGGCCGGGCTGTTCGGCGGGCTGGCCGATGCGATCGCGGCCAGCCTGATCGCCTGGCAGGAGGAAGCCGCCGCGCGCCGCCTGCTGCGGCTGGAGGCGCTGCGCACCACCACGGGGGAGCGGCTGGATGCGGCGCGCGGCCGCTTCGCCGCGGTGCTGCAACCTGGGGCCGGTCCCGTCTCCACATCGGGCGATGAGGTCGCCCATGTGCTCCAGTTGATCGTCCCGCTGGGGGAGGGGCCACCGCCCAAGACCGACAAGGGCGCCACCCTGCGGGAGGCCGCGGAGCTGCGCGGCCTGCTGATCCGGGAGGTGACGCTGAACGGCGACTGGTCGCGGCGCGACCTCGGGCCCCTGATCGCCCGGCGCAGCGCGGATGGGCGGCTCGCGGCCCTGCTGCCCGACTGGCGCGGCCGCTACCGCGTGCATGTGCTCGGCGAGCCGATTGTCCGGCTGAGCGCGCGTCTGGCGGAAGGCTTCGACCGGGAGGCGACGATCGTCGCGGCGCCGATGCCGAACCGCGCGGTGCGGGCGCGCGAGTTGATCGGCCTCTGCTTCGCGGCGGCGCGGCTGGATTTCCTGACGCTCGCCTTGGCGACGCTTGCCACCTCGCTGCTGGGGCTGGCGCTGCCGCTGGCGACGCAGCAGGTCGTGGACGTCTTCATCCCCGACCGCTTGCTGGCGCCGCTGGCCGGCTTCGGCGTGGCGCTGCTGGTGCTGACCCTGTGCACCACCTTTCTGCGGGTCACCACCGATGTGGCGCGGGCGAGGCTCGACACCCGCATCTCCGCCGCCATCCAGACCGGGGTGATGGACCGGATGCTGCGGATGCCGGCGACCTTGCTGCGCAGCACGACCTCGGTCGATCTGGCGCGCCAGGTGCTCTCGGTCGATCAGGTCCGGCGCTCGCTGTTGCAAACCGCGCTGGGCACCGGGCTTTCGGGCGTGTTCGGCCTGTCCGGGCTTGTGGTTCTCGCCTTCTACAGCCCGCTCGCGGCGGCGATCGCCTTCGGGCTGTTCGTGGCGCTGATCGTGCTCTCGGTCATCACCGGCATCCGCCAGCATCGCGGCCTGATGCGCGGCGAGGCGATGGAGAGCGACGTCACCTCCTTCACGCTGCAGGTGGTGCAGAATGTCGCGACCCTGCGCTGCTTCGGCGCCGAGCGCCGGGCCTGGGCGATGTGGGCCAATGATGCCGCCCGCACCCGCAGCCGCGGCCTGGTCTCGCGCAGCGCCTATGTGACCTTCGATGCCTGCGTGACCAGCTACGATCTGGTGGCGCTCGCGCTGATCTTCGCGGTGCTCGGCAATCTGGGCGGGGAGACGCTTTCGACCGGCGCCTACATCGCCTTCGTCGTCACCTACCAGGGCTTCCTGATGGCGAGCGAGGCGCTGGCGCGGGCCGTGGTGCAGACCGCGGCGCAGCTCCCCGCGATCAAGCGCGCGCAGAAGGTGCTGGCGACGGCGCCGGAAAACCCGCCGATGCGCAAGGCGCCGGGGGTGATCTCGGGCCTCGTCGAGATCAGCAACGTCACCTTCTCCTACAGCCCGGAGCAGCGGGTGTTGAACGGCGTCACGCTGCGGATCGAGGCGGGGCAGTCCGTCGCCTTCGTCGGGCCGAGCGGCTGCGGCAAATCCACCCTGCTGAACATCGTGCTCGGGCTCGATAACCCGTCCGGCGGCATGGTGCTCTACGACCGGCAGGATCTGGCCAAGCTCGACCGCCGGCTGCTGCGGCGCCAGATCGGCGTGGTGCGGCAGAACGGCCGCCTGCTGTCGGGCACCATCTTCGACAATATCGTCGGGCTGCATCGCGGCACGATGGAGGAAGCCTGGACGGCCGCGGAGCAGGCGGCGGTGGCCGACGACATCCGCGCCCTGCCCATGGGCATGCACACCATGCTGAACGAAGGCACCTCGACCTTCTCCGGCGGCCAGGTGCAGCGCATGCTGATCGCCCGCGCCCTGGCGGGAAAGCCCAAGCTGCTGGTGCTGGATGAGGCCACCAGCGCGCTGGACAATGTGACCCAGGCGGCGGTGACGCGCAGCCTCGACCGGCTCGGCATCACCCGCATCATCGTCGCGCACCGGCTCAGCACGCTGCTGCATGCCGATACGATCTATTTTCTCGACCAAGGCCAGATCGCCGAAGCCGGCAGCGCCGATCAACTGGTCGCCGCCGGCGGGCGCTTCGCCGAATTCATGCGTCGCCAGGCGCTCTAACGAGGATTCCCATGCGCAAGGTTCTCTACATCCTCGGCCAGCTTACCGATGGCGACGTCGATCTCATGGCCAACCTCGGCCGGCGGCATGAGGCCGCCGCGGGTGAGACGCTGATCCACATGGGCAAGCCGGTCACCAGCCTGTTCATCCTGCTGCAGGGTGCGGCCAGCGTGACCATCGCCGGTGGGCGGGAAGTCGCCAGGATCGGCGCCGGCGAGGTCCTGGGCGAAATGTCGATGATCGACCGCCGGCCGCCCTCCGCGACGGTGACGGTGGTCGAGCCCAGCGTGCTGCTGGCGATTGACCGCACCGCGCTGGACGCCGAGCTTGCCCGCAACATGGGCTTCGCCGCCCGCTTCTATCGCGCATTGGCGGTGTTCCTGTCGGATCGCGTGCGCAACACCAATGCCCAGCTCGGCTTCGGCACGCCGGCCAAGGGCGCCGACCTTGACGATGAGGAGGAGCTTGACGAGTCGGTGCTCGACAATGTCCACCTTGCTGGTATCCGCTTCGAGGCCATCATCCGCCGCCTGTCCAAGCAGGCCTGATCCCGCCCGACCGCCACAGATTGCGCCGCTGGAGTTCACGATCGCCATGTCGACCGCAGCATCCGTCTCCTCGCTGCCCCCCGGCACGACCGATCTCGCGCCCGCTCGCCTGTCTCGCTCGCTGAAGCTCGGCACGCGCATCTACGGCCTCTCGGCGGGGCTGATCCTGATCGTCGCGGTGATCGCCGCCATCGGCTATGTCGGGCTGGAGCGCCAGGGCAATGCCTTGCTCGATTACATCCGCGTCTCCCAGGCGACCGAGGGCACCCTGCGCTTCGGCTGGGAATTCACCCGCGTCCGCCGCCACATGGCGAATTTCGTGTCCGACGGCAGCCCCGTCGAGGCGCGCTTCATCCCCGAGCACAACCAGATCGCGGGTGAGCAGATCGCCCAGGTCGCCAGCCGCATCGGCAACCAGGAGCGCAAGGTCCTGGTCGATGAGATCGGGGCCGAATTCCGCAAATTCGTCCGCGCGAGCGATGAGGTGATCGCGCTGCGCAACGGGCTCACCCAGGCGCAGGCCGCCTTCAGTGAGGCCGATACCGATATCGCGACACCGCAGCCGGGCGATTCCGATGCGGCGGCGCGGCTGCGCGCGGCGCTGGCGATCGTGCAGTCCCAGGCCTCCCTGATGGGCTCCACGATCAGCGTGGCGGTGCATCAGGGATACATGCGCGCTGCGCCGGCGGCGACCGCGGCGCTGGCGGCGCTGCCGCCCGGTGACGCGCCACGGCTGCAGGCGACGGCGCCGGCGTTCCTCGAACGCGCGGCACGGCTCGCGACGGCGCATGAGAGGCTGCGGCAGGGGGTGGAGACCGGCTTCAACGAGATGGCCAACCGCCTCGACGCGCTGCTGCTGACGCTCATCGAACGCCAGCAGGCCTTTGCCGACCAGGTGGCGGCACAGGCGGCCGATGCCTCCGATGCGATCCAGCGCTGGATGCTGATCGTCGCTGCCGCCAGCAGCCTGCTCGGCATCCTGCTCTGCATCTTCGTGGTGCGCGGGATCATCCCGCCGCTGCGCGCGATGACGCGTGCGATGGTGCGGCTTTCCGCCGGCGATGCGAGCATCACCGTCAATGGCAGCGACCGTGGCGATGAGATCGGCGACATGGCGCGCGCCCTGGATGTGTTCCGCCGCAACGCCGACAAGATCGTGGCGATGATGAGCGCCGAGGCGGTCACGCTGGAAATCGGCGAGACCATCACCGCCGCCGCGCGGCACGACCTGACGGTACGGGTGGATCTGGCCAACAAATCGGGTTTTCTGCGCGATATCGGCGTCGCCATCAACGCGCTGTTGCAGGGCAGCAGCGACACGCTGCGCGACATCGGCCAGAGCACGCGCCAGGTCGCCTCCGCCGTCGCCGAGGCCAATGTCGCGATCGGCCAGGTCTCGGGCGGCGCGCGGTCGCAGAACACCGCCATCGGCCAGGTGACCCAGGCCCTGGCGGAATCGGCCAAGGCGATCCGCATGGTCTCGACCAGCGCCAATGCGGCGAGCGAGAAGGGTGTGATGGCCGCGCATATGGTCGAGCGCGGACAGGTCTCGGCCGAACAGCTCGCCCGCACCGTCGAGACCATCGCCCAGAACAGCCGCAAGATCAGCCAGATCACCCAGGTGATCGCCGGCATCGCCAACCGCACCCACATCCTGTCGCTGAATGCCGCGATCGAGGCGGCGCGCGCCGGCGAGCACGGCAAGGGCTTCGTCGTGGTGGCGCAGGAGGTCGGCAAGCTGGCCGAAAGTGCCGCGCAGAACGCGCAGCAGATCACCGACATCGTCGAACAGGCGACGGCGGATGCGGCACTCGGCCGCACCGCCTCGCTGGCGGTGAAGGAGACGATGGATTCCATCGCCGGCGATGTCTCCCAGACCAGCCAGATGATCCGCTCCATCGCCGTGGCGATGGAGGAACAGCAGGCGACGGTGACGCAGATCGAGGCCAATGTGGTCGATCTGCGCGGCATCGCCTCGGGCAATGCCGTGGCGGCGGAGGAGATCACGGCGACGATGATCCAGCTCTCGCTGCTGGCGGATGAGCAGCGCCAGAGGCTCGAAACCTTCAAGACGTCCTGAACTTCTTGCCCGCCGATCATCTGAGTGAGGCTCTGGCGCGGCTGACCGCGCTGGTCGAGCAGCGCTGCGGTCTGGGCCGCGAGATCCAGCGGGCGCGGCTGCTCGCCTTCCTCGGCACCGCGCCGGCCATCGAGCAGGCGATGCTGGCCGACCGCCTGACCCATGCCGATGCCGAGACGCCGGGCTGGACCTCGCTGGTGGAATCCCTGCTGGTCCACGAGACCTATTTCTACCGCCATCCCGATCAGCTTGCCGTCTTCGCGCGGGAGATCCTGCCGGAGATCACCCGCACCCATGGCGCGGCACCGCTGCAGATCTGGTGCGCCGGCTGCGCGACGGGGGAGGAGGCCTATACCCTCGCCTTCCTGCTGCGCGACGCGGGCTGCGCCGCCCGGGTCCTGGCGACCGACCTCAGCCCGGAGTCCATCGCCGTGGCGCGGGCCGCGCGCTATCGTCGCAGCCTGGGTCTGGGGAGTTTCCGCGAAATGCCGCCGGCCGCATGGCGCCACTTCGAGCCCGTGGCGGGCGAAGGCGATGCCTTCTCGGTCGCGCCGGGCATCCGTGGCACGGTGGAATTCGCGGTCCATAATCTGATGCGGCCGCATCCGCCCGGCTTCGCCGCGGATGTGATCTCCTGCCGCAACACGTTGCTCTATTTCGGCGAATCCGGCTGCCGCCAGGCCGAGGCGACCCTGGTCGCCGCCGCGCGCCCCGGCACCATCCTGCTGCTGGGCCCGGCGGAGCGGTTGCGGCATACCGATGTCTTCGTGCCGATGACCCGCTCCAACCCGCAGATCCTGCATTGGCCGCGCGCCGGGGGCGGCTGATGGCGCTGCATGTCGCTTTGCTGGTCGAGACCGAATTCCTGCGGCTGGTGCTGCGGCAATTGCTGCGGCGGAGCATCGGCGCCGAGGTGGTGGCCGAGGCCGCGACCCCGGCGCAGGCGCTGGCCTTTCCCCCGATCGGTGCCCTGGTCGCCGATGTCGAGGCCTGCCTCGCCGACCCCTCCGGCTTCACCGCGCTCTGCCAGAAGCATCCCGGCCGGATCGTGCTGATCGGGCAGGGGGAAATGGTGGCGGCACCGGGGCTGAATATTCCCGCCTCGGTGATCCGCGTGCCGATGGGCGGCAAGGGCGGCGCGCAGGATCTCGCGGTGCTGACGGCGGGTCTGGCCGAGGCGCTGCGGCCCTTGCTGGCCAGCGCCACCACGCCGAAGGCTGACCCCGCGCCGCCCGCCGTGGCGCCCTCCGCGCCGCGGGGCGGGCGGGTGCTGCGCCCGGCGCTCATCCTCGTCGCGGCCTCGACCGGCGGGCCGGAGGCGTTGCAGGAGATGCTGGCGGCGCTGCGGCCGCCCCCCTGTCCGCTCGTGATCGCGCTGCATATTCCCGCCGAGCATTGCGCCGGTCTGGTCCGGCATCTGGCCGGGGCGACGGGCCATGCCGTGACCCTGGGCACCGCCGGGCGACTGCCGGCGGCGGGGGTGGTCCTGCTCCAGGGCGGGATGGACCATCAGGTGGTGATGCGCGGCGATGGGCTGTGGCTGCGGGAGGCAGCGGCGGCGAACTCCGTGTTCCACCCGAATGGCGATGTGCTGTTGGGCAGCGGCGCGGCACTGGACTGCGCGGTGGTGGGGGTCATCCTCACCGGCATGGGCAGCGACGGCCGCGCCGGCGCCCTGGCGCTGGCGGCGCGGGGCCGCCCCGTGCTGGCGCAGACCCCGGCGAGTTGCGCCGTCGCCGGCATGCCCGCCGCCAGCATCGCCGCCGGCGCGGTGCGGGAAGTCGCCTCGCCCAGCGGCATCGCCGCGCGGCTGAACGACTGGTTCGCGCTGCCGGCGCTGCGGTAGGCGGCTACTTCTCCAGGTTGGTCCAGACGCCGGCCCAATCGGCCGGGGGCGATGCGTTCAGCGTCTGGCACCGGGCGGAGATCATCCGCGCCGCCGCATCCTCGGGGTTCTGGGCCAGGGCTTCGGCGAAATGCCCGGTCGCCTCGCTCCAGCGCCCCGCCGCATATTCCGCGAAGCCGCTGGCATAGGCCGCGAGCCAGGCCGGGTCCGCGACGCGGCCGGGGCGCAGCACCTCGTGCAATTCGACGGGCGCGCTCTGCCCCTTCACCCGCACGCGGTCGAGCAGGCGGGTCGCGACCGGCGTCTCCAGCGCGCGCAGCGTGGCGCCGCAGATCATCAGTTCCGCGCCGTAATTCTTGGTCAGCGATTCGATCCGCGCGGCGAGGTTCACCGCATCCCCGATCACCGTGTAGTTCATCCGCGAGGGCGAGCCGATATTGCCCGCGACGACCTCGCCGGTGCCGATGCCGATGCCGATGCGGATCGGCGCCATGCCGCGACCTTGCCGATCCTCATTGAGGACATCGAGCGCGCCCAGCATCCCGAGCCCGCCCCGCACCGCGCGATCCGCGTCGCCACCGAGGCGCACCGGCACGCCGAACAGCGCCATGATCGCGTCCCCGATGTACTTGTCGATCACCCCGCCCTCGGCGCGGATCACATCCTCCATGAAGGAGAAATACTCGTTCAGCAGTTGGACGATGCCATCGGCGCCGAGGGCTTCGGACAGGTTGGTGAAGCTGCGGACATCGGCGAAGAGGATCGAGGCCCGGGCCAGGCTGCCGCCGAGGCTGGGCAGCCCATCCTCCAGCAGCTTGGTCGCGACATCGGCGGAGAGCGTGTTGGTCAGCAGGCGCTTGATGTCCCGCTCGCGCGTCATGTCATCCAGCAGCACCAGCAGGCCGCGGCCGCCATCGGGCTGGGGCATCGGCAGCGCGGTCAGCCGCAGCGGCTGCCAGCCGCCATCGGGCAGGGAATATTCGGTCGAGCCGATGACCAGCGGCGCGCCGCTGGCGAGCACATCGCGCAGTTGGACGCCGAGATCCTCGTTGTAGTCGTCGAACAACGTCTCCAGCGTCATCCCAACAGGCGCCGCCTCCTGCCCCAGCAGGCGCAGCGCGGCGGCATTGGCGCTGATCAGCCGGCGCGTGGCGTCGAAGCCGAGCACCCCCGTCGCCAGTGCTGCCATCACCGCATCATGGAAGGGGGCGGCGGCCGGCGGGGGGGCCAGCACCGGCGCCTCGGCCGGCGCTTCCGTCGCCGCCGCCAAGGCCCGTGGCGGCGCCATGCCCAGCACGCTGCGCACCGTGCTCAGGATGCGCGCGCCCTCGCGTTCCTGCACGTCGAGGCTGACGGAGCCGGAGGGCTTCATCAGCACGGCCGCGGCACCCAGGCGCAGCGCCTCGGCGGTCTCGGCGGTGCCCTCGCCGCCGAGCGAGGACAGGATCACGACCTTGCAGGCGCTGCGCAGCCCGAGGCGCCGCAGCGCCTCCAGCCCCGACATCTCCGGCATCTCGATGTCGAGCAGCACGAGGTCGGGCTTGGTCTGGCGCACCATCTGCAGCGCGATGCGCCCGTTCTCGGCGACATCGGCGATCTCCAGATCGGGATCGCTTTCGATGATCTGGCGGATCAGCTTGCGCATGATGAAGCTGTCATCGACCACCAGCACGCGCCGCTTCGTCTCGCTCATGATGCCTGGTCCGCCATAGGGGGAAGTGGGGCGGGCGGCAGCCCACCGAGAACGGCGCTGAGGAACTGCATCCGCTGCGGCACCGTGCCGAGCAGCGGGCCGACATCGTCGCGCAGCTGCAACAGCAGCCCATGCGGCGGGTCCAGCACAACGCCGGCGAACATCATGCGGAAGCTCCGTGGCACGCGCGGCAGGGGCAGGAGCTCCTCCGCATCGCGCTGCTGTAGCCCATCCACGCCATCGACGCCCAGCACCGCGCGCAGGCGCCCGTCGAGCGAATGCCAATGCAGATTGACCCGGCGCTCCTCCGGTGTGGCGGGCGCCAGCCCCAGCAGGCACCGGGCATCGAGGACCGGGACCCAGCCGCGGCGCCGTGCCAGGCTCAGGGGGATGGGCTCCAGCCGCAGCTCGGAGGCCGGCTCGATCGCCGCGATGGTCTCGCCGGGGACCAGGATACGATAGGGGCCGCAGCGCACCCGCAACTGGCCGATCGCCATCAGGCCGGCACGCGGACGGCGCTGCGCAGGCCCGGCAGGGCCGCGCCGCGCGCGAGTTCGGTCAGCCCCTCGGGATCGACGACCAGCACGATGCGGTCGGTGCCCAGCGTCGAAACGCCGCCGATGCCGGGAAGCTGGGCGATGCGCGGATGGGTCTCGCGGATCAGCATCTCGTGCCGGCGCAGGATGCGGCCGACCTCGACGCCGTAGCGTGATTGGGAGGCGGCGACGACGATCAGCGACATGTCCTCCCCGGCCTCCGCGCCATCGGCCTGCGGCAGGCGCAGCAGGTCGGTCAGGCGGAACACCGGCAGGAAGCGGTCATGCAGCAGCAGCGCCCGCTGGCCGTTGACCAGCTGCACCGAGTTGCGCGCGACGGTCACCGCCTCGACCACCATGCGCTCGGGGAAGGCGACGGTCTGCACGCCGGTCTCGGCCAGCAGCACGGTCTGCATCGCCGCCGTCAGCGGCATGTCCAGCACGATCGTCGTGCCCTGTGCCGGCACCGTGCGGATGTCGATCTTGCCGCCCAGGCGCGAGATGTTGACCAGCGCCACATCCATGCCCACGCCCCGGCCGGAGGTCGTGGTCAGCTCCTTCGCCGTGGAAAACCCCGGCGCGAAGATGAAGCGGTAGATCTGGTCCTTGGACAGGGTGTGGCTGTCCGCCTCGGTCGTCAGATTCTGCGCCACGGCGACCTGGCGGATGCGCTCGGCATCCAGGCCCCGGCCGTCGTCGGTCACCGTCACCTTGATGCGGCTCGCGTTCTGCGTGGCGCTCAGGCTGACGCGGGCGACCGGGGGCTTGCCGCCGGCGCGGCGGTCCTCGGCCGTCTCCACGCCGTGGTCGATGGCATTGCGCAGGATATGCATCAGGGGATCGCCGAGCAGCTCGGTCATCCCCTTGTCCACCTTGATGTCCTCGGACTGGACCTCGAAGCGGATCTGCTTGCCCTGTTCGCGCGCAAGCTCGCGGACCATGCGCGGAAAGCGGTTGAACAGGATGTCGAGCGGGATGACGCGCAGGCCGAGCGTCGCCTCGTGGATCAGGCTGATGAGGCGATGGGTCTCGGCCTCGATCTGCGCCAGCTCCGCCTGCTGGCGTTGCAGCACGTCGAGCGCCGGCAGCAGCCAGGGCGCGTGCTGCACGATGTGGTCGCTGAGCCGTTGCAGCGTGCGTGGCACTTCGGAATCGAGCACCAGCACGTTCAGCGCGCCGCTGACGTTGAAGAACTCGCCGACGCGGCCGAACAGCCGGTCCAGCAATTCCACCGGCACGCGCACCTGGTTCTCGGCGGCATCGGTGGCGCGGCGGGTGGCGCTGGTCGCGGCGGGCGCCCAGGGGTGGAGCAGGAACTGCCCGTCGAGCCGATGCGCGGCGACGCTGGCCAGCCCCGGCTCGCGGGCCAGCATGGCGGCGCAGATCGCGTCGCCGGTCTGGTCGCTGACGATCAGCAGCGCCACCCCGCCCTGGCTGCCCGGCTGCGCCAGCACCGGCGCATAGGTTTCGGCAAGCCAGCCGAGGAACGCCGTGGGGTCCGGTGGGAGGGAGGCGGTGACGGCGAGCAACTGCACTGTGCCGCCCTCAAGCAGCGAGTCCAGCCGTGCGCGCGCGGCGGGCCCGATCGCGGCCAGGGCCTGCGGATCGACCCCGCGCTGGGCCAGCAGCTCGGCCAGGCCCGCGGCGGGCGCGGAGCGGGCCAGCATCGCCTGCCGCAGCGCCTCGGCGCCCAGCGCCGCCAGATCGGACACACCGTCCCCGGCCGGTTGCTCGGCGAGCAGCCGGGCCAGCCGCCGCCCGGCCTCGGCGACCGGCGTGCCGGCGTGGTCGGCGGCTTGCAGCAGCAGGGCCGCGGCATCGCTGCCCGGCGCCATCGCCTGGGAGAGGCGCAGCAGGCGCCGGGCGGCGGGCTGCGCCCAGTCGCGGTCCAGCGCGCTCGCGGCCTCGGCCAGGGCTGTGCCCAGGGCGGGCGCCAGGGCCTCGGCGAGCAGCTCCGCGCCGGTGGGCTGGCCCACCAGCTCGCCAAAGCGGCGCGCGGCGAGGATCACCTCGGCGAGCCGGTCGAGCAGCGGCGCCGGGCCGGTTTCGGTCAGGCGCGCGAGGCGGTGGTGCAGCCCGTGCAGCGCCAGCCGCTCGGCGCCGGTCATCAGCGCGTCCAGATCATCCAGCGCGGTATCCGCATCCCCGATCCCGGTGACGAGGACCGCGAGGCCCGGCAGGCATTCGGCGAGCAGCTCGGCGTAATAGGCCAGCATCTCGGCATCGGCGTGCAAGGCGGGGCGTTCGGCGGCCGCCGCCGCGGGGCCGGCCGCCGCATCCGCCAGCCGCTGCAAGGTCGCGATCACCGCCGGGGATGCGGCGCGATCCTGGCCCGCCGCGATGCCAAGCTCGCGCAGGCCGCGCAGCTCGTCCAGCGCCCGCAACAGCCCGTCCTGGATCGCCGCGGTGAAGGGCAGGCGCCCGGCGCGGACATCGCCCAGCAGGCTCTCGGCGTGGTGCGACAGCGCCTCCAGCCCATGCAGTTCCAGCAGCCGCGCCAGGCCCTTCACCGAATGGAAGCAGCGGAACAGGGCGCTGATCGCCGGCTTGTCCGGGGCGTCCCATTCGGCGGCGAGCAGGATCGGCTCGATCTCGTCGATATGCTGCTGCGTCTCGATGGCGAATTGTTCGAGCAGTTCCGTCCGGTCGCTCATCGCGCTTGCGCCGCCTCGTCGAGGGCCAGCAGGATCTGCGCGCCGAACCCGCCGCCGAGGTCGAGCGGCAGCCGCCCGGCGGGCTTGTGCAGCACCGCCTCCGCCCCCGCCCGGAACAGCGCCAGCGCCACGGGCGAGCCCGGGGCGGCGGTGGCCGAGAGCACGATGACGGGTGCGGCGCCGATCAAGGTGAGGCCCGCGACAAAGGCGGCCGGATCGCCCTCGATCCCGTCGCTGTCGAGCAGGATGAGCCCGGCATCCTGGGTCGCGCGGGTGGGGCCGAGCGGGTCCGCGTCGGCGAGGGAGGCCGGGGTGGTGTCGAAGCGGCCGCGCAGCGCCTCGCGCAGCAAGGCGCGCAGGACCGGCTCGGCGCTGACGATCGACAGCCGGCAGGGGGCGGCCCCGCTCACAGCGGCGGCAGCAGGCGGTCGAGGGAGAGCACGGACATCAGCCGCCCCTGGAAATGCAGCACATCGGACATCGGCAGCCCCGGCGCATCGAGGGCGGGCATGAACTGGTCTTCCGGCACCGTCTCGATCCGCAGCACCTGGTCCACGATCAGCCCGGCGACGCTGCCCTCGATCCGCGCCAGCACGCAGGGCGGCAAGGGGCCGGCGGCGGGCGGGCGAAGGCCGTCGGTGCGCCGCAGGTCGATCACCGGCACCACCCCATCGCCGATATCGGCCATGCCATCGAAGCCGGTGCCGAGGTCGGGGATGGGGGTGAACTGCACGCTGGCCTGGAGCCGGTGGATGCGGTCGAGCGGGATGGCGAGGGTTTCCGCCCCGGCCCGGACGGTGAGCAGCTGGCGATAGCGCGTCGGCTCCACCTGTGTCGTCTCCGCGGCGGTGACGGCGGCGAGCGGGATCCAATCGGGCAGCGTCGCCTCGATCGGGCGCAGCAGCCCATCCGGGTCGATGACGCCGGCGATGCTGTCGGCCTGGCGCACCAGATAGCTCGCGATGCCGCCGATCGGTTCGGGCAGCGGATGGATCTGGTCATCGGTGAAATGCTCGATGCCGAGGCTGCGGGAGGCGATCAGCGCCACCCGCCCCTGCGGCCGCGCGAAGACCAACCCCAGCCGGCCGCTGCCCTCCTCCGGCTGGTCCAGCAGCCGGGCGAGCGAGAGGCCGAGGATCGGCTCCCCGCGCAGGTCGATCATGCCGGAGATCCAGTCGGGTCCATGCGGCACCGGTTGCAGGCTGGACAGTTCGATCAGCTCCAGCACATCGGGCAGCTTCACCGCATAGGTCTGGTTGCTGACGCCGACGATGAGATAGGGCTCGGCGCCAGGCTTGGCGAAATCGCCGCCCAGCATCGGGGCCGCGGTGTCCGGTGCGAGCAGGACGGCGCCGGCCTCGCTGCTCGTCTCCACCAGCACGCCGCTGGTAAGCTGGTCCATGCTGATGACGGTATGGGTGATCGGCCCATCGCTGAAGCTGCCCTCGGCGAGCCGCTCGCGGTCGATCTGCAGCATCGCGAAGACCTGCTCGACCCGCAGCGCCAGGCTGCCGCCGGCGTCGGAGACGACGACGAGGATCCCGCCCTCCCGCGCCGGCAGGCCCAGCAAGGCGGCGAGGCTGATCTGCGGCACGATCTGCCCCATCGCCTGCACCAGCCCCTCGAAGGGCGGCGGGCTGAAGGGGATGGGGGTGACCTTGTCGCTTTCCACCACACCGATGACGCGATCGAGCGGCAGCGCGAAGCGCCGGTCGCACAGGCCGACGGAGAGGAAGCGGAACGCATCCTGGGCCGTGGTCTCGGAGATGTCGCCGTTCATGCGTGTCGCGAGCGGCGGGGCGCATGCGTACGGGGGCCGGGAAGGACAGTCATCGCGCGGTCATCGCATCCCGAGGGCCGGCTGCCTGCATTCGCCGGTGTGGACACCTTGTATGAACATAAGGCGTGTGGATACCAGGGCGAGAATACCGGGGTTGGGAAAATCGCGGAGGTGATCATCATGCCGAGCCGCTCCGGTGGGGGCCGTCGCGGGGAGGCCATCCTGGCTACGCCTCGGCGAGGCCGACCGGAATCGGCAAACTGCTTGAAAAACTCAATTCCGAAGATGGGTGCTGGACCTCGGTGCCGCGGGCGTGCAGCTTCCGGGTCGAAGCCCGTCCATTTGGACAGCCATGCGATTCGTCCAACCGCGACCATCCGCCGGCCCCGCGCCGTGCCATACGGGGCCTGGAACCTGCCCATTCCGACGATCTTCCCCCTGACGGCAGGCGACGTGCCGTGACCGCCGACATGCGCCTGCGCTTCTGGGGTGTGCGCGGCAGCGTGCCGACCCCGGGTGCGGCGACGCTGCGCCATGGCGGCAACACCTCCTGCGTCGAACTGCGCTGCGGGGCACATCTGGTGCTGCTCGATGCCGGGACCGGGCTCAGGAGTTTCGGGCTGTCGCAGGCGGGCAAGGCGCTCGATGCCGATCTGCTGCTGACGCATACGCATCTCGACCACATCGGCGGGCTGCCCTTCTTCGGGCCGCTCTACGCGCCCCAGACCCGGCTGCGCATCCATGGCGGCCAGAAGGGACTCGCGCAGGCGTTGCTGGCGAGTTGGAGCGCGCCGCTGATGCCCGATCTGCACGCGGTGTTCCGGGCGGGGATGACGGTGTCCGAGCTTGTGGTCGGCGCGCGCTTCGCCCTGCATCCCGGGCTTGAGGTCTCCACGGTCGCGCTGCGCCATCCGGGGGGTGCGACCGGCTATCGCCTGGACTGGCGCGGCCGCAGCATCGTCTACCTGACCGATCATGAACATGACGGGGCGGAAGGGGAGGACGCCTATCGCGCCTTCGCCGCCGGCGCCGATGTGCTGATCTACGACGCCACCTACACCGATGCCGAGTATCCGAGCTATCGCGGCTGGGGGCACTCCACCTGGCAGCAGGGCGTGGCGCTGGCCGAGGCGGCGGGGGTCGGGCGGCTGGTGCTGTTCCACCACGACCCGTCGCGGGACGATGACGCGCTGGATGCGATCGCCGCCGCCGCGGATGCGGCCAGGCCGGGCACGCTGGCGGCGCGTGAGGGGCTGGAGATCAGCCTGTAGGTCAGAAGCCGTAGAGCCGCGCCGGATTGCCCACCAGCACCGCTTGCCACGCCGCCGCATCCGCCACCCACTCCCCAAGCAGCGCCAGCAGCCCCGCCTCATCCGGCTTCGGGTCCGGCATGTTCGGATGCGGCCAGTTGGAGCCCCAGACCACCCGCTCCGGCGCCGCCGCGATCAGCGCCTTGGCCAGCGCCGAGACATCCGCATAGCCCGGCGGCCCGCTACGCGAGACGCCATAGGGCGAGGAGGCCTTCACCCAGGCCCGCCCCGTCTCCAGCAGCCGCAGCAGCGCCCCCATCGGGGCCGCATCCACCGTGACCGGGTCGTGGAACCGGCCGATATGGTCGATCACCACATCGCAGGGCAGGTCGCGGATCAGCGCCTCGCGCTCCGCCATCTCGCCGCCGTCGAACTGCAACTGGATATGCCAGCCGAGCGGGGCGATGCGCGCGCCGAGCGCGCCCAGCCGCTCCCACGGCACCAGCCCGCCCTTGAACTGGAAGGCCCGCGCGCCGCGCGCCCCGGCGGCGTGCAGGCGGTGCAGCTCCGCCTCCGGCGTCTCCGGCGTCACCACCACCACCGCCCGCGCGGCCTCCGCGCCGAGGGCGGCCACGGCATCCAAGGTGCAGGCATTGTCCGCGCCATAGGCCGTCGGCTGCACCACCACCACCTGCCCGAGCCCCAGCCGCGCCTGCACCGCGCGATAGGCCGCCAGGTCATAGGCGAAGGGGACGGGGGAGGGGTTGCCCGGCGCCACCGGATAGCGCGCGGCGGGGCCGTAGATGTGCATGTGGCAGTCGGTCGCCCCGGCGGGCACCGGATATCGGGGGGAGGTCGGCATGGCCTGTCCTTTTTTGCCCCGAGCCAAGCCCGCCGCCGCCTGGTTGTCCACTGGCGCGCCATCGCCCTAAGCTCGCTCCCAAAACGAACAGGGAGGAAAAAATGTCTGGACGACGCAGGATTCTGGCCGGGGCCATGGGCCTGGCCGGCACCGCCATCGTGGGGCGCGGCGCCTGGGCGTGGGAGCCGGCGCGGCCGGTCCAGCTCATCGTCGGCTATGCGCCCGGGGGCGGCGCCGATATCGCCGCGCGCGTCATCGCCGAGGCCTCCTCACCCTTCTTCCCGACGCCGCTGGTGGTGCTGAACCGGCCCGGCGCGGGCGGGGCCATCGCCGCGCAGCATGTCGCGGGGCTGGCGCCGGATGGGCTGAACCTGCTGGTCGGCGGCGGCAGCGAGAGCACCTCGCTGCCCGTGTTCCGCGATGTGCCCTATGATCCCAAGCACTCCTTCCGCGCGATCATCCGCCTGACGCGCCAGCCCTTGGTCATCGTCACCAGGCGCGGCGGCAAATACGCCGGCATCGCCCAGGTGGTGGCGGCGGCCAAGCGCGCGCCGGGCACGGTGCCGCATGCCTCCTCCGGCATCGGCTCGATCTACCACGCCGTCTTCGTGCTGCTGTCGCAGGCGGCGGGCATCGAGCTGCTGCACGTCCCCTACACCGGCGGCGCGCCGTCCTTGCAGGCGGTGCTGGCGGGCACCGTGGACCTCGCCGTGCTGGCGCCCGAGGAGATGGCGGGGCTGGTCCAGGCCGGGGAGATCGTTCCCCTCGCCGTCGCCTCGGCCGATCGCCTGCCGGGCTTGCCCGAGGTGCCGACCCTGCGCGAGCAGGGCTGGGATGTGGTGGTCGAGAATATGAAGGGGCTGTGCGCGCCCGCCGGCCTGCCCGACGAGATCGCGACCGTGCTGCACGACCGCTTCAGGCGCGGCATGCAGCAGCCGGTGTGGAACGCCTTCCTGGAACGGACCGGCGCGACGGCGGGCTACCTCGACGGGCCGGGCTTCCAGGCCGCGATGGACAGCGTGCTGGATGCGCTGCGGCGCAGCGTGCAGCGCGCGTAAGGCGCCACCGCCGCTCAGACGTTCCCGGCCCGGATCGCGGCGCAGACCGCCTCCGTCACCTCTTCCGTCGTGGCGGTGCCGCCGAGGTCCGGCGTCAGCGGCCCGGCCGCTGTCACCCGTTCCACCGCCGCCATCAGCCGATGGCTCGCCTCAGGATGGCCGAGGTGGTCCAGCATCATCGCCGCCGACCAGAAGGTCGCGATCGGATTGGCGATGCCCTTGCCGGCGATGTCGAAGGCCGAGCCATGGATCGGCTCGAACATCGAGGGGAAGCGCCGGGTCGGGTCGATGTTCGCGGTCGGCGCGATGCCGATGGAACCGGCCAGTGCTGCGGCAAGGTCGCTCAGGATATCGGCATGCAGGTTGGTGGCGACGATGGTGTCGAGGCTCTGCGGCTTCAGCACCATGCGGATGGTCATCGCATCCACCAGCATCTTGTCCCAGGTGACGTCGGGGAATTCGCGGGCGACCTCGGCGCCGATCTCGTCCCACAGCACCATGCCGAACCGCTGCGCGTTGGATTTGGTGACGATGGTCAGCAGCTTGCGCGGGCGGCTCGCGGCGATGCGGAAGGCGTAGCGCATGATGCGGGTGACGCCGGCGCGGGTGAAGATCGCGGTCTCGGTCGCGACCTCCTCCGGATGGCCACGATGGGCGCGGCCGCCGTGGCCGGCGTATTCGCCCTCCGAATTCTCGCGCACGATGACCCAGTCGAGGTCATCCGGCCCGCAGTCGCGCAAGGGGGGGATGACGCCGGGCAGCACCCGGGTCGGGCGGACATTGGCGAATTGGTCGAAGCCCTGGCAGATCTTCAGCCGCAGGCCCCAGAGGGTCAGGTCGTCGGGCAGGGACGGGTCGCCGACCGCGCCGAACAGGATGGCGTGGTAGGGCGCCAGGGTCGCGAGCCCGTCCTCCGGCATCATCTTCCCATGCGCGCGATAATAGTCGGAGCCCCAGGGGAAGCGGTCGAAGGCCAGATCCAGCCCCGGGGCGCGTTCGGTCAAAGCGGTGAGGACGCGGACGCCCGCCTCCACGACTTCGGGCCCGATGCCATCGGCGCCGATCACGGCGATGCGCAGTGTCGTCATTCTTGTTCTTCCCCCTTGGTCAGACAGGCGGCGGCCAGAAGCCGGAAGGCCGCGGCACGATGACTGATCGCATGTTTCGCCTCGGGCGCCATCTCGCCGAAGGTTTCGCTGTGGCCCTCGGGCTGGAACATCGGATCGAAGCCGAAGCCGCGATCGCCGCGCGGCGGCCAGATCCAGACGCCATGCGCCTCGCCCAGGAAGCCCTCGGTGTGCCCATCGGGCCAGGCCAGGACCAGCGCGCAGGAGAACCAGGCGCGGCGGTCGGTGGCGTGGCGGGCCAGGCGCTCGACCTTGGCCATGCCGGCGGCGTAGTCGCGCGTGCCTTCGGGCGTTTCGGCCCAATCGGCGGTGTAGACACCGGGCGCGCCATCCAGGGCTGCCAGCGAGAAGCCGCTGTCATCGGCCAGCGCCACATCCCCGGTGGCGCGGGCGGCGGCCAGCGCCTTGATGCCGGCATTGCCGAGGAAGGTGGTGGCGGTCTCCGCGGGCTCGGGCAGGCCGAGCGCCTTGGCGCCCTCGACCGCGATCCCGTATTCGGCCAGCAGCGCCGCGTTCTCGCGCAGCTTGCCGGCGTTGTGCGTCGCCAGCACGAGGCGGCGCCCGGTCAGGCGGCGATGCGTCACAGCCCGAGGGCTGCGTTCTGCGCCCCGAACAACTGGCTGGTGCCGGATTTGGCGAGCTGGAGCAGCGCCATGAGCTGCGCCTCGGAGAAGGGCGCCTGTTCGGCCGTGCCCTGCACCTCGACGATGCCGCCGGCGGCGGTCAGCACGAAATTCGCATCCGCCTGGGCATCGCTGTCCTCGGCATAGTCGAGGTCCAGCACCGGGGTCTCCTTGTACAACCCGCAGGAGACCGCCGCGACCTGGCCGATCAGCGGGATCTTCGCGAGCACATTCTTGGCCACGCAATGCTTGAAGGCGAGGTAGAGCGCGACATAGGCCCCGGTGATCGCGGCGCAGCGGGTGCCGCCATCGGCGGTCAGCACGTCGCAATCCACGGTGATCGACATCTCGCCCATCGCATTGCGGTCGGTGATCGCGCGCAGCGAGCGGCCGATCAGGCGCTGGATTTCCTGGGTGCGGCCGGATTGTTTTCCGCGCGCGGCTTCACGATCGCCACGGGTATGCGTCGCGCGGGGCAGCATGCCGTATTCGGCGGTGACCCAGCCCTTGCCGGTGCCGCGCAGGAAGGGGGGAATGCGGGCCTCGACGCTGGCGGTGCAGAGCACCTCGGTCACGCCCATGCGGATCAGGCAGGAGCCTTCGGCGTGACGGGCGAAACCGGGCTTCAGCTCCACGTCGCGCAGCTGGTCGGGGAAGCGGCCGGATGGGCGCATGGGGGGAGGCTCCGCTGAGGTCTGGAGCGGTATCCGTTCGCTTGCGCCCACGACTACCGCTCTGCCTGTTGGTTTGTCGCATTTTCGGGGCCGTCAGGCGATTCCGCCTGACCTGAAAATGCTCAAGGCGGCGCAGGAACCCCGCCCCCCCGTATCTGTCAACCGCGCATGCCGCGCATGTAGCGGCGCTCCGGCCGGTAGGCGAATCGACGCAGCAGGCGGGCGAGAAGGGTGCGCATGGCAGGAGGTCCGGTTCTTTCGACCCGTCAGGGACCTCCTGTCCTCGCACGGGTTTCCGCTTCACGCCCTACAACAAGGACGTGAACAAACCCTTGATAACTCAGGCGTGCTTCACGCGTCCGCGACCGGGGTCCGCAGCGTGCCGATGCCCTCGACGCTGGCCTCCATCACATCCCCGGCCTTGAGGTAGCGCGGCGGGTCCATCGCATAGCCGACGCCATGCGGCGTGCCGGTCAGGATGATGTCGCCCGGCTCCAGGGTCAGCCCGCCCGAGAGCGATTCGATCAGGAAGGGGATCGGGAAGATCATGTTGCTGGTGCGGCTGTCCTGCCGGGGCTCGCCATTCACCACCATGGTGAGTTGCAGGTCGGACGGGTCCAGCGCATCGGCGGTGACGATCCAGGGGCCGAGCGGGCAGGAGGCGTCGAGGCCCTTGCCCTTGAACCACTGGCCATGCTTGCGCTGCAGCCGGCGGCCGGTGACGTCATTGCCGATGGTGTAGCCGAAGATGTGGTCGAAGGCCTTGGCGGCGGGGATGTCGCGGCCCGGGGCGCCGATGATGAGCGCCAGCTCGACCTCGTAATCCATCGCGTCATTGATCGGGAAATGCAGGCTCGGTTCGTCGGGGCCGATCACCGCGGTCGGCGGCTTGGTGAAGAATTCCGGGGCCGGCGGCGGCGGGGCCGGCGGGGCGCCGCGCGCCTTCAGCCCCTCGTTGATATGGGCCTGGTAGTTGCGGCCGACGCAGAACACGTTTTTCGCGGGGCGCGGGATCGGCGCCAGCAGTTTTGCGCCGGTCACCATGGCGGCAGCGGGGGGGGCCGCGGCCCAGTCGGTGACCTGGGCCTTCACCTCCGGCCAGGCGGCGATCAGCGCCAGCATGGTGGCGAAGGGGGCGGCACCGCCGGAGGCGGCGGTCAGGTCCAGGATGCTGGCCCCGGTTTCGTCCAGCACGACGCCGGTGCGGGCGCCGGCGCCCGCGTCAAAGGTTACGAGACGCATGATGTGTTTCCCCCCAGGAGTGTGGGGGTATTTGTCGATAAAACCCGGCCCGAGGCAACCCGGCCCGAGGCAATCCAGCCCGAGGCAATCCAGCCCGAGGCAATCCAGCCCGAGGCAATCCAGCCCGAGGCAATCCAGCCCGAGGCAATCCAGCCCGAGGCAATCCAGGCAGGGCCGGGCCGCCTTACTGCATTACCATCTTACGATCTTACCGGCTTCGGGCTTACCGGCTTCGCGCCCCCGGTTCGGCCGCCGGCAGGGAGTCCGCCCCTTGGCGGGCGCAGTCTGCCATGGCCCGGCCGCCCGCGGGGGCAAAATCAGCCTGGCCCTCAGCCCAGCATCCGCCCGATCACCCGCGCCGTGTAATCCACCACCGGGATGATCCGCCCGTAGTTGATCCGCGTCGGCCCGATCACCCCGATCGCCCCCAGCACCCGCGGCCGCTCCACCCCCGGTGCGGCGCGGAAGGGGGAGACGACCAGCGACAGCCCGGCGCTGTCGAACAGCCCGTTCTCGGCGCCGATGAAGATCTGCACGCCGGTGCCGCGCTGCGCCAGCTCCAGCAGGCGCAGCATCGTCTCCTCATTTTCCAGCCGCTCGAACAGCGCCTCGATCTGCTGCACCTGGGCCAGCCCCTCCAGGTTCCGCAGCAGGCGGGACTGGCCGCGCAGGATCAGCGACCCCGCCGACCCCCCCCCCGCCCAGGTCGCGAGCCCCGCCGCGATCACCTGTTCGGTCAGCGCGTCGAGCTGGGAGCGATGCGTCTCGATCTCGGTCGCGATGTCCGATTTGGCCTCGTCCAGCGTGCGGCCGCCGAGGCGGGCATTCAGGAAATTCCCCGCCTGCACCAGCGCCGCCGGCGGCAGCCCGGGGGGGACGTCGATCACCCGGTTCTCGACCTGCCCATCGGCGGTGACCAGCACCACCAGCGCCCGCCCGGGCGAGAGCCCGACGAATTCGATGTGGCGCACCGGCGCCTCGCCCTTGGGCGCGATGACCAGCCCCGCGGCGCCGGCCAGGCCCGAGAGCATGGTCCCGGCCTCCGACAGCGTGTCCTGCATCGACCGGCCGGCGGCGGCGCAGCGGGCGGTGATGGCGTCGCGCTCCTCCTCCGCCAGATCGCCGAATTCCAGCAGCCCATCCACGAACAGCCGCAACCCGCGATCGGTCGGCAGCCGCCCGGCCGAGGTATGCGGCGCGTAGAGCAGCCCCGCCTCCTCCAGATCCGCCATGGCGTTGCGGATGGTGGCGGGCGAGAGCGCGACCGGCAGGCGGCGGGAGAGGGTGCGCGAGCCGACCGGCACGCCGGTCTCGACATACAGCTCCACGATCTGGCGCAGGATCGCCCCGGCGCGATGGTCGAGCGGTGTTTGCGGCGATATCGGCAGTGCGCCGATCCGTCCTGCGGTGGAGAAGGGGATGCCCATGAGCCGGGGGCCGGGACCTGTCGAGTGTGCCAAGGGAACAGAGTTACGAAGCCCCCCCCCGGGGGTCAAGCAGCACGGTGTCAGTTGAGCCGCTGCCGCAGCTCCTCCATCACGCCGCGCACCCGATCCGCTGCCTCGCCGGTGGGCACCAGGCGCAGAAACCGCTCCAGGCTGGTCAGGGCGGCGCCGATCCGGTCCAGGCGCTGGTTCATCAACCCGGCCTCCCGCCACAGCGCGGCCGAGTCCGGGGCCAGGCGCAGCATGTCCTCGACGCAGGTGACAGCCCCTTCCATGTCATGGCTCTTGAGGCGGCGGATCTTGATGTTGTTCTGGAGCCGCAGCAGCACCGCGCGGCGCTCCACCGGGGCGACCATGCTGGGGCGCAGCTCGGCCTTCGGCCCCTCGATCCGCTTCAGCATGGCGCGCAGCGCCGGCGCATCCATCGCGGCCCCGCCGGAGAAGGGGTCGAGCACGGACTGGCCGCGCACGCCTTCCATGGACAGGAAGAAATGTCCGGGAAAATCCAGCCCATGCGTCGGCCAGCCGGCGGCATCGGCCGCATGCATCCACAGCACCCCGAGCACCACCGGCAGGCCCCGCCTGCGCTCGATCACCCGCAGCAGATTGGCGTTGGCGACGTCCTCATAGGTCTCGACATCGCCGTGATAGCCGAAATGCTCATGGATCAGGCGGGCCAGCACCACCCGCCGCGCCTCGGCATCGCCTTCGTCGGCGGCGGCGTTCAGGCTCGCGGCCTCGGTCGCGGCACGGGCGATGTCGCTGAGGTGCAGGGTCGCGGCATGCCAATCCGCGTCCGGGGCATCGAGCCGCGCGAAATGCAGCGCGATGGTCGCCACATCCAGCTCGTCATCCGGCAACTGGCCGGCGGCATCCAGCGCGGCGCGGGGGTCGGTGTCGCTCAAGCGGGCTGGACCATGCGGCCGAGCCTGCGCCCGCCGAAGAGATGCACATGGAAATGCGGGACTTCCTGCCCGCCCTGCACGCCCATGTTGGACAGGATGCGATAGCCGGACTCCTCCAGCCCCGCGCCATGCGCGACCTGGCCGACCAGGCGCCAGAACCCCGCCTGCTGGGCTTCCGAGGCGGCGGCGGAGAAATCGGCGAAGGAGCACCAGTGCCCCTTCGGGATCACCAGCACATGCACCGGGGCCTGGGGGTTGATGTCCTCGAAGGCCAAGGCGTGCTCGGACTCGGCCACGCGCTTGCACGGAACCTCCCCACGCAGGATCCGCGCGAAGATATTGGTGTCGTCATAGGGCGGCAGGCCGGTGGTGGACATGGCGGTGGCTTTCGAAGGGCAAGGCTGCCTTTACCTGCTGAACCCGGTGCAGGAAGGCAAGAGCAGACGCGGCATCCCACGTCCATATGAACTTTTGGCGGCGGCGGCCCAGGCCGGCGTCGCTGGTTTATGTGTGCCGCGAAAGGGCCGGATCGTTCCGTCGCGGCCCCGAACACGGAGCCGGACATGCGTCGATCCAACCTCATCCAGGCCTTCCTGCCGCTCGCCGTGCTGTGGTCGCTGCCCGCGGGGGCACAGACGATCTACCCCATCAACCGCGCCGAAATCCTGGCCGGCGCCCATTTCGACCTGAAGGTGGAGTTCCCCGGCGTCGTGGCGACCGACCGGCTGCGTGTGACCGTCAATGGCCGCCCCGCCGCCGATGTCTTCGGCCGGGCGCCGGATTACATCGAGCGTGAGGACGGCCAGGCCGCCTCCTCGGTCATGCTGCGCGATGCGGCGCTGACCGCGCCCGGCGTCTATACCGTGGCCGCGAGCGATGGCGAGCACAGCGCCTCGGTCACCTGGGAGGTCTATGCCGCGCCCACCGCGCGCCGCGCGCGCAATGTCATCCTCTTCGTCGGCGACGGCATGGCGGTGGCGAATGTGACGGCGGCCCGCATCCTCTCGCGCGGGATCGAGCAGGGCCGCTACCGCGGCACGCTCGCGATGGACACGCTGCCGCAGATGGCGATGGTCGGCACCTCCGGCAGCGATTCGATCATCACCGACAGCGCCAATGCCGCCCATGCCTACAACACCGGGCACAAATCGGCGGTGAACGCGCTTGGCGTCTATGCCTCCCGCGCGCGGGACAGCCTCGCGCATCCGCGGGTCGAAACCCTCGGCAGCATCGTGCAGCGCGACCTCGGCATGGCGGTCGGCATCGTCACCAATACCGAGATCCAGGACGCGACCCCGGCCGCGGTCTTCGCCCATACCCGCCGCCGCGCCGACTACCTGCCGATCACCGACCAGATGCTGGAAAGCGGTGCCTCGGTGATCCTGGGCGGTGGCTCGGCCTCCTTCCTGCCGCAGGGCACGCCGGGCTCGCGCCGCCGCGACGGGCGCAACATGATCGATGCCTTCCGCCAGCAGGGCTATGCCTTCGCCGATGCCGGCGAGAGCCTGGCCAGCGTCGCCGCCGATCCCAACACCACCAAGCTGCTCGGGCTGTTCAACCTCGGCAACATGGATACGGCGCTCGACCGCTTCTACCTGCGCCAGGGCACGGTCTCGCGCTTCCCGAACCAGCCCGACCTGACCGAGCAGACCCGTGCCGCGCTGCAGGTGCTGTCGCGCAACCCGGCCGGCTTCTTCCTGATGGTCGAGAGCGGGCTGATCGACAAGGCGAACCATCCGCTCGACTTCGAGCGTTCGGTCTATGACACCATCCTGCTCGACAATTCGCTGAAGGTCGCGCTCGACTGGGCCGGCAACCGCAACGACACCATGATCATCGTGGTGCCCGACCATACCCAGGGCATCGGCATCTACGGCGTCGTGGATGACAGCCGCCCGGGCGAGATGCGTGACCGCGTCGGCACCTATGCCGAGGCCGGCTTCCCGAACTACCCCGCGGCCGATGCGCGCGGCTACCCGCCGAGCGTCGATGTCTCCCGCCGCCTGACCGCGGGCTACGCGGCCTTCCCGGACTACTACGAGACCTTCCGCCCGCATCTGGAAGGCCAGAACGTCCCGGCCGTGCAGCAGGGCTCGGGTGGGCCCTATGTCGCCAACCCGATCTACCGCGACCAGCCCGGCGCCATGCTGCGCCTCGGCAACCTGCCGCGGGACGCGAGCACCGGCGTGCATACCGTCGATGACGGCGTGCTGCGGGCGACCGGCCCGGGGTCGGAGCGGTTCCATGGCTTCATCGACAACACCCTGGTGTTCCGCGCCATGGCCGAGGCCCTCGGGCTTGGCCGCTAGGCGCCACACCACGACGCGGCGGCCGGTCCTGGCCGCCGCGGCTGCTTTTCTGCTGCCGCCGAACCCGGTGGCGGCAGCGGAGCGGCTTGCCTTCGACGACCTCTACAGCGGCTGGTCGGTCATGGGCGCGAGTTTCTCGCCCAGGCTGCTGGCGCTGGTGGGGCAGGAGGCCGCCTTGCGCGGCTACATGGCCCCGCCGCTGAAGGCGGAGGCCGATTTCTTCGTGCTGGCGCGGGAGCCGATGGCGCTCTGCCCCTTCTGTTCCAGCGATGCCGACTGGCCCGTGGATATCGTCGTCGTCTACCTCCGCCGCCAGGCGCAGCCGACCGACCCCGGCACGCGGATCGAGGTGGTGGGACGGGTCGAGACCGGCTCCTGGACCGATCCTGACTCCGGCTTCGTCAGCCAGATCCGGCTGCGCGACGCGCGGTTCCGACCCCTTTAGGCATGCTGCCGCTGCAACTGGATGGCGTCAGCATCGCCTTCCCCAATCCGCCGGGGCCGCCGCGCATCATCCTGCGCGCCACCGACCTCGTGCTGCCGGCCGGCGCCATGGTGGGGCTGGAGGGGCCGTCGGGGGCGGGCAAGACCTCGCTGCTGCATGCGCTGGCGGGGCTGGAGCCGGTGGCCGCCGGCAGCATCCGCTGGGGGGGCGAGAACATCGCCGAACTGGATGGCGCCGCCCGCGCCCACTGGCGCCGCCGCCACACCGGGCTGGTGTTCCAGGACTTCCATCTGATCGAGGGGCTGTCGGTGCTGGACAATGTCCTGCTGCCGGTCTGGTTCGACATGTTCCGCACCCCGCGCGCGTTGCGGGACCGGGCCAAGGCGCTGTTGGTCGGCATGGGCCTGCCGATGCCGCTGCCGCCGCTCGCGGTGCTGAGCCGTGGTGAGCGGCAGCGCGTGGCGCTGGCCCGCGCCGTGCTGCGCCAGCCGCCGCTGCTGCTGGCCGATGAGCCGACCGCGAGCCTGGATGCCGAGGCGGCCGGCAGGATCGGCAGCTTGCTGGTGGATATGGCCGCGAATTCGGGGGCCACGCTGATCGTCGCGAGCCACGATCCGCATCTGCTGGCCCGGCTGCCGATCCGGCTGCGTATCGCCGAGACGCGATTGGAGCGTCTGGCGTGAACCCGTTTCCCCTGGCCCTGGCCGGGCTGCGCCACCGGCGCGGCACCGCGCTGGCGCTGGCCTTGCTGGTGGCGCTGGGGGTGGCGCTCGGCGTTGGCGTCGGCGCGCTGGAACGCAGCCTGCGCCAGGGCGCGGCGCGGGCGGCGGATGCCTTTCCGCTGATCGTCGGCGCGCCGGGCAGCCCGACGCAGCTGGTGCTCACCGCCGTCTATCTGCAGCCCGATACCGTGACCCTGGTGCCCGGCGGCGTGCTGACCCGGCTGGCGGCGGATGCCCAGGCCGCCTGGGTCTCCCCCATCGGCTTTGGCGATCGCTGGCGGGACAAGCCGGTGGTGGGCGTCGCGCCGGAGTTCGTCACCTTGGGCGGCCGCCGCGCATTGGCCGAGGGCCGCGTCTTCGCCGCCGAGAACGAGGCGGTGATCGGCACCGCCGTGCCCTTGGCCATGGGGGATCAGCTCATCCCCGCCCATGGCCTGGCCCATGCCGGCGCCGATGAGGATGACGCGGACACCCATCACCACGGCGATTCCCCCTACACCGTGGTCGGCCGCCTGCCGCCCAGCGGCACCCCCTGGGACCACGCGATCCTGGTGCCGATCGAGCGGGTCTGGGAGATCCATGGCCTCGGCAATGGCCATGCCGAGGGGGCGGAGCGCATCGGCCCGCCCTGGGAGGCGGCGCAAGGCATCCCCGCCGTGGTGGTGCAGCCGCGCGATTTCCCCGGCGCCTATGCGCTGCGGGCGCGGTATCGCGATGCGCAGTCCAATGCCGTGTTTCCGGCCGAGGTGCTGGTGTCGCTGTTCCGGCTGATGGGGGATGTGCAGGCGGTGCTGTCGGCCATGGCGATGGCCTCGGCCGTGCTGGTGCTGGCGGCGGTGTTCCTGGCGTTTTCCGGGCTGGTCGCGGCGCGGTCGCGGGATTTTGCCGTGCTGCGGGCCTTGGGCGCACCGTGGCGGTTCGTGCTGGCCGCGGTCTGGCTGGAGCTGGCGCTGGTGCTGCTGGGCGGGGTGGCGGTGGGGCTGGGTTTTGGCTGGCTGGGCGGGTGGATGGCGGCCGATGCGCTCGGCCGCCATGCGCGGGTGGCGGTGACGGTGGCCCCGGGTTGGGACGAGGTGCTGCTCGCCCTGGCCGTGCTGGTGGCGGGGATGCTGGGGGCCTTGCTGCCGGCGCTGGTGGTGTGGCGCCGGCCGCCCGGGGAAGCGCTGAAGCGCTAAGGGGAAGTGCAGAAACACCTTGTTTCTGCTGGGGTGCTCGAGGGGCGACGCCCCTCGATTTTTTAGCTGCCGGCGGGAACGGGCGGCAAATAAATCTCCCCCCCATTGCCCCGAAACTCAGCGCTCATCTTATCCATGCCTTCCTGTGCGGCGGCCCGCACCTCCTGGCTGATCTTCATCGAGCAGAACTTGGGCCCGCACATGGAGCAGAAATGCGCGAGCTTGGCGCCTTCCGCCGGCAGGGTCTGGTCGTGGAATTTCTCCGCCGTCTCCGGGTCCAGGCCGAGGTTGAACTGGTCGCGCCAGCGGAACTCGAACCGCGCGCGGGACAGCGCGTCGTCGCGTTCCTGTGCCGCGGGATGGCCCTTGGCGAGGTCGGCGGCATGGGCCGCGATCTTGTAGGTGATGACGCCGGTCTTCACATCCTCGCGGTCGGGCAGGCCCAGGTGTTCCTTGGGCGTGACGTAGCAGAGCATGGCGCAGCCGAACCAGCCGATCATGGCCGCCCCGATGCCGCTGGTGATGTGGTCGTAGCCCGGCGCGATATCGGTGGTCAGCGGCCCGAGGGTGTAGAAGGGGGCTTCGCCGCATGCCTCCAACTGCTTGGTCATGTTCACCTGGATCTTGTGCATCGGCACATGGCCGGGGCCTTCGATCATCACCTGCACATCCTGCGCCCAGGCCACCTTGGTCAATTCGCCCAGCGTCTCCAGTTCCGCGAACTGTGCCGCGTCATTGGCATCGGCGAGGCTGCCCGGGCGCAGCCCATCGCCCAGCGAGAAGCTGACGTCATAGGCGCGCATGATCTCGCAGATCTCGCCGAAGCGCTCATAGAGAAAACTCTCCCTGTGATGCGCCAGGCACCATTTGGCCATGATGGAGCCGCCGCGCGACACGATCCCGGTCACGCGCTTCGCGGTCAGCGGCACATAGGCGAGCCGCACCCCGGCATGGATGGTGAAATAATCCACCCCCTGCTCGGCCTGTTCGATCAGCGTGTCGCGGAAGATCTCCCAGCTCAGCTCCTCGGCCTTGCCTTCGACCTTTTCCAGCGCCTGGTAGATCGGCACGGTCCCGATCGGCACCGGCGAATTGCGCAGGATCCATTCGCGGGTGGTGTGGATGTTGCGGCCCGTGGACAGGTCCATGACCGTGTCGGCGCCCCAGCGGATGCCCCAGACCAGCTTGTCCACCTCCTCGGCGACCGAGGAGGAGACGGCGCTATTGCCGATGTTCGCGTTGATCTTCACCAAAAAATTGCGGCCGATGATCATCGGCTCGCTTTCGGGGTGGTTGATGTTGGCGGGGATGATGGCGCGGCCGCGGGCGACCTCGTCGCGCACGAATTCGGCCGTCACATGGTCGGGGATGGCGGCACCGAAGCTTTCGCCGTCGCGCGGGCGAGAGCTGGGCACGGCCCGGCCGAGGTTTTCGCGGATCGCGATGTAGTCCATCTCCGGCGTGATGATCCCGGCGCGGGCATAGGCAAGCTGGGTCACCGCGCGGCCGGCGCGGGCGCGCAGCGGCTGGCGGGCGCCACGGTCGAACAGCGGGATTTTCCGCGCCTCGCCCGGCTTCAGCCCGTCATCCTCGGGGCGCTGCTCGCGGCCGGTGATCGCCTCGACGTCGCCGCGTCCCTCGATCCAGGCCCGGCGCAGGTCGGGCAGGCCACGGGCGATATCGGCGCGGTAACTCGCATCGGTATAGGGGCCGGAGGTGTCATAGACCCGCAGCGGCGGCTCCCCGCCCGAGACGCTGATCGCGCGCATCGCGACCCGGATGTCGGGGTGGTGCAGCCCCGCGACATGCAGCTTGGTGGAGGCCGGCAGCGGCCCCGTGGTGATGGCGGGTTTTTGGGGTGGCAAGGTATCGGGCATTGGTCGCGACTCCCCTTTTTGTTGTGAAAAAACAAAGGGGTGGTGGCGTGATGCCGATAGAGCCCATCCCTTCGCCGGCATGACCCGGATCAGGTTCGAAGGGTGACCGCGTCGCTCGCGGAATCTCAGCCCTGCGGAAAGGGCTCCCCTTGGATTGGGGGAAAACTGCGCCCCGGCGGGTGCTGCTGTCAAACCGTCAGGCGGCAGAGTGCGCCACATTCGGGGACTGGCGCAGGAAGGCGCCCTGGCCGATCAGCGCCGCCTGGATGCCGGCCACCGGCACCGCGCGCGGCTGCACGCGCCCCGCCGCGGCCAGCGCCGCCGCGACCCCGGCGGCCTGGCCGGTAAGCCAGCACTGCGGAATTTCACGCAGGAAGGAATGGCTGGTGGCGTCGCAGGACACATGCCGCCCCGGCGCCAGCAGCCCATCCAGCAAGGCCGGCACCAGCGCGCCATAGGGCACCGAGACGTTGGCGAATTTCGGCGTCAGGCTGGGCGAGACGCCGATTTCATCCGCCCGCACCTGCCCGTCCCAATCGGCACGGCGCACGGCCGCCACCCCCTCCAGCCGCCGCGCATGCCGCACCCCGATCTGGGGGGCGGAGAGCATCGGGAAGGCGCCGGCAAATCCCGGTGCCTGTTCGCGGTAGAAGGCGAGGTGGCGGAACATCAGCCGGTGCGAGGCGACCTCGATCGCCGAGAGATCATCGACGTCGAGCGCCGAATACCCCGCCAGCCGCGGCCCCATGAACAGCGCCACATCGTCCCGCCAGGAGGCGAAGGCCTTGTCGAAGAAGCCGACCCGCTCCCGCCCCAGCGCAAGGAACTCCGAATACTGCTGCGGCTCGCCCGCCCTCCAGGCGAAATAGGCCGGCATGTCCACGCCGCCGAACACCCAGGAGGTGTTGATGCAGGAATGGATATCGGCGGCATCCGCCTCGGTCGCATGGGCGGCGCCGGCGCGGGCAAAAAGATCGCCATCGCCGGTCGCATCCACGGTGACGGCGGCGAGGATGGCGCGGCGGCCCTGCTTGCTCTCGAAGAAGGCACCGCGGACGATGCCATCCTCGATCACCGGCTGCGCGCCCCAGGCGTGAAACAGCGGTTCGGCGCCGGCCTCGGTCACCAGGTCCAGGCAGGCGCCCTTGAGCCACTCCGGATTGACCGTCGGCGAATGGGTGACGATGCCGTGGAAGGCCGCCGTGCGCATGCCCCACCACGCGGCAGAGGCGGCATCGCGCGAGCCCCAGGCATCCTGCGGCGGCCCGGCGACGGCATCCTTGGGCAGGCGGGCCAGCACCTCCTCGGCGAAGCCGCGGATGACCAGCCGCCCGTCCCAATCGGTCATGCGGTCGATCCAGGCGACCAGCCCGCCGGTCGACAGCCCGCCCAAATGATTGTGCCGCTCCAGCAGGATGGTGCGCGCGCCCAGCCGGGCGGCGGCGACCGCGGCGGCGGTGCCGGCCGGGCCGCCGCCCACCACCAGCACATCGCATGCGGCATGCACCGGGATGCTCTGCGCCGGTTCCTGCAAATAGCGCCCGTCCGGCACCCGGCGCAGATGCTGCGCCGCGCCGAAGATCTCCGAGCGGAAGAACAGCCTCGCGTCGCTCATGGCGGGGACCCCGCGACATAGCCGAAGAAATTGCCGCAGAAGGTGTCGGCATTCATGGCCCCCGTCTTCGGCACCGGGATCATCTGCGCCCAGGTCCAGAAGGTCGCGGCCAGCGTGCCATGGGCGAGGCCGCCGCTGGCATGCAGCACGATCCAATGGTCCGGCACCGAGTAGAAATGGGAGACCTTCTCCTGCCCATCCACGATCCGCGAATTGACGAAGATGCAGACCCGCTGGCCCTGCCGCAGCAGCCGCACCGCCTGGTCGAAATCCTCGGGGTCCTTCGAGAACCAGACGTTGGTCTCGTTGGTGACGGAGGTATAGCCGAGCCCCTCCATCCAGCCCGCGAGGTTGTTCGGCAAGGTGATGCCGCCGAACGCATCGGAGGGATCATCGTAGTTGAACATCAGGTTTTCCGAGTCCCGCAGGCTGGCGGTGGCGATCCAATCCACCGGCGCGATCCCCTTGGGCTTGAAGCTGCGGCAGCTTTCCCCCGGCTTCACCTTGGTCTTGCCGAGCATCGCCGCCCCCGTCTCGTAGAGGTCGATGACGTAGCGGACATAGGTGTCGGGATCGTCGAGCAGCAGATTGTAGCAGAGCGAGGAGGGACCGCAGAGGCTGGTGCTGCCCTGGTCGATCCCCTCCGGCTTCTTCACCCGCTCCCGCAGCCCGGCCACGACCTCGGCGCGGGTGATGTTGATGAAGGCGCCGCCGCCCTTGCCCTTCTCGAAGGCATCGATCAGCAGCACCGATTGCCGCGGCTTGGAGGGCGGCTGCGGCGGGGCGAACTGGGTGCTGGAGGCCGAGGCGGCGGAGACCGTCAGCCGGCCGCGCCGCACCTCGAACTTCAGGCAGTCGAGCAGCGTGGCGTCATCGACGAAGCCGCAGCCCGGCATCATGCCGAGCGCCACCCGCCTGCAATCGGCGCGCGTCCAGGGGTCGCGCCAGGCGCGGTCCAGCAGATCGTCGCTTTCCGCGCCCGGCATGGCGCCGATGGGGCCGAGAGCGGGGCGGAGCATGATTTCCATGACCCCGAGCCTCCCGCCACCGGGGCGCTGGGGCAAGGGGGATGTGCATCACGAGCCGCTGTGGATATCGCCCCGGCCGGCTGGGGGGTAGGCTGGCCAGGATGCTTCGCCCCCTTTGCCTGCTCCTGCTGCTCGCCGGCTGTGCCGTGCCGGTCGCCCCGCCGCCCCCCCCGCTGCCTTATCCGCCGAGCGTGCGGCTGCGGCTGCTCGACATCGCGCTCGGCGAATGGCGGGAATGGGGGGCGATGGAGGCGGATGACAGCCACCCCACCCCGCCGCCGCGCGGCGAGGCCCTGGCCGAGAACTTCCCCCGGCTGGTCGCCTATTGGCGCTCTGTGCCGGATGACGAGGGGGCGGTCGCGCAGAACCGCACGATCTATGCCCGCGACCCGGCCAATCCCCCGGGCGGGCTCTGGGCCGAGCCCGCCTGGTCGGCGGCCTTCATCTCCTATCTGATGGTCCGGGCCGGGGTGGACCGGCGGGAATTCCCGCCCGATGCCTCCCATGTCGCCTATCTGGATGCGCTGACGGCCACGGCCGCGGCCTGGCCGGCGCAGGCGCCCTTCCTGCCGGTCTCGCCCCTGGTCGCGGTGCCGGTGCCGGGCGATCTGGTCTGCGTGGATCGCAGCCGGGTGCCGCTGACCGATTGGAGCCAGCGCCAGGGCGAGCTGAGGCAGTTCCGCCCCACCCATTGCGATCTGGTGGTGTCCTCCGGACCCGGCGCGGTGGAGGCGATCGGCGGCAATGTCGGCGATGCCGTGCTACGGACCCGCTATGGGACCGATGGCCTGGGGCGGCTGCTGCCGCGCCGGCCAGGGCGGGCGCCCTGGCTGGTGGTGATGCGGAACCGCCTCGGGCTGCTGCCGCCTTTCGGCGGGGAGGTCAGCGCCCGGGTTTTCACCGACCCGTCAGGATACGCTCGACCAATTGCCCGGCCGTCGGGATGAAGCCGTTCGAATAGAACGGGTCCTGGGCGAAGCGGAAGGCATTGTGCCCGGCGAACATCAGGTTCTTGTCGGTGCCACCGCCATGGGCGATGTCCTGCAAGGTCTTCTGGATGCAGAAGCTGCGCGGGTCGGCCTTCTTGCCCGTGGTGAAATCGGGCTCCATCTGCGTCCAGTTGCTGAAGCGGCAATGCGACAGGCAGCCCATGCAATCCACCTGGTCCTGCACGATCTGGCGCGCGGCCTCCGGCGTCTCGAAGATCAGCGTCTCATCGGGGGTGCGCAGCGCCTCGGTGAAGCCCGCGGCCTCCCAGCCGGCGATGCGGGCGCGATCCTCGGGCGTGACCCAGACCGGGCGCTTGCGCGGGCCGACGCCATAGGTCGCGGTCTTGGCGCCATCCTCGGCGCCGGCATATTCGACCTGGCGGGCGCTGCGGGCCTCAAGCTCCCGCAGGAAGGCCGTGCGCACGGCGGAGGAGTAGAAGCCGGTGGGCGAGAAGGCCTGGAGCGACACATCGCCCGGCTTCAGGGTCAGCAGGCGCTGCTTCCACTCGTCGGGAATCGGGCTTTCCTGCGTCAGCAGGGGGCGCGTGCCGAACTGGAAGGCGATGGGGCCGAGATCGGGGTTGTCGATCCAATCGGCCCATTCCTCCAGCCACCAGACGCCACCGGCCATGATGATCGGCACGGTATCCAGGCCGAAGGAATTCATCAGCTTGCGCAGCGCGAGGACCCGGGGGAAGGGGTCCTCCGGCGCCAGCGGGTCTTCGCTGTTGGAGAGGCCGTTGTGGCCGCCGGCGAGCCAGGGGTCCTCATAGACCACGCCGCCCAGCCATTCGGCGGCCTTGGAATAGGCGCGGCGCCACAGCGCGTTGAAGGCGCGGGCGGAGGAGACGATGGGGTACATGAACACGCCATGCTCGCGCGCGACGGCCGCGAGGCCATAGGGCATGCCGGCGCCGCAGGTGACGCCATGCACCATGCCGGGAATGGTTTCGAGGATGCCGCGGATGATCCGTTCGGCGCCGCCCATCTCCCACAGGATATTGGCGTGGATGCGGCCGCGGCCGGCATTCATCTCATGCGCGATCTTGATCTGCGCGACGCCGCCGGCGATGCCATAGGCCACGAGTTCCTCGTGGCGCTCGCGACGGGTGCGGCCAAGGTAGGTCTGCGGGATGACGCAGCCATCCGCATCATAGCTGTCGGCGTTGACGGCACTGACGGTGCCCACGCCGCCGGCGGCGGCCCAGGCGCCGCTGCTGCGGCCATTCGTCGCGGAGACACCCTTGCCGCCCTCGATGAGCGGCAGGACGTCGGCGCCCCCCATGCGGATCGCGTTGATTGGCTTCACGGTTCTTGTCGTTCGCTCGTTCCGGCGCCTGACATGGCGACTTGTACGGCCCGGATGAGCCGTTGTGCATCGCGCCGCACATGCGGCGGATTGTGACGCGGCGCAAGTGCAACCCTACGCGCAGCACCCGAAGGACCGGGGCTCACACTGCCCCGGCCACCCAGTTCACCCGATCTCAATCGGCGGCATAGTCACCGCGACGGGGGCCGCGATCGCGACGGCCGTCGCTGCGCTCGCGGCGGGGCTCGCCAGCTTCCTCGCCTTCGGCGCGGGGGCGACGGGCCCCAACCTGCTCGGAGATATCGGCACCGGTCGTCTGATCGACAACCCGCATGGACAGCTTCACCTTGCCGCGGTCGTCGTGGCCGATGACCTTGACCTTCACCTTGTCGCCGACGTTCACGATGTCCGTGGTGCGGTTCACGCGCTCATTGGCGAGCTCGCTGATATGCACCAGCCCATCCTTGGCGCCGAGGAAGTTCACGAAGGCGCCGAATTCGGCGGTCTTCACGACGGTGCCGGGGTAGATGGCGCCGATCTCGGCCTCGGCGGTGATGCCGCGGATCATGTTGATCGCGAGCTCGGTCGCGGCGGGGTTGGTGGAGGCGATCTTGATCGTCCCATCATCCTCGATATCGACCTTGGCGCCCGACTTCTCGACGATGTCGCGGATCACCTTGCCACCGGTGCCGATGACTTCGCGGATCTTGTCCTTGGGCACCTGGATCACGGTGATGCGGGGGGCATTCGCCGCCACATCGCCACGCGCGCCGGTCAGCGCGCGGGCCATCTCAGCCAGGATGTGCATGCGCCCACCCTTGGCCTGATCCAGCGCGATACGCATGATATCGGGCGTGATGGAGGTGATCTTGATGTCCATCTGAAGCGCGGTGACACCGGCCTCGGTGCCCGCGACCTTGAAGTCCATGTCGCCGAGGAAATCCTCGTCGCCCAGGATGTCGGAGAGCACGGCGAAGCCGCGGTCTTCCTTGATCAGCCCCATGGCGATGCCGGCGACGGGGCGCAGCAGGGGCACCGCCGCATCCATCAGCGCGAGCGAGGTGCCGCAGACCGTCGCCATCGACGACGAGCCGTTGCTCTCGGTGATCTCGGACACGACGCGCATCGTGTAGGGGAACACGGTCTTTTCCGGCAGCAGCGGGCGGATCGCGCGCCAGGCGAGCTTGCCATGGCCGACTTCACGGCGGCCCGGGCTGCCCATCCGGCCGGTCTCGTTCACCGAGTACGGAGGGAAGTTGTAATGCAGCATGAAGTGCTCGCGGTAATCGCCGCCGAGCGCGTCGATGACCTGCTCGTCCTGGCCGGTGCCGAGGGTCGCGACGCAGAGCGCCTGGGTCTCGCCACGGGTGAACAGCGCCGAGCCATGGGCGCGGGGCAGCACGCCGACTTCGGCCATGATCGGGCGGACGGTCGTGGTGTTGCGGCCGTCGATGCGCAGGCCGGTGTCGAGGATGGAATTGCGGACGACGTCGGCTTCCAGTTCCTTGAGCAGGCCCTTGGCGGCGGCGGCGTCATGGCCCTCGGCGGTCAGGGTCTCGGCGATCTTCTTCTTGACGTCGCCGACCTTGCCCTGGCGCACCAGCTTCTGGGTCTCGGTATAGGCCTCGGCCATCGGCGCGAAGCCGAGTTCCTTGATGCGGGCCTTGAGCGCGATCTCGGCCTCGGAGGTCTCCTTGACCGGCCAGGGGTCCTTGGCGGCGCGTTCGGCCAGTTCGATGATGCCCTGGATCACGGCCTGGAAGGCCTGGTGGCCGAAGGTCACGGCGCCGAGCATCACATCTTCCGAAAGCTCCTGCGCTTCGGATTCGACCATCAGCACGCCCTCGGCGGTGCCGGCGACCATCAGGTCGAGCTTGCTTTCCTTCCGCTGGTCGGCGGTCGGGTTCAGCACATAGGCGCCTTCGATGAAGCCGACGCGGCAGCCGGCGACGGGGCCGAAGAAGGGGATGCCCGAGAGCGTCAGCGCGGCGGAGCAGCCGACCAGTGCGACCACATCGGGGTCGTTCTCCATGTCATGCGACAGCACCGTCGCGACGACCTGGACCTCGTTGCGGAAGCCATTCGGGAACAGCGGGCGCAGGGGGCGGTCGATCAGGCGGGAGACCAGGGTCTCGACCTCGGAGGGGCGGCCTTCACGCTTGAAGAAGCCGCCGGGGATCTTGCCGGCCGCGAAGGCCTTTTCCTGGTAGTTCACGGTCAGCGGGAAGAAATCCTGCCCCGGCTTGACCGAACGGGCGCCGACCGCCGTGCAGAGCACGATGGTGTCGCCGAGCCGCGCCAGCACGGCGCCATCGGCCTGGCGGGCGATCTTGCCCGTCTCCAGCGTCAGGGTCTTGTCGCCCCAGGGGATGTCCTTGCGGAAATAATTGTCGAACATGAATCGTCCTAAACTACCCTGGGCCGATGCGGCACGGGGCGGCGCGCCCGGCCCATATGGGGGGCACGCGGGTTGGGCGGCGCGGGACGTGGCAGAGGCGTCCGAACCGGCGGAGACGAAGGTCCAGCGCTTCGGGCTGCACGGGGGAGGCCGCTTTCGAGGCAGGCCGCCCATGTGGCCGGAAACGCCGATCCGCCCCGCCTGGGTTCCCGCCCATGCGGGGCATGGAAGGGAACGGAAGCGTGCTGACGGCCCCACGCGCGCGGGGCGCCAAGGAGGTCAGGGACCCCCCAAGCGCGCGCGGTATGGCATGTTCGGCTAGGCTGCGCCACCGCTTTCGCGCGGTGCGACCGGGGCCTCCCCGCGTGCCGCGGCCCAGCGCAGCAGCGCATCCAGCGCCGGGCACAGCGCCTGGCCCCATTCGGTCAGCCCATATTCCACCTTGGGCGGCACCTGGTGATGGATGACGCGCCGGACGATGCCATCCGCCTCCATCTGCCGAAGCTGCTGGATCAGCATCTTCTGGGAGATGCCGGGGATCGACCGTTCCAACTCGGAAAACCGCAGGACCTTGCCGCCGAACAGGCGGAACAGGATCACCAGCTTCCACCGGCCCTCCAGGAACTTCAGCGCCTGCTCGACGCCGGAGGCCGCGGTGTCGGGGGTCAGGGCTGCGGGCTTACTTTCGGGTAAGTACCCTACTTTTTCGTCGGTTCTTGTCATTTTCGGAGCTTAGACGCACCTCCCCAGCACGGCAAACCCGGCGCGCCGCGCCAGGGGGCCAGCCTTGGAGACAGCATCATGACACCGACCCTTCCCCCCGCCATCGCCCGTTATGTCGCCGCCAAGAACCGGCAGGACATCGACGCCATGCTGGCCTGTTTCGCCCCTGATGGCCGTGTCCATGACGAGGGCCGCGAGCATGTCGGCCCCGCCGCCATCCGCGCCTGGCTGGAGCAGACCACCCGCGACTACCGCCCCACGGTCGTGCCCGAGGGTTTTGCGGATGGGGTGATGACCGGCCTCGTCTCCGGCGATTTTCCCGGCAGCCCGGTGCGTCTCAGCTACCGTTTCACCCTGTCGGACGCGGGGATCGCGCGGCTGGAGATCGGCTGATGCCAGAGACTCTGATTTCCGGCCGCTTCGCCGGCAAGCGCGCCCTGGTGACCGGCGGCACCCAGGGCATGGGGGCCGCGATCCTGCGCCGGCTGCTGGCCGAGGGCGCGCAGGTCGCCACCACCGCGCGCGCCGCGCCGCCGCCGGGCCTCGTCCCCAGCCTGTTCGTCCAGGCCGATGTCAGCACCGCCGCGGGGGTGCGCAGCGTCGTCGAGGCGGTGACGGCGCGCTTCGGCGGGCTGGACCTGCTGGTCAATGTGGTCGGCGGGTCGGCCGCGCCGAGCGGTGGCTTCGCGGCGCTGGACGATGAGATCTGGCAGGGGGAGCTGGCGCTGAACCTGTTCCCGGCGGTGCGGTTCGACCGCGCCTTCCTACCCGGGATGATCGCGCGGGGGGCGGGGGCGGTGCTGCACATCTCCTCGATCCAGGCGCGGCTGCCGCTGCCTGAGGCGACGCTTGCCTATGCCGCGGCCAAGGCGGCGCTGACGACCTACAGCAAGGGGCTGTCGAAGGAGGTCGGGCCGAAGGGGGTGCGGGTGAACACCATCTCGCCCGGCTTCATCGAAACGGCGGCGGCGACCCGGCTCATTGAACGCCTGGCCACGCGGGCGGGCACGGATGCCGCCGAGGCCCGCCTGGGGCTGATGCGCTCGCTGGGCGGCATTCCGATCGGGCGGCCCGGGCTGCCGGAGGAGGTGGCGGCGCTGGCCGCCTTCCTGCTCTCCGCCGAGGCCGCCTCGATCCACGGCGCCGACTACGTCATCGACGGCGGCACCGTGCCCGTAGTCTGAGGAATCTGTGGTCTGAGCATCTGTGGTGTGAGGGTTACGCCGCATCCTCGCGCCGGTCGCGGGCGCGGACATAGGCGACGGCGGCGTGCTCGGCGCAATACGGCTTGCCGGTCAGCGCGCCGCCATCACAGAAATGGAAGCCCGAGGTGCCCGGCTCGCCGATCGGCCAGCAGCAGGTCCGGCTGCTGACCCGCGGGAAGGCCCGCAGGCTGGAGGGCTGGGGCGCCACTGCAACCGGCGCGCGCGCCGGGGCGGCGGCAGGGCGGGGCGCGGCCATGGCCCGCGGGGCCACCGGCTCGGACGCCGCCGGGCGTGCCTGGGGCGCGGGCTGGGCGGGCGGCGTGAACAGCGCGCGGCCGGAGGTGATGGGCTGCGACACCCCGTCCCGGCGGATCGGCGAGGGGCGGGCCGGCAGCGCCAGCCGATGCGCCTTGCCGACGATGGCGTTCTTGGAAACGCCCATGCGCCGACCGATTTCTGCGGTCGAATGTCCCTCGGCCCAAAGAGCCTTGAGCGTCTCGATCGCTTCCGCTGACCAATCCATCGTTAGTGGCTCCTACCTGCCCTGCCTACCACATGGAGTATCTGGAAAGCAGCCCGGCGGATCAAGCGATGGATTCGGTCGAGGCACTTAAACTTGTGGAGAACCCTGCCGGCGCCTACCAGGGGTAGAGTCGGCAGGCCGATCCGATCAGAAAAGAAGGCCTTTGCGCAGCATTCCGTGAACGCCCTTTTCGCCGTTCACCGTCTGGGTCACCCGGAAGTCCACCGCCAGGGAGCAGAACTGGTAGGCATCGGCCGGGGTGATGTTGGTCCGCTCGACGATGAAGGCGATCATCTCCCGCAGCGCCTGCTTCATGGCGAGGTCGAGATCCTCATTCAGGCCCATGGTGATAAAATGGGTCTTGGTCTCCCCGCGCGGGAAGGCGAGGCGGGGGTCCTTCGCGCCACCGCCCTTTTCCAAGGTCAGGCGGAAGTGTCCGGTCAGGCACATTTCCAAAGCGTTGATGCAGACCTCGCCATCGCCCTGCACGCCATGGCCGTCCCCGGCCGAGAACAGCGCGCCCGCCATATGCACCGGCAGGAACAGGGTCGAGCCCTCGCCGAGTTCCTTGTTGTCGAGGTTGCCGCCATGCGCGCGCGGCTCCTTGGTGCTGATCTGGCCCCAGGCTTCCGGCGGGGCCAGGCCCATGACGCCGAAGAAGGGGCTGAGCGAAAGCTGGGTGCCGCCCTCCTGCGGGCCGAAGGGCAGGCGGCAGGTCTTGGCCGCGCGGTCCACCGGGATGTGGATCAGGCGGCGGAAGGGGAAATCCTCCGGCAGCGTCCCGAACAGCGGGCGGAAGCCGCAGAAGCCCCAATCGGCGCCGAGTTCGATCTTCTCGATGTCGATGCGCAGCATGTCGCCGGGCTCCGCGCCCGCGACGGCGACCGGGCCGGTCAGGATATGCGGCCCGAGGCGCGGCGGGTGGCTCGCATGGATGGCGGCCAGGGCCGGGGGGATCACCATGCCGGAGCCGGCCGGCGGCATCACATCCGGCGCGCCGGAGACGCATTCCAGCACCACGAGGTCGCCGCTCGCGATGGTCGCGACCGCGGGGAAGCTCGCATCGAAGGCACCGAAGCGGATGGTGTCCGGCGTGGCCGGGACGCGGTGGGTGGCGGCGGGCATGGGCGGCTGGCTCCTGACGACGACACTCTTGTTGCAGCGCGGCGAGCGGCCGCGCGCAAGGGGGGAGGGGCCAGATTCAGGGTGGCCGGATTCAGGCCTGGGCGAACAGCGCCTCCAGATCGCCCTCGGTCAGGCTGAGCGCATCCGCCCGCCCGTCGTCCAGCACCGAGGCGGCGAGGCCGCGCTTCTTGTCCTTCAGCAGCTCCATCTTCTCCTCGATGGTGCCGAGGGTGATGAGGCGGTGCACGAACACGGATTTCTGCTGCCCGATGCGATGGGCGCGATCGGTCGCCTGCGCCTCCACCGCCGGATTCCACCAGGGATCGTAGTGGATGACGGTATCGGCGGCGGTCAGGTTGAGCCCGACGCCGCCGGCCTTGAGGCTGATCAGGAACACCGGGACCTTCTCGGCCTGGAACTCGCGCACCGGGGTGGTGCGGTCGGTGGTCTGCCCGGTGAGGATGACGTGCTTGATATTGGCCTCGGCCAGGCGCTTCTCGATCAGCGCCAGCATGGTGGTGAACTGGCTGAAGATCAGCACCCGGCGGCCCTCGCCCAGCAGCACCTCCAGCAACTCCATCAGCCGCTCCAGCTTGGCCGAGCCGGCCTTCTGGGCCGAGGCGAGCTGCAACAGCCGCGGATCGCAGCAGACCTGGCGCAGCTTCAGCAGCGCATCGAGGATGATGATGCCGGAGCGCGCGATGCCCTTCTCGGCGATCGCCGCCTGCACGCGGCTGTGCATGGCCAGCCGGATCGCCTCATAGACGGCGCGCTGGGTGGTCCCCATCTCGATCGGCTCGGCGATCTCGGTCTTGGGCGGCAGCTCCCGCACCACCTCATCCTTGGTCCGCCGCAGCAGGAAGGGGCGGACGCGGCGGTTCAGCAGCGCCTGGCGGTCGCTGTCGCCATGCTTCTCGATGGGCGTGCGGTAGCGGGTGCGGAAGGTCTTGGCGTCCCCCAGGAAGCCGGGGGAGAGGAAGTCGAACAGCGACCACAGCTCGCCGAGGTGGTTCTGGAGCGGCGTGCCGGAGAGGCAGAGCCGCTGCCGCGCCCGCAGCCGCAGCGCCTGCCGGGTGGTCTCGGCATTGGGGTTCTTGATGGTCTGGGCCTCGTCCAGGATCACCGCATGCCAGTCCTGGGCGGTCAGCACCTCATGGTCGCGGGCCAGCAGGGGGTAGGTGGTCAGGACCAGATCGTGGTCGGCGATCTCGTGGAAGCGTTCCTTGCGCGCCGGCCCGTGCAGCGGCAGGACCCGCAGGCCGGGGGCGAAGCGCTCGGCCTCCAGCCGCCAGTTGGGGATCAGGCTGGTCGGGCAGACGATCAGCGCCGGGCGGTCCAGCCGCCCTGCCTGCTGTTCGACCAGCAGATGCGCCAGGGTCTGCACGGTCTTGCCGAGGCCCATGTCGTCGGCCAGCACGCCGCCCAGGCCGGCGGCGCGCAAAAACTGCAGCCAGGCGACGCCCTGGGCCTGATAGGGGCGCAGCGAGCCCTTGAAGGTGTCGGGCACCTTCGCCTCGGGGATCGCGCCGCCGCCGTCGCGCAGTTGGCGGCCCAGGGCGCGCAGCCCCTCGGCGCCATGCCACAGCAGGCCGGAGGACTCCTCCAGCCGCGACATCTCCACCGCATCGTGCCGGGCAAGGCCGAGCTTGCCCGAGGCCGGATCGACCAGCCCCGCCTCGACCAGCTCCATCAGCGCCATCAGCGTGGGCCGGATGCTCTCGGGCGAGAGGGTCAGCAGGCGGCCATCTTCCAGCGGCAGCAGGAAGGGGCTGTCGCTGCCATTGTCCGGCCCGATGCCGGTCTTGATGAGCTGGAGCATCAACGGGATCAGGTCGATGCGCGTGCCCTCGACCATCACGCCGAGGTGCAGCTCCAGCCAGTCGATGCCGGTGGTGTCGCGCAATTCGCCCTCGACCTCGCCATCGGGCTCGACCAGGCGGACGGGGAAGTCGTCGGTGACCACGACATGCCAGCCGGCGCTGCGCAGCGCCGGGATCTCATGGCGCATCACATCGAGCCAGGTGGTGCCGTCCTGGTCGTCGTCCAGCAGGAAATCATCGCCCTGGCCGGCCGGCACGAAGACCGGGGCGACATCGCCCACGGTCGCGAAGCCGATGCCACCCAGGCGGCGCAGCACCGCCTGTTCCGCCGAGCGGTCGCGGGTCGGGCGGTAGCGCCGGCCGTCCTGCTCCACCACGGCGGGCGAATCCTGCCGCGCGAAGGGCAGCAGCAGCGGGCCATAGGCAAAGGAGAGCGTGGCGAGGGGCGCCGCATAGGCGGTCGGCGCGCCATAGCGCGGCGGGGCCCGCCGGCGGGCCGGATCGAAGGGCACGCTGCCCAGGTGAAGATACAGATACGGCACCAGCGGCCCGGCCACCGGCTCCGCCGGCGCGCCCGAATCGACGGGGGCGGGGGTGGCCCCGTGGCGCAGCGACAGCAGCACCGCCGCGACATGCTTGCAGTTCACCCCGACCGCGCAGGTGCAGGTGCCCTGGAAGCCAGGGCGGCCCTCGCGGAAGATCTGGATGCTCTGGCGGTAGGGGGCGGGGGCGCTGCCCTGCACCTCGGCCTTGATCCGGCGCCCATCGGGCGAGACGGTCACGGAGCGGACCCGGCCCTCGGCGAGATAGAGGCGCGCGGCCGCCAGCGCCTTGGCCGAGACCTCGTTGAGAATGACTTCATCGCCGAAATGGGCGAGGTCGGGCAGTGCGGACGACGACAGCAGAGAGGACATTCCGTCATATATGCTGTCCTTGCCGCTGCCGACCACCCAAGGTCGACGCCGGTCTGCTCTTCGCTGCCCGATGGGGCCGGCCGGGGGGCTTCCGCCCCGGCCAGGGACGGCCGTATCGTTCCGTCCCGAGCCCCAAGCCCCAAGCCCCATGCCAGCCCCGATCCCGCCCGCCCCCCCTGCCACCCCGGCCCGCCGGGCGTGACCGCGCATGGCCCAGCCCCGCATGGCCCGGCCCCGCTGGCGCGGCTGGCGGGGATGGGGGGGCTGCTGCTGCTCTATCCCGAGCATCTGCGGATCGAGCGCATCGGGCTGTTCTTCGCCGGACTCAACATCTTGCACCATCTGGAGCGGGAGATGGAGACGACGATCCCGCTGCGGGCGCTGACCGGGGTGCATTTCGTCCGCTCGCTGCTGCTCGTGCAATTCCTGCGCTTCACCTATGCCGGCTGCCCCGCGCCGACCGGGCATTACCTGCGCGACGCCTTCGCCGAGAACGCCTTCCTGCTGAGCCTCGCCGACAATCGCCCGCTGCTGGCGATGATGGCCCGGATCGAGGCCCAGGTGGCGGCGCTTGCGACACCGGGGCACGAACTCTCGTCCCGGTGACGTTTCGTTAGGCTCGCGGCGCGATAACACCGCTGTTCGAGGACGGCGGGCCCAGCCCGCGCCACCCCCCGGACGCGGAGGCGCCGTCCGACCCAGGCGCTGCGATCCCCGCCACCCTGCGTGGCGAGGACGGACCGGAGGCTGCGGCTGCCTTGCGCTCACCTCGGCACACTTCCGCGCAGATGCGCCATGCCGCGCCGGCGCCGCCGCCCGGCTGGTTCGCGGCCGCCACGCGGGGGATGCCCCCGGCCGCCGTCTGGTCGCTGGTGGCACTGGCCTGCGGGCTGGGTGGGACCGCGCTGGTGCTGTCCGGCACGGCGCGCGGCTCCGCCGCCCCCATCGCCACGCCTCCCTCCGCCGCCGAGCAGGTGGTGCTGGCCCAGCGCATGGCGCATCTGGAGGAAAGCTTCGCCAGCTTCGAGCCCACCGCCGCCCGTATCCTGGCCGAATTGCGCGAGGCCGCGTTGAACGAGGCGCTGGCGGCCCCGCGCTCGGATCGCTTCGTCGCCGCCGCGCTGACCTTGCAGGCGGCGCTGGCCACGCCCCGCCCCTTCACCCGCGAATTGCAGGTGCTGCGCGAAAACGCGCCGCCGCAGTCGCTGCCCGCCCCCTTGGCCGAGGTGCTGGCCAGCCACGCCGGGCGCGGCCTGCCGACCGTCTGGGAATTGCGCGAGACCTTCGAGGCGCTGAGCCCCGACCTGCTGGCACGGGCCCCGGTCGAGGGCTGGCGGCTGCTGGACTGGTCGCGCGGGGCGCTGTCCTCGATCGGCCTGGTCCGCCCGCCGCCGGTCAGCGCGCCGCGCCAGGCGGTGACCGAGATCCTGCAATCGCTCGCCCGCGGACATCTGGCCGCCGCCGTCGCCGATGCCACCACGCTCGATGCCAGCGTGCAGCCGATGCTGGCCGGCTGGATGGCGCAGGCGCGGGCGCGGCTCTCGGTCGAACAGGCCATCAACGAAACGCTGCTGCGCGCATTGGCGCGCCCTGGGAGGACCGGATGAGGAGCATCGGCATGAATAGGGTCCGCGCAATGCTGCTGGCCACGGCGGCGGTTCTGGCGGGCGGCGGCGCCCAGGCGCAGACCCAGACGCTGGCCCAGGTCTTCGGCGATCCGGTGCCGTCGCAGATCTCGCGCCCGCGCCCCCGGGAAGCGGTGTTCGTCGTGGCGCCCGGCACGTCCCGTCTGCTGGCCACGACGCTCTCGCGCAGCTTCACCGAACGCTACAGCGATGCCGTTGCACCCCGGGTGGAGCTGCTCGCCGCGGGGATGGTCGCGCAGGCCTTCTGCTCGGGCCTCGGCCCGACCGCGCCGGATGTCGCGGTGCTGACACGGCAGATGCCGCGCGCGGTGATCGATGCCTGCGCCGCCAATGGCGTGACCGAGATCGTGGAGCTGCATCTGGGCTTCAGCGCGGTGGTGCTGGCGGTGCGCCGGGGCGATGCGCTGGCCGCGCTGACGCCGCACCAGGTCTATGAGGCGATGCGCGCCGAGAAGCCGGAGGGCGAGGAATTCGCCGTCAACCGCGTCGCCACCTGGTCCCAGATCGGGCAGGGCCTGCCGGACACGCCGGTCCGGATGATCATCCCCGATGGTGACGCCTCCGCGCGCCCCCGCTTCAACAGCTTCATCATGGAGGCCGGTTGCCGCGATGTCTCGGCGCTGCGGCTGATCTTCGATGCCTCCTACCGCGTCGGCAAATGCACCACGCTGCGCAACGACGGCCGGGTGGTGGAGCGGCGTGGCGGCGAGGTTCCCGGTGCGTTGTTGCAGGCCGAGCCTGGCACGATCGGCGTCATCACCTTCGGCCAGTTGCAGGACAGCGGCGGCAATCTGGTGCCGCTGCGGCTGAACGGGGTGATCCCCACCGCGACCAGCATCGCGAACCTGGATTATGAGGCGGTGAACCGCGTCTACCTCTACGTGAAGCGACAGCATGCGCGCAGCCAGCGCGGCGGTGGCGTCGTGCGCGGCATCCGCGAATTCGCGATGGAGGCCGTGTCGGAAGCCGTGAGCGGGCCGGGCGGACAGTTGGTGCTCGGCGGTCTGGTGCCCTTGCCGCCGGTGGAGCGCACCGCGCAGCGGCGCATCGCCGACCGCCTCGAACGGATGTCGCACTGATGCCGCAGCTTCCCAGGGAGACGACCCCCATGACCCCTCCGCGCCGAACCTTGCGTGTCGCAGCCTTGCTTCTCCTGACCACCGCCTGGATCGCCGGGCCCTGGCCCGCCGCGGCCCAGAGCCTGTCCGCCTCGCCGGGGCCGGTCGCGGTGCCGCTACAGGACCTGCCCGCCGCCGAAAGCCTGGGTGACCGGCTGGAGCGGATCTGGAGCGGGGTGATCGACTCGATCGGCTTCGGCACCGGCTCGATGGGCTATGCCATTCGCCAGAACCAGACCAACCAGACCGACGACTTCACCTGGCTGATGGACATCGCCGGCTTCAAGCTGAAGGAGATCGAAAGCACCGTTGGCCTGATCCCCGGGCTGACGCTGGTGTTCGGCCAGTCGCGCGAATTGTCCGAGGCCGATCGTGAATTCCTGTTGCGCAGCCTCGATCGCCATGCGCGCCGCCATGGTGGGCCGATCGCGGTGATACAGCGGGCGATCGTGTCCGGGATCCTCGATGCCAATGAGATCGGCGGCTTCGGCGTGGACAAGCTGCAGGTCACCTTGATGCCGCTGCCCTATGTGAAGTTCACGCTCTCCCCGGTCGATCCGCCGCTTGGGCAGGAGGCCAGCCGCATCCTGCGCTCCATCGACCGGCTGAACCAGCGCTTGCAGACCATGAGCCCGAGCAACCAGGGCTTCGAGCAACGCGCGCCGGGTCCGGCGCAGATCCGCCCGGCCGTCTACGAAATCCAGCACTAGCCCCCTCCTTCTTCCCTGTCGCCGTCACGAAAATCGTGACGGGCCAACGCCAGAAAAGGTTTGCCATGACGATGACCGACAGCGCCGTGCGGGGCCGCTTTGCCGAGTTGGTGAAGCTCCATCTCCAGGGCCGCAGGTTCCTCGACCGGGAGCAGGAGACCAAGCTCCTGGAAGACGCGGTCACCCGCTACAGCCTCTCGCTGGAGGAGGCGCAGGCGACCATCCGCACCAGCGCCGAGGCGCTCGGCGTGGTGCTGGCGCGGGAGCTCGACCGGCCCACCGTGCAGCTGCTGAAAACCCTTGGCGACCGGCAGGGCCGTGTCGCGCGCGACGACTTCCGCAAGGTCGTCGCCTTCTACCGCGCCCGCACGGGTGCCGCGCTGACCGAGGCCGATGGCCAGAAACGCGTCAAGCGCCTGATGGAAGAAAACGAAATCGCGCCGCGACGCCAGGGACGGATCGTGCCGACCCGCCGCTGGTATCGGGCGATCGAGGCGTGATGCCTTCAACACCCCCCAAAAGGAAACCTGCGATGAACGCACGCCTGTTGCCCGCCATTCTTGCCCTGGGCCTGGCCGCCACGCCGGCGCTGGCCCAGACCGCCCCTGGCACGGTGCCCCATGGCGCCACGCTGATGGAGCAGGCCATGGCCGCGGCCCCCACGGCCTCGCATGCGATGGCCCTCGGCATCGGCATGTTCGGCGGCGCGGTGCTGGGCTCGGTGCTGATCAATGGCGGCGCGCTGGCGGCGGCGGTGGGGGCCGCGGCCGGTCTCGCGGTCGGCAACTACGTGCATCAGCACGATCTCGACGATCTCGACTGACGCAACGGCAAGACAGCGCGGGGATACCAAAATGGATCCGGCGATCACCCAATTCCTGGCGGTGCTGCCACTGCCCCTGATGATCCTGGCCATGCTGGGCGTGCCGCTGCTGTTGGCGCTCGCCTGCGGCCACATCATCCAGTCGGTGTTCACGCCGCAGGAACTGTCGGCGAATGCGGTGGTGGGCGCCACGAAATACGGCTTCATCGTCGAGGTCTATGCCGTCGTCGCCGCCCTCACTTTGGTCGGCGCCTGGGACATCTACCAGACGGCCCGCGACACGCTGCAAAAGGAAGTGGGCGGGCTCTACATGCTGGCGCTCAGCGTGCCGAGCTACAGCCTGCCCGAACAGGGGCCGGCGCGGGGGGAGATGTATGCCTCGATCCGCGGCTACGCCGCCGCGGTGGTGGAACGCGATTGGGAGAACATGCAGTCAGGGTCAGGGCTTTCGGAATCCGACGCCGCCTTCGGCCGCCTCACCCGCGCCTTCTTCGACCCCGAGCCGGTGACCCAGGCGCAGCAGGCCCTGGCGCAGAACACCATCGGCTGGGTCGCCCAGGTCGCCGAGGGGCGGATCGCGCGGCTGTCGGTGATGTCGCGCACCATCGGCGGGCTGATCTGGGCCTTGATCCTGATCCTGTCGGTGGCGATCCTGGCCTTCCAATGGTTCTTCGGCAGTTCGACCGCGGCGGTGCATTACGCCATGGGGGGCTTCGTCGCGCTGATTGTCGGCAGCGTGCTCGCGGTGTCGATCAAGCTCGCCTTCCCCTTCATCGGCGATCCGGCGCTGCTGTCGGCGCGGCCCTTCCTGCAATTGATGCGCGTCGAATGAGCGTCTCAGTGCCCAGTGGCGGGTGCTGCATAGCGCCAGCGCTGGAACAGCAGCAGCAGCAGCGGCAGCACCCAGATGTTGAGCTGCGCCAGGCTCCAGGCCAGCAGATGTGCCGCGTAGTGCAGGATCACCGCGATCCAGACGGCGAGCAGGCAGACCGCGCCGGCCGCCCGCCAGCCGGGCCAGAGGCGCCGGGCCATGATAATCGCCGCGCCCAGCACCAGGATCGCGCCCCAGCCGGTCAGCAACGCGAGCACGCCGGCCTTGCCTTGCAGCCCATCGGCCGCCGCGCGCAGCGTCGCCATCGCCGGCAGCGCGTGGCGCTCCAGGAAGACGGGCAGGCCGATGCTCCAGGCGCCGTCGGTGGCGAAGATCTCGCCGGCGCGGAACAGGCCCGCATCGGGCAACAGCAGCCCCACCCCGCCGAGCGCCCCCGCGACCAGCCCGAGCATGTGCAGCACGGGCGTCGCCTCCGCGCCATGCGGGGCGAGCGTGCCGTATTGGAAGGCGCCGAGGCGCAGCATCCCGAAGGCCAGAGCGAAGGCGAGCAGGGCCGCCATGCCATCGACCAGCACCGGCCAGACCTCGAAGCCCCCCATCCCCTGCCATCCCCCGCGCCGCTTCGGGACAGACTTGCCACGGAGCCGCTGTGGCGGCGAGGCCGCATGATCTGGTTCGGCACCGGCCTGACCATCGCCGTCATCGGCCCGCTGCTGCTGCGCCATCCGGGCCAGGCGGGCGGCATGGTGCCGCCGCCGCCGCCGCTCGTCTGCCCGGCCGAGGCGATGGCGCGCTACGATGCGGGCGGCGCGCGGATGCGCCGCTTCGCCGCCACCATGTTCCAGGATTCCGCGACCCAGCGCTTCGGCGTCGCCCGGCTGCGCGTGCCCGGCTTCAGCGACTGGGCCTACGACTGGGTGCAGAGCTACCTCACCTCCTACCGCATCCTCGCCCAGGCGCTGCGCGGGGCGGGGGAGGCGGCGGTGACGCCGGGGCGGCTGCCGACCGTCGATGAATTCGCCCATCGCCTCGCCGGCCCGATCCGGGAGAACTTCGACGAACAGGTGACGCGCCCGGCGATGGACGGCGGCGGCCTCGCCGCCGATCTCGCGCATATCGCTGCCATGCTGGAGGAGGAACATCGCATGCTGCTGGCCGAACTAGCCGCCACCATCCCCGGGGCGACGGCGCTGCCGCCGCTGGCCCCCGAGATCATCGCCGCCGTGCCGCATGATGCCGACACGCTGTTCCATCCGGTGATCGACACCGAAACCGTGTTCCTGCGCTCGGTGCGCCCGCTCGCCTCGCGGCTCGGCGTGCTGGCGGTGCGGGTCAGCGAGGCGGGGTCCATCGTCACCACCGCCGGCGTCTTCGGCTATGCGCTGGCGGGGACGCCGGGGGTGGTCGCCGGCGTCGCGGGCGGCATCGGCCTGTCCTGGGGCCTGGACTGGATCATCAACCGCGTCGATGCCGCCATCAACCGCGACGCCTTCGAGGCCAATGCAATGGCGGCGATCACCACGGCCGAGGCCGGCTTCCTCGCCAGCGGCAATGCCGCCGTCGATGCGGTGCTGGCCGCGCGACGGGCGGCGCTCGGGGCCCTGCCCAGGGCGGGGTGCGTCTGAGCCATGCGCGGCGCCCTTGCCCTTGTCCTGTTGCTGGCCGGCCCGGCCCTGGCGGATCCGATCATGGCCGCCGCCGGGATCGAGATGCTGCTGCCGCAGCTCGCCCGCCCCGCGCCCTTCCCCCGCAGCCTCGCCCTGGCCGGGCGGATGGCGGGGGAGGATGCGGAGATCCAGGCCGTGCTCGGCCGCCTTGGCGATCTGGCGGCGGTGGGGGTGCCCAACCGGCGGATGCTGGCGGCAACGCTGCCCGCCGCCCTCGATGCCGCGGTGGCGGCCGAGGTGGGGGTCGAGGGCGGCCTCGGGCTGTTCCTCGCCCGCGTGATGCGCCTCGGCGCCGGTGTCAGCGGCGGGCTCGACAGCCCGGCGCTGATCGCCGCCGTCGTGGCGCAGGCGCATATGGAGGCGGGCGGCCTTGCCCCGGCCGCCGCCGCCCTGGCCGGCCTGCCGCCGGAGCCGACGCTCGATGCCTGGCGCGAGGCCGCGCGCGCGCGGCTGCGGCTGGAGGCGGAGGCAGCCCTGCTCGCCGATCTCGCGATGCGGCGCCTGGTGCCGTGAGCACCGTCCGCTACGACTGGAAGCCGGTGGCGGCGCGGATGCTGTTCAGCCTCTTCGCGGTCTTCTCGCTCTACAACCCAAGCGGCTATTCCTACTGGCACTGGCTGACGGCCGGTCTGGAGGACGGGCTGGCCAAGCTCGCGGTCGGGCTCATGCTCGCCGGCGTGCATATGGTGCTGTGGAAGACGGTGCTCGCCGTGCTGCGGCCGCGCGGGATCACCTTTGTGCTGCTGCTGTGCCTCTGCGCGCTGGCGCTGCTCTGGCAGGTCGGTGCCGCCGATCTGACCGATGGCGACACGCTGCTGCTCGGGCTGCTGGTCTGCCTCGCGGTCATCCTGACCTCGGGGCTCATCTACAGCTCGATCATGCATCGCCTGACCGGCATCGCCCATGTCGAGGAGGTTCCCCATTGACCCAAAAGGCCGAGACCTTCCTGCTGGCCTGCATCGACCCCCGGCTGATCGACGACAGCGGCATGTATTTCGCCGCCATCGGCCGGGGCGAGCGCTACAGCGAGATGCGCGTCGCCGGCGCCGCGCTGGCGCTGGCGGACCCGGCCCGCGCCGCATGGGCCGCGACGATCTGGGAGAATCTGGCCGCCTCCCGCCAGTTGCATGGCGTGACGCGCGTGACCCTGCTGAACCACCGCGACTGCGGCGCCATGGCGCAGCATCTCGGCCGCCCCTTCGCCGATGCGGCCGAGGAGGAACGGCTGCACGCCGATGTCCTGGCCCGCGCCGCCGAGGCGGTGCGCGCGCGGCATCCGGACATGCGGATCGAGACCAAGCTGATGGAGCTGGACGGGCGGGTGAGCATCCTGCCCTGCGCCGTCTGCGCGCCGCGCGGCCCGCTGGTGGCCGAGGCGGTGGCGCCACCGGCGGCACGGGCCGGCTTCGCCGAGCTGGTGCGGCTGCGCGCGCGGGATGGCACCGCGGGCAGCCCCGATGTGCTGACCCAAGGCGTCACCCGCTACGGGCTGTCGGCCGAGGAGGTGCGCCAGGTGCTGGCCGCCGAACGCGGCGCGCCTCCGGCCGCACAGGATGTCGCGGCCTTCCTGCGCTCCCGCCAGGACGGCCGTGGCCGGATCGGGCGGCAGGCGGTGGGGGAGGCGGCGCGGCTGTACCGGCGCCTCGCCGGCCCCGGCACCACCCCGGCCGAATCCCAGGCCCGCGCCACCAGCATCGCCGCGGCCGAAGGGCTGGCGCCGCGGCCGGAGGGCTGGCCGCTGTTCCGCTCGACGCGCTGGTTCGACGTCAGTCGCGGCGCGTCGTCGCCGTGAGGAAGCTTTGCAGGAAGCGATCGACATCCGCCTCGTCATTGTAGACATGCGGGCTGATCCGCAGCCGCCCGAGCCGGGCCGCGACATGTACGCCATCGGCCTCCAGCCGTTCCATCAACCCGCTTGGCAGGCCATGGGGAAAGCCCAGGCTCAGGATATGCGGCGCGCGCAGCCTGGCCGGCAGCATGCGGGCGCCGCTGTCGGCCAGCCCCGCCTGCAAGCGTGAGGTCAGCGCGCCGAGCCGCTGGGTGATCGCGCTGGTGCCCCAGCCGGCCATCATCTCCATCCCGATCGCGGCCATCTCCATGCCGATGTAGTGGTCGCGCTCGCCCATGTCGAAGCGCCTCGCGCCATCGATGTAGGCCGTGTCAGCGAAGTAGGGCGCGCGTTCGGCGGTGACGGCGCGGCGGCCATGCGCCGTCTGCTCCAGCGGCACACCGCCCTGGTGGCGCCGGGCGATGTAGAGGAAGGCGCGCCCATAGGGGCCGAGCACCCATTTGTAGGTCGGGAAGACCAGCACATCCGGGTCCAGCCCACGCACGTCGATCGCGACCGCGCCGGCGGCCTGGGTCGCATCGACGACCAGCAAGGCCCCCGCCGCGCGCAGCGCCACGGCGATGGCGGCCATGTCGAGCATCCCGCCATCCGCCCAATGCACCGTGGAGATCGAGGCCAGCGCGACCGGGGCCGCGCCCGGCCGCGCGATCGCCGCCAGCACCATGGCCGTCCAGTCACCCGCGGGGTCGGGCATCACCGCCTCGACCGTGAAGCCCCGCGCCTCGGCGCGCGACTCCCATTCCAGGACCGGCGAGGCGTGATCCTCATGCAGCACCAGCACGCGGCTGCCGCGTGGCACCGGCAGGATCTTCGCGGCGGTGGCGATGCCGTAGCTGATCGAGGGGATCAGCGCGATGTCCACGGCCTCGGCCCCGATCAGCGCCGCCGCCGCCCGCGCCCGCGCGAACAGCACCGCGGGCCGGGCCGGGTCCAGCGTCCAGGGCTGCACCTTGCGTCGCGCCCCGATCAGCCCCGCGTCGCGCACCGCGAGCGGCAGCGGACTCGCGGAGGCGGCGTCGAGGTAGGAGACCTCACGCGGGATGTCGAAGAGGGCACGCTGGGAGGGCAGCATGGCGCGGTCCTTGCCTGATGCCGGCACAGTGCCGCATCCGGCGGCGGGATCAACTCTCGGCCCGGATGGGGTGCTGCGCCGGGCCGGGGCCTGACGCCTCAGCGCCGCGCCAGCCTCAGCGCCGCGCCAGATAGAAGCCGAGGCCGAGAATCCCGGCGCCGCAGAGCACCACCGCCGGCAGCACCCCCGCCGGTGCCGCGAGCAGGCCGAAGGCGAGCGGGCCGATGCTCTGGCCGAGGAAGAACCAGAAGGCATGCATCGACACCGCGCTGCCGCGCGCATGGGGTGCGACCTCGGTCACCCGGGTCTGGATCGAGCCATGCACGGCGAAGAAGCCGAAGCCCATCAGGATCGTTCCTGCCGGCACCATCGGCAGCGTGCTCGCCAGCCCGACCGACAGCAGCCCGGCCGCGACGCAGATCGCGCCGAGGCGGATGAGGCCGGACTGGCCGATGGCGCGCAGGATGATCCCGGCCAGCAGCGTGTAGAGGAAGCCGCCAAGGCCGAAGCTCGCGATGGACAGCCCCGCCTGGGTGGCGCCGCCGAGGCCGCGTTCCACCAGCAAGGGGCCGAGATAGGGGAAGAGGCCGAAGATCAGGCAGCCTTCGATGAACACGGCGCCGAACAGCAGCCGCGCCGCCGGATTCGCCAGGATCGTGCCGGTGCGGCGGAAGCTCTGGCCGAAGTTCAGCGGCAGTCGCGGTTCGGCCGGGCCGCCGCGCGCGGCGAACCACCCCGCCAGCGCGGTGAGTGCGGACAGCGCCAGCACCCCGCGCCAGCCGAGCAGCGGCGCCAGCACCCCCGCCAGCGCGCCGCCCGAAACCTGGCCCGCGATGGCGAACATCAGCAGGCGGCTGATCGCGACCTGGCGGCGCACCAGCGGCACCGAATCGCCGAAGACCGCGAGGGTCAGCGGCATGGTGCCGCCGGCGGTCAGCCCGGCCAGGATGCGCGCGGCAAACAGCCACCAGAAGCTCGGCGCCAGGGCGCAGAGCAGGGCCGAGACCGCCAGCCCGAGCAGTGACCAGCCCACCACCCGGCGTTTGCCGAGCGCGTCCCCGATCGGCCCCAGCACCGGCTGGATCAGCGCATAGGGCAGGGCGAAGGCGGAGGCGAGCAGCGCGGTCTGGCGCGGCTCGGCGAGGAAATCCGTCCCGATCAGGGTCATCATCGGATCGAGGAGCCGGGTGCCGAGCGCCGAGGCATAGGCCCCGAGACCGAATGCCAGCAGGAGCCGCGTGACGAGCTGGCGCGAATCCAGCTCCGTCTGCGGGCGGTCAGGGTGGAGTTGCGCCATCACCGCCGATCTTGCACCGCAGCATAAGCCGCCGTCCATCTGCCCGCCGCGCGGATCCGCCGCGTCAGCCCGGGCGGCGCAGCAGGGCGCGGACGACCTCGGCCAGGCCCTGGTGCTTCGGCCCCTCATCCAGCAGCACGGCGCCCTCCAGCAGCTCCAGCACCTCAAGCCCGGGGAAGAGGCGTTCCACCTCGGCCCGGGTCCAGAGCAGGCTCGCATCCTTCGGCCCACCGGCACGGCGGCCGGTGCCGGCGGGGGAAAACCCCTCCAGCGCCAGCAGCCCGCCGGGGGCCAAGGCGGCGGCGGCCCCGGCCGCGGCCACGGCGCGATCGGCCGGCGGCAGATGCACGAAAACCCAGGCGAGCAGATCGAAGGCGCCAACGGGCCAGTCCCACAGGGTCAGGTCCGCTTGCACGAAGCGGGGGGCGACCCCGCGCGACGCGGCCAGTGCCGCGGCCTTGGCCTGGCCCTCGGCCGACCAGTCCACGGCGGTGACCTCCAGCCCCAGCCCGGCGAGCCAGGCGGCATTGCGCCCCTCGCCATCGCCGATCGCCAGCGCCCGCATCCCCGGCCGCAGCCGGTGGGTCAGGCTGCGGAGGTAGAGGTTGGGCTCGGTGCCGAACAGGAATTCGGGCACGGCATAGCGTCGGTCCCAGGCGCCGGCGTCACTCATCGGGCGTTGCTCATGCCGGATCACTCCTGCGGCGGCCGCCCCGGGGCGGGGGGGCCGGGGCCCAGCCCGGCGGGGCCATCTCGAAGCCCGCGAAGTCGAAGGCGGGGCTGACGGTGCAGCCGACCAGGGTCCAGGCGCCGCGCGACCGCGCGCCCTGCCAGCAGCCGGCGGGCACCATCGCGAAGGGCTGTTCCGCGGCCCCGAGGTCGGGGCCGAGGATCAGCGCGGTCACCGCCCGCCCGTCGCGCGAGAGCGACAGGTCCAGCGCCGCCCCCGCATGCCAGTGCCAGCCCTCGGCCGCGTCGACGCGGTGCCAGTGGCTGATTTCGTCGGCCATCAGCAGGAACAGGATGCTGGTGCCGACGCCGCGCTCGCCGCCGGCGGGGCGGTCGCGCCAGGTTTCACGGAAATGCCCGCCCTCCGGATGCGGGGCCAGTTCCAGCGCCTCGATGAGGACGCGTGGGTCCAGCCCCGGATCGCGGAGGTCGGGCAGGCGCATCAGGCCGCCGGCGGGCGCGTTGCCGAAAGCGCCGGCAGCACGTCCACCGCCTCGTACCAGGTGGCCAGGGCGGGATGGGCCTCGCGCCAGGGCTCGTGCGGGAAGCGGAAGTCCAGGTAGCCGAGGGCGCAGGCGACCGAGATGGCGCCGAGGTCATGCAGTTCGGACAGGCTGCCCGGCTCGATCGCCGCCAGCCCGCGCTGCACGGCGGCCTTGTAGCGGCTGTCGGCGCGGGTGCGGCCCTCGTCCATCGGCAGGCCGATGAGGCCGCGGCGCGCCACGGCGGCGTCCATGATGCCATCGGCCAGGGCTTCCAGCACCAGCACCTTGGTCCGCTCCTTGCCGCTGGCCGGGATCAGCGGGGGCGCGTCGCCCATCCGGTCCAGCACGTCGCAGATCACCGCGCTGTCGAAGACGGCGGTGCCATCCTCCAGCACCAGGCAGGGGATCTTGGACAGCGGATTGACCGCCAGCAGATCCTCGGGCGAGACGTGCGGGTTGGTCGCGACGGTCTCAATCTGGCCGTCGAGGCCACGGATGATGGCCACGGCCATCACCTTGCGCACGAAGGGGCTGGCGGGAGAGTGGTGCAGGGTCATCGGCATGTGGGTGTCGGTCCTTGGAAGAGGGTCAGCGAAAATTGTCTTTGCCCCGGCGTCGTTCCGCCAGGGTAGCGACGTCACCGGCCCGCATGAAGGGGTTGGTCGCAAGTTCATGTCCGATGGTGGTCGGCACCGTCGGCTTGCCCTCGGCGCGCAGGGCGGCGGCCTTGGCGGCCCAGGCGCGCAGCGCGGCATTCTCCGGCTCGACCGTCAAAGCGAAGCGGATGTTGCTCTCGGTGTATTCATGGCCGCAGCAGACCAGCGTCTCCGCCGGCAGCTTCGCCAGTGTGGCGAGGGCGGCGAACATGTCGGCGGGCGTGCCCTCCAGCAGGCGCCCGCAGCCGGTGGCGAAGAGCGTGTCGCCGCAGAGCACCGCGCTCGCCTCCGGCACGTGGAAGGCGATGTGGCCGAGGGTATGGCCGGGGCTGTCCAGCACCTGGGCGGTGGCCGCCCCGATGGCCAGGGTGTCGCCCGGGCTCACCGCCTGGTCGAGCTTCGGCAGGCGATGGGCGTCGGCCTTGGCGCCGATGACGCGGGCGCCGGTGCGGGCCACGACCTCGGCCACGCCATCGACATGGTCGCCATGGTGGTGGGTCAGCAGGACCATATCCAGCCGCCCGCCGGCGGCCTGGATGGCGGCGAGGCAGGGGGCGGCCTCGCCGGGGTCGCAGAGGGCGACGGTCCCGGTCGCCTCGTCGGTCAGCAGCCAGGCATAATTGTCGGACAGGCAGGGAATGGCCTCGACACGGACGGTCATTCGGCTGGCTCCTTCGATGCTGTGGGGTTTGCGCCTATATCGGCGCCATGGGTGACGAGGTCCACGGGCTGCCGGGTTTTTATGCGACCCCCGCGGGGCGGGTGGCGGCGCGCCTGCTGCGGGCGCGGCTGGCGGCGATCTGGCCCTCGGCCAAGGGCGAGCGGGTGCTCGGGATCGGCTGGACCTCGCCCTACATGGGGCTGTGGCGGGATGGCGCCGAACGCTGCATCGCCCTGGTGCCGGCCCATCTGGGCGATGCGCCGCGCGGGCCAGGGGCGGTCTGGGCGGATGAGGTGCGGCTGCCCTTCGCCGACCGGGCCTTCGACCGCGTGGTGATGGTGCATGGGCTGGAGGCGTCGGAGGATGTCCGCCGCGCCATGCGCGAGATCTGGCGGGTGCTGGCCGAGGACGGGCGGTTGCTGGTCGTGGCCCCCAATCGCCGCGGCATGTGGGCGCATATGGAGCACACCCCCTTCGGCCATGGCCGCCCCTATTCGTCCGGGCAATTGTCCCGGTTGCTGACGCGGCATCTGTTCGAGGTGGAGCGCCGCGACACCGCCTTGTTCATCCCGCCCTTCGGCTGGCGGCCGCTGCTGCGCGGCGCGCGGGTGTGGGAGGCGCTGGGGCGGGCCCTGGCGCCGCGCTTCGCCGGGGTGGCGATCATGGAGGCGCGCAAATCGGTCTGGGCCGGGCTGCCGGCGGGGGAGAAGGTGGTGCGGCGGGTCGTGGTGGAGGTGGGCGCGGGGGCGCCGCGGCGGCCAATTTCTCGGGGTGAGGTCTCCCGGGGCGAGGCTTCCGAGGGCTAGGCGTCGGGGCCGTTACCGTGCCGCGGCGCCCAGGGCCCGCATGGCGGCAAGATGCCTGGCGGCCGTTGCGGGTTTCACTTCGCCGGCGCCGCCGATCACCGTCTCCCGCACCGCGCGGATGCCGATGAAGCTGAAGATGTTCCGCCGCAGCGCCTTGAGGCTCGCGGCCCCGAACCACCAGCGGAAGACGAAGGCCGGCATCCCCATGGTCACGACCACCCGCGCCGAACGCCCGCCCAGCAAGCCGCCGGACAGGCCGGCATCGGGCTTGAAGGCGAAGCCCGGTCGCAAGGCCTGCTCCAGGACTCCCTTCAGCAGGGCCGGCATGCCGCCCAGCCAGAGCGGGTAGATCAGCACCCAATGCTCGGCGTCCCGTAGCGCCGCCTGCACCGCCAGCACGGTGGGGGAGGGGGAGGTGGTCTGGAACTCCTCCGGTGATCGCAGGAGCGGCAGGTCAAGCTCGGCGACGGTGAGGCGCGCGACCTGATGCCCGGCCTCGATCGCGCCGGCCGCATAGGCCTCGGCCAAGGCGCAACACAGGCGCCCTGGCACGGGATCGGGGTGGCCCTGGATGATGAGGATGCGGCGCATGCGGCAGGATGAGCGCGGCGCCGGGGTCCGCGCCTTGCGCCGCATCAACCCGGGGCGGGAAGATGCCGCGCCATCGTGGCGGCGTTAATTGTGGGTTGATGCATCGGGCATCGAGGTATAAAGGCAGCGCATGCCCGCCGTTCGACCCGCCCCGCCGCCGCCCCGCGTGGACTACGCCTCCCGCGCCTATTGGGCCGGCACGATCAAGATGGGCCTGTCCAAGTTCTTCATCCTGCGCGTGCTGCACGACGGCCCCATGCATGGCTACGAGGTTGCCCGCGCCGTCGAACACACCACCGGCGGCTGTTGCTCGCCGACCGAGGGCACCATCTACCCGGTGCTGCGGGAGTTCGAGGCCGGTGGCTTCGTCACCGTGGCGGAGGAAGTGGTGCAGGGCCGCCAGCGCCGCGTCTATGCGCTGACCGATGCCGGGCGCGCCGCCTTCCGTGTGGCCCTCGATGCCTGGATGGACGCGACCGCGGCCCTCCAGGATACCGGCCGGGCCTTTGCCGCCGCCGATCGCGCCAAGGCCGCCAAGGGCTGCTGCTGATGCGCCCTTCGCCGTTTTGGCTTGGCCAGATACATCGATGGTCTATGCATCAAGGAGCCGTGTCATGACTGAAAACCGCCATCCGGTCGCCGTCATCGGCGCCGGCCCCATCGGCCTCGCCGCCGCGGCCCAGCTTCTCGCCCGCGGGCTGGAGCCGCTGGTGCTGGAGGCCGGGCCCGCGGTCGGGCAGGCGGTGCGCGCCTGGGGCCATGTCCGGATGTTCTCGCCCTGGCGCTACAACACCGACGCCGCGGCGCGGGCCCTGCTGGAGGCGGAGGGCTGGGTGGCACCGGAGGCCGATACCTATCCGACCGGGGCGGAGCTGGTGGATCGCTACCTCGCCCCGCTGGCGGCGACCGCGGCCTTGCGCGACCGCATCCGCACCGGCGCGAGGGTCGTCGGTGTCGCGCGCCGCGACCATGGCCGGCTGCATGACGGCCAGGGCCGCGCGACCGCCCCCTTCGTCCTGCATGTCGCCGGCGCCGATGGCGGCCTGGCCGCGATCGAGGCCGCCGCGGTCATCGATTGCGCCGGCACCTGGGACGCGCCGAATCCGGCCGGCGCCCATGGCATGCCTGCCCTTGGCGAGGCGGCCCAGGCCGGGCGGATCGCCTATGGCGTCCCGGATGTGCTGGGGGCCGCCCGTGCCGCCTATGCCGGGGCCACCACCCTCGTGGTCGGCGCCGGCCATTCCGCCATGAACGCCGTGCTCGACCTGGTGGCGCTGGCCAAGGCGGCGCCCGGGACCCGCATCCTATGGGCCTTCCGGCGGCCGCTCGGCGCGGTGAGCTTCGGTGGCGGCGCAAGCGATGCGCTGGCCGAACGCGGCTCGCTCGGCCTCCGCGCCCAGGCTTTGGTCGAGAGCGGTGCCGTCACCGCGCTGGCGCCCTTCCTGATCGAGAGCATCGCGCCCGATGGCGCGGGGCTGGCCATCGCCGGGCGGCAGGACGGGGGCGCCACCACCGTGCGGGCGGACCGCATCATCGTCGCCGCCGGCTTCCGCCCCGACCTGTCCTATCTGCGCGAGATCCGGCTCGGGCTGGACCTGGCGGTGGAGGCGACGCCCGCGCTCGCCCCGCTGATCGACCCCAACCTGCATGCCTGCGGCACCGTCCGCCCGCATGGCGAGGCGGAGCTGCGCCACCCGGAGGCCGGCTTCTGGATCGCCGGCATGAAGAGCTACGGGCGCGCGCCGACCTTCCTGATGGCCACGGGCCACGAGCAGGTGCGCAGCATTGCCGCGGCCCTGGCGGGCGATTGGGCGGCGGCGCGGGAGGTGCGTCTCGACCTGCCCGAGACCGGGGTCTGTGCCACGGACCGGGGCACCGGCGCCGATGCGGCCTGCTGCACGGCGGAAACCCCGCAGGGCGCCTGCTGCGCGCCCAAGCCGGCGCTTGCCGCGACGGCGCCGTGCTGCGGGCCCGCCGCCGCCCCGCCTGCTTTGGCCCCGCCTGCTTTGGCCCCACCTGCTTTGGCCCCGCCTGCTTCGGCCAGGGGATGCGGGGCGTGATGCCCTTGGCGAGCGACGCGGGCAGGCCGGCACGACGCCGCTGATCCTGCTGCTGTTCGGCGCCGGGCGGGTGGTGGCGGCCGGGATGCCGCGCGACGGGCCGGTGGCGACCTTCGCGGCGAATTGGGCGGCCGCAGGGCTGCCGCGCGGTGACTGACGGAGCCTATGCGGCTGCCGCGGGCTGTCCTGGCCCCCGCTTCATCGACAAACCGCCCCGCAGAGGGGCACTTGTCGTTTCCCGAGCGATTTGGCACCAAGGAGGCCATGGCCGAACCCTCCGTCGATACCCTGGCGACCCAGATCCACCGCCTGCTGCGGCAGGATCTGCTGGATGGCGTGCTGGCGCCGGGCATCAAGCTGAAGGTCCACGACCTCGCCGCCCGCTACGGCGCCGGCCCCTCGCCGGTGCGCGAGGCTTTGGCCAGCCTGTCCTCGGAAGGGCTGGTGGAGCGGCTCGACCAGCGCGGCTTCCGCGCCGCCCCGGCCAGCGTCGCCGAATTCGATGAGCTGGTCCGCGCCCGCGCCTGGGTCGAGGAAGTGGCCTTACGCGAAAGCATCACGGCGGGCGATGCCGCCTGGGAGGAAGCGGTGGTCCTCGCCCGCTTCCGCCTGGAACGCATGCCGCGCGAGGAAGCGGGGTGGGAGGCCGCCCATATCGCCTTCCACGCAGCCCTGCTGGCGGCCTGCCCATCGCCGACCCTGCTGGGGTTCTGCGGGACGCTGCGCGACCGCGCCGCGCGCTACCGGGCGCTGGCGCGCGCTGTCGCCTATCCGAGCCGCGACATCGCCGCCGAGCATGCGGCGATCGCCGAGGCGGCGCTGGGGCGGGATGCGGCCCAGGCCGTGACCTTGCTCGCGGCGCATTACCGCGCCACGGCCGGGTGGCTGCGCCAGGCGCTGGCCCGGCGGGACGCGGCCTGACGGCTCAGTAGATATCCGGCTCCGGGCTCGGCGCGGTGCCTTCCAGGAACGCCATGTCGCAGCCCTCATCCGCCTGGGTGACCTGATCCAGGTACAGCGAGGTCCAGCCACGGGTGTAGCGCCGCGGCCGCTGCACCCATTCCGCCTGCCGGCGCGCGAGTTCCGCCGCATCCACCAGCAGGTCCAGCTTGCGGTTCGGCACGTCCAGCGAGATCAGATCGCCCGAGCGCACCAGCGCCAGCGGCCCGCCGATGTGGCTCTCGGGCGCGATATGCAGCACGCAGGTGCCGTAGGAGGTCCCGCTCATCCGCGCATCGCTGATGCGGACCATGTCGGAGACACCCTGGACCAGCAGCTTCTTCGGCAGCGGCAGCATGCCCCATTCCGGCATCCCCGGCCCGCCCTGGGGCCCCGCCTGGCGCAGCACCAGCACGCTGTCGGCGGTCACCTCCAGATCGGGGTCGTCGAGGCGCTTCTTGAGGTCGGCGTAATCCTCGAAGACCACGGCGGGGCCGGTATGGGTCAGCAGCCTGGGATCGGCGGCGGAGGTCTTGATCACCGCCCCGCGCGGGGCCAGCGAGCCATGCAGCACCGTCAGCCCGCCATTGGCCTGCAACGGATTGTCCAGCGTGCGGATGACGGCGTCGTTGTACACCTCGGCACCGGCGATCTCCTCGCCCATGGTCCGTCCGGTGACCGTCATGGCCGCAAGGTCGAGGTGCTCGCGCATCCGTTCGAGGAAGGCGCGGCTGCCGCCGGCGTAGAAGAAATCCTCCATCAGATAGGTCGTGCCATTGGGCCGCAGGTCGGCGATCAGCGGCACGCGGGCGCTGATGGCGTGGAACCGCTCAAGGTCCAGCTCCAGCCCGGCGCGACGGGCCATGGCGATCAGATGCGGAATGGCATTGGTGCTGCCGCCGAAGGCCATGGCGGCGGCGACGGCATTGTCCACCGAGCCCTGGCTCAGCATCTTCGCGGGCGTCAGGTCTTCCCAGACCATATCCACGATGCGGCGGCCGCTGTCGGTCGCCATGCGCGGATGCGCGGCATCCGGGGCGGGGATGGCGGAGGCGCCGGGCAAAGTGAGGCCCATGGCCTCGACCGCCAGCATCATCGTGGCGGCGGTGCCGGCGGTCATGCAGGTGCCGAAGGAACGGGCGATGCCGCCCTCCATCTCCTTCCAGGCTTCCTCGGTGATGCGGCCGGCGCGGAGTTCGGCGTGGTATTTCCAGGTGTCGCTGCCGCTGCCCAGCGTCTTGCCGCGCCAGTTGCCGCGCAGCATCGGCCCGGCGGGGACGAAGATGAAGGGCAGCCCCGCGGTGATCGCGCCCATGGTCAGCCCCGGCGGCGTCTTGTCGCAGCCGCCCAGCAGCACGAGCCCGTCGCAGGGCTGGCTGCGCGCCAGCTCCTCCGTCTCCATCGCCAGCATGTTGCGATACAGCATGCTGGTCGGCTTCATGTATTGCTCGGTGACCGGATGCGCCGGCAGTTCCACCGGGAAGCCGCCGGCCTGCCAGACGCCGCGCTTCACCTCCTCCACCCGCTGCTTGAAGTGGAAGTGGCAGGGCGAGAGGTCGGACCAGGTGTTGATGATGCCGATCACGGGCTTGCCGCGGAAATCGGATTCCGAAAGCCCCATCTGCAACATGCGCGAGCGATGGCCGAAGGCGCGGATATCGTCGGTGCCGAACCAGCGGTGGCTGCGCAGTTCCTCGGGGCGTTTGCGGGTCATGGTCGATCCTCCCAGGCGGTCTTTCTGGGAGTCTGGCGCGCGCTGGCCCCGGGGGGAAGCGGGCGGCGGCGTTTTGTCGTGTGGGATGGGCGCGGGGTGCTTGGATGCGCCGGTGCCGGTCTGTTGGAACATCTCCAAGGCGGAGTAGGCGCGCCTCAGCCTTGCCCCAGCCGTGTCGCGCCCGCCAGCCAGGCCATGGCCGGCGGCGCCAGCCCCGCCGCCAGCGCCGCGAGCCCCGGCGCCCGGCCGAGTGCCGCCGCCACCCAGCCCGCCCGCCGCAAGGGCGCCCGCGCCCGCGTGGCGAAACCGGCCTGGAACTGCGCGGCCGAACGCCCGGCCAGAACCGCCTCGGCCGCCATGAGGCCGGAGGCCAGGGCCAGCCCCATGCCTTCCCCGGAAAAGCTCGGGATCACCGCCGCTTGGTCGCCCAGGCGAAACAGCCCCGGCGGCGTCGCCTCGGCCAGATGGCCATAGGGCAGGCCCGCGATCGCCAGCGCCCGCGGCCAGAGCGGCCGCGCGTCCCGCAACAGCGCCGCACCCTGCGCCGAGGCCCCCGCGACCAGGGCGACGAACGCCGCCGCATCCACCGGCAACGCCACTTCCGGCGCGAAGGCGGCGCAGAGGGTGAGCCCCGCCCCATTCGGCTGCACCCCCGCATACCCGCCGCGAAACGGCAGCAGCGCGACCTCGGCGGCGGGGGCCTCGGCCGCCAGATGCAGCTTCAGCCCGACCCAGCCCCGCCCCGGCCGTGGCGGCGCCCCGCGCAGCCCGTGCTTGCCGGTCGCGAGCATCAGGATGGGGGCGGAGAGGGCCTCGCCGCCGAAACGCGCCTGCCAGCCGCCGGGGATCGCCACGACCTCCCGCACCATCCGCCCGGTGCGGAGCACGTCGCCGGCGGCCTCCCGCAGCCGCGCATCCAGCAGCAGGCGCGGCAGGCCGAGGCCGGGGAAGGGCAGGGCGGCCCGCGCGACCCGCCGGCCATGCGCCAGCACCACCCCGGCGATGGGCGCGGCACCCTCGGTCCCGACGCCGAGCCGGGCCAGCGCCGCCTGGGCGGTAGGCCCCAGGAACTCGCCGCAGACGATTTCGCGGGCCTCTGCCTCGCGTTCCAGCAGCAGCACGCGCCTGCCGGCCCGGGCCAGCAGGATGGCGGCGGCGCAGCCGGCGGGGCCGGCGCCGATGACCAGGACCTCGGCGTCCATCAGCCGCGCGAGACGGCCCAGCGGAAGGGGAAGCGGCGCCGCGCCCGCGCCGGCACGCCCGCCTCGGCGATCAGCCGGGTCCAGTCGCCCCGGCGGAACCCGCGCCCGACCGAGGCGGTGCTGTCATGGATCACCATGCTGTCCATCCGCAGCAGCCGCGTGCCCAGCCAAAGCCCGGCCCAGGACAGCGCATGGCGATGCAGGTCGAGGATCAGCCAGTCCTGCTCCGCCCGCGCATCCAGCCAGCGCAGCAGCCGCACCACCCCCGCATCCGGCATGTGATGCGCGACCAAAGTGCAGAGCACGAGGTCGAAGCGTTCCTCCTCCGGCAGCTCGAACACATCGCCGGTGATCCAGCGCGCGCGCAGATCAGGGTGCAGCCGCTTGGCGCAGGGGCCGGCATGGGGGCTGAGATCGAGGCCGGCAAGCTCGGTGGTGACGCCATGCCTCTCGCCCCAGGCCTGCACCGAGGCCAGCACATCGCCCCCGCCCGCACCCACATCGAGCACCGACACCCGCCGGCGGCCGGAGAAGGGCTCAAGAAATTCATGCAGCGGGCGGTCGGCAAAGGTCCAGCGGTTGAGCCGGCCGAGGTCGCGCAGCGCGGTCTCCCAGGCGGCCTCGGTCTCGGCCGGGTCGTCCATGCGCTCGGGCCACATCCGGCGCGGGCCGACCCACATCTCAGGCGACCGTGCCGCGCAGGGCCTCGGCCGAGAGCCCCGGGCCGAAGGCCAGGGCGGCGAGGCTCTGGCCCCGCGCGGCCTGGGCCAGCATGTCGCGCAGCACGAAGAGGATGGTCGCCGAACTCATGTTGCCGGCGCGGGAGAGCACGGCGCGGCTCGCGGCCAGCGCCTCGGGGGCCAGGGCCAGGGCCGCCTCGGCCGCGTCCAGGATCGCCCGCCCGCCGGGATGCACCGCCCAGAGGTCCGGCGCCGGCCCCGGCAGCAGCGCGGCGGCGGCGCCGGGCAGCAGCCGCTTCAGGGTCGCGGGCACATCGGGGGAGAGATGCAGGTCGAAGCCCTGCATCCCCACCTGCCAGACCATCTCCTCCTCGCCCTCGGGCAGCAGGGTGGAGGTGAAGCCATCGAGCCGCAGCCCCTCCGGCTCGGCGGTGACCAGAGCGCAGGCGGCGCCATCGGCGAATTGCAAAAAACCCATCAGATGCGCGACATCGGTGCGTTCCTGCAGATGCAGCGTGCCGAGCTCCAACGCCATCACCAGCACCCGCGCGCGGGGATCGGCGCGCACCGCATCGGCGGCGGCGCGCATGGCGATGATCCCCGCCTGGCAGCCCATGAAGCCGACCAGCATGCGATGCGTGCCCGCCCCGGCGCCGAGGGCGCGGAGCAGGATCTGGTCGAGGCCCGGGGCGCGGAAGCCGGTGCAGCTCGCGGCGATGACATGGGTGATGCCATCGACCGGGCCGAGGGAGTCCAGCGCCGCGCGGGCCAGGATCGGTGCCTCGCGGGCATAGGCCGCCATGCGCTGGTCGGTGCCGGGGAAGGCGCCGGCGGGGAAGAAGGAGGCCGCATGCCCCGGCGGCGGATCGACCGGCATGACCGACCAGCGCTCCGCGATGCCGGCGCGCCCGGCCAGCCGCGCGAAGGCGCGCCGGGTGCGGTCGTCCGGCAGCAGCGATTGCGCGAGACCGAGGAAGGCCGCGTGGCAACCGTGGGAGGGCAGCGCACAGCCGATGCGGTTGATGTGGGGGGATGTCACCGCTCATAGATGGGGTATTTGCGCCCCATGCAATGCCGGGCGCATTGCCGCGCCGCCCCCCGCCGGGCAGGTTGGCCGCCATGGCCGAGCCCGAAGCCCCCATCGCCACCGCCGCCAGTGCCTGGCGGGCGGGCATCCGAGCGAGTTTCGGGCCGCAATCCGCGGCGATGATGGCGACCTTCCTTGCCTTCGGTGCCGCCTGTCGCGGCGCGGACATGCCGATCGCCTGGATGCTGGCCTCCTGCGTGCTGGTCTATGGCATGCCGGGGCAGATGATCCTGCTGGCGGTGCCGGGGCTGCCGGGGGTGATGGGCGCGACCGTCGCCAATGCCCGCTTCCTGCCGATGGCGGTGACCTTGGCGCCCTACCTCGGCCCGCGCGGCTGGATGGGGGCGCATTTCATCGCGGTGACGCCCTGGGTGGTGGCGATCCGGCATCTGCCGGGGGTGCATCCAAGGCTGGGGCTGGCCTGGTTCCTGGGCTGCGGCAGCGTCGCCTGCGCGCTCGGGACCATGGCGGCGGTGGTGGGCTTCTATTCGGCGGGGGCGCTGCCGGCGTCGATGCGGGCGGGGCTGCTCTACGCCAATGCCTTCTATTTCGCGCTGCTGATGGCCGGAGACCTGGCGCGCCCGGCGGTGCGGCCGGCGGTGGTGGGGGGCATCCTCGCGGCGCCGCTGGCGCTGCTGCTGCCGCCGGCCGAGGGGCTGCTGCTGGCCGGGCTGGTGGGCGGGACCGGGGCCTGGCTCTGGCGCCGGATGCGGCCTTGAACGCCGCGGAGGCCGATTGGGCGCCGCTGCTGCTGGCGGCCGCCGTGGGGCTGACGATGCGGATCGCGGGGGTGCTGATGGCGCGGCGGATGCGGCCGGACCATCCCTTCGTCGCCTGGGCCGGGGCGCTGGCCGGGGCGACGCTGGCGGCCTTCGTCGTCATCGCGCTGGTCGCGCCCTCCGGCCCCGCGGCGGGCGTGCCGCCGCTGGTGCGCGCCGCCGGGCTCGGCGCGGCGCTGCTGGCCTATGTCCGCTGGGGGCTGCTGGCGGGGCTGGTGGCGGGGATCACGGTGTTGAGCCTGCTCGCCGCCGCCCTGGCCGGTCAGAACTTGTAAAGCCGCGCCGCATTCCCCGCGAAGACGGCGGTGTGATGCGCCGCGGGTATGGCGGCGGCGAACATGTCGATCAGCGCCGCGTCATCGGGCGGCGTCAGCGCCGGGTTGTTCGGATGCGGCCAGTTGGTGCCCCAGACGGTCTGCTCCGGGTTGCAGGCGACCAGGGCGGCGATGAGCGCCGCCGGATCGCCCGGGGGCAGCGCATAGGGGGAGGAAAGCTTGACCCAGCCGCGCCCCGCCTCCAGCAGCCCCGCCACGACCTTCCAGGCCGGATGCGCCTTGAACCCCTCGGGCGGCAGCAGCGCCAGATGGTCGAAGACGACGGGGCAGGGCAGGACGCGCAGCACCGGCGCCATCTCCGCGATCAGCTCCGGTGTGGCGAAGATCTGCAGATGCCAGCCCATGTCCGCGAGGCGCGCGCCGAGGGGGGCCACATCCGACGGGCTCAGCGGCACGCCCTGCACGAGGTTGGCCCGCGCGCCGACCGCCCCCTGGGCGGCCATGGCGCGCAGGTCGTCGAGCGAGGTGTCCGGGGCGACGACGACGACCGCGCGGCTGTTCGCCCCACCGGCCGCCGAGGCGGCGAGGTGCAGCCGGTTGTCGAAGCCATAGGCGGAGGGCTGCACCAGCACATTCCGCGTGACGCCCAGCAGCGCCCGCAGCCGGGCGTGGTCGGCGAGCGAGGCATCCCGCCGCACCGGCAGCCCGGGGTAGGTCGGGAAGCTGTGGTCGTAGATGTGGTGGTGCACATCCACGGTTCCGGCGGGCAAGGCCGTGCGGGGCGGCGCGGATGCGGCCGAAAAGGGGATGGGATCTGTCATGTCGGGCCAAGGCTGCGGCGACCCGCCGCCCCCGGCAAGAGGGATGGCGCCATTTCAGCCGTGCACCGCGCCCGGCGTATGGCCGAAGGCGGCCCGAAAGGCCGCGCCGAAGGCCGAGGCGCTGGCATAACCGACCCGCGCCGCCGCCCGCGCCGGGGAGGCCCCGGCCGCGAGCAGGGCCGCCGCCTCCGCCAGCCGCAATTGTTGCCGCCAGGCGGCGAAGCCCATGCCGGTCTCGGCCCGGAACAGCCGTGTCAGGGTGCGGACCGAGGCCCCGGCATCCCCCGCCCAGGCCTCCAGCCCACGCGCATCGGCCGGGTGCGCGCGGAGGGCGGCGGTGATCCGGCGCAGGCGGGGGTCGCGCCCCTCCGGCACGCCGAGCGGCAGCACCGGGGCGGCGGCCAGCTCCTCCAGGATCAGGGCGGCGAGATGCCCCGCCCGGCCGGCCGGGTCCCATTCCAGCGGCAGGGCGCAGGCGGCCAGCACCAGCTCGTGCAACAGCGGCGCGATGGCCAGCACCGCCGTGGTCACCGGCCCGACCCGGGCCGCATCGGCACGGAAGAACAGCGCCCGCATGGCCACCCGCCCATCGGCGCGCACCGCATGGACCTCCCCGGCCGGCATCCACAGCGCCCGGCCGGGCGGCACGATCCAGCCGGCGCTGCCGGTGGCGATGCGCATCACCCCGGCCGTCGCATAGAGCAACTGCGCGCGGGCATGCCGGTGCCGCCCGGTGTCATGTCCCGGCCGGTAATCATGCGAAAACGCGGCGAGCGGCCGGTCCACCGCCTCCTGCGCCACGGTCAGCCGCGAGGATAATTGGCTGATTGGCGATAGACTCTGTCCGGACGTCTCCATACAGCCAGAGTATCCTTGGTGCGGAGCTTGAGGAAACACCCATGTCGCCCGCGTCGCGCCAGATCGCGCTGATCAACGTCAGCCATACCTTCACGCATTATTCGCTGCTGATCCTGGCCACCGCCTGCCTGGGGATGGTGGTGCAGGAGCCCGGTCGCTTCGGCATCGAATACGGGCCGATCCTGGCGCTGGGGACGGCGATGTTCGTCCTCTACGGCGCGCTGTCGCTGCCGATGGGCTGGCTCGCCGAACGCTTCGGGCGGCGGGGGATGATGGCGACCTACTTCTTCGGCGCGGGCGGGGCGATGGCGCTGGCGGGGCTCGCCGATGGCCCCTGGACGCTGGGCGCGGCGCTGGCGGTGATGGGTGCCTTCAGCGCGATCTACCACCCGATCGGCACCGCGATGCTGGTCGAGGCCGCGGGGGAGAAGGTCGGCCGCGCGGTCGGGCTCAACGGCGTGTTCGGCAATGTCGGGGTGGCGCTGGCGCCGGTGGTGACGGCGGCGATCGCGGCCGGGATCGGCTGGCGCTGGGGCTTCATCCTGCCCGGCCTCGCCTGCATGTCCGTCGGCGTGCTCTGGCTGCGGGAGGCGCCGCTGGACCTGTCCGGCCGGGTCGGCGGCGGCAAGCCCTTCCCGGCGATCCCGGCCGCCGTGGTGCGGCGGGCGGTGACGGTGCTGCTCGCCATCGCCCTGGGCTCGGGCTTCGTCTTCAACGCCTTCACCTTGCTGCTGCCCAAGCTGATGCAGGAACGCCTGGCCACCAGCCCCGACCTTCTGCCTGTGGTGGGCGTGCTCGCCTTCGGCGCGACGCTGTTCGGAGGGGTCACGCAGTTCACCGTCGGGCGGCTGCTGGACCGCACCACGCTCAAGCGCGTCTTCGTGCCGCTGGCGCTGGTGCAGATGCCGGCGATGCTGGCGCTGGCCTTCATGGATGGCTGGGTGGTGCTGCCGCTCTCGGCGCTGCTCGCCGCCGCGATCTTCGGCCAGGTCACGGTGAACGAGACGATGACCGCGCGCTACGTCGCCCCGGCGTTGCGGGCGAAGCTCTATTCCATCCGCTTCTTCATCGGCTTCCTGGGGGCCGCCGCGGCCTCGCCCATGGTCGGCACGCTCTATGACCTGTCGGGCAATATGGCGCTGCCGCTGCTGGTGCTGTCGGTCTTCGGGGGGCTGACCCTGGTCTGCGCGCTGTTCTTCCCCGACCGGGAGGAGGAGCTGCGCCCCGAGCTTTGGGCGCGGGCGAGCCCCGCCCCGGCGGAATAGCCCCGCCCCCTTGCCGGGGGCGGCGGGGGCGCGCAGATGCCCCAGATGGACCTCGATTTCACCGATGCGGAATTGCACCGCTACTCGCGCAACATCCTGCTGAGCGATGTCGGCGCCATCGGCCAGGCGCGGCTGCGGGCGGCGCGGGTGCTGGTGGTGGGCGCGGGGGGGCTCGGCTCGCCGCTCGCGCTGTATCTGGCCGCCGCGGGCGTCGGCACCATCGGGCTGGTGGATGACGACCGGCTGGAACTCTCCAACCTGCAGCGCCAGATCGCGCATACGACCGACCGCATCGGCCGCAACAAGGCCGAGAGTGCCGCCGAGGCCATCGCCGCGCTGAACCCGCTGGTGCGGGTGGAGCCCCATGCGCTGCGGCTGGATGCGGCAAGCGCTGCCGATCTGGTGCCGCGCTACGACATCATCTGCGACGGCACCGACAATTTCCCGACCCGGTTTTTGCTGGGCGATGCCTGCCACCTCGCGGGGCGGCCGCTGGTCTCGGCGGCGGTGCTGCGCTTCGAGGGGCAGCTTTCGGTGTTCCGCGGCCATCTCGGCGCGCCGCACCCCTGCCACCGCTGCCTGCACCCGAACCCGCCGCCGCCGGGGCTGGTGCCAAGCTGTTCGGAGGCCGGCGTGCTCGGCGCCGTCACCGGGGTCATGGGCACCTTGCAGGCGACCGAGGTGCTGAAGCTGATCATGGGCATCGGCGAGCCGCTGGATGGGCGGCTGCTGCTCTGGGACGCGCTGGATGCGCGGATGCGGACGGTGAAGCTCCGGCGGGACCCGGGCTGCGCCCTGTGTGGCGAGCACGCCACGATCCAAGATCTCGCTGGCCACGCATGAGCACCCCGGTCCTCGGGCTGCTGCTGCGCTCCGGCGGGCATGAGGCGGCGCATTACGCGCTGGTGCTGGCAACGGCGGCGGCGGCGGTGGGGCGGGATGTGATCATCTTCGCGACCAATGACGGCTGCGCCCTGCTGCGCGCCGATCCGGCGGCGCTGCTGGCCGATCCGCGCGAATCGGCGCTGGCCGCGCGTGGCGTGGCGGGCATCGGGGTGCTGCTGCCGGCGGCGCGCGACCTTGGGGTTCGGCTGATTGCCTGCGACGCCGGGCTGCGCGCCACCGGGCTGGAAACGGCCGAATTGGCGGTGGATGTTGAGGTCGCGGGGGTGGTCACCTTCCTGGTCGCGGTGGGCACGGGCCAGATGTTGTCCCTTTGATCTCAAGGCGCTTGACCGCGGAGGGCGAAGGCTGGCCAACCTGGGCCATGCCATTTTGCCGATCCACACTCGCCCTGATGCTGTCCTTCACCCTGGCCGGGGGGGCGGCGGCACAATCGAGCCTTGGCGGCGCGGCGCTGCCGCCCCCGGTTCCGGCCCAGCGCGCCGCGCCACCGCCGACGCCCCCCGCCGCCCCCCGCGCGGCCACGCCGCCGGCGACGGCCCCGGCGACGACCCCGAGGGCGGCGGCACCCCCCCGGCCCGGCACCGCCCGGCAGGCCGCGCCCGCCGACACCCCCGCCAGCCGGCGCCGGGACCGGCCGGCCACGCCGCCGCGCCAGGCGCCCGCCGCCGCGCGCCCCCCGCGGCCGGAGGCGGAGGTGAAGCGCCCGCGCACCGCCGCGGCCGCAGCCGCCGCTGCCGCCGCCACAGCCGCCGCCGCCGCCCAGGCGGCCGCCCCGGCCGCGCCCCCGCCCGAGCCGACGCCGCCGCAGATCGGCAGCGTCACCGGGCTGCAATTGCCGCGCTTCGTCACGCTGCGCTCCGATGAGGTGAACATGCGCGCCGGCCCCGGCACGCGGTTCCGCATCGAATGGACCTATCAGCGCCGCGACCTGCCGGTGGAGATCGTGCGCGAATACGATCTGTGGCGCCGCATCCGCGACCATGAGGGCACCGAGGGCTGGGTGCATTCCTCGACCCTGGCCGGCCGCCGCACCGCGATGATCCGTGACGGCGAACGCCGCCTGCGCCGCCGGCCGGAGGATGGGGCCGCGACCGTGGCGCGGCTGGAACCCGGCGTGATCGGGCGCATCCGGGCCTGCCCGCCGGGGCCCTGGTGCGAGATCCGCGTCGCCGACCACACCGGCTTCATCCGCCGCGACGAGGTCTGGGGCGTGCTGCCGGACGAGGTGCTGCCCTGATTACGGGAATTTCCTTTTTGGTGGCACGCTTTCGGCGGATGCTTCCCAGGGGCATCCAGCGAAAGGCAGCGGCGTAATGGAATGGCTTGTTCTCGGCCATGATCGGACGGATGCCGAGGCACCGGCCCGCCGCCTTGCCGCCATGCCACGCCAAATGGACCTGCTGCGCGGCCTGGCGGCGGCCGATCGCCTGAGCTTCACCGCGCCGATGCTGGATATGCAGGGCGGCCGGGCGACCGGAAGCCTGGTCGTGGTCAAGAATGACGCGATCGAGGACTACCTCACGGCCGAGCCCTTCGAGACTGTCTGGGAACGGCGGGAGGTCTGGCGCTTCCTCGCCGCGCGCAGCCTGGCCTTTCCGCCCTTGCCCGGACCGGGGGCGCCCCCGGTCGCCGCCACCGCGCTGGTGGCGCTGGATGGCACCGACGCGGGCGCCGCCGCGCGGCGGCAGGCGGCGCGCCCGCTGCATTTCGACCGCGTGGGGGGGGAGGCGCGATGCGGGCGGCTGCTGCTGGGCGGCGCGCTGCTGGATGAGGCGGGGGGGATGATCGGCTCGCTCGTGATCCTCGCCATGGCCCCGCATGAGGCCTTCGCCTGGGCGGCGGCCGATCCCTACGTCACCTGCGACGTGTGGCGGCGGGTCAGCCTGTACCCGACCGTGGTGGCCTGCCTGGCCTGAGCCATGACGCTTGGACCGCGCCCCGCCCGCGATCGGCTGCGCGTCGCACTGGGGCCGGAGGCGGCCTGACGCCCCCGGCCCCAAGCCCTCCAGTACCAGCCCTTCAGTACATGTGCTGCCCGCCGTTGATCGACAGCGTCGATCCGGTGATGAAATCCGCATCATCCGCGGTCAGGAACAGCACGCCGCGGGCGATGTCCTCGGCCTTGCCCAGGCGGCCGCGGGGAATGCGGGCGATGATCTTCTCCAGCACATCCGCGGGCACGGCGCGCACCATCTCGGTATCGACATAGCCGGGCGCGATGGCATTGACCGTGATCGAGGCGCGCGCGCCTTCCTGCGCCAGGGCCTTGGTGAAGCCATGGATGCCGGATTTGGCGGCGGCGTAATTCACCTGCCCCAACTGCCCCGCCTGGCCGTTGATCGAGCCGATATTGACGATGCGCCCGAATTTCCGCGCGCTCATCCCGTCCCAGACCGATTTGCACAGGTTGTAGCAGCCGCCGAGGTTGGTATCGATCACCGCATCCCACATGTCGCGCGTCAGCTTGCGCATCATGGCATCGCGGGTGATGCCGGCGTTGTTGACGAGGATCTCGATCGGGCCGACCTCGGCCTCGATCTTCGCGACGGCGGCCTGGCAGCCGGCGAAGTCCGAGACGTCGAACTTCACGCAACGGATGCCGGTCTCCTCGGTGAAGGCGGCGGCGGCGGCGTCATTGCCGGCGTAGCTGGCGACGACCGTGCGGCCGGCCCCCTGCAACGCCTTGCTGATGGCGGCACCGATGCCGCGTTGTCCGCCGGTGACGAGCGCTACACGAGCCATGGCCTGATCCTCCCTTTGTCTTTTTGGGATATGACCAGACCAAGGAAGCTGGCCGGTCGCAACCCTTGTCTCACTCCACGGGGAGGAAGATGAACACCACCGCCGCGACGAGGCAGCCCATCGCCGCGAAATAGGTCCAGCGCAAGGCCTCGCCGAGCACCAGCACGCTGAAAACCGCGAAAACGCCGAGGGTGATCACCTCCTGCATCACCTTGAGCTGCTGGCCGGTGAAGGTGCCGTAGCCGATGCGGTTGGCCGGAACGGCGAGGCAGTATTCGAAGAAGGCGATCCCCCAGGACAGGAGGATGGCGAGCCACATCGGCCAGCCCGGATGCTTGAGGTGCCCGTACCACGCATAGATCATCACGACGTTCGAGACGACCAGCAGCAGCGGCGGCAGGATCATCGAAGGCGTCATCGGGCGGGCTCCGGCAGCGGGGCGGGCTCCGGCGCCGGCGGCGGCAGCCGGCGCAGCAGGAAGAGCATGATGCCGAGCGCGGGCAGCGCCGCCGCCGTCGTCAACAGGAAGAACGGCGTCCAGCCCATCGCGCCCGCCAGCCAGCCCGAGCCCGCGCCCAGCGTCCGCAGCGGCACCGCGGCCAGCGAGGACAGCAGCGCGTATTGCGTCGCGGTGAAGCTGCGCGAGGTCAGCGCCGAGAGGTAGGTGACGAAGGCCGCATCCGCGAGCCCATCGGTGAAGTTCTCCACCCCCACCTGGGCCCAGAGCATCGGCAGGCTGTGCCCCGCCTCGTTCAGCGCGACATACATCAGGTTGGAGAGCATCTGCGTGAGCCCGGTCAGCACCAGCGCCCGCGCGGTGCCGATCTTGGCCACCAGCCAGCCGCCCGCGACCGCGCCCAGCAGCGTCGCGAACAGCCCGAAGACGCTGCTGACCGCCGCCACATCCAGCCGCGAGAAGCCGAGGTCGCGATAAAACGGCGCCGTCATGATGCCGGCCAGGGCCTCGCCCAGCTTGAACAGCGCGATGAACAGCAGGATCGCCAGCCAGTGTTGGTGGCGCAGGAAATCGCGGAACGGCGCCAGCACCGCCGTCTCCAGCCGTGGCCCCCAGCCGGCGGCGAGGCGGACATGCCCACCCTCGGGCGGGGCGGGTTCCGGCCCCAGCACGACGGCTGCGAAGCCGATGCCGATCAGCCCCGCGCAATAGGCGAAGGCGACGCCCCAGCCGAAGAACTCCGCCACCGCCAGCGCCCCGGCGTTGGAGGCGAGCAGCGCGCCGCGATAGCCCCAGATGTAGCAGGCCAGCCCATAGCCCTGTTCGCGTTCGGCCAGGATCTCGATCCGGTAGGCATCGACCACGATGTCCTGGCTGGCCGAGAGGAAGGCGACCAGCACCGCCACCGCCACGGTGACCGAGGCCACCCCCACCGGATCGGTCTGCCCGAGCGCCAGGATCGCCAGCGCCAGCACCGGCATGATGCAGGCAAGCCAGCCCCGCCGGCGCCCCCAGGCGCGGAAGGCCGGCGGCGCCACATGGTCCAGCAGCGGCGACCACAGGAATTTGAAGGTGTAGGCGAGGCCGATCAGCGCGGTGAGGCCGATGGCGGCCAGGCTGATGCCGCTCTCGCTCATCCATTGGCGCAGGGTGAAGGCGGTCAGCGGCAGCGGCACCCCGGCGGAGAAGCCGAGGGCCAGCAGCACCAGGAAGCGCCGGTCGCGCCAGGCGGCGGGCGAGGGGGGCGACTCGGGGAGGGCAGGGCTCATCGCCCTCGGGGGTAGCGCCAGCCTTGCCCCGCCACCAGCGCCGCGTGGCCCGGTTCGGGCCCAGGTTCGCGCCCAGGGTCGCGCCCAGGTTCGCGCCCAGGGTCGCGCCCAGGTTCGCGATTGCGCCCGGGGCCGGAGGCAGGCCAGTATCCATGTAACCCACACCACGGAGAAACCGGCCCATGGATATCGTCGCGCGGGCGAAAAACCTGATCCTTTCGCCCAGGACCGAATGGGCGGTCATCGCGGCCGAGCCGGTGGCCAACCCGATCGATCTGATCAAGAGCTACGCCGTGCCGCTGTCGCTGATCCCGGCGATCTGCAGCTTCATCGGCTCGGCGCTGATCGGCGCCTTCCTGTTCCGCAACATGGGGCCGGGGATGCATTTCGGCCTGGGCGGGCTGCTGGTCAGCGCGGTGGTCGGCTATGTGCTCGGGCTGGTTGGCGTGTTCATCATCGCTAAGATCATCGAGATGCTGCAGCCATCCTTCGGCGCGCCGGCCGATCCGGTCGCGGCGATGAAGATCGCGGTCTATTCGCCGACCGCGATGTGGCTGGCCGGCATCTTCACCCTGCTGCCGCCGATCAGCTTCCTCGCCATCTTCGGGCTCTACAGCATCTACCTCCTCTACGTCGGCGTGCCGATCGTGGGGCGGGTGCCGGAGGCCAAGGCGGTGCCCTTCATCCTGGTGCTGGCGCTGATCGGGATCGTGGTGAACCTCGTGATCGGCGCCCTGCTCGGGATGCTGTTCTTCATGTTCTGAACCCGGGGTCCCGGGGGGGCGTGCCCCCCGGGGGAACAAGGATCAGGCTTCCTCGTCGCGCTCGGTCTCGACCTCGATTTCGTCGGCGATCACCTCGTCGGCGTCCTCCAACTCCTCGGCGTCGTCCAGCGCCTCATCCTCGGGCGCGTCCTCCACCTCGGCGTCATCGCCCTCGGCCGGGGCCGCGGCGGCGCGCTTGGCGAGCTTGGGATCGACCGGCAGCGGCGCGCGACGGGCGCGCGGCTGTTCCGCCGGCTGTTCGGTGCCGCATTTTGGACAGACCGCCGGGGTCTTGCCCATATCGTAGAATTTTGCCGCGCAGGCGACGCAGGTGCGCTTCAGGCCGAGGTCGGGCTTCGCCATCTTTGGTTCCTGGCTTACGGCCCGGAAGGACCGGGCTGTCGAAGGGGGTTTGACCCCGAATGAAACGGGCTATCCGGACGGCCATGGTCGAGGCCCTGGGCAGGGTCCCGACATGGGCGGCGCGCATTGCCACGGCGGCCAAGCCCGTGTCAAACGCCCATCCGGCATTGGCAGCTCCGCATGACATCGACCGCGAAACCACGTCCCCTCTCCGCCTCCCCCGCCATGGCGCCGTTGACCGGGACGATCGCCGTCCCGGGCGATAAATCCATCAGCCATCGCGCCCTGATGTTCGGGGCGCTCGCGGTGGGCACGACCCGGATCAGCGGGCTGCTGGAAGGCGAGGATGTGCTGCGCACCGCCGTCGCCATGCGCGCCCTCGGCGCCGAGGTGACGCAGCTCGCCCCCGGCGCCTGGGAGGTTTCGGGCCGGGGCGTCGGCGGGCTGGTGGAGCCCGCGGATGTGCTGGACATGGGCAACAGCGGCACCGCGGCGCGGCTGCTCTGCGGGCTGCTCGCGGCGCATCCGATCTTTTCCGTCATGACCGGGGACGCCAGCCTGCGCGGGCGGCCGATGAAGCGGGTGATCGACCCGCTTTCGGCCTGCGGCGCCCGCTTCGCCTCGCGCGCCGGCGGGCGGCTGCCGCTGGCGATCGAGGGCGCGGCCGAGCCGCTGCCGCTCGACTACCGCCTGCCGGTCGCCTCGGCTCAGGTGAAAAGCGCCGTGCTGCTGGCCGGGCTCTGCGCCCGCGGGACCACGCGGGTGGTGGAGCCGGAGGCGACGCGGGACCACACCGAGAACATGCTGCGCCATTTCGGCGCGACCGTGCGGGTGGCGATCGAGGGCCATGGCCGCGTCATCGAACTGGATGGCCAGCCGGAGCTGATCGCGGCCCCGGTGGTGGTGCCGGGCGATCCCTCCTCGGCCGCCTTCCCGCTGGTCGCGGCGCTGCTGGTGCCGGGCTCGGCGATCCGCATCGGCGGTGTCGGGCTGAACCCGCTGCGGACCGGGCTGTTCGCGACCCTGCTGGAAATGGGCGCCGACCTCACCTTCGCCGACGAGCGGCTGGAGGGGGGTGAGCGCGTCGGCGACCTGCTGGTCCGTGCCGGGGCGCTGCGCGCCGTGGATGTGCCCGCCGCGCGGGTGCCGAGCATGGTCGATGAATTCCCCATTCTGGCCGTCGCCGCCGCGCATGCAATGGGGATCAGCCGGTTCCGGGGCCTGGGCGAGCTGCGGGTGAAGGAGAGCGACCGCCTGGCCGCCACCGCCGCCCTGCTCACGGCCAACGGCATCCGGGTGGAGATCGAGGGCGACGACATGCTGGTGCATGGCCTCGGCGGGCCGCCGCCGGGCGGCGGGCGGGTCGTGACCCATATGGACCACCGGATCGCCATGTCGGCGCTGGTGCTCGGCCTTGGCGCGCGGGCGCCGGTCGTGGTGGATGATGGCGCCTTCATCGAGACCTCCTTCCCCGGCTTCTCCGATCTGATGAACGGGCTGGTCGGCAATGGCGGCGGCAGCGCCGTGGCGCCGGCGTGACCGTGGCGCTGATCGTCGCGGTGGATGGCCCCGCCGCCGCCGGCAAGGGCACGCTGGCGCGCCGCCTCGCGGCCGAGCTGGGGCTGCCCTACCTCGACACCGGGCTGCTCTACCGCGCGACCGGGCGGCGGGTGCTGGATGCCGGCGCCGATCCCTTCGACCCGGCGGCGGCCGAGGCCGCGGCGCGCGCCCTGGACCCCGCCGACATGCAGCGCGACGATCTGCGCGGGGCCGAGGCCGATCGCGCCGCCAGCGGGGTGGCCGCGGTGCCCGGCGTGCGCGCCGCATTGCTCGATTTCCAGCGCGATTTCGGCCGCAGGCGGGGGGCGGTGCTGGACGGGCGGGATATCGGCACGGTCGTCTTCCCCGATGCCGGCGTGAAGCTGTTCGTCACCGCGAGCCCGGAGGCGCGGGCGCATCGCCGCTGGCTGGAGCTGCGCGCCAAGGGCATGGCGCGGGCCGAGGCGGATGTGGCGGCGGAGATGGCCGAGCGCGACGAGCGCGACGCCATCCGCGCCGCCGCCCCGCTGCGGCCCGCGGCGGATGCGCATGTGCTCGATACCACGGCGCTCGATGCGGATGCGGTCTTCGCGCTGGCCTTGGAGTTGGTGCGTTCCGCTCGCGTTTAGACTTGACCGGCGCCCCATTCCGGGCGTAGCGCTGCCCCCGCGCCGGTCTCCCTCAAGGGGTCGCGGCCATTCCGGGGCTTCGCGCACCGGGATAAACGGGACGGGGCGGGCCGATACACGCCCCATGCCACAGGTGGTCGGATGGTGCCCGCAGGCACTCGGCTGCAAGACGTGCCTTCCCGTATCCGGGTTGGGGCGCAGGAGAACGATCGGCGGGACACCCCGCGGGTCGCCAGGAAATTAACGCCACATGGCATTTGCCGCCACCCTCGATACCGGCTCCGCCGGGATGGAGGATTTCGCCACTCTCCTGGACGCCACGCTGGGGGCCGATACCGGCTTCGCGGGCTCCGTTGTCACTGGCCGCGTCATTCGCGTCGATGATGAATTCGCCATCGTCGATGTCGGCCTCAAGAGCGAGGGCCGCGTCCTCCTCAAGGAATTCGCCGCCCCCGGCCAGAAGGCCGAGGTCAAGCCCGGCGACCTGATCGACCTCTTCGTCGAGCGCTACGAGGACAAGGACGGCGCGATCGTCCTGTCGCGTGAGAAGGCGCGTCGCGAGGAAGCCTGGACCAACCTCGAGAAGTCCTACACCGCCCAGGTTCGCGTCAATGGCGTGATCTTTGGCCGCGTGAAGGGTGGCTTCACCGTCGATCTCGGCGGCGCTGTTGCGTTCCTGCCGGGCAGCCAGGTGGACATTCGTCCGGTGCGCGACGTCGGCCCGCTGATGGGCAGCCCGCAGCCGTTCCAGATCCTGAAGATGGACCGCGCCCGCGGCAACATCGTGGTCAGCCGCCGTGCCGTGCTGGAAGAGACCCGCGCCGAACAGCGCGCCGAACTCGTCCAGGGCCTCAAGGAAGGCATGATCCTCGACGGCGTGGTCAAGAACATCACCGATTACGGTGCGTTCGTGGATCTCGGCGGCGTCGATGGCCTGCTGCATGTCACCGACATCGCCTGGCGCCGCATCAACCACCCGTCCGAGGCCCTGACCATCGGTCAGCCGGTCCGCGTGCAGGTGATCCGCTTCAACTCCGAGACGCAGCGCATCAGCCTCGGCATGAAGCAGCTGATGTCCGATCCTTGGGAAGGTGTGGCGGTCAAGTACCCCGTCGGCGCCAAGTTCTCGGGTCGCGTGACCAACATCACCGACTACGGCGCCTTCGTGGAGCTGGAGCCGGGGGTCGAGGGCCTCGTTCATGTGAGCGAGATGTCCTGGACCAAGAAGAACGTGCATCCGGGCAAGATCGTCGCTTCCAGCCAGGAAGTCGAAGTGATGATCCTGGATGTGGACGAGCCCAAGCGCCGTATCTCGCTCGGCCTCAAGCAGGCCCAGGGCAATCCGTGGGAGGTGTTCATGGACGCCCATCCCCCGGGCAGCATTGTGGAAGGCGAGATCCGCAACATCACCGAGTTCGGTCTCTTCATCGGCATCACCGCCGACATCGACGGCATGGTTCACATGTCCGACCTGTCGTGGGATCAGGCCGGCGAAGCGGCGATGGCCGACTACCAGAAGGGCCAGGTCGTCAAGGCCAAGGTGCTGGATGTGGATGTCGAGAAGGAACGCATCTCGCTCGGCATCAAGCAGCTTGCGTCCGACCCGGCCGCCGAAGTCCTCGACAAGGTGCGAAAGGGTGACGTCGTCACCTGCGTCGTGACCAAGATCGAGAGCAACGGCATCGAGGTGAAGGTGGACGACGTCCTCACGGGCTTCATCCGCCGCGCCGAACTCGCCCGCGACCGGGACGCCCAGCGCCCCGACAAGTTCGCGGTCGGCGAGAAGGTCGATGCCAAGGTCACCGCCGTGGATCGCGCCGCCCGTCGCCTCGCCCTGACCATCAAGGGCAAGGAAGTCGAGGAGGAGCGTGAGGCGATGAAGGAATTCGGGTCGGTCGACTCGGGTGCCAGCCTTGGTGACATTCTCGGTGCCGCCATCCGGCGCCGGAACCTGTCGACCGAGGAGTAACATCCTCGCCTTCGCTGAAATGGATGCGCCGCGGACCGGAAGGTCCGCGGCGTTTCTTTTTGTGCTGCTGCTGGCATCGCCCGCCGCGGCCCAGATGCTGCCCGGAATCGGCGGGGAGGATGCGAGGCGCGTCGTCCCCGACCCCGCCGCTTCCCCCTTCAATTCCCTGGCCCGGGTGCAGACCGAGCTTGGCGGGCGTTGCACCGGCGCGCTGATCGGCCCCGCCACGGTGCTGACGGCGGCGCATTGCCTCGTCTCCCCCCGTTCCCGCCGCATGGTGCAGCCAGGGTCGGTGCATGTCCTGCTCGGCTATCGCATGGGCAGTTGGGTCGCGACCTCCCGCGTCGCGCGCTACGAGACCGGCGCCTGGACCGTCGCGGCGCATGGCCCGACGGCGGGCGATTGGGCCGTGCTGACCCTGGAGACGCCGCTCGCGGGGCCGGTGCTGCCGATCCTGCCCATGCCCCCGGTGGGGACGCCGGTGATGCTCGCCGGCTACCAGCAGGACCGGCCGGAGGTGCTGCTGGCCACCATCGGCTGCCACATCGTCACCTCCGGCGCCGTGCTGGTGCATGACTGCGCCGCGACCCGCGGGGCCAGCGGCGCGCCGCTGCTGGCGCAAGGGGCGGATGGGGCCTGGGGGATCGCGGGCATCGCGGTGTCGATGGCGGCCGACCGGCCCATCGGGCTGGCGGTGGCCGCCACGGTGGCACGCACCGCCGCAAAGGATTAGGAGGGGGCATGGCCCTTGATCCCGATCTCCTGACCGATCGCCGCCGGCTCAAGCGGCGCCTGACCCTGTGGCGCGGCGCCGCCGTCATCGCGGTGCTGATGGCGCTCTACGCCTGGTTCGGGGTCTCCAACTCCGCGCTGCTGGGCGGCGCGCATGTCGCCCGCCTGTCCATCTCGGGCACCATCAGCGACGACCGCCGCCTGATCCGCGCGCTGGACGAGGCGACCCGGGACAAGACCGTCCGTGCCATGATCCTGGCCGTGGACAGCCCCGGCGGCACCATGGCGGGGGGCGAGGCGCTGCACGGCGCGCTGGCCCGCTTCGCCGCCCAAAAGCCGCTGGTCGCGACCCTGGGCGGCACCGCCGCCTCGGCCGGCTATATGATCGCCATGCCGGCCGGGCGGGTGTTTGCCCGCGAAGGCACGGTGACCGGCTCGATCGGCGTGATCCTGCAAAGCTTCGAGGGCTCGGAACTGCTGGGCAGCCTCGGCGTGCGGCCCGAGACCATCGCCTCCGGCCCGCTGAAGGACCAGCCGAGCCTGTTCCGCCCGCTGACGCCCGAGGGCCGCGCCGCGCTCACCGCGGTGGTGCAGGACCTCTACGCCCAGTTCGTCGCCATGGTCGCCGCCGGCCGGCACATGGATGAGGAGCGCGTCCGCAGCCTCGCCGATGGCCGCGTCTATACCGGGCGGCAGGCGCTGGCGCTGGGTCTGGTCGATGCGATCGGCGGCGAGGCCGAGGCCCGCGCCTGGCTCGCGGCCGAGCGCCAGGTGCCGGCATCCCTGCCGGTGCGCAGTCTCGACCCGAGAGGCCTGTCGGAGCGCGCCTTCGCCTCCGCCCTCACGCTGGTCGGAAAAACCCTTTCTGCGGAATGGCTTGTCCCCCTGTTGCGGATTGACGCGCGGCTGCCGCTTTGGCAGCGTTGAGGGAGCGGGAGCGGATGCAAGGCATGACACGGTCGGAGCTGATGGCACAATTGGCGGCGGCCAATCCGCATTTGCGACTGCCGGACGTCGAACTGATCGTCACCACCGTGTTCGACGGCATCGCCAATGCCCTGGCCGAGGGCCGCCGGGTGGAGCTGCGCGGCTTCGGCGCCTTCTCGGTGAAGCGGCGCGATCCGCGCACCGGGCGCAACCCCCGCACCGGGCAATCGGTGCAGGTGACGGGCAAGGTCGTGCCGCATTTCAAGCCGGGCAAGGAATTGCGTGAACGGGTGAACGGCGGCCCATTGCAGGCCGAAGCCGCCATCAAGGCCGCATGATGCTCCGGCTGGTCGCGCTGCTGCCTCTGCTCGCCATCATCCTCATCTTCGCCTTGTCGAACGGGCAGATCGTGCAGGTGCGGCTCTGGCCGTTCGACCTCGCCTGGGAGGCGTCGCTTTCGGTGGTGGTGCTGATCGCCGCGGCCATTTCCTTCCTGCTGGGGGCGCTGGTCGCCTGGGGCTCGGCGCTGCCGGCGCGGCGCCGGGCGCGCCATCTGGAACGCGCGGGCCGCGTGCTGGAATCCGAACTGGACGTGCTGAAGGCCGAGGCCGCGGCCCAGCGCGACGCAGCCGCGTGATCGCCCGCCCGACCAAGGGGGCGGATCGCATCATCGCCGCCCTGGATACCGAGGATGCCGCCGCCGCCCTGGCCCTGGCCGGGCGTCTGGCCGGGCGCGTCGGGCTCATCAAGGCCGGGCTGGAACTGTTCTGCGCCGCCGGCCCCGCCGGGGTCGCGCCGCTCATCGCCGCCGGGCCGGTGTTCCTGGACCTGAAGCTGCACGACATCCCCAATACCGTCGCCGGCGCCACCCGCGCCGTCTGCCGCACCCCGCCCGCGATGCTGACGCTGCATGGCGCCGGCGGGGGGGCGATGATCGAGGCCGCCCGCCGCGCCGCCGAGGATGTGGCCGGCGACCGCCGCCCGATCCTGCTGGCGGTGACGGTGCTGACCAGCATCGATGCCGCCACCCTGGCCGCGACCGGGGTGGCCGGCGATCCGGTGGAGCAGGTGCTGCGCCTCGCGCGGCTGGCGCTGTCGGCCGGGGCCGATGGGCTGGTGTGCAGCCCGCGGGAGGTCGCGCGGCTCCGCGACGCGCTGGGCGCGGCACCCTTCCTGGTGGTGCCGGGGGTGCGGCCGCTGGGTTCGCCGGCGGGCGACCAGGCCCGTACCGCGACGCCGGCCGAGGCGGTGGCGGCGGGGGCGGATTGGATCGTGCTCGGCCGCCCGATCACGGCGGCGGCCGATCCGGTGGCGGCGGCCGAGGCCATCGCGGCCTCGCTATGACGCTGGTCAAGATCTGCGGGCTGAAGGATGCGGCGGGCTTCGATGCCGCCTGCGCGGCGGGGGCCGATCTGGTCGGTTTCGTGTTTTTCCCCGCCAGCCCGCGGGCGGTGACGCCGGCCCAGGCGGCCGCACTTTCCGCGCGCGTCACGGGCGGGCCGCTCCGGGTCGGGCTCTTCGTCGATGCCGGGGATGATCTGCTGGCGGCCACGCTCGCCGAGGCCCCGCTCGACATCCTGCAACTGCATGGCGAGGAAACCCCGGCCCGCTGCGCCGAGATCCGCGCCCGCTTCGGCCGGCCGGTGATGAAGGCGATCGGGGTCTCGGCCGCCGCCGACCTGGCCGTGCTGGCCGATTACGCCCCGGTCGTGGACCGCTTCCTGCTGGACGCCAAGGCCCCGCCGGGGGGGGCGCTGCCCGGCGGCAATGCGGCGGTGTTCGACTGGTCGCTGCTGGCCGGCGTCGCGGTCCCCCGCCCCTGGCTGCTGGCCGGCGGCCTGACCCCGGGGAACGTCGCCGAGGCGATCGCCGCGACCGGCGCGCCCGGTGTCGATGTCTCCTCCGGCGTCGAGCGGGCGAGGGGGGTCAAGGACGCAGGCCTGATCGCCGCCTTCTGCGCCGCCGCGCGGGTAGCCCCCGCTCCCCTGCCGCGCTAAACCCGGCCTCCGCCCGGGAGCCACACGTGAACAAGACGATCCCCAATTCCTTCCGCAGCGGCCCTGACGACCGGGGCCGCTTTGGTCAGTTCGGCGGCCGTTTCGTCGCCGAGACGCTGATGCCGCTGATCCTCGAGGTCGAGGCCGCCTATGAGGCCGCCAAGATCGACCCGAGCTTCGACAAGGAATGGCGCCGGCTGCTGAAGGATTACGTGGGTCGCCCGTCACCGCTCTGGTTCGCCGAGCGCATGACCACGCATCTGCGCAAAAACGCCCCCGAGGGCATGGGTGCCAAGGTCTATTTCAAGCGCGATGAGCTGAACCACACCGGCGCGCATAAGATCAACGCCGTGCTCGGCCAGATCCTGCTGGCCAAGCGCATGGGCAAGACCCGCATCATCGCCGAGACGGGCGCCGGCCAGCATGGCGTCGCCACCGCCACCGCCTGCGCGCTGATGGACCTGCCTTGCGTCGTCTACATGGGCGCCGTGGATGTCGAGCGCCAGAAACCCAACGTCTTCCGCATGAAGCTGCTGGGGGCGGAGGTGATCCCGGCGACCTCCGGCTCCGCCACGCTGAAGGATGCGATGAACGAAGCGCTGCGCGATTGGGTCGCGAATGTCAGCGACACCTACTACTGCATCGGCACCGTCGCCGGCCCGCACCCCTATCCGCAGATGGTCCGCGACTTCCAGTCGGTGATCGGCGTCGAGGCCCGCGCCCAGATGCTGGAGGCCGAGGGCCGGCTGCCGGATGTGCTGGTCGCGGCGATCGGCGGCGGCTCCAACGCCATGGGGCTGTTCCACCCCTTCCTGGACGACCCCGAGGTCGCGATGGTCGGCGTCGAGGCCGCGGGCCATGGGCTGGACACCGACCAGCACGCGGCCGCCATCTCGCGCGGGCGGCCGGGGGTGCTGCATGGCAACCTCACCTATCTGTTGCAGACCACCCAGGGGCAGATCACCGAGGCGCATTCGATCAGCGCCGGGCTCGACTACCCCGGTGTCGGTCCCGAGCATTCCTGGCTCGCCGAGTTGGGCCGCGTCTCCTATGTCGCGGCGACGGACAATGAGGCGCTGGACGCCTTCCAGATCTGTTCGCGGCTGGAGGGCATCATCCCGGCCCTGGAACCCGCGCATGCCCTGGCCGAGGTCATCAAACGCGCGCCGACCATGGCGGCCGACCAGATCATCCTGATGAATCTCTGCGGCCGTGGCGACAAGGACATTTTTGCGGTGGCCGAGCATCTGGGAGTGAGCCTGTGAGCCGCATCGCCGCCCGTTTCGCCGCGCTGAAGACCGAGGGGCGCGGCGCGCTGATCCCCTTCCTCGAAGCCTATGACCCCGATCCCGCGACCAGCCTGGCGATCCTGCGCGGCATGCCGGGGGCGGGGGCGGACCTCATCGAGATCGGCGTGCCCTTCACCGATCCCATGGCCGATGGCCCGATCATCCAGCGCGCCGGGCTGCGCGGGCTGAAGGCGGGCGCGACCTTGGCCGGGACGCTCGCCATGGTGCGCGACTTTCGCACCCAGGATGACGCGACGCCGATCGTGCTGATGGGCTACTTCAACCCCATCATGTCCTATGGCGTCGATCGCTTCTGCGTCGATGCGGCGGCGAGCGGCGTCGATGGGCTGATCGTGGTGGATGTGCCGCCCGAGGAATCCGATGTGCTGGTGCCCCAGGCCACCGCCGCCGGGCTCGACATGATCCGGCTGGTCGCCCCCACCACCGGCGACGCACGGCTGCCGATGGTGCTGAAGGCCAGCACCGGCTTCGTCTATTACGTCGCCATCACCGGCATCACCGGCACCCGCAGCGCGACCGCGACCGACCTTGCCGCCGCGATCCCCCGGGTCCGCGCCCATACCGACCTGCCGATCGCCATCGGCTTCGGCGTCCGCACCCCGGCCCAGGCGGCCGAGGCGGTGCGGGCGGCGGATGCGGCGGTGGTCGCCTCGGCGCTGATCGAGCGCCTGGCGGGGACGCTGGACGCGCAGGGGCGCGCGACCGGCAGCACGGTCCGCACCGTGCTGGATGATGTGCGCGCGCTGGCCGAGGCGGTGCGCGGCGCCCGCCTTTGATGTCAATCGTCATCGATTCGTGATGGTTTTTCCCCTTGCGCCGGCAGTATGGTGCCGGCGCAAGGGGGAGAACAAAACATGACCACGAAAGAGATCGCCGACGCCTTCACCGCGCTGTGCAAGGCAGGCAAGTTCGAGGAGGCCGGCGCCGAATTCTGGGCCGATGATGTTGTCAGCCTGGAGCCGATGACCGGCGACATGGCCATCGCCCGCGGCCGTGCCGCCGTCGAGGCCAAGGGCGCCTGGTGGTATGCCAACCACGAGATCCACAAGGTCGAGGTCGAAGGCCCCTTTCCGCATGGCGACCAGTTCGCCGTGATCTTCGCCATGGAGGTGACGCCCAAGGGGGGCCAGCGCATGGCGATGCGCGAGATCGGCCTTTACACGCTGAAGGACGGCAAGATCGTGGAAGAGCGCTTCTTCTACGGCGGCTGAAACGGGGGGCTGAAACGGGCGGTTCAAACGGGGGCGCGGTGCCGAATCTCGCGGGTTATGTCCTTGCCGCGCTGGCGGAAATTGCCGGCTGCTTCGCCTTCTGGGCCTGGGCGCGGCTGGACCGCTCGATCTTGTGGCTGCTGCCGGGCCTCGCCTCGCTCGCGCTATTCGCCTGGGTGCTGACCCTGGCGGGGACGGATGCCGCCGGCCGCACCTATGCGGCCTATGGCGGGGTCTATATCGCGGCCTCGCTGGGATGGCTCTGGCTGGTGGAAGGCATCGCCCCCGATCGCTGGGACCTTGCCGGCTCCGCGCTCTGCCTGCTGGGCGCGAGCGTCATCCTGTTCGGGCCGCGCGGCGCCTGAGGGGCCGCCGCTCAGCGGGCCGGGGCGGCGCGCCGGAGCAGGACGAGGCTGGCCGAATCATTGACCCAGATCGCGACCGCGGCGCCGCTGTTGGCCCGGGACAGCCCCGCGTCGGTGCGTGGCGCCAGGGGGGGCGCCTTCGTCGCGTCGTCCCAGATCCAGACATTGCAGATGTTTCGCGCGGCGCAGGCGGCCTGGCCGGCGCTGCGCCAGGCCACGGCATCCGCCCGCGGCGGGCAGACCATGACGACCAGCGTCTCGCTCCGGGATTTGATGACGCAGGCGCCACTCTGGGCCTGGGCCTGGGCTGGGGCCTGGGCCTTGCCTCCGGCTGGGAGGGCCGCGATCGCCATCGCGAGGAAAAGGGTCCGGGCTGGCATTCTGGTGCTCCCCTTGTGCATTCAGATGTCCTGAGACTGTAGCGGCACCCCACCGCGAAGCAGGGTGCCGCCGACCAGACTACGGCAAGACCGCGCTCGCCGTGGCCATCACGCCCGGCGCCGCGCGGCGGCGAGACCCGCCAGCGCCACCGTGAACAAGGCGAGCGAGGCAGGCTCGGGCACCGGCGTGATCGCCGCCTGCACCTTGGCCAGCAGCACCGGGGCCAGGGCCGTGAAGTCGCTGACCGGAACCACCCAGCTTCCGCTGCCACCCAGCGGGTTGGGGATGGTGGTCGAGTTCAGCGCGAGGATCGTGGCGGGCCCGGGGAAGGCGATCGCCGCGAGGTTGTTCAGTGCCGACGGGGAGCTGACCCCGCTGCCGATGGCCTCGATCGAGAGGCCGTCGATGCCGGCGGCATTCGCGGCGACGGCGGCGGCGACGGCGGCGCTCTGGCTGTCCGGGAAGCCATCGGTCGCCAGGTTGATGATCGAGCGCGTTCCGGGATCGGCGAAATTGGCCGAGCCGGTCATGGCATTGCTCAGCGCCGTGATGGCGCCCGAGGTATTCGTGCTGCCATTGGCTTTGGCGCTGGCGGTGATGGCGGCCTGGATGGTCGGCAGGCTGGCGGCCGTCAACACCGTGGGGGCGACGACCAGGGTGGTGCCGCTGCCATAGGCGACGACGGAGATCTCAACGGAGCCGTCCGTCGGCAGGCCGGCCAGGGCGGCCGTCAGCCCGCCGCGCAACAGGTTGTAGTCTGAGGTCGAAACACTCCCCGAGCCGTCCAGCGCGAAGCCGAGCTGCGTCACAGGTGCGGCCATGGCGGCAAGGGACGCCACCATGAGCGATGCGCCGAGGGCAAGCGATGCCAGCCCTCTTCTCCAGATGTTCATCTTTATGACTCCCCGATTGTTTGGCGCAGCGGCGCTGCGACGCCCAGTAAGTCGGGCGTGACCAGGGGATTGCATAAGCCGTGCCAGTCTCAGAATGGAAATTAAAACAAGCTATATCATATGGTTATATGGAAGTGATGGGGCCGCCCCCCTCTGCTGGGGGCGGAACTGTAATAAACCCTGACGCTCCGCCTGGGCCCCATCGGGCGCGCGGGCCGGGGGCATCGGCACCGCCGGCGAGCAGCGTGACGGCGCCGTGGCCGCATCCGCAGGCTCCGGCCCGGCCGCCCTTGCCCGGGGCGCCCTTGCCCGGGCCGCGATGCCCCGGCCGGCAACGCCGCGGGGCGGGGCGCGGCCCGCCTCATGTCGCGCCCTCTTGCGTCGGCGCCCCCACCGCGCCTACGACGCCGGGATGAATTGGATCTCCGACTGGGCCCTGCCGAAAATCCAGGGGCTGTTCCGCCGCGAAGTGCCGGAGAATCTCTGGCACAAGTGTTCGTCCTGCGAGCAGATGGTCTTTCACAAGGACCTGGAGCGGAACCTCCATGTCTGCCCGCATTGCGGCTTCCACAACCGCATCGGCGCCGAGGCGCGGATCGACATCACCCTCGATGAGGGCTGGCAGAAGATCGAGCTGCCCAAGGCCCCGGCCGACCCCTTGCGCTTCCGCGACCAGCGCAAATACGGCGACCGGCTGCGCGAGGCCCAGCTCAAGACCGGCATGGATGACGCCATCATGGTCGCCCATGGCGCCATCGAGGGCCGCGCCGCCGTGGTCGCCGCCTTCGAATTCTCCTTCCAGGGCGGCAGCATGGGCGCCGGCGTGGGCGAGGGGCTGGTCGCCGCCGCGCGCCTTGCGGTGTTGCAGGATGCGCCGCTGATCGTCTTCCCGGCCTCGGGGGGCGCGCGGATGCAGGAAGGCGCGGTCAGCCTGATGCAGATGCCGCGCAGCGTGATCGCGACGCGCATGGTCAAGGAAGCCGGGCTGCCGGTCATCATCGTGCTGCTGGACCCGACCACGGGCGGCGTCACCGCCTCCTTCGCCATGCTGGGCGATATCCAGATCGCCGAGCCCGGCGCGCTGATCGGTTTCGCCGGCGCGCGGGTGATCGAGCAGACGGTGCGCGAGAAGCTGCCGGAAGGGTTCCAGCGCGCCGAATACCTGCTGGAGCACGGCATCCTCGACATGGTCGTGCACCGGCAGGAGATGAAACCGACCCTGGCGCGGCTGCTGTCGCTGCTGCGCGAGCCGCAGATCCTGGCCGAACCCGCCCCGCTGGCGCTCGCCTCGCCCAACGCCTGAGCGGCGGCGGATGTCCCGTTCCGAGGCGATCATGGCGCGGCTGCACGCGCTGCATCCACGCCTGATCGACCTCAGCCTGGAGCGGCTGCAACGCTGCCTCGCGGCCTTGGACCACCCGGAGCGGCGCCTGCCGCCGGTGATCCATGTCGCCGGCACCAATGGCAAGGGCAGCACCTGCGCCGTGCTGCGCGCGATCGCCGAGGCGGCGGGGCAGCGGGTGCATGTCTTCACCTCGCCGCATCTCGTGCGGTTCAACGAACGCATCCGCCTCGCCGGCACGCTGGTGACGGAGGCGGCGCTGACCGAGGCGCTGGAACGGGTGGAGGCCGCCAATGCCGGCCTGCCGATCACCATCTTCGAGGTGATCACCGCCGTCGCCCTGGTGCTGTTCTCCGAGGTTCCGGCGGATCTGCTGGTGCTGGAGGTCGGGCTCGGCGGGCGGTTCGACGCGACCAACGTGGTGGACCGCCCGGCCGCCTGCGCCATCGCCAGCATCTCCATGGACCACATGGATTTCCTGGGCGAGAGCCTGGCCGGCATCGCCGGGGAGAAGGCGGGGATCATCAAGCCCGGCGTGCCGGTCGCCACCGGGCGGCAGGCGCCCGAGGCGATGGCGGCGATCATGGCGGAGGCCGAGGGCCTCGGCGCGCCGCTGCTGGCGCGGGACCGGGACTGGCGGATCACCCCCCGTCCCGGTGGGCTGGTCTTTCAGGATGCCATGGGCGCCATCGCGCTGCCGCCCACCGGCCTGCCCGGGCCGCACCAGGCCGAGAATGCCGGCATCGCCATCGCCGCCCTGCGCGGCTGGAACCCGCCCTGGCTGACCGAGACCGCCATTGCCAAAGGGGTCGCCAACGCCCGCTGGCCGGCGCGGCTGCAACGGCTGCATGGGGCGCTGGCGCGGCGGCTGCCACCGGGTTCCGAGCTTTGGCTGGATGGCGGCCACAATGCCGGGGCCGGGCAGGCGCTGGCGGCCTTCCTGCCGGCCTGGGCCGACCGGCCGCTGCACCTGATCGTCGGCATGAAGGCGGGCAAGGCGAGCGAGGCCTTTCTCCGCCCGCTGCTGCCCTTCGCCGCCACCCTCTGGGCCGTGGCCGAGCCGGAGCAGCATCTGGCCATGCCGGTCGAGGCGATCATCGCCGCCAGTGGCGGCCGCGCCCGCCCCGGCCCCACGGTGGCCGAGGCGCTGGCGGCGCTTCCCACGCCTGGGCGGGTGCTGATCTGCGGCAGCCTCTACCTCGCCGGCGAGGTGCTGAAGGCCGACGGCACCCTGCCCGACTGAATGCCGGCCGGGGGGCGGGCATGGCTGCCCCGCGCAGCTTTCGTGCAATTATCTTTTTACGTTTTCTGGCGTTGATATAGGAATGGGGCTGCGCCGCCGCACGGAGAGTCTTGCCCATCATGCCCGATCTGCCGCCGCCGATCCTTTCCCCGGCCAGCACGGCACTCCATATGGGCGCGGCGATGCGAGACCTGTCCCCCGCCTATGAGACCACCGCCGCCATCCATCTGGATGGCCTGACCCGGCGCTTTGCCGCCGGCGGCACCCTGGCGCTCGATGGCGTGTCGCTCGATGTCGCCCCCGGCGAGATCTTCGGCATCGTCGGCCGGTCGGGGGCGGGGAAATCCACGCTGATCCGCTGCGTGAACCTGCTGGAGCGGCCGGATGCCGGGCGCATCGCCGTGTTCGGCCAGGATCTGCTGGCGCTGGACGAGCCCGCCCTGCGCGCCGCCCGCCGCGGCATCGGCATGGTGTTCCAGCACTTCAACCTGCACACCCGCCGCACCGTCTCGGAGAACATCGCCTTCCCGCTGGAGATCGCGGGCCTCTCCCGCGCCGAAATCCGCGCCCGGGTGGCGGAGATCCTGCCGCTGGTGGGGCTGGAGGCGAAGCGGGACGCCTGGCCCGCGCAGCTTTCGGGCGGCCAGAAGCAACGCGTCGGCATCGCCCGCGCGCTCGCCTCGCGACCGAAAATCCTGCTCTGCGACGAGGCGACCAGCGCGCTCGATCCCGAGACCACCGCCGAGATCCTGGAGCTGATCCGCGGCTTGCGCGACCGGCTGGAGCTGACCGTGCTGCTGATCACCCATGAGATGGGCGTGGTCAAAGCCATCTGCGACCAGGTCGCGGTGATGGAGGCCGGGCGCATCATCGAGCAGGGCCGGGTCTTCGACGTCTTCACCCGGCCGGACCAGCCGACCACGCGGCGCTTCGTCGCCGAGGTCATCGGCCATTCCGTGCCGCCCAGCACCATCGCCCGCCTGCCGCCGCCACGGGCGGAGGAAATTCGCCGCCTCGCCCAGGTCGTCTTCGCCGGGCCGCACAGCACCCGCGCGGTGGTCAGCGAGGCGAGCCGGGACTTCGGCATCGACATCAACATCGTCTCCGGCCGCGTCGATGAGATCGCGGGCGAGCCCTTCGGCGTCATGGCGCTGGCGGCCTATGGCCCGGCGGCGGCGGTGGAGGCGGGCTTTGCCTGGATGCGCGGCCTCGGCCTCACCGTCACGGAGATCGAGGCATGAGCTGGCTGACCCCCACCATGCGGGATCTGCTGCTGGAGGCGCTGTGGGAGACCGCGCTGATGGTCGGCATCAGCGCCGCCATCGCCGTCGTCATCGGCCTGCCGATCGCGCTGCTGCTGCATGTCACGGCGCGCGAGGGGCTGAGCCCGCGGGTCTGGATCAACCGCCCCCTCGGGCTGCTGGTGAATGCGGCGCGCTCCACGCCCTTCATCATCCTGATGGTCGCCATCATCCCCTTCACCCGGCTGGTCGCCGGCACCTCGATCGGCACCGCCGCCGCCATCGTGCCGCTGGCGCTGGCCGCGACCGCCTTCCTCGCCCGGCTGTTCGAGAACGCGCTGCATGAGGTGGACAAGGGTGTTATCGAGGCCGCCCGCGCCATGGGCGCCACCCGGCTGCAGATCGTGACCAAGGTGCTGGTGCCCGAGGCGCTGCCCGGGCTGATCGCCGCGACCACCGTCTCCCTCGTCTCGCTGGTCGGGTTTTCGGCCATGGCGGGGGCGGTCGGCGGTGGCGGGCTCGGCGATCTCGGCATCCGCTTCGGCTACCAGCGCTTCATGCCCGAGGTGATGGCGAGCGTCGTGCTCATCCTCATCCTGCTGGTGCAGGGGCTGCAATCCTTTGGGGACTGGCTGGTTCGCCGCGTCTCCCACCGCTGATCTTTTGACCAAGGATACCGCCATGCTTCGCCGTTCCCTGCTGACCCTGCCTGCCTTGATCCCCACCCTCGCCATGGCGCAGGGCGCCGCCCTGGGCACCGAGGCCCGGCCCGTGAAGGTCGGCGTCACCCAGGGCGTGCATGCCCAGACCTTCGAGAAGGTGCGCGACCTGCTCGCCGCCGAGGGCTTCTTCACCCGCGCGGTGGAATTCGGCGATTTCATCCAGCCGAATGCGGCGCTGGCGGCCGGCGACCTGGATGCCAACGCCTATCAGCACCTGCCGTTCCTTGAGGCGCAGCGCGCCCAGCGCGGCTATGACTTCCTGCCGGTCGGCAAGACGGTGCTGACCCTGATGGGCGTGTTCTCGCGCAAGTATCGCAGCATCGCGGCCCTGCCGAACGGCGCCCGCATCGCCATCCCGAACGACCCCACCAATGGCGGCCGCGCGCTGCTGCTGTTGGCCCAGGGCGGCGCCTTCAAGCTGACGCCGGGGGCGGACCACCGCGCCACGGTCGTCGATATCGTCGAGAACCCGAAGCGCTTCCGCATCGTGGAGCTTGAGGCCGCCTCGATCGTCCGCGCCATCGATGATGTCGATGCCGCCGCCATCACCGGCAATTTCGCGGTGCCGGCCGGGCTGAACCCGCTGCGCGACGCGCTGGTGCGGGAAGATGGGCAGAGCGTCTACACCTGCCTCATCGTGGTGCGCCGCGCCGATGCGCAGACGCCCTGGGCGCAGCGCATCGCCGCCGCCTATCGCACGCCGGAGCTGAAGGCCTTCGTCGAAGCGACCTTCGGCGGCGCGGTCATCGCCGGTGGCTAAGCGGCAGCTTCACCTCGGCGCTTTTATGCGCCCGGTCTCGATCCACACGGGCGCCTGGAGGTTTCCGGGCGCCTGGCCGGATGCGAATTTCAGCTTCCCCAAGCTGGTGCAGCTGATCCAGACCCTGGAGCGCGGCAAGTTCGACGCCTTCTTCATGGCCGACCATCTGGCGCTGCTGAACATGCCGATGGAGGCGCTGCGGCGCAGCCACACCGTCACCTCCTTCGACCCGCTGACCCTGCTGCCGGCGCTGGCGGCGGTGACGGAGCGGATCGGGCTGATCGCCACCGCCTCCACGACCTACAACGACCCCTATCACGTCGCCCGCAAATTCGCCTCGCTGGACCATATCTCCAACGGGCGGGCGGGGTGGAACCTCGTCACCACCGCCAACCCCGATGCGGCGATGAATTTTGGCCACGACGAGCACATGGCGCATGGCGAACGCTACAAGCGCGCACGCGAGTTCTATGACGTGGTCACGGGACTCTGGGACAGCTTCGCGGATGACGCCTTCATCCGCGATGTGGACAGCGGGATCTTCTGGGACCCGTCCCGGATGCATGTGCTGAACCACAAGGGGCCGGAACTCTCCGTGCGCGGCCCGCTGAATGTCGCGCGGCCGGTGCAGGGCTGGCCGGTGGTGGTGCAGGCGGGCTCCTCCGAGGCCGGGCGCCAGATCGCCGCCGAGACCGCCGAGATGATTTTTGCCGCCGGCGGGTTGATGGAGGACTCCCAGGCCTTCTATGCCGATGTGAAGGGGCGCGCGCAAAAACTCGGGCGCAATCCGGAGCATATCAAGATACTGCCCGGCTGCCTCGTGGTGGTGGATGAGACGGTCGAGAAGGCGCAGGCGAAGCGCGCGCTGCTGGACAGCCTGGTGCATTACGACAGCGCGATCGGCTCGCTTTCCATCGCCCTGGGTGTGGATGCGCGGGGGTTCGACCCGGATGGGCCGCTGCCCGACATCCCGGAGACCGAGGCCAGCAAATCCGGCCGCGAGCGGGCGATCCGCCTGGCGCGGCGCGAGAACCTCACGGTGCGGCAGTTGGCGCAGCGTTTGGGCGGCTATGCCGGGGCCGCCATCGTCGGCACGCCCGCGACCATCGCCGACACCATGCAGGAATGGCTGGAGGCTCGCGCCTGCGACGGGTTCAACATCATGTTCCCCTATGTGCCCGGGGGGCTGGATGACTTTGTCGATATGGTCGTCCCCGAATTGCAGCGCCGCGGCCTGTTCCGCACGGAATACGAAGGCACCACTTTGCGCGAGCATTTGGGCCTGCCGCGCCCCGCGAATCAGTTCTTCTGACGGGGGTCTGGGGCCTCAGGCCCCCCCCTTTTTAGCCATTGCGGGGTCCCGGGGCAGCGCCCCGGGCCTTTTCACGCCGGATCGATCCGCAAAATCCGCCCCTGCGCCTCATCCGTCAGGATATGCAGCCGCCCATCCGCCCCCTGGATGACGTCGCGGAAGCGCGTCCGGTTCCACAGCAGCCGTTCTTCCCCGGTCACCCGGTCGCCCTGCATGGCGAGGCGCACCAGCCCCGGCGGGTTCAGGCAGGCGAGGAACAAGTCGCCCCGCCAGGCCTCGATCTCGCCGGTGTGGAACGCGATGCCGGAGGGGCTGACGGAGGGCACCCAGACCATCTCCGCGTCCTCCATATCGGGCCGCGTGCTGCCCTCGCCGATGCGGCTGCCGTCGTAATCGACGCCATGGGTCAGGATCGGCCAGCCGTAATTCCCACCGCGGCGGATGATGTTCACCTCATCCCCGCCGCGCGCGCCGAATTCAGCTTCGAACAGCGTGCCGGTGGCGGGGTTGAAGGCCAGACCCTGCGGGTTGCGATGGCCATAGGACCAGATTTCCGGTCGCGCCCCCGCTTGGCCTATGCCCGGCTGCCCGATGAAGGGGTTGCCCGGCGCGGGGGCCCCCTCCCGCGTCAGGCGCAGGATCTTGCCGCCGAGGTCGTCCAGCCGCTGCGCCCGCATCTTGGTGACGTAGCGCTCGCCGGTGGCGAGGAAGAGCGTGCCATCGAGTGCCACGGCGATGCGGCCGCCATAATGGTTGCGCCCCTGGGCCTGGGCCGGGGTGGCGTCCAGGATCGGGGTCACGTCCAGCAGCCGGGCGAGGTCCGGTGAGAGCCGGGCGCGGACCAGCCGGGTGAGGGCGCCGCCCTCGACCAGCGCCGCCTGGGAGAAGAAGATTTCCCCCGAAAGCAGGAAATCGGGGCCGAGGGCGACATCCAGCAGCCCGCCCTGGCCCTGGGCCAACACCTGCGGCACGCCCGCGATGGGGGCGGAGAGGCGGCCATCCCGCCCCACCACCCGCAGGCGGCCGGGCCGCTCGGTCACCAGCATCCGCCCATCGGGCAGCAGGGCCGCGCCCCAGGGGTGGTCCAGCCCCTCGGCGAAGGTCGTGACCCGGAAGCGCGCGGCGCGGCTGATCTCCACCCCCTGGGCCAGCGCCAGGGATGGCGCCGCCAGGGTGGCGGCGGTGAGGCCGAGCAGCCCGCGCCGGGTCGCGGGCATCAGCCCGCGAGGGCGCCCGCCAGCCATTCCTTCATCTGCCCCTTGGGCATGGCGCCGACCTTGGTCGCCACGGCCTTGCCGTCGCGGAACAGGATCATCGTCGGGATGCCGCGCACGGCGTATTCGTTCGGCGTCATCGGGTTCTGGTCGATATCGACCTTCGCGATGGTCAGCTTGCCGGCGTATTCCGCGGCGATCTCGTCCAGGATCGGGGCCACCATGCGGCAGGGACCGCACCATTCGGCCCAGAAATCCACAAGCACCGGCCCGGTGCTTTCCAGCACGTCCTGCTTGAAGGTTTCGTCGGTCACGGGCTTGGTCAGATCGCTCATGCTCGTTGGTCCTGCCAGGGGCTGCACCGTTTGGGCCACCCATTGCCTGGAAAATCGGGATGCGGACCCCTCGGGTCAAGAGATACCGCGCGCCGGCGGAGATCGGGGCGCGCATCCCCCTATTGCGGGTTCCGCCGAATCCCCCACCGTGTTAGGCGCCCGTCACATCTCGGGTGGCAGCCCGAGCCCCGGAGCGACAGGTCCCCTATCCCATGTCCGATATCATCCCGCCCGCCGACGGCACCCTCAACTCCGTCAATGGCAATGGCGCCGACGCTCCCGCCCCGCCGCTGCTGCTGAACCTGCAATACACGCGGGACCTCTCCTTCGAGGTGCCTGGCGCGCCGGAGATCTTCACCACCCTGCGCGAGCAGCCGCGCATCGACCTGGCGCTGGACGTGCAGGCCCGCCCGCTGCCGGGCGGCAACATCTATGAGGTGTCGCTGCAGATCCGCGCCGATGCCAAGGTCAATGAGGTCGTCTGCTTCATCGCCGAGCTGGTCTATTGCGGCATCTTCACCGTGAACGTGCCGCAGGAATCGCTGGAGCCGCTGCTGCTGGTCGAATGCCCGCGTCTGCTGTTTCCGTTTGCCCGCAACATCCTGGCCGATGTGACGCGCGATGGCGGCTTCCCGCCGGTGCTGCTGGCGCCGATCGATTTCGTGGCGCTGTGGCAGTCCCGCCGCGGGCAGGGCGCGCCCCAGGTCGCCAACGCCTGATCGCCGACGCTTGACCTCGTGAAGATCATCGAGGTTTGACCTCGTGAAGATAATCGAGGTCGCGAACGTCGATTTCGCGCTGCGCCACTTCGTCCTGCCGCTGATGCGGGGGCTGCGCGACCGGGGGCATGAGGTGATCGGCGTCGCCGCCGGCGGGCCGCTGCTGCCCGAGCCGGACGGCTTCCGGGTCATCGCCCTGCCCATGGCGCGCAGCCTGAACCCCTGGGCGCAGGCACGGGCGGCGCTAGCGCTGTGGCGGCTGTTCCGGGCGGAGCGGCCGGATCTGGTGCATGGGCATTTCCCGATTTCGGGCTTCCTGGCCCGGATCGTGGCGCGTGCGGCCGGGGTGCCGAGGATCGCCTATACCTGCCACGGTTTCCTGTTCAACCAGCCGGGGCCGCTCTGGCGACGCTGGCTGTCGGTTGCGATGGAATGGCTGGGCGGGCGGGTCACCGACGTCTTCATGACCGTCAGCGCCGAGGAAGCCGCCGACGCCCGCCGGCTGCACATCGCCCGCGACCCCATCGCCATCGGCAATGGCCGCGACCCCGCCCGCTTCCGCCCCGATGCCGCCACCCGTGCCGCGATCCGGGCCGAGATGGGCACGGCCGAGGCGACCTGCGTCATCATCGCCGTCTCCCGCCTGGTCCGGCACAAGGGCTACCGCGAGCTTCTGGCCGCCATGGCGGCGGTGCCGGAGGCGGAGCTTTGGGTGGTGGGCAACCGCCTGGCCACCGACCGGGGCGAGGATCTGGAGCCCGCCTTCGCCGCCGCCGGCCTCGGCGGGCGGCTGAAGCGGCTGGGCTATCGCGCGGATGTGCCGGCGCTGCTGGCGGCGGCCGATGTGTTCTGCCTGCCCTCCTACTTCGAGGGCCTGCCCATGGGCATCATCGAGGCGATGCTGACCGGCCTGCCGGTGGTCGCGACCGATATCCGCGGCTGCCGCGAACAGGTGCTGCCGGAACAGACCGGGCTGCTGGTGCCGCCGATGCAGGTCGCACCTTTGGCCGAGGCCCTGGCGCGGCTCGCGGCCGATCCGGCGCTGCGGGCGCGGATGGGCGCGGCCGGGCGGGCGCGGGCGATGGCGGAGTATGACGAGGCCAAGGTGCTGGCGCGGACGCTGGACCTGCTGGGCGCCTGACCGTTTGCCCTGGCGGGGGCAGGGGTCTATCCCCCCGCCCAAACAGTCCCGAGCCTCTGCCCCATGTCCGACCTCCTGCTTCCCCGCCGCGCGCTGCTCTCCGTCTCCGACAAGACGGGCCTGCTGGAGTTCGCGCGCTTCCTCGCGGCCAAGGGCGTGGAGATCCTCTCGACCGGCGGCACCGCCCGCGCGCTGCGCGAGGCCGGGGTGCCGGTGATCGACGTCTCCGAGCACACCGGCTTCCCGGAGATCCTGGATGGGCGGGTGAAGACGCTGGTGCCGCAGGTGCATGGCGGGCTGCTCGGCCGGCGCGACCTGCCGGAGCATGTGGCGCAGATGACCGAGCACCATATCGCGCCGATCGATTTGCTCGCGGTGAACCTCTACCCCTTCGAGGCGACGGTCGCGGCGGGGGGCGATTTCGACGCCTGCATCGAGACTATCGACATCGGCGGCCCGGCGATGATCCGCAGCGCCGCCAAGAACCACGCCCATGTCGCCGTGCTGACCGAGCCGCAGCATTTTGCGGAAATCCAGGCGGAGATGGAGGCGGCGGGGGGCATTTCGCTCGGCACCCGCCGGCGGCTCGCGATCGCGGGTTTCGGGCGGACGGCGACCTATGACGCGGCGATCACCCGCTGGTTCTCGGGCGTGAATGGCGAGGTGTTTCCGGCCCGCCTCGCGATCCCGGGGCTGCTGAAGCAGGGCCTGCGCTATGGCGAGAATCCGCATCAGCAGGCGGCGGTCTATGCCGATGGCACCGGGCGGCCGGGGGTGGTGTCGGCTGAACAGATCCAGGGCAAGGAATTGTCCTTCAACAACCTCAACGACACCGATGCGGCGATCGAGGCGGTGGCGGAGTTCGAGCGGCCCGCCATCGTCATCGTCAAGCACGCCAACCCCTGCGGTGTGGCCGAGGGTGTGGATCTCGCGGCCGCCTGGGATGCGGCGCTGCGCTGCGATCCGGTCTCGGCCTTTGGCGGCATCGTCGCGGCGAACCGGGTGCTGGATGGGGCGGCGGCGGCCAGGATCGCGGCGATCTTCTCCGAGGTCGTGATCGCGCCGGATGCCGATGAGGACGCCCGCGCGATCTTCGCCAGGAAGAAGAACCTGCGCCTGCTGCTGACCGGGACGCTGCCGGACCCGGCCGCGCCCGGCGTCTCCTTCCGCAGCATCGCCGGCGGCTTCCTGATGCAGTCCCGCGACGCGGGGCGGGTGAGCGAGGCCGATCTGAAGATCGTGACCAGGCGCGCGCCCACGGCGCAGGAGCTTGCGGACCTGCTCTTCGCCTTCCGCGTCTGCAAGCATGTGAAGTCCAACGCCATCGTCTATGCCAAGGGCGGCGCCACCGTCGGCATCGGCGCCGGGCAGATGAGCCGGGTGGACAGTGCCCGCATCGCCGCCTGGAAGTCCGAGGAAGCCACCAAGGCCGCCGGGATCGCGGAACCGCTGGCGCGCGGCTCGGTGGTCGCGTCCGACGCCTTCTTCCCCTTCGCCGATGGCTTGCAGGCGGCGGCGGCGGCGGGGGCCACGGCGGTGATCCAGCCGGGCGGCAGCATGCGCGACGCCGAGGTGATCGCGGCGGCGGATGCGGCGGGGCTCGCCATGGTGATGACCGGGATGCGGCACTTCCGGCACTGACGCCCGCAGTGTAGGCCGGAGCTCGCGGACATCGCGGGGGCGGGCCGATGACGACCGAGTCGATGCTGGTGGCGGCCGTGGCGCTGGTCGTGGTGGTGCTGATCGTGGCGCTGCTGCTGCGCCCGCGCGACACCGGGGCGGCGGCCCTGCTGCAATCCCTGGCGCAGGCGCAGACGCAGCAGGCCGAGCGCCTCGCCGCCCTGCTGCCCGCCGTGCAACAGGCGCTGGCGGCCCAGAACCTGGCCATCGCCGACCGCGCCCGTGCCGAGAGCGGCCAAATCGGCGACCGGCTCACCCAGGCCACCGCCACCATGACCGATACGCTGGTCGCCCAGGCCAAGGCTGTGGGCGATGCGGTGGCAAAACAGAATGAGCGGCTGGATGCGCAGGATGCGCGGCTGGCCGAGCGCCTCGCCGCCTCCAGCCTGCTGCTGGAAAAAGTGTTGAAGGAGCAGAACGAGTCGCTCTCCCTCGCCTTGGCTGGGCAGACGGATAAGGTCGGGCGGCAATTGACCGAGCAGATGGCCACCGCCCAGACCACCGCCGCGGCGATCACCGAGCGTCTGGCCGTGATCGATGCGGCGCGCGGGAATATCGAGGCGCTGGGGGCGCAGGTCGGCTCGCTCTCCGCCATCCTCTCCAACAAGCAGACGCGCGGCGCCTTCGGCGAGGTCCAGCTTCGCGCCCTGGTCGAGGACCGGCTGCCGCCCGGGGCCTATGACTGGCAATGCACGCTGAGCACCGGGGTGCGCGCCGATTGCCGCATCAACCTCGCCTTCCCGCCCGGCCCGATCGTGGTGGACAGCAAATTCCCGCTGGAGGGCTGGCAGGCGATCCAGGGCAATACCGATCCGGTGGCGCTGCGCGCCTTCGCCGTCTCCGTCCGCAAGCATGTCGAGGACATCGCGGAGAAATACATCCTGGATGGCGAGACCGCGGATGGCGCGCTGCTGTTTCTGCCCTCCGAGGCGGTTTATGCCGATCTGCATGTGCGGCTGCCGGAGCTGGTCGAGGCCGCCTCCCGCCGCCGGGTCTATATCGTCTCGCCAACCACGCTCTGGGCGGTGCTCGGCACCATGCGATCGCTGATGCGGGATGTGCGGGTGCGGGCGGAGACGCGGACGATCCAGGACGCCGTCCGCGGCCTCGGCAGCGATGTGGTGCGGCTGGAAAGCCGGGTCGGCGACCTGCGCAGGCATTTCGACCAGGCGCATAAGGACATCGGGCAGATCGAGATCAGCACGCAGAAGATCGGCCGCCTCGGCGAACGCATCGCCTCCGTGGACCTGGAGGAGGCCCCCACCGCGGTTCTGCCGCCGGTATGAGCGGCTTGCAGCTCCAATCCGGCCTCGGCCTGCTGGCGCTGACGGCGCTGTGCTGGGCGCTGGGGGGCTTCGCGCGCCCGCCGTGGCGCCTGCTGCTCGCGGGCCTCGGCGGCCAGATCGTGTTGGGGGCGGCGCTGCTGCACCTGCCCTTCGTGCGCGCGGGGTTCTCGGCCATCGGGCGCGGCGTGGATGCGCTGGCCACCGCCACGCGGGCCGGCACCACGCTGGTCTTCGGCTTCCTCGGCGGCGGGCCGCTGCCCTTCGCGCTGATGCAGCCGGGGGCGGATTTCGTGCTGTTCTTCCAGGCGCTGCCGCTGATCCTGGTGATGGGGGCGCTCTCGGCGGTGCTCTACCACTGGCGGGTGCTGCCCTTGGTCGTGGGCGGGCTGTCGCGCGTGCTGCGGGCGGGGTTCGGGCTGTCGGGGGCGGCGGGGCTGTCGGTCGCGGCCAATGTCTTCCTCGGCATGGTGGAGGCACCGCTGCTGATCCGCCCCTGGCTCGCCGGGCTGTCGCGGTCGGAACTCTTCGTGGTGATGGTCGCGGGCCTGGCGACCATCAGCGGCAATATGCTGGTGGTCTATGCCAGCATGATCGCCTCGGTCGTGCCGGATGCGGCGGGGCAGTTGCTCGCGGCCTCGCTGATCTCGGCCCCGGCGGCGGTGCTGGTCGCGGGGCTGATGGTCCCGGGCATGGCGGCCTCGCGGGAGGCGGCCGAGCCGATGCCGCCGCGGCTCTACGACAGCACGCTGGATGCGGTGCTGAAGGGCATCGGCGACGGGCTGTCGCTGATGCTCGGCATCATGGCGGCGCTGATCGTCTTCGTGGCGCTGGTGGCGCTGGGCAACATGGTGCTGGAGCCGCTGACCGGCATGAGCCTGGAGGGCATCGCCGCCTGGGTGTTCCGCCCGCTGGCGCTGGCGATGGGCGTGCCCTGGGCCGAGAGCGGCATCGTCGCCGCCAGCCTCGGCACCAAGATCGTGGTCAATGAATTCGTGGCCTATCTGGAGATGGCGACCAGCGGCGGCCTCGGCCTGTCGGAGCGGTCGCGGCTGATCCTGACCTATGCGCTCTGCGGCTTCACCAATTTCGCCAGCCTCGGGATCATGCTGGCCGGGATGGGCGGCATGTGCCCGGAGCGGCGGGCGGATATCATCGCGCTCGGGCCACGCTCGCTGCTGGGGGCGGCGCTCGCCTGCTGCATGACCGGGGCGGTGGTGGGGGTGCTGACGGCACCCTGAGCGTGGCTGTCAGATGTCCCGACGCGCCCGCCACGCCGCCGCCAGGGTCCCCTCGTCCAGCACATCCAGCGCGCCGCCCATCGGCACGCCCTGGGCGAGCCCGGTGACCCGCACCCCCATCGGCCGCAGCCGGTCGGACAGATAATGCCCGGTCGCCGCGCCATCGACGGTGGCGGGCAGGGCCAGGATCACTTCCTCGACGCCGCCGGCCTCGATCCGCGCCACCAGCGGCTGGATGGCAAGCTGCTCCGGCCCCATCCCCGCCAGCGCCGAGAGCACCCCGCCAAGGACGTGATAGGTGCCGCGATGGGCATTGGCCCGCTCCAGCGCCCAGAGGTCCGCGACCCCCTCCACGACGCAGATCAGATGCCGGTCCCGGCGCTCATCGGCGCAGATGTGGCAGGGGCTCTGGCTGTCGAGGTTGCCGCAGATGGCGCAGGGCACCACCGCCTCGGCCGCCATGGTCAGCGCATCGGCCAGCGGCAGCATCAGCCGGTCGGGTTCGGTCAGCATCCGCAGCACCGCGCGGCGGGCGCTGCGGCGGCCATAGCCGGGCAGGCGGCCGAGCAGGGCGATCAGCCGCTCGATCGGATCATTGGGGAGGTGGGGCGGGGGGGGGAACGCCATGCCCTGGCATAGCCGGGCCTCGGCCTCGGGGAAACCGGGTTCCTGCACGCGGGAACGTGATCCCCCGCCTTGCCTTTGCCTTGATGTTGCCACCCCAAAACCGCGCTCGATTGTTGGCATGATGGAATTGGGAGGCAGCGATGCGGATCTGGTCCACCAGCCTGCTCTACGCGATCATGATGACCGGCACCGCCGCCAAGGCGGATCTGCCGGGCACCAAGACCGACCCCGCGCCGCCCTCGCTTGGTGCCGCCCAACCGGCGGCGATCCAGCCGGTCGCGGCGGCGGTCACGGAACCGGGGGCGGACGGCGCCGCCGCGCCCGCCCCGGTTTAACGCGCCCCCCGGTTTAACAGCCCCGGTTTAACACGCCAGCTTCGACGCGGCCGCTGTCAGCGCCGCCGGGCGAAGCGCCGCGCCGCGGCCAGCCCGAGCAGCGCCGCGCCGAAGATCGCAAGGCTCGCGGGCTCCGGCACCGTGACCCCGATGCGGACCTGGCGGACGCCATCCACGAGATCCTGGTCCCCAAGCTGCGTATCGGCCGCCATGAAGCTGAGCGACTGGAAGTCCTCGCCGGTGATGGTGAAGAAATTGTCGCTGCCCACGTTCAGGGCGAAGGGGGCGGAGATCCCGCCGGGCGTGCTGAAGAAGGTCACGAAGCCGTCCTGATCGGTATGGATGTTCAGGATGAGCAGGAAGAAGGTCTTGGTCAGATCGGCCAGCTGGAGCGTGAAATAGCTGAAGGCGCTCCCCGTCGCCTCGACGCCGACCTGGCCCGTGTTGACCAGCAACTCCTCGTCGCTGATGAAATTCACCAGCGTCGAGGGGCTCGTATCCAGGCACCCCTGCACCGTCAGCCCATTGGCCTGGTTGGCGCCCGAGCAGACATCGAAGATGACGCTCGAATCGCCCGGCTGCGGGAAGCTGCCCGCCTGCACGATGAGCGCCGCATGGGCCGGGGCGGCAATTCCCAGGCCCAGGAGGAGAAAAGCGGCGAGGGTGCGAAAGGGTTTCATCACGGCGGTGGCCCTCCTGGACCGGCTTCGGACATGCGGGAGGCGATGTCCGCAGCTATGGAAGCAAGTGCCGTGCCGAAGAAATAATCCTTGTTTTTTCAATCAAGTAGAGGCGTCTTCCGGCGGTCCTGGGCCGCGTCCGTAAAGAATTCCGACGCCGGCGGGCCGGCCCGGGGCCCCGCGCGCGGCCTTTTGCCCGCAACGGCCGCCCCGTGGGCGCATAATGCGGATTGTCGGCGCTGCTGGGGGTTCCGCGCCCTGCGGTTTTCCAGATAAGCTTCCCGGCTCCGCATCCGGCCCCGCGACAGGCGTGGTGGTCCATGCGGGTGAAACCGATCGGGACTTTTTGCTGTGATCTCCGCCCTGATGCCGACCTACAACCGCGCCGACCTTGCTTTCGAGCATGGCCAGGGCGCCGTGCTGTGGACGGTCGATGGGCGACGATTCCTCGACTTCGGGGCTGGCATCGCCACCACCAGCATCGGCCACGCGCATCCGCACCTCGTCGCCACCATCGCCGAACAGGCGGCCAAGGTGATGCATGTGTCGAACCTGTACCGGGTGCCCCAGGCCGAGAGGCTGGCGCAGCGGCTGGTGGACAGCTCCTTCGCCGACAGCGTGTTCTTCTGCAATTCGGGGGCGGAAGCCAACGAGGGGATGATCAAGGCCGTCCGCAAATACAATTCGGAAACCGGCCATCCGGAACGCTACCGGATGATCTGCTTCGAGGGCGCCTTCCACGGCCGCACCCTGGCCACGCTCTCCGCCACGGGCAACGAGAAGTACCTCGCGGGCTTCGGCCCGCCGGTGGATGGCTTCGACCATGTGCCCTTCGGCAACATGAACGCGCTGCGCGACGCGATCGGGCCGGGGACCGGCGGGATCATGATCGAGCCGATCCAGGGCGAGGGCGGCGTGCGCCCGGCCGAATTGCAGTTCCTGCGCGACCTGCGCGCGACCTGCGACGAGTTCGGCCTGCTGCTGGCGCTGGATGAGGTCCAGACCGGCATGGGGCGGACGGGCAAGCTCTGGGCGCATCAATGGGCGGGGATCGAGCCCGATGTGATGTCCGCGGCCAAGGGCATCGGCGGCGGCTTCCCGCTCGGCGCCGTGCTGGCCAAGGAGAAGGTAGCGCAATACCTCAAGCCCGGCACCCATGGCACCACCTATGGCGGCGGGCCGCTCGCCTGCGCCGCCGGCAATGCGGTGCTGGATGTGATCCTGGCCGAGGGCTTCCTCGACCATGTGGACCAGATCGCGCGCAAGCTGTGGGATGGGCTGGAGGATCTGGCCCGCCGCCACCCCACGGTGATCGAGAACATCCGCGGCGCGGGGCTGCTGCTGGGCATGAAGCTGCGCCCCGAGATCTCCAACACCGATGCCCAGGCGGCGGGGGTGATGGAGGGGCTGCTGACGGTCGCCGCCGGCCAGAACGTCCTGCGCCTGGCGCCGCCGCTGATCATCGGCGATGCCGAGGTCGAGGAGGCGCTGGCGCTGCTGGATCGCGTCATGCTGCGGCTCACGCCCTCCGTCGCGAGCTTGGCCGTCGCGAGTTTGGCCGCGAAATGAGTGCGGCACGGAAACTGACGCCGCGGGGGACGACCCCGCGGCACTTCCTTGAGTTGATGGATTTCGACGCCGCGACCCTGCGCGGGATGCTGGACACGGGGGTGGCCGCCAAGCGGGGGGGGCGCACCGACCGGCCGCTGGCGGGCAAGACCGTGGCGCTGATCTTCGAGAAGCCCTCCACCCGCACCCGCGTCTCCTTCGAGGTCGGCATCCGCCAGCTTGGCGGCGAGGTGGTGGTGCTGGGCGCGAAGGACATGCAGCTCGGCCGGGGGGAATCCCCGGCCGATACCGCCCGCGTGCTGTCGCGCTACGTCGATGCCATCATGCTGCGCACCGACAGTGTCGCGAAACTGCGGGAGCTGGCCGAATACGCCACCATCCCGGTGATCAACGGGCTCACGGATGTCTCCCATCCCTGCCAGCTGATGGCCGACATCATGACCTTCGAGGAGCATCGCGGCCCCATCGCCGGGCAGGTGATCGCCTGGACCGGGGATGGCAACAATGTCGCGCAGAGCTTCATCCAGGCCGCCGCGCGCTTCAATTTCATCCTGCGCATCGCGACCCCGCCGGAACTGGCCCCGCCCGCCGAGCTGATCGCCTGGGCGCGGGCGGAGGGGGCGAGGATCGAGCTGACCACCGACCCCGCCGCCGCCGTCGCCGGCGCCCGCTGCGTCGTCACCGACACCTGGGTCAGCATGAGCGACGAGAGCAACGAGGCGCGCGTCAACCGCCACAACCTGCTCGCGCCCTACCAGCTCAATGCCCGGCTGCTGAAGGGCGCGGCACCCGACGCGCTGGTGATGCATTGCTTGCCCGCCCATCGCGGCGAGGAGATCACCGATGAGGTGATGGACGGCCCGCAGAGCGTGGTCTTCGACGAGGCGGAGAACCGCCTGCACGCCCAGAAGGGTGTGCTGCTCTGGGCCCTGGGCGCGGGCTGAGGCACCACGCCCCGGCCGCAACCCGGCCACGGGGTTTCTCTCCCTTCTGAACGTCTGAACGCGCGCTGCGCGGGGCTGCCCCCGCGCAGCGCGCCGCCGCGCCCGCGATGCGCTGCCCTACGCACAATGTATCGGCCAAATCCCCGCGCCAGTTAGTTGCATAACATCTCGTTGTATTTTTCAATTATGTAAAAATGATGTAAAATTGCATCATTGATTTGTGGGAGAACTCCGCGTTACCAACGGTTACGGAGTTTTTATTTCTCCCTGGCCGCCGGTTCGATTTGAACATTCAGCTCTCGCGCCAGAATAACGAACCGATATTTGGAGAGCGACAGAATGAAACATCCACAATTGGTGCCGCTGGTTGTCGCCGCCGTGGGGGCCTGGTCGCCCGACGCCTTCGCCCAGAGGCAACAGGCCGTCGGCCCCGGCATCATCCCGCTGAACGCGGCCGGCGTGCTGGGCGGCGTCGACATGTCGGCCTCCGGCATCACCGGCACCCTGGCCGTCGGTGTCCCCGGCGGGCCGCGGACGGATATCTACACGCTGAACACGCCGGCCCTGCCGGGGCTGATCGCGGTGGGCACCGCCGCCTCCAGCCAGGGCAACATCGTCTTCAACAGCAGCTCCACGGTCCATGGCGCGATCGGGCAGACCCAGCCGGCCGGGCCGTTCCTGCTGGACATCGCCGCCGGCAACCCCGGCAGCACGGTCAACTTCCTGGGCCCGGTCTATGCGACCCGGCTGAACGTCACCGGCACCGGTGCTGTGAACTTCGACAGCGGGTCCATCAATATCTCGGCGACGAACTTCGCCGGTGACGGCTTCATCGGCCTGGGGCGCAACAGCACGCTGATCGGCGCGCTGACCACCACGGCGGGCGCCAATACCGGCACCCTGGCCCTGGGTGGCGGCAGCATGCTGGATGGCGCGGTCGGCGGCGCGGTCGGGCTGCGCTCGATCAATGTCGTGGGCGGCAGCACTGCCGCCGGGGTCTCGGCCGGCATCAGCGGTGCCGCCAATGCCTACGCCTTCTCGCTCGGGACCAATACGCTGAACGTCGGCGGCGCGCTGACCATCGCCAATGGCGGCCCGGGCGGGGTGATCAACACCACCCTCGCCAGCCCCACGGTCTATGGCAACATCCGCCCGGTCGGGGCCACCAACCTCGGGCCCACGCTGCGCGTCAACGTGAACGTGCCGCGCACCGCCTTCATCCCGGTCGGCACCCAGTTCAACATCGTCAAGACCCAGACCGGCACCGTGCAGAGCGGCACCGATGGCAGCGTCGTGCGGGTGACGATCCAGGACCCGACCAACCCGCTCTACACCTTCGCCGCGGTGCCGGTGGCGGGCACCACGGCGGGGCTGGTCGCGATCCGCACCACCGGCATCCCGCTGCTGGTGCCGGTCACGCCGCCCAGCGTCCCGCTGCCGCCGACCCAGCCGGTCGCGGCGACCATCGTGCCGGTGCTGATCGCGGTCGCCCCCGTGGCCCCCGCGGTCCTCCCGACCGGCACGCCGGTGGTTCCGGTGCCCGGCGTGCCGGTCGTCCCGGTGGCCGCAGTCCCCTCGGGCCCGGTGCCGGTCTCCGAGACCTCGGACCTCGTGGTCAATGTGCTGGCGCCGATCAACGCGCTCACCGATGGCCCGGCCGTGGTCAATGCGGTGACGCAGCTTGCCCCTTCGGCGACGGACCAGGCCGCGCCGCTGGTGACCTTCCAGGGCGTCCGGCAGTTCCAGGCGCTGTGGCAGACCCGCCTCAACGCGCCGGTCTGCGGCCTGCCGGGCCTCTCCGACGAGGAAACCGCGAGCTGCGGCGGCAACGCGCACCAGAGCGGCATGTGGCTAAACGGCTTCGGCAACATCTCCACCCAGACTGCCCGGGGCGCCTTCGACGGCTATGACGCGACCATCGCCGGCACCATGCTCGGCTATGACACCGCCCTCGGCCCCAATACCCGGGCCGGCGTCGGCCTCGGCTATGCCCGCAGCACGATCCGCGGCAACAGCTTCGACACCCGCACCAACTCGGACTCCTACATCGCCACGGCCTATATCGGCCATGAAAGCGGTCCCTGGTACGTCAACGGCGCCGTCTCCTACGGCTGGAACGAGTACACCAGCACCCGCCCCATCGTCTTCCCGGGGCTGAGCCGCTCCGCCCATGCCGATTACAATGGCGAGAACTACACGGCCTTCGCCACCACCGGCTACAACATCGATGCCAAGGGCTTCCGGCTCACCCCGCTTGCCTCGTTGCAGTACACCCGGGTGAATATCGACGGCTTTACCGAAACCGGGGCGGGCGACATCAACCTGACCCAGCAATCCCGCCACTATGACTTCCTGGAGTCCGGGCTCGGGGCCAAGATCGCGCGGCCCTTCACCCATGCCGAGGTCGTCTATGTGCCGGAGGTGCATGCCCGTTGGCTGCATGCGCTGCAGAACCCGGCGCTGGAACAGACCGCCTCCTTCCGGTCGGTCGGCTCGGCCTCCTTCACCACGCCTGGGCTGAAGCCGGCCGAGGATACGCTGAACGCGGGCGCCGGGCTCACCCTGCTGTCCTGCGCCTGCTCCTCGCGGAACTGGTCGGTCGAGGCGGTCTATGACTTCTACGGCCGCAACGATGGCTATACGGCGCACCAGGGGATGGTGCGGCTGTCCGGCCGGTTCTGATCGCAACAGGGGTCGGGGAGGGGCCAGGGCATTTTCTGGTCGGGTGGAGTCACCCGACGACTCGGAAAATACGAAAAAACAACGAACTAGGCTCCGGGCAGCCGGAGCGTCGTCCCATCCCAGGCCCCGCCCGCGGCCGTCGCCGCCGTGGCGAAGGCCGCGCCATCGCGGGGCGGCGGCTCCGGCGCCAGGCTCAGCCCCTGGTTCCCGCCGGCCACGTGCAGGACCAGCCCCGGCACCACCGCACCGGCGGCGCGGGCGGCCTCGGCCTCCATCGCCCAGCCCAGCAGCGCCAACGGCAGCTCGGGCCGTGGCCAGGCCACCACCCCCTCGGGGCTGCCTTCGAGGCTGACCCCGCGGCCCGCAGCACTTTCCAGCAGTGGCAGCAGGGCGGCCAGCGCGGCCCGCGGCCTGACCTTCGCCACCCCCGCGTCGCGCGGCAGCGCCAGATAGGCGCCGAGCAGCCCCGCCATCCGATCCGCCGCCTCCCGCGCGCGGCCGATCTGCCGGGCGGCGGGCGAACCGTCCTCCGCCTTGTTCGCCAGCAGGTCGAGGTTGCCCAGCAGCACCATCATCTGGTTGTTCACGCCATGGCGCACGGAACGGGCCGCCGCCTCCATCGCCTCGGCAAGCCGTGTGTCGCTCATCGGGCGTTCTCCATCACGTCGCGGAACAATCGTGCCGGCAGGGCGCCGCCGGTCACGCCCTCCATCGGAGTGGCATCGTCATTGCCCATCCAAACACCGGCCGCCAGCCCCCGGCTGCAGCCGATGAACCAGGCATCGCGAAATCCCTGAGTGGTGCCGGTCTTGCCGATCGTCTCGCCCCCGGTGATCGCGGCGGCCCGGCCGGTGCCGTGGTCCACCGCCGCCGCCAGCATCCGCCGCAGGCTCGCGGCATGCTCTGGCGCCATGGCGCGTTCGGCGCCGGGGCGGGCGAGGGTCAGGCTGCGCCGCCCGGCCTCGGCGCTGGCGATGCCGAAGGCAGGGGCCTGCATTCCCCCGTTGCAGATCGCCGCGATCATCCCGGTCAGCTCCATCAGGCTGGCCTCCCCGGTGCCGAGGGCCATGGTCGCATCATTCGGGAAGGGGCCGGGCAAGCCGAGCCGGGCCGCCACCGCCGCCGCGACCCGCGCCCCGCCGCCCGCGGCCAGGACGCGCACGGCGGCGGTGTTCACCGAATGCGCCAGGGCGTCCTCCAGGCTGATCGCCCCGTGGGAGCGCCAGCCGCCGTTGCCCGGCGACCAGCGGCCGCGCAACGCGCCATCCGACACCGTGTCATCCGGCCCCAGCCCGCGTTCGAGGGCGGCCAGGAACACCACGGGCTTGAAGGCGCTGCCCGGCTGGCGGCGCGCCTGCACCGCGCGGTTGAACGGGCTGCGGGCGTAGGAGCGGCCGCCGACCATGACCCGCACCGCACCCGTGGTCGCATCCATCGCCAGGAACGCCGCCTGCCCGACCCGGGCGGCGGCGCCGGGGCCGGCCAGCATCGCCTCCAGCCGCTGCTCGGCGATGCCTTGCAGCCGCAGGTCCAGCGTGGTCCGCAACGTCAGATCGGCATTGCCGGGGAAGCGCTCGGCCAGGTCATCCTGCACCCAGTCGGCGAACCAGCCGGTGTCGCGGCCGGAGGCGCTGGGCAGGTCGATCTGCTCCTGCGCGAGGCGCGCCTCGGCGGCGGTCAGCGCGCCGGTCTCGACCATGTCGCGCAGCACTTCGAGCGCGCGGGCGATCGCCGCATCGGGGTTGGCGCGGGGGTTGAGGCGGGAGGGCGCCTTGGGCAGCCCCGCCAGCATCGCCGATTGCCAGGGGGCGAGGCGCCGCGCCGGCACCCCGAAATAGAGCCGCGCCGCCGCATCCACCCCATAGGCACCGCCGCCGAGATAGACGCGGTTGAGGTAGATCTCCAGCAGCTGATCCTTGCTGAAGCGGCTTTCCAGCCAGAGCGCCAGCAGCGCCTCCTGCCCCTTGCGCCGCATCGATCGCTCCGGCGTCAGGAACAGGTTCTTGGCAAGCTGCTGGGTCAGCGTGCTGCCGCCCTGGACCACCCGGCCCTCGGCGAGGTTGGCCCAGGCCGCGCGCAGCAGCCCGATCACATCCAGGCCGAAATGCTGGCGGAAGCGGCGGTCCTCGACCGCGAGGAAGGCGGCCGGCAGATGTGCCGGCATCGCGGACAGCCGCAGCACCTCGCCATACAGATCGCCGGAGGTCGCGAAGACCCGCCCATCCGCCGCCGCCAGGGTGGTGATCGGCCGGCGGGTATGCAGCAGCGCGTCTTCCGGGCGCGGCAGGTCCCACAGCAGCACCAGGACCACCACGGCGGCGGCCAGCCCGCCCCAGACGCCGAGGATCACCGACCAGCGCAGCCAACGCAGCGACGCCCCGCGCTTCTGCGGCCTGGCGGGGATGAAGCGCGGCGGCGCGATCTTGCGGGCGGGGGAGGTGCGCACGGCCCCGTGGTAAAGGAGCCCGGCGCCGCAGGGAATCGCCAAGTGCTTAGGGCGGCGATTTCCCGCGATGGGTGAGCCCGTCGCGCCATCCGGCTGGCGCGGTGGGGTTCCTCAAAAGATCAGGCGGGGTCGCCAGTGTCGGCGGCGAGGCCGGCGGCCTCGATCCCGGCGACGCAGCAGGCCTCATCCTGCAACGAGACATCGCCCGAGACGCCGACCGCGCCGAGCAGGCGGTGTTCGGCATCGCGCACCAGCACGCCACCCGGCACCGGCACCGCGCGGCCGCCGCACAGATCCGAAAGCGCGGTGGTGAAGCCCGGCGCCGCGGCGGCGCGGCGGGCGAGTTCCCGCCCGCCGAACCCCATCGCCAGCGCGCCAAAAGCCTTGCCCTCGGCGATGCCGGGCCGCATCAGGCTGGCGCCATCTTCCCGCATCGCGACCTTCAGATGGCCGCCGGCATCGAGCACGATGACCGAAAGCGGCAGCAGGCCAAGCTCCCGCCCCTTGGCCAGGGCGGCGCGGGCGATGATGTCGGATTGCGCGAGGGTCAGGCCGTTGATGGCGGCGGGATGGGCGGGCTGGGGCATCTTCTGGTCCGTTTCCTGGCAGCGGGTCCCCCGCGATACGTTTCACCGCGCCGCCTGTCCAGAACGGCAAACGCCGCACCGCCCCCGAGGGGACGATGCGGCGCTGTTGCAACGACGGCCGGGAGAGAGCGGTCAGCCGCCGTTGTTGTTGATGACGCCGGTGCCAGGGGGGCCGGCGGCACGCCCTCGACGGCGCGGCCGAGCGCCGTGCCCGGCGGGTTGGCGCGGGTGCCATCGGACTGCCGCGCCGGGGCGCCGACACCGGCCCAGGCGCGGAGTTTCCCCACCCCGCCGGAACCGGGCAGGATGGGTCATGGCCGATACCCCCCCCAGCCCCGCCCCCGATGCCGCCAGGCTGCGCGAGGTCGCCCTCGCCCATCTCGGCAAATTCGCCGCGACCGAGGTGGGGCTGCGCCGGGTGCTGGAGCGGCGCATCGCGCGCTGGGCTCGCGAGGCGGAGGTGGCCGGGGGCGATCCCGCCGATATCGCGGCCGCGGCGGCCACGGCGCGGGCCGAGGCCGCGGGGGTCGCGCGCGCCCTGGCGCAGGCCGGGATCGTGGATGACGCGAGCTTCGCCGCCGCCCGGGCCGGGCGGCTGCAACGCGGCGGCAAGTCCCGCCGCGCCATCGCCGCCCATCTCGCGGCCAAGGGCGTCGGCTCGGAGGTCGCCCGCGCGGCATTGCCGGAGGGCGAGGAGGCGGAGCTTCTGGCCGCCCTCGGGGCGCTGCGCCGGCGCCGCGCGGGGCCCTTCGCGATGGGGGAGAGCGACGGTGTGGCGCGCAACCGGGCGCTGGCGGCGCTGGCGCGGGCCGGGTTTCCGCGCGGCGTGGCGGTGGCGGCGCTGGAGATGTCCGCCGAGGATGCCGAGGCGCTGATGGAGGCCTCGCGGGCCGGGTAGCAGGTGGCTGAAGGGGGAGGGGCTTGCCCCCCACCGGGAGCCGGGCTTGCTAGATTTTTACAATAAAATCAGTTCATTGGGGGGAAGTGCGGAAACACCTTGCTTCTGCCGGGGTGATCGCGGGCGAGGCCCCTCGGTCTTTTTCCCCATCACCCCCCGGCGCGCGCGATTTCCGACGGCTGCCCCAATTCGCGCAGGCAGCCGGCCTCGGTCTGGCGCTGGGTGCCGGTGGCGCGGGCGGCGGCATAGGCGACGCGCAGCCGCCCGGCCTCGGGGTAGAGCACCACATCCAGATGGCAGGCCGGGGCCTGGTAGAGCCAGATCTCGGCGCCATCCTCCCTGCGGCGCAGCCGGGGCTCACCGAGCCAGCCGACCAGCACCTCGGGCGGTGCGCCGATCAGCCCGCTGGTCTCGCGGGGCCGCAGCCCGGCCGAGGCCGCGGGGCCCGGGTGGGTGCCGACGGCGGCCATGCTGGCGCGCTGATTTGCCATCACCTCCGCCAGGACGTCCGCCATATCCGGCTGCTGCGTGGCGCAGCCGCTCGTGACCAAAGCAAAGGCGAGGGCCCAGCCCCGCCAGGCGCGGCGGCCGGACCCCGTGGGGGAGCCCGAACCCATGCCTGCCGCCGCGCGGGCCAGGATCCGCCTCAGCCCTGGCTGAGGTCGGCGGCGACGGGGCGCGGCGCGGCCGGTGCCGGGGCGCCGGGGGCGGCGGCGGTGCCATCGCCCAGCATCTCCATCCGGCCGGAGAGCTGGCCGCCATCCTCGACCTGCAGGCGCCCGCAGCGGGCGACGCCGATGATGCGGCCGCTGGCGCGGATGACCAGCGCGCCGCGCACCGTCAGCGTGCCGTCGAACACGCCGGCGATCTCGGCATCCTGGACCTGCACTTCGCCCTTGAAGGTGCCGGTGGCGGTGATGAACAGCTCGGCCGCCTGGAGCATCTGGCTCTCCATCGTGCCCTCGATCACCAGGCGCTCGGCATCGGCGACGGTGCCGGCGAGGCTGATCCCGCGGCCGATCACCAGGGTGCGGCGTTCCTCGGCGGCGGGCTGCTGGCGCTGCGGCTGGCCCATCGTGCCCATGCCGGGGTTCTGGGGCACCATGCCCGGCCGCGGCGGCATCAGCCCCGGGGAGGGCGCGGACGGCGTGGCGGGTTTGGGGGGAAGGCTCATGGCGGCATCCTTTGAGGCGGGATAAGCGGCCGGCGTAGCAGGGCGGGCCGTGGTCGGCAGGGCATAGGACGGGGCGGGCGCGGTTGGCGTCGGTTCCGTGGCGCGGTTCTCGCCCCGGGAGTCGGCTTGCGCCTGCTCACGGAAGCGGCTGAATACGGACATGGCGGAATCCCCAGCTTTGACACGTCGCGGTGGCTGCCTTGGGGGCTGGGCGACCTGACATCCGGGGCCTTGCCCGGCGTGTTTTGGTTTCTGCCCCTTGGCCTTATCCGGCATGTCCAGACGCGACGTGACAGTGGCTATCACGCGGCTTCCCGGCGGCACAACCTGCGGGTGCTGTTTATCCCCGGAAATCATGGGCCACTTGCGGCGCCCCGAGGCGCGTCCTATCGCCCGCAGGCCGCGACCGGCGCGGCGGCATGAGGGGGCCCGATGACACAGACACTCGATATTCTCGGCATCGGCAACGCCATCCTGGACGTGCTCGCGCGCGCGGATGACGCCTTCCTCGCGGCACGCGGGCTGGACAAGGGCGCGATGCGCCTGGTCGGCACCGAGGAGGCCGAGGCGCTCTACGCCGCCATGGGGCCCGGGATCGAGAGCAGCGGCGGCTCGGTCGCCAATAGCTGCGCGGCGGCGGCGGGGCTCGGCGCCCGCGTCGGCTTCCTCGGCAAGGTCGCCGACGACCTGCCGGGCCAGATCTTCGGCCACGACCTGCGCAGCATCGGCGTCAGCTTCGATACCGCGCCGCTGGTCGGCGGCGCGCCGACCGCGCGCTGCCTGATCCTGGTCACGCCGGATGCGCAGCGGACCATGAACACCTACCTCGGCGCCTGCGTCGCCTTCGGCGAGTCGGATGTGGATGCGGCACGGGTGGCCTCGGCCGGGGTCACCTACCTCGAAGGCTATCTGTTCGACCCGCCGGCGGCCCAGGCGGCCTTCCGCGCCGCGCTGCGCATCGCCAAGGCGAATGGCCGCAAGGTCGCGCTGAGCCTGTCGGACGCCTTCTGCGTCGGCCGGCACCGCGAGGCCTTCCGCGGGCTGCTGCGGGACGGGGTGGACATCCTCTTCGCCAATGAGTCCGAACTCACCAGCCTGTACGAGACCGACGACTACGACGCCGCGGTTGCGGCCGTGCGGGCGGAGGTGCCGATCGCGGCGCTGACGCGCAGCGAGAAGGGCAGCCTCATCGTCGCCGGCGACACCACCGCCGAGATCGCCGTGGTGCCGACCCGGGTGCTCGACACCACCGGGGCCGGGGATGCCTATGCCGCGGGCTTCCTGGCCGCGGCGGCGCGGGGGCTGGCCCTGGCGGAATGCGGGCGCTGGGCCTCGGTCTGCGCGGCCGAGGCGATCAGCCATGTCGGCGCGCGGCCGCAGACGGATTTGCGGGCGCTGGTCGGGGCCTGAGCGCCGCTTCGCCTACGCCACCACGGCCCGGTAGAGGTGCCAGGTGGCGTGGCCGAGCACCGGGATCACCACCGCCAGCCCGACGAAGAAGGGCAGGCTGCCGAGCAGCAGCGCGCCCCCCACGATCAGCCCCCAGAGCGCCATCGTCCCCGGATTGACCGCGACGGCGCGCAGCGAGGTGCGGACCGCGACCGCGACACCGGGGTTGCGGTCCAGCAGCATCGGGAAGGACACCACGGTCAGCGCCAGCACCACCGCGGCGAAGCAGAAGCCGACGAGGTTGCCCCAGAGGATCATCCGCTGCCCCTCGGCCGAGGTGAGGACGTAGCGCAGGAAGTCCTCCACCGGCACCGCGGGGGTGCCGCCGAGGGTGAACTGGTAGATCAGATGCGCCGCGGCCAGCCACAGCAGGAAGATCCCGAACAACAGCGCCCCCAGCGCCAGGATCGAGCCGAGCGCGTGCGAATGCCGCACCTCCAGCGCATCGATCCAGGAGACGGTGTCGCCCACCTCCCGCCGCCGGCTCAGCTCATAGACGCCAAGGGCCGCGACCGGCCCGACCAGCGCGAAGCCGCTGACCAGCGGCCAGAGCATGGGCAGCGATTCCGCGCCCGAGGCCATCGCCGCGGCGATGAGCCCGATGACCGGATAGACGAGGCAGAGGAAGATCAGCTGGGTCGGCGCCGCCAGGAAATCCTGCCAGCCCTTGCGCAGGGCCTGGACCAGATCGGCCGGGCCGATGCGCCGGACCATCGGCGTCGCGCGCGCCGGGTGACGATAGGTCTCGCCATAGATGGTATTCGCCTGGGCCATGCTCGCTGTTCCTTGGCTGCGCGGGGAGGGCGCCGATCGGGAACGGGAACCGGGGTCGCGGCCTGCTGGTCGGGCCGGCCCGGGCGGGCGGCGATCGGACCTCTTGTGACGAAGTCTAGCACCGCCCGGCCAGGGGATTGAGAAGAAACGTAACATCCAAGCGGATTACCCCCGCCGGATGTCAGCCTCGCCGCAGCAGATGCACCGCGGCGGCGGTGCCGAGGCTCGGCACGAACAGCCCGAGCACCGGCACGAGGCTCAGCAGCGCCAGCGCCAGCCCGAGTCCCCAGACCGACCAGCGCCGCGCCCGCGCCTGCGCCCGCCCCTGCGCGACCGACATCCGCAACTGCGCCGTGCCCTCGAAGAAGCCGCGCCCGAGCACCAGGGCGGAGACCACCAGCGCCACCACGAAGCCGATCCCCGGCACCAGCATCAGCGGCAGCAGCAGGATCTGCACCGCGAGCATCTTCACACCGAAGGTGAGGCCCCACAGCACCTGGGCCGCGATAGGGGCGCCGCGGGCGGGGGGCAGGCCGGGGTAGTGCCGGGCCTCGACGGCATGGGCCACCTCCTCGACGAAGATGCCCGAGATCGCGACGGCGACCGGCAGGAACAGCCACCAGGCGAGCATCACCCCGCCGATGCCGCCAAGGGTGCCCGCGATCCAGCCGATCCACCCCGGCGCCCCGGCGACGGCCCAGGCCGCGCCCTCGATGCAGCCCCAGAGGAGCAGGAGCGCCCCCAGGGCCGCGAGCCCCGCGCCTTTCAGCAGCGGGCGACGGAAGGCGGGGTCGGCGATCTGCCCGAAGGCGAGGGACAAGGCATCGAGCATGGGCGCCGAAATGGGGGCGGGGAGGGAGCGCCGCAAGCGGCCTCGACCCGGGTTTCAACCCTGCCCCGCGCGGGGCAGCCCGTTAAATCTTCGGTTTTGCATTCCCTTTCGCCGCCGATCCGCCTATGTGTGCGCCGCAACACGCGCCCCGCGCCCGTAAGGGGTGCCTGCGGGCGCACACCCATAGCCGGACGCCCAGCTTCAATGAGCCATAGGTCATACGCTCATCCCGAGGACGCGCCCCGGCTTATGCCCGAACAGGAGAGCGCAGCATGAGCGCCAGTACCAGTGTCCCCCTGCGCAACGTCGCCATTATCGCGCACGTCGATCACGGCAAGACCACCTTGGTCGACCAGCTTCTGAAGCAGGCCGGCGCCTTCCGCACCAATCAGGTGGTGGCGGAACGCGCGATGGACCGCAATGATCTGGAGCGCGAGCGCGGCATCACCATCCTGGCCAAGTGCACGGCCGTGGACTGGAAGGGCGTGAAGATCAACATCGTCGATACCCCCGGCCACGCCGATTTCGGCGGTGAGGTGGAGCGCATCCTCTCGATGGTCGATGGCGCCATCGTGCTGGTCGATGCCGCCGAGGGCGTGCTGCCGCAGACCAAGTTCGTGCTGACCAAGGCCCTGGCCCGCGGCATCCGCCCGATGGTCGTGGTCAACAAGGTCGATCGCCAGGACGCGCGCCCGGACGACGTCCACAACGAGATGTTCGACCTGTTCGCCGCCCTCGGCGCGGACGACAACCAGCTCGACTTCCCGATGCTCTTCGCCTCCGGCCGCCAGGGCTGGGCCGATGCGACGATGGACGGGCCGCGCAAGGACCTGTCGGCGATGTTCGACCTGATCGTGAGCCATGTGCCGGCGCCGGGCCTCGACCCCTCGCTGCCCTTCGCCATGAACGCCGCGATCCTGGAGGCCGACCCGTTCCTGGGCCGCATCCTGACCGGGCGCATCGAGCAGGGCACCGCGCGGCTGAACATGCCGGTGCGCGTGCTGCACTCCGACGGCACGATCATCGAGACCGGGCGCCTGACCAAGCTGCTGACCTTCAGCGGGCTGGACCGGGTGGTGGTGGAAACCGCCGAGGCGGGTGACATCGTCGCCATCGCCGGGCTGTCCTCCGCGACCATTCCCGACACCATCGCCGACCCCTCGATCACCGAGCCGCTGCCTTCGGTCCCGGTCGATCCGCCGACCCTGTCCATGACCTTCCGCATCAACGACGGCCCCCTGGGCGGTCGCGAGGGCAAGAAGGTCACCAGCCGGCAGATCCGCGAGCGGCTGCTGAAGGAAATCGAGAGCAACGTCGCCATCAAGGTGACGATGTCCTCGGAGAACGACGCCTTCGAGGTCGCCGGCCGTGGCGAGCTTCAGCTCGGCGTGCTGATCGAGCAGATGCGCCGCGAAGGGTTCGAGCTGACCATCGGCCGCCCCCGCGTGCTGATGCAGACCAACCCCGAGACCGGCGAGCGCGAGGAGCCCTTCGAGGAGGCCCTGGTGGACGTCGATGAGGAATATTCCGGCGTTGTCGTCCAGAAGCTGAGCCTCCGAAAAGGCCAGTTGCAGGACATGCGGCCCTCGGGCGGCAACAAGCAGCGCCTGACCTTCCTCATCCCCTCCCGCGGGCTGATCGGCTACCATGGCGAGTTCCTGACCGACACGCGCGGCACGGGCATCATGAACCGGCTGTTCCACGGGTATCTGCCCTTCGCCGGGCCGATCGAGGGGCGCCGCAACGGCAGCCTGATCTCGAACTCCGATGGCGAGGCGATCCAGTACGCGCTGTTCTCGTTGCAGGATCGTGGCACGCTGTTCGTCGATCCGGGCGTGAAGGTCTACGTGGGCCTGATCCTCGGCGAGCACAGCCGGGACAACGACCTGGACGTGAACCCGATCAAGGAAAAGAAGCTGACCAACATCCGTGCCGCCGGCAAGGATGAGGCCCTGCTGCTGATCCCGCCGCGCCGCATGAACCTGGAGCAGGCGATCGCCTATATCGAGGAAGACGAGCTGGTGGAGGTGACGCCCTCGGCCGTTCGCCTGCGCAAGCGCTACCTCGACCCGAACGAGCGCAAGAAGCATGCGCGCCGGTCGGAAGCCACCGAAGCGGCATAATACCGGCTGCTTGAATTCCTTTGTGGCGATATGCACATCGATGATATGCATATCGCCATGAACGCCGTTTTCCCCATCGACGCCATCCGCCAGGGCCTTCCGGCCGAGGCCGCCGACGCCCCGATCGCCGCCGGCCGGTTGACCGCCGCCGAACTCGACCGGCTGGCGATCCCCCGCAAGACGCTGGCCCATCGCCGCGCCTTGGGGCGGTTGACGCCTGAGCAGTCGGACCGCCTGGTTCGCATCCTGCGCGTCATCGACTTCACCGAGCAGACCTTCGCCGACCCCGCCCGCGCCCATGCCTGGCTGCGGCGCCCGACCACGGCGCTGGGCGGCGAGGCGCCGCTGGATTTGCTGGATACCGACCCCGGCGCGCGCCAGGTCGAGAGCCTGCTCGGCCGCATCGCGCATGGGATCGCCGCCTGAGGCGTGTCGCTTGATTGGGGCCTGGCGCCTCTGCCGCGCCCCTTATGCCGATCTGACCGGGGCCGGCGCGCTGGCCTGGGGCGGGCGCTGGAACAGCCCCGGCCGGGCCGTGGTCTATGCCGCCGACCATCCGGCGCTGGCGGTGCTGGAGGTGCGGGTGCACCTCGACCTGCCGCCCGAACTCATCCCCGCCGATTACGTGCTGCTGCGGCTGTCGCTGCCCAAGGCCGAAACCATCCCTTCCCTGCCTGAGGACCCTCGCGCGCTGGGCGATGCCTGGCTGGCGGAGGGCCGTTCGCCGGTGCTGCGGGTGCCGAGCGTGATCGTGCCCGGCGCCTGGACCCTGCTGCTGAACCCGCGTCACCCGCAGGCGGCGGAAGCGGCGATCCTGGAACAGGTGCCCTTCAGCTTCGACCGCCGGCTCTGGGCGGGTTAGCCTCCCCGGACAGGCTGATTTATGGGCAATGGGGAAGGCCCAGGAAACTCGGTTTCCTGGTGGGAGGGTGTGGGAGGGCAAGCCCTCCCGCTTCTCCAGGTCAGGGCGCCACGCCTTCCGGATTCTCGCTGCCCTTGCGCCACTTATGCGTGCTCGCCCCGAAGGCGACGACCTTGCCCGCGGCGTCCAGGACCTCGGTGCGGCAGAAGAACAGGCTGCGCCCGGCGGTGACGATGCGGCCCTCGGCGGTGACGCGGCCGGCGGTGATTTGGCCGGTGAAGCGGCAATCCAGATCCACCGTCACCGCGCGGCGCAGATTGCCGGGCACGGTGCAATGCAGCCCGGAGAAGGCGGCCGCCTGGTCGATCAGCGACAGGATCAGCCCGCCATGGGCGATGCCGCTGCGGTTGAAGTGCTGCGGCCCGACCTCGCAGGCCATGCGGGCGAAGCCCTGTTCCCAATCGACCAGCGTGAGGCCGAGCAGGTCGTGGAAGGGCGAGTGCGCGGGATCTTCGTGGAGCATGCAACCCGGTTGCCCGGCCCGGTTTCCCGCGTCAAGCGATCTGCAACTCCTGCAGCGCGGATTCCAGGTCCTGGAAGCTCGGCATGCTGTGGGTGGGCGCGACCTTGCGCCCGGTCTCGACCGCGACCTGCGGCGCATTGCCGTGCAGATGCGCGACCAGCACGGCGCGGATGACCTCGTAGTATTTGCACTCCTCCTCCACCACGCCTTTCAGCCGCGCGGCCATCGGCCCCATCATCCCATAGGCCAGCAGCACGCCGAGGAAGGTGCCGACCAGCGCGCCGCCGATCATGCCGCCGAGCACCGCCGGCGGCTGGTCGATCGAGGCCATGGTCTTGATGACGCCGAGCACCGCGGCGACGATGCCGAGTGCCGGCAGGGCGTCCGCGACATTCTGCATGGCGTGGGAGGGGTGCATCTCCTCCTCCTTGATCTTCTTCAACTCGCGCCCGATCACATCCTCGATCTGGTGCGGGTCGTCGGCGTTCATGCCGACCATGCGCAAATAGTCGCAGATCAGCGTGATGGCGTGGTGGTCGCCGGCGATCTTGGGGAATTTCTGGAAGGCGGTGCTGTCCTCCGGCTTCTCGATATGCGCTTCCAGCGCCATCGCGCCCTTGGTCTGCGCCAGGCGCACGAACCAATAGAGCAGCGACAGCAGATCGACGTAGTCGGCGCGGTGGAAGCGGCAGCCCTTCAGCAGCTTGCCGAAGGAGGCGAGCGTGTGTTTCAGGTCATGCATCGAGTTCGACATCACGAAGGCGCCGATCGCGGCCCCGCCGATGCTCAGCATCTCATGCGGCAGCGAATGCATGATGATGTCGAACTTGCCGCCCGCGATGGTGTAGCCGCCGAAGACGGTGAGCAGCAGGAAGACCAGGCCCCCGATGGTGGTCATGGCATGCGGCTCATCGGTGCATGGTCCCTGGCGGCGGGGGTTGCCGCAGCAACGTGATGGCCACGCGCCGGTTGGCGGCGGCGGTGGGGTCGGCCGGCAGCAGCGGATCGCGATCGGCCATGCCGGCGACCGAGCGCAGCCGCGATTCCTCCACCCCGCTGTCCGTCAGCAGCCGCCGCGCCGCATTGGCGCGATCCGCCGAGAGGTCCCAGTTGCTGCGGTCCTGGCCACGGAAGGGCGTCGCATCGGTATGGCCGGTGACGGCGACCGCATTCGGCACGGGGGCGATGATCTGCGCGACGCGCTGGAACAGCAGCCGGGCGCGATCATTGGCCACGGCGCTGCCAAGCGCGAAGAGCGGCTGGCGGTCCGCATCCAGCAACTGGATGCGCAAGCCCTCCGGCACCAGCTCCACCATCATCTGGCGCGCGAGATCGGCCAGGGCCGGGTCGGCCGCGACGCTGTCGCGCAACTGCCCGGCCAGATGTTCCAGCGCGGCACGGTCGCGGCGTTCGGCCTCGGCGCGGATCGCCGCATCGGTCTGGTTCCGCAGATCGGCGGCCTCGCCTTGCCGTTGCAGCGGCTGGGCCTCGGTCGCCTCGCCCTCCGGCCCCTCCAGCCGCTGCGTGGTGCGGGCCTCGGCGTCCTCGCTGCCCTCGGGCCCGTCGCGGCGGGGGACGGGGCGGATCGCGACCTCGGTGTCGTCCTCGTATTCGACATCCTGCACCACGGGGCGCGGGCCTTGCTCGACGCGGATGGCGCCGGTGGTGCTCGCCATCTCGCCCGCCTCATTCGGCGTGCGGCCACCGAAGGGCTCGCCCGAACCCGTGGTGCTGCGCCCCAGCACATTGGTCGGCGCGAAGTAATCGGCGAGGCCGCGGCGCTGTTCCTCGGTCGTCGCGTTCAGCAGCCACATCAGCAGGAAGAAGGCCATCATGGCCGTCACGAAATCGGCGTAGGCGACCTTCCACGCGCCGCCGTGGTGGCCGCCCTCGACCACCTCCTCGCGCTTGATGACGATGGTGACGCCATCGCCCTTGCCCTTTTTCGCCATGGGTATCGCCTCTGTCCGGCGTCCTGCCGGCGCTCTTCAGGCAGTTAGCCGCGGCGCGCTTAATCCGCGGCTAACGCGGCCCGTTGACGCAGGCCCCCTCGCCACGCAGCCTCGTGCGCATGGCGGCGGAAAGGGAGACAGGAGCAATGCCCGAAACGAGCGGCGTCCCGGCCCTGGCGGTGGAGGCCCCGGGGATGGAGCCGCACCCGGCGATGAAACGCCGCGCGGCCCTGGGCCTGGCCCTGGGCGCGCTGGCGACCCCGGCCCTGGCGCAAGCGCCCTGGCCCAACCGCCCGATCCGGCTGATCGCCCCCGACGCCCCCGGCAATGGCAATGACATCACCGCCCGGCTGCTGGCGCCGCAGTTCGAGGCGATGCTCGGCCAGCCCATGGTGGTGGACAACCGCCCCGGCGCCGGCGGCCGCATCGGGGTCGAGGCCGCCTGGCGCGCGGCGCCCGACGGCTATACCTTCCTGATCGGCAATGCCGGCTCCAACGGCATCAATGCCGCGATCTACAAGGACCTGCCCTACGACCTCGTGACCGGCTTCCGGCCGATCTCGATGCTGGTCGCGGGGCCGAATGTGCTGGTGGTGAACCGCAGCACCTTCCCGGTCTCGGACGTGGCCAGCCTCGTCACGATGCTGAAGGCGCGGGGCGATGGCTATGCCTATGGCTCGGGCGGGGTCGGTTCCTCCGCCCATATGTCGATGGAGCTGTTCCGCCAGCGCGCGGGCTTCGTGGCCCTGCACATCCCCTATCGCGGCACCCCGGCGCTGGCGCAGGGGCTGATCACCGGCGATGCGCCGGTCGCCATCGTCAACCTCGTGAACGTCATGCCCTTCATCCGCCGTGGCGAGATCGCGGCTTTGGCCGTCACCAGCCTGACCCGCTGGCCGGAACTGCCGGAGGTGCCGACCCTGGATGAGAGCGACTACCCCGGCTTCGAGACCATGGCCTGGAACGGGTTGCTGGCGCCCCTCGGCACGCCGGAGCCGATCGTGGCGCGGATGCATGAAACGGTCCAGAAGATCGCCACCAACCCGATGATCGCCGACCGCGTCAAACTCCTGGGCGGGCAGCTTGTCGCCTCCACCCCCGACGAGTTCGCCGCCCGCATCGCGGCGGATGTGGCGAAATGGAGGGATGTGGCCCAGCGCGGCGACATTCGTGCTGAATGAGCCGGGCCGAATGAGCACCATCGCCGAAGTCACCTTCCTAGGGGTCGCGGTGACCCCCCGGACCAACTGGTCCTTCCTCCGCGTCGAGGACAGCGAGGGCCGCATCGGCTGGGGCGAATGCACCCTGGCCGGCCAGGAAGCCCTGATGACGGCGGAGGCGGTGCGTCTGGCCGCCTCCGTGCGCGGCCAGAACACCGGGGACCGCAACCGGCTCTGCCGGCTGCTGCCCAACGCCCCGGGCGGGCTGATGGCCCATACCGTCCGCTCGGCCTTCGAGCAGGCGCTGTGGGATCTGGCGGGCCAGGCGGCGGGCCTGCCGATCCACGGCCTGCTGGGCGGGGCGCTGCGGGACACGATCCCGCTCTATGCCAATATCAACCGCGGCGTCTCGCCGCGCAGCCCGGAGGGCTTCGCCGCCGCCGCATTGCGCGCCGTCGCCGCCGGCTTCGCGGGCGTGAAACTGGCCCCCTTCGACCCCTATATCTGGGAGGAGCCGGACCGCGCCGCCTATGCCGAGGGCATCGCCCGCATCGCCGCCGTGCGGCAGGCCATCGGCCCCGATGTGGCGCTGATGGTCGATTGCCACTGGCGCTTCAGCCCCGGGGGCGCGGCGGCCCTGGTCCGGGATGTCGCGCCCTATGCGCTGTTCTGGCTGGAATGCCCGGTCGCCGAGGCCAATCACGCCGCCACCCGCCGCCTGCGCCATATGGCCAACGACCGGGGGATGCGGCTGGCGGGGGCGGAATCCCTCTGCGGCCTGGCCGCCTATGCCGACATCATCGAAGCCGGCTGCCATGACGTGCTGATGCCCGACATCAAGCACGCGGGCGGCCATGAGGAGATCCGTCGTATCGCCGCCCTTGCCTTGACCCGGGGGGTGGAGATCGCGCCCCACAACCCGACCGGCCCGGTCTGCCACGCGCAATCGCTGCACCTCTGCGCGACCTTGCCGAACCTGCTGCCGCTGGAGGTGCAGTTCGGCGAGACCGAGCGCTTCTTCTCTTTCGCGCCCGGCCATGACCTGCATTTTCGGGCGGGCAGCGCCAGCCTGCCGCAAGGGCCGGGCCTCGGCGTCATGCTGGACGAGGCCTGGGCGGCCACCTCGCCCTGGATCGCGGCCCAAAAACCCTGGCTCGATCCGCGGTTGGGCTGATGATCCCTCTTTGGATCGCGGTCACTCTCTCCGCGGCCTTGTTCCAGACCTGGAGGACGGCCTTGCAGCAGCGGCTGCGGGGCATGCTCTCGGTCAATGGCGCGGCGGTCACGCGCTATCTCTATGGCGTGCCGGTGGGCGGCCTGCTGCTGGCGGGCTATGCCGGGGTGACGGGCCAGAGCCCGCCCGCGATCGGCGACCCGGTCTTCCTCGCGCTTTGCGCCGGCGGCGGGCTGATGCAGATCCTCGGCACCAATGCGCTGATCGCCTCCTTCGGCTCGCGCGGGTTCACCGTCGGCACCGCCTATGCCAAGACCGAGGCGATGCAGGCGGCGGTGCTGGCGCTGGTGCTGCTGGGCGAGAACCTGTCGCCCCTGTCCTGGGGCGGCATCGCGGTCGGGATCTCAGGGGTGCTCTACCTCTCGCTGGCCGGGCGGGCGATGACGCCGGCGAGCCTGTGGGAGGCGACCCGGCAGCCCGCCGCCATGTATGGGCTGGCCGCCGGGGCGGGCTTCGCGCTGACCGCGGTCATCATCAAATCGGCCAATCTGCGGCTGGACCACCCCGATCCGGTGCTGCGGGCGCTGCTGGTGCTGGTCGTCATCAACATCATGCAGACGGTGATGCAGGGCGGCTGGCTGCTCTGGCGAGAGCCGGCCGAGGCCACAAGGGTGCTGGCAAGCTGGCGGATCAGCATGAAGGTCGGCGCGCTCTCGGCGCTGGGCTCGGCCTGCTGGTTCACCGGCTTCGCGCTGGCGCCGGTCGCCTTGGTCCGCGCCCTGGGGCAGAGCGAGATGGTCTTCACCCTGCTGTTCAGCCGCTTCTACCTGAATGAGAGCTGGAAGCGGCAGGATGTGATCGGCGCCCTGCTGGTGGTGGCGGGCGTGGTGCTGGTGCTGGGGGGGCGGTGAATCGCAACAGTTTGCGGCTCGCAATCTGGATTCTTTGCACTATATTACCTCCAAGAAAGAATTGCCTGGAGAACTCGATGTCCACGCCGCGCCGCCCACGCCGAACCGCTCGCCTGCTGGCAGCCTTCGCCACACTGGCGCTGGTGCTGGCTCCTGCCTTCGCCGATGCGCGTCCGGGCGGCGGGATCTCCTCGGGCAGCCGCGGCAGCCGCAGCTTCTCGGCACCCCCGGCCACCACCACCGCGCCGCGCCAGGCGCAGCCGATGGATCGCACCCTGAGCCAGCCGAGCGCGCCCCGTCCGGGTGTGGCCGGTGCGGCAGGCCCGGTCAGCTCCGGCGGCTTCGGCCGTGGGCTGATGGGCGGCATCGCCGGCGGCCTGCTGGGGGCCGGGCTGTTCGGCATGCTGAGCGGCTCGGGCTTCCTGGGCGGCCTCGGCAGCCTTGCGGGGATGATGGGCTTCCTGTTGCAGGTCGCGCTGATCGGCGGCGCCATCTTCCTGGTCATGCGTCTGCTGCGCCGCTCCGCGCCACGCCCGGCGATGGCCGGCGGCCCCTCGGGCAGCATGCCCCGCAGCGGCATGGCGCGGATGATGGAGCCGGGTGGCGGCATGCGCCCGGCGATGGGCGCGGGGATGGGCCCGAGCAGCGTCGTCGAGATCCTCCCCAATGATTTCGAGGCCTTCCAGCGCCTGCTGGTCGAGGTGAACGCCGCCTGGAGCCGCCGGGACGCGGCCACGCTGGAGCGCATCGCGACCCATGAGATGGCCGAGTATTTCGCCAACGACCTGCGCGACCTGACCGCGCGTGGCTGGGCCAACCAGACCCGCGACGTGGCGCTGGAAAAGGGCGATCTGGCCGAGGCCTGGGCCGAGGGGCGCGACGAGTATGCGACCGTCGCCATGCGCTTCTCCCTGATCGACGTCACTACCCGCATCGCCGATGGCGTGGTGGTGGAGGGCGATCCGGCCGTGCGGCAGACCGCGACGGAACTCTGGACCTTTGTCCGCCGTGACGGCGGCGAGTGGCGCCTGTCGGCGATCCAGCAGAGCAGCTGAGGGTTCAAGGGGCGGGCGAAAGCCCGTCCCTATCCCACCAGCACCTGCATCGGCCCCGGCGCATCCGCCACGCTGACCGGAACCTCCCCCACCGCATCGCCATCCGCCTGGACCGGGATACCGGCCCCGGCGAATTCGATTCGCGACGCCGCGCGGATCTCCACCCCCGGCATGCGCGACAGCAGCCCGAGCGGCAGCGCCACCCCGTAGAGCGCGGCCGACCACGGCCCCGCATGATGGAACAGCGCCACCTGGAACCCCGGCGCATCCGGCCGCGCCGCCGGGGCCAGCAGGAAGCGCCCGGCGTAAAGCCGCCCCTTGGTGACGATCGCGCTGCCGACCTGGAAGGCCGCGCCATCCAAGGTCACCGTCATCGGCGGGAAGCCGTAGCGGCATAATTCGCGGGCGGATTGCCAGACATAGGCGGCGCGGCCGATTCGCTGCTTCAGCCGCAGATCCAGCCCCGCCACCACCGCGGCATCGAAGCCCGCGCCGAGCATCTGCACGAACAGCCGGCTGCTGCCATCGGCGAAGCGGGCGATGCCTGGCCAGACCAGCCGCCGCTGCCCCGCCGCCAGCACCCGCGCGGCCTGGGCCGGGCCGAGCGGCAGCCCCAGTTCCAGCGCCAGGACATTGGCGGTGCCGAAGGGCAGGATGCCGAGGGTCGCGGCACTGCCGGCGAGCCCCGCCGCGACCTCGGCGATGGTGCCATCGCCCCCGGCCGCGACCACGGCCGTCTCACCCGCCGCGGCGGCCTCGGCGGCGAAGCGACGCGCATCCCCGGGCGCGCCGGTTTCGGCCACGCGCGCGACCACGCCCGCGATGGCGAGCGCGCGCAATGCCTCCGCAAGCCGGCGACGACGCCGCGCGCCGGCGGTCGGATTGAAGACGATCAGCATTCGCAAGGCGCGATAGGGCCTGTTCATGACAGACTCAGGTCGGAGATGTGACATTTCAAAATCGAAAGATACGTCATTGAGCATTCACGCCATTTGCCGCTTTCGCGCGTTACCTCCCCGACATCAACGGCAACGCGCCGGCCCGTTTGCCCCCCGAGTCGATTCGGGGCCAGCCGGCGGGCCCGGCGAGAGCGACGGACGGGACATGCACCGCACCGATACCAAGCGCCATTACCGCAGCGTCTTCCTCTCCGACGTGCATCTCGGGACGCGAGGCTGTCGGGCCGATTTCCTCAAGGATTTCCTCAAGAATATCGAGTGCGACAAGCTCTACCTGGTCGGCGACATCGTCGATGGCTGGCGGCTCAAGAAGTCCTGGTACTGGGACGCCGACCATGACGAGGTCATCCGCCTGATCCTGCGCATGGCGCGGCACGGCACCGAGATCTTCTACATCCCCGGCAACCACGACGAGATGTTCCGAAGCTGGCTCGGCCATGAATTCGCCGGCGTGCGGTTGCAGGATGAGGCGGTGCATGTGACCGCCGATGGCCGCCGCTACCTCGTCATCCACGGCGACCAGTTCGACGGGGTGATCCGCTACGCCAAGTTCCTCGCCCTGCTGGGGGACTGGGCCTACGACTGGGCGCTCTGGTCCAACCGCTGGTTCAACCTCGCCCGCCGCCGCCTCGGCTATCCCTATTGGTCGCTGTCGCAGTGGTTGAAGCGGCAGGTGAAGGAAGCGGTGAAGGCGATCGACCGCTTCGAGGGCGCGCTGACCAACGAGGCCCGGCGCCGTGGCCTCGATGGCGTGATCTGCGGCCATATCCACCACGCCGAGATGCGCGACGTCGGCGGGCTGATGTACATGAACGACGGCGACTGGGTGGAATCCTGCACCGCGCTGGTCGAGCACGCCGATGGGCGCTTCGCGCTGGTGGATTGGGCGGAGGAGAACCGGCTGTCCTTCCTGCGCGCCCCGCGGCGGGCCGAGCCCGCGACCGCGTGACCCTGGTGCATCCTCTTGCCTGAGCGGCTGCCGGGCCCGCCGCAGCGTATCCTGATCGTGTCGGACGCCTGGAAGCCCCAGGTGAACGGCGTGGTCCGCACGCTGGAGACGGTGGCCAACGAGCTGCGCGCCGGTGGCGACACGGTGGAGGTGGTCGGCCCCGACCGCTTCCGCTCCATCGCCATGCCCGGCTACCCGGAAATCCGTCTCGCGATCGCGCCGAAGCGGCGCTTGGCGAAGATCATCGACGACTTCGGCCCCTGCGCCATCCATGTCTCGACCGAGGGGCCACTCGGCTGGGCGGCGCGCAGCCTGTGCCTGCGGCTCGGCTTCGGCTTCACCACCTCCTTCCACACCATGTTCCCCGAGTATCTGCATGCCCGCACCGGCATTCCCCGCTCCTGGTCCTGGGCGGTGATGCGCAGCTTCCATGCGGCGGGGCAGGGTGTCTTCGTCGCGACGCGCTCGCTCGGCCGCACGCTGGAGGGGCATGGCTTCCGCAACCTCGTCGCCTGGTCGCGGGGGGTGGATCTGGAGCGGTTCAAGCCGGGCGGCGCCGATCCCTATGGCGACCTGCCGCGGCCGATCTTCCTCTATGCCGGGCGGGTGGCGGTGGAGAAGAACATCGCCGCCTTCCTGGAACTGGACCTGCCGGGCACCAAGGTCGTGGTCGGCGACGGGCCGCAGCGCGCGGCGCTGGAAAAGCAGTTCCCCGAGGCCGTCTTCACCGGCTACCGCGACAATGGCGTGCTGGCGGCCTCCTATGCCCATGCCGATGTCTTCGTCTTCCCCAGCCGCACCGACACCTTCGGGCTCGTGCTGCTGGAGGCGCTGGCCACCGGCACGCCGGTCGCGGCCTATCCGGTGACCGGGCCGATCGATGTGATCGCCGATGTCCCGGTGGGGGCGCTGGACGAGGATCTGCGCGCCGCCTGCCTGCGCGCGCTGGGCGCGGATCGCGCCGCCTGCCGCCGCCATGCGGAAACCTTCTCCTGGGCCGCATGCGCCGCGCGGTTCCGCGCGGCGCTGGTCCCGGTCCGGTAGCCGCCCGACTTCTCGTCCCCCAGCCTCTCGTCCCCCAGCCGCTCGTCCGGGCCTCTCGTGCCCTGGGCCTTGCCCGTGCTAGGGCGGGCGACGTGATTGCTCCCTGCCCATGCTGAAGCGGCTTTTGCGGCACCCCGTGGTGGCGGCGACCGGCGCGCGCCTGATCGGCGCCTATCTCGCGCTGGTCTATCGCACCACGCGCTGGACCCTGCTCGGCGCCGAGCATGTCCTGGATTTCCCGCGTGAGGCGCGGCCCGTCATCGCCGCCTTCTGGCATGAGCGCCTGGCCCTGATGCCGCGGCTTTGGACCACGGCGCGGGACCAGGTGCCCGCCGGCCGGTCCTGGCCCTTCCATGTGATGGTCTCCCGCTCCCGCGACGGGCGCTTCATCGCCGATGTGGTGCGCCGATTCGGGCTGGTCCCCGTGCATGGCTCCACCACCCGCGCCGGCTCCGGCCGCGATCGTGGCGGGGCCGCGGGCATGCGCGAGGCGCTGCGGCTGCTGCGGCAGGGCGGCGCCCTGGTCATCACCCCCGATGGGCCGCGCGGCCCGCGCCGGGTCGCGGCCCTCGGGGTCGCGCAGCTTGCCGCGGTCGCGGGCGTGCCGGTGCTGCCCTGCGCCGCCGCGACCAGCCACGCCCGGACCCTGGGCTCCTGGGACCGGATGGTGCTGCCGCTGCCCTGGGGCCGGGGGGTGCTGGTCTGCGGTGCGCCGATCGCGGTGCCGCGCGATGGGGCCGAGGCCATGCTGCCGGCGATCGAGGCCGCGCTGACCGCCGCCTGCGACGCCGCCGATGCCTGGGTGAAGCGGGCGTGAGTGGGGGAGTTACAAGCCTGGCGGCGCGGGTCTGGCACGGGGCTGCGATGGTGGCGGCGCCGCTGCTGCCGCTCTGGCTGCGCTACCGCGCGGGGCGCGGCAAGGAGATCGCCGCCCGCCTGCCCGAACGCCGCGGCTTCGGCTGCGACCGGCCGGAGGGGCTGCTGATCTGGCTGCATGCCGCCAGCGTGGGCGAGACGCTCTCCCTGCTGCCGCTGCTGGGCGCCCTGGCGCGGGCACGGCCGGAGGCGCGGTTCCTCATCACCACCGCCACCGTCACCGGGGCGGCGATGCTGGCGGCGCGGCTGCCGCCCGATCTCGCGGCGCGCAGCCGGCACCGCTTCCTGGCGCTGGATGTGCCGGGCTGGGTCGCGCGCTTCCTGGATGGCTGGCGGCCGGATGCGGCGGTCTTCGTCGAGAGCGAGATCTGGCCCAATCTGATCGCCGCCGCCGCGGCGCGCGGCATCCCGCTCGGGCTGGTGAATGCGCGGATGTCGGCCCGCTCGGGGCGGCGCTGGGCGCGGCTGCCGGGCTTCGCCGCCAGCCTGTTCGGCGCCTTCCGGCTGGTGGCGGCGCAGACCGCCACGGATGCGGCGCGGCTGCGGCGGCTGGGTGCGGCCGGGGTGGTCGCCTGGGGCAACCTCAAGGCCGCCGCCGAGCCGCTGCCCGCCGACCCGGAGGCACTGGCCGAGGCCCGCCGCCTGCTCGGCGGCCGCCCGGTGCTGCTCGCCGCCAGCACCCATCCGGGCGAGGAGGCGCTGATCCTGCGCGCCCTGCCGGCCCTGCGCGTGGCGCTGCCCGATCTGCTGCTGCTGCTGGTGCCGCGCCATCCCGACCGCGGGGCCGAGGTCGCCGCCGCCGCCGGGGGCGCGCCCCGGCGCGCGCTGGGGCAGGGGCCGGGGGCCGGGCCGGGGGCTGGGTCGGGGGCTGGGTCGGTCTGGGTCGCCGATACCATGGGGGAGCTTGGGATCTGGTTCCGCCTGGCCCAGGCGGCGGTGATCGGCGGCAGCCTGGTGCCCAAGGGCGGGCATAATCCGCTGGAGGCGGCACAGCTCCGCTGCCCCATCCTGTTCGGTCCGCATATGGAGAATTTCGCCGAGGTCGCCGCCCGGCTGCTGGCGCTGGGCGGGGCGATCCAGGTGCCCGATGCGGCGGCGCTGGCCCCGGCCGCGATCGGCGTGCTAACCGGGGCGGGTCGCGCGGCCGCCCTATCGGCCGCCGCTGTGGCGGTCGCCGATGATGCCGCCGGTCTGCCGGAGCGATTGGCTGCCGAGATCTTGGGCTGGCTGCCCGTGCCCCTGGCCCAGCCTGGGGATCGGGCCAGAACATTTTCAGGCCAGGCATTTTCAGGCCAGGCATTTTCAGGCCAGGCATTTTCAGGCCAGGCATTTTCAGGCCAGGCATTTTCAGGCCAGGCATTTTCAGGTCAGGCATTTTCAGGTCAGGCATTTTCAGGTCAGGCATTTTCAGGTCAGGCGGCCTCGCCCGACGACTCGGAAAATGCGGCAAAACAATAGGCCAGAGCGGCTGAAGTGAGCGTAAGCGAACGGAAGCCACTCTGGGGTTTGAAGCGCCGCAGCACCGCTGCCGCGCGACGGATGACGGAAGGGAAAGATCGCGCCGATGAGGGCCCCCGACTTCTGGAGCGGGACCGGTGGGGGACTTCTGCCCCTGTTGCTTTCGCCCATCGCGGCAATCTATGCCGGTGCGACCGCGCGGCGCGTGGCGCTGCCGGGCTGGACCGCGCCTGTTCCGGTGATCTGCGCCGGCAATGCCACCGCCGGCGGTGCCGGCAAGACCACGCTGGCCCTGGATATCGGCCAGCGCCTCGCCCATCGCGGCATCGCCGCCGCCTTCCTTACCCGCGGCTATGGCGGGCGGCACAAGGGCCCGCTGCGGGTGGACCCCGCGCGGCACGACAGCCGCGATGTCGGGGATGAGGCGCTGCTGCTCTGCGATGTGCGCCCGACCTGGGTCGCGGCCGATCGTGCCAAGGGCGCGCAGGCGGCGATCGCGGCCGGCGCCCAGGCGCTGATCATGGATGACGGGCTGCAGAATCCGACCCTGGTGAAGGATCTCTCGCTGCTGGTGATCGATGGCGGCTTCGGCTTCGGCAATGGCAGGGTGATCCCCTCCGGCCCCTTGCGCGAACCGCCCGAGGCCGCCGCCGCCCGCAGCCATGCCGCCGTGCTGATCGGCGAGGATGAGACCGGCGCCCTGGCGCGGCTGCCGCCCGGCCTGCCGGTGCTGCGCGCCCGGCTGGTGCCGGGGCCGGAGGCGGCGATGCTGTCCGGCACGCCGGTCTTCGCCTTCTGCGGCGTGGCGAATCCGCGGAAATTCTTCGCCACCTTGCAGGAGGCGGGGGCGGTGATCGCGGGGCGCGTGCCCTTCGCCGACCACTACCCCTTCGATGCCGGCGACATGGAAAGCCTGCTAGCCGAGGCCGAGCGCCTGCGCGCCGTGCCGGTGACGACGCGCAAGGATATCGTGCGCGTCCCCGCCGCCTTCCGCAGCCGGATCACCGTGGTCACCGTTACCCTGGCCTGGGAGGAGCCGGCGCGGATCGAGGCGCTGCTCGACCCCCTGGCGGCGCGGGTGCCGATCCCGGCCTGACCCCCATGCGGCGGGTCACGGCCTTCTGGCAGGCGCTGCCGGTGCGGGCGGCCTTGCGCGTCGCGCGGCTGCTGGGGCCGGTGCGGGCCTCCAATGTCTTCGGGGCGCTGGCGCGGTGGCTCGGGCCGCTGCTGCCGGTCTCGCGCATCGCCCGGGTCAATCTGCGGCTGGCGCTGCCGGGGGCGGATCACGCGGCGATCCTGGCCGGCATGTGGGAGAATTTGGGGCGGCTGGCCGGCGAGGCGCCGCATCTGGCGGGGCTGCGCGAGACCGCCAGCGGCCCGGGCTGGGAGATCCTGGGTGCTGAGCATCTGCCTGTGGCGGGCCCCGCCATCCTGGTCTCCGCCCATATCGGCAATTGGGAGGTGCTGCCCACGGTGCTGGCCGCGCGGGGGTTGCCGGTGGCGAGCCTCTACCGCGCGCCGGACAATCCGGTGGTGGGCCGCATCCTGCGGCGGCTGCGCGGCGGCGGGCCGGCGCTGCTGCCCAAGGGCGGCCGGGGCGCGCTGGCCGCGGCGCGGCATCTCGCGCGGGGCGGGATGCTGGGGCTGCTGGCGGACCAGAAGCTGAACGAGGGGCTGGCCATCCCCTTCTTCGGCCGCCCGGCGATGACCACGCCGGCGCCGGCGATCCTCGCCCGGCGCTTCGCCTGCCCGCTGGTGCCCGGCCGGGTGCAGCGGCTGGGGCCGGCGCGGTTCCGCATCCTGGTCGAGCCGGCGCTGCCGCCCGACCCCGACCCGGCGGTGACCATGACGGCGGTGAATGCCCGCATCGAGGCCTGGGTGCGGGAGCGGCCGGAGGAATGGCTCTGGCTGCACCGGCGCTGGCCGAAGGCACTGTACCGGCTGGACGGTTGAGCAAAGCTTGAACCGGCCGGCTGGACGGTATAGTCACACTCCGTAATGTCAGACCTCCGAGTCGCCACCGCCGATACCCGCACCCGCATCCTGGATGCCGTGGAGGCCATTGTGCAGCGCGCCGGGGTGCCCGCCCTGACCTTGGAGGCCGTGGCGCGGGATGCCGGGATGTCCAAGGGCGGGCTGCTCTATCACTTCGCCTCCAAGGAGGCCCTGCTGATCGGCCTGCTGCGGCGCCTCGCGGACTTCGTGGAGGCGGAGATGGACAGCTTCATCGAGGCCGCGCCGCCGGGGCCGCATCATCTCGCCCGCGCCTGGCTGAACTGGATGATGGATTGCCCGCTGTCCCAGGCGCATGACCGCTACGACCGCGCGGCCGCGGTGTTCCTGGCGGCGCACCATCATGACCCGGCGCTGCTGGACCCGGTGCGCGCGGTGCTGCAGCGGCAGAAGGCGGCGCTGCTCGCCTCCGACACGCCGCCGGGCCCGGCGCTGGCGATACTGACGGCGGGGGATGGGCTGTTCATGGCGCATGTCTTCGGCACCTGGAGCATCACCCCCGAGGAACGCAGCGCGCTGCATGCCAGCCTGGAAGGGATGCTCGTATGACCTTCCCCGCGACCGCGCTGGCGCTGATGCTGGGGCTCGGCGCCTGCCTCTGCTGGATGAACGATGTGAAGAGCCGCGCGGATACGCTGGCCCTGGCGGTCGGCTACCGGGACGCGGTGATCGCCTTCAGCCTGGGCGACACGGCGGACTGAGGGGTCAGCCGATCACCAGCACCGCTCCGGCCTCATAGAGGCGCAGCGGCAGGCCCGGTTCGGGCCGCAGCAACACGATGCCGGGCCCGGCGGGGCATAGCAGCGTGGCCCCGGCCCGGGCGATGGCCGCCGCGGCCATGGTCTCGTCCAGGAACAGCGCGATGGCCGGCGAGGGGCCAGGGAGTGGGATCGGGTTTGGGTTCTGCGACATGGGTGCAGTGTGCGAGACGGCGATGAAGGCGGGGTTAACGGCCTAGCCCTGCACCGCCGGCAGCACCGGCTGCGGGTCCAGCCAGGTGCCGAACCAGGACAGGCAGAAATGGCAATGCGGCCCGGTGACGCGCCCGGTCGCCCCGATCGCGCCGATCGGCTGGCCCTGGGCGACCATCTGGCCCTCGGTGACGCTCTGCGCCGAGAGATGGGCGTAGAGCGTGTTCACCCCATGCCCATGGTCCAGCACCAGCACCCGGCCGAAGAAGATGAAATTGCCCACCAGCGACACCCGCCCGGGCAGTGCCGCATGGACCGGCGTGCCGGTGGGGGCGGCGATATCCAGCCCGAAATGCGGCTGGCGCGGCTGGCCGTTCAGCACCCGCTGGCTGCCATAGATGCCGCTGATGCGGCCATGCGCCGGCCAGGCGAGGCCGGCGGCGAAGCCGGAGCCGTCGGTATCCACGGCGCGGGCGGCGGCGAGGCGTTCCCGCTCCGCCAGGATGCGCCGCAGGGCGCCGGCATCGGGGGTGACCTGGGCGGGCGGCAGGCCGTTGATCGCCTGCACATCCCAGCGGCGGCGGGCGACGGCCAGCGGCATCGTCTCCGCCCGCCCATCGGGGCCGGTGACGACCAGACGCGCATTGGGCGCGGCATCCCGCCCGAAGCCGAAGACGATGGCGCCATCGGGCGCGACCCGCAGCGCGCGCCCGTCCAGCGCGGCGCGGCTGCCGGGCGGGACATGGGCGATGACGAAGCCGCCCTGGGACAGCCCTGGCAGGGTGGTGGCGGCGCTGGCGCGGGCCAGCAGCAAAGCGGGCAAGGCGAACAGGGCACGGCGATGCATCACAGCAGCCTCGGGGTGGCCGGGGGTGGGGCGGCGGATTTCCGTGGCGGTGCGGTGCCGGCGGCGGTGACCGCCGCCTCGCCGTCATGGAACACCAGGGTCAAAGCGGCGCCGGGGCGGATCGCGGCGGCGGCGCCGATCGGGGCCTGCGCCGAATCGCGCACCAGGGCGAAGCCGCGCGCCAGCACCGCGGTATAGGAGGCGCCCTGGAGACGGGCCGAAAACCCCTCCAGCCGCGCCGAGGCCTCGCGCAGCGCCGCCGCGATGCGGGGGCCGGGGTCGGGCAGGCGGTCGAGGGCGGCGCGGCGGCGGTCCAGCACGCGGCGGCCGGCGGCTTCCTGGCGGTGCTGCAACAGCGTGAGGCGGGAGCGGCGGTCGGCGATGGTCTCGCGCGGATGCGGCAGGCGCGGGGCGAGGGCCTGCAAGGCATGGCGCTTGGCGGCGATGCCGGAGGCGGGGGCGCGGGCCAGGCGCCCGGTCAGCTCATCCAGCCGCTGCCGCGCGGCCTGCACCCGTCCGGGCAGGTCGGGCAGCCCATGCGCGGCGCGGTCCAGCCGCAGCCGGGAGCGGTCCAGCCGCTGGGCGCCGGCGGCGCGCAGCCGCTGCTCGGTCTGCTGCAAGGCGGAGAGCAGGGTCATGCGCGAGGGCACCGCGAGTTCCGCTGCGGCGGTCGGCGTGGGGGCGCGCTGGTCGGAGGCGAAATCGATCAGCGTGGTGTCGGTCTCATGCCCGACGGCGCTGATCAGCGGGATCGGGCTGGCGGCGGCGGCGCGGACCACGGCCTCGTCGTTGAAGGCCATCAAATCTTCGAGGCTGCCGCCGCCGCGCGCCACGATCAGCACATCCGGGCGGGGGGTCATCCTTGCAAAACCCTCGATGGCGGCGGCGATGCGGGCGGCGGCGCCCTCGCCCTGCACCGGCACCGGCCAGAGCAGGATGGGGCGCGGAAAGCGCCGGGCGATGGTGGTGATAATGTCCTGGATCACCGCGCCCTTCTCGCTGCTGATCACGCCGATCAGGCCGGGCAGATGCGGCAAGGCGCGTTTGCGGGCGGGGTCGAACAGCCCCTCGGCCAATAGGCGCGCGCGCAGCTTCTCGATGGCGGCGAGGAGGGCGCCTTCGCCGGCGTAATCCAGCCGGTCCACCGTCAACTGGTAGTTGGACTGGTCAGGGTAGGTGGTCAGGCGGCCGGTGGCGATGACCTCGGTGCCGTTCTCGGGCTTCACGCCGCTGCGGCCGGCCGACCAGGCCCAGATGACGCAGCGCAGCTTGCCGCCGCCGTCGGGGTCCTTCATCGAGAAATAGAATCGGTTGGGGCCGTAGCCCTTGGCTTCGGTGATCTCGCCGCGCACGCGGACGCGGCCGAAGGCGCCCTCCAGCGTGCGTTTCACGGCGCCGGAGAGTTCTCCGACGGTGTATTCCGGCACGTTGCCGCGTGGCGTCTCAGACATGGCCCGAGTATGCCCCGAGCGGGCCGCCCATGCTACGCGGGGGGCGCGGACAGGGGAGAGCGCGATGCGGGTGCTGGTGGTCGGTGGCGGCGGGCGCGAACACGCGCTGTGCTGGAAATTGGCGCAAAGCCCGTTGCTGACCGCGCTGTTCTGCGCGCCGGGCAATGCCGGGATCGCCGAGGTCGCGCGCTGCGTGCCGATCATCGCCGAGGATATTTCGGGCATCGTGAATTTCGCCAAGGCCAATGCCATCGACCTGGTGGTGGTGGGGCCGGAGGCGCCGCTGACCCTCGGCCTCGCGGATTTCTGCGCCGCGGCGGGGCTGCGGGTGTTCGGCCCGGATGCGGCGGCGGCGCGGCTGGAGGGCAGCAAATCCTTCATGAAGGAGGTGCTGGATGCCGCCGGCGCCCCCACCGCCGCCTGGGCCAGGTTCGAGGACGCCGGGGCGGCGCGGGCCTATCTCGCCAAGGTCGGCGCGCCGATCGTGGTCAAGGCGGATGGGCTGGCCGCGGGCAAGGGCGTCGTCGTCGCCGCCACCCCGGAGGAGGCCGAGGCCGCCATCGCCGCCATCATGGAGGACCGCATCCATGGCAGCGCCGGGGCCGAGGTGGTCATCGAGGACTGCATGACGGGGCCGGAAGTCTCCTTCTTCGCCCTCTGCGACGGGAGCACCGCGATCCCCTTCGGCGCGGCGCAGGACCACAAGCGGGTCGGCGATGGCGATACCGGGCCGAACACCGGCGGCATGGGCGCCTATGGCCCGCCGCCCGTGTTTTCGGCGGCGATGGAAGCCGAGGTGATGGACCACTGCGTGACCCCGGTGCTGGCCGAGATGGCCAAACGCGGCGCGCCGTTCCGGGGCGTGCTCTTCGCCGGGCTGATGCTGACGCCGGAGGGGCCGAAGCTGCTGGAATTCAACGTCCGCTTCGGCGATCCGGAATGCCAGGTGCTGATGCTGCGGCTGCAAAGCGACCTGCTGCCGCTGCTGGTGGCCGCCGCCGATGGGCATCTGGCCGGGATGGCGCCGGACTGGCGGCCCGACCCCGCGCTGGTGGTGGTGATGGCGGCCGAGGGCTACCCGGAGGCGCCGCGCAAGGGCAGCGTGATCGGGGGGCTGGAGGCGGCGGCCGCCTGCCCCGGGGTCACGGTCTTCCACGCCGGCACCGCGCGGCGGGAGGATGGCGCGGTCATCGCGACCGGCGGCCGGGTGCTGGGCATCGCCGCGACGGGGGCGGACCTGCGGGCGGCGCGGGATGCCGCCTATGCCGGGGTGGATGCGGTGGTCTGGCCCGGCGGGTTCTGCCGGCGGGACATTGGCGCCCGGGCGCTTTAGCCGAGGGGGTCTGGGGCCTCAGGCCCCAGCGGGGTTCCAGGGGCTGGCCCCTGGCTTCAATGCGCCGCCGAAAGTGCCGCCCCTTCCTTGTCATGCTGCGCGAGGCGATCCACCAGCGTCTGGCTCGCCTCGTTCATGCCCACGATCTCCACCGCCCGGCCATGGTGGCGGAACTTCAGCACCACGCGGTCCAGCCCGTTGATGCCGGTGATGTCCCAGAAATGCGCGGCATGGACGTCGATGACGACGCCGTTCAACTCCTCGCGGAAATCGAAGGCGTTGTGGAAGGCTTCGGCCGTGGCGAAGAAGATCTGCCCGGTCACGCGGTAGCGCCGCACCCCGGTCGCCTCATCCAGCGTGGAGGTCACCCCGAAGAAGCGCGAGACCTTCTGGGCGAAGAACAGCCCGCTCAGCACCACGCCGACCAGCACGCCCTGCGCCAGATCATGGGTGAAGACCACGACGGCGACGGTGGCGAGCATCACGACGCTGCTGCTCCTGGGGTTGGTCGCCAGGGTGGCGATGGACTTCCACTGGAAGGTGTTGATCGAGACCATGACCATCACCGCGACCAGCGCCGCCATCGGGATCTGCTTCACCCAGGGCCCAAGCACGACGATGAGGAACAGCAGGAACACCCCGGCCCAGAGGCAGGACAGCCGCCCCCGCCCGCCCGAGGACACGTTGATCACCGATTGGCCAATCATCGCGCAGCCCGCCATGCCGCCGAAGCAGCCGGAGGTGATGTTGGCCAGCCCCTGGCCCGCGCATTCGCGGTTCTTGTTGGAGCCGGTGTCGGTCATCTCATCGACGATGGAGGCCGTCATCAGGCTCTCCAGCAGCCCGACCATGGCCAGCGTCGCGGCATAGGGCAGGATGATCCGCAGCGTCTCGAAATTCAGCGGCACCTGCGGCAGGGCGAAGAACGGCAGTTCGTTCGGCAATTCGCCCATGTCGCCGACCGTGTGGATGCCGAGCCCCATGGCCATGGAAAACGCCGTCAGCACGATGATGGTGACCAGCGGCGAGGGCACCACATTGGTCAGCCGCGGCAGCAGATAGATGATGCCGAGCCCGACCGCCGCCATCGCCCAGACCTGCCAGCTTTGCCCGATCAACTCCGGCATCTGCGCCAGGAAGATGAGGATGGCGAGCGCGTTGACGAAGCCCGTCACCACCGAGCGCGAGACGAAGCGCATCAGGTCGCCGAGCTTGAGCAGGCTCGCCCCGATCTGGAGGAAGCCGGTCAGGATGGTCGCGGCGAAGAGGTAGCCGAGCCCGTGATCCCTCACCAGGCTCACCATGACCAGCGCCGTCGCCCCGGTCGCGGCCGAGATCATCGCCGGGCGGCCGCCGGCGATCGCCGTGACCACCGCGATGCAGAAGGAGGCATAGAGCCCGACCTTGGGATCGACGCCGGCGATGATGGAGAAGGCGATCGCCTCGGGGATCAGCGCGAGGGCGACGACGGTCCCCGCCAGCATGTCACGCGTGACATTGGGCGCCCATTCGGCGCGGAGTTGGGACAGGGTCATGAGGCACCTTCGGCCAAGGCCGCAGCCGTCCCGCGAAGACGGATCAGATGCGGGCAGGAAATGGATCGCGCCGCAATCGAAGGCCGCGGCGGCGGGGAGGCTCGGGCGTCGCGCGCCTAAGGCGGCGTCGGCAAGTCGGTCGAGAGCACTCTGACACAGGACATGCTCCGGCCATAACGGCCTCGGTGCTGCGACGCAACATCGCCGGGCGCCGCGATCGCGTTGCAAACCGCCCGGTCTTGCCGCGATACTTCGCCCCAAGGCGGCCCGGAGAAACGGGGCGCCACCGGAGGATACGCATGAGCATTCGCCGACGCACCCTGTTGGGTGCCGCCGCAGCCGCGCCCTTGGCCAGCCCCGCGCTGGCACAATCGGGTTTCCCGAACCGCGCCATCCGCATGTACGTGCCCTGGGGCGCGGGCGGGACCACCGATATCCAGATGCGGGTGCTGTGCGACCAGGCGTCCAAGCGGCTCGGCCAGCCGATCGTGATCGAGAACAAATCCGGCGCCGGCGGCATATTGGGGCCGCAGGCGCTGGTCTCCGACCGGCCCGATGGCTACGCGCTGTCGCAGATGCCGATCAGCGTGTTCCGCAACCCGCAGATGAACCCGCACCCGCCCTTCGACCCGATGACCGACTTCACCTGGGTCGTGCATCTGACCGGCTATCTGTTCGGCATCGTGGTGCGGGCGGACAGCCCCTGGCAGACGCTGGGCGAGTTCCTGGACTACGCGAAGGCCAATCCGGGCAAGGTCAATTACGGCACGCCCGGCGTCGGCACCTCGCTGCACATCACCATGGAGCAGATCGCGGGCCAGAAGGGCATCGAATGGGTGCATGTGCCGTTCCGGGGGGTGGCGGATAATCTCTCGGCGCTGCTCGGCGGGCAGATCCAGGCGACGGCCGACAGCTCCGGCTGGTCGGAGCTGGTGCTGGCCGGGCGGCTGCGGCTGCTGACCACCTGGGGCACGGAACGCGCCAAGCGCTTCCCCGATGCGCCGACCTTGCAGCAGAGCGGCATCGATATCGTCTCGATCAGCCCCTATGGCATCGCCGGCCCCAAGGGCATGGACCCCGGCGTGGTGCGGGTGCTGCACGACGCCTTCAAGGCGGCGCTGTTCGATCCGGCGCATATCGCGATCCTGGACCGGTTCGACATGCAGCCGATGTATCTGGACAGCGAGGCCTACGCCACCTTCGCCCGCAGGCAGTTCGAGGAGGAGGGGGTGATGATCCGCCGGCTGGGGCTGCGCCTGTAGCGGGATGCCGTAGCGGGATCGTCCTGGCCCGGCGATACTCGGGCCATGGACATCATCCATATCCGCTGCGGCGATGATCTGCGGGGCCGGCTGCCGCCCGGGGACTACATCGGCTACGCCGACCCGGTCTGCCTCGGCCCCGCGCGGGACACCGGCGGCCCGGCGGCCTGGCTGGCGCAGCGCGCGCGTTTTGTCGCCGAACACGCCCATGCGCCGCTGGCCGAGGTGCGGAGCCGGCTCGGCACCGACCATGCGGCGCTGACGGCGGCGGCGCGGGGGACGGCCGCGCTGCATCTGTGGTTCGAGCATGATGTCTGGGACCAGATCGCGCTGCTGCGGGTGCTGGCCTTCCTCTGGCCGCAGGCGCGGGGGCGGGTCTGGCTGATGCCGGCCGATGGCAAGCGGGTGCTGCCGGCGCTCTCGGATGCCGAGCTGGCGGCGCTGGAGCCCCAGAAACTCGGCGACATCGCGGCCGAGGCGGCGCTGCTGGCCTGGGATGCCTTCGCCGCCCCCGACCCCGCGGCGCTGGACCGGCTGTGGCGCCAGATGCTGCCCTTCCCGCATCTGGCCCCGGCGCTGCGCCGGCATTTGCAGGACCTGCCCTGGGCCAGCGACGGGCTGGCGCTGTCCGAGCGGCGGGTGCTGCGGGCGATCGCGGCGGGGGCGCAGGATCTGGGCGCCGTGCTGCGCGCCTTCGCCGCCGAGGATGCGGTGTTCCACCCGACCGATCTGATGCTGGCCGAGATCATCGACCGGCTGCGCGCGGGCACCACCCGGCTGATCGCCCGCGACGGGCCGCTGGCGCTGACCGAGCGCGGGCAGGCGGTGCTGGCCGGGCGGCGGCGGCACGCGCCCTGGCCGCGGCTGGTGGGGGGAGTCGCGGTCGGGCCCAACGGCGAGGCGTGGTGGGACCCGTCGCGGCAAGGGGTGGCGACGCGGCCAGGGCAGGCGTTGGGGGGGCTGTCGGCGTTAAGGGATGGGTAAACTGGGAGGGCTTTTCGCCCTCCCAGACCCTCCCACCAGGAAACTGAGTTTCCTGGACCTTCCTTTTTGTCATTTAAGATCAATCTATTGAGGGAAGTGCAGAAACCTCAGGTTTCTGCTGGGGTGTTCGAGGGGCGAAGCCCTTCGATCTTTTTCACACCCGCCAGCGCGGCACCGGGGTAGAATGCCCGCATCAAGACCCCCCGCACGACCCTGCGGTAAGGGCGTAAGATGGTAAGGCAGTAAGGCGCCGTCACCGCCGCTCCGCGAAGAACCCGCGCAGCAGCGCCGCCGCCTCGGTCTCCCGCACCCCGCCGACCACCTCCGGCGCGTGGTGGCAGGTCGGCTGGCCGAAGACGCGGGCGCCATGCTCGACGCCGCCGCCCTTGGGGTCATAGGCGCCGAAGACCAGCCGCCGCACGCGGAACAGGCTGGCGGCATGGGCGCACATCGGGCAGGGCTCCAGCGTGACCCAGAGCGTCGCATCGGGCAGCACCTTGTCGCCGCGCAGCGCGGCGGCGGCGCGCAGGGCCAGCAGTTCGGCATGGGCGGAGGGGTCGTGGCGGGCCTCGACCTCATTGCCCGCGGCGGCCAGGATGTTGCCCGCCGCATCGGTCACCACGGCGCCCACCGGCACCTCGCCACGGGCGCAGGCGGCGGCGGCTTCTTGCAGGGCAAGGCGCATGGGGCTGTCCATCCCATGCTGTGTTGCCGCGCGACGCGGGGCACGCAAGCCGTTTGACCGCTGGACGCGCCCCCATCGCGGCGCGTAGCAAGCCGGAATGTCAAATATTCCCCTGATCGGCCTGACCCTCGATGCCGAACCCGCCGGCGGGTGGTCGAAATTGCCCTGGTATGCGCTGCGCCAGAACTACTGCGACGCGGTCGCGAGCGCCGGCGGCCTGCCGGTCGCGCTGCCGCATGAGGCGGAGCAGGCCGAGGCCTACCTCGACCGGCTGGACGGGCTGGTGGTGACCGGGGGCGCCTTCGACGTGGACCCGGGGCTGTATGGCGGCGGGCCGATGCATGAGACGGTGGTGCTGAAGGAAGGCCGCACGGGCTTCGAACTGGCGGTGCTGCAAGGGGCGCTGAAGCGGGACATGCCGGTGCTCGGCATCTGTGGCGGGCAGCAACTGCTGGCGGTGGCGCTCGGCGGCACGCTGCACCAGCACATCCCGGATGCCGTGCCGGGGGCGCTGCCGCATGAGCAGACGAACCCGCGCGACCAGCCGGGCCATACGGTCGAGATCACCCCCGGCACCCTGCTGGCCAAGGTCGTGGGCGTCGGGCGGATGGCGGTCAATTCCTCCCACCACCAGGCGGTGGCGACGGCGGGGCCGCGCGGCGTCATCAACGCGGTGGCCTCCGATGGGGTGATCGAGGGGATCGAGGCGCCGGGGCAGAGCTTCTGCCTGGGCGTGCAATGGCACCCGGAATATGCGGTGGACCCGGCGGATCCCTCGATCTTCCTGGCCTTCATCGACGCCGCCCGCAGCTTTGCGGCGCAGCGGGAGCTGGTGGCATGACCGGCCAGCGCAAGGTGCCGCCGAGCAAGCTGCCGGAAGGGCCGATCGTGGATGAGATGCCAGAACTGGACTCCGACAAGGGCGAGCGCATCGCCAAGGTGCTGGCCCGCGCCGGCATCGCCAGCAGGCGCGACGCCGAGAAGCTGATCGCCGAGGGGCGGGTGGTGGTGAACGGCCAGAAGCTGGACAGCCCCGCCTTCTTCGTCACGCCGGAGGATCGCGTCACCGTCAACGGCACCCCGGTCGCGGCCGCCGAGCGCACACGGCTGTTCCGCTATCACAAGCCGCGCGGCCTGGTGACGACGCACAAGGACACCGAGGGCCGGCCCACGGTGTTCGAGAACCTGCCCGCGGGCCTGCCGCGCCTGGTCTCGGTCGGGCGGCTGGATCTGACGTCGGAGGGGCTGCTGCTGCTGACCAATGACGGCGCGCTGGCGCGCAAGCTGGAACTGCCCGCCAATGGCTGGATCCGCCGCTACCGCGCCCGGGTGCATGGCAAGGTGGAGGAGGCGGCCCTGGCCGCGCTGACCCGCGGCATCACGGTCGAGGGCGTGAAATACGGTCCGATCGAGGCCGGGCTGGACAGCCGGCGCGGCGCCAATTCCTGGCTGACCGTCAGCATCCAGGAGGGCAAGAACCGCGAGGTGCGGCGCGTGCTCCAGCACCTCGGGCTGCATGTGACGCGGCTGATCCGGGTGGCCTATGGGCCGTTCCAGTTGGGGCTGCTGCCGGAAAGCGGGGTCGAGGAAGTCAATGCCAAGGTGATGCGCGACCAGCTCGGCGTCGATGCCGCCCCCCGGCTGCAACGCGGGACCGAGCGGGTGGCGGAAGTGCCGGAGCCCGTGACCAAGCCTGCCCGCGCCCCGCGCGCCCGCCGCGCCGGCGACCCGCAGTTGACGCCCTGGGGGGCGGCCGACTGGGCCGCCGAGGATGGCAAGCCCCCCGGCGCCCGCAAACCCCCCCGGCGCGGGGCCTGAGCGATGCGGATCATTTCAGGGATCAACCGCGGCCGCATCCTGGCAGCACCCGAGGGCGACACCACCCGCCCCACCGCCGACCGTGTGCGCCAGGCGCTGTTCGATGCGCTGACGCATGCCGCCTGGGCCGGGCGGGACCGGATCATCGGCGCGCGGGTGCTGGATGGCTTCGCCGGCACCGGGGCGCTGGGGCTGGAGGCGCTGTCGCGCGGGGCGCTGCATGCGACCTTCCTCGAAACCTCGCGCCCGGCGTTGCAGGCGCTGCGGAGCAATATCGCGGTCTGCAAGGCTGAGGGCGCGACGACGGTGATCCCGGGGGATGCGACCAAGCCGCCGCGCGCCTCGGCGCCGGTGTCGCTGATCTTTCTCGACCCGCCCTATGCCAAGCTGGCGCCCGTGCTCGCCCCCGGTGCCGAGCCGGAACCGCCCGAGGCGGGGATCGTGCCGCGCACCGTGGCGGCGCTGACGGCGGCGGGCTGGATCGCCCCCGGCGCGCTGCTGGTCGCGGAGACGGCGCGCGCCGCCGAAGCGCCGGTGCTGCCGGGCTGGACCCTGGTCGATGAGCGTGGCCATGGCGTGGCGATGCTGCGGGTGTGGGAAGGGCCCTGACCGGGGGCAAGGGTCAGCCGAAACGGCCGGTCACGTAGTCCCGGGTGCGCGGATCCTTCGGGCGGATGAAGATGTCCTCGGCGCTGCCGGTTTCGATCGCCTCGCCGAGATACATGAAGGCCACGCGATCGGCGACGCGCGCGGCTTGCTCCATGTTGTGCGTCACGATGACGACGCAGTAGCGCCGGCGAAGATCGTCGATGAGGTCTTCGATCCTGGCGGTCGAGACCGGATCGAGCGCCGCGCAGGGTTCGTCGAACAGCAGGATCTCCGGCCTCAGGGCGATGGCGCGGGCGATGCACAGCCGCTGCTGCTGGCCACCCGAGAGGTCGAGCGCGCTGTGGTCGAGGATCTCCTTCACCTCGTCCCACAGCGCCGCGTCGCGCAAGGCGGCCTCCACCCGCGCGTCCATTTCGGATCGCGACAGATCATGGTGCAGGGCGATGCCGAAGGCGACGTTCTCGTGGATCGACATCGGGAAGGGGTTGGGGCGCTGGAAGGTCATGCCGATCCGGGCCCGCAGCCGCGCCACGTTGATGCCGGGATCGAGGATGTCCTCGCCATCGACCAGAACCGTGCCGGTGGCGCGCTGGTCCGGGTACATGTCGAACAGGCGGTTGATGATGCGAATCAGCGTCGTCTTGCCGCAGCCGGATGGCCCGATGAGCGCGGTGACGCTGCGGTCCGGGAAGGACAGGTTGACGTCGTGGAGCGCCTGGACCGCGCCATAGAAGAAGTTGACGTCGTGCATGACGATCTTGTCGGCCGGCGGCCGATGGGGCGGGCTTGTGCTCACGGCACAGCCTCGGTGGCGCGTGGGAGCATGGCCGTTCCTCGCAGACGTGCGGCAGACGCTATCGTGGCCGCACCCGCGCCACAATGCGTCCCGGGCCATGCGCGTGTCCGCCGCGGTCAGTGACCGTTCTGTGACGTGGGCGGCACATGTTCCATCGCGGCGCCGGCACGGCGCAGCGCCGGGTCGAAGGGGTTGATCTGGGCCGCGATCGTCGCGGCCTCCCGCTTCAGCATGGTCGCGATGATGCCGCGACGCTCGGCGCCCAGGCGGTCGGTGGTGCTGCCGACGCTGAGCGCCGCGACGGCGCGGCCGTCGTGGTCGAGGATGGGGACAGCGATGCCGGCATGGCCCGGGATCAGCCCGGCGGCCCCGCCGGCATGGCCATCGGCACGGATCTGCGCAAGGTCGGCCCGCACCGAGGCTTCGTCGAAGCCGCCGAACTGGCGCATGCGCGGCAGGTTGTGGCTGATGATCTCATCCTGCTCGGCGGGCGGCAGGAAGGCGAGGATCGCGGTCGAACCCTGGCCGATTCCCAAGGGCACGCGTCCGCCGATATCACCGGTGAAGGAGCGGATCGGCAACGGACCCAGGCTGCGCTCGATGCAGACGGCATCATAACCATTGTGCACCAGCAGGAAGAGCGTCTCGCCGAGCGATCCCGTCAGGCGCAGCAGCACCGGCCGTGCGACGTCGCGCAGACCCATGGGGCTGCCGGCGCGCGCGCCCAGCACGAAGAGGTCGAGGCCGAGGGTGTAGCGCTTGCCGCGCGGTTCGTAGGCGACGAAGCCTTCCTCGGTCATCAGGCGCAGCATGCGGTGCACGCTGGGGCGCGGCAGGCTCGCGGCCTCGGCCAGGCCGGTGAGACGCAGGCCGCCCGGCCCGCTTTCGCCGATCAGGCGCAGCAGGCGGAAGGCGCGCTGCAGGGAGCCGGCGGTTTCAGTGGTCACGGATGCTTCCATTATTCTGCTACCGATCTCCACATCATCCCGAAAAACTTCCACCCATCGATAATATGACCACTTTTATACCATCCAGAGAAAATATGGCTTGCTGCCCGATGCGAGGCAACGAAATAGTGTGGCTATCCTCAAGCATCAATCCTGACCAGGAGTTGACAGCATGGCGCGTTGGCGTGTGGGCGTGGACTCGGGTGGGACCTTTACCGATGTGTGCCTCTTCGATGAGGAAGAAGGTCGCGTCGAGGTCTGGAAAGTCTCCTCCACACCTGACGATCCCTCCCGCGGCATCGCCCAGGGTGTCGAGGAAGGCATGCGCCGCGTCATGCCCGATGCGGGCGATGCGCCGGGGGCGGCCGTCTCCTACTTCGGCCATGGCACCACGGTCGCGACGAATGCGCTGATCCAGCACAAGGGCGTGCGGACCGGCCTCGTCACCACCGACGGCTTTCGTGACCTGCTCGAGATCGGCCGCCAGAAGCGCCCCGACCTCTACGACATGCAGGCCGACAAGCCGCCGACGCTGGTTTCCCGCGACCTGCGCATGGAAGTGCCGGAACGCGTGCGCCACACCGGCGAGATCGACACGCCGCTGGATGAGGACAAGATGCGCATCGCCGCGCGCGCGCTGAGGGATGCGGGCGTCAAGGCGATCGCGGTCTCCTTCCTCTATGGCTTCATCCGCCCCGAGCATGAGATCCGCGCCGTCGAGATCCTGCGCGAGGAATGCCCCGACACCTTCATCTGCGCGGGCCATGAAATCGCCCCGGAGTTCCGCGAATACGAGCGGCTTTCCACGGTGGTGCTCAACGCCTACCTCGGCCCCGTCATGCGCCGCTACATCGAGCGTCTGACGCCGCGGCTGAAGGCGCTCGGCATGACCGCGACGCCGCATCTGACGCAAAGCAATGGTGGGGTCATCGGTTTCTCGACCGCGGCCGACATGCCGGTGCGAACCGTGCTCTCCGGTCCCTCGACCGGCGTGGTCGGCGCGCAGGCCATCGGCGTGCTGGCGGGCTTCCCGGATCTGATCACCTTCGACATGGGCGGCACCTCCACTGACGTAGCATTGTTGCAAGGCGGCAGCTGCAAGATGACGTCGGAGGCCGTGGTGCACGGCTATCCGATCAAGGCGCCGATGCTCGACATCCACACCGTCGGCGCCGGCGGCGGCTCGATCTCCTATGTCGATGCGGGCGGGCTGCTGAAGGTCGGGCCGCGCAGTTGCGGCGCCGATCCTGGGCCGGTCTGCTACGATCGCGGCAATACCGAACCCGCGACCACGGACGCGAATGTCGTGTTGCAGACGCTGAACCCGGAATATCTGCTCGGCGGCCGCATGCCGGTGCGGCAGGATCTGGCCAAGGCCGCGATCGGCGTGCTGGCGGACAAGCTCGGCCTTGGTGTGATGGAGACGGCGCAGGGCATCATCTCCGTCGTCACCGCGAATATGGCGCGTGCGATCCGCGTGATCTCGATCCAGCGCGGGCATGATCCGCGCGACTACACGCTGATGGCCTTTGGCGGCGCGGGGCCCTTGCATGCCGCGCGTCTGGCCAAGGAGCTGGACATGAAGCGCGTGCTGGTGCCGCGCAACCCTGGCATCCTCTGCGCCATGGGGCTGCTGCTGACCGATCTGCGCGCCGATTTCGCCGCGACCAAGCTGCTGCCGGCGACGGGCGCCTCGGTCGAGGAGGTGTCCGCCGCCTTCGCCGGGCTGACCGCGCGCGGCGAGGAGTGGTTCGACCATGAGGAAATCGGTCCCGACGCGCGCCGCCTGACCCGCACCGCCGACATGCGCTATGCAGGCCAGAACTACGAACTTGCCGTCCCGCTGCCGGATGGGCCGATCACCGCCGCGACCATCGCGAGCTTGCTGGAAGGCTTCACCGAATCCCATCGCCAGCGCTACGGCTTCATCGCCGAGGGCGAGGCGGTGCAACTCGTCACCTTGCGCCTGGAAGCGACCGGCGTGGTCCGCAAGGCGGTGCTGAAATCCTATCCCGACGCCGGCCCGGATGCCTCGGCCGCGATCATCAGCAGCCGTCCCGTGTGGTTCCCCGAGGCGGGGGATTTCGTCACCACGCCGCTCTACAGCCGTGAGGAGCTGAAGCCCGGCAACCTCTTCACCGGCCCCGCCATCGTCGAGCAGATGGACACGACGACCGTGGTGCCGCCCGGCATGAAGGTCAGCGTGGACAGCTATCTCAACCTGATCCTGGAGGTGACGGCATGAGCCACGCCCTGAAGGCAGCGCCCGCCGTGGTGCTGGATCCGATCACCATCGAGGTCATCGGTGCCTCGCTCTCCTCCATCGTCGAGGAGACGGGCGAGGCGCTGATCCGCGCCTCCTATTCCACCAACATCAAGGAACGGCGCGACTGTTCCACCGCGCTGTTCAACGCGGCAGGGCAGACGCTGTGCCAGGCCGAGCACATCCCGGTGCATCTGGGCAGCTTCATCGGCATCGTGCCGCATATCATGCGCCTGCACCGCATCGAGGACATGCAGCCCGGCGATGTCTTCGTCGGCAATGACGCCTATGCCGGTGGCGGCACGCATCTGCCCGACATCGTGCTGGCTGAACCCATCTTCATCGATGGCGTCATCGTCGCCTGGACGGTGAACCTCGCGCACCACTCCGATTTCGCGGATCGTGGCCATGCCCATATCTACCAGGAGGGGCTGCGTATCCCGCCGGTGCGGCTCTATCGCGCCGGGGTGCTGCAGAAGGATCTGCAGGATCTGATCCTGCTGAACTGCCAGGTGCCGCGTGAGCGCCTGTCCGACCTGCGCGCGCAGATGGCGGCGAACCGCGTCGGCGTGCAGCGCTTCACCGCGCTCTGCGCCAAGTATGGCACCGATATCGTGCTGGCCGCCGGCGAGGCGCTGCTGGATTATGCGGAGCGGAAGATGCGCGCCGGGATCGCGGCGATCCCCGACGGCACCTGGCGTTTCAACGATGTCTTCGACAATGCCGAGATCAGTGCGACCCTGCCGCTCTCGGTCGAGGTGACCGTCAAGGGCGACAGCATGACGCTCAGCTTCGACGCGCCCGACCAGCTTCGGGCCGGGCTGAACATGACCTACACGGCACTGCTGGCCACGGCCTATTACGTCGTGAAATCGGTGGTGGACCCGACCATCCTGCCGAACGCCGGCCTCGCCCGTCCGCTGACCATCATCGCGCGTGAAGGCAGCATCCTGAACTGCGTGCATCCCGCTGCCGTGAACGGCCGGGTGCAGACCTGCCAACGGGTTTCGGACCTGATCCTCGGCGCGCTGGCGCAGGCGGTGCCGCTGAACGTGACCGCCTGTTCCAACTCCACCTGCACCGTCGCGAGCTTCATCGGCCAGCGCAAATCCGATGGCGCGATCTGGGTCTATCTGGAGACCATGGGCGGCGGCGGTGGCGCGCGGGCGACGAAGGATGGGCTGGATGGCGTGCATGTGCACACCACCAACACCTCCAACCTGCCGGTCGAGGCGCTGGAGATCGAGTATCCGCTGACCTTGCTGCGCTACGAACTCGTTGAGGGGTCGGGCGGCGTCGGCCAGTATCGCGGTGGCATGGGCTTGCGCCGCGTCTATCGCGCCGATGAGGATTGTCGTGTGCGTGTGGACGTCTCCCGTTTGCGTTCGCGCAGCTGGGGCCTGTTTGGCGGCGGCGAGGGCGCGCATGGCGCCATCGAATGCGGCCCCGGCGTGGTGTTCCAGGCCGATTGTGCGGTGCTGAAGGCCGGGCAATGGTTCGCTGTCGTCAGCCCCGGTGCCGGTGGCTACGGCGCGCCCGAAAAGCGGGACCGCGCAGCGGTGGCCCGCGACGTGGCCGAGGGCGCCATCACGGCCGCCACGGCTCAAGAGGTCTATCACGACCCGAACTGAGGCTCACGACACCCCCTGGAAGAAGGAAAGACCCGCATGACCATTTCCGCCACCCGCCGTGCCGTCCTGGCCGGCGCCGCGAGCCTGCCGTTTCTCCGAATTCCAGGGGCCCGCGCCGCAACGCCGGGGGTGCTGACCTTCGGCCTGTCCAGCTACCCGCCCACCCTCCAGCCTTGGGCGAATGGCGGAACGGCGTCGGCGACGATCAAGCTGATGATCTTTCGCGGCCTGATCTCCTATGCGCCCGATGGTTCGTTGCGGCCTGAGCTCGCGGAATCCTGGACGCTGGAGAACCCCACGACCTGGCTCTTCAAGCTGCGGAACGCGACCTTCCAGAACGGCGAGAAGGTGACGTCCGCCGACGTGAAATGGTCGCTGGAGCAGATCGCCGCCGAGCGCTCCACAGCCTTCTTCCGCGCCCAGATCCAGGGGCTGGAACGTATCGAGACGCCGGACGACATGACCGTGCGGATCGTGACCAAGGAGCCGGTGGCGACGCTGCCGATCTGGATGGCGAGCTACCACATGCCGATCATCTCGCGGAACTCCCCACGCGGGCAGTTCATCGGCGCCGGCCCCTTCGTATTGAAGGCGCAGGAGCGCGGCGTCTCGCTCGATCTGGAGGCCTATCCCGGCTACTACAAGCCCGGCCTGCCGAAGCTCAAGGGCATCAAGGTCGTCGCCTATGGCGACGAGAACCTGCGTGTCGCGGCGCTGCATTCGGGCGATGTCGATCTGATCGAATACGTGCCCTGGCAGTCGATGGATGCGATCACCGCCAATTCGGCGCTGAAGCTCGATGCCGTCGATGGCGCCTTCATGTTCCTGGTCTTCAACGGCACCCGCCCGCCCTTCAATGATGCGCGGGTGCGCAAGGCGGTGGCCCATGCGATCAAGCGCGAGGATCTGGTCAAGGCCGCCTTCTTCGGCCGTGGTTCGCCGCTGACGCAACTGCCGATCCCGCCGAGCAGCCCCTTCTACAACGCCGAATACAAGGATGGCTGGAACTACAACCCCGACCTGTCCAAGCGCCTGCTGGCCGAGGCCGGCTTCGCCAATGGCCTGAACGCCTCGATGCTCTCCACCGCGCAATACGGCATGCACAAGGATACCGCGGAGGTGGTGCAGCAGCATCTCGCCGCCGTCGGCATCAATGTCGAGCTGAACATGCCGGACTGGGCCACCCGCGTCGCCATCGGCAACCGTGGCCAGTACGACATCGCGGTGATGGGGACCGCGGCCGACAGCAACGACCCCGAAGGGCTCGCGAGCCTGCTCGATGGCACGCTCTCGCCTTCCTATGTCCGCAGCTATGGGCTGAAGGTCGATCGCATCACCGAACTTTTGGCCGCTGGCCGCGCCGAGTTCGACGAGACCAGGCGCAAGGCGATCTATCGCGAGATCGAGGGTGTCGCGATCGAACAGGCGCCGCTCGTCGGGCTGACCTGGCGCAGCCAGGGCTATGCGATGCGCAGCGCGGTCTCGGGCTTCAAGAACATGCCGGGCGCCTTGACCTTCTACTCGGGCCTCACCTTCGAGACCACCGAGGTCGCCTGATACATGCTGGCCTATGCCGCCCGACGCCTGCTCGTTTCGCTCGCCCTGGTCTGGGTGGTCGCCACATTGGTTTTCATGGTGATCCACATCATTCCGGGCGATCCGGCCGAGTTGTTGCTGGCCCAGGGCGGCGTGGCGCCGGACCCGTGGCTGGTCACCGATCTTCGCGAGAAGCTCGGCCTCGACCAGCCACTCATGACCCAGTACTGGACCTATCTCGGCGGGCTGGCGCAGGGCAATTTCGGCTATTCGCTGCTGGACGATCATTCGGTGGCCGATGAGATCGCACTCCGCCTGCCACGTACGCTGGAGTTGGTGGGCGCGGCGGCGCTGATCGCATTGCTGTTCGGCCTGCCACTCGGCGTGCTGGCGGCGTTGCGGGCGGGGGAGGCGCTGGATCGGCTGCTTTCCTCCCTTGCCGCGCTGGCCTTGTCGGTGCCGGTCTTCGTGGTCGGCACGCTGATCATTCTGGTGCTGGCGCAGAACCTGCGGCTGGTGCCGGCGGGCGGTTACATCGCTTTCGCCACCGACCCGCTGCGGCATCTGGGCCTGTTGCTGATGCCGGCCATCACCATCGCGGTCGGGCTCGGCGCGGTGGTGCTGCGCGTGACCCGCGGTTCGGTGCTGGAGGTTCTGGAACGCGACCATGTGCGCGCCGCCCAGGCGCGCGGGGTGTCTGTCGCCGCCATCATCCGCCGCCATGTCGTGCGCAATGCGCTGACCCCCGTCGTCACCGTGGTCGCGCTGCATCTGGGCGCGCTGCTCGGTGGCACCGTGCTGGTGGAGTTCGTGTTCAATTGGCCGGGGGTGTCGGGCTACCTCGTGCGTTCGGTGGAATCGCGGGACTACCCGGAGGTGATGGGCATCGTGCTTGTCATTTCCTCGATCTTCGTGCTGCTGAATTTCCTGGTGGACCTGCTCTATGCCGTCATCGATCCGCGCGTGAGGCACGGCTGATGCGGCGCGACAAGCTGCGGCGCCTGGCGCTGCCCGCATCGCTGCTCGGCGCCATTCTGCTGCTGGCGCTGGCCGCACCGGTGCTGCCGCTGGGCAATCCCGTCAGCCAGGACATCAACCATCGCCTCGCCGGCATCTCCGCCGGGCATTGGCTGGGGCAGGATGAATATGGGCGCGATGTTCTGACGCGGCTGATCTGGGGCGCGCGGGTGTCGCTGAGCGTCGCTGTTTCGGCAACCGTGATCGCGACCATCGTGGGCACGTTGCTCGGCATCCTCGGCGGCTATTTCCGCGGCATGGTGGAAATCGGCACGGTTCGGATGGCGGAGATCGTGCTCTGCTTCCCGCCGATGCTGCTGGCGCTGCTGGTGGTGACCTTGCTCGGGCCTGGGGCGGGCACGCTGATCTTCACCCTCGCGATCCTCTTCACGCCGACCTTCGCCCGCGTCGCCTATGCCGAGACGCTCTCGGTCCGCGCGTTGGATTACGTGACGGCGCAGGAGGCCCTGGGCGCGCGCTCGGGGCGCATCCTGCTGCGCACCTTGCTGCCGAATATCGCGCCGCCGCTGATCGTGCAGTTCTCACTGACCATCGCCGCTGCGATGCTGCTGGAAAGCGGACTGTCCTTCCTCGGCCTCGGCGTGGTGCCGCCGGATCCGTCCTGGGGCCTGATGATCCGCGGCGCGCGGACCACCATGGAACAGGCGCCGCTGCTGCTGCTCTGGCCTTGCCTCGCGCTGACCGGCACGGTGCTGGTGCTGAACCTGTTCTGCGACCGGCTCCGCAATGCGCTGGACCCTGGCACCGGCGGCAGAAGCCGCCCAGGCTTCCTGCGCCGCCTTGCCGTGCTGGCCGGCGCCGCGGAGCAGCCGGCGGCCGTGCCGGGGCTGCTCGCCGTGCGGAAGCTGACGCTGGAGGTCCAGGGGCCAACCGGCCCGGTGCCGGTGGTCCGCGACGTGAACATCACCGTCGCCCCCGGCGAAACCCTCGCGGTGGTCGGCGAGAGCGGCTCGGGCAAGACGCTGACCGGGCTTGCGGTGATGGGGCTGCTGCCCGCCGCGGTGCGGGTCACCGCGGGCCAGATTCTCTATACCGGCCGGGATGGGCGGACACGCGATCTGCTGCGGCTGCCGGAACGGGCGCTGCGGGCGCTGCGCGGGCGCGACCTCTCCATGGTGTTCCAGGACCCGGCCAGCAGCCTGAACCCGCTGCTGCGCATCGACGCCCATCTGGGCGAGGCGCTGCGCGCCCATGGCCAGCGCCAGGGCATCGCCGCCCGCGTGGTGGAACTGCTGCGCAATGTCGGCCTGCCCGATCCCGAAAGCCGTGCCCGCAGCTATCCGCACGAACTGTCGGGTGGCCAGCGGCAACGCGTGATGATCGCCGCCGCCATCGCCAACCACCCGCGCCTGCTGCTGGCCGATGAGCCGACCACCGCACTCGACGTCACCGTGCAGGCGCAGATCCTCGACCTGCTGGCGGGGCTGAAGCGGTCGGAGGAAGGCATGGGCATGGTCTTCGTCACCCACAACCTTGCTGTCGTGGCCGAGATCGCCGATCGCGTCGCGGTGATGTACGCGGGCGAAGTGGTCGAGGAAGGCCCGGTCGCCGAGGTCTTCGCCGCGCCGCGCCACCCCTATACCGCCGCCTTGATCGCCTCGACGCCGGAGGGCGATGCCGAGCGCCTCACCTCCATTCCCGGCCGTGTGCCGCAGGCCTGGGCGATGCCGGAGGGCTGCCGCTTCGCTCCCCGCTGCGAGCATGCCCGTGCGATCTGCGACCAGTCCGCGCCGGCGCTGGAAAGCCCCGCCCCCGGCCGCACCACACGCTGCCTGCGCTGGAAGGAACTGGCATGAGCGCCCCGTTGGCGAGCGACGTGCCGCTGCTGCGCGCGGAGGGGCTGACCCGCAGCTTCACCGGCCGCGGCGGGTTGTTCCGCCGAAGCCGCCCGGTCGTCGCCGTGCGGGGCGTCAACGTCACCTTGCAGCGCGGCGAGGCATTGGGCGTGGTCGGTGAATCCGGCTGCGGCAAAAGCACACTTGGCCGGCTGCTGCTGCATCTGATGCCGCCGACCGAAGGCCGCGTGCTGTTCGAGGGTGAGGATCTCGCGACCCTGTCCGGCGCCGCGCGCCGTGGCTTGCGGCGCCGGATGCAGATGGTGTTCCAGGACCCCTACGGCAGCCTGGACCCGCGCCGCAGCATCGGCGCGCAGATCGCCGATGGGTTGCTGATCCATGGCCTGGCCGATGCGGCGGGGGCGGAGCGGCAGGCCGCGGCCCTGCTGCGCCAGGTCGGGCTGGAAGCCTCGCATGCGACACGCTTGCCGCATGAATTCTCGGGCGGGCAACGGCAGCGCATCGCCATCGCGCGCGCGCTGGCAACCAAACCCGATTTCATCGTGGCGGATGAGCCGGTCTCGGCGCTCGATGTTTCGATCCAGGCGCAGATCGTGAACCTGCTGGCGGATCTGCGGCAGGAGCTGGGGCTGGCGCTGCTGTTCATCAGCCACGACCTGCATGTCGTGCGGCACCTCTGCGATCGGGTGATGGTCATGTATCTCGGCCGCGTGGTCGAGGAAGGCCCGGCCAGCGCCATCTTCCACAGCCCCTCGCACCCCTATACCCGCGCGCTGCTGGCCGCGACGCCGTCGATGCACCACCGCGCCAAGGTGGCGCCACTGCCGGGCGAGGTGCCGAGTGTCGCCAACCCGCCCTCGGGCTGCGTCTTCCGCACCCGCTGCCCGGCGGCGCGCCCCGCCTGCGCCGAAGCCATGCCGCCGCTGGAGACGCATCCCAACCGCCCCGAGCGGCAGATCGCCTGCTGGCGCGCGGCGGAGATCGAACCGTGATCCAAGACCCGAAAGAGGTTTTCCGATGCTGACGCCGCAATCCCGTGTGGTCATGCTCTCCGGTGCCACGCGCGGCATCGGGCGTGCGGTGCTGGAACGCCTGCTGGCCGCGGGCTGCATCATCAGCGCGGGTGTCCGCACCGCCGCGAGCCTGCCGCAGCACGCCAATCTGACCCACCACCCCTACGACGCCGCCAAGACCGGCAGCGCGGAGGCCTGGGTTGCCGCCACCATCGAACGTCATGGCCGCATCGACGCTTTGGTGAACGCCGCCGGCATCAATCCGCGCGGCACCTTGTTCGACACCGATGAGACGCCGTTCGACGACCTGTGGACTGTCAATGCCAAGGGGCCGATGCGGGCGATCCGCGCCGCCTGGCCGCATCTCGTGGCCAGCGGCAGCGGGCGCGTGGTGAACATCTCCTCGCTCTCGGGCAAGCGGGTGCGGAACGACAATCTCGCTTACGCCATGAGCAAGTTCGCCGTGGTGGCGCTGACGCAGGAGGTCCGTCGCCTCGGCTGGGACCATGGCATCCGCGCGACGGCGGTCTGCCCCGGTTTCGTCGATACCGACATGACCTCGCATGTCACCAAATTCCCGCGCGAGCAGATGAGCCGGCCCGAGGATCTGGCCGCGCTGATCGAGGTTGTGCTGCATCTCTCCAACACCGCGAGCGTGGCGGAGCTTCTGGTCAACTGCCGCCACGAGGATACGCTGTGAAGCTGCGGCGGCTGCGCGATGCCGGGCGGCCGCGCATCCTGCTGACCCTGGAAGGCGAGGCGCTGGAAGCGCAGGCCGGCGACACGCTGTTGACGGCGCTGCTCGCCGGTGGCGCCGGGCATCTGCGCGACAGCGAATTCGGCGACGGCCCCCGCGCGGGTTTCTGCCTGATGGGCGCCTGCCAGGATTGCTGGGTGGTGGTCGAAGGGCAGGGCAGGGTGCGCGCCTGCGCGACGCTGGCCGAGGACGGCATGAGGGTGAAACGCGGATGAGGATCGCCGTGGTTGGCGCCGGCCCCGCCGGGGTGCGCGCCGTGCAGACCCTGGTCGCCGCGGGGCACCGCCCCGCCTGGCTGGATGAGGCACCGGATGGCGGCGGCCGCATCTACCAGCGCCCGCCCGCGGCCCTGAACCGCGACGCGAAGATGCTGTATGGCTTCGAGGCCAAGCGCGCGACCGCGCTGCATGACACGCTGGATGCGATGAAGCCGCGCACCGACTGGCGGCCCGACACCTTCGTCTGGCACATCCGCCCGGGTGTGAAGCGTTTGCAGACGCTGCATCGCGGCGTGCAGGCGGTGGTGGACTACGACGCCGTGCTGCTCTGCACCGGCGCGATGGATCGCGTGGTGCCGGTCCCCGGCTGGACGCTGCCGGGTGTCACCACCATGGGTGCCGCGCAGATCGCGCTGAAGACCCAGGGCTGCGGCATCGGCAGCCGCGTGGCCTTCCTCGGCAGCGGGCCGCTGCTGTGGCTTGTGGCGTATCAATATGCCCGGGCCGGGGCGGATGTGGTGGCGGTGCTGGACACCACCTCCTTCGCCACCAAGGCGCGGGCCGCATTTGGGCTGCTGCGCGGCGGCGCGACCTTCGCCAAGGGGCTCTATTACATCGGCTGGCTGCGCGCGCATGGCATCCGCATCGATGAGGGCGTGACGCCCGTGGCGATCGAGGGCGCTGGGTCGGGCGTCACCGGGCTCGACTGGCGCGATGCGCGCGGGCGGGCGCAGCGCGTCGATTGCGATGCCGTCGGCATCGGCTGGGGGCTGCGGCCCGAGGCGCAGCTTGCGGACCTCGCCGGCATCCCATTCCGCTTCGATGCCATCCAGCACAATTGGGTGCCGGAACGCGATCTTGCAGGCCGTACCAGCGTCGAAGGGCACTACCTGGCCGGTGACGGCGCCGGCATCGGCGGCGCCGAGGTCGCGGAACTGGCCGGCGCCCGCGCCGCCCTGGCCCTGTTGCAGGATGCGGGGGCAGCGGTGGATGCCGCCGAGGCCGCGCGGCTGGACCGTGCCCTGACCGCGGCCGGGCGCTTCCGCGTCGCGTTGGAGCGCGCCTCGCCTTACCCCGCGCATCTCGCCGCGGGTTTGCCCGATGATACGATCCTCTGCCGCTGCGAGGGGCTGCGCGTCGGCGAACTGCGCGCCGCCGCTGCCGAGGAGTACCCCGCCGGCCGTGCGCCCGAGATGAACCGCGCCAAGGCCTTCACCCGCACCGGCATGGGCCGATGCCAGGGCCGCGTCTGCGGCGCCGCCGCCGCCGAGATCCTGGCCGCGGCCCTTGGCGTTCCGGTCGATGCGATCGGCCGGCTGCGCGGGCAGCCCCCGGTCAAGCCGATCCCCATCGTCGCGCCACCCGCCGAGGCCGTGCCATGACCACCTCCTGCGATGTGCTGATCGTGGGCGGCGGTGGTGCCGGCTGTTCGGCCGCGCTGCATATGGCGCAGCGCGGGCAGCGCGTGATCCTGCTCGAACGCGGACTGGTCGGCAGCCAGGCCTCGGGCGTGAATTACGGCGGCGTGCGGCAGCAGGGGCGGAACCCGGCGGAACTGCCGATCGCCCGCCGTTCCCACGCGCTGTGGATGCGGATGCCGGAGCTGGTCGGCAGCGATGTGGAATTCAGCGTCACCGGCCATCTGAAACTCGCGCGCAACGACGCTGAGGAAGCCGAGCTGATCGCCTATCTCGACACCGCGCGCGAGCATGGGCTGGCGCTGCGGATGGTCGGGCGCAACTCCATCCATCGCGACTATCCCTGGCTGGGGCCGAAGGTGGTGGCGGGCTCCTTCGCGCCCGAGGATGGCTCAGCCAATCCGCGCCTGCTCTCATCATCGCTCGCCCGTGTCGCGCGCCTGGCCGGTGCCGAGATCCGCGAGCACACCAAGGTCACGGGCTTCGCGCATGACGGCAGGCTGTTCCGCCTGACCGCCGAGGATGGCACCGAATTCTCCGCCCCCGTGCTGCTGAACATGGCCGGCTACTGGGGCGGCGCCGTGGCGGCGGCCTTTGGCGAGGCGGTGCCGATCAAGCCGCTCAGCCCGAACATGGCGGTGACCGAGCCGGTCCCCTTCTTCATCGAGCCCAACCTTGGGGTCGTGGGCGGCAATGTCTATCTGCGCCAGATCCCGCGCGGCAACATCATCATCGGCGGCGGCCATGGCGAGAGCGACGTCTCCGGCGGCCGGGCCTGGGCGCGGCCGCTGCCGGAGGTGACGCTGGAGATGCTGGGCCTCGCGGTCGCACTGGTGCCCTCGCTCGTGGGCGTGCAGGTGATCCGTAGCTGGACCGGCATCGACGGCCAGATGCCGGATCGCATCCCGGTGATCGGGCCCAGCGGCACCATGCCAGGGCTGTTCCACGCCTTCGGTTTTTCCGGCCATGGCTTCCAGCTTGGGCCGGGTGTCGGCGCGATCATGACCGAGCTTGTGCTCGATGGGCACACGGATGTGCCGCTTGCGCCATTCCGCATCGGCCGCTGGCGCGATGCGGCCTGAAGGATTTTTCGCTGCCATGAAGATCACCCGCGCGCAGATCTACCTCACCAAGATCGACGGCCGCACGCCGCTCATCCTGCGGCTCTGGACCGATGAGGGCATCAGCGGCCTCGGCGAGGCCGCGCTGGCCTATGGCATCGGCGCCAGCGGCGCCGCGGCGCTGATCGAGGAGATGCTGCGCAAGATCGTGCTGGGCCGCCGCGCCTTCGATATCGAGGCGATCTGGAGCGACCTTTACGACCACAGCTTCTGGGCCAAGGGCGGCGGCCCGATCATCTTCGCCGCGATCAGCGCGATCGAGACGGCGCTCTGGGATATCAAGGGCAAGGCGCTGGGCGTGCCGGTCTATGAGCTGCTGGGCGGGCGCTACCGGCAGGAGGTGCGCTGCTACGCCAATGGCTGGTCCTTCCGCGCCTCCACCCCCGACGAGTTGGCGCGCGCGGCGGAGACGGCGCTGGCCGCCGGCTATGACGCGTTGAAATTCTATCCGCTGGCGACGCCGATCGGGAACCATCCGAACGGCATCTTCGCCCATATCTCCCGCCGCGAATTCGACCGCGACTTCGAGCGCCTGGCCGTCGCGCGTGTCCGAGCCGTGCGCGATGCCGTCGGCCCGGATGTCGATCTGATGGTGGATATGAGCGCGGAACTCACCACCGACGCCATCATCCGCCTCGGGCTGAAGCTGGAGGAATTCGACCTGTTCTTCTTCGAGGAGCCGGTCGATCCCTTCGATCCCGAGGCGATGAAGATGGTCGCCGACCGCCTCTCCATGCCGGTCGCGGCTGGTGAGCGGCTCTACACCCGCTATGGCTTCCGCCGCCTGTTCGAGCTGCGCGCCGCGGCCATCGTGCAGCCCGACATCGGCACCGTCGGCGGCATGATGGAGACGAAGAAGATCGCCGCCATGGCCGAGACCTACAACATGCGGGTGCAGCCGCATCTCTGCGCCGGGCCGGTCGCCACGGCGGCGGCGCTGCAACTCGACGCCTGCATCCCGAACTTCCTCATCCAGGAACTCTATCCCTTCCGCGTGCCGGAGCATTTCGCGCTGGTGGACGCGCCCCTGGAACCGCAGGTGAAGAATGGCCGGGTCGCGATCCCCGACCGGCCGGGCCTCGGCGTCGAACTGGTCGAGGCCAATATCGCACCCTTCCTGGGCGCGGAGCTGGCGCTCGGGGATTGAAGGGGCGTCGCCTGATGCTGGCGGCTGGCCGCCGTCAGGTCGCGGGGCGCTTGCGGCCGCGCTTGGGCTTGGCCGCCGCGCGGGCCGCCGCCAAGGCGCGCGCGGCCCAGGTGCGCAGCGTCTCCGTCTCCTCGATCACCGCATCGGGCGCTTCGTAGTAGCTGGCCACGGTCACCTCGCGGTCGCGGGTCTGGTAGGTGAAGGGGGAGGCGCCTTCGGCCTCGAACAGCGGCCGTGTCGCGTCATCCACCCGCAGGTAGAGCGCGCCCTTGATCACCATGGCGAAGGTCACCTGATCGACCGAGAGCCCGGCGCCGCCGAACAGGCGCCGGACGGCGACGGGCCCGAGCGGGCCAAGCTCTGCCGCGATCTCCATCGCCCGGCCCCGCGCATCCAGCGCGGTGGGGCGCACCAGCATCCGCCCGTTCGCCATGGTCTCCATCCTTCTTCGGCCGCATGCCACGCCGTGACGCTGTGGTTGCGCAAGCAGGAAGCAATACGCCGCCGAAGCTGTATCCGGGTGGCAAGCGGCAGGGGCATATCAGCTCAGCGCAGCTTGCACGGCGGCGCCGCGCCCGACTAGGCTGCCGGCCTATGCTGCGATTCCTCCTGCGTCGCCTTGCCGTCGCGCTTCTTGTCGCCCTGACCGTGCTGACGCTGAGCTTCCTGCTCACGCGGCTATCGGGCGATCTCGCCATCTCCATCGCCGGGCCGAATGCCACGCAGGAAGATGTGGACATCATCCGCCGGGCCTATGGGCTCAACCGGCCGCTGACGCAGCAATACCTCGATTGGCTGGTGCGCGCCGTGCAGGGCGACTTCGGCGACAGCTTCTTCTTCAAGGACCGGGTCGCCAAGCTGATCGCGAGCCGGTTGCCGATCACCATGACCCTGGGTTTGGTCGGGCTTGCCATTGCGCTGGTGGTGTCGCTGCCGCTCGGCATCATCGCGGCGGTGCGGGAGAATTCCTGGGTGGATCGTTCGGTGATGATGGTGGCGCTGATCGGGCAGGCGATGCCGAGTTTCTGGCTCGGGCTGATCCTGATGGTGGTGCTGGGGCTCAACCTCGGCTGGCTGCCCATCTCGGGGACGGGGGGCTGGGAGTATTATGTGATGCCGGGGATCGTGCTGGCGTTTTCGGCCATCCCCTCGCTGATGCGGCTGACCCGCAGCGGGATGATCGAGGCGTTGTCCTCCGACTATATCCGCACGGCGCGGGCCAAGGGGCTTTCCCGCCTGTCGATCCTGGTGAAGCACGGCTTCCGCAACGCGGCGATCCCGGTGGTCTCGATCGCGGCGGTGCAGCTCGGCTTCATGCTCGGCGGCTCGATCGTGATCGAGAGCGTCTTCGCCATGCATGGCGTCGGCTACCTCGCCTGGGAGAGCATCGGCAAGAACGACTTCCCGGTGGTGCAGGCCGTGGTGCTGGTGCTGGCGCTGCTCTACATCGCGCTGACCCTGCTGGCCGACATGCTGAATGCGGTGCTCGATCCGCGGCTGCGCAGCGCGTGAGCGAGGTGATCCTGCCCGGCAGCGGTGCCGGCCGCCGCCTGCTTGCCAATACCGGCTTCCTTCTCGGCGCGCTGATCGTGGGCGCGGTGCTGATCGTGGCGATCCTGGCCCCCTGGATCTCGCCGCATGATCCCTTCGCGATCGACCTGACGCGCCGGCTGGTGCCACCGGTTTTCATGGAAGGTGGCACGCCGCTCAATCTCCTCGGCACCGACCAGCTCGGGCGGGATTATCTGTCGCGGCTGATCTATGGCGCGCGCATCTCGATGGTGATCGGCATCTCGACCGTCATCGTCTCCGGCCTCATCGGCACCACCATCGGCGTGCTCGGCGGCTTCTATGGCGGGCGGGTGGATGATGCGGTGATGTTCGCGATCACCGCGCGGCTTTCGATCCCGGTGGTGCTGGTGGCGCTGGCCGTGGCCGGGCTGATGGGCACCAGTTTTCTGCTGGTCATCCTGATCCTGGGACTGCTGCTCTGGGACCGCTTCGCCGTGGTCGCGCGCTCCACCACCATGCAGCTCCGCAACCTCGATTACGTCAGCGCGGCCTGGTGCGCCGGCTCCTCCCACAGCAGCGTGCTGCTCAAGGAAATCCTGCCGAACATCGCGACCCACCTCGCCGTGGTGGCGACTTTGGAGATGGCCTTGGCGATCCTGCTGGAGGCAGCGCTGTCCTTCCTCGGCCTTGGCGTCCCGGCGCCGCTGCCGTCCTGGGGGCTGATGATCTCGGAGGCCAAGGAATACATGTTCTTCACCCCCTGGGTGATCCTGGTCCCCGGCATCGCGCTGTTCGTGCTGGTGCTGGGCGTCAACCTGCTCGGCGACGCGCTGCGCGACATGCTGGGCACGGACCTCAACCGATGAGCGCGCTGCTGGAGGTCCAGGGCCTGCGCGTCACCTTCGGCGGCACCGCCGCGGTGCGCGGGGCCTCGCTGACGGTGAACAAGGGGGAAACCCATTGCCTGGTGGGCGAGAGCGGCTGCGGCAAATCCGTGACCTCGCTGGCGATCATGGCGCTGCTGGCCAAGGGCGGGCGGCGGGAGGCGGATGTGCTCTCCTTCGCCGGGCAGGACATCCGCGGGCTGAACGAACGCCAGATGTCCAGGCTGCGCGGCGACCGGATGGCGATGATCTTCCAGGAGCCGATGACCAGCCTGAATCCGGCCTATACCGTCGGCTCGCAGATGACCGAGGTGCTGCGCCGACATCGCGGCGCCTCCCGCGTGCAGGCGGTGGACCGCGCCGCCGAGCTTTTGGGCCGCGTCGGGATCACGGCGCCGGGGCTGCGGCTCGGGCAGTTCCCGCATCAGCTTTCGGGCGGGCTGCGCCAGCGGGTGATGATCGCCATGGCGCTGATGTGCGATCCGGAACTGCTCATCGCCGACGAGCCGACCACGGCGCTCGACGTCACCGTGCAGGCGCAGATCCTGCGGCTGCTGGCGGGGATCCAGAAGGACCTCGGGCTCGGCATCCTGCTGATCACGCATGACCTTGGCGTGGTCGCGCGGATCGCTGACCGCGTCTCGGTGATGTATGCGGGGGAGGTTGTGGAATCCGCCCCGACCGCCGCCCTCTTCGCCGATCCGCAGCACCCCTATACCCGCGGGCTGCTGGCCTGCGTGCCGGTGCCGGGCAAGGTGAAACGGGGTGATCCGCTGGGCAGCATCCCGGGCGTGGTGCCGCGCATCCCGCCGGGGTTCCGCGGCTGCGCCTTTCGCGACCGCTGCGCCTATGCCCATGCCGAATGCGCCGGCACGATCCCGCGGCGTGGCGCCGGGGCAGGGCATGAGGTGCTTTGCACCCTGCCGCCCGGCTATGCCAGCAGGGTGGCAGCCTAATGGCTCAGTCAAGCGGCCATTTTGAATCTGGTCTGGAAGGGCGTGCGGTTTTGCACGACGGCCCAGAGCACGTTCACGCGGCGTCTTGCGAGGGCGATGACGGCCTGATGGTGGCGTTTTCCTT
>NZ_QKYU01000008.1 GCF_003253705.1 Humitalea rosea
CAGAGCAGGCGCGGGCGGCGTAGTCCCAACACAACGCAGCCGACCGCGCCTGCGGACCACACAAAAAGCGCTTGCTCAGCGTGACGGTATCTCATTGCACCAGTATCTCCACGAAGAGCACATCCACGACACGGGCCGGGGCGGCGACGAGGTTGGCGCGGGCCATCAGCTCCTCCCGCAGGCGATGCGTGCCGGCGCTGCCGCGCAATTCCTCGGGCCGCATCTCGCGCAGATAGGTGGTGTAGAGGTCGAGCAGGCGCGGCATCGCCGCCGCCAGGATCGCGCTGTCCTCGGGCCGCGCCAGCTCCAGCCGCGAACGGATGCGCAGATAGGGCGCGCGCCGCCCCGGCGCGTTCAGGTTCGCGGTGATGTCGGGCATGTCGAGGAAGACCGGCGGGCGCGGCGCGGGGACCGCCCCGGCCGCCGCATGCGCCTCCTCCGGCGGCAGCATTCCCAGCAGGCCAGGCAGGATGCCCGTGACCCACAGCCCCGCCCCGGCCCCGCCCAGGATCAACAGCAGCCCGACCAGCAGGATGATCTTCTTCTTGCCGGATTTGCGCGGCGCCTCGGCCCCGCCCTCCGCCCCCGCTGGTTTCGCCTTGCCCGCCATCCGGCCCACGACCTCCTGTCGCTCCCCGGCCTGCGCCGGGATCTGATGGCGGCAAACTGGCCCTCGAAAGATGAAGGAAGCTTTACGGCGGCGAGGTTTGCCGGGCGGTCGCGGCAAAATCTGCCGCCTCCTGGCACGCAATGTCCGCGAAACCCGGCATTCGGGCTGGCACGCCGCCTGCGTAGCCCCTGTCAGCCCCGTCGCCGCGCCCAGTCCCAGGATGGGGCAGCGCGGCGACGGTCGGCCCCTCACCTGCGGAGCCCGTCATGGACAGCCCCGGCTACATCATCCTCTCCCGCCTGATGGCGCAGACGCGCGCGACGGCGGTGCTGGCCAACAACATGGCCAATGCCGACACGCCCGGCTTCCAGGCGCAGCGCCCGATCTATGCGAGCTATGCGAGCCGCAGCCAGGAGCAAGGCAGCGCCGATGCCCGCAGTTCGGACTACATCTGGGACCGCGCGACCTATCGCGACACCGCGGCGGGGCCGGTGCAGCAGACCGGCAATCCGCTCGACATCGCGATCTCCGGCGAGGGGCTTTTCGTCGTCGAGACCCCGCGCGGCGAACGCTACACCCGCGCCGGGCATTTCACCCTCGATGCCACCGGCCGGGTGGTGACGCAGGCGGGCGAGCCGGTGCTGAACGGCACCGGCCAGCCGCTGACCGTGGCCCCGGGCGACGGGCGGCTCTCGGTCGCGGGCGATGGCACGCTGTCCTCCGAGAACGGGCCGATCGGGCGTTTTCGGGTGGTGCGCTTCGAGGACCCGCAGCGCTTGCAGGCCGAGGGCAACCGGCTTTTCGCCGCGGCCGATCCGCCGATCGACGTCGATCGCCCCGCGCTGCTGCAAGGGGTCGTGGAGGGCAGCAACGTCAGCCCGATCATGGAGATGACGCGGCTGACCGAGGAGCTGCGCGAGTTCCAGATGGCGTCCCAATTCGCCGACAAGGAAGGCGAGCGGTTGCAGGGCGCGATCGACCGCATCCTGAAGCGCCGGTGATGCATCCCGCCCAGATGAGGCCCTGATCCATGCGCTCGCTCTTCACCGCCGGCAGGCTGGTTTGCTGGCGCCGGCTCGCCGCCCAGATGAGGCCCTGATCCATGCGCTCGCTCTTCACCGCCGGCACGGGCATGATGGCCCAGCAGGCCAACGTCGAAGTCATCTCCAACAACATCGCGAACATGAGCACGACCGGCTACAAGCGCCGCCGCGCCGAGTTCCAGGATCTGATCTACCAGAACCTGCGCCGCACCGGCTCGCAATCCTCCGATACCGGCACGACGCTGCCCTCGGGCGCGCAGATCGGGCTCGGGGTGCGGACGGCGGCGATCTACCGCATCCATGAACAGGGCAGCCTGACGCAGACCCAGAACACCTTCGACCTCGCCATCCGCGGCAATGGCTTCTTCCAGGTCACGCTGCCCTCGGGCGAAACCGCCTATACCCGTGATGGCACCTTCGGACTCTCCGCCGAGGGCATGCTGGTCACCGCCGAGGGCTATACCGTGCAGCCCGGCATCACCGTGCCCCCCGCCGCGCGCGACGTCACCATCAATGTGAATGGCGAGGTGCTGGCCAAGCTCGACGGCGCCGTCGATCCGCAGAACGTCGGGCAGATCCAGCTTGCGGTCTTCGCCAATGAGGGCGGGCTGGAAGCGATCGGCGACAATATGCTGATGGCGACACCATCTTCGGGCGCGGCCCAGGTCGCGGCACCGGGCCAGCCGGGCTACGGCTCCACGATGCAGGGCTACATCGAAACCTCCAACGTCAATGTGGTGCAGGAGATCACCAACCTCATCACCGCCCAGCGCGCCTATGAGATGAACAGCAAGGTCATCACCACCAGCGACGAGATGCTGGCGACCCTGACGCGGCTGCGCTGACCATGCGCGCGCTGTTCCTGCTGCTGCTGCTGGCCGCGCCGGCCCTGGCACAGGAGCCCATGGCGATCGCCCGCGCGGTCACGCTGCTCGCCGATCCCACCATCCGCCTCGCCGATCTGTTCGACGGGCTCGGCGAACGCGGGATGGTGCCGCTTGGCGCCGCACCGCCGCCGGGCGGGCGCATCATCATCGAGACGGCACAGCTCGCCGCCATCGCCCGCGCCCAGGGGGTGGTCTGGCGCCCGCTGACCGGCAGCGAACGCGTCGTGCTGGAACGCCCCGGCCGCATGCTGGGGCGGGAGGAGATCGAGGATGTGCTGCGCGCCGCCCTCACACCCCTCGGCCTCGATGCCGAGGCGGAGTTGGAAACCCCGGGCTTCGCCGCGCCCAGCGTGCCGCTCGCGGCCTTCGTGCAGATCATGGCCGAGCAGGCGCATCTGGATGCGGCGACGCATCGCTTCTCGGTGACGCTGGTGGTGGTGGCCGAGGGCATGCCGGTCTGGCGCCAGCGGCTCGCGGGGCGCGCCGTCGCGACCAGCCCCGCCATCGTCGCGACACGGCGCCTCGCGCGGGGCGAGACCATCAGGCCGGAGGACGTGCGCCTCGTGCAGATCCGCGGCGAGCGGCTGCGCCCCGGTGTGGCGACCTCGCTCGACCAGGTCATCGGGCAGGAGGCCCGCCGCCCGCTCGGCCCGGAGCTGCCGGTGATGGCCAATGACGTGGCGGCCCCGGTGCTGATCGCGCGCAACAGCCTCGTCATGCTGCTGCTCGACAGCCCCGGGCTGGCCCTGGCCGCGCAAGGCCGCGCGCTGGAGAACGGCGCCCTCGGCCAGATCATTCCGGTGATGAACCTCGCCAGCCGCAGCATCGTCGAGGGTGTCGCATTCGCCGCCGGCCAGGTCCGCGTCACCTCCGGCAGCACGCCGGTGCTGCGCCCCGATGGCCGCGGCAGCGCCGCCGCCGCCCAGCTTGCCCGCCGCGCGCCCCGATAAGGAGTTTTCGCCATGCGCCTTCTGCATCTTCTGCCGCTGCTGGCGCTGGCCGGCTGCGGCACCGTCGAACGCCTGTCCCGCGTCGGCCAGGCGCCGGCCATGGCGCCGATCACCGACCCGACCCGTGCCCCCGGCTGGCGGCCGGTGAGCATGCCGATGCCGGCGCTGCAAGATGCCTATGCCTCGCCGGCCAGCCTCTGGCGCACCGGCAGCCGCACCTTCCTGCGCGACCAGCGCGCGGCGGCGGTGGGCGACATCGTCACCGTGCTGGTCGCCATCGCCGACAATGCGCAGTTGCAGAACCGCACGAATCGCACCCGCGCCAACACCGAGAACATGGGGCTGCCGCGCATCCTCGGCCTCGATTCCTCCTTCTCCCGCATCCTGCCGAACAGCATCGACCCGAGCCGCCTGATCGAGGCCACCAGCGACACCAGCAGCGACGGCCAGGGCCGCGTGCAGCGCACCGAGACGGTGACCCTGCGCGTCGCCGCGACGGTCACGCAGGTGCTGCCGAACGGGAACCTCGTGATCGACGGGCACCAGCAGGTGCGGGTGAACAATGAGCTGCGCGACCTCGGCCTTGCCGGGATCATCCGGCCGCAGGACATCGCCAGCGACAACACGGTGAAGCACGACCGCCTGGCCGAGGCCCGCATCACCTATGGCGGCCGCGGCACCGTCAGCGACGTGCAGCAGCCGCGCTACGGCCAGCAGGTGCTGGACGCGATCCTGCCGTTCTGATCGGACGGGCTGGCACGGACCAGCCGTGCCGCCGCGTCAGTCGATCAGGCGATCCAGCGTGATCGGGAACTGCCGCACCCGCCGCCCGGTCGCGTGCCAGACGGCATTGGCGATCGCCCCCGCCGTGCCGGTGATGCCGATCTCGCCCACGCCCTTGATCCCCAGCGCGTTCACATGCGCGTCGCGTTCCTCGACGAGGATCGCCTCCACCGACGGCACGTCGGCGTTCACCGGCACATGGTATTCGCCCAGGTCGGCGTTCATGATCCGGCCCGAGCGCCTGTCGGTGACCGCCTTCTCCAGCAGCGCGAAGGACAGGCCCCAGATCATGCCGCCGTAATACTGGCTGCGGACCATCCTCGGGTTGATGATGGTGCCGGCGGCGAAGGCGCCGACCAGCCGCGTCACGCGGATCTGGCCGAGGTCCGGGTCCACCTTCACCTCGGCGAAGACCGCGCCATGCGCGTGCATGGCATAGGCCGATTGCGCCACGGGGTTCGCAGCGCTGCCGCCGCTGCCCTCGATCCCGGCAAGGCCGGCGCGGTCCAGGATGTCGGCATAGCTCTCGCCGCGCGCCTCATCGTCGCGGCGCGACAGCCGCCCGCCGCGCGCCACCACCCCGGCATTCCCCGCGCCGAACAGCGGCGAGCGCTCGTCGCCGGTCGCAAGCTCCGCGAGCCTCGCGATCACATCGGCGCCGGCGCCATGCACCGCCATGCCGGCGGTCGCGGTATGGGCCGAGCCGCCGGCGATCCCGCCATCCGGCAGGTCCGAGGTGCCGGAGCGGAACTCGACCTGGTCGATGTCAAGCCCCAGCCCGTCGGCGGCGATCTGCGCCAGCGCGGTCCAGGCGCCCTGGCCCATGTCATGCGCGCCGATCTCCATCAGCCCGGTGCCATCCCGCCGCAGCGTCGCCCGGGCCTTGGCCTGGAACATCAGCGCCGGAAAGGTCGCCGTGCCCATGCCCCAGCCGACGAGCATGCCCGCCGCGTCGCGCATCATCCGGGGCGCGAGCGGGCGCGACGCCCAGCCGAAGCGCGCGGCGCCCTGCTCGTAGCACTGCCGCAGCGCCTTGGAGGAGAAGGGCTTGCCCGAGATCGGCTCCACCTCGGCATAGTTCTTCAGGCGGAAGGTGAGCGGGTCCATGCCGCAGGCATCCGCCATCTCGTCGATCGCGCTCTCCAGCGCGATGCTGCCGGTGGCCTCGCCGGGCGCGCGCATGAACAACGGCGTGCCGGTATCCAGCCGGACCCCCTCATGCGAGGTGGCGATCGCCGGGCTGGCATAGAGGCTGTGCGAGGCGCCCGAGGCAGGCTCGAAGAAATCGTCGAAGCTGCTCGACGCGGTCTTGGTATGATGCCCGATCGCGGTCAGCGCGCCCCCGGCATCCGCACCCAGGCGCAGCGTCTGCCGCGTCGGCGCCCGGTGGCCGACCGGGCCGTACATCTGCTCGCGCCGCAGCACCAGCTTCACCGGCCGCCCGACCAGCTTCGCGGCCATGATGCCCAGCACCTGCGGCCCCGAGATCATGCCCTTCGACCCGAAGCCGCCGCCCAGGAAGGGGCTGCGGATATGGATGTTCTCGGGCGGGATGCCGAACAGCCCGGCGATCCGCGCCTGTGCCATGGCCATGCCCTGGCTCGGCGTGTCCAGTCGCAGCTTGTCCCCGTCCCAGACGGCGACGATGGCGTGCGGCTCCATCGCGTTGTGGTACTGCGCCGAGGTGTCATAGGTGGCCTCGACCCGCACGGCCGCCGCCGCCATTCCGGCGTCCACATCGCCGTGGTGCTCGGCAGCCGGAGTGCCGGCACCGACCACGGCGGGGAAGAAGCTCTCGGCGTCATGCAGGTCCATGCGGGCCGGCTCCACCTCGTAGCGCGGGGCCAGCAGTGCCGCGCCCTCCGTCGCCGCCTCGATCGTCTCGGCGATCACCACGGCGATCGACTGGTTGGCGTAGCGCACGCGGTCGTCCTGCAGCAGGTCGAGCCGGAAGGCGAAGGGCCCGGCCTTCTCGTCGGGGTCCTGCGCCAGCGCCGGCTTGTGGCCCGGCGTCATCACCTCCACCACGCCCGGATGCGCGCGGGCCGCGGCGAGATCCAGTGCCGCGACCCGGCCGCGCGCGATGGTGCTGACCGCCAGCACCGCATGCAGCAGCCCCGGGGGATGGTTGTCGGCGGCATAGACCGCGCCGCCGGTGACCTTCAGGACGCCGTCGCGCCGCGTCAGCGGCTGGCCGATGCTGGAGCCCTGGCGGAGATGGACGGGCGCCTGGGCAAGGGTGTTCTCGGACATGGCTCAGGCTCCGATCGCGAAGGGGGAGGCCGGCAGCGCCGGCATGCGGGCCGGCGTGCCCGCGGCGGCCAGCGTCAGCGCGCGCACCAGGATGCGGCGCGCCAGCTCGATCTTGAAGGCGTTGTCGCCCGAGGGCCGCGCCGCTTCCAGCGCCGCCTCCGCAGCCAGTCGGAACGCGGCCTCGTCGGGGGTGGCGCCGACCAGCGCCGCTTCGGCGGCGCGCGCCCGCCAGGGCTTCAGCGCCACGCCGCCCAAGGCCAGCCGGGCCTCGGCGATGCGCCCGCCGTCCAGCCGCAGCCCTGCGGCCGCCGAGACCACGGCAAAAGCGTAGGAGGTGCGTTCGCGCACCTTGAGGTAGCGCGCATGGGCGGCGAAGGCTGCCTCAGTGCCCGGCAGCCGCAGGGCGAGGATCAGTTCGCCGGGGGCAAGCAGCGTCTCGCGCTCCGGCGTCTCGCCCGGCAGCAGATGGAACTCCTCCAGCGGGATGTCGCGATGGCCGGTGGCGCCGGCAACTTCCACGATGGCGTTGAAGGCGGCGAGCGGCACGCAGAAGTCGGAGGGATGCGTCGCGATGCAGCCCTCGCTCCAGCCGAGCACGGCATGCAGCCGGTTCTCGCCGCCGCGCGCGTCGCATCCGGCGCCGGGCTCGCGTTTGTTGCAGGCGCTGGCGACGTCATGGAAATAGGCGCAGCGGGTCCGCTGCAGCAGGTTACCGCCCACCGTCGCCGCATTGCGTAGCTGGGCCGAGGCGCCGGAGAGCAAAGCCTCCGCCACCGCAGGGAAGCGGCGCGCGAAACCGGGGTCGTAAGCGAGGTCGGCGTTGCGCACCAGGGCGCCGATCCGCACGCCGCCATCCGGCAGATGCTCGATCGCCGACAGCCCGGGCAGCCGGCCGACATCCACGAGGCGGCTGGGACGGGCGATGCCGCCCTTCATCAGATCGACCAGGTTGGTGCCGGCCGCGAGATAGGCGGCACCCGGCGCCGAAGCGGCCGCCACGGCCTCCGGGATCGTCGTGGGGCGGATGTAGTCGAAGCGATTCATGCCGCCTGCTCCTGTTCGGCGGCGTCCAGGGCGCGCTGCGCCTCCAGCACCGCCTCGGTGATGCCGGCATAGGCGCCGCAGCGGCAGAGATTGCCGCTCATGCCCTCCCGCACCCGCTCGGGGTCGGTGCCGGCCTGGCCTTCCCGGATCAGGCCGATGGCGCTCATGATCTGGCCCGGCGTGCAGTAGCCGCACTGGAACCCGTCATGCGCGATGAAGGCCGCCTGCACCGGGTCCAGCGTGTCGCCATGCGCCACGCCCTCGATGGTCAGGATGTCCGCGCCATCATGGCTGATGGCGAGCGCCAGGCAGGAATTGGTGCGGCGCCCATCGACCAGGATGGTGCAGGCGCCGCAGTGCCCGCGGTCGCAACCCTTCTTGGTTCCGGTGAGATCAAGCCGGTCCCGCAGCAGGTCGAGCAGCGTGACTCGCGGGTCCGGCAGCGCGAGCATCCGCTCCCGGCCGTTGACGGTGAGGGTAATTGATAGATTCATGCTGGACTCCGATCGGGCCTGATGTGGGACATGCGATCTGCCAGGAATATACGGAGGAGTCCTCCGTTTAGCAAGCAATAGGAGTTCGAGGAGTCGTATGACTGAGGCAGGCCGGGCCGCGCGCAAGCCAAGAGCCGATGCCGCGCGGAACCGGGAGCGCGTGCTGGAAGCGGCCAATGTCGTGTTCAACGCCGGCGGGCCCGAGGCGAGCCTGGAGGCGGTCGCCCGGCAGGCCGGCGTCGGCATCGGCACGCTCTACCGGCATTTCCCGACGCGCCAGGCCTTGTTCGAGGCGGTGTACCGGCGCGAGGTGCAGAATCTGGCCGAGTTGGCCGAGCAGTTGCTGGCCGATCGCTCGGCGGCGCTTTCCCCCGTCGAGGCATTGCGCCGCTGGATGCGCTCGAACGTCGCCTTCATCGCGACCAAGAAGGGCATGTCCGCCGCCCTGACCCAGGCGGCGCTGGCCCCGCCGGAACTGATGGCCAATTCGGTCGATCGCCTGACCCAGGCCCTCGGCGGCCTGATGGCGCGCGCGATCGAGGCGGGGGAGATCCGTGCGGATATCGAGCCGCTGGACCTGCTGCGCGGCCTGGTCGGCCTCTGCTACGCCCATGACAGGCCCGGCTGGCAGGAGAATGTGCTGCGGATGGTGGATGTGCTGGTCGATGGCCTGCGACGAGAGCCGGAGCAGCCTGCGCCGAATCACCGATGAGCGGCGGCGGCCCCGCATGCGCCGGCCGCCAAGGCACCGCCGGAGTGGCGGCGCCTTCTGGCGTATCGGAGAGAAGATTTGCTTCGGCGAGAAGCTCAAGGAATTCCTTGAGTCCTGGCGTCCCCAAGGGGATTCGAACCCCTGTTACCGCCGTGAGAGGGCGGTGTCCTAGGCCTCTAGACGATGGGGACATATCCGAGGGTTGCGCCGTGTAGCCCTGCTTCCCGCCGGGATCAACCCCACCTGTTTTCAATCCGCCAGGCGCACCTCGCCGGCGATCGTCCCGCGCCGCGGGTCCAGCAGCAGCACCCGGTCCCCATCGGGGCGATGCACCCAGACGGCGATCCGCCCTTCCGCCGCCGCCATGCCACCGATGGTGGTGCCGGCCGGCTGGCCCAGGCTCGTGGCCATCCGCGGCGCCTCAGCCCCGCCGCCTGCGCGCTGGACGAGCAGCACGACCAGCGTCACGGTGCCCGCCACGATCAGCACCCCCATCACGGTCACCAAAATCTTGAGCGCGCCCACAACCCCTCCCGATCATCACTCTGTCCTGGTCCTGCCCGAGCACGCCGGGGCGCGCCTGGACCGCTTCCTGGCCGAGGCGATAGGCTCGTTGTCGCGCTCCCGCGTCAAGGCGCTGATCGAGGCCGGGCACGCGACCCGGGATGGCATCGCGACCCGCGAGCCCGCCGATGCGGTAAAGGTCGGCGCCACCTACGCGCTGCAAGTGCCGCCGCCGGTCCCCGCGACTCCGCAGGGCCAGGACATCCCGCTGACCATCCTGTTCGAGGACCAGCACCTCATCATCCTCGACAAGCCGGCGGGGCTCGTCGTGCATCCGGCGCCGGGCAATCTCGACGGCACGCTGGTCAACGCGCTGATCTCCCATGCCGGCGACGAGCTGACCGGCATCGGCGGTGAGGCACGGCCGGGAATCGTCCACCGGCTGGACAAGGAGACCTCCGGCGTCATGGTCGTCGCGAAATCGGAGCTGGCGCATCGCCGCCTCTCCGACGCCTTCGCCGCGCGCGACCTGGAACGGGAATACATCGCCCTCGCCTGGGGCCTGCCCGCCCCTGTGAGCGGGGAGGTGGATGCCGCGATCGGCCGCCACGCGACCGACCGCAAGCGCATGGCGGTGGTGGGGCCCGGAGGCGCGCGCTCCGGCAAGAACGCGCTGACCCGCTACGCGACCGACCGGGCCTGGGGGGCCTCGGTCTCGCTGCTGCGGCTGCATCTGGCGACGGGGCGGACGCATCAGATCCGGGTGCATATGGCCCATATCGGCCATCCGCTGGTGGGCGACCCAGTCTATCTGCGCCGCACGCCGGCCGCGGCCAAATCGCTGGGCGTGGCGGTGCGGGAGACCCTGCTCGCCTTTCCCCGCCAGGCGCTGCACGCGGCGAGTCTGGGGTTCCGGCATCCGATCACCGGCGCGGAGCTGTCCTTCGCCACGCCGCTGCCGCCGGACATGCAGGGTCTGCTCGATCAGCTCGATGAAAAATCTCGATGAGGGCGCGTCATCCTCTTGTCTTTGCCCGGAAAACTAACTATTTACCCCATCGGCGCCGCAACAGGCGGTTACCATTCGCGCCCGACGGTCGCCGTCGGATGTTCTTGCACGCCACCCTACCTCCCTGTAATGTTCTGATGTTGGTGATGGCCGGTGCCACTCAAGGCGTCGCGATCTGACTTTCTTCAGCCTCGTTCGTGACCGAGGCGCAGGTTCGCGCGTTAGGGCCGGTAATTGCCAGGTGTCCCATCCCGGGCACCGACCACCGGCCATATGCGAAGCCCTGCCGTCACGGGTGGCTTCCTCTGGCCTAGGAGGATGTGTTCATGGCGTCTTTCGCCCTGCCCATCGCGCCGGAAGGCAACCTCTCCCGCTATCTGCAGGAGATCCGTAAGTTCCCGATGCTCACGCCGGAGGAGGAACTCTCCCTGGCCAAGCGTTGGCGGGACAACGAGGACCATCCGGCCGCCCATAAACTCGTCACCTCGCATCTGCGCCTCGTGGCCAAGATCGCCATGGGCTATCGCGGCTATGGCCTGCCCGTCGGGGAGCTGATCTCCGAAGGCAATGTCGGCATGATGCAGGCCGTCAAGCGCTTCGATCCCGACCGCGGCTTCCGCCTCGCGACCTATGCGATGTGGTGGATCCGCGCCGCCATCCAGGAATACATCCTGCACTCCTGGTCATTGGTGAAGATGGGGACGACCGCGGCCCAGAAGAAGCTGTTTTTCAACCTGCGCCGGCTGAAGGGCCAGATGGCGGCGTTGGAGGAGGGCGATCTGCAGCCCGAACAGGTCGCCAAGATCGCCCACCGGCTCCAGGTGCCGGAGCAGGATGTGATCTCGATGAACCGGCGCCTGGCCAGCTCCGACAACAGCCTGAATGCCCCTCTGCGCGCCGATGGCGACGGCGAGTGGCAGGACTGGCTGGTGGATGAGAGCGACAGCCAGGAGACGGAACTCGCCGAGCGTGAGGATATGGGCAACCGCCGCGATCTGCTGAACGGCGCGCTCAAGACCCTCAACGAACGCGAGCGCCACATCCTGATCGAGCGCCGCCTCAAGGACGAGCCCACAACGCTGGAAGAACTCTCGCAGCAGTACAACATCAGCCGCGAGCGGGTGCGCCAGATCGAAGTGCGCGCCTTCGAGAAGCTGCAGAAGAGCATGAAGACCCAGGTCGTCGAGCGCCGCCTCAGCCTCGCGTGACCGGGGGGCGATCGGAGGCCGGGGCACCATTGCCCCGGCTGATGATCGCCATACCGGCCCGGCATTGGATGCCGCCGCATCGCGATGCCACCTTCATGACTGAAGGAGCATTCGAACAATGACCACCCAACCCCCGAGCCTGCGCATCGGCCATGTGCATCTCAAGGTCGCCGACATGGAGCGCGCCTTGGGCTTCTGGCGCGATGTGATCGGGCTGACGGTGATGCAGCGGATGGGGACCCGCGCGGCCTTCCTCTCCGCCGATGGCTATCATCACCACGTCGGCCTCAACACCTGGGAATCCCTCGGCGGGCATGCCCCCCCGGATGATGCGACCGGGCTCTACCACGTCGCCCTGCTCTATCCCGACCGCGCCGCGCTGGCCGTCGCCCTGCGGCGCCTGGTGGGTGCCGGCGTGGCGCTCGAAGGCGCCTCGGACCATGGCGTCAGCGAGGCGCTGTACCTCCGCGACCCGGATGGCAATGGCGTGGAGCTGTACTGGGACCGGCCCGAGGCCGAATGGCCCCGCACCGCCGAGGGCAAGCTCGCCATGACCACCGCACGGCTGGATTTGCGCGCCCTGCTGGCCGAGGCGGCGCCGGTCAGCGCCACCTGACCGGGTCGCGGCGACCGGCGGCGGGCGGGCGCGTCAGCCCGTCGTGACGCCGGCGCTGCGCACCGCCTCGCGCCACTTCGCGATCTCGGCGAGGACGAAGGCGGTGCATTCCTCCGGGCTCTGCGGCGCCGGGCTGCCGCCCAACTGCACCATGCGCGCGGCCATGGCGGGATCGCGCAGGATCGCGGTCACATCGGTATTGATGCGGGCCACGATCTCACGCGGGGTCGCCGCCGGAACCGCGAGCCCGGCCCAGCCGATGGCCGAAAAGCCCGGCAGGGTCTCGGCGATGGTCGGCACATCCGGCATCTGCGGCGCCCGCTGTGGCGAGGTCACGGCGATGGCGCGGATGCGGCCGCCCTGCACCTGCGGCAAGGCGCTGGAAACGCTGTCGAACATCAGTGGAATATTGCCCGACAGCAGATCGGCCATCGCCGGGCCGCTGCCGCGATAGGGCACATGGCTCAGCTTGATGCCGGCGCGGGCCGAGAACATCTCGGCCGACAAATGCTGCGACGTGCCGGGGCCGCCGCTGCCGTAATCGATGGTGCCGGGGGCGGCACGGGCGGCGGCGATCAGCTCTTCCGTGGTGCGCGGGGCGAAGCTGGGGCCGGCCACGATCACCAGCGGCACGGTGAAGACCGTGGTGATGTAGGAGAAATCCTTCTCCGCATCATAGGGCAGGTTGGGGATCAGGCTCGGGTTGATCCCGATCGTCCCGCTGGTGCTGACGGTGACGGTATAGCCATCGGCGGGCGATCGGAGCCCGGCCTCGGTGCCGACGACGCCGGCGCCGCCGGCCCGGTTCTCCACCACCACCCGCTGCGGCCAGCGCTGGGACAGCGTATCGGCCAGCAGCCGCACCATGGTGTCGGTCGCCTGGCCAGGCGGAAAGGGGATGAGGAAGCGGACCGGCCGGTTCGGCCAGGCCTCCTCGGCGAAGGCGGGGGTGGCGGCCAGGGGGCCGGACGTCAGGGCGGCGGCGGCCGTCAGCAGGCCGCGGCGGCGGATCTCATGGGTCATTGGGGCGTCTCCTTCGGCCGAATCCGATATATCAGGAGCGCGCCCGTTACGAGCCCCGGTAGGTCGAATAAGCCCAAGGGGTGCAGCCCAGCGGCACATGGTAATGCCCCTGCCCCGGCGCGATCCAGACGTTGATCGCGACCACATCGAGGAAGGGCGGCATCGGCCCCAGCCCCCGCGCGGCGAAATAGGCGCCGATGTGGAAGCGCAGCTCGTAGCGCGCGGGCACCGCCGCTTCCTCGGGCAGCAGCGGCACCGGGGAGCGGCCATCGGCATCGGTCATCACGCTGGCCAGGCGCCGCGGCGGATCTTCCATCTGGAACAGCTCGACCAGGACGCCGACGCCGGGGATGCCCTCGGCCTGGTTCAGCACATGGGTGGTGAGCAGGCTCATTCGGCGGCACTCCGCACTTCCTGGGGGATCGGGCTGGTCAGTTCCCATTCATCATAGCCGAGCAGGCTGTCGAGGTGCTGCCCCGCATCCTCCAGCCACAGCATCCGGCAAATGCCATCCACGAGCCGCGCCACGCCGAATTTCAACCCGCTGATCGAGGCGCCGGAGAGGCCCATGCTCGGCGTCGCGCCGTAGTTGATCAGATGGATGTGGCGCAGCCCCGGTGCCGTGCCCGGCGTCTTTTCCCGCAAGGCGAAGGTGGGTTCGAGATACGGGCAGGCGCCGAGCGCCGGCCATTCCAGCCCCTTCGGCGGCGTATAGACGTCGCGCCAGAGCAGGATGTGGGGTGCCAACCCCGCAAGCTCCGGCCGCAGCCCCATGTCGAAGCTGGTGCCGGTGCCGACGATGACATGATCGGCGCGATGCGGGCCTTGCGGGGTGTCGATGACGACCTCCTCGCCCTCCATCCGCGCGCCGAGGCTGGGCGCGCCCATGAACAGCGAGAAGCGCGGATCATGCGCGACGCGGTCCCAGCTTGCCTGCGGCGGCGGCTGGTTCAGGTCGAAGATGTGCCGGGTGAAGCGCCATTTCAGCGCATCGGGCATCGCGTGGAACTGGCCGAGGAACCCCGCCTGCTCCATCCAGCGGAAGGGGTTCACCCGCGGCATGGTCGGGCGGCGGACCAGCATGATGCCGGCGGCCGCGCCTTCCTCCAGCGCCGTCGCCAGATTGTCGAAGGCGGAAGCCCCGGCGCCGATCACGATCACCCGCTTGCCCGCCAATGCGGCGAAATCGACCGGCCCCGAGGTATGCGACACCCGATCCGCCGGCAGCGCGTCGAAGGGGGCCGGGATCGACCAGGCGCCCATCCCATCCATCCCCGTCGCCAGCACCGCTTTTCGCGCGCGCAGCGTGACCGGGCCTTCGGCGGTCATGACCCGCAGCAGCAGCAGGTCGGTCGCCGGGTCATGGTCGATGCCGGTGACGTCGTGCCCATAGCGCACCGGCAGCGCGAGGGTCGCCTGCACCCAATCCAGATAGGCCTGCCAATCGACGCGGCCGATCTTTGCCAGCGCCTCCCAGGCGGCATCGCCATCGCGGGCGCGGAAGAAGGCCTCCGGTGTCAGCGCCGGCACGCCAAGGTCGGGGCCCGAGACATGCTTGGGCGTCCGCAGTGTCCTCATGCGGGCAAAACTGGTCCAGCAGCCGGCGCCGCCGGGTGCGGCGCGGTCCAGGATAGCGACCCGCCCCACCATCTGCCGCCGTAGCCCGAAGGCGGTGGCGAGCCCCGCCTGCCCACCCCCGATGATCGCCACATCCAGCACATCCTCCCCCCGCGACGGCACCCATTCCTCGCGCGGGTAGGAGAGCAGCGCCAATTGGCGATGCACCTCGGCGGTCAGGGCGGGCAGGCTGTCGGACATCGGCGGGCGGTCCCCAAAGCAGGCGGTCTTGCACCGCAGCATGAGGGGCGGTTCCTTGTCGGCGCAAGATCGGAGACAGGCATGACCGTGGCACCCAATCTGGTGGCGGCGGTGCTGGCGGATCTGGGCAATCGCTGAGGCGCCGACGCCAAAAGTTCGCTATACGTTCTTGCGGTGCCACATCGCCCCGGCCACACTCCCGGGGGCTGCTTCGCGGGAAAAGACATGTTCGTGGTCGGGGTCCTGTGGACGGCGTTCTTCCTCGTCAACTTCAACATCGCCATGATGATCCCCCTGCTGCCCTTCGTGCGGCAGGCCCTGGGGCTGTCCGCCGAGCAATCCGGCTGGGTGCTGGCCGCCTTCCCGCTTGCGGCCCTGGTCGGCAATCTCGTCCTCGGCCCCTGGATCGACCGCTTCGGCCGCAAGCGCTTCATCGTCACCGGGGCCGCCACCTGCGCCGGGATCTTCCTGCTGACCGCCCTGGCGACCGGCTCGACCATGCTCATCCTCTGCCGGGCGGCCATCGGGCTGTGCATGCCGATGATCGGCGCCTCCACCTTCGCCGCCATCGCCGATTACATCCGCGCCGAGGACCGGGCGCGGATCGCGGGCTATGTCACCACCGCCGCGCCCATCGCCTTCCTGCTGTCGATGTCCCTTGGCGTCGTGCTCGGCGGGCTGTTTTCCTGGCAGGTGCCGCTGGTGCTGATCGCCGCCGTGGCGGCGGGGCTCGCGCTCTGCGCCGCGCGGCTGCCGCCGACGCCGCCCGGGGCGATGTCGCTGGCGCCGGTCACCGGCCGGACCTACAGCACCCGGCTGCTCTCCCTGTCCATGAACGCGGCGACCCGCTCGCTGTTCATTGGCTATGTCTGCTGGTCGGCGGGGATCTTCGTCTTTCTCGGGCTGTACCCGAGCTGGGTCGTCCAGCGCGGGCTCGCCGGGCATGGCCCGGGCAGCATCGGCGGGATGCTGCTGCTGGGTGAGGTCGGCGGGCTGATCGGGGCGTTGATCGCCGGCCGCCTCGCCCGGCTCACCACCCGGCCCTTCGGCACCTGTGCCCTTGCGGCCCTCGCGACCGCCGGTCTGGTCCTGGCCGTCCCCTTTGGGGAGGGCAGCCCGCTCTGGCAAACCCTTGCCTATGGCGGCTTCGCCTTCGGGCGGGATCTGATGCTGGCCCTGACCCTGGGGGGTGCGATGCTGCTGGTGCCGGCGGTGCAGCGCGGCAGCCTGAGCGCCATCCTCAACGCCCTCTACCAGACCGGGGCCACCGCCGGGCTGCTGGCCAGTGCCTGGCTCTATCGGCTGGAGCCGGATTTCATGGGCAATGCGGCCGCCGCCGGCGTGCTGCTGCTCCTGGCGGGGGCGAGCCTGTGGTCGATCGCCCCGGCCAGGGCCGAGCCCCCGTAACGCCCGCCCCGCCGCCCGCGCGGGGCGGGCTTGCGGCCTCTGGCCTTCCCTCCGGGCTCGGTTACGGGCAGGAAGCGGGCCGAAACGCTTCCTTCACGGACAACTGGCATGAGCCCCAAACTCTCCCTGCCCAAGGACCGCATCCGCATCCTGTTGCTGGAGGGGATCTCCGACACCGCCGCCGCGACCCTGCACGAGGCCGGCTACCGCTCGGTCACCCGCATGGCCAAGGCGCTGGACGGGGCGCTGCTGCATAATGCGCTGAAGGGGGTGCATCTGCTCGGCATCCGCTCGCGCACCCAGATGGATGCCGCCGCCTTCGCCGCGGCGGACCGGCTGATCGCGGTCGGCTGCTTCTCGGTCGGCACCAACCAGGTCGATCTGGAGGCCGCCAAGGCGATCGGCGTGCCGGTGTTCAACGCGCCCTTCAGCAACACGCGCAGCGTCGCCGAGCTGGTGATGGGCGAGATCGTGATGCTGATGCGCCGCATCCCCGACAAGTCCAACGGCGCCCATGCCGGCCGTTGGGAGAAATCCGCCGAAGGCTCGCGCGAGGTGCGCGGCAAGACCCTCGGCATCATCGGCTATGGCAATATCGGCACCCAGCTCAGCGTGCTGGCCGAGGCTTTTGGCCTGCGCGTGATCTTCCACGACGTGATCCCCAAGCTCGCCCACGGCAATGCCTCGGGCAACACGCCGCTGCCCGTGCTGCTGGCGCAGAGCGACATCGTCAGCCTGCATGTCCCGGAAACCGCGGCGACCGAGGGGCTGATGTCGCGCGAGATGATCGCGCGGATGAAGCCGGGCGCGGTGCTGATCAACAACAGCCGCGGCACCGTGGTGGATCTGGACGCCCTGGCCGATGCGCTGCGCGAGGAGCGCCTCGCCGGGGCGGCCGTCGATGTCTTCCCGGTCGAGCCGGGCAAGCCCAACGACATCTTCCGCAGCCCGCTCCAGGGCCTGCCGAACGTGATCCTGACGCCGCATATCGGCGGCAGCACGATGGAAGCGCAGGAGCGCATCGGCGAGGAGGTCTCGCGCAAGCTGGTGGACTGGTCCGACACCGGCACCACCCTCGGTGCGGTGAATTTCCCGGAAGTGGCGCTGCCGGCGCGGCAGATCGGCACCCGCTTCATCCATGTCCACCGCAACCAGCCGGGCGTGCTGGCCGCGGTGAACGACATCTTCCGCGAGGCCCGCGCGAACGTCGCCGCCCAGTTCCTGCAGACCGATCCGCAGATCGGCTATGTGGTCGTCGATGCCGAGGGGATCGAGGACACCGAGGCCGTGCAGGAGGCCCTGCGCACCGTGCCGGGCACCCTGCGCTGCCGGGTGCTCTACGACCGCGGCTGACGCCCTTCAGGCCGGGTGCAAGGTCACCGCCAGGGTTTCCCAAGGGGCGGCGGCCAGCGCCGCCCCCATGGCGGCGGCATCGGGATAGGTCGCGGGGGCGGGCAGCCGCCGCACCTCGGTCTCGACCCGCAGGGCATCGCCCAGGAACGGCCAGGGGTCGCAGATCAACGCCCGCGGCCCGGCCCGGCGGAAGGTCAGCGGCCGGGTGCCGCCATCGGCGGTGGGGGCGTGGCCGGCGACGGTGCCGGCCTCGGTCGTATCGCCCCAGCAGATCACCAGCGACATCTGATCGACCGCGGCGAGCAGCGCGCTGTTGGCGGCGACCTCGGCCTCGCTCGCGCCAAGCTGGCTGATCCAATCGGCCTGCCTGACCGCCTGCTCGGCCATATAGGCATCGGCCGCGGCGGCATCCTCGGCGGCGACGCGGTGGCGGTCCATGAAGCGCGTGTAGATCAGCGTGCCGTGGCGCGAGATCAGCAGCGCCGGCCACAGCCCCCAGGCCGCGAGCGCACGGTCCACGCCGAGCGACCACATCGGCGCATGGATGCGGGCGCCGACATGGCGAAAACCCCGCGGCTGGCCTGTTTCGGCATCGAAGCCGGGCGCCAGCTCCCAGTCCAGCCAGGCGATGTCATGCTGGGCGCAGGCCAGCACCACCGGCTCCAGCGGCGCCGGGCGATGGAAGCCGGGCGCACCCCAGGCGCGGGCCAGTTGGCCGGAGACCACCGCATGCGCGGGCTGGCTGATGCAGAGCAGATCGCCGTCGGGAAGGGTTTGGAGCAGCATCCGGCCATGCTGCGGCGGGACGATCGGGTCCGCAACCATCGAGCGAGCTTGCGTCGTTACTCACGCTTCATCATGGTGCGGCGCGATAGGGTCAAGGGGACAGGCTATGCGCCTTGCGGTGCTGAAGGAACGTCGCGGGGGCGAGACCCGTGTGGCTGCGACGCCGGAAACGGTGAAGAAGTTCATCGCGCTGGGCTGCACCGTTGCCGTCGAATCCGGGCTTGGGCTGCATGCCGGGCTGACTGACGCCGCCTATGCCGAGGCGGGCGCAGACGTCTTCGCCGATGCCGCCACCGTGCTCTCCGGGGCGGGGATTGTGCTCAAGGTCCGCGCGCCCCTCGGCACCGGCGAGGGCGAGGTCGACGAGTTGATGCTGATCCCGCGCGGCGCGCTGGTGATCGGCACGCTCGGCGCCGATGCGGCCGCCGCACAGCGTTTTGCCATGCTCGGCCTGGATGCGGTCTCGATGGAACTGCTGCCGCGCATCACCCGGGCGCAGTCGATGGATGTGCTGTCCTCGCAGGCGAACCTCGCCGGCTACCGCGCGGTGATCGAGGCCGCCTTCGCCTATGACAAGGGCTTCCCGATGCTGATGACCGCGGCGGGCACCATTCCGGCTGCGAATGTGCTGGTGCTGGGTGCGGGCGTCGCGGGGTTGCAGGCGATCGCGACCGCGCGCCGCCTCGGCGGCCGGGTTTCGGCCAGCGACGTGCGCCCGGCGGCCAAGGAGGAAATCAAGAGCCTCGGCGCCGCCTTCGTCGGCTATGAGGATGAGGAGACCAAGGCGGCGCAGACCTCGGGCGGCTATGCCAAGGCGATGAGCCCGGAATACCTCGCCAAACAGGCCGAGGTCGTGGCCGTGGCGGCGGCGAAGGCGGACATCGTGATCTGCACCGCGCTGGTCCAGGGCCGCCGCGCCCCGATCCTGCTGAACGAGGCGATGGTCGCCGCGATGAAGCCGGGCTCGGTCGTGGTCGATCTGGCGGCCGAGGCCGGCGGCAATTGCGCCGCGACCGTCCCGGGCGAGGCCATCACCACCGTCAATGGCGTGAAGGTGCTGGGCTATCGCAACTGGCCGGGCCGCATCGCCGGTGCGGCGAGCAACCTCTACGCCCGCAACCTGCTGACCTTCCTGACCACCTTCTGGGACAAGGAGGCCAAGGCCCCCCTCCTGGTCGAGACGGATGACATCATCAAGGGCGCGCAGATCACGCGCGCGGGCGCCGTGGTGCACCCGAATTTCCTGCCCAAAGCGGCATAAGGAGAGCGAGCGATGAACCCGACCGATCTCGCCATCCAGGCGAAGGTCCAGGCCGAACAGGCCATGAGCCTCGCGGAACGCGCCATGGCCGCGGCCCATGCGATACAGCCGCTGGCCGAGGCGGCGCATCCCTTCCTGCTGCTGCTGACGATCTTCCTCCTCGCCTGCTTCGTCGGCTACTACGTCGTCTGGTCGGTGACCCCGGCGCTGCATTCGCCGCTGATGGGCGTCACCAACGCGATCTCCTCGGTGATCGTGGTCGGCGCCATCCTGGCCGCCGGCATGGCCGAATCGCCGACCGCCCGGGTCTTCGGCTTCCTCGGCGTCACCCTTGCGTCCGTAAATATCTTTGGCGGCTTCATCGTGACGCGACGGATGCTCGCGATGTTCAAGCGGAAGGGCTGAGGCCATGGAGACGATTTCCACCCTCGCCTATCTGGTCGCCTCGGTGCTGTTCATCCTCGCCTTGCGCGGGCTGTCCCACCCCGAGAGCAGCCGCCAGGGCAACATGTTCGGCATGGTCGGCATGGGCATCGCCGTGCTGGCGACGCTGTTCCACCAGGGGATCGATGCCGGCGGCTTCGCGCTGATCATCGTCGCCATCGCGATCGGCGGCAGCATCGGCACGGTGCTGGCGCGACGCATCCAGATGACCTCGCTGCCGCAGCTTGTGGCCTTCTTCCACAGCCTGGTCGGCATGGCGGCGGTGTTTGTCGCGGCCGCGGCCTTCTACTCGCCGGAATCCTTCGGGATCGGGACGCAGGGGCATATCAAGCCCTCCTCCCTCGTCGAGATGACGCTCGGCCTCGCGATCGGCGCGGTGACCTTCTCCGGCTCGCTGATCGCCTTCGCCAAGCTCGACGGACGCATGTCCGGCGCGCCGATCCTGTTCCGCAACCAGCATTGGCTGAACCTCGGCCTCGGCATCCTGATGCTGGTGCTGGCGATCGCCTTCATCACCACGGGGCACCCGCTGCTGTTCTGGGCGATCGCGCTGCTGGCCTTCGGGCTCGGCTTCCTGCTGATCATCCCGATCGGGGGCGCCGACATGCCCGTGGTCGTGTCCATGCTGAACAGCTACTCGGGCTGGGCGGCGGCGGGCATCGGCTTCACCGTCGGCAATCTGCTGCTGATCGTCACCGGCGCGCTGGTCGGTGCCTCGGGCGCGATCCTGTCCTACATCATGTGCAAGGGCATGAACCGCAGCATCATCAACGTGTTGCTGGGTGGCTTCGGCACCGATCCCTCGGCCGCGGCGGCCACTGGCGGCAGCGCCGGCCCCGCCCGCCCGGTCAAGGCGGGCAGCGCCGAGGACGCAGCCTACATCATGAAGAACGCCCAGAAGATCATCATCGTGCCGGGTTACGGCATGGCGGTGGCCCAGGCGCAGCAGGTGGTCCGCGAAATGGCCGATCTGCTGAAGAAGGAAGGGGTGGAGGTCTCCTACGCGATCCACCCCGTCGCGGGCCGCATGCCCGGCCATATGAACGTGCTGCTGGCCGAGGCGAACGTGCCCTACGACGACGTGCATGAGCTGGAGGAGATCAATCCGGAATTCGCCGAGGCCGATGTCGCCTATGTCATCGGGGCGAATGACGTGACCAATCCGGCGGCCAAGACCGACAAATCCTCGGCCATCTACGGCATGCCGATCCTGGATGTGGAGAAGGCGAAGACCGTCTTCTTCGTGAAGCGCGGCATGGCCTCGGGCTATGCCGGCGTCGAGAACGAACTGTTCTTCCGCGACAACACGATGATGCTGTTCGGCGACGCGAAGAAGGTGACGCAGCAGATCGTGCAGGCACTGCAGAAGTAACCCACACCGGGGTTGCGGGGCAGTGTCGCCCCGCAACCCCAGGATGAGGGGACGTGTTGGACGAAATCACGCGGCGGCTGCCGGACCGGATCCTGATGGGGATCGTGGGGGCCTTGGTCTCGCTACGCAGCCTCGCGCTGCTGTGGGGCATCGTTTAGGCAAGCCAAAAGGCGGGGCCACGCAATGCGCAGCCCCGCCTTCCAGAATTCCGGTGCGATACGCCCGCCGAAGCAGGCGTGGCGGCTTAGAAGCCTTCGCGTTCGAGCCGCTTGCGCTCGACCTTGCGGGCGCGGCGGACCGCTTCCGCGGCCTCACGCGCGCGGCGCTCGGACGGCTTCTCATAGTGGCGGCGAAGCTTCATCTCGCGGAAGACGCCCTCACGCTGGAGCTTCTTCTTCAGCGCCTTGAGCGCCTGATCGATGTTATTGTCGCGGACGACGACCTGCACGCGGGGCTACTCCTGCCGATATGGGCGAAAGGGAAACTGCGCCGAACCCGGGGCCCGTCGCGGAAGGCCTGTGTCTAGCATGGTGTCGCGCCGGGGGGAAAGCCCCCGTGGCTCAGGAACAGGGACGAATGCCCCTTTCACCAGGAAATCCCTGGCGGGGTGGTCGCAGGCCCTGTCGCGACGCCAATTCAGCCCCTATCTGCCATCCATGTCCATCCTGAAGATATCCCGACTCGGCCACCCCGTGCTGCTGCGCCCCGCCGAGCCCATTATCGACCCAAGCGCGCCCGAAATCCGGCGACTCGTGCGCGACATGGCCGAAACCATGCTGGATGCCTCCGGCCTCGGCCTCGCGGCGCCGCAGGTCTATCAATCGCTGCGCCTCTTCGTCTGGCGGCAGGGTGAGGGCGTGGCGGCGCTGCTGAACCCCGAGATCGTGGCGCTCGATCCGCCGGAGACCCTGGGCTGGGAGGGCTGCCTGTCCATCCCCGGCCTACGCGGCGCGGTGAAGCGCAGCCTGCGGGTCGGCTTCCGTGGCCTGGACCTTGAGGGCCATGAGGTCGAGGGCGAGGCCGAGGGCATGGTCGCCCGCGTGATGCAGCACGAGTTCGACCATCTGAACGGCGTGCTCTACCCGATGCGGATGCATGACCTTTCGCTGCTCGGCTTCACCGAGGAGCTTGCCCGCCATCCCCCCGCGGAGAATGCGACATGATCGAACGCAGCCCCGAACGCGACGCCGCCCTGCGGGCCATGCTGCCGCAGGTGCCGGAGTTCGGCTGGACCGAGCAGGCCCTGCAACGCGGCCTCGCCCGCGCCGGCCTGCCGGTGGAGGATGCGCCCTTCCTGTTCCCGGCCGGCCCCATCGGCATGGTCGAGGCGTTCAGCGACCTCGCCGATCGGGACATGGAGGCAGCCGCCCTCGCCGAGTCGCTGTCCGAACTGCGGGTTCCCGCGCGCATCCGCCGCGTGATCGCCCTCCGGCTGCAAGCGGCGCAGCCGCATAAGGCAGCGTTGCGGCGCGGCCTGGGGCTGCTGGCCTTGCCCTGGAACCTTCGGGTCGCGCTGCGCTGCACGGCACGGACGGTCGATTCCATGTGGCATGCGGCCGGGGACACCTCGGCCGATTTCTCCTGGTACACCCGGCGGGCATCGCTGGCGGCGGTCTATGCCACCACCCTCGCCTTCTGGCTCGCGAATGCCGATGAGGATCTGACCGCCACACTCGGCTTCCTCGACCGTCGCCTGGCCGGGTTGGCGCGGATGTCGCGGCGCCCGGCGGCACAAGCGGCCTGAGCCGCGCGTTTTCCATCGCCAGGCCCACCCGGCCCCGTTAACCTTCCGCACAATATTGTGAGGGGGGAGTATTCGGGTGGGTCATATCTTGCGCGGGCTCGTCATGGGGCTTGCCGTTGCCGTCTGTTCTCCGGCCGCGCGGGCACAATCCTGCCTCGCCGCAGCGGACCGCCAGGCCTTCGACGTCCGGGCGCTGCAAAGCCAGCTGATGGTCGCCGCCATCACCTGCGGGATGGAGCAGCCGTACAACCAGTTCGTGCGGCGCCACCAAGGCGAGCTGCGCCGCGCCTGGTCCACAATCCAGGGCCATTTCCGCCGGCGTGGTGAGGGGCAAGGCGGCACCGACCGCTACATCACCGGCCTCGCCAATACTCATTCGCAAGACAGTCTCCGCTACGGCGACGCCTTCTGCCGCAGTGTCGGTGGGTTGTTCGATGCGGCGCTGGCCGCACCCAATGGGGTGGCGCTGCAGCAGCTCACGCTAACGGGGCAGATTTCGACCTTGCAGGACGCGCCGGCCTGCACGCGCCCGGCGCCGCTGCGAGTGGCGACCACCAACGGGAGGTAATCTTCCCGGAGGCCAGACGCAAAAAAGGGGCACTCCTCGCGGAGCGCCCCATTCCTGTTGGACCCAGCCCCGGGGGGCTGGGTCCGGATGATCAGCGCAGGACGATCTCGACGCGACGGTTCTGCGGCTCACGCACGCCATCGGCGGTCGGGACCAGCGGGCGGCTCTCGCCGAAGGCCTGGACCACGATCTGCTCGCGGGCCACGCCAAGGCGGGTCAGCTCGGCAGCAACGGTCTCGGCGCGACGCAGCGACAGGCGCTGGTTGTACTGCGGGGTGCCCGAACGGTCGGCGTGGCCGGAGACCTCGATGCGGGTCACCTGGACGCGACGGCTGTTGGTGGCCGCTTCGCCGATGATCTGGCGGGCGCGGTCGGTCAGGTCGGCGCGATCCCAGTCGAAGAAGACCAGGTAGGTGCGGGCCGGGGCCGGGGCGGCCGGCGGGGTCGTCACGACGACGGGCACCGGGGCGGGAGCGACGCCGAAGGCGTAGCGCAGGCCAACGAGCAGCGAGTGGTTGAAGTTCTCGGTCTCGATCTTCGCACGGCCAGCGGTCACGACGCCGGTCGGGGTCGTCACGCGGCCATCGACTTCCGGCGAAAGCGTGCCGAGGAAGCGGTATTCGGCGGTCAGCGACAGGCCGGGGACGGCTTCGATCGGCAGGGCGGCGCCCACGATCGCCTGATAGGCGAAGCGGCCGTCATCGCCATCGATGCGCACGCCGTTCACGCCCGGAGCGGAAGAACGGACGTTATCCCAGTTCTGGATGACATAGCCGGCGCCGAGGCCGACGTAGGGGACAACCGGCAGGCCCAGGTCGAAGTCGTACAGGGCATTCGCCATGACGCCATAGGACTGGGTGAAGCCACCGCTGACGGCGCGGTTGCCCGTGGCGCCGCGGAAGCCCGAGATGCTGTCGATCTTGTTGGAGCGGAAGTTGCCTTCCAACTCGGCGCGGACACCATTGCCGAAGCCGTAGCCGATGCTGAGCACGCCGACGTAGCCGGTCTCGAACGAGGCGGTGCCGGTGCGGGTGCCGATGCCGGCATTGGTGAGAGCGGTGCGGCCCGCGGCGTTCGCGACCGAGAGGTCCGAATCCTGCAGGAAGTTCACACCAGCCCCACCGCCGATGTAGACACCCGAGACGGGCTGCGCCTGGGCGGCAAGCGGCAGGCTCAGGACGGTGGCGGCGAGAAGCGCCGTTTTGAGGTTCATCGAATTTCCCCTTCGAATTCTATTCGGCTGCGTCGGAAGTCGTGACCGAATGGCCGTCCTGACCAACACTGCGTTGAAAGGTCCGATAGCACTTCGTACGAAGCCTTGCCTACTGTGTCCGTACAAGAGATCGGTTACTGTTGCTGTGCGGCCACAGTGGTTATCGGCAAATTGGTCACAGTCCCGCGAGGGCGGCCCCATCCGGCAGGAACCCCAGCGCGCCCGTCGGAAAACGGCGCGTCGCATGGCCCATCTTCCGGCCCGGACGGGCCTCCGCCTTGCCATAGAGATGCAGCGCCACATCGGGCTGGGCGGCGAGGTCCAGGACCCGCGCCATCCCCTCCTGCCCCACCAGATTCCGCATCACCGCATCGGCATGGCGGCCCGGCGGCGGCAGCGGCAGGCCGGCCACGGCGCGGATATGCAGGTCGAACTGGCTGACCGCGCAGGCATCCATGGTCCAATGCCCGGAATTATGCGGCCGCGGCGCCATTTCATTGCCGAGCAGCCGTCCGTCTTCCAGCAGGAAGAACTCGACCGCGAGCACGCCCACCAGTTCCAGGGCCGTAGCCATCGCCGCCGCATGGGCGCGGGCCGCCGCCGCCGTGGCGGCGGGAATACGCGCCGGCGCATAGGAGAGGTCGAGAATATGGTTCCGGTGCCGATTCTCGATCGCATCGAAGGTGACGGTCGCGCCATCCGCCCCGCGGGCCACGATCGCCGAGACCTCGGCGACGAAGGGGATGAAGGCCTCGGCGATCAGCGGATGCGGCGCGAGGCGGTCGAAGGCGGCCTCGGCCTCGGCCAGCGTCTTCACCACCGCCTGGCCGCGACCGTCATAGCCAAGGCGGGTCGTCTTCAGCACCGCGGGCAGCCCGGTCCGCGCCAGCGCCGGGGCAAGGTCGGCCGGCTGCGCGATCAGCGCCCAGGCGCCGACCGGCACCCCGGCCTCGGCCAGCACGCGCTTCTCGACCGCGCGATCCTGGCAGGCGGCGAGCACATGCGGCCCGGGGCGGCAGGCGACGCGGCCCTCAAGCGCCGCCAGGGTCGCATGCGGCACATTCTCGAATTCGAAGGTCACGACATCGACCGCGTCGGCGAAGCCGATCAGCGCGTCCATGTCGCCGTACTCGGCCACGGTGCTCTGGCTCATGACCTGGGCGCCGGGGCCCGCGACCTCGGGCGAAAACACATGGGTGCGGTAGCCGAGCCGCGCCGCCGACAGCGCCGACATCCGCCCCAACTGCCCGCCGCCGAGGATGCCGATGGTCGCCCCCGGCGCCAAAGGCACGGGCAGGCTCATGTTGGCGCCTCGGCCACCGCCTCGGTCTGTTCGGCGCGCAGCGCCTCCAGCCGTTCGGCCAGCGCCGGATCGGACAGGGCCAGGATCGCCCCGGCCAGCAGCCCGGCATTCACCGCCCCCGCACGGCCGATCGCCAGCGTGCCGACCGGGATTCCGGCCGGCATCTGCACGATCGAGAGCAGGCTATCCATGCCGTTCAGCGCCTGGCTCTGCACCGGAACGCCGAGCACCGGCAGCCGGGTCATCGCCGCCGCCATGCCCGGCAGATGCGCCGCCCCGCCGGCCCCGGCGATGATCACGCGCAGGCCGCGCCCCGCGGCGCCACGGGCGTAGTCATAGAGCCGCTCGGGCGTGCGATGGGCGGAGACGACGCGGGTCTCGAAGGGGATGGCCAGGCGTTCCAGCATCTCGGCGGCGTGGCGCATGGTCTCCCAGTCGCTGCGGCTGCCCATGATGACGCCGACGAGCGGGCTCACGCCGAGATATCCGGCACCAGGCGGCTTTCGATCCAGGCGAGCTCATCCTTGAGCTTCAGCTTGCGCTTCTTCAGCCGCTGCAGGTGCAGCAGGTCCGCCGCACCGCCCTCGATCCGCGCGATCACGGTGTCGAGGTCGCGGTGCTCGGTGCGGAGCTCATGAAGGCGTCGGAGCAGGGCGTCGCGATCGGCAAGCATGGCGTGCGGGCGGTGTCCGACAAAAGGCCAGGGGGGAAAACAAACCCGGCGCGGGTTTTGAATGCGCGGGGAGCGCCCCATGTGGTTACCATGGACGGCGGCGGGCGCGCCAGTCGGCGCCGCCCCCGCCAGTCCATACGGTGAAGCACGAGGAGGACGCCTGCCCATGGCCAGCATCGCCAGATTGCGCGCACTCGAGGAACGTCATGCCGCGCTGGAGCGGCGGATCGAGAGTGAGGATGGCCGGCCCCAGCCGGACAATGCCGCCCTCAGCCAACTCAAGCGCGACAAACTGCGGCTGAAAGAGGAAATGCAGAAATTCCGACCCGATCCGCGATAGCGGACCGGGCTGACCCCCTCAGAGGGCCCTGGTTACAGGACCAAGCTCAGTGGTTACAGACTCAGGCGGCGTCATCCGCCTGGGCGTCGGCCAGCGGGACATTGGCCCGCTCGCCCAGCGGCGCGAGGGCCGTGTAAAGATCCGACTGGCTGCACAGGCCGAGGATCACCGGGTCGCGCGGCTTGATGTTGCTGCTGTTCCAATGGGTCCGGTCGCGCACCTTGGCGATGGTCTCCTTGGTGGTGCCGAGCAGCTTGCCGATCGCCGCGTCCGAGAGCAGCGGGTGGTTCCGCAGCAGCCAGGCGATGCCGTCCGGCCGGTCGTTGCGCTTGGCCACGGGGGTGTAGCGCGCGCCCTTGCCCCGCGCCTTCGGCGCCGGGGTGGCGGAGGCGAGGATTTGCAGCCGCAACGCGGGGTCGGCCTCGCAACGCGCGATTTCCTCCTTCGTCAGCTGCATGTTGGCGACCGGATCGTAGCCGACGATGCCCTGGGCGACCTCGCCATCGGCGATCGCCTGCACTTCCAATGGATGCATGCCGACGAAATCGGCAACCTGCTCGAAGGTCAGGGCGGTCTTGTCGATCAGCCACACGGCGGTGGCCTTGGGCATCAGGGGCGTGGACATGGGCGGCACCTTGGATCTGGCGTGCGTAAAAGATAACGCTGCGGCGGCACCAGGGACGCGGCCTTAGGCCGGCCGCGAAAAGGGCGGCCGGCGGCGAAAGGGCCGCGCCGCGGGTTCGGGGTCGATATAGGTGCCCCCGGCCGCAGGGTCAAAGCCGATATCTGGCTTCCATGCGCCGGGGCTGGCATTTTTGCCACGGCAGAACCGGGCAGGAGCAAAGACATGCAGGAAGAAGAGGGGCCACGCCGGCGGGACGCATTCCAGCCCCGCGTGCTGGACGCGATGGGGGAGGAGGATCTCTCCGCCTATATCGGCGAGCTGCGTGGGGAAATCGCCAGGGCCGAGGCGGCGATCCAGGCGCGCCGCGCGCAGAAGCTGGCCGCGGCGGCCTTCTTCCGGCCCGGCTGAGGCACAAAAAAAGGGGCCGGCGGTCGCCCGCCGGCCCCTCTTTGGTCAGGCGGCCTGCTGGGCCGGCTCGGCTTCCAGCACCCGCGGCGCCTGCGGCGCGGCCGAGGCGATCTGGATGCGGCGGGGCTTCAGCGCCTCCGGCACCACGCGGCGCAGGCTGACATGCAGCAGGCCATTGACCAGCTCGGCGCCCGAGACGGTCATATGGTCGGCCAGCACGAAGCGGCGCTCGAAGGCGCGGCCGGCGATGCCACGGTGCAGGTAGCGGTGCTGCCCCTTGTCTTCCGGCAGGCGGCCGGAGATCACCAGGGTATTGTCCTGCGCGCTGATATCGAGGTCGTCCGACGCGAAGCCGGCGACGGCCATGGTCAGGACATAGGTGTCCTCACCGGTCTTCTCGATATTGTAGGGCGGGTAGGACGGGACATCCGCCGTCGTGCGGGCGGTGTCGAGCAGGCGCGCCATGCGGTCGAAGCCGATGGCGGAACGGAACAAGGGCTGGAAATCGACGGTCATCTGAAAAACCTCCTGCATCAGCAAGGTCTGTGACATGGCGGATCGGTCAGGCAGGTCCCCGAGATGGGCAACCCATGGCGAAACCAGCAAGGGGAAAAAACCCAGCCGGACCGCGATCCACCGCCGACGACCCCATCAGGGCATCGCCAGCATGCAGGAGATGGAAAATCCCCCGCCCCGGTTCAAGAGGGGGGCGAGGGAGAAGGTTCAGGGCGCCTTCTTGATGCCGAGGCCGGCGAACTTCTTGTTGAACTTCGCGACCTGGCCGCCGGTGTCCATGATGCGCTGCACGCCGGTCCAGGCCGGATGCGACTTCGGGTCGATGTCCAGACGCAGGGTGTCGCCCGCCTTGCCCATGCAGGAGCGCGTCTTGAAGGTGCTCCCGTCGGTCATGATGAGGTTGATCTCATGGTAGTCGGGGTGGATGTCGGGCTTCATGGCGTGGATCCAGGGTCTGGCGCCGATACCGACCGGCGCGTGAGGATGGGGGCGTATAAGGGAGGGGGGCCGCCGCGGCAACCCGGGCGCGCGGTCAGGCGGCCGTGATCTCCCCCCGCTCGATGACGAAACGCGCCTCGACCAGCGGTTTCAGCAGCTCGGGGTTGCTCTCGGTGATCAATATCGCGACGTCGGGCAGCGCGTCCCGCAGGCGTCGCAGCGCCTCGGCATAGCGCTGCGCCAAAGCCGGGGCGAGGCCCTGGAAGGGTTCGTCCAGCAGCACAGCGCGGGTGCCCACCATCAGTGCCCGGCCGAGTGCCACCATCTTCCCCTGCCCGCCCGAAAGCCCGGCGGCGGGGCGGGGCGCCAGCACCTCCAGTTCCGGCAGCAGGGTGAAGATGGCGTCCAGCCGGCGCGCGATCTCGGCTTTCGGCAGGCGCAGCACCTCGGCCGGCAGCAGCATGTTCTGGCGCACGGTGAAGGCACCGAACAGCCGCCGCTCCTCGGGCGCATAGCCGATGCCGAGGCGGGCGCGGTGGTGCGCGGGCACCCTTGCCGCATCCTCGCCGGCCAGCAGCAGCCGCCCGCCCCCCAGCGGCACCAGCCCCATGATGGCGCGCAGGGTCGTGGTCTTGCCCGCGCCATTGCGCCCGATCAGGGCCACGCGCCCGCCGGGCGGCACCTGCATCGAGACGGCGCGGAGCACGCCGGTGCCGGCGATGGCGACGGAGACGCCCTCCAGCGCGATCATGGCAGCAGCGGGCCCGCTTCGATGCCGATGACCTCGCGGCGCACCTCCGGGTCCTCCAGCACCTGGGCGGCGGGGCCGAGCGCCAGGATCTGGCCCTGCGACCAGACCGCGACGCGGTCGGCGAAGCGGGCCACCACATCCATGTCATGCTCGACGAAGACGGCGGTGACGCCCGCCTGCCGCAGCACGCGGACCAGGGTCTCGACGATCGCCATCTTCTCCGAGGCCGCGACGCCGGAGGTCGGCTCATCCATCAGCAACAGCCGCGGCTTCAGCGCCACGGCCATGGCGATGTCGGTCAGCTTGCGTGCGCCCTCGTTCAGCGCATCGGCGCGGGCATGGGCCAGCGGCAGCAGGCCGAAGCTGTCCAGCAGCGCCTCCGCATCGCGCCGGTATTCGGGGCGCAGCAGGGCGCGCCAGGGCGACCAGAAGCCGGCATGGGCCGCGACGGCCAGGGCGGCATTCTCCAGCACGGTATGCTCGCCCGAAAGCTGCGGCAGTTGGAAGGACCGGGCGATGCCCCGGCGCACGATCTTGCGCGGCGGCAGGCCCAGGATCGGCTGGCCGTCGAAGGCGATGCTGCCCGCCTGCGGCCGCAGATAGCCGGTGGTCATGTTGATGAAGCTGGTCTTGCCCGCCCCATTCGGGCCGATGATCGCCAGGAACTCGCCCTGCATCACATCGAGGTCGATGCCATCCGCCGCGCGCACGCCCCCGAAGGCGAGCCGCAGGCCACGGGCCGAGAGCAGCACGCTCACGCGCGGCGCCCCCGGCGCAGCAGCGCCTCGATCACGCCCCAGAGCCCGCGCGAGGCGAAGAGAATCACCCCCAGCAGCACGCTGCCGAGGATCAGCTGCCAGGAATCGGCCAGGGTCGCGGCGGCATAGACGCGCACAAGCTCGAAGGCGATGGCGCCCAGGAACGGCCCCAGCACCGCCCCTGCCCCGCCGAGCACCGCGATGAAGACCAGCTCGCCGGATGCGGTCCAATAGCCCAGCAGCGGCGTCACATGCCGCGTCGTCATGGCGATGATCGCGCCCGCGCAGCCGGCCAGGAAGGCCGAGGCGACATAGGCGAACAGCAGCGCCGCGCGGGCGGAGATGCCCATGAATTCCAGCCGCGTCTCCCGCGTCTTGATCGCGCTCAGCGCCTGGCCCATCGGCGAGGCGAGGTAGATCCGCGCCAGCCACCCCGCGACCAGGCAGAGGCCCAGCGCGATCCCGAACAGCGCCCATTCGTAGCCGTCCCGCGTCAACGCCATGCCGGCGACGCGGGGCGGCTGGACCCGGATGCCGTCGGTGCCCCGGGTGAAATGGTAGAATTTCTCCAGCAGCGAATAGAACACCATGCTGAGGGCCAGGTTCATCATGCCGAAGAAGATCTCCCGGTAGCGGGAGACGAAGAGGCCGATCACCAGCCCGAGCAGTGCCGCACCCAAGGCCGCCAGCGGCAGCAGCACCAGCGCCTCGGGCACCAGAGGTGCGAGGAAGGCCACGACATAGGCGGCGAAGGCGACATACAGCGCGTGCCCAAAGCTGACCTGCCCCGCCCGCAGCAGCAGCAGGATGCCGAGCACCGCGAGCCCCTTGGCCAGCGCGATGGTCAGCACGAATTTCAGCCAGGGCGCGCCGAAGGCGATGGCGACCAGCGCCGCGGCACCGGCCAGCGCCAGCAGCGCCTCCTGTTTCCCGCCCGGCCTAGACACGCCGCGTCACCGCCACGCCGAACAGCCCCTGCGGCCGCACCAGCAGCACCGCGACCATGATGATGTAGGGCACCACGACCTCGAACTCCGGCGCGAAATAGACGGCGATGGAGCGACCCAGGCCGATCATCAGCGCCGCGATCGCCGCCCCCTCGATCCGCCCGAGCCCCGCCGTCGCGACCACGGCGAAGCTCAGCACGATGGTCGAGGCCCCGACCCCCGGCACCACCGAGGCGGTGGGCGAGGACAACGCGCCCCCGAGCGCCGCCAGCGCCGCGCCGAAGGTGAAGGTCAGCAGGAAGACCCGCGTGCTGTCGATGCCGATGGCGGTCGCGGCCTCGCGATCCTCGGTGACCGCGATGATGACGCGCCCGGTCAGCGTCCGCCGCAGGAACAGCGTCAGCCCGACGAGCACCGTCAGCGCCACCCCCGGCAGCAGAAGAAGCTGATAGGCGTTGAAGGGGATCACATCCGCGCCGAAGGGCACGTCGATGGTGCCGAGCAGCCGCGTCGCGGTGTCGTTCTGCATCGGCTGCACGCCCCAGATCAGTTTTTGGACATCCTCCAGGATCATGAACAGCGCGAAGGTCACCAGCAGTTGCAGCACCGGGTCCTTGTCATAGATCCGGCGCAGCAGCAGCGTCTCGATCAGCGGCCCCGTCACCGCCCCCACCAGCGCCGCCGAGAGCACGATCGCCGGCAGCGAGGCCCAGGCCGGCAGCCCGAGCGAGGCGGCGAAGATCCCGGCACTCGCCGCGGTATAGGCGCCGATCGCATAGAGCGAGCCATGCGCGACGTTCAGGATGCGCATCACGCCGAACACCAGGGTCAGCCCCACCGCGACCATGAAGATCAGGGCAGCGGAGGAAATCCCGTCCAGCAGCGCCAACCCCAGCAGCAGGCCGTTGTCGGCGAACCAGTCGGCCATCAGGCGTAGGGGATCGGCGCCGGCATATCCGCGAGAATGTCCGGCTTCAGGGTCTTCAGCCAGTCGGTGCTGATCTTGCCGGCCGGCGTCGTCACCATCTCGGCGGGGAAGATCACCATATTGTCCAGCACCGCGAAGTCATGCGTGTCCACGCGCTTGGAGGTGCCGATGAGCTGCTGCTCCAGCCCCTGGCCATCCGCGCGGATCGTCATGCGGCTGGTGGGCGTGTCGTATTCCAGCCCCGGGAAGGCCGCCGCCAGCTCGACCTGGTTCGGCCAGGCGCCGCCCTTGGCCGCCAGCGCCTTGGCGTAGCCCGCCTGCAAGGCCGACAGCGCCTGCGCCATGTGGAAGACCGGATAGATCGGATAGGCGTTGTAGCGGCGGCGGTAGTTTTCGACGAAGCGGGTCAGATGCGCCTTGTCGCGCGGGCGCGGATGCATGTGCCAGTGATCGCCGCGCGCGCCGATGATATGCCCCGCCGGCAGGCTGCGCCCGACCCGCTCCAGTGAGGATTCGGCCAGCGGCATCACGAAGGTCGAGCGTTCGAACAGCCGCCGCTCATTGGCCTGGCGGATGAAGGTGTCCAGATCCCCGCCCCAGGAGGCGGAGAGGATCACATCCGGCCGCAGCGCCAGCAGGCGGGTGATCTCGGTGGAGAAATCGGTGGAGCCGAAGCGCGGGAACAGCTCGGCGACGACGCGCGCATCGGGCTTCAGCGCCGCCTGCGCGGTGCGCCAGATCTCCCAGGAATCCCGGCCCCAGGCGTAATCCTGGTTGACCACGGCGACGGTGCGGAAATTCGGCTTGGTCTTCAGCAGATAGAGCAGCGGCGCCAGGATTTCCGGCGTCGCATTGGCCTGGGTGCGGAAGGCGTATTGGTAACTATGCTCCTCGAAGATGCGCTGCGTGCCGCAATCCCAGAGCAGCGTGACCTTCTTCAGCTCCTCGGCCAGCGGCGTGCAGGCGAGGCAGGAGCCGGAGGAGATCGAGGCGAGCATCACATCGACCTGCTCGTTCTGCACCAGGCGCCGGAATTCGCCGACCAGATGGTCCAGGCCCGGCCCCTCATCGACGAAGATCGCGCGCAGCGGGACGCCGCCGATGCCGCCCGCGGCATTGATCTCCTCGATCAGCATCTCCGCCGCCTGCTTGCCCGGCACGCCGAACACCGAGGCGGGGCCGGAGAGGAAGGTGGTGATGCCGAGCTTGATCTCGGTGGGTCTGGTGCCTTGTGCCTGCACCGCGTTGCGCAGCGCATCCGGCAGGAACACCCCGCCAAAGCCCGCGCCGAGCAGGAGTCCGCGACGGGAGAAATCACTGTCGATCATGGCCGTTTCCCTGGGGCACGTCCGCTGCGCGGATCATTGTCCGGGGAGTATGGAGACCGCCCGCATCCCGGCGCAAGGCCCGCGCCGGCCATGCGGCCCGCGCGCATTGCCCCGCCCGGCCCCCGCCCCTAGCCTCGCCGGAGCAGTGAACGGGGCTCGCGCCGCTTGAACATCCTCTCCATCCAGTCCTCGGTCGCCTACGGGCATGTCGGCAATTCCTCGGCGGTCTTCCCATTGCAGCGGCTGGGGGCCGAGGTCTGGGCGATCAACACGGTCCAGTTCAGCAACCACACCGGCTATGGCGCCTGGCGGGGCGAGGTGTTTTCGGCCGGGCTGATCCGCGAGCTGCTCCAGGGCATCGCCGAGCGCGGCGTGCTGCCGGGGTGCTCGGCCGTGCTCACCGGCTACATGGGCGATGCCGCGATCGGGGAAGCGATCCTGGATGCCGTCGCCCAGGTCAAAGCGGCCAATCCCGAGGCGATCTGGTGCTGCGACCCGGTGATCGGCGATGTCGGCCGCGGCATCTTCGTCCGCCCCGGCATCCCCGAGTTCTTCCGCGACCGCGCCCTGCCGATGGCCGATCTGGTCACGCCCAACCAGTTCGAGTTGGAATGGCTGACCGGCACCGCCGTCACCACGCTGGCTGAAGCGCGCGCGGCCTGCGCCGCCTTGTCGGCGCTGGGGCCCCGGATCGTGATGGTGACGAGCCTCGCGGTCGAGGACACGCCCGCCGATTGCGTCGATCTGCTGGTCGCCGAGGCCGGCCGTTGCCACCGGCTACGCACGCCGCGGCTGGCGCTTTCGGTCAATGGCGCGGGGGATGCGATCGCGGCGCTGTTCCTGTTCCACGTGCTGCGCGGCGCCGGCGGGGCCGGGGCCATGGCGGCGGCCGCCAGCAGCATCTGGGGCCTGCTGCGCGCGACCGAGGCCGCGGGTTCACGCGAGATCCTGACCGTCGCGGCGCAGGAGGAATTCGTCTCCCCGAGCCGGCACTTCACGCCCGAAGAGGTCTAGTTTGTGTGGACTCTAGGGAGTCCCGATCTGTGTTGGACGTGATTCAAGGCGGCCTTGGGCGTGATGGACGATTGGTGCTGAGCGATACGGCATGGGAGCGGATGGCGCCGCAAGGGCGTGTGATGGCGCATCTTCGAGGCCATGTCGGACGACCCTGACTTCGAATACCTGATCGTCGACAGCACCATCATCCGTGCCCATCAACACGCCGCCGGCGCCCCAAAGGGGGTCTGAAGATCAGGCCCTTGGCCGTTCCCGCGGCGGGCTGAGCACCAAGATCCATCTGGCCGTCCGGGGCCTCGGCATGCCTGTGCGCTTTACGCTGACCGGCGGCCAGCGCGGCGATTGTCCGCGGACCCACGCCCTGATCGAGAACCTGCCCGCCGAGGTCGTCATGGCCGACACCGCCTACGACCGCCGATCCTCTGCCACGCGCCACGAGAAGACCACAAGACACTACCGCGCCATCGTCACCATCCTAATGCCTATGGCAAGTGTCCACAGGGCCAGCATTACAGTTGTATTTTGGTTTACGGTGTAAGAGCCGCGCTGCGGCTTGATGCGGCGGATTTCCTGGATCGACCAACGGATCAGCGCAGGCGCGACAGCGTCCTCATCCTGGGTTGTGTTTTTGGGGGCGTCGTGGTGTTCGCATGATGCCGGATGGCCTGCTGACGCCAAGGGCCGGGGTCGCCGGTCGCCTCCGCCCGCATCCATCCGGTCTTGCGCCGTGGAGTTGCCCAGCAGCCCATCCAGGAACAGCCCCGCCGAAGCCGCTACCCGCGCTTGCGTGAACAAGGGGCGCATGCGTGCCTTGATGTCACGCAGCGAGGCAGCCCAGAGCTCCAGCGATCGTCTCGACCGATGCGCCAGACATCCATGACCTCCCAAATCATGGCTGCCCAGTGATTGCCAGGCCTGCTGTATCTCCGTCTTCAGCGGCACTGACGCGGCTCGGGCAATGGCCATCGTGAAACGCGGCCGATACCATCGTATGGCGTCCAATCTGGAGCGGCATCTGCGGATCATATGAGAGCGACATCTCAGAGCCTCACAATGCGGTCTGGAGGGAAGTCCTGAACATCGGGCAAAAGCCCGCCCGGTCTCGGAGCCCGGTCTCGGAGATCAACCTCGCGTCCTGGGCCTCCATTCGGCCACGGCCGCCGCCTGCCGCGACCGGGGGACCTCGCCGAGTGGCTTCTGCTGGCGAAGCCTGTGCAACCCGGGCACAACCCATCCAGACGCACCCCGATATTTTGCACGTTGCGCAACAGGATTTTACCAGAAAGCCGTTGCTATATCTACAATCTATCGTGTTCCCGCTGGCGCCTACCCTATTGGGATGGCATCATCGAACATCACCAGCGCGAGGATACCGCCGTGTCAGAGATCGCACATCCGATAAAGACGGCGATATGGCGTGACAGCCTCGTGAAGCGGTGCCTTGCCGCCGCCGCCTATCCGCTGGTCTGGGCCTTCAACCGCCCTTCCGCCGCCTGGGCCTCGCGGGCGCTCTATGATTTCGCGCTTCGCTGCAATGGCATCGCCATCAACTTCAAGGGCCGTCACGGGCTCAACCGCGCCGAGGAGCGCTTCCTCGACAGCATCGCGCCGCGGTTACAGGGCGGCGTGCTGCTCGATGTCGGTGCCAATTATGGCTCCTATGCCGACTACCTCTCACAGCTTGCGCCCACCGCCGAGATCCACGCCTTCGAACCACATCCGAGCACATTCGCCCGGCTCACCCGGCATCTCGCCGGCCGGCGCGTGACCCTGGTGCAGAAGGCGCTCGGCGATACCAGCGGCACGCTGTCGCTGTTCGATTTCGCAAGCGGCGACGGATCGACGCAGGCGAGCCTGAGCCGCGATGCCATCGGCATCTTCGACAGCCAGATCGTCGAGCATCAGATCGTCTGCACCACCTTGGATGACTATCTCCGGGACGAAGGGATCGGAACCGTCGATTTCCTCAAGATCGATACCGAAGGCTTCGACCTCAATGTGTTGAAGGGGGCCGCCGCCGCCATTCGCGGCCAGCGGATCAAGCTGATCCAGTTCGAGTTCGTGCCCGCGAATATCGCGACGCATGTGACCATGCGCGATTTCTTCGAGGCGCTGCCTGGCTACAACATCTATCGGCTCTGCCTGAACGGCGAGCTGATGCCGCTGTTCCCCTATGACGTGAAGCGCTGCGAGATCTACGTCACGCAGAACCTGATCGCGCGTCCGGCCTAGGCGTCCGGCGCCGGCAACCGCTCGGGCCCATGGGCGAATTGCGCGTGGTAGGTGCCGACCAGCGCGCGATCCGACACCGGCGCCCCATCCCGCCGCCGGCCAAAGAACCAGCAGCCGCCCGCCGCATCGGCACCGTGCCGCAGCAGCCCGTCGAGCAGCCGCAACGGCGGCGTGCACAACAGGCCAAAGCCCCGCGCGATCAGCCGCCATCGGCGCCCCGGCGAAACCGACTGCAGCAACGCGCCAAAGGTCCAGGCGGTGACGCTGCCGATTCCCATCGCGACGCCGGCCGCCACCTCGTCAAAGCGCCGGAACAGCCGGCGATGTCCGATCGGCGTGAACCGCGTAAAATCATACGCGCCCATGTGCACCGGTTGCAGGAAGGGCGTTACCGCGAAGACATGCCCGCCCTGGTCCAGCACCCGCCAGATCTCCGCGACGCAGCGTGCGGGATCGGCGACATGCTCCAGCACCGCGACCGCCACCACGAGATCGAAGACGCCATCAGGGAAAGGCAGCCCATGGGCATCGGCGATGGCATCGACCGCGGGGCCGAAGGCGACATCGCTGTGCAGCACATGATCATCCACCCCGCCGAAGCGCAAGCCGCCCGATCCGATCACCAGCACACGCGGGTTCGGGCGGGAGGCGGCGACATAGGCCAGCGCATCGGCGGGATCGGGATGGCGGATGCTCGACCCGGTATCGCCAAGCCACCGCGCCACACGGCGGTACAGCCGGCGCACTCCGCTCGCGCGATCCGCCTCACGGCCATAGCTCGGGCCGGTATAGCCATCACCGCTCTGGTAGTCGGCGATGGCGAAGGCCGAGGCCTCGTCGTCGATCAGCACCGGCACGCCGCCAACAACGGGAAAGCAGGTGCCGCAGCGGTGGCAGCGCAGGGCTGCCCCCTCGGCGTACAGGCTCTCGCCATCGCGCGGGCAGGCGAGCGGAAAGCCGCGCAGCATCGCCGTGGCACTGGTCTCGATCCCGTCCATCACCGCGCCACCAGCCCGTCGATCAGGGCCGCATGGGATTGGAACATCGTCTCCTGGTCATAGACCTGCTCCGCCCGCGCCCGGTTGGCGGCGCCAAGCCGCCGCCGCAGCGGCGGATCGCCCAGCAACCCATGCAGCGCCGAGGCCAGCGCCGCGTCATCGGGCCGCGCGATATGGGGATGGTTCTCAGGCGCCAGCATGGTGCGGATATCTCCCACATCGGTGGCCGCGACCGGCAGGCCGGAGGCCATGGCCTCCAGCACCGAGAACGGCATCTGTTCGGTATCGGAACACAGGCAAAACACGTCCAGCGCGCGATACGCCGCCGCCGGATCGGGCATATGCCCGGCGAAGAGCACCTGCTCCGCGATGCCCAACTCCGCTGCCAGCGCCTCAAGCATCTCCCGTTCCGGTCCCTCGCCGATAATCACCAGGCGAAACACCGCGCCATCCCGCCGCAGCAGCGCCGCGGCGCGCAGCAACCGTCCCAGGTTCTTTTCGGGCCGCAGCGCCGCGACGATGCCGATCAGCGGCCCCTCCCCCGGCACCGCCAATGCCGCCTTCGGTCCGGAGGGGGTGAAATGGCGCAGGTCGAGGCCGTTGGGAATATGGTGCAGCCGCGCCTCTGGCAGGCGCCAGGATCGCGCGGCGCGGAGCAAGGTCGTCGAGGGCAGCACCACCGTGCTCCAGCGCAGCGACAGGCGGCGCGCCAGCACGCGGCGGCCGATCTGGCCGCCGCTTTCCTCCTTGCCGAAACCGTCCTCGGTATGCAGATGCGGCAGCCGGGGTGAGGCGAGATTGGCGATGGCCCATTCGATGCTCCCCCAATTGCTGGTCACCAGAAGTGCGGGCCGCAACCGTCGCAGCACTGCGGCGATGCCAAGCAGGCGTTGCGGCCCCCCCCCGCCGGCGGGCGGCCGCACCAGGGTCAGCGACACGCCCCGATCGATGCGCAAGGCGCAGTCAGTCTGGCCATCGAGCGCGACCACCGCGTGGCGCCAGCGCGGCCCGAAGCGGTTGGCCACGGCGGCAAAGCGCACCTGCGCGCCCCCCACGGCGAAGCTCGGGAAAACATGCAGCAGCAGCGGCGCGGTGGAGGGCAGCCCGGCGACAGGACGCTGCGCGAGGGTCTGGCTCATTCGACGGGCTCCCATGCGGCGCTGCGTGTGGCCCCGGGCGCGGCCATGGCCTCCGTCGCCAGGGCGACGACGCGGCGCGCATGGCCGCTCCAGGTCAGATCCCGCCGCAGTATGGCGGCCCGCGCCGCCTCACCCAGCCCCCGGCGCAGCTCCGCGTTGCGCGCCAGCAGCAGCACATTCGCCCAGAAGGCCTCGGGGTGACGAGGATCGAACAGCAGGCCGGTGCTGCCATGTTCCAGCAACTCGCGCAGATTCGCCTGATCGGGGGCGAGGATCGCCCGCCCGGCCGCCATGTATTCCAACACCTTCAGCGGGCAGGCATACGCCACCGCCGCCGGCTGCAGCGCGATGTCGAAGCCCGCGATCAACCCCGGCACCGCGGTGCGCGCGGCGAGCCCGGTGAAGCGCAGCCGGTCGGCGATGCCAAGCTCCGCCGCAAGCCGCTCCAGGCCCGGCCGCGCCGGCCCATCGCCGACGATCTGCAACACCATCCGCGGCTCACCCTTCCAACCCGCGATGCCGCGCAGCAAAGCATCCAGCCCGTGCCAGTCACGCAGGAAGCCGATGAAGCCGAGCACGATCTCTCCCCCTTCGGGCCGGGCCGGAGCGGGCGGAAAATCGCGCGGGTCGATGCCATTCGGCACCACCGCGATGCGTGACACCGGCACGCCGGCCGCGACGATATGCTTGGCCAATACCGCGGTGACCGGCAGCACGCGTGTGGCCCGACGCCAGACGAAGCGTTCGCCCGCGGCAGCGATGCGCCGCAGCGCCAGCCCGCCGAAGCGCGCGCGTTCCTGCGCCAGCGGCGCATTCACCTCAAGCAGGAGCGGCAGCCCCCGTCGCCATGCCACCAGCGCCCCGGCGAAATGGAACAGATTGGCGCGTTCGTAGATGACATCGGGGTGGAAGGCTGCCGCGGCACGATCCAGTCGCCAGCTCGCGGGAAGGGCATAGGCGAGCTCGGCCAATTCCCCGACCCAGGCCGGCAGCAGCCGCCGGATCAGTGCCACCATGCGGCTGTCCTCGCCAAGGCCGGTGGTGGCGAAGCCCGCCGGCCCCACGACGCGGACCTCATGCCCCGCCGCGCGCAGCGCCGCGACCATGGCCTCCAGATGCACCGACTGCCCATCGCGCGACCGGATGCGGTGGCTGTAAAGGATCTTCATGCGCACCCCTCCACCGATTGCAGCCACCCCGCGATCCGCCGGCGGCCCTGGCCCATCGTCTGCCGCGCCAGTTCGAGCATCCCGGCCGGATGCCACGGGTCGGTCAGCGCGACGCCGATGCGTTGCCGCCGTTGCGTGACCCACTGCGCCTTGTACGGATCATCGCCCCGGCCGAAGTCCAGTTCGGCGACACCGACATCGTCGATCAGCCCGCGAATCATCAGCGCCGTCAGCGCCGTGCCGGGGGATGCCGCGCGCTGCGCCTCGTCATGCGCGAGCTTCAGCAGCGCCGCGCGCCCCCCGGAAACAACCCAGTACTGCGCCGCCACCGGCCGCTCCTCCCGATCGCGCAGCACGCCGAGGCGCAGCAGCCCCGCGGCGGCCGCGGCCCGCATCAGCGCCGCATCGAAATCGGGGAAGGGTTCGGCGGGCTTCCAGCTGCGGTCGCGCACCGCGACATAGGCGGCGATCCCGGCCTCCAGCGCGGGCCCCGGTGCGGTCATCAGGCTGAACCGCATCTCGCGCCCGGCGCGGGCCAGCTTGCGCAGGATGGTGGTGCGCAGGACCGGCGGCCGCGCCGCGAGATAGCCCGACCAGCTGAGGCCCGGCGGCAAAGCCTCCCGCCAATTGCCGAAATGGCGGTAGCGGCCGAGCGCCAGCCCCGCCGATGCCACGCCCTCCAGGATAGCCTCCAGCCCCGGCGTGTCATCCGCCAGCGCCTCCAGGAGCGTCGGGCCGCGCCGACGCAGCAGCCGGGCGAGGCCGCGCCCTGCCGCCCTCAGCGTCCCGGGCCCGGCCCCCGCCGCGTTCAAGGGGCGCCAACTGAGCGTATAGGGCGTCACCAGGCTGCGGAGCCGGCTGCCCTGCCGCAGCAGGGGCAGCAGCACCGCATCCGAGCGGCCGCAGACGGCAAGCACCGGCTCCGATCCCACCGGCAGCGCATGCGCCAGGATGCTGTCGTACCAGACCCGGCCGGCGAAGAAATCGCCGCTGTCCCCGGCTGCGAGATAGGCGTCGCACCAAGCCGGAAGACAGGACCGGGCCAGCGGGATCAGCCGTGCGGCGGGGTCAGTCGCGAAGCGCATAGACGAGCCTCCCCACCCATTCGCGAAGCGCGAACCAGCTTTCCGGCAACCGGTCGGGCCGCGGCATCCAATCGGCCCAGGACAGGTCCGGCGCGCGGCCGAGGCGCAGCGGCGCCGGCACCGTCGCCAGCCCCTGCCGCGCGAAGGCGGCCAGCGCGCGCGGCAGGTGCCAGGCGTGGCTGACGACATAGGCGGAGCCGATCCCGTCGGCGCGCAGCAGCGCGGCGCTGAAGGCGGCGTTGTCCCGGGTATCGGCGGCATGGGCCTCGATCCAGCGCGCCGGGGTGCCGAAATCCTCGGCGAGGCTGCGGGCCATCAGCACCGCGATCGCCGGATCGCCCGGCGACAGCACGCCGCCGGTCACCAGCAGCGGCAGGCCGGTGCGGCGATGCAGCGCCGCCCCCGCGCGCAGCCGCTCCAGCGTCAGCGGGCCGACCTCGGCGCCACCGCTGCCATGCGCCACCTCGGCGCCCAGCACGATGATCGCGCCGGGGCTGGCGGGGCCCTGTTGGGCGGTGTCGCGGCCGAGCTCGCGTTCCAGCGAGAACATCAGCAGCCCGGCGATGGCCGGGGTCGCCAGCAGCAGGACCAGTGCGGCACTGAGCACCACCCATGGCCCCGCCCGCCGCGCCCCACCCCAGGCCAGGATGCCGCCGAACAGGCAGGCGATCACCAGCCCGAGCGGCGGCAGCACCAGCGCGGTCAGAACCTGTTGCAGCGACAGCACCGCGGGCATCAGAGCGCCGCCGCCATCGCCGGCGCCGCGGCCGCGAGCGAAGCCTCGCCGCCAAGCCGCACCTCGCGCCAAGTGGCGCTGCGGCCACCGATCTCCTCACGGAAGAAGGCGTAGTATTCATCGAGCCAGGCGAGGAAACGCTCCCGCTGCGCCAGCGTCCGCACATAGGGCGTGTTGCCCGGCACCAGCGATGGCGAATGGTACGTCAGCACGAAGACGCGATGGCCCTGCGCGAGCAGGAACCGGGTCAGCCGCTTCGCCTCGTCAATGGTCATGCCTTCCGGGGTCAGGCGAATGCGTTCCAGCAGGCCCATGTGTGCGGCGGCACCGGCAAGCCTGAGGCGCTGGCTGCGCGGGTGAAACAGCAGCGGCGCGAGGCGCTGCCCCTGCCGCCCGGCCAGCCGCCCGACCAGCGCCGCCGAGACCGGGATCTCCATCAGGCTCTGCTCCCGGTCCACCCAATAGGGGCCGGGGGAGCTGGCCCAGGCGTCGCGGCCTTGCCGCATCGCCGCCTGCGGCCAGCAGGGCGACACGCTGCTGTCGGCGATGTAGCCGAGCCGCTTCAACACATCGGCCGTCCGCACCCCGACGCCGAAGCGCCCCGTGCGGTAGATCAGCGGTGCGGCGCCGAAGGCATCGCCGAGCACACCGGTCAGGCGGCGCGCCTTTTCCAGCTCCATCGCGACCGGCAGGTTGCCGGCATAGCTGTTGTCCTCGCCGACCTCCTCGGTGAAGGGCGGCGTGACCCAGGGATGCAGCTGCGCCCCGACATCGCAGAGCCCATCACGCAACAACTCGCGCAGCGGTCCACGTCCGGCCTCCTGCGCGGCGACCGGGTAATCGGCCAGATAGACCGGCACCACCCCATGGCGGGCAAAGACGCGATGGGCCAGGTGCTGGCTGCCCATCGAGCTTACGTCATGGGCGTCGCGGGACAGCGGGGACGACCAGTCGAAGGCCTCCTCGGCGTCCACCGTGGTGATCAGCAGCGGCGTGCGGGCCGGATCGCCCGACGGGCCGCAACTGGCGGGGACATGAAAGCGGCTGTCGATGATCGAGGCGGTGCAGCCGAGCCCGGTCTCGACCGCGGCCGGGCGGATCCTGCCCGCCATGCCGTAGATGCCGAGGTAGCGCGCCGCCACCTGCCGCATGTCGAACTCGCGCCGCGCCAGCGCGCGGCCCGCGGCGCCGATGCGCAGCCGCAGCCCCCGATCGGCGGCCAGACGCAGCACGGCATCGAGGTAGCCACGCATATCGTCGAACAGGAAGCCGGTCTCGCCGTGGAGCACGAAGCTGTCGTTGACGCCCGGCAGCCGGCGCACCACCACGGGCAGCCCATGCGCCATCGCCTCCGGCACCACCGTGCCAAAGCCTTCGAGCCGTGAGGCGAAGACCAGAACATCGGCGGCCACGAAATAGGGATGCGGGTCGAGCTGTTCGCCGGCGAAGATCACGGCCTTGCCAAGCCCGGCCGCCGCCACCGCGCGTTCCATGTCGCGGAGATAATCGGGCTCCAGCGCCGGGCCGACCAGCAGCAGGCGCGCGCCCGGGTGGCGCATGAGCACGCCCGGCAGCGCGTCGATCAGGAAGCCCGGATCCTTGCGCGCGCACAGGCCGCCGACGAACAGCAGCACCAGATCCTCAGGCCCGATGCCCAAGGCCGCGCGCATCCGCGCCCGTTCGCCGGGCATGTCGGGCGGCAGGCTGATGCCGCAGGCGACGAGATGGCAGCGCGCGGCATCCTCGATCACGGCGCGCGTCTGCTGGAACAGCTTGGGGCTGATGCTGACATAGGCGTGGAACAGGCGAAACCCGAGCGTCGCAATTCGTCGCAGACGTGGCCGATAATGTCCGACCAGAACCGGGATGCTGTCGTCCAGCGTCGCCGACAGCACCAGCCGGCGCCCGGCCAGCCGGGTCAGCAGATAGGTCACGAAATACCAATCCGCATGGGTACGGAAATGCACCGTGTCGTAGCGGCGCAGGTGGCAGAGGAACCACCAGGTCAAGCGCAGTTGGCGCCGCAGCGTGGAGAGCGGGCCGCCGCCGAGGTAGATGACGCGCCGCAAGGTCGAGCAGAAGCCCGCCGCCGCCGGATCGGCCGGCCGCGTGGTGTGGGTGACCAGCAGGTCGTGTTCCACATCGCCCGCCACTTCCTGCATCACGGCGCTGGAGCGTTCGAGGAACACCCCCTCCCCGGTGAAGGTCGGCCGGTAGTATTTGAGCACGTGCAAAATACGACGCGGGGGCGTGTTCGCGCAGGCGGTCATGGCGTCCTCCGCCACTCTGTGCTTCCTGGCGGGAACATGGCGGCACGAGCATGACTGTGCGGATCTATTCCACCCCGGTGCGGAGCTTCGAGGAGCTCGGCGCCGACTGGCGCGCGCTGGAGGCCGAGGTTCCCGGACGCTCCTTCTTCCAGTCCTGGAGCTGGGTCGGTTGCCTCGCCGAGGAACGCTATCCCGATCCCGTGCTGCTGCGCGCCGAGGCGGAGGGGCGCACCCTGGGGCTTGCGCTGTTCAACCGGCGCCAGGGCCGGCTCTGCCTCGCGGAAAGCGGCGATGCCGCGCTGGATGCACCGTTTATCGAGCACAATGCACCATTGAGCCTCGGTGACGACATCCGGCGCGGCCTGTTGCGCGCGGCCTGGGGCGTGGCGGGCGCACGCCGGCTCGTGCTCAGCGGCGTGGCGCCCGAGGTCCTGCACGCGGCGGGCGGCACCGCGCTGCGGCTGCAGGCGCGTCCGGCGCCGCTGGTGGATCTCGGCGCGGTGCGGACGGCGGGGGGGGACTACCTCGCGACCCGCAGCGCCAATACCCGCTATCAGCTGCGCCGCTCCGCCCGCTTCTACGCGGCGGGCGGCGAGGTGCTGTTGCAGCGCGCCGCCGATGCGGCCGAGGCGCTGGATTGGTTCGATGCCTTGCTGCGGCTGCATGAAAGCACCTGGCGCGAACGCGGCGGCGCCGGCGCCTTCGCAACCCCCTTCCTGCAACGCTTTCATCGCAGCCTGATCGCGCAAGGGGCTTCGCGCGGCGAGGTCGACATGCTGCGCGTGACCGCCGGGGAGCAGGAGGTCGGGTATCTCTACAACCTGCGCCTCGCCGGGCGCGTCTTTGCCTATCAGAGCGGGCTCGACCACGCCGGTGCCGGCACGCATGGCAAGCCGGGGCTGACCTGCCACGCCATGGCGGTGCAGCGGGCACTGGAGATGGGCGATGCCATCTATGATTTCCTGGCCGGGGCGGACCAGTACAAGCGCAGCCTCGCCACCGGCAGCGAGCCGATGGTCTGGGCAGAGCTGTTGCCTGTCTGGTCGCCCCTGGGCATGGCCGCCCGGCTGCGGCGGCTGGTGCTGCGCTAGCCGGATCATCTCGCCTCCACCTCGGCCAGCAGCCGCGGCGTAAGATCCAGCCGTGGCCGGGCGCCACGCATCCGCCGCAGCGCCAGCACCGCGAAGGGGTCGCGCCAGAGGCGCGGTGTGCGCAGGCGCGGCGCCGCGGCGATCCAGTCCAGCACACAGGTGTCGGCATCCTCGGGCAGGGCCGTGAAGCCGCCGGGATAGATGGCGTCGCGAATGGCCGCCCATTGCAACCGGCCGCGCCCCTGCTGCACCAGCCGGTGCCAATGCCGGCGCGCATCCCGCGGATGCCAAAGGCGCAGGCTGGGCGCCCGCCAGGTCGCGCCGGGTTCCACAGCCAGGCGCTCCAGGACCCAGCCGCCGCGCTCCGCATCGAGATCATGCAGCACGAAGGATCCCACCAACCCATCGCCACGATACAGTCCGACCGGCAGCCGCAGCCCGAGTGACGCCAGCCGCGCGACGAAGCTGCCGCGCAGCGCGAACAACGAGCCGTGCAGCCCGGGCTCCTCCAGCATCTGCCGCGTCAGGAACGCAGCGCTGCGCCCCGTGCTGGGCACCGCCGCCGCGGCCTGGGCCTGGGGCGCATCCCGCAGCCGCGCGGCCAGGTGTCGCAGCGCGCCGGGCGCGACGGCGGCGTAGCCATCGACGAAGATGTAGGTCGCGGCCTCGGGGCGCAGCCGGTGGATGAACTGGTTGAAGGCATTCGCCTTGTCACCCTGCGCGATCGCATGGACGCTGCCGCGCAGCCCGGTCTCACGCAGCGCCGCGACGGCGATCTCCGCCGAGCCATCGGTGCTGCCATTGAGCAGCACCGTCACCCGCAGATCCACCCCCTCCCCCGCCCGAGCAAGGGCGCGCAGGCAGGCCGCGAGCGAGGGTGCCTCATTGCGCGCGAAGACGGCGGCACTCCATTCGGCGGCGCTCGCAACGCGACGGCTTGACGCCTGGGCCTGAAGAATCGTGTCCATGACTAGCCCTGACGCACTGCGCCGAGGCGCTGGCGTAAGACCCGTCCGCCCATGCGGCGGAGAAGCCCGATCATGTCGGCCTCGGCGCCCGCCGGGCAACCGGCGGCGAACCAGGCGGTCGCAAGCATCGCGGTGAAGCTGACAACCCCAAGCGGGATCGACACCAGCAGCATCCGTGCCGCCGTGGCGGCCGCCTCGGGCGGCGCGGTCCAGCCGAGGCCGCTCGCCCACAGCAGCACTGCCATCACCGCCGTGGCCAGCGCCGGGCGCTGGATGCAGGCGAGGAACTGCCGCAGCGGCAGTTGCAGCAATCGCAGGGCGCAGGCGACCAGCACCACATGCTCGGCAACGACGGCGGCCCCCACGGCGATGCCGGCCCCGAGCAGCCCATAGGCAGGGGTCAGCACCAGCAGCAGCACCACGCGCAACGCCGCCGAGGCAGCCGTCACGCCGAAGATGCCGCGCAGCATCGTCTTGGCGCTGAGCAGCGCGGCGCTGACGTTGCCGAACAAGGTCAGCGTGCAGGCAATGCCCAGGATGGTGACGAGGGGTGCGGCCTCAAGCCACGCGGGGCCGAAGGCCAGCGCCACCACCGGCCCCGCCACCAGCGACACACCGACGCCCGCCGGCAAGGTCAGCAAGGCTGTCAGTGCGACGATCCGCAGGTAGGAGGATTTCAGCTCGGCACTGCCGCCGCGCAGCGACGCGGCGAAGCTCGGCATGCAGGCGCGGCAGATGGGGTCTACCATCTCGGTCGTCGGCAACACGGCGACCTCGACGCCCACGGCATAGATGCCGAGCGGCGTCGGCCCCAGGATGCGGCCGATCACCATGCTGTCGGCGCGGTCACGCACCAAGGTGACGATGCTGATCGCCCAGGCCCAGCAGGAGACGCCGGCCAGATCCCGCCACGCGGACAGGGAGAGGCGAGGGCGGTAGGGGTGCAGCAGATGGCTCATCGCGACGATGCCGAGGCGATTGGTCAGGATGCCCAGCACCAGCGCCCAATGGCTGCGCAGCACCCAGGCGCCCACGACCGTCACCACGATACCGGCGAGGCGCGGCACGAATTGCAGCTGGAACTCCTTGTTGAACATCAGGCGGCGGCGGAAATCGGCAACCCCGACATTCGTCGCGCCACTCAGCGCCGCCGAGACGGCAAGCGCCAGCAGCACCGGCTCCAGCCTCGGCTCGCCAAAGAACCCCGCCGCCGGCCCCGCCGCGATGGCGATCAGCCCACCCACGACGAAGGAGCGCAGCAGGTTCAACGTAAAAGCTGTGTCGTACAGCGCGGGGTGTGGATCTTGGGCACGGACGATCTGATCCTCCACACCGATGGCAAGACAGACATCCAGCGCCAGCGCGAAGGCGGTCGCGAGCGCGACCAGCCCGAAATCCCCGGGCGGCAGCAGGCGGACCAGCACCAGCGTGCTGGCAAGCCCCAGCAGCCGCGTCATCATCCGCCAGGCGATGACCCAACTCGCGCCACGCGCCGTGCGCGCAAGGATGCTCTCCGGCACACCATCGCTCATGGTGACGGCACCGCGAGTCTCTCCTCCGGCATGGTCAGCCGCATGCCCCCGATGTCGGCGAGAAAACCCTCAAGGACCAACAACTGCCAGAGCGCCTGGGAATGATCGAAGCTGCCGGCCATATGCTGGTCCACCAGCCGTGCCAGGGCCGGTGCGTCGAAGACTCCGCTGTCCAGCATCGGCCCGCCGAGCAGGCGCGCCCGCACCGCCCCCGCCTGGGCCCGCAACTGTTGCCCGATCGGGGCGGCGAAGCCCTGCTTGCGACGCTGCAGCACCTCGGCTGGCAGGATCGAGCGCAGCGCGACGCGCAGCAGGTGCTTGCCCTGGCCCCCTTGGAGCTTCAGCCCGGCGGGCAGCGCCAATCCCCAGGCGGCCAGCGTCGGGTCGAGCAGCGGTGGCCTGACTTCGAGCGACACCGCCATGCTGGTGCGATCGACCTTGGTCAGAATATCGCCGGGCAGATAGGTGTGCAGATCGGCATATTGCGCTTGCAGCAACGAGTCATCAGGATCGCACTCCTCCATCAGCGCGCCGAAGCGCGCGGCCGGATCATGGCCATCGACCGCCGCGCGCATCCCCGGCGACAGCAACGCGCGGCGACGCTCCTGCCCGATGCGGGAAACGGTGCCGTAGTAGCCGAGCGCGCTGTCCAGGCTGATTTCGGTCAGCGTGTGCTTCGCCCGCAGCCAGCGCGGCGCGCGGTCGAGCTTGGGGTAGGCGCGCGCGAGCCCGCCGATCACCGGACGGCGAATCCGCGCCGGAATATGCCGCCGCACCGCCTCGGCCATCTGGTGCCAGCGGTAGCGGCGGTAGCCCGCGAAGACCTCGTCGCCGCCATCGCCCGAGAGCGCCACGGTGACATGCCGCCGCGCCAGGCGGCAGACCGCCAGTGTCGGGATTGCTGACACATCGCCGAAGGGTTCGCCGAACAGCGCCGCCTGGTGCCGGGCGGCGGCGACGTAATCGCTCGTCGCCATCGCCTCATGGTGCCGGGTGCCGAGCTGGGCCGCGAGATGCGCCGCCTGCGCCCGCTCATCGCACTCCCCGTCGAAGCCGATCGTAAAACTGTCCAACGGGCCCTTGGTCGCGGCGGCCGCGAGGGTGGTGATCGCGCCTGAGTCGATGCCGCCCGACAGGAAGCAGCCAAGCGGCACATCGGACATCAGCCTCAGGCGCACCGCCTCGTGCAGCCGCGATGCAAGCTCGCGGCCACCATCCCTCGGTGCCGCCACCACCTGCGTCGGAGGCTGCCAATAGCGTCGGGGCGGCGGCAGCGCGCCGATGCTCGCGCGATGCAGCACCAGATAATGTGCCGGCGGCAGACGGCGGATATCGGCATAGATCGTGTTGGGGTCGGGCACGTAGCCGAGGGCGAGGAAATCATCCAGCGCCGTGGGGTCGAGCCGGCGTGACAGCCCCGGCAGCATCAGCAAGCCCGCGATCTCGGAGGCAAAGGCGATGGTGCCATCGGGCAGGCGCGCGTAATGCAATGGCTTCTCGCCCAGCCGATCGCGCGCCAGCACCAACTGGCCGCGCTCACGATCCCAGAGCGCGAAGGCGAACATGCCGTTCAGGCGATCGAGGCAGCCCGGCCCCCACTCCCGCCACGCATGCAGGATGGCCTCGGTATCCGAACGTGTGCGGAAGTGGTGCCCCAGCGCCTCGAGATCCCGCCGCAGCGCCTCATGATTGTAGATCTCGCCGTTGAAGGAGATGACGAGGCTGCCATCCGCGTTGCTCATGGGCTGCGCGCCGCCGGCCAGGTCCACGATCGCAAGCCGGCGATGGCCGAGCGCCAGACCCGGCTCCGCGTGGTAGCCCGCGCCATCCGGACCGCGATGACGCAGCGCATCGGCCATCCGCCGGACGAGGCCGCTATCCGGCGACCTTGGGCTGGTGGGATGGAAAAGGCCAACCACGGCACACATACGATGCTCCTATTGCTGCTTGCTCCGGTCGCTGACCGGGCCGGTGCGGTGCTATCCTCGGCGTGCCGACGGGGAATGGATTGGATGCACGCCGCCACAAGACAGGCCCGGAATCTCTGTGCATGATGTCGGAACGACGAAGACGCTGCCCGGGGACGTCCACAGGACTGGCGCGGTCGTCTGGGAGAAGATGCGGCGCATGACTTCAGACCAAGGCCCGGACGAGCCCACCCCCAGCCGTCGCTTCACCTGGCCGGCGGCGGCGCTGCTCATCCTCGTCCTGTGCATCCTGGCCTGGCTGCTCATCGGTGCCATCACCTGGTGGTTCCTGCACTGACCACGGCACGGACGGGCGCGGGATCCTTGCGCGTCGCAAGGCCCGGGCCGCCGGCACGGAGCCAGGACAGCGTCGTGGCAAGCCCGCTGCGCAGCCCGACAGCGGGTCCGAGCCCGAGCCGCTCCTGCGCCCATTCCGGTGCACCGACGGAATGGCGTATCTCGCCCTGCCGCGCCGGCCGGTGCCGCACCGCGAACTCCCCGCCGCAAAGCTCCGCGATCATGGCGCCCAGCGCGAGGACCGAGGTCGCGCGCCCGGTGCAGACATTGAAGACGGGCGCGGTGACCGAGGCATGCCGCATCGCGCGGACAAGCGCGCGGACGACATCGCCGACGAAGACGAAATCGCGCGTCTGCATTCCGTCGCCGAAGACGTCGATGGGTTCCCCGCGCCGCATCCTGTCGCAGAAGATCGAGATGACGCCGGAATAGGGTGAACGCGGATCCTGGCGCGGGCCGAAGACGTTGAAGAAGCGCAGGCCCGCGGTGGGCACGCCATGGACGTGGCCAGCCACCCGCGCATGCTGCTCGCAGCCGAGCTTGTCGGCCCCATAAGCGGAAAGCGGTCGCAGGATCGAGGCCTCGTCGAGCGGCAAGGTGCCGCCCGACCCGTAAACCGCCGCGGAGGATGCGTAGACCACGGGCACCCCGCGGGCCCGGGCCGCATCGAACACGCCGATGGTCGCGGAGAGGTTGGTGCGATGGGTGCCCATCCAATCCTGCACGCCACGCTCGACAGAGGCGATGGCGGCAAGATGGTAGCAGGCATCGACCTCCGACATCACCTCCCGCACGACCTCCCGATCGGAGATGTCGCCGAGGAGGAGGGTCGCACCCGGGGCGAGGTTGGCCTCCGTCCCGGTCGAGAGATCGTCCAGCACCAAGACCTGATCCCCCTGGACCCGCAGTGCCGCACACAGGTGGGAGCCGATGAAGCCGCAGCCGCCAGTGACAAGGATCCTTGCCATCTCTGTAAAACCTCCTGACATCGCGTCGGGTCGGGACGATATCGAAGGACCCCAAAAAGGCGAAGTAGAAAAGCTGACACTTATTGATTTACATGTTGCATGTAATTATTTTCATTGCATTTATCCAGATGAAATCGAAAGATATTTCGAATACGTCTTCCAAATACTCTTGGTCTGGAGAATATACGACTGTAAAGAATGGCACGTCTGTGGCGACGCCCGCCTGAAAGGGAGCCGGTGGAGATCAGCGTCATCTGCCCCGTATTCGATACCTCCCCGCCGCTGTTGCAGGCCGCGGTGGCCTCGGTCCTCGCCGAGGGGGGAGAGACGGAACTCGAGCTCATCCTCGTCGATGACGCATCGCGCTCGAGCGACACCGTGGCGGCGCTCGATGCACTCGCGGCCAATGATTCCCGCATCCGTCTCGCGCGGCGCTGCGCAAATGCCGGCCCCGCCTCGGCGCGCAACGAAGGGATCGGTCTCGCGCGTGGTGAATGGATCGGCTTCATCGACGCCGACGACCTTTGGCTGCCGGGACGCATCGCGCGGTCGCGCATTCTGCTCGATCGCAAGGACGTCGCCTGGATCGGCGGGCGGCACCGCCTGCTGCATCCCGATGGCCTGTTGCATGACACGCCCAACCTGCCCGGGCGGGTGCTGGCCAGCCCGGAGCTGACCCGGATGTTCATCGCCAACTTCTGGATGCATCTCGGCGCGACCTTGGTGCGCCGGCATCTCGTGGAGCGTATCGGCGGCTTTTCCGAGGGGCTGAGCTACTATGAGGATTTCCTGTTCCTGACAAAGCTTTCCGTGCTTTCGGCGCTGCACCCGATCGATGCGGACGTCTATGCATGGCGGCGCGCCGGCACGGGGCTGACGGCATCGCCTGCGCGGCTCGCGGCGCGCTCGATGCGCATGCACGGCCTGGCCGCAGCCGATCCGTTGCTGCGAGGCTTCCGGCGCGAATTGCGCTGGGCGCGCTACAGCGCGCGCAAGGGGCTGGCGCTCAACAACCTGCTCGCCGGCCGCCGCGGTCCCGCCCTGGCCCTGGCCTTAGACGCCTGGCGAATGGACCCGCGGGAATTCCGCGACCTGATCGTCTTCCTCGGCCTTTGGGCGAGGCACCGCACTGCGGCACTGGCGCATAGCCGGCGCTACAGCCCTGTCGAACACTTCCAACTGCAGGACAGCCAATGACCGCGATCACCCAGAGCCGCGCCGAAGGGTTTGCGCTTCGCACCGCCTGCGCCGGCCTGCGCCTGTACTTCCAGCACGCGCCGGGCCGCCGCGGGAAGGCGTGGGTCTGGGACCGGATTGTCCGGCGCTACATCACATGGCGGTCCTTCAACATCGAGGCGCGCACCCGCTTCGGCGCGCGGCTTGAAGGTGGCTTCCCGGATTCGGTGCATAGCTATGTGTATTTCTTTGGCGTATGGGAACCGGCGATCACGGCATTGTACCGCGCGGCGCTGCGGCCCGGCGATGTCGTCATCGATATCGGGGCCAATGTCGGGCTGCATACGCTGCTTGCATCGCGCCTTGTCGGGCCGACCGGGCACGTGCATGCGGTCGAGGCTTCACCCTGGATCTTCCAGCGGCTGCAACGAAACTTAGCGACGAATGGGGCGGCGAACGTCCAGCCGTACAACATGGCGGCGACGGCCACGGCCGGCCCGGTGCCGGTGTATCTGCATGACGAGAGCAACCTCGGCGGCACGACCATCGTCGCGGCCGAGGCGGCCAAGACCGGCACCTTGCAGGAGGCCGTGGTCGAGGGCCGCCCCCTGCCCGACATCGTGCCGCTCGTCGAAATCACCGCCGCCCGGCTGATCAAGATCGATGTCGAAGGCGCCGAGTGGCTCGTCGTTCAAGGCATGCGCGACGTGCTGCCGCTGCTACGGCCGGATGTGGAGATCCTCGTGGAGGTCAACCAATCCGCGCTGGAAGGTCTCGGCGGCTCGCTCGACGCCTTCCTCGCCATCTTCGCCGAGGCCGGATTCTCGGCCTTTGAAGTGGCGAATGCCTATCAGGGCGGCTTCTACATCCAGCCGCCGCCGAGCCGCCTGGTGCCGCTGCAGCGACGGGACTTCGAGATGGCCGATCTGGTGTTCCGCCGGACGGCCGCGAAGGGCTGACGCCGATGCTGGCGACCCCTGCCGCCAGCATCAGCGTCGTGGTGCCGAGCTACAACCGCGCGGCGCTGCTGCCGGAAACCCTGGATGCGATCCTGGCGCAGACGCTGCCGGCTGTGGAGATCATCGTCGTCGATGATGGTTCGACCGATGCCACCCCGACAATTCTGGCCACACGATATGCCGGCCAGGTCAAACTGATCCGCATCCGGAACTCGGGCGATCTCGTTGCGCGCAATGTGGGGCTGCGGGAGGCGCGTGGCGAGCTTGTCGCCTTCTGTGACAGCGACGATGTCTGGCGCCCTGGCTTCCTTGCCGCGATGGCGGTGCTCTGGGTCGCCGAGCCACGCACCCGCGTCGCCTTCGCCGATTTCGCCATCATCCGCGACGGGCGGTGGCAGGACGCGCGCAAGTTCGACGCAGCCCCGGCCGGTTTCTGGAGTGGGCTGCGACGGGTGGGTTGCAGCGGTCTCGGCGTGTTCGATTCGCCCATCGTCGAACGGCTGATCAGGTTTCAGCCGTTCTTCCCGTCCTGCATGGTGGCGGAGCGGCGCTTCCTGCTCGGGATCGGCGGGTGGGATACCTCGGTCGGGCGCATCATGGGCACGGATTTCGCGACCGCGCTGCTGCTCGCGGAGCATGCGCCCTTCGGCGTGGTGCGGGACTCGCCGCTGGAGGCCGTGCCGCAGCCGCTGGTCGGCATCCGTAAGCATGCCAATAATTTCTCCGCCGATGTGCAGGCGATGAACCTTGGCGATGCCGCCATTCTCGAACATGTGCTGGCCCGACGGCCATCGCTGGCGCGCCATGCCGCGGCCATCCGCGACAGCGTCGCGCGCCGCCGCGCGGATGCGCTGGAACTGGCCTTCGCGCGGCACGACCATGACTCGGTGCGCCGCATCTATCCGCTGCTGCCGCCCACCCACCGCCGCTGGCCGCTGCGGCTCAAGGCCGGTGTCTCGGCGATGCCGGTGCCACTGCGGGAACGGATCGGGCGCACGCTGCTGGCGCTCGGCACATGGCGCGCGCGGACGGGTTGAGGCGGGGCGCTACAGCGGCGCGAAATACCGGGGCGCGGCCGGGGTCGCCGGCACCAGCTTGGGAAAGCCCCGGGTCACGATGCCGCGCCAGATGCGGGACAGCGCCTCCGGGCCGCGGCCATCGCGCAGCCGCGCGAGTGCGGCGGTCTGCTGGCCATATCGCGCGGTATCCATGCCGGCCATCACCGCATGCAAGGCCGCCTGCATCCCTTCGAGATCATCGCAGAGATGGCCGATGTCCTCGCCCTGGCGGAAGAGCGATTCGGTGATCGGCACGCGGCTGGCGATGACGGGCTTGCCCCAGGCCACGGCATCCATCAGCCCCCCGCTGGGCGACAGGCTGTAATACCCAGGCTGCAGCGGCAGGAAAACGTAGTGCAGCCGCGCCAGACCGGCCACGAATTTCTCCCGGCTGATGTGCCCGATCTCGACCTCATGCGCGATGTCGGCGAAGCGCTCGCGCGGCGTGGTATGCGGCCGGCCGCCGATGATGTGGAATTCGATCGCATCGCCATAGCGCTGCCGGAACAGCCGCGCGGTATCGAGGAAGGCGGTCAGCCCCTTCGCCTCCGTCGCCATGCCGACCAGGCCGACGCGCAGCGGCACCCCCAGCCCCGGTGCCGGATGCCCCGCGGCCTCTCGCCCATCCACCGGATGCGGCAACACATCGGTGCGCAGCGCGGTCTCGGGCAGGATCATGGCCAAGGCGTCGCGGATGCAATCCTCGAAGACCAGGAACCGCAGCATCGGATTCGGCAGGCTCAGCATGGAGCGCAGGTCGAAGCGCCGCGCCACCGGGTTGCGCGGCCGCCAGCCGATCACCTCATTCAGGTTCCCATGCAGCCCGACCTGCACCGCAACCGGCATGGGCGCCGCCGCGGCCGCCATCACCGCCGCGGCGATGGCCGTGGGCGTCGCGGAGGCGAGGACGATGAGATGCGGCTGCCGCACCGGCGCCGCCGCCAGTGCCGCGCGCAGCACCCGCCACTCATGCAGGAAGCGCCGTGCCGAGACGACATGCGTCTTCCAGCGGTACAGCGGCGACAGCGCGATCGGCTTGAATTCGACATTCAGCAGCCGCTCGATCGCGCGGTCGTCCCGAAGTGCGGCCAGATGATCGGCATCGGCATGCATGCGGATCTGCTGGCGCGGAAAGGCCAGCGACATCGCCTGGAGCAAGCCACGGTTGATCGGCACATGCCCGGTGCCGGTATTGGTCATGTCGAAGACCAGGATCATGGCTGCCTCACCGGGCGCAGGGCCGCGCTTCGCCACGCGGCACGATGTGGAGGATCGGATCGCGGATGAAATCCTGCCGCCGGGTGAAGGGCGGCGCCTCGGCCAGCAGCGCGACATAGGTGCCGCGCGCCTCGGCCGAGCCCAGCACATCCGACACCGCCGCCAGGGATTGCAGCGCGAGCTGGCCGTAATCGCCCTCGGTCTTGCTCCAGCCCTGGCCATTCGACAGGCCGCGCGCCCGCGTGGCGGCGCCGATCTCGGACCAGCTGCGCAGCGGCTGCCCGTTCGGCGACTGGATCGCGATCAGATAGGCCGCGCCATCATGCATGGCGAAGCCGCGCGGGGCGGCGTTGAAGCGCCCGACAAGGAAGCTCGCCATCCAGCCCAGCACCACGCGCGCATCCTCGCCACCGCGCCGGGCCGCATTCGCGGCGGTGGAGGCGAAGTAGTCCTGCTGCCACGGCGGCAGCACGCCCGGCGCGCCATATTCGCCGGGGATCCAGCCATGGGCGTCGCCCTGCTGAATGGTCCAGCCACGGATCTGGGCGCGGACCCAGCCCCAGTTGCCGGCGGCGGCGCCGCGCAGCCAGGGCAGGTTGGGGTCGTCCGCAGGGCTCGCCCATGCGGCATTGTCGAGCTGGCGCAGCGACCAGGCGGCCCCGCGCACCTGGTTGCCGCGCACGACATTCACGCCCTCGCCGATGCCGCCATCGCGCCCGCCGCCCCGGGCCGCCGCCGCGGGCCATTGCGAGATGACGCACCAGGAGGCCTGGGCCTGCACTTCATCGAGGAAGGCGCGCCGGCCGGTCAGCAGATAGGGCACGAAGGCGAGGTCAGGCTGATGCGCGCAATCGGCCGCCCAGCCGGTATCGCCGGCGATCGGCTGCAACAGCCCGCCCGGCGCCGGCCCGCCGCGCCCATCGCTCCAGAGCCGCGGCCAATGATCGGTGTCGATCCAGCCCCCCGCCCCGCCGGCGCCGCCTGCCGGGTCCCAGTAGTGCCAGGGGATGGCGCCGGCCGCCTCGGCCTGGCCAATGGCGAAGGACGCGGCGCGGGCATCGCCGCTGATCAGCCACACCGCCTGCGGCATGGTCGCCGGGCCGATATCGGCCCGGGCCCCGGTCTGCCCCATGTTCTGGGTGATCCCGCGTGTATCGAAGGGCTCCTGCCAGGCCGGTGCGGCCATCAGCCGCGCCATGCGGCCCACCAGCGCGTCATCGACCCCGGTCGAGACGTCATAGCGGGCGATGGCCCCGGCATCGGCGAGATACTCGGCATCATGCCGCACATGGGCGGGCGCGGGCGCCGCACCGCCACGCGCCGCCGCCGCCTCGCGGCCCCAGGCGGTGTACTGGTGGTGGCGCGGGATATCCGCGCGGATCGCCTCGCGCCCATCCAGCACCAGCCGGGCGCCATAGGCGGCCTCACCGCCACCGGGCCGCATCGCGACATCATTGCGGAACCAGCAATCGACCCAGAGCGTGCCATCGGCGCGCAGGGCGACATCGGCCACGACCCGCAGCGAGGTCACTCCCCCCGCGACCTCCGGCGGCACCGGCGCCACCACCCGTGCCGCGACCGCGAGCGGCCCGGCCTGCCACGGCGGCGTGGTCACGGCGGCGCCGAAGGGGCGCAGCAGGTCGAGTTCCCAGGCGCGCCCCCCGGCGAGCGGCCGGACCCCCACCACCGCCTGCCGCCCGGCCAGTGCCGCCGTGGGATCCATCCGCCATGCCGGTGGCGCCGCCGCGCGCGACAGCACCACCCCGGCCCGCGCCCCCGCCGCCAACGCCGGGCAGGCCAGCGCGATCACCGCCAGCCGCACCGAGCCGTCGGGATGCCGCGCCTTCGCATCCATCTGCACCGCCAGGGTGCCACCGCCCGTGAGCCGCGCGGCAAGCCCCGCCTCCGCCGGCACATCGCCCGGCCGGAAGGCCTGGCCGAAGACGGCGATGCTGCCGGCGGGGGTGCCCCTGCCCTCCAGCACCAGGCCGAGCACATCGCCCTCCTGCCCGGCGCAGGGCATCGGCGGGCTCCGCACCTCCGCTTGCGCGGCATGGGGCAGCGCGAGGCTCGCGCCCCCGGCGGCGAGCAGGATGCGGCGCCTCAGCATCGCGCGGCCATGACCCGGCGGAACAGCGCGAGCTGGCCTTCCGTGGTCGCCTCCCAACTGAAGCCCTCCGCATAGGCGCGGGTCGCGGCACGGTCGGGCGGGCTTGCCAGCAGCCGCCGCACGCCCTCGGCGATGGCGGCCGGGCTTGCCTCCTCCAGCACCAGCCCGGCGGCGGGCGCGGCCACCGCCTCGCGGCTGCCCCAGGCCGGGCTCGCCACCACCGGCGTGCCGCAGGCCATGGCTTCGAGCAGCACATTCGCCCAGCCCTCGCGGCTGGAGGCGAGCACCAGCGCATCCGCCGCGCCGAAATACAGCGGCAGCAGCGCATGCGGCTGGGCGCCCGCGAACTGGACCCGCTCGGCGACGCCCAGGCTCTGGGCCAGCGCGCCAAGGGCCGCGCGATCCGGCCCCTCCCCCACGATCAGCAGCCGATGCCCGGGCAGCGCCGGCAGCGCGGCGATGATGTGGTGGTGGCCCTTGCGCTCGATCAGATGGCCGACCGAGAGCAGCACCGGCTCCGCCCCCAGCCCCAAGGCGGCGCGCGCGGTGCGGCGGCAGGAGGGCGGGCGGAAGCTGCGCAGATCGACGCCGTTGCGGAGCACCGTGACCTTCCCCGGCGGCGCGCCCAGCGCCACCAGCCCCTCCTTCAGCCCGGCGCTGACGGCGATCAGCGCATCCGCCCCGACGATGGCCCGCCGGATCGCGCGGCGCGGCAGGCGGTAGCCGGGCAGTTGGCTCACATCCGAGCCGCGTGCGGTCAGCACCACCGGCTTGCCGAACTCCAGCCCCAGCCAGACCGCGACGATGCCGTCGGGGTAGAGGTAGTGGCCGTCGATCGCATCGATCTCCAGCCCCTCCGCCAGCAGCCGCGCCAGCGCGGCCCGGGCGGCGAGATAGAGGCTCGCCGGGCCGGTCAGCAGCCCCAGCCCCGGCAGCGCCAGGAAGCGCGGATGCAGCAGGCGCAGCCCGTGCCGCCGCTCCTCCGCCGGCACGGCGGCGTAGCGGGCCCAGCGGCCGAAGCGATCGGCGCGGGAGGGGAACCAGGGGGTCGGCGCGAGCACAAGGCTCCGCGCCTCACCGCTGGCGACGAGGTGGCGCAGCCTGCTCTCGACGAAGACGCCGTGATTGGGCTGCGCGGCGTTGGGGTAGAGCGTGCTGAAGGTCAGCAGGCGGATCGGCCGCTGCGCCGCGCCGGCCGGGTTGGGGCGGAGCAGCGTCCCGCCAGCCGCGGCGGTGGATGCGGGGGCTGCCTCGTTCTGTCGTGTCATGTTCGTCCGTCCCGCCCGCCGCATCCTTCATGTCGAAGGGCGCCCATGCCGTGCTGGTGGGTGGTGTCGCCGCCGCCCACCAGGCCAGCCAGCCGATGCCGATCAGCATCGCCAGGAAGTACAGACCATCCATGCGGGGCCTCCTCGGGGGTCATTGCGGCGCGGCCCGGGCAAAGGCCGGCGGCGCGGCGGCACGGCGCCGCCAGCCCGGCATCGCCACCGCGGCCTGCCCTGTCGGTGCAGCTTGCGCCAGCGCGGCCCGCGCCAGCCCATAGGCCCCCGCGACCACGACCAGCAGCGTCCAGTAGAAATCCCAATAGGACAGCGAAAGGAATGTCCCGCTGACCAGGTAAGCCACGATGGAGACCTGCGCCATGCGGCCAAGGTCATGCGCCCAGGCAAGCTCCGGCCGGTCGCGCGTCATGCGCTGAAGGCGCAAGGCATAGATCACGGTCATCACCGTCAGCCCGAACCAGACGAGGAAGGTCGGGAAGCCGTGTTCGCCCAGCATCTCGAACCAGATGCTGTGCACGGCGCGGGCGGGGCCGCCGGGGGCCACGGTATCCACCGCCGATTGCGTATAGGGGCCGGTGAAGCCCGCCCCCACCAGCGGCCGGCTCAGCGCGAGCTTGAAGGAGATGCCCCAGAGCACCAGCCGTTCGGAGGCGGATTCATCCTGCTGGTAGGTGGAGATGGTGTTCATCCGGCTGGTCCAGCCATCGGGCATGAAGGAGATCGCGCCCGCGACGCAGCCGGCGAGCACGATGCCGGAGACGACCTTGCCCTTGCTCCGCACCCACATCATCAGGGTCACCGCCGCGAGGCCGAGCAGCGCGCCGCGGGAATAGCTCGCGATGGTCGCGAGCAGGGTCAGCGCCATGGCGATGGCCAGCCCGACCCGCACGATGTGCCGCGCGGATTGCATCCGCAGATAGTTCATCAGCGGCAAGGTCACCAGCATGGCCGCGGCCAGATGGTTGTTGTCGGTGATCATCGTCTGCGCCGGGCCCCAGACCCGGTAGTTGCCGCCATTGACGATGGCGAAGATGCCGCCGCGCACGCCGTAATAGCCCAGCGAGATCGCCATGACCCAGACCAGCGCATGGATGCGCCGCCGGTCGGTGAGCAGCGCCGCCGTCACCAGCAGCCCGATCAGCACCTTGAAGACATGCTCCCACTTGGTCCAGACCGCCGCAGGATCGCCGAGCGCCACCGCCGAGGTGAGGGTGAAGCCGAACATCATCACCAGCAGCAGCACCGTCACCCCATTCCAGGCGAAGCGCTTCGGCTCCCCCGCGAGCAGGCAGCCGAGCAGGGTCGCGAGGAACACCGTCATCGCCCAGGGCAGTTCCGAGGCCGGACCCCAGACCAGCCGGTGCGGGTTCATGAAGGAGATCCACGACCACAGCAGGATGCCGGCGAAGGGCCGCGCCACCGCCAGCGCCAGCAGCAGCAGCATCGCCAGGATGAAGATGGCATCACGCATCTTCGCTATCCCGGCTCAACGCCCGCCGCGCAGGTCGCGCAGCAGCCGCTCGGCCTCGGCCCGTTCAGCGAAGGGCTGCGCGTCGGACATCACCGGCGCCAGCACCGACAGCGCCTCCTCCCGCGCCCCCGTCGCCTGCAGGGCATAGGCGAGGCGGAAGGAGGCCGCGGGGTCGGGCCGGGACATCGCGGCCCGCGCCACGGCGGCCTGCCGCAGCAGCGGCACCGCCTGTGCCGGCTGGCCGCCCCGCGCCAGGATCCAGCCCAGCGTATCCGCGGTGTCGATATTGGGTGCGAGGTAATAGGCGCGTTCCGCCAGGGCCCGGGCCGTCGCGTCATTGCGCTGGCCGAGCAGCCAGGCGAGGTTGTTCAGCGCCACCGCATCATCGGGCCGGTGCGCCACCACCTGACCGAGACGGGTCTCCGCCTCCTCCAGCCGGCCGGCGCCGATGTCGAGCTGCGACAGCAGCAGCAAGGCATCATCATTGGCCGGTTCCCGCTGCAGCCAGTCGCGCAGGGCAAGGGCCGCCTCGTCGAACTGGCGCGCGGCGATGCGGGCGCGGGCCAGACGCAGGGCGAGCGGCGCCGAGGGCGTCTCGGCATAGGCCGCGGCAAAGGCCTGGGCCGCATCCTGCGGCCGCTCCGCCGCCATCAGCAGATCGCCGCGCAGGGTCCGCGACGCCGGCTGCGCCTCGGCCTGCCGCGCCAGCCGGTCGGCCAGCTCCAGCGCCGCATCCGTGCCGCGCGCGCGCAGCACGAGGGTCGCCAGCGTGGCTTGCAGCGCCGCATCGCCGGGCTTCCGCCGCAGGCCAAGCTGGATCAGCGTCTCCGCGCCCGACAGGTCACCGGCATGGACCAGAATCCCCGCAAGCTGCTGCCGCGCCACGGTGGAGTCCGGCGTCTCGGCCAGGGCCTGGCGGCTGGCCGCCTCGGCCAGCGCCCATTGGTCGGCGGCGGCATGCGCATCCGCCCGGGCGATGAGCAAGGCCGGGCTGTGCTGCTCGCGCAGCAGCGGCCCCGCGGTCAACACCTCGGCGGCTTGCGCGGCCTCACCATGCCGCATCAGCACGTGCGCCAGCAGGAGGGCGAGGCGCGCGTCGCCCGGCGCCGCGGCCTGTGCCTGCGCCAGCACGGCGCGGGCCTCGGCCGCGCGGGGGCTGCCGGGCATCGCGGCGGCGGCCAGCTGCGCGGCGGCCTCGGCATTGCCGGGCACGGCGCGCAGCGCCTCGCCCAGCAGGCGCTCGGCCTCCGCCGGCTGCCCCCCGATCCGCGCCAGCCGGACAAGGCCAAGCCGGGCCGGCACCGAATTGGGATGATCCGCCAGGACCTTGGTGAAGGTGGCGCGCGACTGTTCGAGCTGTAGCTGCATCAGCTGCGCGGTGCCGGCCAGCACGCCCGCCGCCTCGCCATCGCGCGCCGCCGGGTCCAGCCGTTCCAGCTCGCTGCGCACGGTCGCGAGATCGCCCCGGTAGAGCGCGGCAAAGGCCAGCAGCTCCCGCGCGCCGTGACGCGAGGGATCGGCCCGCAGCACCTCCCCCGCCGTCGCCGCGGTGCCGGCGACATCGCCCGCGACCAGCCGCGCCGCCGCGAGATGCGACAGGATCTCGGCGTTTTGCGGCGCCAGCCCGGCGGCGCGCTCGAAGGCGGCGATGGCCTCCTGCCGCCTGCCCGCGGCACCATGCAGCCGGCCCAGCAGGTCGAGGCTTTCGGCATCCGCCCCGCCCCGCTCCGCCAGCCGCGTCAGCACCGCCGTCGCATCGCCGAGCCGGTTCGCCGCGAGATCGAAGGCGGCCACCAGCCTGGCGCCGCGCGGATCATCGGGACGCCGGGCGAGGTGGCGCCGGGCGGCATCCTCGGCCTGCGCCGTCTGGCCCAGGCCGCGCTTGGCCATGGCCTGCAACAGATAGCCATCGGGAAAATCACCGAGCACGGGCCCGATCCGCTGGATCTCGGCATCGACCCCGGCCCAGTCCCGCGACTGCGCCAGCAGCATCGCCCGCAGGTAGTGGCCGGCAACGCTGCCGGGCAGCACGGCCAGGGCGGCATCGATGTCCTGCTTCGCCTCGGCGGCCTGGTTGAGCCGCAGCAGGATCTCCGCCCGCCGCAGCCGGGCCGGGACATTGCCCGGCGCGATCGCCACGATGCGGCCGAAGGTTTCCGCCGCGGCACGGGCCTCGTTGCGGTCCAGCAGCAGCACGCCCTTCCGCACCAGGGCGTCGATGGAGGCCGGATCGCGGGCCAGCACGGCATCGACCCGCGCCTCGGCGCCGGCGCGATCGCCGGTCGCCGCGGCCACGGCGGCGGCGGCCAGTTCCGGCTGCGTCGCGCCCGGCGCCAGGCGAACCGCCAGTTCCGCGGTCTCGCGCGCCTCATCCTTCCGCCCCAGCGCCAACTGCGCCAAGGCCCGCCCCGCCGCGACCTGGCCCCCGGCCGGGGTGCCCGGCCCGGGCTCGGGGAAGGCATCGAGCAAGGGGTTGAAGCGGCCGGCGAGGAGATAGGCGCGCATCAGCAGCGTGGTGCCGGCCGCGGGGTCGTAGCCCCGCTCCAGCGCCGCGCGGGCCTCCCGCTCAGCGGTCTCGCCATCGCCGAGTTCGAGGCTGGTGGCTGCAAGAGAGGCGCGCCGCGCGGCGGAGGCCGGCTCCTCGCGCACGGCATTGCGCCATTCGATCTGCGCCGCCCGCAGATCGCCGCGCGCCGCCGCCGCCTCGGCCCGTTCCAGCGCCGCCGCCATCGCATCCGGCGCCCCCGCCAGGAGCACGCCGCCGAGAAAGGCGGCACCGAACAGGCCATGCGCGGTGCGGCGGGAGGAGGGGTTCATGCGGGACATGGCGGTCCTCCGGTCATTCCGTTTCGGGTGAGGCGGGCGGCGCGGGCGTTTCGACGACCGATCCGCGACTGACCGACAGACCATGCGTTTCGAGCAAGGCGTAGATCGTGGGGCGGCTGACGCCGAGCAGCCGCGCCGCGACCGACAGGCTGCCGTTGCTGCGGGCCAGGGCGCGCTCGATCATGGCGCGCTCGGCCCGCAACCGCGCGGCGCGCAGGTCGAGGTCGGTGTCGGAATTATCCGGCGGTTCGGCAAGTTCCATGTCGGCCGCGGTGATCATCTGGCCATCGGCCATCAGCGCCGCGCGCCGCACCCGGTTGCCCAGTTCGCGGACATTGCCCGGCCAGCGATGCGCCATGATCGCCTGCGCCGCCGTGGGATCGAGGCCACGCAGGCGACGAGCGAATTCGCGGGCGTAGCGCGCCAGGAACCAGCGCCCCAGCAGCAGCGCATCCTCGCCCCGGTCGCGCAGCGGCGGCACGCGGATGGTGAGGGAGTTGAGACGATAGAGCAGGTCGGCGCGGAAGCGCCCCCCCTCCGCCTGCTCCTCCAACGGTTGGTTGGTGGCCGAGACCACCCGCACATCGACGCGGATCGGGACCCGGCCGCCGACCCGTTCGATCACCTGGTCCTGCAGGAAGCGCAGCAGCTTGGCCTGCAAGGCCGGCGGCAGGTCGCCGATCTCATCGAGGAAGAGCGTGCCGCCATTGGCGGCCTCGATACGGCCCGTGACCTGGCGCACCGCGCCGGTGAAGGCGCCGCGCTCGTGGCCGAACAGCTCGCTCTCCAGCAGCGGCTCGGGGATCGCGGCGCAGTTGAGGGCGACGAAGTTGCCGCTCGCCCGCGGCCCCATTTCATGCAGGGCCCGCGCCAAGGCTTCCTTGCCGGTGCCGCTTTCGCCGAGCAGCAGCACGGGTGCGGACACCTGGGCAAGGCGCTCGACGGTGCGGCAGATCTTCAGCATCGCCTCGTCGCCGGTGATGATGTCGCGGATCGGGCTGGAGCGCGGCATCGAGGCGAGGCGGAGGTTCTCCTCCTCCAACTCCCGCAGCCGCAGCGCGCGGTCGATGATGGTGCGCAGCACGGCGAGATCGACCGGCTTCTCGCAGAAATCATAGGCCCCAAGCGCGATGGCGCGCAGCGTGTGCTCGCGCTGCCCCTGGCCGCTGACCACCACGATGGGCATGCCGGGGCAGATGCGGCGCAGCGCCTCCAGCGTCGCGAAGCCCTCGCTCACCCCTTCCTCATCGGGGGGCAGGCCGAGGTCGAGCAAGGCGGCCGCCGGCTGCTCCTTCTCCGCCAGCAGCTGCGCGTGGTTGCGATCGCTGGCCAGGATGACGCGGCAGTCGGAGAAGGCCCAGCGATACTGCGCGCCCAGGCCGGGATCATCCTCCACGACCAGGAGTTTGGGCTTGGTCACTGCCATGCGTGCACGGCAACCAAGCGGGCACCCTCCCTGCCATCAGGAACCGCCACGGGCACCGGCTGCAGCGGCAGGATGATGCGCATGGTGGTGCCGAGGCCCGGCTTGCTGAACACGGCCAGATCGCCGCCGGCCTGGCGCACCAGTTCGCGGGCCTGCCAGGCGCCGATGCCATTGCCGCTCGGTTTCGAGGTGGTGAGCGGCCGGAACAGCTCATCGCGGATGAAAGCTGGGGTCATGCCTTCTCCTTGGTCGGTAATGTCTACCACCACCTCGCGGCCTTCCTGCCGGAGGTGGATGCGGACGGGAGCACCTGGGGCGGAGGCCTCGACGGCATTGTCCAGCAGATGTGTGACGGCGGCATCGAACACATCGGGGGGCATCGCGATGGCATTGGCCGTGTCGCCATCGGCCTCGATGCGGATACAGCCGCGCCCCGCGGCCAGGCGGCGCAGCCGCGGCAGGGGCTCGACGGAGCCGCGCTCGGCGGCGCCATGGCGCCGCGATGCCGGCGCGGGAGCATCCTCCGGCGCACGCAGCCGCGCGATCAACGTGTTGATGCGATCGGCCGCGGCGCGGACCGTGAGCAGCATGTCCTGCTGGAATTCCGGGTCCTGGATGTTCGCATCGGCATTGGCCAGCAGCAGCGTGAGCTGGGTCGCCACGGTCTTCACGTCATGCGCGACAAAGGCGAAGCGCTTGGCATAGGCCTGTAGCCGCTCCTGATCCGTCAGCCGTTCCGCGCCGCGCCGTTCGGCGAGGAACATCGCGACCTCCCGCCCCAGCATGCGCAGCAGGTCGAAGACCTCGCTGTCCAGGATCACGCCGGCACGCGGCCGGGCGAGCAGCACGGCGCCAAGCAGGCCTTCGCGATGGTGCATCAGCGGCACCGCCAGCCACAACGGCCCGAAGACGGCCCGCAGATCGGCGAGTTCGCCCGGCCCCGGATGCGCGACCCAGGCGCCATGGCGCATGGCGGCGATCAGCGGATGATCCGGGGCCAGCGCCAGAGGCTCGGACGGGCCGTTCCAGGAGCCCGCCCATCGCATCGGCGCCGCATCTGCATCATGCCCATCCGCGTTGCGGAGCAGCAGGATGCCGGCCGGGCTGTCCGCCGGATCGGCGATGGCCCGGATCGCGCGGATATCGGCCGGCACCTCGGCATCCGGCGCGGACAGCCGCGCGATGCATTGCAGCCATTCACGGCGATAATCGTAGCGCGCGACGAAGAAATGATCGACCACCAGCCGGCGCAGCCGCGACCGCACGGAGCGCGCGGTGACGGCGACGGCGAGGGCCATCAACGCCCCGGCCATGATCCCGATCTGCGCCGCCCTGGCCCAATGGTCGCCGAACTGGCGCAGCGCCTCACCCGCCGCGCCGATGCCGAGCAGGAAGGTGCCCGCGACCACCAGCGTCGCACCGTGGAAGACAAGCTGCCGCGACACCGGCAGGTCGCGCCGCGAGCGGCGGTCGCGCACGGCGGCGATGGCCAGCAGCGGCGCCGCCATGGCCGTCAGCACCGCGCGCGCGTCGATCAGCAAGGTCGAGAAGTCGCGCGACAGCGCGGCATCGGCGTAGAGCAGCACATCGAAGGCGGCGAGGCCGCCGAGCGCGATGCAGGGCAGGACGACGTGCCAGCGTGCCGCTTCCGGCGCGTTGCGATACAGGTTCTCCGCCATCAGCACGACCAGCAATGCGAGTGCCAGCCGCGCCAGAACGCTGAGTGTCGGCACCGCCAGCGCCGTCGTCGTTCCGGGCAGCAGCGTGATGGTGGCGACGGCGGTCACCAGCAGCCCGATCAGGCCGAAGCGCCGCACCAGCGGCACCGGCACCGCCCCCGCGATCCGCACGCAGAGCAGCAGCAGGACCGCGAACCAGACGGCGCTGCGCACGACCTCCAACAGACCGGCGGGGCCTTCGAGGGGTGCCTCCGGCGCCAGCGCCACGGCGGCCGCCCAAAGTGCCGCGACGGCCCCGGTCGCGGCCAGCAGCAGTGCCGTGCGGCCGCGTCCCGCGCAGAGGATGAGCACCGTCCATGCGGCGCAGATGACGGCGCAGCCGGCATGCAGCAGCGTGGATGCAGCACCGGTCACCGCGCGCCCTCCTGGAACAGGACGACGCGCACCGTGGCGACGAGGATGAGCAGGTCGAGGAACAGGCTGCGCCGGCGCACATAATAGAGGTCGTAGGCAAGCTTCATGCGCGCATCTTCGACCGAGGCCCCGTAAGGATAGTTGACCTGCGCCCAGCCGGTGATGCCCGGCTTCACGCAGGCCCGGTCGTTGTAGTGCGGAATGACCAGGCCAAGCTGCTCGACGAAGCTCGGCCGTTCCGGCCGCGGCCCGACGATGGCCATGTCGCCGCGCAGCACATTGAGGATCTGGGGCAGTTCGTCGATGCGGGTCAGGCGCATCATGCGCCCGAAGCGCGTCACCCTGGGGTCGGACTTCGTCGCCCAGCGCGCCATGCCGCCCTGCTCCGCGTTCACGATCATGCTGCGGAACTTGTAGAGGGTGAAGACGCGCCCTCGAAGGCCGGAGCGTTCCTGGCGATAGAAGATCGGCCCCGGGCTGTCGATCTTGATGATGGCAGCGGCGACAAGCATCACCGGCAGCGCCAGCAGCACCAGCGTCAGCCCCACCAGGATATCGAATCCGCGCCGCAGCCCCGCCTCGACCGGCCCTTCATTCGCACCACGCGCCGTGCCCAGCCAATCGAGCGGCAAGGTGTCGCAGGCGACGCGGTTGATGCGGGCTTCGTGGAACTCCGCCTCGGTCAGGACCCGGACGCCGGCGGCCTGGCAATGCCGGCGCATCTCCGACGTGATCGCCAGCGGGTCGGCCGCGACCACCGCCCAGATATGCCGTGCCCGCAGCCGCGCGGGATGCAACTCGTCATCCAGGGTGGCGCTGCCCGAGGAGGTGATGGCGATCTCGAACGGGCTGAGCCGGGCTTCCTCGATGCCGGCCTCGCGTTCCGCGGCCAAAGGCGCGCGCGGATCGCGGATGATCAGCAGGCGGCGCTTGAGCAGGCCACGGCGGGAGGCGACGATGAACGCGAGACGCGTCCCGGCGACGCCCGCGACACAGCCCAGCACGACCCCCGCGACGGAGGACCAGATCGAGGCGCCCCCAGGTGGCGGCGCGAATATCTGAAGGCTCAGCCATGCGGCCAGCAACAGCAGCAAGGCTGCCACCAGCGCGCCCGATGCGAGCCGCCGGGAGCGGGACAGAACCTCGGGTTGATACAGGCCGCTGGCGCCCGACACGAGGCCGGAACACAGCGCCAGCGCCCCTGCCACGAGGCTGGCCTTGCCATGATCGACGGGTGCCCCCTGCGCGATGCCCCAGGCGGTCAGCCCATAGACGGCAAGAAAGACCGCGAACGCCTCCGCAATATAGAGGATCACCAGATCCGACCGGATGTTATGGCCGAACATGCTCGTCATCAGACAATCTCCCGCCAGGACGTGAGCGCGCTCGTTGCCGTAGTGCTAGCACTCCCGCTGTCGCCGTCAAAGGTCCATTAATAATAGGACGATTTTACAAGGCTTGAATTTTACACAAACATCGACTCTCTACTTGTGTTCCTGGCTGAAAGGTCAGTTTTGACTGCAATTTTGCGTCTTATGCAGCAAAGTTTGTTTTTAGGTATGCGATCATTTCGCGATTATCCGATTGCACCTTGCCGATGCCCTGTTAAGATATCTGACGATTGGCCCCCGCCGCGGCGGTTCAGGCCGGTTTGGTTGCGACACCGCGTGCCACACATAGAATAATGCGAGGGAATGCCATGCGCCGTTTGCGACACGCATCGACCCAGTTCTTCTGCGCGCTTGTATTGGCAGGATGCGCCGGACAATCGGGTTCTCCGGCGAGGTCGCCGGATGTGGCGAGCCTTGCCTCGTCCGAATACGTCCTGGGACCTGGCGATACCTTGACGGTCTTCGTCTATCGGCAGCCGGAACTGAGCGCGTCCGAATTGCCGATCCGGCCGGATGGGCGGCTGTCCTTGCCGCTGATCGCGGATATCGAGGCCGCCGGGCGCACGCCGTCCCAGCTCGGCAAAGCTCTCGAGGAGCGGCTGCGGACCTATGTTCGCGACCCGAATGTGACGGTCATGGTGCGCTCCTTCCAGGGCCCGCCGAGCCGCCAGATCCGCGTGATCGGCGAAGCCGCGCAACCCATGGCGATGCCCTATCGCGAGGGGATGACCGTGCTCGACGTCATGATCGGCGCGCGTGGCCTGACGCGTTACGCCGCCGGCAACCGTGCCGAGATCATCCGCCGCGGCGCGGCTGCCAGCGACCAGCGCGCCATTCCCGTGCGCCTGTCCGATTTGCTGCGTGATGGCGACATCAGCCAGGACGTCGCGATGCAGCCCGGCGACACGCTGATCATCCCGCAAGGCTGGTTCTGAGCCATGCAGGACGTGGCCCTGGTGCGGCGATACGCCGCGGCAGGCTGGCGGCACCGCTGGAAGGCGATGTTGCTTGCCTGGCTCGTCTGCCTGGTCGGCTGGGCGGGGATTCAATCCCTCCCCAACCAATATGAATCGAGCGCCCGCATCTATGCGGACGCCGATGCCATCCTCAGCATGCTGCTGCGCGGCATCGCCATCGACAGCACGCCGGCCGGACAGGTCGAGGTGCTGCAACGCACCTTGCTGAGCCGCCCCAACCTCGAGAAGGTCGTGGCGCGCACCGATCTGAACGGCCGCGTGGACAGTGTCGCCTCACGCGATCTGCTCTTGCAGGAGCTGACGCGATCCATCCGCATCACGCCGCAGACGCGAAACCTCTTCACCATCGACTACCGCGACCACAATGCCCGCGTCGCGCGCGACGTGGTGCAGACCACGCTCAACCTGTTCATGGAATCGGCCAGCACGAACGATCGCCAGCAGATGGAGAGCGCGAAGACCTTCGTCGCGCAGCAGATCGCCTCCTATGAGACGCAGCTGCGACAGGCCGAGCGCCGCAAGGCCGAGTTCCAGGCGCGCTACATCGACCTGCTGCCCTCCGATGCCTTCGGCGGCAGTTCGCGACTTGAGGCGGCGCGCACCCGCCTGCACCAGGTGCAGGGCGAGCTGCAGGACGCCCGGATGCGGCGCGACCTGACCCAACAGCAGATCGACGCCGTCCCGGCCCAGTTCGTGACCGAAGGCGGCGGCGGTGGTGGCGATGGCCGGCTGGCCGAGGCCGAACGCAACCTTCGCGACTTGCGGCTGCGCTACACCGAACTGCATCCCGACGTCGTGGCGGCACGCCGGGTGGTGGGGGAGCTGCGGGCGAGCGGCGGCGGTGGCCCCTCTCGCGCCCCGGCAGCGCCACGCGCGCCGCGCTCGAACCCGTTGCTCGAACAGCTTCGGGTCAGGCTGGTCGATGTGAACGCGCAGATCGGCTCGCTCGAACGCCAGGAGCGCGACGGGCGCAGCGAGGTCGAGCGGCTGGATTCGGTGGCCCGCAGCGAGCCCGAGGTGCAGGCGCAATATCTCAACCTCGACCGCGACTATTCCGTGCTCCGCCGCAACTATGAGGAACTGCTGGCACGGCGCGAGTCGATCCAGATCGCCGGGGCGGCGCGCACCAACGCCGACCGCGTGCGGTTGGAGGTGGTCGATCCGCCGACCCTGCCGACCCGGCCGGTCGCGCCGAACCGTCCGTTGCTCGCGGCCGGGGTGCTCGCCGCGGGGCTCGGTGCCGGGGCGTTGCTGGCACTGCTGCTCGTGCAGTTCGACCGGACCTTCTACACCGTCCACGACCTGCGCAAACTTGGCCTGACCGTGCTCGGTGGCGTCTCGGCACCGGCCGAACCCCGGCGCATCGGCCCCCCCCTCGCCTTCGCCTGTGCGGCGGCGCTGCTCTTTGCCGGCTTCGGGGCTGTCCTGGCTGGTGTTCCCGGTCTTCTGATGAGGACACTGCTGGCATGAGCTCGCTGACCAATACCCGCGCCCATCTCGTCGAACGCGCGGTCGAGGCGCTCGGCGCCGGCAGCGCCTCCCCGAAGGCGCCGCCGGTCCAGCGCCCGGTCGCGCCACCGCCCGCGCCCGTGGAGGCGCCGCCCCCCCCCTGCATCACCCTGGCGACGCTGCGGGACGCGGGCATGATAACGGCGCCCGATGGCCCGAACCGCAGCCGCGTGCTGGAGGAGCTGGCGATCGTGCAGCACCAGGTGCTGCGTTGCATCCAGGACGCACCGCTGACCCCACGCAGCCGGATCGTGCTGATCACCAGCGCCCTGCCGCATGAGGGCAAGACCTTCATCGCGCTGAACCTCGCCGCCAGCATTGCCGCCAGCGGCGCCCGCCGGGTCGTGCTGGTCGATGCCGACGGCAAGGCGGGCGGGATCAGCCATGCGCTTGGCGTGGCGAACGCGCCGGGGCTTCGGCATGTGCCGATGGACCCTGCCGGCCGCGCCGCGCCGCCGCCGGTCGCGACGGCGCTGGAACGCCTTGTGTTCATGCCCTATGGGCGGGCGGCCGGCTCCGAGGTGCCGTCGGGCAATACGATGGCGACGGCCATCCTGCGGCTGGCGAGCATCATGCCCGACCACGTCATCATCCTCGATTCGCCGCCAAGTCTTTCCACGAGCGATTCAAGTGCCCTCGCCCTGGTTGCCGGGCAGGTCGTTCTGGTTGTCAATGCAGAACGTACCCAACGCAACGAGGTAGAGGCCGCCCTGGACATGCTGGAAGCCTGCCCAAACCTTCAGCTGCTGCTCAATCGAGTCCGGCTGACCGCCAACGACACCTTCGGCGCCTATGGCGACTACGGCGTTCCCGATGCGGTTTGATACTCCCGCCCTGCGCGGCGCGGTCATCGGCGTGGCGCTCACCGTTGGCGGCAACGCCCGCGCGGAGCCACCGCCCCTGCCGATCCGCGCCGCCCCCGCCCTGCCGGCCACCGCGCCCGCATCGGGCGACAGCACTGGCCTGCCCTGGAGCGATGCGCCCGCCCGCGTCGGCGGCACAGGCGATCTCGGGGATTCGGGGGTGCGGCTCGGCACCCTCGGCTTCCCCTATACCGCCGTAGCACCTCCGCCGGGCCTCTCGGCCGAGGGCTGGAGCCTGACCCCAAGCATCGCGGCCCAGGTGCTGGCGACGGACAATGTCGATCTGACGGTGCGCGACCGACGCTCGGAGCTGATCACCACCTTCACCCCGGGGCTGCTGCTGTCGCTGGATACCGCGCGGGTGCAGGGCATCGCGAATTACGCGCCCAACCTCACCTTCTATGGCTCCGACAGCGATCAGAACCGGATCGACCACCGCTTCAACGGGCAGTTCCTCGCGACATTGGTGCCCGATGCGCTGTTCCTCGACCTGCGCGGCGCCGCGGCGGTGCAGGCGGTCAGCGGCGGCTATGCCCCCGAAGGCTCGCCGGCGGTCAATCGCAACGACCAGGTGCAGACGACCAGCTTCCAGCTCTCGCCCTATTTCGTGCATCGCTTCGGTGGCATCGGGACGATGCAGCTCGGCTACGCCTTGCAGCATGTCACGCAGGACTCCAACGGCACCGGCAGCGGCGCGCTCACGCCCACGGGCCAGCGCTTCTTTTCAGACCAGGACTTCACCGCGCATGAGGTCTATGCGATCGGGCGCACGGGGGAGGAGTTCGGTCGCCTGGCGCTGGAGAGCCGTATCAGCTCCACCGAATACGATGGCACCGGCATCCTGGATGGCGCCTATCGCCGTATCGCGACGGTCGAGACCCGTTACGTCATCATCCGCCCGGTCGCCGCGCTGGTCGAGGTCGGCTACGAACAGCAGCGCTACAACGGCACCCCGCCCGTGGACATCAACGAGCCGGTCTGGTCGGTCGGTGCACGGCTGACGCTATCGCCCGAAAGCCGGATCACCGCCAAGTTCGGCCATCACGACGGCTTCGATTCCGCGGTGCTGGATGCGGTGGTGGCGCTCGGCGGACGGACCACGCTCTACGCCAATTATGCCGAGCGGCTGACCACCAGCGCGCAGCGCGCCGCGGATCTGCTGTCCACCACCACCCTGGACCCGCTGGGCAATCCCATCGACATCGCCACCGGCGCCCCGGTGGCACAGCCCTTCGCCAATTCCTTCATGGGCGCGCAAAGCAGCCTGATGCGGATCCGGCGCGGCTCGGTCTCGATCAGCCAGATCTGGCCGCGCGATATCTTCACCCTGAGCCTGTCGCGGGAGGAGCGGCGTCCGGTCTCGGTCGAGACCGGCACCACCGCCTTCAGCCAGACCGGCAATTCGGGCAGCCTGACCTGGTCGCATGCGCTGACCGAAGCGACCACCGCCATCGGCTATGGGCAATACGGGACCTTCGATTCCCCGGGCCGCGGCAGCGGCAATGTCTTCACGGTCAGCGCCTCGCTCGCGACGGAATTGGCACCGGGGTTGAGCGGCGTGCTGACCTACATGATGACCAATCGCGGCGATGACATCGCGTCCGGCCGCGCGGTGCAGAACGTCGTTCTCGTTGGCTTGCGCCAGACCTTCTAGGGGGCCCGCCATGCAAATGGATTACTACGGTTTCCGCGAGCATCCGTTCCTGATGACGCCGGATGCGCGCCTGTTCTTCGCAAGCGCGGTCCACAGCCGGGCCTATGCGCATCTCATCTATGGCCTCGCGCAGCGCGAGGGCTTCGTCGTGGTGACCGGCGAGGTCGGGGCCGGAAAGACGACGCTTGTCGAGCGCATCTGCAACGAACTCGATCCGGACGGCTTCGCCATCGCGCGGATCACCACGACGCAGGTTTCGGGCGACGATGTGCTGCGGATGATCGCCGATGCCTTTGGCGCGCCCTCCGAGGGCAGCAAATCCGCCGTGCTGCGCGGCGTCACCGCGGCACTGCGGGCAGGCAACCGGCGGTATCTGCTGATCGTGGACGAGGCGCAGGGCCTGCCCCTCGCGGCGCTCGAGGAATTGCGGATGCTGTCCAATGTCACCGAAGCCGGGCAACCGCCGTTGCAGACCATTCTGCTCGGCCAACCGCAGTTGCGGCGCACACTCGCCAGCCCCGATCTGGATCAGCTCCGCCAGCGCGTGATCGCCTGCTACCACCTCGGCGGGCTGTCGCGCGAGGACACCCATGCCTATGTCGAGCACCGGCTGCGCGCGGTCGGCTGGAATGGCTGGCCCTCCTGGGAGGAGGCGGCCCTCGACCTGGTGCATCGCTACAGCGACGGCATTCCCCGCCGCATCAACCGCCTCTGTTCGCGGGTGTTGCTCGGTGGCGCGCTGGAGCAATCCGACTGCCTCACCGGGCCGATGGTGGAGGCGACGGCGCAGGAGCTTGAGGAGGATCTTGGCGGCCCGGCGTTCGCCACGACGCGCGATGCGCCCGCGGTCGATCCCGATCTCATCGACAGCCTCGAACATCGCATCGATGCGCTGGAGCGGCTGGCCGCACGGCGTGAACGCGTGTTCAGCCGCATGTCCGCGCTCTTCGCCGATAGCGCGGGGGCGCGGCGATGATCCGCAATGCGATGAGCGTGGATGTCGAGGACTGGTTCCAGGTGCAGGCCTTCGCCGGCGTCATCGACCGCGCCGACTGGGACCGGCTTGCCCCGCGCGTCGTCGCCAATACCGACCATGTGCTGGACCTGTTCGCGGGCGCCGGCGTGCGCGCGACCTTCTTCACGCTTGGCTGGGTGGCGGAGCGTCACCCCTCCCTCATCCGGCGTATCCTCGCCGGCGGGCACGAACTTGCCAGCCACGGCTATGGGCATGAGCGCGTGGATGTCATCGGCAGCGATGCCTTCCGCGCCGATATCCGCCGCGCGAAGCGGGTGCTGGAGGATACCGGCGGCCGCGAGATCCTCGGCTACCGCGCCCCCACCTTTTCCATCGGGCCGGGCATCACGCCCTGGGCGCATCGCGTGCTTGCCGAGGAAGGGTATCGTTACAGCTCCTCGGTCTTTCCGATCCGGCACGACCTTTACGGCTCGCCCGATGCGCCGCGTGGTCCGCACCGCCCCTGGCCCGACGGGGTGGTGGAATTGCCGATGACGACGCTGCGCAGTTTCGGCCGCAACCTGCCCTGCGCCGGCGGCGGCTGGTTCCGGCTGCTGCCCTATGCGCTGTTCCGCACCGCGCTGCGGCGGGTGAATGCCACCGAGCCGCATCCCGGCATCTTCTATTTCCACCCCTGGGAAGTGGACCCCGGGCAGCCGCGCATGCATGCCGCGCCGCGGCTGTCGCGGTTCCGCCATTACACCGGCCTCGCCAGCATGGCGCCGCGGGTCGATCGGCTGCTGCGCGATTTTTCCTGGGGCCGGCTCGACGACGTTCATGCGGCGGCAATCGGCACGCCGCCGTCCCTCGCCGCACGCGCGGCCTAGGAGAAGCCAGATGGCCGTGCGCATCCGCGAATGGGAGCCGTCCGCCGGCAAGGCCTGGGATGCCTTTGTGCAGGCAACGCCGGAGGCCACCTTCTTCCACCTCGCCCCCTGGCGCCGGGTGATCGAGGAAGCCTTCGGCCACGCCACGCATTACGCCTTCGCCGAACAGGATGGCGCCATCGTCGGCGTGCTGCCGCTGGCGCGCATGCGCACCCGGCTGTTCGGCGACATGCTGATCTCCACCCCCTTCTGCGTCTATGGCGGCCCCGTCGCCGTCACGCCGGAAGCAGCCGAGGCGCTGGAGGCGCATGCGCGCCGGCTGATGCATCGCATCGGTGCGCCGAGCCTGGAGTTCCGCCGCCTGCATGCGGCCGATCCTGGCTGGCCGGAGCGGCCCGCCCTCTACAACACCTTCCGCAAGCCCATCACCGGCGATGGGGAGACCGACATGAAGGCGATCCCGCGCAAACAGCGGGCGATGGTGCGCAAGGGCATCCAGAACGGCCTCACCTCCGTCAGCGACGGCGATACTGACCGGCTGCATCGCATCTATGCCGAGAGCGTCAGGAACCTTGGCACCCCCGTCTTCTCCCGCCGCTATTTCCGCCTGCTCGGCGAGGCCTTCCCCGGCGCGCATGACGTGGTCACGGTGCTGCACGAGGATCGCCCGGTCGCGGCCGTCCTGAACTTCCATTTCCGCGATGAGGTGCTGCCCTATTACGGCGGCGGCACACGCGAGGCGCGGGCGGTGGCCGGCAACGACTTCATGTACTGGGAGGTCATGCGCCGCGCCGGCAGCGAACGCGGCGCGCGGATGTTCGATTTCGGCCGCAGCAAGTCGGGCACCGGCGCCTTCGACTTCAAGCGGAACTGGGGTTTTGTGCCGCAGCCGCTGCACTACTGCTACCAGCTCGCCAAGGGCGCGCGGCTGCCGGAACACAATCCGACCAATCCGAAATACCGGCTGATGATCGCCGCCTGGCGCCGCTTGCCGCTGCCGCTCGCCAAGCTGCTCGGACCGCCGATCGTGCGTGGGCTGGGTTGAGCGCGATGGGCCGCCGCCTGCTCTTCCTCTGCCACCGGATCCCCTTCCCGCCTGACAAGGGCGACAAGATCCGCGCCTGGCACATGCTGGAGCATCTCGCCAAGAGCTGGGAGGTCGAGCTCGGCTGCCTTGTCGATGATCCCGCCGATCTCGACCATGCCGCGACGCTGCGCGCCACCTGTGCCGCGGTCGAGGCCCACACCACCGGCAACCGCGCCCAGGCGGCGGGGCGGGCGCTGCTCCGCGCTCGGCCGGGGCTGCCGCTGACCCTCGGCTGGTTCCACGCGCCACGGCTGCGGGACTGGGTCGCGCGCGGCCTTGCCGCCGGGCGCTACGATGCGGTCTTCGCCTATTCCTCGGCGATGGCGCCTTATGTGATGGGCGCGCGGACGCCCGGGGCCCCGCCGCGCCGCGTGCTGGATCTGGTCGATGTGGATTCGGAAAAATGGCTCGCCTATGCCGCCGGTGCGCGGGGCCCGATGCGGCAGGTCTGGGCGCGCGAGGCGCGCACGCTGCTCGCCTTCGAACGCCGCGCCGTCGCGGCCTTCGACCGCTCCATCCTGGTCTCGCGGCAGGAGCGGCAGCGCTTCGTCGAGCTGGCGCCGGAAGCCGCACCCCGCCTCGACTGGGTGGACAATGGCGTCGATCTGGCGCGCTTCGATGCCACGCGGCGCCATCCCAACCCCTATGCCGGCGGCCCGCCCGCGCTGGTCTTCACCGGCACCATGGACTACCGCCCGAACATCGAGGCGGTGTCGTGGTTCGCGCGCGAGGTGATGCCGGCCTTGCAGACCCAACGGGTCGCGCCGGTCTTTCACATCGTGGGCGCCAACCCGACCGAGGCGGTGCGTGCGCTGGCGCGGTTGCCGGGGGTCTATGTCAGCGGATCGGTCGCGGACACGCGGCCCTATATCGCCCATGCGACCGCCGCGGTGGCGCCGCTGCGCATCGCCCGCGGCATCCAGAACAAGGTGCTGGAGGCCATGGCGCTCGGCGTGCCGGTCATCGCCTCGCCCGAGGCCTTCGAGGGGGTGCGCGCCCTGCCCGGCCGCGACCTGCTGGTCGCGGAAGGTGTCGCCGAGACCGTCCACGCGGTGATGGCGGTGGTCGGCGGCGCGCATCCCGGCCTGGGCGCCGCGGGCCGCGCCGCCGTCGCGCGCGGCCATGACTGGGCGGTGACCCTGCGCCGCCTGGACCCGCTGCTGGGCCCGGGCACGGCCGCCCGAATGGATGCGGGGCTGGCGGAGGCCACGGCGTGACCATCGCCGCGACTTTGTCCATGCCCACGGCGCAGCGCCGGGCCTGGACGCCGGCGCTGCTGCTGCTGGGCGCGGGGCTCGGGCTGTTCGGCGCGGCTTTCGCGGAGGAGGTCGGCGCGGCGATCGACACCTGGGAACGCTCCACCGCCTACAATCATTGCTGGCTGGTGCTGCCGGTCGCGATCTGGCTGGGCTGGACCCGCCTGGGCCGGCTGGCGGGGCTGCGGCCCGCGCCCTCGGCGCTGCTCGCGCTGCTGGCGATCGGCCCCGCCTGCGCCTGGCTGGCGGCGGAGCGGCTCGGGATCATGGAGGGGCGGCAGCTCGCGGCGCTGGCGCTGGCGGAGGTGCTGGTGTTGGCCGTGCTCGGCTGGCGCATCTGCCGCGTCCTGGCGGCGCCGCTGGTCTATCTGGTGTTCCTGGTGCCCTTCGGCGCCTTCCTGGTGCCGGCGCTGCAGCATGTGACCGCGCGGATGATCACGGTCGGGCTGCAGATCTTCGGCATCCCGCATTACGTCGATGACCTCGTCATCGAAATCCCCGCCGGCGTCTTCCTGGTGGCGGAGGCCTGCGCCGGGCTGCGCTTCTTCATCGCCGCCCTCGCCTTCGGGACGCTCTACGCGCTGGTGATGTTTCGCAGCCCCTGGCGGCGCCTGGCGGTGCTCGGCCTCGCGCTCGTGGTGCCGGTGCTGGCCAATGGGGCGCGCGCGCTCGGGATCGTGCTGCTCGGGCATCATCTGGGCAGCGCCGAGGCCGCCGCGGCCGATCATCTGATCTATGGCTGGGCGTTCTTCTCCGTGGTCATCCTGCTGCTGGTGCTGGCGGGGCTGCCGTTCCGCCAGGATGGCGAGGTCGCGCATCCGCCGCCGCCGCTCCCCCCGGCCGCCCCCCGCGGCGCCACGGCGCTGGCCGCCGCCGCGGGGCTGGCCGCGGCCCTCGGGCTGCTGGCGCCGGGGCTGATGGCGGCGATGGGGGGCAATGGGGTGGCGCAGGCCACGGCGCTGCCGGCACCGCTGATCGCGCCGGAGGGCTGCGCCACGGCGGCCGGCGGCGGGCTGCGCTGCGCGGAGACGTCGGTCACCGCCCGCCTGGTGCTGTTCTCCCCCCGCGCCAACTGGTCGGCGGTGGCCGCGGAACGGCGGCGGCTGGCCGGTGAGGACGACGAGGACGTCACCTTCGGCGTCGCGGATAGCGCGGGCAGCTGGCGCGCAAGGCAGTCCTCCCGCCGCCCCGAGACGGTTGCCGTCGCCTCCTGGCTCGGGGGGCACATCGCCGGGGACGGGCTGCGGAGCCGGGCGGAGCAAGCCTGGAACAGCCTGAGCGGCGGGGGCGGCCGGCCGGTGGTCGCCCTGGTCACGCTGCGGACCGAGGCCGGGGCGGCGGGCGCCGCCGGCCAATTGCGGGACCGGGCGCTCCTGCGGCTGGTGCTGGAGGCGCAGCAGCACGGCCTCGCGCAACGCGCCGCACAGCTTTCGCAGCACCAATAGGGCCTGCCGATCGCGGGGCTGGCGCGCGGCCGGGCGCCTTGGGGCGGACCCCGCCGCAGAGGTGCGGTGACCATGCCCTCTTTCACGCCAGGGCCGGCCCGCTCCGGCGCGAAAACGCGTTTGTGATCCAGGGACGCTCCCGGCGCGTAAACCGCCGCGACGCGCATGAGGTCGTCGGAGGCAGCGCAGGATCAGTCACCAGGCGACGAAAGCGTGATCGCGCTATCGTTGGGCACGTCACCAATTTACAACATTGTCTTAGAAAAGATCGGTGCGGCGAGACCGTTCCGCGTCGATCCGCCGCCCGTCGGACATCGATGGCGCAAGCGGACAGGAACATTCACCGTCGCCCGCTCTGGCTCATGCAGGCGGCGGCGGCTGGTTCCGCTGAAAGCAGGTCGGGGGAAGCAGGTCGGGGGGATGGACGCGCGGGGGCCGGGGCGAGGCCCCGGGGGGGCTGCGCAAAGGGAGCCCCCGGACCAATCCGACCAAAGCCAGAGGGAGGATGGGGACGCCGCGCCTCTCGATGACGTGCGTCCCCCTCACCCAGGGCGTGCCAACCTATGGCCGTATGGTGCTTTCGGCCCGCCAAGGCCGAAATGGGCGCGTGCTACTCGGTCTCGTCGGAGGGGGTGTCGCTGCGCTGATAATGGGTGGCCATCATGCGGGCCACGGCGACCAGAGCGCTGCGATGCTTGGGATCGCTGATGCTGCCGAAGACCTGGATGAGTTCCACGATGTCATCGGCCGAGCGCCGGGAGGCGACATGCTTGGTGCCGCCGCGATCGCCGTCCGAGCCAGCGGAGATCAGCGTGTCCGCGCTGGTTCCGAGCGCGTCGGCGATGGCGATCAGGCGGCTGGCCGCAATGCGCGTCGCGCCGGTCTCGTAGCGATGCAGCTGCGCGCCCGTCACGCCCACCAGCCGGGCCAGATCCTTCTGCGTCTTGCCCTGGGATCGGCGCAGCTCACGAATTTCCCTGCCGAGGGCGAAGTCGGACACCGTGGGCGCGCGCTTGTTCATCGTCACTGGCGCAGCATGCTGCATCGCAACTACTCCTATCGAGGTGGCAGCGCCGCGTTCGGCACCGTCGCCCTGGATCGCGGCGGCCGGCACGGCGCGCGGCATGACAACCGGAGGCGACAAGGTGCTTGACGCCTTCAGCAATCCCGGAAGGTGACGCACAAAGCGAACCTGCCCATTGGAACCATTCGAGTCTGGTGACATGAGTTAATCTCCCACTGGCCGCCCGGCGATTTCCGGAGCAGCCGTCATGGCGTTCATGACGCCCAGGCAGAGAAGATCAGTTGGTCAGGCGGGCTGGAAAGCCTCCTCCGAGGCGCTGCTTGCGAAGGATGACCAGCAAATGATTCAGGGAGCGAGAATCCTCGCCTCGCCGTTGAGCGGGTGCCGCGCTATTTTCGAGATGTTTTCCGAAATATGAATCGTTTTATCGTCACGCCGAGAAACTGAACATCATAATAAACGATATGTATCATTTTTTGCAATGCATCGTTGTAAGGCAGAACAACAGAATCGCTCATTCCGGAATTGCACCGTCTTCGAGGTTGCAGGGAATCGCTTGATTAGAGGACAATTCCGGATCACGGTAAGTTGATCGAGTCGTTGCGAAAAACGGTGAGCCTTTATCGTGCCGTCCCGCATGTCGGCCGACAGTTTTCAGCCAGCTCACTCCTGGTGTAACGGGCGGCGGCCGCTGATGGCGCCGCCCCATGCGCGGGCCGCGCCGCGTGCAGTGCAGCGCCTCCAACCCCTTCGTGGACTCTGGCGCCTCTCCCGCGCCCGCGCCGCCCTGGCTTCCTCCTCTTGCACGGGCCTAGCCTCTTGTGGCTGAATCTCTTGTCTGCGGTGTCAGCAATCTTGGCAGCATTGTAATTCGAAGGCCGGTATCGCAACGCCGCAAAACGGGAGAATCCACAGCAGGACTTACGGTAGCACACGACAAAATTTCCTTGCCTATTGTCAGACTGAATCGCTCCATTTGTCGCATATGCGCAATGTTCTTAAACTGTCGTCCTGATGCGGTTCGAGCAGAGAAAGCAGCAGTGACTCTCATCCTCATCCCCATCACCAGATTGGTGACAGCCAAGCGACGGCTTCCCGGGACGATCTGGCATGGTCCACCCGAACCTGGGCCCGGCTGTCGCGTTACCGATTCATGACCATTCCCGCCCGCATGCTCGCAGCCACCCCTTCGGCCCTTGGCCAGACCGCCGGCCGGGTGCCCCAGCGGATCAGCTTCGAGGCCTGCAGCATGACACCGCAGGAAGCCGATGCGTTGCTGGCGTCACGGCGCCATGGTGCCCATCGCCAGGACGCGACGGTGGCCGCCTATCGCCAGGCGATGATCGAGCGGCAGTGGATCCTTAACGGTATGCCCCTCATCATTTCTCGCAGCGGCGTCCTGCTGGATGGCGTGCAACGCCTGCTGGCCTGCTGCGATGCAGGCGTTGCCTTTCCGACCTTCGTGGCCAGGGATGTGGACGATGACGTGCTGCACACGATCGACCAGCATCGCCGGCGTTCCCTGGCTGATATCCTCGGCGCCCGCGGCGTGCCCAATGCCCATGCGCTGATGGCGCTGATGATCCGGCTGATGCGCTACGAGGATGGCTCGCTCGTCCATGGCCTCGGGCCGTCGCCCTCCTGGGCCCGGACGCAGCGCATCCTGGGCGCCAATCCCAGCCTCGAGCAGGATGTCGCCACCAGCCTGCAGATGGCCGGCTCGCCGCTGCCCGAGCCGGTGCGAACCGCGATCGTTCACATGGGCTACCGGGTCGATCAGGCGAAAACCGAGCGGCTGCTGCAAGCCGTTCGCTATCCGGAGGCTTTCCCTCTCGACGATCCGGGCGCGCTGCTGCGGCTGGAGATCGACCGTCTGCGGGAAGACCCGACGACGATGCCGAGCCAGACCAAGCTGTTCGCGCTGGCGATCAAGGCCCTGAACGCGCTGCTGCGCGACGAGAAGCTGCGCCGCATCGCCTGGGTCGAAAGCCCCGGCACCGGCCGCCCCGCCGAGGATTTTCCGCAACTGGACAGCTATCCCGGCCTCATCGATCCCGGCCCGGAGGCGAGCCTCGCCGCCGCCGAGGGCTCGCCCGCGACCAGTGGCCATGGCGCCGTCCTGCCCGGCCAGTGCCAGGTCAGCCTCGAACGCATCGACCAGCAGCAGGCGGGGGAATACCTCGCCATGAACGTCACCGAGCGGGGGCTCATCAAGACCCATATGGACGGCCTCGCGCGAGACATGGCCGCCGGGCGCTGGATGCTCAACGCGCAGCCCATCTGCTTCTCGCGCAGCGGGCGGCTGATCAATGGCCAGCACCGCCTGATGGCCGTGGTCGCCGCCCGGGGCAGCATCGAGGTGCCCGTGATCCGCGGCCTCCCCGAGGAGGCCTATGCCACCTACGACATCCAGGCCAAGCGCCCACCGCCGGTGGAGGATCCCCAAGGCTCCTTTGGCGACCAGGCCCTGGCCGCGGCGATGGCCAACCTGCTGTGGCGCCAGGAGCGGCGGAGTCCGGCGACACGCAGCAAAAAGGCGACCACGGCCGAAATCCGGCAGATTCTCTTGGAGTTTCCCCGGCTCCTTGAGCTGCGGGGCTTCGGTCGGCGCATGGTCGCCTATGGCCGCGCCTCCGTGATGGGGTATGGCGCCTTCGTGATCGAGCGGGAGGATCCGGCGCAGGCGGGCATCTTCCTCAGGGCGCTGGATACCGGCGCCGACCTGCCCGGCGGCCATCCGATCCTGACCCTGCGCACCCAGATGCAGCGGCTGCGCCGGGAACGCGCCTCGCAGGAGGAGCAATTGGCCGCGCTGCTCAACGGCTGGCAGCGCTACAAGGCGCATGCCGCGGCCTGTGACGGCCCCCACCCCGCCGTGACCGCGCGGATCGAGGCGGGCGACAGGGCCCGCGTCCGCGCGGTTGCCCTGCCCGTCCTCGACCGTGCCGTCGTCGCCCCCCGGCCGGCGGTGGACGCGCCGCCGGACCAGCCGCCCTCCCCGATCCTGGCCCCCTATCTGGCCCAGGCATCAGCCGCCGCCCCTTACGGCACCGCGGCCGATGCCACGGCGGAATTGCTGCGCCGCACGCGGCAGCAGTCGATGGTGGCCGGCTTCGGCCGCATCGCCCTGCGCGGTGGCGACCAGGGGGCCTTGATGCAGGAGGCCGCGCGGCTGGCGGCGGAGGGCGTCCGCACCGCCCTTGCCATGGTCCTGCAGCATGATCCCGCGACGGACACCTTGGTGCTGCGCGCCGGTATCGGCTGGCGCGCGGGGGTGGTCGGGCACACGCGGCTGCCGGTGGGCCCCTCCTCCCCCGCCGGCTTTGCCTTCGCCACCCGCACCTCGATCGTCTGCAACGACCTCGCCGCCGAACGTCGCTTCGGCCTGTCGACGCTGCTCGCCGAGCATGGCGTGCGGCGCCAGGCGAATGTGCTCATCGAGGGCGCCGGCGCCCCCTTCGGGGTGCTGGAGGTGGACCACGCCGCCGACGGCGCCTTCAGCAGCGGCGATATCAGCTTCCTCGCGGCCCTGGCCAATATCCTGGCCCTGGGCATCGAACGCGGGCGGGAGGCCGCCCAGCGGGACCGCCTGATGGCCGAGCGCCCGCTGCTGCTGGCCGAAGGCCGCCATCGCGTCCGCGACGGGCTCCAGCTTGTCCACACCATCCTGACGCTGGAGGCCCATGGCGTGGAGAGCCTGGCCGCCCGGCGCGTGCTGGATACCACCGCCCGCCGTATCATGGGCGTCGCCGCGGTCTATGAGCGCCTCGACCACACCGACACCCCGGTGGATATCGGCGCCTATCTCGCGGGGGTGGTGGAGGCCCTGCGGGCGGGCCTCGATGGCCGGCTGCCGCGGCGCCGGATCGGCCTCGACGTGGAGCCGGGGGTGACGGTCCCGCCGAACCGCCTGCAGGTGCTGGGGCTGCTGCTCGCCGAATTGCTCAGCACCGCCCTGGGGCGTGGCGGGGGCGACATCCGGGTCCGCTTCGCCCGCACGCCCACCGGGGCGCGGCTGGAGGTGGAGAATGAGGAGACGGGCCTTGAGCCCCTCCCCGACCCGGAGCCGAGCGCCGATGTCGGCATGCACCTCATCGCGACTCTGCTGCAGGAACAGGGCGGCGTGTTCACCCTGACCCGTGACGGTCCCCGCACGCGTTTCATCGCTGCCTTCCCCTTGGGGGCACCACCGTCCTGACGGGCCTCGCACAGCCCGCATCCGCCGGCGAGGGTCCCACCCGATCCCGCCCAGGCCAAAGCCGGTACCCAGACGCCCGCGCTGCCCGGGTTCGCTGACCCATGGCCGATCCGCACGCCGTGCTGCTGCTTGAGGACCATGCGTTGCTGCGGGCCACCCTGGTGATGGCCTTGCGGCACGGCGGCTTTACCGTCTACCCGGCCGGAAACATCTCGGAGGCCCTGGCCCTGCTCGTGGACCAGCCGGCCATCAACGTGGTGCTGTCCGAGGTCGAACTCGGCGTGAGCGCGCTGGACGGCTTCACCTTCGCCGCGATGGCCACCGCCTTGCGGGCGGAGCTGGGCTTCGTCTTCCTGACCGGCCGCGACGACCTGCTGCTCAGCCGCACCGCCCGCGGGCGTGAGATCCATCTGGTGAAGCCCTGCCCCATGACCCGCGTGGAGGACTCCATCCGGCAATTGATGGCCCCTGGACTTGCGCGGCGCGCATGACCGGGGCGACGACGCGCCGCCCCGTTCCGGCTCAGAAGGCGAAGACGGCGTCTCCCGTGGTATACAGCGGCGCGGCCTGGCCGGTATCGGTGCCGTTGAACGTCACGGAGTCGACATAGAGGTTCCGGTCCAGATCGGCCGCACCGCCCCAGCCGTCGTTGAGGAAGCGCACGGTCAGCTCATGCGGCCCCTGGCCAAAGGCCCCGACGACCTCGACATACTCGACCTTATGGGCGGCATGGGAGACCGAGCTGACATGCTCCCCGCCCGTCTGCGCGCCATCGATGAAGAGCAGGAAGCGCGGGTTGCCCTGCCAGGCATCCGCCGAAACGCCGATGCGCAGCACATCCGGCGCCGTGGCGACCGGGACGGCGACGGGGGCCTGCGGTGCCGGCGCCGCCGTGGCGGAGATGTTCAGCGTCGCACCGCCATTCGACAGCAGCGACGCCGACCAGGCCTGATCCGTGCCATCGACCGATACCGAATTCACATACAGGTTGCGGTCGGTCGCCGCGGTGCCGCCCCACAGATCGTTGACGAACTGCACGGTCAGCGCATGCGGGCCGGCGGCCAGGTTGGCGTGGATATCGAGGTAGCCGGTCTCGCCCGCGGCATGCGGGGCGGTGGCGTATCGATCCGCGACGACGACCTTGCCATCGAGGAGGATGCTGTACCGTGCATCGCCCTGCCAGGCATCTTCCGACAGGCCGATCCGCACGAGATTGGCGCCGATGCCGAAGCTCGGCACGGCGGAGGGCTCCGGGACGGCGGGTGCCGGCTGTGCGGGTGCCGGTTCGGCAGGCACTGGTTCCGCGGGCACTGGCGTCGGATCGACCGCGACGGGCGTCGCCGGGATCGGGGGTGTCCCGCCGCCCAAGGCCGGCGCCTCGATCGAGAAGGTCGGATCGCGGTTGAAATCGGCGGCGGTGGTGAAGGGCGGCTGGTCGGCCAGCAGCGCGTAATAGGCATCGGCCGCCGCGGTCGAGCCTAGCACCTCGGCCAGCCCGGCCAGCGTCGCCAGCGCAAGCTGGGCGTAATCGCCCTGGCTCTGGCTCCAGCCCGTGCCATTGGTCCATTGGCGGGCCGTCATCTCGGCGCCGATCTCGGCCCATGTCTGGTAGGGCGTGCCGGTCACGGGGTCGCTGATGGCGATCAGATAGGCGGCGCCATCATGCGAGGCGAAGCCGTCGGCGGCATGGGTGAAGCGGCCGATCAGGAAGTTGGACTGCCATTCGAGGAAGGTCACCGCATCGGCATTGCCGTGGCTGGCCGCGGCGATGGCGGTGGAGGCGAAGTAGTCCTGCTGCCACGCCGGCATCGCCCCGGCCGCGCCATAGACGCCGGGCAGCCAGCCATGGGCCTCGCCCTGCGCGGCCGTCCAGGCCGGGATCTGCGCCACCAGCCAGGACCAGTTGGCCTCCGACACGCTGGTGAAATAGGCCTTCTCGGCGCTGCCGTCGGGGCTGGCCCAGGCGGCCTCGTCGATCTGGCGCAGGCTCCAGGCGGCGCCGCGGACCTGATTGTCCTTGACCACCAGCTCGCCGGCATCGCCCCGGACCGCCGGCCATTGGGCGACCACGTTCCACGAGGCCTGGGCGTTCAGAGTGTCGAGCATCCAGCGCTCGCCGGTCAGCAGATAGGGCACGAAGGACAGATCCGGCTGATGCGCCGAATCCAGGCTCCAGCCGCTGAGGGCGTCCGGCTGCTGCGTGAGGCCGGTCGAGGCCCCATCGCCCGGGGTGCCGGTGCCGCCGCGATAATCCGTCCATAGCTGCGGATAGTCATCGGCGCCGAGCCAGCTGCCGTTCTGGGCATCCCACATGTTCCAGGGCACGCCGCCGGCCGCTTCGGCCTGATCCATGGCGTAGCTCGCGACGCGGATATCCTGGGTCATGAGCCAGGCGGTATTGGCCGAGGTGGTGAAGCCGATGTCGCCGCGGGCACCCGTCGCCGGCATGTACTGGGTCACGCCATTGGTCGCGAGCGGATCGCCCCAGCCCGGTGCGGCGGTCGCATCGCCGAAGGCGCTCAACAGGCTCTCGGCGACGCCGGTCGTGAGGTCGTATTCGGCGATGGCGCCGGTCTGCTGCAGATGCGCGATGTCCTGGCGGATGTTCAGCCAGCCATCGGTGGCATCGCCCAGGCCCTGGCCGCCATCCTTGCCGTTGGCGAAGCTCTGGTGCCAGTTCTGGTACTGGCCCTGGTCGATGGCGTGCTGCGCCACGGTCTGCCCGTCCATGGTGACGGTGACGTCGTAGGCCGCGCGGCCCCCGGCCGCTTCCATGGCGCGGTCGTTGTTGAACTGCGCCTCGACCGACATGCCGCCGTTGGCGAACCCCGTGACGTCGAAGACCAGCCGCTGCGAGCCGGCGAGCGGGATCTCGACCCGCGCCTGGGTGGCAAGCGGGCCCTGCTGCCAGAAGGAGGCGGTGCCATCGGCCAGCGCGTCGCGCAGCGCCTCCAGCACATCGATGCTGTGGGTGACGCCATCGGCGCCGGTCAACGCCACGGCGAAGGAATGGCCCCCGAGGGTGGCCGCCAGGTCGAGCGCGGGCGCAGTGCCGGCGGCCGGCGCCGTGACCAGCACGGCCTCGACCTGCGCGCCAGCGGCGAGGGCGGGGCGTTCCATGGATAGGACAGCCATCTTAACGGAGCCGTCGTCGTATCTTGTCTTCACATCGATCTGAACAGGCAATGATCCGCCCGCGATCGAGGCCATCAACCCGACCCCGCTGGGCAGCTCCCCTTGGACGAACACCTGCCCGAGGGTCACGATCCCCGCCTTCAGCTCCGACAGGCCAGCATTGCTGTAAGAAATCCTGACAATTTCTCCTGTCATTGATTCTTGTTGCGATTTTCCAATAAGAACAGAGGTGGTTTCGGCCAACGGCATGCAGATGATTTCCCTGATTATGATACGAATTTCGCTTCAATGTGAATTTTATCGGATCATGTATCCCAGTCTGGACGACGTTGGGAAAGCGTATTACATGCAAATGCTGTACTTAAAAGAAGGAATTTCGGTATAGCGGACCTCTCATTTTCGTTATCGTTGATTATCTACACCATGATTGCCAGTCCCAAAAAATATGCCGGGCTGGACAGTGCGGTGATTGTATTGCGAGACACGTCATTGTCAGGTCTCAGCCTCACGCACCCGTGTTTTGAAGGTCCTAATGGCGCTTCACCGGGCCGGGTCAAAAATAATCCCACATCGGATCGATTCGAACGGCGTCCCATGGCGTCAGAGCCGATGCATCCCATGAGAATTTTTCCGGCAGGCCGATGACTGGCGTCCTTCCACGCGAAGGCGTCAGGATCGAAGGCTCCATGAAGCGCGAGGCAAGAAAGGCAGGAGAACCAGCACAGAGGCTGTCTCAGTCGTAGGAGAACCGCTCGGCCAGGATGCGGCGATCCGGCACGCCAAGCCCGCGCAAGGCGATCCGCGCCGCCTTCAACATCGGCGGCGGGCCGCAGAGCATGAACAGCCAGCCGGCCGCCGCGGCCGCCCCGCACCGCCGCCCGATCAGCGCCGCATCGAGCTGCCCGGTCGCGCCGGTCCAGCCCCGCGGTGGCTCGCCCAGCACCAGCACCAATTCGAGCCCGCCCGCCGCCGCCAGCGCGGCGAGCTCCGCGCGCGCCAGGATCTGCGCCTCCACCCGGTTGCCGTAGAGCAGCAGCATGGGGCGTGTCGCCCCGCTCGCCACCGCCTGCCGGATCATGCTGAGCGCCGGCGCGACGCCGACGCCGCCGCAGAGGAAGACAACCCCCGGCTCGCGCCGCCCGTCCAGGCAGAGGTGCCCATGCGGCCCGTCCACATAGGCCCGCGCCCCTGGCGGCAGCGCGCCGATGCCACGGGTGAAATCCCCCGCCTCCTTCACCAGGAAGCGCAGCCGCCCCGTCTCGACAGGGGCGGAGGCGATGGAGAAGGGATGCTCCCGCCGCGAGAAGGGGCCACGATCCAGCTTGATCCAGGCGAATTGCCCGGCGCGGAAGCCGAGCCCGGCATGGCCGACCGGCGCCAGCACCACCTCCCAGGTCGCACGCGCCGCTTGCGTGACCGAGGCGACGCGCCAGGGGCGGCGCGCCAGCGCCAGCGGCCGCACCAGCCAGACCCAGATCATCGTCAGCGCCGCGAGCGCCCCCAGCCCGAGCAGCGCGCCGCCCACGGCGGGGTGCGCCGCATAGCGCCCGGCGCCAAGCGCATGCAGCAGCCCCAGCACCGCCACCAGCAGCGCCCCCACCCCATGCAGCAGGCGCCAGGATTCATAGCGATAGGGCAGGCTGTCGCGAAAGATCGCGGTGAGGGTCAGCAGCGCCAGCAACAGCCAGGCGAGCATCCCGGTCACGACCTCCCCGGCATCCAGTTGCAGCGCGCCGGCCCGGGTGACGTCGTTCGGCCAGAGGAAGATCCGGCCTTCGGGGAGGGTATAGAAGAAGGGGTGCAGCAGCAGCGCGACCGTCAGCACCCGGGCCAGCAGCTGGTGCCAGCGCATGCTCCGGTCGATGCCCGCGCGCGCCGAAATGGCGCGGAACCGCCCGGAGAGCAGGAAGGCCACCAGCAGCGCCGCGAAGCCCAGCAGCCCCAGCGCGCCCGCCACCTCATCCGGCCAGGGCCGCGCCGGCCCGACCAGCGCCCAGCCGAGGGCGGCGGGCAGCAGGATCAGCAGCGCGAGCAGCGCCAGGAGCAGGGGCACGGGCATGGCGAAGCCTCGCACCCGCCCCATCCGCGCGCGTTGCGCCAAGTCAACGGCGCGGTCCGGTAACCCGGCAGACATCCTTCGTTGCCAAAAGGCGCTGGCACTTGGCGCCGTTGCGGGTAACACAGGGGCCCGAGGGCGCCCTTCGGTGCCCCCCAGCTTCCGGTGCACGCCCCTTGCCGCATGGCCAGCCTCGCCTATCGCCCTTCCCGGACCGGCCGCATACCTGCCGCACCCGGCGGTAGGGCCGCCACCGGATGTCGGTTTCCTCAACGGCCCGCCGGCCTTTGCTGCTCGCCATGGCCGGGCTGCTGAGCGGCTGCGCGGTGCCGATCGATCCGGCGGAGTCCGGGCTGCGCCTGCCCGCCCTGTTCCGCAGCCGCCCCGAACCGGTGCCGACCGCGATGCGCTGGCCGGACCCGCGGTGGTGGGAGGGCTTCGGCAGCCCGCAGCTCGACCGGCTGATGCGGGCGGCGATGGCGGACAACCTCGACATCGCGGCGGCCGTCGCCCAGCTTCGCCAGGCCGATGCCCAGGTGCGGATTTCCGGCGCCGCCCTGTTGCCCACGGTGGACGGCGACCTGTCGCTGGACCGCTCGCGCGGCACCAGCCGCAACGCCGGCACCGCCGGGACGGCCGGCAACAGCTTCGGCGCCTCGCTTTCGGCGGGGTATGAGGTGGATTTCTGGGGCCGCAACCGGGCGGCGCTGGACTCCGCGCGCTCCAGCGCCACCGCCGCCCGCTATGCCATCGGTGTCACCGCGCTCAGCATCCAGTCGGCCATCGCCACCACCCTCTTCGCGGTGCTGGGGGCGCAGGAACAGCTGGAGATCCAGCGCGGCAACCTGGAAGTCGCGACCCGCAACCTCGGCATTTTGCGCCAGCGGCTGGCGGTGGGGACCACCACCGGGCTCGATGTGGCGCAGCAGGAGACGGTGGTGGCGCAGCAGCGCGCCGGCATCCCCCCCCTGCAACTGAACGCCGAGCAGAACGGCTTCGCCCTCGGCACCCTGACCGGCGTGGCGCCCGAGGAGATCGACATCGCCGCCGTGCGGCTGGACCGGCTGCTGGTGCCGGAGATCGCGCCGGGGCTGCCGGCCGAGGTGCTGGCGCGGCGGCCGGATGTGCAGCTCGCCGAGGCCAATCTCCAGGCCGGCAACGCCGATGTGGCGGCGGCGCGGGCGGCGCTGTTCCCGACCATCTCGCTGACCGCGAGCGGGGGGCTGCAAAGTGTCGCGCTGGAGACGCTGCTGCGCCCGGGCTCGACCTTCTACAGCCTCGCCTCCGGGCTGACCGCGCCGATCTTCAACGGCGGCGCGCTGCGGGCGCAGGTCGAGCTTTATACCGCGCGGCAGGCGGCGCTGCTGGCGAATTACCGGAAGGCGATCCTCTCCGCCTTGCAGGACACCGAAAGCAGCCTCTCCGCGCTGCAACGCAACAGTGAACTGGTGGTGCTGCAACGAGCGCGGGCGGATGCGGCGCAACGCGCCTATACCATCGCCGAGGCGCAGCTTCAGGCCGGGACCGTGGATCTGCTGACGGTGCTGAACACCCAGACGACGCTGTTTTCCGCGCGCACCGCCTTGGCCCAGGCGCAGACCGCCCGGTTGCAGGCGGCGGCGGCGTTGTTCACGGCACTCGGCGGCGGCTGGACCGGCGCTCCGAGCCCCATCCCCCCCGCCGACGGCGGCAGAGCGAGCCCCCCGCGATGAACGAGCTGCCCCGCCCCCCCGAGCCCCTGCCCTCCCGGACCGCGACGCCGGCGGCGCCATTGCTGCTGCCCGCGCCGCCGCGCCGCCGGCGGGTCTGGCCCTGGCTGCTGCTGGTGCTGCTGGCGGCGGCGGGCGGCTATTATGCCTGGACGCGGGGCTGGCTGCCCTTCCTGCCCGCGCGCCCGGCCACCACCCAGACCGCCGCCACCCCGCGCGGGCGGGTGGCGATCCCAGTCAGCACCGCGGCGGCGGCCGTGACCGACCTGCCGATCCTGCTGGATGCGCTCGGCACGGTGCAGGCCTTCAACACGATCACCGTGGTGCCCCAGGTCTCCGGCCGGATCACCGAGATCGCCTTCCAGGAAGGCCAGGAGGTGAAGGCCGGCGAGGTGCTGGTGCGGATCGATCCGCGCACCTATCAGGCCGCGCTGGATCAGGCCGTCGCCACCAAGGCGCAGCACGCGGCCCAGCTTGCCAATGCGCGGCTGGATCTGCAGCGCTACACCCAGCTTGTGCGCAGCAACGGCGCCTCGCAGCAGACGCTGGACACCCAGCGCGCCACCGTCGCGCAATTCGAGGCCCAGGTGCAATACGATCAGGCGACGATCGACAATGCCCAGGCCCAGCTCGACTACACCACCATCCGCTCGCCGGTGGAGGGCCGGGTGGGGCTGCGGCAGGTCGATATCGGCAATCTGGTGCAGAGCAGCAGCAGCACCGGCATCGTCGTCGTCACCCAGCTTCGCCCGATCAGCGTGACCTTCACCCTGCCGCAGCAGAACCTCGGCCAGGTGATGGAGGCGTTGCAGGCCGGCCCCGTGCAGGTGGAGGCGCGGCTGGCCGAAGCCGCCCCCGCGCGGCTGGATGGCAGCGCGGCACCGGCCAACCCCATCGGGCAGTTGGTGACGGTGGACAACCAGGTCGATCCCGCGACCGGCACGATCAAGCTGAAGGCCACCTTCGCCAATGCCGATGAGCGGCTGTGGCCGGGCGCCTTCGTGAACACCCGTATCCAGGTGGCCCTGCTGCGCGAGGTCACGGTGCTGCCGCTGGTCGCCGTGCAGCGCGGGCCGGACGGCGCCTATGCCTTCATCGTCAAGCCGGACAATACCGTGGAGCAGCGGCCGCTGACCCTCGGCACCATCGCCGGCACCCAGGCGGTGGTGCTGCGCGGCATCGCCCCGGGCGAGCGCGCCGTCTCCTCCGGCGCGCTGCGGCTGGTGGCGGGCAGCCTGGTGGAGGTGGCCGAGCCGGTGGTCCCGGTCACGGCGCCGCCGCGGCCGCAGCGCCGGCGGGCACCTGCCGGAGCGCCGAGCCCACGGCCGTGAACATCTCCGCCCCCTTCATCGCGCGGCCGATCGCGACGGCGCTGCTCGCGGTCGCGGTGCTGCTCACCGGGCTCTACGGCTACATGCGGCTGCCGGTGTCCTCCTTGCCGGAGGTGGATTTCCCCACCATCCAGGTGACGACGCAGTTGCCCGGCGCCTCGCCCGACACCATCGCGGTGCTGGTCACCGCCTCGCTGGAGCGGCAATTCGCGCAGATCGCGGGGCTGGCGGAGATGGTCTCGGTCAGCGGGCCGTCGGTCAGCCGCATCACCTTGCAGTTCAACCTCGACCGCGACATCGACGATGCGGCGCAGGATGTGCAGGCGGCGATCAATGCCGCGCGCGGCACCCTGCCGAGTTCGCTGCCCTATCCGCCGACCTATGCCAAGGTGAACCCGGCCGATCCGCCGATCCTGACCCTGGCGCTGACCTCGGACACGCTGTCGGTGTCGCGGCTGTCCGATACGGTGGATACGCTGCTGGCGCAGCGCCTCGCGCAGGTCGGCGGCGTCGGGCGCGTGTCGGTGCAGGGCAACATGCGCCCGGCGGTGCGGTTGCAGGTCGATCCCCAGCGCCTCGCCGCCTATGGCATCGGGCTGGAGACGGTGCGGACGGCGGTGATGGCCGCCAATGTCGCGGGCGCCAAGGGCTCGGTGGATGGGCCGCAACAGGCCTCGACGGTGATGGCCAACGACCAGATCTCGACCCCGGCCGCCTTCGCCGATCTGGTGATCGCCTGGCGCGGCGAGGCCCCGGTGCGGCTGCGCGATGTCGGCGTCGCGGTCGAGGATCTGGAGAATACGCTGACCGCCGCCTGGTTCGACGGGCATCCGGCGGTGCTGCTGGATGTGCAGCGCCAGCCCGGCGCCAATATCGTGCAGACGGTGGAGCTGGTGCGGCGCCAGCTCGCCAGCCTGGAACGGGCGCTGCCGGCCGGGGTGACGCTGTCGGTGGTGGCGGACCGGACCGAGACCATCCGCGCCTCGGTGCATGAGGTGCAGATGACCCTGCTGCTCTCCGTCGGCCTCGTGGTGATGGTGATCTTCCTGTTCCTGCGCACCGCGCGTGCGACCATCGTGCCGGGCGTGGCACTTCCGCTCTCGATCATCGGCACCTTCGGCATCATGTCGCTCTGCGGCTATTCCATGGACAACCTCTCGCTGATGGCGCTGACCATCGCGACCGGCTTCGTGATCGATGATGCCATCGTGATGATCGAGAACATCGTCCGGCTGATCGAGGCCGGGCGGAAGCCGCTGGACGCCGCCTTCGAGGGCGCGCGGCAGATCGGCTTCACCATCGTCTCGCTGACCCTGTCGCTGATCGCGGTCTTCATCCCGCTGCTGTTCATGGAGGGCGTGGTCGGGCGGCTGTTCCGCGAATTCGCCATGGTGCTGACGATCTCGGTGCTGGTCTCCATGGTGGTGTCGCTGACGCTGACACCGATGATGTGCGGCATGCTGCTGCGCCCCGCCGGGGAGGATAGGCCGGGGCGCCTCTCGCTCGCCTTCGAGCGTGGCTTCGATCGCTTGCGCGATGCCTATGCCCGCACGCTCGACTGGGCCCTGGCGCGGGAGGCGCTGATGCTGCTGCTCGCGACCCTGACCGTCGCGGGCACGGTCTGGCTCTACATCGTGGCGCCCAAGGGCTTCCTGCCGTCGCAGGACACCGGGCTGATCACCATCACCACCGAGGCGCCGCAGGATGTCTCCTTCCGCCGCATGTCCGAGTTGCAGCGCCGGGTCGCGGATGCGGTGCGGCAGGACCCGGAGGTGATCGCCGTCACCTCCGTCGCCGGCGCCGGCACGGTGAATGCCGCGCAGAACACCGGGCGGCTGACCGCCGTGCTGCGGCCGCGCGCCGAACGGGACGAGGATGTCGGCACCGTCATCGACCGGCTGGCGCCGCGGCTGGCGGAAATCGCTGGCGTGGTCGCCTATCTCCAGCCGGTGCAGGACATCCAGATCGGCACCCGGCCCTCCAGCACCCAGTACCAGTACACGCTGATGGACAGTTCGAGCGAGGAGCTGTCGGTCTGGGCGCCCCGGCTGGTGGCCGCGCTGCGCGAATTGCCCGAGTTGCGCGACGTCGCCAGCGACCGGCGCGAGGACGGGCTGCGCGTCATGCTCCAGGTGGATCGCCAGCGCGCGGCGCGCCTGGGCGTGACGATGCAGGCGATCGACGACACGCTGTACGATGCGCTCGGGCAGCGCCAGATCTCCACCATCTACGCCCAGAACAACCAGTACCGCGTGGTGCTGGAGGCCGATCCGAAACAGGTCGGCGATCCGGCGGCGATCGGGATGCTGCGGGTGCCGGGGGCGAGCACGACGACAGATGGCGTCACCAGCACGGCGCAGATCCCGCTTGCCGAGATCGCCGCCATCACCCGCGGCACCGGCCCGCTGACCATCACCCGGCAGGACCAGTTCCCCGCCGTCACGCTCAGCTTCAACCTGCCGGCCGGGGTGTCGCTGGGCGATGCCATCAACGCGATCCGCGCGACCGAGGCCGAGCTTGGGATGCCGGACACCATCTCCGGCAGCTTCGGCGGCGATGCGGCGGAGTTCAACCGCTCGCTGGCCGGCCAGGGCTGGCTGATCCTGGCGGCGATCATCGTGATCTACATCGTGCTTGGCGTGCTCTACGAAAGCGTGATCCACCCGATCACCATCCTCTCCACCTTGCCCTCCGCCGGCATCGGGGCGCTGCTGGCGCTGCGGCTGTTCGGGCTGGATTTGTCGGTGGTCGGGCTGATCGGCATCGTGCTGCTGATGGGCATCGTGAAGAAGAACGCGATCATGATGATTGATTTCGCGCTGGAGGCGCAGCGCGAACACGGCATGACGCCCCGGCAGGCGATCCGCGAGGCCAGCCTGTTGCGCTTCCGCCCGATCATGATGACGACGATGGCGGCCTTGCTCGGCGCGGTGCCGCTGGTGCTGGGCAGCGGGGCGGGCTCGGAACTGCGGCTGCCGCTCGGCGTCTCGGTGATCGGCGGCCTGCTGCTGAGCCAGGTGATCACGCTCTACACCACCCCCGTCGTCTATCTGGCCATGGAGGCGATCCGCGAGCGCGCGCAGCGGCTGGTCCATCGCGCAGCCCCCCCACCGGCGCCGGCCGAGTAGCGCCATGGCGATCTCCGCCCCCTTCATCGCCCGGCCGATCGGCACCTCGCTGCTGGCGATCGGCCTCGCGCTGGTCGGCATGGTCGCGTATTTCGACCTGCCGGTGGCGCCGCTGCCCAAGGTCGATTTCCCCACGATCGCGGTCAGCGCCAGCCAGCCGGGGGCCGATCCGGCGATCATGGCCTCCTCGGTCGCGGCACCGCTGGAGCGGCGCCTGGGCGAGATCCCCGGGGTCAGCGAATTGACCTCCAGCTCCAGCCTCGGCAGCACCACGGTCATCATCCAGTTCGACCTGTCGCGCTCGATCGAATCCGCGGCGCGGGACGTGCAGGCGGCGATCAACGCCGCGGGGCCCGACCTGCCATCGGGGCTCAGCAGCCCGCCGCGCTTCCGCAAGCTGAACCCCGGCGACGCGCCAGTGATGATCCTGGCGCTGACCTCGGACACCGTCACCTCGGGCGAGATCTATGACGCCGCCGACAGCGTCGTGGTGCCACGGCTGTCGCAGGTGGAGGGCACCGCGCAGGTCAACATCGCGGGCGCCGAGCAGCCCGCGATCCGCATCGCCGTCGATCCCGCCGCCGCCACCGCGGCCAATGTCTCGCTGGAGCAGATCCGCAGCGCGATCACCGCCGCCAACGTCACCCAGGCGACAGGGTTGCTGGACGATCCGCTGCAATCGGCCGCGATCGCGGTGAACGACCGGCTGGAGACGGCGGAGGAATTCGGCAACATCATCGTGCGGCAGGCCAATGGCGCGATGCTGCCGCTGCGCGGCATCGCGACCGTGGAACTGGGCGCGCGCGACCGGCGCCAGGCCGGACAATACAACGGCCGCCCCGCCGTGATCCTGACCGTCTACAAACAGGCCGACGCGAATGTGCTGGAGGTGGTGGGCAATATCCGCGCGCTGCTGCCGGATCTGCAGCGCTGGATGCCGGCGGGCATCGACGTCACCATCATGCGCGACCGCTCCGAAACCATCCGCGCCAGCGTCGAGGAGGTGCAGGTCACGCTGCTGATCACCATTGTGCTGGTGGTGCTGGTGGTCGCGGCCTTCCTGCGCCGGACATCGGCGATCTTCGCGGCCGGGGTCGCGGTGCCGCTGTCGCTTCTGGGCACGCTGGCGGTGATGTGGCTGGTCGGCTACTCGCTCGACAATCTCTCGCTGATGGCGCTGACCATCTCGGTCGGCTTCGTGGTCGATGATGCCATCGTCATGATCGAGAACATGGCACGCATGACCGAACGCGGCATGCGCCCGATCCAGGCGGCGCTGGAAGGCGCGCGCCAGATCGGCTTCACCGTGGTGTCCATGAGCCTGTCGCTGATCGCGGTCTTCATCCCGCTGCTGTTCATGGGCGGCATCGTCGGGCGCATGTTCCGCGAATTCGCCGCCACCTTGTCGATCGCCGTCGCCATTTCCGCCGTGGTGTCGCTGACCGTGACGCCGATGCTGGCCGCGCATCTGGCGCGTCAGGCACCGCGCCCGCCAGGCTGGTTCGGCCGCGGCTTCGAGGCGGTGATGGAGTGGCTGATCCATGGCTACATGCGCAGCCTGGCGGTGGCGCTGCGGCATCGCACCCTGATGCTGCTGATGACCTTCGCGCTCGTGGGGCTCACCGTCTGGCTCTATACGGTGGTGCCGAAGGGCTTCTTCCCTGAGCAGGATTCGGGCCTGCTGCAAGGGGCGGCGATGGCCCAGCCCGATACCTCCTTCCAGCAGATGACGGTCTATCAGGAACGGGTGATGGCGGTGATCCGCGCCGATCCGGCGGTGGAGAATGCCTCGGCCTCGGTGGGCGGCGGCGGCTTCTTCGGGTCCAGCAGCAGCATCCGTTTGCAGATCGCCCTCACGCCCCAGGCAGCCCGGCCGGGGATCAATGCGAATGCGGTGATCAACCGCCTGCGCGGGCCGCTCGGCACCGTCACGGGCGTGCAGACCTTCCTGCGCCCCACAGGGGACATCAACATCGGCGGGCGGCAGGGGAATGGCTCCTACTCCTATGCGCTGCTGACACCGGACCTGGACGACCTCGGGCTTTGGAGCGAGCGGCTGGTGCAGCAGCTCCGCAGCCTGCCGGCGGTGACCGATGTCTCCTCCGATCAGGAACGCACCGGGCTCGTCTCCCGCCTCGTGATCGACCGCAATGCGGCGGCGCGGCTTGGCGTCTCGATCTCCGCACTGGATGGGGCGTTGAACAATGCCTTCGCGCAGCGTCAGGTCTCGACCATCTATCGCAGCCGCAACCAGTACAAGGTGATCCTGGAGATCGACCCGCGGCTGACCGAGGACCCGGCGCAGCTCCAACGCATCTTCGTCCCCGGCCGCGACGGGCCGGTGCCGCTGGGGGCGCTGGTGCAGTTGGAGCGCGGCATCGCGCCACGCTCGATCCGGCACCAGGGCCTGTTCCCCGCGGCGACGATCAGTTTCAACCTTGCCGAGAACACCTCGCTCGGCGAGGCCGCCGCGGTGATCGAGAAGGCGGTGCTGGACATCCAGATGCCCGCGACCGTGCGCGGCGAGTTCGCCGGCAATGCGCTCGCCTTCCAATCCTTCCAGAGTGGGCTGCCGTTGCTGATCCTTGCGGCGCTGCTGACGATCTACATCGTTCTGGGTGTGCTCTACGAGAGCCTGATCCACCCGCTGACCATCCTCTCGACCCTGCCCACCGCGGGCATCGGGGCCTTGCTCGCGCTGTTGGTCACCGGCACGCCCTTCACGGTCATCGCATTGATCGGGGTGATCCTGCTGATGGGGATTGTGAAGAAGAACGCCATCATGATGGTGGATTTCGCGCTCGACCATGAACGTGCCGGCGGCGAGGGCGGAATGGTCGCGATTCTTGAAGCCTGCCGGGAACGGTTCCGGCCAATCCTGATGACGACCTTGGCCGCGCTGTTCGGCGCGGTGCCCCTGGCCTTCGCCACCGGGCCCGGCGCCGAGTTGCGCCAGCCGCTCGGCATCACCATCATCGGCGGCCTGCTGCTGTCGCAACTGCTGACGCTCTATACCACGCCGGTGATCTACCTTGCGCTGGAACGGCTGGCGGCGCCGCGGCGGGCGCCGTTGCAGCCGATCTCAGCAACCGCCCTGGCTCGGGCGGGCGATTCCGCCTGAGCTGACGTGCTCTACCGCCCACCACCCGCTGCCCATACCCTCGACGGTGCTGGCCGTTGCCGCGGGCAACCTTCGTGCCTTTTGCTGTCCTAGCCTTGCGGCGCCTGCAAACTCCGCGGCGCGCTCACCGCGCAGCGGGCCCGTGTCAGCGCGCGCAGCGCCTGCGCGGTCGCGGCATGCGTGGCCGAGCCGGGGTCGTGCAGCCCCGCCCTGATCCCGGCAGCGAGCCCCGGGGCGATCTCCGGCGCCGCCGCGGCCTCGGATGCGCGTTCGGCGATGCCCATGGCATTGGCAATCATGCGCGCCTGGAACTGCAAGGCCTCGGGCAGCGCCGGCAACAGCGCGTGCAGCAACAGGCTGCGTGCGGTGGCGAGCAGATCGCCGGCATCGGGCTTTTCAAGCATTGGCCGCCTCCACCATGTCCAGCACTTCCCATTCCAGGCCCGGCACCAGGTGGCCGGTCAGGGCCAGCTCCAGGCTACGCTCGGTGCCGGAGATGTGGCGCTCGGCCTGGTCGATCGCGATCAGCGCCCAGCGGATCGTCGCCGCCAGTTCCCACCAGCGCACCCGCGCCGGCTCGGCCCTCGTGCCCGATGCCGCCTCGTAGGCTGCATAAAGCTCCGCGCGATCGCCGATCCCTCCGGCCTCGCGCAAAAAATTGCCGAAGCGCCAGCAGGGCGCGCAGAGCCAGCCCAGATCGGCGTGCGGATCGCCCCAGGCGGCGAATTCCCAGTCCAGCACGGCGGTCAGCCCCGCCTCGGTGACCATCAGATTGCCGGTACGGAAATCATTGTGGCAGAGCACCGCCGGGAGCGGCGCCGGCGCCGTCAGCTCCAGATGCCGCAGCCCCCATTCCAGCACCGGCCGCGGCTCCCGCTGCCGGTCCAGCGCGGCGCGGGAGGCGGCAATGAAGGCGAGGCCCGCATCCTCCGGCGGCGCGCCCAGGAAGGGCAGCTCCGGCCGCGGCGGGCGGATGGCGTGGATGCGCGCGAGTTCCTCGCCAAGCCGCCGCACCAGCGCATGCCGCCCACCGCCGGCGGTGTCGGATTTCACCAGCCGATGCCCGGCGGTGATGCCCGCGACCCGGCGCATCACGAAGAAGGGCGCGCCCGTCACGGACAGATCCTCGCAGAGGAACAGCGGTTCCGGCACCGTGACCCCGGCGGCGAAGGCGACGCGCAGCAGCGCATATTCCGCCGCGCGCGGCAGCGAGACATCCAGCACCGCCGCACTGTCCGTGCGCAGCACCCAGGCGGCCTCCCCGCCCGGCCAGGACACATCCAGCGCCCAGTTCTGCTGGATCGCGCCGCCGGCCAGCAACCAGCGTTGCCGGATGACGAGATGCGGCTGCCCCGAGGCCTGCCGCAGCCAATCGGTCAGCCGCAGCTCATCCATGCGCGGGCTTGCCCCAGGCGAAGAACTCCGCGCCCTCACGCCGCAGCGCATTGGCGATGACCATGCGATGCACCTCCGAGGCGCCATCGACCAGCCGCGCCTGACGCGCGTAGCGGTACATCCACTCCACCACCGTGTCCTTGGAATAGCCGCGCGCGCCGAGCAGTTGCAGCGCGGTATCCACCGCCTTGTGCAGCGCCTCCGATGCCACGATCTTGGCCATCGACACCTCGTTGCGCGCGAAGCCGCCCTGGTCGATCACCCAGGCGGCCTTCATCGTCAGCAGCCGGCTCATCTCGATCTCCATCGCGGCCTGGCCGAGCAGCCCCTGCACGCTTTCCTTCTCGATCAGCCTGGTCCCGAAGGATTCCCGCCGCGACGCATACTCCATGGCGATTTCCAGCGACCGCTTGGCAAGCCCGGTCCAGCGCATGCAATGCGTCAGCCGCGCAGTGCCGAGCCGGATCTGCGTCAGCTTCAGCCCGTCACCGATGCCCATGAGCCGGTTCTCATCGGGAATCTCCAGACCTTCAAAGGCAAGTTCACAATGCCCGCCATGTTCCTCCGGCCCCATGATCGGAATGCGCCGCACCACGCGCCAGCCCGGCTGGTCGGCATGGAACAGGAACGCCGTCAGGCCTTTTCGCTCATCATCCGAGGTCCGTGCGATCAGGATGAAGTGCTTCGCATTTCCCGCCCCGGTGATGTAGTGCTTCCGCCCGGTGATGACCCAGGTATCGCCGCGCCGCTCCGCCTTGGTATAGGTCAGCGAGGGGTCGGAGCCGCAGCCATCGGGCTCGGTCATCGCGAAGCTGGACTGCACCGCGCCATCGACGATCGGTTGCAGCCAACGGGTTTTTTGGACCTCGGTCGCGACCTTTTCCAGCACGATCATGTTGCCGTCGTCGGGCGCGGCGGAGTTGAACACCACGGGGCCAAAAATGCTGCGGTTCATCTCCTCGTAGCAGGGCGCCATCTCCGCGACCTTCAGCCCGCCGCCGCCACGGTGTTTCGGCATCTGCAAGGCCCAGAGCCCGGCCGCCTTGGCCTCCGCGCGCACCGCCTGCAACAGCGGCGGCTGGATGTTGTCGTGCTCATCATAGCTGGCGCGATCGGCCTCCAGCGGGATCAGCCGCTGATCGACGAAACCGCGGATACGCAGGCGCAGGGCCTCGACCTCGGGGCTGAGCGAGAAATCCATGGTTGCAGTCCTAGAGTGGGTTCACGGAATGCCCGCCATCCACCACCAGCACGGCGCCCGTCATATGGGCGCCGGCCGTGGCGGAGGCGAGGAGGAGGAAAGGCGCGGTCAGATCCTCGGGCGTGCCGAGGCGCCGCTGCGGGATGCGGCGGATCATCGCCTGGCCAGGTTCGGAGGCGAAGAATTCGGCATTGATCCCGGTCGCGACATAGCCCGGCGCCAGCGCATTCACCCGGATATTGTAGCGCGCGAGTTCCACCGCCATCTGCCGCGTCAACTGGTTCAGCCCCGCCTTGGCGGCGGTGTAGCCGGCAACCCCGGCGATGACGCGATCGCCGAGGATGGAGGCGATGTTGACGATGGAGCCCGGCTGCTTCGCCGTGACCAGACGGCGCGCGCCCTCCTGCCCCACCAGGAAGCAGCCACGCAGGTTCACATCGAGCACGCCGTCCCAATCCTCAATGCTCTGTTGCAGGAAGGGGCGGGTGACCGCGATGCCGGCGCAGTTGACGATGATGTCGCAGACGCCGCCGAGCCCCTGTTCCGCCGCATCATAACCGGCCAGGACGGACTCCGGCGAGGTCACATCCATCGCCACCGCCACCGCGCCCTCGCCCAACTCCGCTGCCAGCGTCTCGATCCGATCGACACGCCGGGCCGCCAGCGCCACGCGCGCGCCCGCCGCGTGCAGCACGCGGGAAAAATGCGCGCCCAGGACGCCGGATGCGCCGGAGACCAGCGCGACCCGCCCGTTGACGCTCACGACGGCAACTCCCGCGCCTGATCGCGCAGCACGTTCTTCTGCACCTTGCCGGTGGCGGTGCGCGGCAGCGGGCCGAAGACCACGCTGCGCGGCACCTTGTAGCGGGCGAGGTTCTCGCGGCACCAGGCGATCACCGCCTCGGCGTCCAGCGCCTCGGCATCCTCGGGGCGGATGCTGACGAAGGCGCAGGGGCTCTCGCCCCAGACGTCATCGGGCCGCGCCACCACCGCCGCCTCCAGCACCAGCGGATGGCGGTGCAGCACCTCCTCGACCTCAAGGCTGGAGATGTTCTCGCCCCCGGAAATGATGATGTCCTTGGAGCGGTCCTTCACCTCGATGTAGCCATCGGGGTGTCGCACCGCGAGGTCCCCGGTATGGAACCAGCCGCCGGCAAAGGCCCGCGCGGTCGCCTCCGGCGCCTTGAGGTAGCCGGTCATCACCGTATTCCCACGGATCATGATCTCGCCGAGGCTGACGCCGTCACAGGGCAGTTCGCGCATGGTGTCGGGGTCGGCGACCATCGCTTCCTCCAGGGTCAGCAGCGGCACGCCCTGCCGCGCCATCAGCCGCGAGCGCGCGACGACACCCAGCCCATCCCACGCCTCCTGCCAGGCGCAGAACAGCGAGGGGCCATAGGTTTCGGTCAGCCCGTACAGATGGGTGACGCCGAAGCCCGCCGCCTCCATCGCCTCGATCACCGCACTCGGAGGTGCGGCGCCGCCGGTCGCGATCTGCACCGGATGATCGAAGGCGGTGCGCTCGGCGGCGGGCGCGCGGGCGAGCATGCCGAGCACGACCGGGGCGGCGCAGAAATGCGAGACCTTGTGCTGTGCCACCAGCCGATAGATCGCCGCGGCCTCGACCTTGCGCAGACAGACATGCATGCCGCCCGCGGCGGTGACGGCCCAGGGGTAGCTCCAGCCGTTGCAATGGAACATCGGCAAGGTCCAGAGATACACCGAGCGCGGCCCCAGCCCGAAGGTCAGCGCATTGCCCATGGCGTTCAGATAGGCGCCGCGATGGCTGTAGAGCACGCCCTTCGGGTCGCCCACGGTGCCCGAGGTGTAGTTCAGCGCGATGGCCGCCGTCTCATCCTCCGGCGGGGTCCAGGGGAAGGCGGGATCGCCGGCCTCCAGCAGCGCCTCGTAGCTGGTCGCGGCCAGCGGCGGGTGGCCGGGGGCGGCGGGGTCGTCGATCTCGATCAGCACCGGCGGCGCGGCCAGCAGCGCCAGCGCGGCGCGGACCACCGCGCCCCATTCCCGGTCGGCAATGAGAAGCTTCGCTTCGCCATGGCGCAGGATCAGCGCCAGGGTCGCGGCATCGACGCGGGTGTTGATGGCATTCAGCACGGCGCCGGCGGCGGGGACGCCGAAATGCGCCTCCAGCAGTTCCGGCCCATTGGGGGCCAGCACCGCCACGGTATCGCCCGGCCCGATCCCCGCGCCACGCAGCGCCGAGGCGAGGCGGCGGCAACGGGCGAAGACCTCGGCATAGCTGCGGCGCAGATCGCCATGGATCACCGCGGTCCGGTCGGGCCAGGCCTCGGCCGCACGGCGCAGGAAGCTGATCGGCGAAAGGGGGACGTGGTTGGCCGTCCGGTCAGCCATGCGGCCCATCCTGCCGGCCCCTGTGTAGCCCTGGCCCCCTGCACAACCCTGGCATCGCATCCTCCGATTTTTCGCCGATCTTCGACCATCGGCGGCGTGCGGTCACGCCCTATCGGGCGGGCGGGATCGGTCGCCGGGCGGCGTTTGCGCGACGAAGCCCTCCGGAGCCCGTCATTGCTGCCATGAACGGGCGGGCCTATGGCCGTGGTGCGGGGGGTGGACGCTGCCCCCATCATGCAGGAGATGCGCATGGGCTTCCCTCCCCCCTCCGGCGGCACGGCGGCCCTGGCGGGACTCTGGGCCGCACTCGGCCTGCCGGAAGCGGCGCTGTCCCAGGTGGCGCTGACCGGCACCGATCCGGTGCTGCCCTCCTCCTTCGCGGTCGGCACCGCGGCGCAGGCGAGCATCGCCGCGGCCGCCCTGGCCGCGACCGAGGTGCATCGCCGGCGCGGCGGCGGGCCGCAGCAGGTGGCGGTGGCGATGCGCGATGCCGCCATCGAATTCCGCTCCGAACGCTACCTGCGGATCGGCGAGGGCGTGGCGCCGGAGCTGTGGGACGCGATCGCCGGCCTCTACCGCTGCCAGGATGGCTGGGTGCGGCTCCACACCAATTTCCCGCATCACCGCGACGGCATCCTGCGCCTGCTCGGCGTGGCCCATGACCGCGCTTCGGTCGCGGCGGCGCTGGCGCGGCGCGGGGCGAAGGCCTTCGAGCAGGCGGCGGCCGAGGCCGGGCTGGTCGTGGCCGCCTTGCGCGACTTCGAGGAATGGGATGCCTCCGAGGCCGGGCGCGCGGTCGCGGCCGAACCGCTGGTGGCGGTGGAGCGGATCGGCGATGCCCCGCCCCAGCCGATGCCGCTGGGCGCGCGGCCGCTCGAAGGGCTGCGCGTGCTGGAGCTGACGCGGATCATCGCGGGCCCCGTCGCCGGGCGCGTGCTGGCCGCGCATGGCGCGGAGGTGCTGCATATCTCGGCACCGCATTTGCCGCAGGTCGAGCCGCTGGTGATCGACACCGGGCGCGGCAAGCGCAGCGCCACGCTGGATCTGCGGCAGGAGGCCGATCTTGGCCGCTTCCGCGCGCTCGCGGCCGGGACGGATGTGGTGCTGCAATCCTACCGGCCGGGGGCGCTGGAGGGGTTCGGGCTGGGCCCCGAGGCGCTGGCCGGGCTGCGGCCGGGGCTGATCCACGCCTCGCTCTCGGCCTATGGCTTCACCGGGCCCTGGGCCGGGCGGCGCGGCTTCGACAGCCTGGTGCAAAGCGCCACCGGCCTGAACCGCGCCGAGGCCGCGGCCGCCGGCGGCGGCGAGCCGAAGGCGCTGCCGGCCCAGGTGCTGGACCATGCCGGGGGCACGCTGCTGGCGCTCGGCATACTGACGGCGCTGCTGCGCCGGATGGAGGAGGGCGGGTCCTGGCGGGTGCGCGTGTCGCTGGCGCGGACGGCGCTGTGGCTGCGCGGGTTGCCGCGGGTGGCGGCGGGGTTTGCCGTGGCGGACCCGGGGTTCGAGGATGTCCGTGACCGGCTGGACAGCGTCGAGAGCCCCTTCGGGCGGCTGTCGCTGGTGCGTGGCGCCGCCCGCCTGTCAGCCACGCCCGCGACCTGGGCGACGCCGCCGGTGACACTCGGCACGCATCGCCCGGAGTGGCGCGCTTAGCTGTAGCGATTCTTCGGCATCTTGGCGCCGAGGTTCTCGCGCAGCGTGGTGCCCTCGTATTCGGTGCGGAACATGCCGCGGCGGCGCAGTTCCGGCATGATGAAGGTGACGAAATCATCGAGGCCGAGCGGCAGGATCGGCGGGCAGATGTTGAAGCCATCGGCCGCACCGGCGTCCACCCATGCCTCCATCTCATCCACCACCTGCGGCCCCGTGCCGATCAGCACGCGGGTGCCGAAGCCGGCCGCGGTGATGGTGTAGAGGTCGCGGATCGAGAGATTGTCGTTGCGCGCCATGGTCAGGAGATTCCGGGCGATGCTGCGGACCTTGGGATTGGTCGGCTCCGGCACCGGGCCGTCGAGCGGATAGGCCGACAGATCGCCCATCTGGCCGTAAAGGTAGGACAGACCAAGCTGCGGCGGCACCAGCGCGTTCATCATGTCGTATTTTTCGCGCGCCTCGCTCTCGGTATGGCCGGTGAAGATGGTCAGCCCCGGCATGACCTTCAGCTCATCGCGCCCACGGCCGTATTTCTCCAACCGGTCCTTGAGGTTGTTGTAGTAGCCAAGCCCGGTTTCGAGATCATGCGAGACGGCGTAGACGACTTCGGCGCTGGCGGCGGCGATCTCCATGCCGACCTCCGACACGCCCGCCTGCACCAGGATCGGCCGGCCCTGCGGCGTGCGCTTCACGCTGAGCGGCCCCTGCACGCGGAAATGCTTGCCGACGTGGTTCAGCGCATGCAGCTTGGCGGGGTCGAAGAAGCGCCCGCTCGCCTTGTCCATGCAGAGCGCGTCTTCCTCCCAACTGTCCCACAAGCCCTTGACCACCTCGACGAACTCGGCGGCGCGCTCGTAGCGCGTGGCGTATTCGACGTGCTCCTCGCGGTTGAAGTTCCGCGCCTCGGCATCGGACCAGGAGGTGACGATGTTCCACCCGGCGCGCCCGCCGCTGATGTGGTCGAGCGAGGCGAATTTGCGCGCGATGTGGAAGGGCTCGTTGTAGGTGGTGGAGGCGGTGGAGACCAGGCCGATGCGGCTGGTCACCGCCGACAGCGCCGAGAGCAGGGTCAGCGGCTCCAGCTCCGCCGTCTGCGCCGATTGGCTGAGCGCGCCGGGGGGCTCGTCCCGCGCACGGATGCCGATGCCATCGGCAAGGAAGACCATGTCGAATTTCGCGGCCTCGGCGGTCTGCGCCACGCGGATGAAATGCGACAGCTTGGACGCGCCGGCCGGGTCCGCATCCGGATGGCGCCAGGCCGCGGCGTGATAGCCGAGGTAGCGCATGGACAGGCCGAGCTTGATCTGTGGACGAGTGGTCATGACGGTGTCCTCGCGCGCGCTTCGCGTGCATGCAATGTGCCGAGCAAGGCACGGGTATAGTCGTGCTGCGGATGTTGGAAAACATCCTCGGTCGGCCCGATTTCCAGCAGCTTGCCGAAATGCATCACCGCGATGCGATGGCACAGGAAGCGCGCCACATGCAGGTCATGCGTGATGAAGACCATGGCGAGGCCGGTGCGGGCCTGCACCGCGCGCAACAGGTTCAGGATCTGCGCGCGGACCGAGACATCGAGCTTGGACACCGCCTCATCCGCCACGATCAGCTCCGGCGACAGGGTCAGCGCGCGCCCGATCGCCGCGCGCTGCAACTGCCCGCCCGACATCTGATGCGGGTAGCGGTCGGCGAAGTCCGGCCGCAGCCCCACCTCCTCCAGGCTGCGCGCGACACGCGCGGCGAGGTCGCTGGGCGCGCAGAGCCGGTGCAGGCGTAGCGGCACGGCAAGGGCCTCGCCGACGGTATGCCGCGGGTTGAAGGAGGAGAGCGGGTCCTGGAACACCATCTGCATCGCGCGGCGATGCGGGCGCAGGCCGGCCTCGTCCAGATGCGTGATGTCCAGACCCTTGAGCCGCAGCCGGCCTTCCCGCGGTTCGTAGAGGCGCAGGATGGTCTTGCCGAGCGTCGTCTTGCCGCTGCCGGATTCACCGACCAGACCCAGGATCTCGCCCGGCGCGATGGTGAGGCTCACCCCATCCACCGCACGCAGCACGCCGCCCGGACGGTGCGGATCGCGGAATTCCACGACCAGGTCTTCGATGCTGAGCAAGGGGTCACGCATCGAGCAGGCACCGCATCGCATGGCCCGGCCCGACCGGGCGCATCGGCTGCGGCTGGGCGCAGGCCGGCCGCGCCTGGGCGCAGCGTGGCGCGAAGCCGCAGCCCGGCGGCAGCGCGTCGAGCGCGGGCAACTGACCCGGAATCTCCGCCAGGGTCTCGGCCCGCGCCGCCAGCGCATTGGCGGTGGCGATCAGCCCGCGGGTATAGGGGTGGCGGGGCGCGGCAAGGATGTCGGCGGTGGGCCCGGTCTCGACGATCTGGCCGGCGTACATCACGGCGATGCGGTCGGCGATCTGGGCCGCGACGCCGATGTCATGGGTGATGAAGATGAAGCCCGCGGCCAGGCGTTTTTGCAGGTCGCGGAACAAGGCAAGAATCTGTTCCTCGACGATGTTGTCGAGATTCGTCGTCGGCTCATCGGCGACGATCAGGCTGGGCTTGAGCGCCACGATCATCGCGATCAGCGCGCGTTGCAGCATGCCGCCCGAAAGCTGGTGCGGGTAGCGTTCCAACACCGCCGCCGGCTGCGGGATGCCGACGCCATCGAGCAGTTCCAGCGCCCGCTCGCGCCACGGGCCGTCGTGCCCCGCGCGCGCGATCGCGGTGCGCAGATGCCAGCCGATGCGCTTGGCCGGGTTGAAGGACCCGACCGGGTCCTGGAACACCATCGCAAGCTCCCGCCCCCGCAGCGGGCGGAACTCGCGTTCGGGCAGAGAGGCGATGTCGCGATCCTTGTAGATCAGCACATCAGCCTCGGTCCGCAGCCCGTCGGGCAGCAGCCGCAGCAACGACAGGCAGGCGACCGTCTTGCCCGAGCCGGATTCCCCGATCAGCCCGAGCGTCTCGCCTTCATCCAGGTCGATGTCGATGCCGCGCACCACCGCCAGCGGCCCGGCGGTGACGCGCAGGTTGCGCACCTCCAGCAGCCGGCTCACGGCCCGGCCGCCTGCCGCAGCCGCGGGTCGGTCAGGTCGCGCAGCGCATCGCCCAACAGGTTCAGCCCGAGCAGCGCCACCGAGACGACAAGGCCGGTCATCGTCAGAACCCAGGGTCCGCGCGTAAAATACTCGCGCCCATCGGCAAGGATGACGCCGAGCGAAGGCATCGGGGGCTGCACGCCGAGGCCGAGGAAGGAGAGCCCCGCCTCCATCACGATGCCGAAGGCGAGGCCGACGCTCGCCTGCACCAGCAGGGTCGGGAAAATGTTCGGCAGGATCTCGCGCAGCAGGATGCGCCCGCCCCCCTGCCCCATCAGCCGCGCGGCCTGCACGAAGGGCTCATGCATCAAGGTGCGCGTGAGGTTGCGCGCCAGCCGCGCGAAGATCGGCAGATAGGCCAGCGCCACCGCGATGATGATGTTGTGCAGCCCGAAGCCGAGCACGACCATCATGAACAGCGCGAGCACGAAGCTCGGGAAAGCGAAAAGCAGGTCACAGGCGGCCATCAGCGCGACCTCGAACATCCCCCCGCGCCAGGCCGCCGTCATGCCCGCCGCCACGCCCAGCACCGCGCCGATGCCGACGCCGCAGAGGCTGATGAACAGCGACACCCGCCCCCCCGACAGCACACGCGACAGCACGTCCCGCCCGAAGGAATCCGTGCCGAGCCAATGCGTCATGTCGGGCGGCGTCAGCACCGCGATGAAATCCATCTCGGTGGGGGAGAAGGGCGTGATCCAGGGCCCCGCGATCACCCCGAACAGCGTGAGCAAGGTCAGCCCCAGCCCGACCACAAGGGTGCGGCTGCGCAAGGCGCGCCTCATCGCCCGCGCGCCTTGGGGTCCAGCCGCGCGCAGAGCAGATCGACCAGAAGATTTGTTCCCAGCACGATGACGAGGAAGGTCAACGCGCAGGCCTGGATCACCGGATAATCACGCCCGAAGGCGCCATCGACCATCAGCGAGCCGATGCCGGGGATGCCGAAGACGCGCTCGATCACCACCACCCCGCCCAGCAGATAGCGCACCTGCAAGCCGATGATGGTGACATAGGGGATCAGCGCATTGCGGAAGATCGTGTGCAGGAACACGAAGGAGGATGACAGCCCGAGCGAGCGCTGCACCTGCACATAGGGCCGGTGCATCACCTCCAGCAGCGCCGCCCGCAGCACCCGCGAAAACACCGCCGCCATGGGCGCGGCGATCGCCAGCGCCGGCAGGAAGCCCGAAAGCAGCGCGCCCGGCAGCGAGTCGGACGGCGAGACGAAACCATAGGAGGGGAAGATCGGCAGGTTCAGCGCCAGGAAGAAGACCAGCACATAGCCCAGCCAGAAATCCGGCATCGACACGCCCAGCACCGCGAAGGAGGTCATCAGCGTATCCAGCGCCGTCCCGCGCGACAATGCGGCGACCGTGCCGACGATCATCGAGATGACGCCGGCAAGGATCAGCGCATAGAGCCCGATGAAGGCCGTGACCGGCAAGCGCCCGGCGATGAGCTGCCCGACCGGCACCCCGCCCGCGAGCGTCAGCGATCGCCCGAAATCGCCGCGCAGCGCGCCGGAGATCCAGGTCGCGAATTGCTCGCCGACCGGCAGGTCCAAATTGTGCAACCGGCGGAAGGCCGCGACCAGCTCCGGCCGCGCATTCTCGCCGAGTGCGGACAGCGCCGGATCGCCCGGCGCCGCCTTCATCGCGAAGAACACCACCATGGCCCCGGCGAGAACGGTGAGCAGCAGGACCGCCGCCCGCCGGGATGCCGCCATCAACAAACCGCGTTACCCAATCGCCATGGTCGCGAACTGGTCGCCGAAGTTGGAGTAGGGCAGTTGCGTGAAGCCCGTGACATTGCTCGCCAGCAGATTGTGCACATTGGAGCAGAACAGCGGGATCACCGGCATATCCTCGATCCAGAGATGTTCGCTCTGCTTGTACAGCGCGCCGCGCCTGGCCGGGTCCAGCTCCCGCCGTGCCTGGATCAGCAACGTGTCCAGCGCCGGATTGGCGTAGCCCGCGAAGTTGCGCCAGCCGCTGCTGTGCAGCAGATCGTAGGAATACTCATCCGGATCGATCATGCCGAGCCAGCCCCAGGTCCCGGCCTGATAGTCGCCCGCGCGGATGCGCGAGAAGACGGTATTGGCCTCGGTCACCTCGACAGTGAGGTTGGTGCCGAGCACCTGGTTGACCTGCGCCGCCACGACCTCGCCGAAGCGCTTCCACCAGCCCGAACCCCAGGTCAGGATCGCGCCCGTGGTGCCGGCGCCGTATTTCGACTTCGCAAGCTCGGCCCGCGCGCGTTCGGCGTTGAAGGTGGTCAACGGCTTCGGCGTGGCATCGTAGGAGGCGGTGAGCGAGGGCGGGATCAGCGCCGGCGTGGCCACGCCCTCGCCGAACAGCACGATGCGCACCAGCACGTCGCGGTTGATGGCGAGCGAGACGGCGCGGCGGAAATGCACGTCGTCGAAGGGCGGCTTGCGGGTGTTGAGTTGCAGGAAGCGCGTGTTCAGGCCCGGCTGCTTCAGCACCTTGATGTCCGGGCGCCGCTCCAAGGTCGGGATGTCGGCGAAGGGCGCGGTGCTGGTCAGATCGATCTGCTTGCCCATGAGCGCGGTGACGCCGCTGCTCTCCTCGGCGATCAGCGGGATCTCGATCTCGGGAATGCGGTTGCGGCCGGGGATGAAATAATCCTCGAACAGCGAAAGCTTCAGCGCCTGCCCCGGTTCCCAGGCGCGCAGCCTGTAGGCGCCGGTGCCGATCGGCTTGCGGCCATAGCCCGCCGGATCGGCCTGCACCGCCTTGCGCGACAGGATCTGCGTGCCGGTGCGCGCATTGGTCAGGAAGGTCAGCAGCGGCGCGAAGGGCTCGGCCGTGCGCAGCCGCACGGTCAGCGGATCGGGCACCTCGATCGCGCTCAGCGCCGAGACCTTGCTGCGGTTCGGCGAACGCGTCGCCTCATCCATCAGCCGTTCCAGCGTGAACTTCACATCATCCGCGGTCAGCACGCTGCCGTCATGGAACTTCACGCCCGAACGCAGCTTGAATTCCAGCGCGCCATCATCGGTGACGCGATAGCTCTCGGCCAGTTCCGGCACGAGTTGCATCTGGCTGTCGAACTTCAGCAAACCATTGTACAGGCCCCAGATCACATAGAATTCCGGGATCAGCGCGGCCGCCGCGGGGTCCAGCGTATTGACCACATTGTAGCCCGTGATCGCCGCGCGCAGCACGCCAGGTGCCGCCAGCGCCGGGCCCGACCAGCCGCTGCCCGCCAGCACGCCGAGGCCGGCCCCGGCCCCCAGCACCCCACGCCGGGAAATCCCGGCCACATGCGAAGCCTCGGTCATGTCATGCTCCCGAACGTAACGTTGAAAGTCTGGCGTTCAGTATACAGACGCCTTGACGGTCTTGTGCAAGCACCTATTTTTCGTTGATATGCTCCCATTGTACGGCAATGCCGCATCTTTTCTCGGCGATTGCCCGCCAGTTCGGCATACTGAAAGGGAGAGGCCGCATGGGTGACAGTCAGCCGGCCGCCCTCTCCGGCAGCGGCCAGCCGGGCGGGCTCGGGCAGGATCTCCACGCGCGGATGAAGGCGGAGATCACCTCCCTCCGCCTCGCCCCCGGCACCCCGTTGCAGGAGGTCGCCCTCGCCCAGCGCTTCGGCGTCAGCCGCACCCCGGTGCGCGAGACGCTGCAACGCCTGCTGCGCGACGGGCTGGTCGATCGCCACGGCCGCTTCTACCGCGTCATCACCCTCACCGACGGCGAGGTGCGCGACCTGTGCGAATTGCGCGAGGCGCTGGAATGCATGGCCGTCGCTTTGGCCGTGCAGCGCGATCCTTCCGCGCATGAGGCGCTGGAGGCGCTGATCGCGCGGCAGGAGGATGCCCGCGCGCGCAACGATCTCGATGCCTTCAACGATCTCGACGGCGCCTTCCACCTTCGTATCGCCGAGGGCGCGGGCAATGCCGCCTTGCGCCGCCAACTCGAAACCCTGCATGACAAGGTCTGCCTCGTGCGCGGCATGGAACAGCGCCGGCCGCATTGGCTGACCCGCGTCATCGCCGAGCATCGCCGTATCCTCAGCGGCTTCCAGCGCGGCGATCCCGAAATCGCGGCCGCCGAGATGCGTTACCACATCCGCAGCGTCGTCGCGCTGCGCCCCGCCCCTGCCGGAACAGCGTAAGGACCACCGACCCAATGCCGCATACCAACACGCCGCCGGATGGCAGCGATGTCGCGATCATCGGCGCCGGCATCATCGGCAGCGCCACGGCCCTGGAACTCGCGCGGCGCGGCCTCTCGGTCACGGTGTTCGAGCGGGGCGAGCCGGGGGCCGAGCAATCCTCCCGCGCCTGGGGCTTCGTGCGCCAGCAGGGGCGCCACCCGGCGGAACTGCCGCTGGCGGCCGAGGCCAATGCGCTCTGGGCCGAGATCACCGCGCAACGCGGTGCCACCGCCACCGGATTCCAGCCCGCCGGCATCCTGACCCCGGCCGAAACCGCGGAGGATGAGGAGCGCGTCGCCTGCGCCCAGCAGGATGCGGCGGGCTTCGGGCTGCGCGCGCGCATCCTCACCCCCGCCGAACTGTCGGCACGGCTGCCGCAATTGGCTGGCCCCTGGCGTTCCGCCCTGCTCACCGAGGGCGATGGCTATGCCGAGCCGGCCCTGGCCACCGGCACCATCATCGCCCTGGCGCGCGAGGCCGGCGTGCGGTTCCGCACCAAAACCCCGGTGCTGGAGGTCAGCCTCCAGGCCGGCCAGGTCGAGGGCGTGGTCACGGCGCGGGGGCTGCACCGCGCGAGGGTGGTGGTGCTGGCCAATGGCGTCGGCGCCGCCTCGCTCGGCCGCCGCCTCGGGCTCGCGATGCCGATCCAGATCGTGCGCTCCTCGGTCGGGCGCACCGTGGCGGCGCCGGTCTTCACCGATCTGGCGCTCTGGGGGCCGCGGGTCGCCTATCGGCCGCGGCCGGATGGCAGCTTCGTCATCGGCAATGGCTATCGCGGCGTCGGCGGGGATTACGATTTGACGCCCAATTCCTTCCGCCAGCTTCGCCATTTCCTCCCCGCCTATCGCCGCAACTGGCGGCTGCTGCGGCTGACCCTGGGGCGGGAGTTCTTCGACCAGTTGAAGGCCGCCGGCCCCGAGGCCCCGGTCGAGCCGCCGGTGAACCGCGGCAAGATCGCGCGCAACCTCGCGGCCTTCCACCGGCTGTTCCCGCATCTGGGCGGGGTCGGGCTGGAGACCGCCTGGGCCGGGCGCATCGACCTCACGCCCGACGTCATCCCCATCATCGACCGCCCCTGGGCCGATCGCGGGCTCTACCTCGCCGCCGGGTTTTCCGGCCATGGGTTTGCGTTGGGCCCCTCGGTCGGGCGGCAGATGGCGCAATGGATCGCGACCGGGCGGCCGGGGCTGGATCTGCACCCCTTCCGCCTCTCCCGCTTCACCGATGGCGGGGCCGCCCATGCGCGGCATTCGCTCTGACCGCACGCCTTCCCCGGCCCGGGAACCGCCCCCATATGCCCGCCATGCTCCCCCTCTCGGTCCTCGACCTCTCCCCCGTCCCCGAAGGCAGCGATGCCGGGCAGGCGCTCCGCAACTCCGCCGATCTGGCACGGCATGCCGACGCCCTCGGCTACCGGCGCTTCTGGATGGCCGAGCACCACAACATGCCCGGCATCGCCAGTGCCGCGACCGCGGTCGCCCTGGCCCATGTCGCCTCCGGCACGCGCAGCATCCGCATCGGCGCCGGCGGCATCATGCTGCCGAACCACGCGCCGCTGATGGTGGCCGAGCAGTTCGGCACCCTGGCGGCGCTGTATCCGGGGCGGATCGACCTCGGCCTCGGCAGGGCGCCGGGCAGCGACCAGGCCACGATGCGGGCGCTGCGGCGGAACCTCGCCGGCGATGTCGATGATTTTCCACGCGATGTGATGGAGCTGGCGGCGTATTTCGAGCCGGCGGTGCCGGGCCAGATGATCCAGGCGGTGCCGGGTGCCGGGCTCGCGGTCGAGATGTGGATCCTCGGCTCCAGCACCTATGGCGCCCAGCTCGCGGCGGCCCTCGGCCTGCCCTATGCCTTCGCCTCGCATTTCGCCCCGGGCCAGATGCGGGAGGCGGTGTCGATCTACCGCGAGCGCTTCCGCCCCTCCGAGCGGCTCGCCGCCCCGCATGTCATGCTCGGCGTGAATGTCTTCGCGGCGGAGACGGATGCGGCGGCGCGGCTGCTCTACAGCTCGCTGCAACAGGCCTTCGTGAACCTGCGGACCGGGCGGCCGGGCAAGCTGCCGGCGCCGCGGGAAGGCTTCGCCGAAGGGCTGGACCCGCGGCTGCAAGCGATGCTGGACCAGTCGCTGTCCTGCTCCATCGTCGGTGGGCCGGAGACGGTGCGGCAGGGCCTGCGGGATTTCGTGGCCAGCACCGGCGCGGATGAGCTGATGGTCACGGCGCAGATCCACGACCACGCCGCGCGGCTACGCTCCTTCGCGATCCTCTCCGAGGTCGCGAAGGAGGCCGTGCCGGCGCTGGGCTGACGCGGGGCTTAGGGCATTTTCTCGTCGGGTGGAGTCACCCGACGATTCGGAAAATGTGAAAAAACAACGAGCTAGAGCGGTTGACGTGAGCGCAAGCGAACGGAAACCGCCCTAGTGCGACAGCATCACGGGGCCGGTGCCATGCCGCAGCATGGCCCGGGTCACCCCGCCCAGCAGCAATTCCCGCAGGCGGCCATGGCCGTAGCCGCCGATCACCAGCAGGTCGGCGTCGGAATCCGAAACCTCGTTCAGCAGCACGTCATGGGCGTTGAGCAGCCCCGCCGCGGCGGTGGCGACGCTCACCTTCACCCCATGCCGGGCCAGATGCCGGCCCAGATCCTCGGCCGTCAAAAGGGCTTCCTTCTCACCCTCGATCGGGATGGTCGCGATGGTCAGCACCCGCACCATCTCGGCGCCGCGCAGGACCGGCAAGGCATCGGCCACCGCCCGGGCGCATTCGCGCGTGGCGTTCCAGCCGATCAGCACGCGCTGGCCGATATTGCCGCAGGGGAAGGCCTGCGGCACCACCAGCACCGGCCTGCCGGAGGCGAACAGCACCTCCTCGGCGATATCGATGCCGACGACCTCGCCCGCGGGGCGGCTGAACATCGTGACATCGACGTAGCGCGCATGCAGCGCCACCGTGGCGGAGGGCAGGCCCTCGACCACCCGCCATTCGCCGGAAATCCCCTCCAGGCGCAGCCGCTCCTCGAAGATCGCCTGGACCTTGGCGGCGTTCTCCAGCGCGGCCTTGCGGCTCTCGTCGGCGAAGCGCTGCACGATCATCGGGTCCATGTAGCCATCGGTGACCATCGCGAGCGGCCGTGCCGTCTCATAGACATTGAGCCCGATGAGATGGGCGCCATAGCGGCGGGCCATCGGCACGGCGGCATCCAGCAGGGCGCTCGCCGCGGCCACATCCGGCAGATGCAGCAGGATATCCTTGAAGCCCATGAGTCTGTTCCTTCCCTCTAGCGTGTCTGGTGTCTGGTGTCCGGCGTCTGGCGGCCGTTCAGCCCTTGTCGCCCGAAAGCGCGGTCAGCGCCGCGATGTCGCGGAGCACGACGTGATGCGGTGTGGGCAGGTCGATCAGCGCCTCGCGGCGAAGCTGGCTCATCGCCCGGCTGACCGTCTCGATCGTCAGGCCCAGATAATCGCCGATGTCCTGCCGCGACATCGGCAGGTCGAACCGGGTGGGTTCGTCCCGGCCGATCCGCTCCGACATGTCGATCAGGAAGGAGGCGACGCGCTCCATCGCCGCCTTGCGGCCCAGCACCAGCATCCGCCGGTGCGCGGCGCGCAGGCCGAGGCAGGCGACGTCATAGAGCCTTCGGGCCGCCGCGGGATTCTCCGCCGCATGCTGTTCCAGCGACTGGCGGCGGTAGCGCAGCAGCACGGCATCGCTGACCGCTTCGGCCGAGAGCGCGTGGCGGCCCAGGGATTCGGTGCCGAACATATCCTCCGGCATATGGAATTCGATGATCTGGCGCCGGCCGTCCTGCATCTGGTTCGTCAGGCGGATGCAGCCGGATTTGACGCGGTAGAGGTAGTCCGCGTCCTCACCCGCGCTGAACACCGATTGCTCCCGGCGCATGGTCACCAGGCTGCCCAGCACCGGCGCCGGGCTCGGCAGCGCGACGCTGGGCCGGGCCCGGGGCGCCACCGCGTAAAGCTGCGGCATTGCGCGGGGGGCGGTCGTGCTTGCGAACTGCGGGTGCATGCGATTGCCTTTCGGTTCGTCAGGCCCCAAAACTGACAGGGTCGCCGCCCGAAAAATATTGGTGACTTCCCCATTGGGGAAACCACGTAGTGCCCCTGCGGACCCCGGGTGCCGCGAATGCAGGGCGGAGGACACGCGCGCGCATGCCGCCTTGCCAGCACGAGACCGGGGCCCACCCCGAGGCGGAGCGGGACGCCTGGCTTGCCGCCATCGTCGGCGCGTCCCGCGACGCCATCATCAGCGCCACGCTGGACGGGCGGATCGCGAGCTGGAATGCCGGCGCCGAGGCGCTGTTCGGCTACCCGGCCGCCGAGGCGATCGGCCAGCCGGTCGAATTGCTCTCCTGCCCCGAAACGCCGACGGATATGTACGGCCGCCTCGCCCAGGCCGCCGGCCGGGGCGAGGCGATGCAGCCCTTCGATGCGGTGCAGCGGCGCAAGGACGGCAGCCATGTGGATGTGCATATCGCGGTCTCCCCCGTGCGCGACGCGCAGGGGCGTGCGATAGGCGTCTCGGGCATCATCCGGGACATCACCGCGGCCAAGCTCGTGCAATCGGCGGTGGAACAGCGCCAGGCGCAGCTCAGCTCCATCCTGGAAACCGCGCCCGACGGCGTGATCGTCATCGATGAGCTGGGGCTGGTCCGCTCCTTCAACCCGGCCGCCGAGCGCATCTTCGGCTACACCGCCGCCGAGGTGGAGGGGCGCAATGTCGCCATGCTGATGGCCGCCCCGCACCGGCGCCAGCACGACGGCTACCTCAGCCACTACCGCGCGACCGGGGAGCGCCGCGTCATCGGCATCGGCCGCGTGGTGTCGGGCCAGCGCAAGGACGGCACCACCTTCCCGCTGGATCTGGCGGTGGGCGAGGCGCGCGGCGGCGGCACACGGGTCTTCACCGGCTTCATCCGCGACCTGACCGACAAGCGCCGGGCGGAGGCCGAACGGCAGGAATTGCAGGCCGAGCTGCTGCATGTCTCCCGCCTCGGGGTGCTCGGCCAGATGGCGACGACCCTGGCGCATGAGCTGAACCAGCCGCTGACCGCCGTCGCCAACTACATGAAGGCCGCCCAGCGGCTGGTGGAGAACGACACCCCGGGCAGCGCGGCCCGGGTGGCCGAGGCGATGGACAAGGCCGCCGCCCAGGCCCGCCGCGCCGGGGAGATCATCCGCCGCCTGCGCGAATTCGCCTCCCGCGGGGAGACGGAGAAGCGGCGGGAATCCGTCGCGACCCTGCTGGAGGAGGCGACCAACCTCGCCTTCATCGGCGCCAAGCAGCGCGGCATCACCTGCACCCTGGAGATCGACCCGGCCTGCGGCTTCGTGCTGGTGGACAAGGTGCAGATCCAGCAGGTGCTGCTGAACCTGATCCGCAACGCCATCGAGGCGATGGACAGCTGGAGCCGCCAGTTCGTCACCGTCACCGCCACCGCGCAGGAGGAGAGCGTGGAGATCACCGTGACCGACACCGGCCCCGGGCTCGCGCCGGAGGTGGCGGACCAGCTGTTCCGCCCCTTCGTCACCACCAAGCGCAGCGGCATGGGCGTCGGGCTTTCGATCTGCCTTGCGATCGTGGAGGCGCATGGCGGCCGGATCTGGGCCAGCCCCAACCCCGGCGGCGGCACGATCTTCCGCTTCACCCTGCTCGCCATGCCCGAAAACGCCGCCGCATGACCGTGCTCAGCCTGATCCACGTCATCGACGATGACGAGGCGGTTCGCGACTCGCTCCAGTTCCTGCTGGAGGAGGCGGGCTACCGGGTGCGGCTGCACGGCTCGGCGCTGGCCTTCCTCGACGAGGCGCCGGCCTCGGTGGCCGGGGGCTGCGTCATCAGCGACGTGCGCATGCCCGGGATGGATGGGCTGGAGCTGCAGGCGGCCCTGGCGCGGCGAGGCGACTGCCTGCAACTGATCTTCATGACCGGCCACGGCGATGTGCCGCTGGCGGTGCGGGCGCTGAAGGCGGGGGCGATCGACTTCCTGGAAAAGCCCTTCGGCGAGGAGGCCATCCTGGCCGCGGTGGAAAGCGCGCTGTCACGGGCCCGGCAGCAGCACGACCGGGCGGGCGCGGCCCTCCTCGCGCGGGAGCGCCTCGCGACGCTGACCCCGCGGGAACGCGAGGTGCTGGAGGCGCTGGTCGCCGGAAACCCCAACAAGACCATCGCCTTCGACCTCGGGCTCAGCCCGCGGACCGTCGAGGTCCACCGCGCCCGCGTGATGGAGAAGATGCAGGCGCGCAGCCTGTCGGAGCTGGTCCGGCTCAGCCTGGCCGCCACCCAGGGCTGACAAGCCCGGCCTGCTTGCGCGAGATCAAGGCCATGCGCCGGGCAAAAGCCTAGCCCAGAGCGAGGGGCCGCGACGGGGCGGCCGTGGATCAGGTCCCTCATGGCAGCAAACGGTTACATCAGGGGCAGCATCATCGTCGTCGTCGATGACGATCCAGCGGTGCGGGACGCCCTGCAATGCCTGCTGGAAGCCGATGGCCAGACGGTGCGCGCCTACCCCTCCGCCGCGGCCTTGCTGCGGGAGGGTCTGCCCGCCGATGCCGCCTGCCTGGTGCTGGACCAGCGCATGCCCGGCCTCTCCGGGCTGGAACTGGCGCATGAGGCGCGGCTGCGCGGCTTCCGCGCCGGCATCATCCTGATCGCGGCGACCGCCGATCCCTGGCTGCGACGGCGGGCCATGGAGGCCGGCATCGCGCTGGTGCTGGAAAAGCCCCTGACCGACGATACGCTGCTGCCCGCGGTGCGGCGCTATGTGATGGCCGAAGGGCGGGCCGCGCCGCGCGGAGGCTGCCCGCCCGCGGAGTGATCTGGATCAACGCCCGCGGCGCCCGCCGGTGCGATGCTGCCCGCCGCAGTCACGACCGGAGACCCGTATGTCGGAACGCCCTCAGCCCACCTGGCCCGTCCTTGAGCCGGACCGCAACGTCACCGCCTGGTGGTGGGTCGTGGGGCTGCGCGGCGTCGTCGCCATCGCCTTCGGGCTGCTGCTGCTGTTCATGCCAGGCCTGGCCCTGAGCGCGGTGGTGGTGCTGTTCGGCGCCTTCGCCATCGTCGATGGCAGCTTCGCCCTGGCTGGCCTGCCGCGCGGCGCCTCCGGCACCCGCCGGCGCGGCACCTTGCTGGCCGAGGCGTTGCTCAGCATCGCCGGCGGGCTGGTCGCGGTGCTGCTGCCCGAGGCCATCGTGCTGGTCTTCGTGTATTTCGTCGCGGCCTGGGGGCTGCTGAGCGGCGGCGCGCTGCTGTTCGCGCATTCCACGGCGCTGGTGAGCGGCTGGTTCAAGGTCTTCGTGGCGCTCGCCTCGATCGGCTTCGGGGTGCTGGTGCTGCTCTCGCCCGCGGCCGGGCTGTTCGCGATCACGCTCTGGATGGCGGTCTATGCGATGCTGTTCGGCGCCGCCCTGTTGAGCCTGGCCCTGCAACTTCGCCGCTGGCACGAGGTTGAACCGCTGCGGCGGTCTTGACGTCCCTCAAGGCCAATCCGACGTCCGACCGGCACTGTTTCCGCACCCCGCCGGGCCGGTCCCGTGCCAACCCCCACAACAAGAGGAGAGCGCCATGCAACAGCTCCGCATTCCCACCAATGCCTGGGTCCTGGTCTGCGACGGCGCCAAGGCGCTGACCTTCCGCAATGACGGTGACACGGAAACCTTGAGCCTCACCCTCATCGAAAGCCGGGCCGAGGCGGCGCCGCCGACCCGGGAGCTCGGCACCGGCCGGCCGGGACGGGTGGTCGAATCCATGGGCACCAAGCGCAGCGCCGTCGAGCAGACGGATCTGCACGCCGAGGCCGAGGCCGTCTTCCTCGCCCAGACCATCGAGCGGCTGGGCCAGATCGTGCGCGAACAGGATGTGCGCCATCTGATCCTGGTGGCCCCGCCGAAGGCCCTCGGCATCATCCGCAAGCATCTGACACCGGCGCTGCGGGCGGTGATCGTGCATGAGCTGGACAAGGATTACGCGGGCCTGACCACCCCCGACATCGAGCGCCACCTGGCCGGTTGATTGACCGCAAGGACCCACGCCGGGAAGCGTGCCTAGCCTCCACCGTCATCAACCCGATGGAGGTCGCGATGCGTGATATCACCCTGCGCCAGAACGTGCTCGACGAATTGGCGTTCGAGCCCAGCCTCGATGCCGCCCATATCGGCGTCGCCGTCGATGACGGAATCGTCACGCTCAGCGGCCATGTCGGCAACTACGCCGAGAAGGTGGCCGCCGAGCACGCGGTGCAGCGCATCAAGGGCGTGCGTGGCTTCGCCCAGGAGATCGAGGTCCGCTACGCCGCCGACAAGAAGACCGCCGACGACCAGATCGCCAAGCGCGCCCTGGACATCATCGCCTGGGATACGACGGTGCCCGACGACAAGATCCTGGTGAAGGTCGAGCACGGCTGGCTGTCGCTGTCCGGCGAGGTGTCCTGGTATTTCCAGCGATCCGCCGCCGAGAATGCGGTGCGCAAGCTGAGCGGCGTGGTCGGCGTCACCAATCTGATCACGGTGCGTCCGCATCTGGATGCCACCAGCATCAAGCACCGCATCGAGGATGCGCTGAAGCGCAATGCGGAAGTCGAGGCCGCGGGCATCCGGGTCGAGGTCGTCGGCGGCAAGGTCACGCTGGAAGGGCGGGTGCGCGCCTGGCACGAACGCGAGGCCGCCGAGCGCGCCGCCTGGGGCGCGCCCGGCGTCAGCGCCGTCGAGGACCGGCTGATGCTCGGCTGAGCCGGTTCGGCGGCGCCACCGAAAGGGGCGCCGCCGTGACGCGCCGGTTCAGGCGGACTTGACCGGGATCATCTTCTCGCCCGCCGGTTCTCTCCCGCCGGGGCACCGGGGACGTTCCCTCCCGCCCGATTGGATGCGAAGCTTCCGCGACCGGGCCCTTCGCGCCCAGGAAACCGGAGATTGCGATGATGTTCCGCCCCGCCCTGAACCGCCTTGCCTTGGCGGCCTGCGCCAGCCTCGTCCCCGGCCTCGCCTTCGCCCATAGCGGCCTCGGCCAGGTCGTCGGCTTCGCGGAAGGTCTGGCGCATCCGCTGTCGGGGCTGGACCATGTGCTGGCGATGGTGATGGTCGGCGTGCTCGCCTGGCAATGCGGCCGGCGCGCGGCCTGGCTGCTGCCGGCGAGCTTCCTCGCCGTCATGGCGCTGGGCGCCGGGCTTGGCATGGCGGGCCTCGGCCTGCCGCTGGTGGAGGCGGGCATCGCGCTGTCGGTGATCGCCCTCGGCGGCGCCATCGCCTTCGGGCTGCGGCCGCCGCTGGCCCTGGGCGCGGCGCTGGTCGGGCTGTTCGCGCTGTTCCATGGCCAGGCCCATGGCGCCGGGATGCCGGAGACCGCGCAGGGTCTCGCCTATGCGGCGGGCTTCCTCGTGGCGACGGCTGGGCTGCTTGGCACGGGGCTCGGCCTTGGCCGGGCGATCGGCGGGCAACAGGGCCGCGCGGCGCTTCGGCTCGCGGGCGGCACCGCGGCGGTGGCGGGCGTCGCGCTGCTGGCCGGGCTTGCCTGACCCTGCCTCAGTTCCCAACCCTGCCTCAATTCATCGTGCCGATGGAGGAGCGGAAGCGCAGCAGCGCCGCGCCGAACAACCCGGCACCGATGACGCCAAGGGCCAGGAACTGCGGCCAGACCACCGAAAGCCCCGCGCCGCGATAAAGGATGGCCTGGGCGAGGATGACGAAATGCGTCGTCGGCGCCCAGTACATCACCATCTGCACCAGCATGGGCATGCTCTCGCGCGGGGTCATGCTGCCCGAGAGCATCTCCAGCGGCAGCAGCACCAGCATCAGCAGCAGGCCGAACTGCGGCATCGAGCGCGCGATGGTGCCGAGGAAGATGCCCATCGAGGTGGTGGCGAAGAGATGCATCGCCGTCCCCAGCAGGAACAAGGCGATCGAGCCCTCGATCGGCACCGCCAGCAGCCCCTGCACGACGATGATGAGCGAGAAGGCGCTGGCGACCAGCACCACCAGCCCCATCGACCAGAGCTTGCCGGTCATGATCTCGAAGGGCGTGACCGGCATCACCAGCAGATGCTCGATGGTGCCGTGCTCCCGTTCGCGGATGAGCGCCGCACCGGTCAGGATGATGGCCAGCACGGTGACGTTGTTGATCACCTCCATCACCGCGCCGAACCAGGCCTGTTTGAGCTGCGGGTTGAAGCGCGCGCGCAGCGCGAGCCCGACCGGCGTGGTCGCCGCCGCCGCGCCGCGCTGCAGGAAGGCCGCGACCTCGTTGCCGATCATGGTCTGGATATAGGCGCTGCCGGTGAAGGCCTGGGTCATGCGCGTGGCATCGACGTTGAGCTGGATCGCCGGCGCCCGCCCGGCCAGCACGTCGCGCTGGAATTCGGGCGGGATGTTCAGCGCGAAGGTGTCGCGCCCCGCATCCATGCGGCTGTCCATCTCCGCCTGGGAGATCATGGCGGGCCGCGTGAAATGCGGCGGGTAGAAGGCCGCCCCGATCCGCACCGAAAGCGGGGACTGGTCCTCATCCACGATGGCGATCGGCGCGCGGTTCAGCGATTCCGGCATGGCCGTCGCCGCCATATAGATGGCCAGGCTGAAGGCATAGGCGATCAGCACCAGCATCGTCGGATCGCGCAGCAGGCCGCGGATCTCCTTGCCCCCGAGGTGCAGGATATTGGCGATGCGCAAGGCTCAGCCCTCCTGCTTCTTCAGCAGTGCGATCGACAGCCCCATCAGCACCGGCACCGCCAGCGACATCAGCAGCAGGCTCCACCACAGGTCGGAGAAATCCAGCGCCTTGGAGAAGACCCCGCGCGAGATCACCAGGAAATACGCCGCGGGATAGACATGGCCGATCGCCGCCCCGATGCCTTGCAGGGAGGAGACCGGATCGAGCATGCCGGAGAACTGCACCGCGGGCATGATCGTCAGCACCGTGGTGCCGAAGATCGCGGCGATCTGGCTGCGCATGAAGGTCGAGATCAGCAGCCCCATGGCGGTGGCGGCGGTGACATAGACCAGTGCCGAGACCGCCAGCATCAGGAAGCTTCCCTTCATCGGCACCCCGAACACGAAGACCGCGACCAGGACCATCAGCAGGAAGTTCACCATCGCGAGCAGGATGTAGGGGATCTGCTTGCCAATCAGGAACTCCGTCCGCGTCACCGGGGTGACGTAGAGGTTGACGATGGAGCCAAGCTCCTTCTCGCGCACCACGCTCAGCGCCGTCAGCATCGCCGGGATCAGCATCAGCAGCACGGGGATGACCGCCGGCACCATCGCGTAAAGGCTCTTGACGTCGGGGTTGTAGCGGAAGCGGGTCTCGATGCTGAAGGCCGCCGCGGTGGCCGCCGACCCCGCCGCCAGGGCGATGCGCCCGCTCAGCCATTGCGCGTGCATGCCCTCGACATAGCCGCGCACCGTCTCGGCCCGCGACGGCATGGCGCCATCGATCCAGGCGCCGACCTGCACCGGGGTGCCGCGCGCCACGTCGCGGCCGAAGCCCGGGGGGATTTCGATGGCGATGCTCAGCTCGCCCGACCGCATGCGCCGGTCCAGCTCGACGTAATCCGAAATGGGCGGCTTCTCGATGAAGTAGCGTGAGCCCGCGAGGTTGATCGTGTAGTCGCGGCTGGTCGTGGTCTGGTCGCGGTCAAGCACGGCGTAGGTCAGGTTCTCCACATCCAGCGACAGCCCATAGGCCATGATCACCATGAGGATGAGGCTGCCGAGCAGGGCCAGCGTCGCGCGGATCGGGTCGCGCCGAAGCTCCAGCGCCTCACGCCGGGTGTAGCTGAACAGGCGGCGGGGATCGAAGCCGCGGCGCGGCTTGCGCGCGGCCTCCTCCGGGGCTTGCGCGGCGGGCGGCGGGGGCTCGGCGGCGGCGCCGATCTCCGTCTCCCGCAGGTAGCCGATGAAGGCCTCCTCCAGCGAGGCCGCGCCGCGCTTGGCGATCAGCGCCGCCGGCGTGTCGCTGACCAGCACGCGCCCCGCATGCATCAGCGAGATGCGGTCGCAGCGCGCGGCCTCGTTCATGAAATGCGTGGAGATGAAGATGGTGACTTTGTCGTTCCGCGCGAGGTCCACCATGATCTGCCAGAAGGCATCGCGCGCGACCGGGTCCACGCCCGAGGTCGGCTCGTCCAGGATCAGCATTTCCGGCTGGTGGATCATCGCCACCGCCAGGGACAGCCGCTGCCGCTGCCCGAGCGGCAAGGTGGGGGGCAGCTTGTCGAGGATGTCCACGAGGTCGAAGCGCCGCGCCATCTCCTCGATGCGCCCGGGGATGGTCGCGCTCGGCAGGCGGAACAGCTCGGCATGCAGGCGTAAATTCTGCCGCACCGTCAGCTCGGTGTAGAGCGAGAAGCTCTGCGACATGTAGCCGACGCGGCGGCGCGTCTCGATGTCGCGCGGGTCCACCACCTCGCCGAACAGCCAGGCCTGGCCCTCGGTGGCGGGCAGAAGCCCTGTCAGCATCTTCATCGTCGTGGTCTTGCCGCAGCCGTTGGAGCCGAGGAAGCCGAAGATCTCGCCGCGCCCGATGCGGAAGCTGACATGGTCCACCGCGACGAAATCGCCGAAGCGCTTGGTCAGGTCGCGCGCCTCGATCGCGATCACCTGCTGCTCGGCGCCATCGCGCGGCGGGATGGTGACCGCTTGGTGCCCCGCCCGCTTCGCCTCCGGCAGCAGGGCGATGAAGGCTTCCTCCAGCGTGGCGGTGCCGGTCCGGTCCAGCAGGTCCTTCGGCGTGCCGGTGGCGAGCACCCGGCCCGCATCCATCGCCGCCAGCCAGTCGAAGCGCGCGGCCTCCTCCATATAGGCGGTGGCGACCAGCACGCTCATCCCCGGCCGCGCCGCGCGGATACGGGCGATCAGATCCCAGAACTGGCTGCGCGACAGCGGATCGACGCCCGTGGTCGGCTCATCCAGGATCAGCAGATCCGGGTCGTGGATCAGCGCGCAGCACAGGCCGAGCTTCTGCTTCATGCCGCCCGAGAGCTTGCCCGCCGGCCGGCCGGCGAAGTCCGAAAGCCCCGTCGCCAGCAGCAGCTCCGCGATGCGCCTGGCCCGTTCGGCATGGCCCTGTCCGAACAGGCGGCCGAAGAAGTCGAGGTTCTCGAACGCCGACAGCGTCGGGTAGAGGTTCTTGCCGAGCCCCTGCGGCATGAAGGCGATGCGCGGCACCACGTCGCGGCGGTGGCCGACCAAGGCCATGTCGCCGCCCAGCACCTCCACCTTGCCTTCGCGCACCGCCCGCGCGCCGGCGATCAGGGCGAGCAGGCTGGATTTGCCGACGCCATCGGGGCCGATCAGCCCCGCCATGCAGCCCGCCGGCACCGCGAGATCGATCGCCTCCAGCGCGCGCAGCTTGCCGTAGCGCAGCCCGACGCCGCTGAGCGTCGCGACCGCCGCCGTCATTGCGGCAGCCGGACCTGCAGCCGTGCCGGCCATTCGATGGCAGGGTCCAGCCGGATATAGGCGATGCCCGGCACGCCGGTCTTCACCTGTTCGATATGCTGGCGCAGCAGGCCCGGGTCGATCCGGGCCTTGATGCGGAACATCAGCTTCAGCCGCTCCTCGGCGGTTTCCACGGTGCGCGGGGTGAATTGGGCGACGGCGGCGACGAAGCTCGCCTGCGCCGGGATCACGAGGGTCGGGACGGCATCGAGCACCAGCCGCACCTCGGTGCCGATCGCGACCCGCCCGGCGGCCTCGGTCGGCAGGAAGAAGGTCATGTAGACATCGACGAGATCGACGAGGTTCAGCACCCGCCCCCCGGCCGAGACCACCTCGCCCGGCTGGGCCACGCGGTATTGCACGCGCCCGTCGCGCGGCGAGCGCAGGGTGCCGTCGTCGATATCGGTCTGGATGCGCTGGATCGTCGCCCGCGTCGCCTCGACCGCGGATTGGGCGGCGATCACCTGCGACCGCGCGGTGCCGAGGGCGGCATCGGCCGCGGCGACCTGGGCCTGCGCGATGCTGACGGCGGCCCGGGCGCCCTGGAAGGAGGCACGGTCGTCATCCAGCCGCTGCGCCGGCACGGTGCCGCGCGGGGCCAGCTCCTCGGACCGGGCGACGCGGCGCTGGGCCGCATCCAGCTCGGCCTCGCGCTGGTCCACGACGGCGAGGGCGGCGGCGCGGTCGGCCTCGCGCTGGCGCACCTGGCTGCGGGCGACGTCGATGCCGATGATGGCCTGCTGCAACCCGGCCTCGGCCTCGCGCAGCTGGGCCTCGGAGATGGCGGTGTCCATCCGCGCCAGCACCTGGCCGGCGGTGACGAACTCGCCCTCATTGGCCAGGATCTCGCGGATGCGCCCGGCGGATTTGGCGGCGATGTCGATCTCGACCGCCTCGATCCGGCCATTGCCGCTGGCAAAGCCCGCCGGCAGCCCCTCCGGCTGGTAGGAGCGCCACAGCAGGTAGCCCCCCCCGGCGGCTGCCAGGACAAGCAGCACCACCCCCACGCGCGCCACTCTTTTCATGCTTTCGGCCTTGGTCAGATGATGCCCGGCGCGCCGGTGCGGGCGCTGGCAAGCGGTTGGGCGGTTCGCCATTTCCCCCAGCCGCGGCATTTCCCTGCCACTGGCCAAGCCGAACCTGCCGCAAGCCGGGCGACGCGTCGTTGCGGCAGATCAATCGGTCGCGCGCGCGACCGGCGCAGTCTGCGCCCCTACCCACCGCAGTCTGCGCCCCTACAGCGACATGAGCATCCGCCAGTTGAGCAAGCGCTTGACCTCCCCGCGCGGCAGCAGCAGCGTCAGGCTGCGCCCCGCGCCATCGGCCAGGGCGACCACGAGGTGCTCGGGGTCATCGGTGCTGATGCTGATGGCGTCGAACTCCATCATGGTGGTCTCGCCCTTCAGGTCCAGGATCGCCTGCGCCCTGAGTGGCGTGGCCCGGGCCTTCGCGTCGGTGTCGGTCATGTTTGCTGCTCCGGCGCTGTCACGCATCGAGGATAGTGGCGCTACCCCCGCGCGCGCTACCGTCGCGCGTTTCCACGCATGAGAAGGAGTCCGCAAGGCATGGTTCCCGTCCTGCTCTTTGGTGCCGGCATCGCGGTGGGGCTTGGCGTCGCGGCCCTCGCGCCCGGCCTGATGCCCCAGATCGCCCGCGCCGCCCGGCCCACGGCGAAGGAGGCGCTGAAGACGGCGCTCATCGGCTACAGCCAGCTTCGCATCGCCGCGGCCGAGGCCGCCGAGGCGGCCAGCGACCTGGTCGCCGAGGTCGAGCACGATCTGGCGACGGCCCCACCCCCCGATGCCGCGCCGGCCGGCGCCGAATCGGCGCCTGAACCGGCCGCCGCGGCGGCCGCCGCCGCCGCCGCGCGCGCCGTGGCCGCGGCACGGGGCAGGAGCGATGGCTGACGCCCCCCTCGCCACCATCGTGCATGCCCTGCCGGGGCGGCTGCGGCTGCGGCTGCCGGCGCTGCGGGGGGATATCGCGGGGCTCTCCGCGCTGGCGCTGGCCGTCGCGGCGCTGCCCGGCGTCGCCGCCGCCGAGGCCTCCGCCACCACCGGCAGCCTGCTGATCCAGCACGAGGGCACGACGGAGGCTGTGCTCGTGCTGGCGGAAGGGCTGTTCTCGGCGCGGCCGGACGCGGCGGAGGAGGCGATTCAACTGCCCGAGGCGCTGCTGCCCGCGATGGGGGCCATGGCCGCGGCCGGGCTCACCATCGTGCAACTGCTGCGGCGGGAGGCGCTGCCGCCCGCCCTCACCCTCGGCTGGTATGCGATGCGGCTGGGCCAGGACGCGCTGCGGCGCCGCGGGTCCTGACCACCTAACCCCGCAGCGCCGCCGCCAGATCGGTCGCTTCCCAGGGCAGGTCCAGATCCTCGCGCCCGACGTGCCCATAGGCGGCAAGGGCGCGGAACAGCACCGGTTTCGCCCAGAACCGGCGCAGCAGCGGGCCGGGGCGGAAATCCGCGACCGCCGCGAGGCGGGCCGCCAACTCGGCATCGGGCACCACGCCCGTACCCTCGGTGCGGACCCGCAGGCTGGCGGGGGCGGCGCGGCCGGCGGCGTAGCAGAGATGCACCTCGCAGCGCCGCGCGAGCCCCGCCGCGACCAGGTTCTTCGCCGCCCAGCGCGCGGCATAGGCGCCCAAGCGGTCGATGCTGCCCAGGTCCTTGCCGGAGAGGGCGGCCTGCGGCTGGCGGGAGAATTCGCCATAGGTGTCGATCCCCGGCTTGCGCCCGGTCAGCCCCGGATGGGTCTCCGGCCCGCCGCCGCGGCGAACGCCGCCGGGGTTGATCAGCACGGCGCAGCCCGCGTCGAAGCCGAGCGGCGCGCCGACGAAGGCCGGCTCCAGCACCGCCTTGCCCAGCCGCCCCGGCAGCGCCGCGAGCGCCGCGGCCTCGCCACCGCAGACCAGGGTGACGCTGGCAATGGCCTCCGGCCGGCCCTCGCGGTAGCGCACCGCCACCTGCGCCTTGGCATCCGGCGACAGCGCGCCGAGCGCCCCCGCCGCCCGCGCCGCATCGAAGGCACGGGCGACCCGGTGCGCCAGCATGATCGGCATGGGCATCAGCGCCGGCGTGTCGTCGCAGGCGAAGCCGAAGGCGTTCACATGCTCATCCGCGACCGGCTCCGCCTCATCGCGGGGCGCGGGGGCGGCATCGGTGAGGCTGGTGAGGATGCTGCACCGCCGCGCGTCGAAGCCGCCATGGCCCTCGCCATAGCCGACCTCGGCCAGCACCTCGCGCGCGATGGCGGGCATATCGACCGTGGCCCGGGAGGCGATGCGCGCGGCGAGGAAGACGATGCCGCTGGCGACGGCGCATTCCACCTCGGCCGTGGCCGCCGCATCCCGGGCCAGCAGCGCATCGACCACGGCATCCGCGATGGCATCGCAGAGCTTGTCCGGATGGCCCGGCGTCACGGATTCCGAGACGAACAGATCCTCACCCAGCATCGGTGCTGCCTCCCTTGCGCGCGGCGGCGGTGATCGCCTCATTCAACGCCAACGTGCCGAAGCCCGCCACCGCCACCGCCAGCATCCCCCCCGGCGTCAGCGCGCCGAGCCCGAGCAGCCGCCGCAGCCCCGGCACCGCCTGCGCCAGCACCTGCAAGACGATCCCGCCCCCGGCGGCGGCGAAGAGCAGCGGGTTGGGCTTGCCCTGGCGCAGCGTCGCGACCAGCCCGCGATGGTCGGAGCGGCAGGCCAGCGCATGCAGCAACTGCGCCAAGGTGATGGCATGGAAGGTGACCGGCGCCGTGCCGCGGCCCGCGACCAGCTGCGCCGCCAGGGTCACCACGGCCATCACCGTGCCTTCCCGCCCGATGCGCCACATGTCCTCGCGCCCCAGCAGCGGCGCCCCCGGCGGGCGCGGCGCCCGCGACAGCTCGTCGCCCTCGGCCGGGTCGAGGCCGAGCGCCAGCGCCGGCGCCACATCCGAGACCAGGTTCAGCCAGAGCAGTTGCATCGGCGACAGCGGCTCGGGCAGGCCGAGCCCGGCGGCGCCGAGCATCACGAGGCTCTCCGACAAATTGGTCGAGACCAGATAGCGCAGCACCTTGCGGATATTGCCGGTGATGGCGCGGCCGAGGCCGAGCGCCCGCAGGATGCCATCCAGCTCATCCCCCGCCAGCACGATATCGGCGGCCTGGCGCGCGACCTCGGTGCCGCCGGCGCCCATGGCGATGCCGACATCGGCGGCGCGCAGCGCGGGGCCGTCGTTCACCCCGTCCCCGGTCATCGCGACGACGCCGCCGCCGGCCTGCAAGGCGCGCACGACCTGGAGCTTCTGGGCCGGGCTGACGCGGGCGAAGGCATCGGCGCGGGGCGCCAGGGCGGCCAGCACCTCCGGCCGCGTGGTGTCGAACTGCCCGGCCTCCAGCACGGTGATCTCGGGGCCATTGGCGAGGTCCAGCGCGCGGGCGATGGCGATGGCGGTCGCGGCCTGGTCGCCGGTGATCATGGCGGTGCGGACGCCGGCGGCATGCAGCGTCGCGATCGCCGCCTTCGCATCCTGGCGCAGCGGATCGGCGATCCCGGCCAGGCCGCACCAGACCAGCCCCGCCTCCTCCGGCCCGTCGCCACAGGCAACCCCGAGCACGCGCAGCGCGCGGCCGGCCATGGCGTCATTGGCGGCGCGGATGGCGGCGCGGTCCGGGGCGGTCAGCGGCACGATCCCGGCGCCAGCCAGCCTGTGCCCGCACAGCGCCAGCACCTCGACCGGATCGCCCTTCATCGCCAGCAGCCGGCCGCCCCCGGGCGCGCCATGGACCGTGGCCATGCGCTTGCGGCCCTCGGCGCGGGGGGTGGCGGAGAGGCGCGGATGCCCCGCCCGCAGCGCCGCGACATCGATGCCGTGTTCCTGCGCGGCACGCACCAGCGCGGCCTCGGTGGGCGAGCCCGCGAGCCCGGCCGGGCCAAGCTCCACGTCGCTGCACAGCGAGGCGAGTTCCAGCAGCCGCCACACCTCGGCCGCCGCGCAAGCGGCATCGACACCGGCCGCCGGGACCAGCCGCGCCGCCTCCCAGCCGCACTCCCCGGCCGGCGGCCGCAGCGCCACCACCGCCATCAGGTTGCGGGTCAGCGTGCCGGTCTTGTCCAGGCAGACCACCTGCACCGAGCCCAGGGTCTCGATCGCGCCGAGCCGGCGCACCAGCACCCCCTCCCGCCGCATCTGCTGGATGCCCGAGGCGAGCGTGGTGGTGGCGACGGCCGGCAGCCCCTCCGGCACCGCCGCCACGGCCAAAGAGATCGCGCTGCGCAGCGTCGGCAGCAGCGCCCGCCCCCGCGCGAGGCCGAGGCCGAGCACGCCCAGGCAGATCGCGCCATTGATCCAGACCAGTTGGCGGCCGAGCCCGTCCAGCTCCTTCTGGATCGGCGTCTCGGGCGGGCGCAGCGTGCCGAGCAGCGCCTGGATGCGCCCGATCTCGGTCCCCTGCCCGGTCGCGACCACCACCGCGCGCCCCGCCCCGCCGGTCACTGCCGTACCGCGGAACAGCATGGTGCTGCGCTCGGCCAGCGGCGCATCGGCCGCAAGGCAGTCCCCGGCGGATTTGACGACCGGCAGGCTCTCCCCGGTCAGCGCGGATTCATTCACGGTCAACTCGGTCGCGGTCAGCAGCCGCGCATCGGCCGGCACCAGCGTGCCCGCCTCGGCCAGCAGGATGTCGCCGGGGACCAGCGCCTCCGGCGGCAGGCTCAGGCGCCGGCCGTCCCGCAGCAGCGGCACCGCGCCGGGGGCCTCCTCGTCCAGTGCCAGGATGGTGCGCTCGGCCTGGCGTTCGGTGGCGGTGGCGATGACGGCATTGGCCAGCACCACGCCGAGGATGACCACCGCATCCGCGATCCCCCCCGTCGCCAGCGACACCACCGCCGAGGCGCCGAGCAGCACCACCGGCAGGCTGGTGAATTCCTCGGCGAAGAGGGCCGCAAGCCCGCGCGGCTGCGGCCGCGCCATCCGGTTGGGGCCGAACCGCAGCAGCCGGGCGGCGGCCTCGGCGTCGGTCAGCCCGGTCTCGGGGGTGGCGCCGAGGTCCCGCACCAGCGCCGCCGCCGGCAGCGCATGCCAGGGGGTCGGCTGCGAGGGGGCCGGCGCGGCGGGTTCGGCGGCGGGCGCGCCGTGCAGATCGGCGACCAGCCGTGTCGCTGCCTCGGCCGAAACGGCGGGCGCGTGATGCAGCAGGATGGAGCCGGTGAGCGCGCTGACCGAGGCGGCAAGGATGCCGGCCGAGGCCAGCAGCCGGTGCTCCAGCGCCAGCGCCGCCGCCGTGGCCCCGCGCAGCGCCGGCAGCCGCAACCGCAGCCGGCCGGGGACGGCGGCGTGGCGGGTTTCGATCGCGGGGGCGTGCTGGGGGCTCTGGATGCCCAAAAGATCCATCTGGTCGTGGGTGGCACCGAACCCGGACAGTAAAGCACCGGCGGCGCCGGCCCTGGATGAATTTTAGGCGGTCAGCCGCCGCAGCAGGCCCAGGAACATCACCTGCTCCTGCGGGGTCAGCGGGTCCAGCAGCGCATCATTGGCGCGCATGCCCTGGATGCGGGTTTCCTCCAGCAAAGCGCGGCCCTCCTCGGTCGCGCTGAGGACGATGGTGCGGCGGTCCATGGGATCGGTCGTCGCCGCGACCAGGCCGCGATCGCGCAGCCGCTGCACCACGCCCTTGGTCGTGGCGGAATCCAGCGCGACCTCTCGGCCCAGCCGATTCTGCGTGGTGCTGCCGCACTCGGCCAGGGTCAGCAGGGTCGCGAATTGCGCGGGCGTCAGGCTGCCGGGCCCGCCGAGCGCCAGGAACAGCGCCGCATGGCGCTGATGCGCCCGCCGCAGCAGATGCCCCGCCGAACCGTCGAGACTGTAGCCAACCATGCCTGTCCTGACCGTATCCGTCACGCGGCGAACCTCCCACCAACTCCGTATTGCGTCTGGCGCGTACCTCCCATATGCAATGCAGATAACGATGGCGCAACGTCGCCATCAACGGGAGGGTTACTGGAATGGTCGAGTTCAAGGCTCCAAGCCGTCGCGGTCTTTTGGCGGGCGCCGCCGCCGCAACCGGCACGGTGGTGTTGGCAACCCCCAATGTCAGCCGCGCCCAGACGGTGACGCTGCGCTTCCAGTCCACCTGGCCCCAGCGCGATATCTTCCATGAATTCGCCCAGGACTATGTCACCCGCGTGAACGCCATGGCCGGCGGGCGGCTGCGGCTGGAGCTGCTGGCCGCCGGTGCCGTGGTCGGCGCCTTCCAGCTGATGGATGCGGTCTCGGCCGGCACGCTGGATGGCGGGCATGGCGTCGCGGCCTATTGGTTCGGCAAGAACAAGGCCTTCAGCCTGTTCGGCACCACACCGCCCTGGTTCGGCAATGCCCATCAGCTGCTCGGCTGGTTCTACTACGGCGGTGGCGAGGCGCTGTACAAGGAGCTGGTCAACACCACGCTGAACCTCAATGCCGTGGGCTTCCTCTCCGGGCCGATGCCGACGCAGCCGCTCGGCTGGTTCAAGGAGCCGATCACCAGCCCCGAGCAGATGCGCGGGCTGAAATACCGCACCGTCGGTCTGGCCGCCGACCTCTTGGCCGAGATGGGGGCGGCGGTGGTCTCCCTCCCCGGCGGCGAGATCGTGCCGGCCCTGGAACGCGGCGTGATCGACGGGGCGGAGTTCAACAACCCCTCCTCGGACCGCGTGCTCGGCTTCCCGGACGTTGCCAAGAACTACATGATCCAGAGCTACCACCAGGCCGTGGAATGCTTCGAGATCCTGTTCAACAAGCCGAAGTTCGACGCGCTGCCGACGGAGTTGCAGGCGGTGATCCGGCATTCGGCGGAAGCGGCCTCGGCCGACATGTCGTGGAAGCTGCAGGACCGCTACTCCAAGGACCTGCTGGCGATGGCGCAGACCCAGTCGGTCAATGTGCGCGCGACGCCCCGCCCGGTGCTGGATGCGCAGCTTGCCGCCTGGGACCGGGTGATCACCCGGATGGAGGGCGACACCAGCACGCCCGCCAATGGCCCGCTGTTCAAGAAGATCTGCGACAGCCAGCGCGACTGGTGCGCCCGCGTCGGCAACTTCTTCCTGCGCTACGAGGTCAGCCCCGTGGTGTCCTACAACCACTTCTTCGCCCGCCGCTGATCGGGCCGTGAACCATGCGGGCCGGCCGGGCATCCCGCGCCGGCCCTTTTTCGCCTGACCGGAGGGAGGGTTGCCTTGGGCGTCACCGATAGCCTCGTCGCCATCGTCCTTGCCGTGGCGGTCGCGATCGCCTTGATCATCGGCATCGTGTTTTCCGACCATCCGCGGGTGAAGGCGGTGCTGCTCGGCATCGACCAGCTCTCGACCCATGTCGGGCAGTTCTTCGCCTGGACGATCCTGCTGCTGACCGGCGTCGTGGTCTATGAGGTCACCGCGCGCTACGTGTTCCGCGCGCCGACGACCTGGGGCTACGACGTCTCCTACATGCTCTACGGCACGCTGTTCATGATGGCGGGCGCCTATGCGCTGTCGCGCAACGGGCATGTGCGCGGGGATTTCGTGTATCGGATGCTGTCGCCGCGCCGGCAGGCGGGGCTGGACCTGCTGCTCTACATCATCTTCTTCTTCCCCGGGATCTTCGCGCTGATGATCGCGGGCTGGCATTTCTTCGCGCTCTCCTACGCGCAGAACGAACGCAGCATGTTCAGCCCCTCCGGCCCGGTGATCTGGCCGTTCAAGGGGCTGATCCCGATCGTCGGTTTCCTGATGCTGCTGCAAGGCATCGTGGAGGCGGTGCGCTGCGTGCAGGTGCTGCGCCACGGCGCCTGGCCGCAGCGGCTGTCGGATGTGCAGGAGCTGGAACAACTGCTGCTCGCCGCGGCCGAAAGGGAGGGGGCCGAGGCCCTGGCGCAGGAAATGGCAAACAAGCGATGAGCGATCCCGCCCTCGGCCTGACCATGCTCGGGCTGTTCCTGTTCTTCATCATGCTCGGCTTCCCGATCGCCTTCACCTTGATGGCGATGGGGGTGTTCTTCGGCTACCTCGGGATGGGGGACCGCATCTTCGACCTGCTGGTGCAGCGCACCTATGCGGTCATGGCCAATGACGTGCTGCTATCGGTGCCGCTGTTCGTGCTGATGGGCTACATCATCGAACGCGCGAACATCCTCGACCGGCTGTTCAGATCCTTGCAGATGGCATCGGGCAACATCCCCGGCAGCCTCGCGGTCGCGACCCTCGTCACCTGCGCGCTGTTCGCGACCGCGACGGGCATCGTCGGCGCGGTGGTGACGCTGATGGGGCTGCTCGCCTTCCCGGCGATGCTGCGCGCGGGCTATGACGTGAAGCTCGCCTCGGGCGTGGTCGCGGCCGGTGGCTGCCTCGGCATCCTGATCCCGCCCTCGATCATGCTGATCCTGTATGGCGCGACGGCGGGCGTGTCGGTGGTGCAGCTCTACGCCGCCGCCTTCATCCCCGGCGTGCTGCTGGCCAGCCTGTACATCGGCTATGTCATCGTGCTGGCGATCGTCAAACCCTCGGTCGCGCCCAAGCTGCCGCCGGAGGAGGTGAACATCCCCTTCCGCATGATCCTGCTGAATCTCGCGACCTCCTTCTTCCCGCTGCTGTCGCTGATCCTTCTGGTGCTGGGCTCGATCCTGCTGGGCCTCGCGACCCCCTCCGAGGCGGCGGCGATGGGCAGCCTCGGCTCCATCATCCTGGCCCTCGCCTACCGCGCCTTCAGTTGGGAGAAGCTGCGCGAGTCGGTCTATCTGACCGCGCGGACCTCGGCGATGGTCTGCTGGCTGTTCGTCGGCAGCTACATCTTCTCCTCGGTGTTCGGCTATCTCGGCGGCCAGCAGGTGGTGGAGAATTTCGTCACCTCGCTGCCGCTGAACACCTTCACCTTCATGCTGCTGGCGCAGGCGATCATCTTCGTGCTCGGCTGGCCGCTGGAATGGACCGAGATCATCGTGATCTTCGTGCCCATCTTCCTGCCGATGCTGGATGATTTCGGCGTCTCGCCGCTGTTCTTCGGCGTGCTGGTGGCGCTGAACCTGCAAACCTCCTTCCTGTCGCCGCCGGTCGCGATGGCGGCCTTCTACCTCAAGGGCGTGGCGCCGAAGCATGTGCGTCTGGAGGATATCTTCGCCGGCTGCATGCCCTTCATCTACATCGTCATCTTCACCATGCTGATGGTCTATGTCTTCCCCGGCATCGTGACCTGGCTGCCCGATGCGCTCTACGGGAACGATCCCAATGCGGCGCCGGTGATCCAGATGCAGGGCCCGCCGCCGGGCGGCTTCCAGGAAGACGAGATCATGCTGCCGCCGATCCGATGAGCGACCGCGCAACCGAGGCCGCGCGCTGGCTGGCCGAGGCCTGGACCAGCGGCAACCCGCTCGCCGCCTTGCCCGCCGGCATGGCCCCGCGTGATGCCGCGGAGGGCGAGGATGTGGCGGCCGCCTTGCTCGACGCGCTGGGCCAGCCGCCGGTCGGGCTGCGGATCGCGCCGGATGGGCTGGTCGGGCCGCTCACGGCGGGGCGTCTGGTGGCGGCCGGCACGCCCGTGGCCCTCTCGGGGCTGCGGCATGCGCGAGTGACGGCGGCGGTGGCGGCGGTGCTGGCTGAGCCGTTGGGCGCCGGGCTGCCGCTCGGCGCGGAGCCGGCCCGGTTCTCGGCGCTGCATCCGGCGCTGGATGTCGCGGCCTCCCGCTTCTCCGGCCCCGGGGCCGATCCGGCCGCCGTCACCGCCGATCTGGCGGGTCTGGGCCTGGTGCTGATCGGGCGCGGCCGCGCGGTCCTGCCCGGAACCGAAGCCGTGGCCCTGGCCGAAGGGCGACAACGCCCCCGGGGCCAGCCCGTGGATCTGGCGGCGCGGCTGGAGGCAGCGGCGGCCGAGGCGCGGGCGCGGGGCGGGCTGCCGGCGGGGGCGGTGCTGCTGGTCGCGGGGCTGTCGGCGGCGGTGGTGCCGGTCCGGGGCGCGCGTTGGACGGCGGTGGTGGGCGCGTTGGGGCGGGCGGGGGCGGGGTTCGTCTAACCCGGCCCCGCCGGCGGCACCGAGACGCCCTCCCCCCGCGCCCCCATCCGCGCCACCGCCTCCACCAGCGCAAGCTGCTGCGGCAGGCACACCCGGCGCAGATCGTAGCGTTCCACCACCGTCCGCCGCGCCGCCTCCCGCAGCGGGCGCAGCGCCGCCGGATCGGCCAGCATCGCCGCCAATCCGCGCGCGATCGCCTCGGGGTCGAAGAACTCCACCAGGCGGCCGTTCACCCCCTCCTCCACCACCTCCAGCACCGGCGCGGTCGCGGAGGCGAGCAGGGGCACGCCGCAGGCCATGGCATCCAGCATCGACCACGACAAAACGAAGGGATAGGTCAGATACAGATGCGCCGCCGTCACCCGGAACAGCGCCAGCAGGGCGGGATAGGGCACCCGGCCGATGAAATGCACCCGCGAGAGGTCGATCTGCCCCTCCAGCTCCTTCAGCAGCAGCGCCTTCCAGGTCCCGCCCTCCGGCGGCGGGCGGCTGTAGGAGACGCTGTCCGCACGGCCGTCGTGTCGGGGCTGATCCCCAAGATGATCGGGATCGTCGTGGCGGTCGGGGTGAATACGGTGACGTTCGCCGTCACCGGCCGCAGGAGGGCGATCGCGGCGGCCACGGCATTGATCAGCGGCGTGCCGGCCAGTGCCCCGCCGGCCGCCAGGATCCCGACGCCGACGGTGCCCGCCCCCGCCCAGAGCGGGACGCACCAGGCGCTGCCGACGCCCGGCACGGCCAGAGCCCAGGCGCGGTAATCCGCCGCCGCGCCGCCCGCCGGCGGCGCCTGCCGGCGGGCCATCAGGCGCGCGCGCAGATCCTCGTCGCCCTCCGCATCCGCGCCGGCCCCGAGGCCGTCCGTGGTGGCGCTGGGCAGGATGCTGGGCACCGGGGCGATCAGGGCCAGGGCAGCGCCCGCCGCGGTATTGCCCGCGGCACCAGCAACGCGCGCGGTGACCGTGACCGTGGCGGTGCCGCCGCCCGCGATCGTGGCGTCGGCATCGGCGACAAAGCGCGCGTCGTCGGATCGGCGGAACTCGGTGCCGGCTGGCAGCACGGCGCCGGCGGTGCCGGTCAGCGTGACCGGACCCGAGGCCGTGACCGCGGGCTTGCGCGTGATGCCCATGATGGCGGCACGGCGCACGAGCTCCTCCGCCTCGGCCGTGTCATCCAGGATCTGCTTCGTGGCCCAGGCGATGTGCCCGTGCAGCTCGTGGCTGGCGATCGCGACGCCGCGCACGATCGCCGTCTCGGGCGACCGCCGCAGCCGCGCATCCGCGCCCGGCAGCGCGACGGCGACCTCGGCCGCCATGCGGTCGCGGATCTCGGCGGGGGTGGGGCGGAGCCAGGGCATCAGACCACCGCCCTGAAGCTCTCGACGCCGGCGACGCCGGGGCGCGCGATCGCGATGCCCAGCACCAGGCGGCCGCCCGCGTCGTAGCTGGCGGCGATATCGACCGTGTCGGCCAGCCCGTCCTCGCGCAGCCAGGCCAGCGCCTCGGCCGCGTAATCCTCGGCACGGCGCAGCGTTTCGGCCAGCCGCTTGGCGCGGGCCAGCAGCCACAGCCGCGATCCCCAGCGATCGCCATCATCGCCAAGCGCATCGCCGACCCAGCCGCGCCGATCGGCGGTGCCATCGGGGATCTCGTCATCGGACCGCGCGCGGCGATCGCAGAACAGGCTGATCAGGACGCAGGTCGCCAGGCCGTCCTCCTCGGCCAGGCCACCGCCAGCGGTGCGCAGCAGCTCGCCGCCGGCCTTGGCGTTGTCCCAGCCGAGGGCGATCATGCCGGCTCATCCGTCTGGGCGGCGCCCGACTGCACGCCGCCGTGGCGGTGATGGATCAGGCTGATGCCGTCCGCGGTCACGTCGCCGGTGCATTCCAGCAGCGGTGCCTCGACGCGCACCCGCTCCTCGGCCCGCAGGATGATCTCCCGGCCTTCGACCAGGATGCTGCGATCGTTCTTGAGGGTGATGCTGACGCCGGCCTGGTCGTTGTAGAGCCGCACCTCGCCCGGCTGCAGATCGGTGGGCCGGAAGCGCGGATCGTCCACGGCGATGGCGATGGGATGGTCGCGGTTGCCGCCGACGCAGATGACGACACACTGCGCGCCCGGCAGCGGCACGGCCGACAAGCCGTAGGGCTGCATCCGCTCGACCGCATCGCGCGTCTCACCGGCCAGCATCGTCACCTGCAGCTGCTGGATGCCCTCGGCATCGGCGACGGCACGCAGCACGCCCCGGCTCACCGCCAGCATGATGCGGCGTTGCAGCGGGGCCAAAGCGCGGGCGAAATCGGCGGGTGTCATGGGGTGCTCGGCGTTGGGGGCGGTGTCACGGGGCGCCAGGGATCGTTGCTGCCCGCGGCCCGGGATTGCACCCCATCGGACAAGGGGCTGCTGGTGCCACGCCTGCCCTTGGGGGCCTCGGCGATCAGCGCGTAGGCATCGGGCAAGGTGCATTCCAACACCGTCGTGGATCCCTGATCGCCGAGGACGAAGTTGACGCTGGCGATCAGCAGCTCCTCCTCGATATCCAGGAAGGCGTCCGCGACCTGCACGCGGGTGTTCGGCGCCCAGAGCTTGCCGGTGCCGCCGCGCCAGCCGGGCACGGTGTACTCGACACGCCGCGCCTTGCCGGCCGCGACCCGCACCGCCCATTCCGCCCGCTGCTGGAAGGTCGGGCCGTCGCCCGCGGCCTCGGCGATGATGACCTGCGGGCGCCACCTGGTGAGGGCGGGATCGGCGGCGCGCCCCTCGCCGCGCTGGCGGCCCTGCGGCGCCGTGCGCGGGGTGTCCTGCCCTGGTGCGATGGTCCAGGGGCCGGTGCTGCCGGCCGGCCGCGTGTATTGCAGCCCATCGGATGCCGTGCTCGCGCCGGCGTCCTGTCCGCGCACGACCACGATGTTGTGGCGTCCCGAGGCGTCGAAGGTGCCGCTGGCGGAGAGCACGTTGCCATCCGGGCCGCCCAGCACGATGGCACCGGCCGCGGCCCCGCCGGCGCCGGCGCGCGTCAGCAGCAGCGTCCCGAGGCCGTTGCCGGTCGCGAGCACCGCGCGCTGGCGGCAGGCGCGCTCGATCGCCTCCCAGGCCGCCTCGCCGGGCTGGAGCGCGAACTTGTCGAAGACGCGGCCGACGTTGGTTTCGGCGCGCACCGCGATGCCGAAGGGGCGCGCCAGCCGCGCCACCAGCTCCGTCAGGCCCAGGTTGCGGAACTCATGCGGCCCATCCACGACGGCCGCCCCATCCACCAGGTCGGCGGTGCGTTCCCGGCCGGCGATGGTGACGGCGTGCGTGCTGTCGTCGTAATCGGCGCCGACGCTGTCGATGAAGCCCTCGACCACCGCATCGCCCTGCAGCAGCAACTTGAAGGCCGCGCCCGGGCGCAGGCGGCGCGGCTCCTCGCTGCGGCTCCATCGCTCGGTCAGATCCAGATCGATCTTGGCGGCGCCGCACTCGATCGAGTGCGACACCTTGACCGTCTTCCAGCCGCGATGGATGCGGCCGTCGACCAGCAGCTCGGCCAGGGCGCCGGAGGCAAAGCCGCTCATCCCCGCACCGCTTCCAGCGGCACGCCGGCCGGCACGAAGCCCGGGTGCCGCACCCGGTTGCGCGCGACCAGGTCCTCGCCCCGCGCAAAGACGGTGCCGAGCGCATCGCCATCCAGCCGATAGGCCACGAGCGAGGCGGGCAGCGGCGCCGGCAGGATGATGGTCACCAAATCCGGCAGCGACGCAGCGCGGGCATTCAGATCCGCGATCACCGCCGCGCGCAGATCCAGCGTGCCGCGCCAGGTGTCATCGAGCCCGATCGCCGCCGCCGCCTCGGCCGCGGCTTCCAGCACGTCGGCCAGGCGGTCGCGCATCGCCACGGCCTCGGCGCTGCTGGTCCAGGCGATCTCGGTGGCGGCGCGGGCGGCCTCGGCGGCCGCGGTGACCCGCAGCACGACGGACAGCGCCTGGGCGGTGTTGGCCGTCTGGATCTGGGTCGGGGTGGCGCGCGCGGTCGGGACCGGGATGGCGGTGCCGGTGGCCAGGCGCAGCAGCGCCTCGGTGACGGGACCCGGCGCTGGCACGGCGGGCGGGTCCTCGCCGGCGATCGCGGCGCCACCACCGGCCTCATGCGCGATGGCGCGCGGCACGTCGGCGATGCGCGCCGAAACGGTGGCGGTGTCGCGGGCCTCGGTCGCGGTCAGGCCGGCCAGCGCGGCCAGCGCCCGGGCGGTGGCGGTGCCGGCGAGGGCGCCCGACAGGCCGGCGCCGAACAGGATCGAGGTGGCGGCCGAGACCAGCCCGCCGGCCAGGCCGAGCACGGTGCCGATGACGCCGTCGACGGCGCCGACCAGCGACCGCAGCCGGCCGACGGCATCCCGCACGGTGGCCACCGCATCGTTGATCCAGCCCAGCACGGCGCCGATGCCGTCCACGGCGATGATCGGCAGCGGGCGGCTGCCGAAGCGCTCGACCTTGAAGCTGATGCGGGCGATCCGGCCCTCATTGGCCGAAAGCCGCACGCGCAGATCGAGGACGACGACGTCCATCTCGCCGTACCAGGGGTGCACCAGGCGGGCGGGACCGGCGGCGCCGGCGGCGGTGCGGAAGGCTTCGGCCTGGGCGACGACGTCGTCGCCGATCAGCACCCCATCCACGCCGAATGTCTGCACCCTCGGCCCGAGGTCCTCGTGCCACGGCTCGTCGCGCAGGGGGAATTCATGGGTGATCCAGCGCCGCGCGGTGGTGTCCTCGCCATCCGAGACCCAAAACCCCTCGCCGCGCAGCGAGGCGGGGCGCAGCGCGCGCTCCAGGAAGCCGCCGCCGACCGCGCCGGTGCCGATGACGCCGGCCAAAAAGCCGCTCATGGCGTCACCAGCGACGGGCCGCGGTCCCACCGCATCTGGGTCGGATCGTTCGGCCGGCCGCTGACGCCGACCCGCCCATCCTCGACCTGGATGCGCAGGGTGCCGCCGGTGTCGACGCGGACCGGCTCGCGCGCGGCCCCGGCGGGCGGCGGGGGCACGCCACCGCCGGCAGTGGCGGGCGGCGGCGGCAGGCCGCCCGGGGCCGTCCCGGCGGGCGCGCCATCCTCCTCGTCGAAGCCCTCGATCCGCTGCGCGCCCCGCGCGCGGCCGCGCCGCCCGACCTGGCCAAGGGCCGGTTCCTGGCCCGGGGCGGCGGCCGGGGTGTCGCGGCCGAAGAATTCGGCGGCGGAGCGGAGCGCGTCGACAATCGGGCGGATGCGCCCCCAGGCGGTGTCCAACGCGTCGGCGACGCCACCCCAGAGGCCACTGAAGAACGCCGCAAGCGGCTCCCAGGCGGCCCTGAGCGGCGCCACCGCATCGCGCAGCCAGTCGATCACCGGCAGGATGCGTCGCCAGGCGCCATCCAGCGCATCGGCGACGCCGCCCCAGAGCCCGGTGAAGAACGTCTCAAGCGGCTCCCAGGCGGCTCTGAGCGGCTCCACGGCGTCGCGCAGCCAGTCGAGCACCGACCGGATGCGCTCCATGGTCCAGGTGAAGGCGGCGCCGATGCCGTCCAGGATGGTGGTCAGGCCGCTGCCGAGCCTGTCCCAGGCCGCCCGCGCCAGCCGGGCCGCGCCCGCGAAGGCGCCGTCCACGATGGCGGAGATCTCCGCCATCTGGGGTTCCAGGCCGCTGCGGAACCGCGTCCACAGCCCGGCCGACCAGGCGACCAGCCCATCCCAATTGGCGTAGATGGCGGCCGCCGCGCCGGCGATCAGCGCGACCGCGCCGAGGAACCAGCCCAGGGGCGTCGTGAGCAGCGCCGCGCCCAGCAGCACGACGGCGCCGGTCAGCGAGGCCAGGGCGGCGAGGATCGGCCCGCCGGCCACCACGGCGAAGACGGCGATCGCCGTCTCGATGCCACCGAACCTGGTGACGATCGGGCGGATGATGTCGCTGACGGTCTCGAAGGCATTGCCGAGGCGGGTCAGCAGTGGCGGCGTTTCATCCGTGCCCGTGACCAGGTCGCGCAGCCCGCGCACCACGCCGGACAGCACCTCGGAGATCTGCGTCGCCCAGCGGGTGAGCGAGCCGTCCGCTTCCAACCGGCCGAGCCAGGCCAACAGGTCGCTCAACTGCTGCTTCATCAGGTCGAAGAAGCCGGCGTTGCCGACCAGCAGCCCGAAGCGCGCCCAGGCGTCCGACAGATTCGACAACTGGCCATCCCAGCTGGTGGCGAGCTGCGCCATGCCGCCGCCATACATCTGGCCCAGCGCATCGCCGATGCGACGCGACAGCAGCGCCCGGTTGGTCTTGTCGACGCTGGCCCGCATCTCCTGGCCGTTCGCCTGCCAGTTGAGCGTGATCCGGTCGCCCTCGGTCCGGGCCATGATCCCGAATCGCTCAAGGGGGTCCATCTCGCCGCGCAGCGCGGCACTGAAGGCTGTCGTCACATCGGCCAGCGAGGTGGAGCGGATCGCGGCCGCATCGCCGAGCTGGCGCAGCAGCCCCGTGGTGGGGTCGATGCCCATGGTGCGGAGCGAGACGAAGGCCTGGGTCGCCTCGCCGAGCTCGAAGGGCGTGGTGCGGGCGAAGTCGGACACCCAGGCCAGCGCCTGCTCGGCCGCTGCCTGGCTGCCCATCACCGTCTGCAGGGTCAGCTGGTATCGCTCGAAACTGGCCGCGACGCCGATGATGTTGCGGTTGACCGCCGCCCCGGCCGCGATGCCGAGGCCGGCGCCGATCGCGGCCGTGCGCGCCGCGAGCCCCGCGATCGCCGAGGTCGCCTCCCGCGCCCGGGTCGGCGATCCGCGGTCGGCCAGCACCGTCAGCTGCGGGCTGTTGCGCCCCGCCCCGAAGGTGGTCAGGGCCGAGAACGTACCCGAGAGCGCTGCCCAGCCATGGGCGTCGCGCATCGCCAGCGGCCCGAAGTCGCCGGCGAGCTTGGCCTCCAGCGCCACCAGGTTCGGCGCGTCGGTCCAGGGCGTGACGAAGTCCGTGAACCAGGTGTCGCCGATGGCATCGAGCGCCGTCTGCACGGTCGGGTTGGTAACGCCACCGGCCATGGGCACGATCGTCAGCGTGATGCCGGCCGGCAGCGCCTCCCCCGGGTAGAAACTGTGCCGAACGTCGATGGAATTGCCGCAGGTGCCCTTGTGCTTTGCCGTCAGCGTCACGGCGGCGGACAGCACGGAGGCGGTCAGGGGCAGGTCGAGCGAGGCGGCGATCGCGGCCGACACCGCGGTCGCGACCGCGGCCGCGGTGTCGCCCGTCGTCACCCCGACCTCGACCCGCCGGCCACCGACCAACAGGGGGATGGTGCCCGGCGCTGTGGCGGTGCCGACGGCGGTGACGGTGCCGGTGGCGGCCACGCCGGCGACGGCGTCCACCATCGGGATCGCCCAGACCTCGGTGGTCAGCGTGTTGCCGAACCAGGCCGCGAACAGGTGCGCCAGCATCGAACCCCGACCGAAGGCGGTGCGGGCCATGGTCGCCGAGGTGATCTGGATCGGCACATTCGCGGCCGCGGTGCCGGTGCTCAGCATCTGGCCGAGCAGCATCACCCGCGCCGGCCATTTGGTCAGGCCCCGGATGGCGCGCGTGTTGGAGATCTCGACATAGGTGCCGGGCACCCGGATCGAGAGCGGGATCGCGTTGAAGCTGACCGAGGCGGACATGGCGCTACTCCTTGCGGCGGGCGGTGGCGGGGGCCCGCGCGCTCGAAGGCCGCGCCGAACAGGTTCTCGCAGCTACGGATCTCGATCACGCCGGCGGCCGTCTCGGGCGCCCAGGCTTCGAGCGCGGCGGCGGCCACCACCGCCATCTCATAGCCGCCGATCACGGCATCATCGCCGCGCCGGCGGGCGCGATCGCCCGAGGCGTTCTGCGCCACCAGGTAGACCCCAAAGGCGCCGGTGACGCAGCGCCGGGGCCGCTCCCGCCGCTTCCAGCCGAGGAAGGAGACGTAGACGCCGGGCGCGACCGAGAGGATGCGCGCGAGCTCGTCGGCATCGATCTTCGCGGGGCGGGAGGCGATCTCCTTCACGCGTCCCTGGAAGGCTTGGGCCAGGCGCGCGATCACGGCGTCCTCGATCGCGACGATCATCGGAACCCGCGATAGGCATCGAGGTCACATTCCGACAGGCCGGCGATGCGGGGCTGCGACAGCACGCCATCGGCCGCGGCCGGGCCCGGCGTCTGCGCATCGAGGCCGAGATCCGCGCGGCTGGCGGCGATGTCGCGCAGCAGCGCGATGGCGGCGTCGCGTTCGGCCTTGACCTGGTCGGTGGCCTGGCGATTGCCACCGAGGTGCAGGGTGTAGCGGGCGATGGCGCAGACGATCTGCACCAGCAGCGGCGGCACGAAGGCCAGCGGCATGGCGTAGCGCGACCGCAGGTAGCCGTCCGCGAGATCGGAGGCATCGGCCATCGCGCGATTCAATCGCAGCGGGTCAGGCGCGCCATCGGCGGTGGGGGCGAGCTGCACCAGCTCCTCCTCCCCAAACCGATCCACCATCTCGGCGATGTCCGCATAGGCCATGCTCAGGGCTTCGCCTTGGCTGCGGCCTTGGCCTTGGCCTTCGCGGGGGTGGCGGCTTTGGACGCCGCCACCCCCGGCTCCGGCGTCGGAGCAGGCGGCACCGGGGCGCCGGCTTGGATCTCGGCACCCTCCTGCGCGGGGGCATCTGGGTTCGGCGGCGGCACGGGCGCGATCTCCAGATCGGCACCCTCCTGCGCGGGGGCATCAGGGGTCGGCGACAGCATGGACGCGGCCTCCGGCTCGGCGAGTTTGGCCACGCCCATGCGGACCAACAGCACGACGTCCGCCGCCGTGGCGTCGAAGCTGCTGCCGGGCGGCACCAGGCCGTCCGGCGTCATCGTCGGGCTGATCGCGCGCAGGCGCATCAGTCGGCGGCCGTGGTGATCAGGTAGCCGGCGGAGACGCCGGCGAGCACCGGAGCACGCTCATAGGTGACACCGCAGACCCAGCTCTTGGTGCCGTTGTCCCAATAGGCCGGCTCGACCATCGGATGGCCGCGCATGGTGTAGGTGTAGCCGTAGGACGGCACCTCGGCGCCCATCGCCCCGATCGCCGAATAGGCGAGGATCGCATCCGTGCCCCAGATGTCGGCGAAGGCGTCATCCGCGCCGGAGGCAAAGACCCCCTTGCCGACCACCACGCGATCGACGTTCCACAACGCCGCCAGCATCTCCTCGGTGATGCTGGCGGCCGTGGTGTAGCGGAACCGGTTGAGCAGGATCGGGTTGTTGCGGGCGGCGGCGAAGGCCTTGGCCGACAGCAGCGCCACATTCGGATAGACGCCGACCGCGGCCCGGATTGCCTCGCGCCCCGTCTCGATCGTCACGCTGGGATCCACCGTCGCGGTGCTCCAGCGCGCGCCGCCCGCGAGCGTGACCTTGTTGCTGGCGGCGTAGCTGGCGGCCGTGCGGGCCATCACCGCCTGCTGATATTCCAGCCCCGTGCGCAGCTGGCCCATCACGGTGTTCACCGCGCGGGTGCCGAGATCGATGCCGGGCGAACGCGAGGCATCGCGCATCCATTCGCGCGGCACCTTGGCGCCGAGGCTATCCTGCAGCAGCGCGTAGGGCGCGCCGAGGTAGCCGAAATCGACCAGCTTGGTCGCGCCGCCCGGTGCGCGGCGGGCGTTGACGAGCCGGAAGGCTTCCTTGCCGAATTCCAGGATCTGGCCGCCGGAGAGGTCGACCGGGACCTCGGGGAACAGCACCGAACCGACGAGGTTGGACTGGGTGTAGCCGCGCGCGACCGTCGTCAGGACGGGATCGACAACACGGACCTGCGAGAGGCTCATGGACATGTTCAGGGATGCGCCGCGACTTCTCGCAGATGGTGACGTCGTTGCTGGCCAGCGTCGCGAGCAGCCGGCGCTGATAGCCCAGCAGCACGCCGGAGCCGGAGCCCGCCGGCATGCCGAAGGCCCTGGCCTCGGCACGGTGCCGGATCCATTCAGCCGCGCTGATCGGCGGCAGCGCGTCAGGCATGGACGCCGAGGATGCGGTTCTTGATCGTCTCGATCAGGGTCGCCGACAGCCCGCCCTCCTGGCCGGCGGTGACGGCCTGCGCCGCCGCGGCCTTCCGGGCCGCCTCGGACGCGCGCTTCTCGATGCGCTCTACAAAGTCTGCGTTGTGGCGCGAGGCCTTGGTCAGCCGCTCCACCGCCTCGGCGAAGAGCGCCGCGCCTTTCGGGTTTTGCAGATGCAGGGCGACCGCGCGGCCGCCCTCGTCATCGGGATCCTCGGCCGAGGCCAGCGCGTCATTCAGGAATGAATGCAGGAGCTCGATGTTGAGCCGTGCCATCTGGTCGCCGGGCGTGTCGCCCAGTTGACGCGCCAGCCCCTCGGCCATCGACCGGGACCGGCGCAGCCGCTCGCCCAGCCGCGCCATGCCCTTGATGTGGCGGCCGAGGGCGGAGCGCGAGACGTCCACCTCCAGCGATTTCAGGTGCTCCAGGATTTCGTCCAGCGTGCGCCCCTGCTCGCGCAGCTTGGCGATGGCGGCGCGGATCGGGGCGCCCAGGCGGTCGATGGAGGATGGGCGGGCGGCCATGTGGCCGCTACCGCGGCTGCGGCCGGGCGACGCCGGGATGTGGCGCGCCCTGCGCCACGGCCGCACCATCTGCCGTCAGGGTCGCGATCCACAGCTCGCCGGAAGCGGCCGCCAGCTTCTCGACCCGCAGCAGCCGCTGCTCTTCCAGCCAGGCGAGATCGGCGCGGATCAGGTCGCGCTTGATGACGCCGTGCCCGAAGCTGGCCAGGACGCTGCGCAGCGTGTCCTCGTTCAGGCTGTAGTCGTGGTCTTCCTGTAGCGCGCGGAGGACGACGCAGCGGCGATCCTGGGCCAGGATTTCGGCGAGGCTGGTCATCGTGCCGCCTTCCCGATCTGATGCTCGACCAACAACGTGGTCATATGCTCGACCCTCCCGACCGCGCTGGAGACGGCGCGCACCTGCTCCCCCACCACGGCGACACCACGCTCCGTATCGGCGACCCGGGCGGAGAGCACGCGGAGATCCTCGTCGCGTGGCAGGCTGGCGATGCTGGCCTCGACGGCCGTCAGACGATCCGCCTGGCCGCTGACAGTGGCGGCCAGCGGCTTGATCTGACTCGCCACCATGCTGAGCGTCTGCTGCCGCAGCATCCACAGCCCGGCGCCGCCGAGCAGCGCCAGCACGGCGAGCAGCAGCGGCTGGCTGCGGAGGACGGTTTCAAGCATGCGGTTTTTCCTCCGCCGGTTTCGGCGCGGGCGGGCGGACCATCGCGCGGATGCGCGCGATGGCGTCGGCCCGCTGGGCCTCGGCCAGGTCGGCCGCGCGATCGCCGTCGTCGGCCATCACAGGGGCGCGGTTACAGCGGCGGCCGACCGCGCCAAGGGCTCAAGCATCGGCGCCAGTCGCGCCTCCGCCATCTTGTGCAACCCGTCGGCCGAGACGCCCAGGCGCTTCAACGCATCAGGCACGCGCTCGGTGACATAGGCCGAGGCCTCCTTTGCCGCCTCCGCCGGGGTTATGAGGCCGGCGCGGGCCCGGGCAGCGGTCGCGGCCGCTTGCACGCCCACCTCCAGCGCCTGCAGCAGGTAGCCACGCACGCGGTCATCCGCCGCCAGCTTCAGGGCATCGGCCCAGCGCAGCACCAGCGGGCCGGCCATGGCCAAGGCCATCATGGCGAGGACCTGGATCATCACGTCCAGAAACGGTGCGAGGGTGTTCATGCGCGAAGCTCCAAGGGCTCGATGGCGTCGGACCAGGCAATGACGCCCAGCCGCGCCATGCGGCGCGACCAGCCCAGCCCGAAGGTTCCGGAGTTTGGCTGGCGCGCCAGGAACACGGTGCGCAGCGCGGTCAGCTCGACATAGACCTGGGCCGCCCCGCGATTGGCGGCGGCTGCCAGCGTCCGGGGCCCGATCTGGCCATCCTGCACGGCGCCACAGGCGGCCTGCAGCCACCGCGCGGTGCGGCGATGTTCCGGCAGACGCTCGAACCACGCCCATTCATCGCCCTCCCGGGCCTCGGCCGAGGGCGTCATGGCGATTTCCGGCGTCAGCGAACCGGTCAAGAGCTTGGCCTGCACTTCGATCGGCAGGGCTGACAGGTGGATTTCCGCCCCGCCGCCGCGCCCGACACGCCGGCGCCAGAGCCGCCCCTCGGCCTCGGGCCGCAACCAGCCGCAGCGATGGGCGCGGGCCAGCATGCCGCGGGGTGTGTCGGGCAAATATGGCAGGCCGAGGCCCGCCAGTTCCGCCGCCGTGAACCATTCACCGGCATCGGCAAGCGGCGGCGCGGGGCTGACGAGGGACAGGCTCACTTGCCGCCGATCCGGCGTGCCAGCGCCTTGCGCCGGCGGCGCAGCTCGCCCTCGCGCTCTCGCAGCTCGGCCATTTCGATATCCGCGAGGTAGCGCCGTTCGATCACCGCGAAGCCGAAGGGGGCCGCCAGCGCTTCCAGCAGCCGCCGGTCACCGGTCGCGTGCAACAGCGCCAGCAGGCGCGGGGCGCTGATATGGTGCTCGGCCCGGCCCTGGCTGGCATAGGCGTCCAGCATGTGCAGGCTGACCTCGGCGCCGATGTAGTCGCTCATCCGCCGCGCAACTTCTCTGCGGGTCAGCGGGCAGGCCTTCAGCGTGGCGGCAACCGCACGGGCCACGCGCCCGGCAGCCGTGCCGGCCCGGATGTCAGCCTCGGGGAAGGCAAACGCCGCCTGCGACGGCTCCCACCCCAGCAGATCGGGTTGCATGGCCGCGCGGGACATGGTTCAGGCGCGGCTCCGGCGGGCCGAAGGCCACTGGCCCCCGGCCCGCCGCGCCGCCACCATCGCGCTTGTCCTTCCCGGGACAGCAAACGCGATGGAGAGAGCAGTGAGTGATAGACCGCCGAGAGACTTGGAGGCCGGCGTAGGCTTGGCCGCCTTCGTGCTGCTGGAAATGCTTATCCTGCGCTTGGTAGCCGCCGGCGCCCTTGCGGCCGAAGACAGGACCCGCCTCATACGGGAGGCGATGGATCTGCTGGCACCGATTGAGCCATCAACGTCGGGGATGGGCGATCCAGCAAAGGCGCATCGTGCTCTAAAGGGCCTGCTGTGACCTGGCTGGAAGCCCCTGATGCGCCCCGCCTTCGTCATGCGTCGCCCCAGACGATCTCGGCCAGCGCCAGCCAGGACACCAACCCCGCGCACAGCAGGAGCACGAGCGCGACGCCGCGGACCCAGCGCCACCAGCCGATCGCGCGCCGCGGCGCCTGGCCCCAGGCCCGTGGGGGCGGCGGCATCGCAATGCCATTGTCGGTGGTGCCCCGGCAGTTCCGCAGGCACAGCGGCACCAGCATGGCGTAGCCATCGCTCGGCGCGGCGATCAGCGCGGCGGCGAAGCCGCAATCCTTGCACGCGGTCATTCGCCGGCTTTACCGGCGTGTCGGCCGGCCAGCAGCGTCGCCCGGATGTCCGCCGCGACCCGATCCATGATGCGCTGCTTGGCCGCCGTCGTGGTCTTGGGGCCGTCCCAGATCGCCAGGAACCGCGCGTATTGCGCCTCGGTCGGGTCCACCTCGGCATCGGCGCCACGCAGACGCGCCAGCGCCGCATTGACGGTCTTTGCGGGACGGTCGGGATGCAGCAATTCCTCGGCGACCTGCGTCTGCAGGCCCTGGTTCAGTTCGATCAGCCGGTCGAGATCGCGCCCCGACTGCGAGACCGGATGCGTGGCCAGCCGCTCCCGCAGCCCAGGCGCCAGCCCGGTGACGCGGGCAATGCTCATCTGGATGAGGCGCTGGCTCAGGCCCAGCTTGGCCGCGGTTTCCCGTGTGAAGCTGCCGGGGCGCATCAAAGCGAAACGCGCTTCGCTTTGATCGCGGGCCTTCTTTGACCGCCGGTCTCCGCCCTTTTCGGGAGGGTGCTGGAGCTGATAGATACGCTGCCGCTCGGCCAGGAAGGCGGCGCGATCCAGCGCCGACAGCTCCTGTCGCATCAGGTTCTCGTCGATCTCCAACAGCTTGGCGGCGTGTTCATCGCCCTCAAAGGGGATGGCGTTGATCGTGTTCCAGCCCAGTTGGAGCGCGGCCACGACCCGATGGGCGCCGGCGATCAGCGTGTATTTCCCATTTGGCTGCGCCGTGACCCGAATCGGGGTGTCCTGCCCCCGTTCGGCCATGCTGGCGGCCACCAGCTCCACGAATGCCGGATTGATCGGCCGCAGCCGCTCCCCGATCTCTATGTCGGCCAAGGGAATGGATAGGACGTTCACGCGGCCTCCGATTTCTGACGATGCGAATCTGGCCGCCCCCGGCTAGTGTCCTGGGCGATGACGGAGTTCGGGCGCCGGCGTTTCCCTTCGGGGGAGGGCCAGCGGTCGGGCCACAGGACCTCCGGCGGGATCCCCAGCGCTTCGGCGATGCGGAGTTCGACGGGGCGGCGGCGGCGGGAGCCACGGAGCGTTCGGCTGATGGCCGATTTCTCCCATCCCCAAGCCTCCGATAGGGCGGTCACCGGGCCAAAGCGTTTCACCAACGCGGCCTTGATGTCCTCCCGATGCCAGCCTGGCTCCGCCATTCCGCCCCTGCTCCCGATGGCCCGCCCCGCGCGCCATCGGCTCGGGGGTGTGGGGCAATGTGTCGGCAGGATATCCGAATGGATAACCCGAACGCAAGGGCTGTGAACCCGAAAAGGACTTCCGAGTTAGCCTTTGGCCTCAATCGGGCACCTGAATGGATAGACTATTGAAAACAAATGGATTTGTGCGGTATTTATGGTCCAAACGGATAACGATCGCGAGTTCCGAGTTCCGAGCGTTAACTCGGAAGTGGATCTGCGCACGCAGAGGCTGCGCAAGGCGGTTCAAGCCGCGGGCGGCAACCACCGGGTGGCCCAGCGCGCTGAGATGCCAACGCCTACCCTGAACAATTATATGAGCGGCCGAGACATGAAGGCAGCCGCCATGGTCGCTCTTGCCGCCGCAACTGGTGTCCGGGTCGAGTGGCTCGCCACTGGCGTCGGGCCCATGCACGAGAGGGACCTGGAAGCACCCACTGCGCAGCCACCAGCGCATGAAGCGGCGGCCATTCATGTCATCCCTCGCTACGCGGCGCGCGCCTCAGCCGGCGCCGGCAACCCTCATCCAGAAGAGGTCGAATTGCTTGGTCTGCCGTTCCCGGAAATCTGGATAAGGCAGGTTATAGGCCGGTCTCCGCATGGTCTGGTGATCGTCGATGCGGCCGGAGACAGCATGGAACCGACAATCAGCGACGGTGACCTGCTCCTGCTCGACACCGCGGCGCGGGACCTGCGCAACGGCAGGATCTATGTCATCGAGACGGCCGGAAACCTCCTGGTGAAACGGGTCCAACTTCGCATCGACGGCAGTATCATCCTGGTCAGCGACAACCCGAACTACCCTCCCGAATCCGTCGCTCCGGGCGGCGCCGAGCGCCTGCGCATCATCGGCCAGGTGGTCTGGCAGAGCCGCGCCATGGCGGGCTGAGGGTGGTCTCAGGAATTTTAAGAGACGCCTGGAAGGTTCCTCAGGCGCCCTTCATGGTCGGAGGCCAAAGTGCAAATTCGGCTGTCCCTCGGACCCGAAGGTGCAAGATCGGCTGTCCCGGCCACGTTCCGGCGAAATCACCAAAAATCCAATTTATATAAGGGTATCCCGTGCAATCCCGGCCGATCCCGGTTCATCCCGGCAAGTGCAAGACTCAGTGTCCGGTCTCAGCGGTGTTCTGGACGCGCACGCTGGCGGCCTCATCCAGCCCGCTCGTGGCATTGGCCGGGTCGAAGCCGGTGTCGCCGCCGGGCGTGCCGTAGAAATATTCCCAGTAGAACAGGATTTTGGCATCGGGGAACACGTCGCGCAGGAACAGCCCCTCGCCCCAGCCCGGATGCACGCAGATGACGTCCGGGCGCAGCCCCTGGCGTTGCAGGGCCTGGGCGGCCCGGGCCACGGCCTGGCCGCGGCGGATATAGGCCTCGGTGCGGCGCAGATAGCGATGCGTCGCCTCCCCCGCCCCATCGGGCTTGCCGTAACGCAGATGTGTGACCCCAGGCAGGGACGGGCCGGGATTCTCGCCAAGGCCGGTGACGCGCACCCCCGGCCGCGCGGCCAGCGCCGGGGCCAGATGCCGGTATTGGCCGGGGAAGTTCTGATGCACGAAAAGACACTGCACCGGCACGCTCCCTGACCACTCGATCTTTGACAAAGTCATGCTATATCAGCTGTGCCGGTTCGTCCGGCTATGGCGATAAACGCTACGTGGCATAAGCGTTGTGGACCCGGGGGCAGTGCCCGGCGCCTCCACCAGCAAACCGCACCCTTTATCGGGGGTGGGATGTGGGGGCGACACAGGTTCGACACGCGCGGTAAAGACGTAGTTTTCGTTCGGTATGGCTCCGCCGCAATGGGCCATTCACAAGTGCCAACGATAACAGCCGTGAGGCTGTGGCGCTCGCTGCCTAGGAATAGGTAAGCGCGGTTCGGGGGGCACCGGGCAACAGAAGCCCCCCACTCTTTCAGCCATCCGGACGCGGAGGCTATGGCTTGGGGTGCTGTTGGAATGGGCCAGGACGAGCACGGTACGGTCGAAAGCCTCCTGCCCTATGAGCAGTGGACGGAGGAGGCGACGCGCGAAGTGATGCTGCGCGCCCTGGACCATGCCGCGGCCTTTGGCATGCCGGGCGAGCACCATTTCTACATCACCTTCCGCACGGACATGCCCGGCGTCGCGGTGCCCGCGCATCTGCGCGCCCGCTACCCGCAGGAAATGACCATCGTCCTGCAGCACCAGTTCTGGGATCTGAAGGTCGATCGGGCGGCGCGCACCGTCTCGGTCGGGCTCTCCTTCGGCCAGGTGCCCTCGACGCTGGTGATGCCCTTCGCCGCCATCACCGCCTTCTGGGACCCTTATGTCCGCATCGGGCTGCGCTTCGGCGGGGCCGAGGGCGCCGCGGCCGTCGCGCCGATGGACACCCCGCCGGAGGTGGAAGCCGTGACCCCCGAGCCCGTCGTCCCGGATACGGGCCCGCAGGTGGTGCAGCTCGACGCCTTCCGCCGCCGGCAGGATTAGGCAGCGCCGTTTTCGGCACGCATCCCGCGGCGGCGGGGCGTGACCCGGCGCGAGGCAGGGGCTACATCCAGCCCCAGCCATCCGAGTAGGGAGCCGCCGCTCATGACCCCGCCGCTGGATACCGTCGCCGCCGCCCGGCCCGACACCTTCCGCTATTCCCCGATGTTCCCGCTTGGCGAGGACCCGACCCCCTACCGCCGCCTGCCGATCGAGGGCGTTTCCTCCATCGAGGTCGAGGGCAAGACGGTCCTGAAGATCGCCCCCCGGGCGCTCGAAGAGCTCGCGCTGGTGGCCTGCAAGGAAGTCTCCCACCTCCTCCGCCCCGCCCATCTGGCGCAGCTTCGGAAGATCCTGGACGACCCCGAGGCCTCCCCCAACGACCGTTTCGTGGCGCTGGACCTGCTGAAGAACGCCAATATCGCCGCCGGCGGCGTGCTGCCGATGTGCCAGGACACCGGCACCGCCATCGTCTTCGGCAAGAAGGGCCAGCGCGTCTGGGTCGAGGGCGATGAGGAGGAGGCGCTGAGCTACGGCGTCCACCGCACCTATACCGAAACCAACCTGCGCTACAGCCAGATGGCCCCGATCACGATGTTCGAGGAGAAGAACACCGGCGACAACCTGCCGGTGCAATTCGACATCCTGGCCCAGCCCGGCGAGCACCACGCCGATGAATTCCATCTGATGTTCGTGCTGAAGGGCGGCGGTTCGGCCAACAAGACCTTCCTCTACCAGCAGACGCGGGCGGTGCTGAACCGGCCCAAGCTGCTCGCCTTCCTGGATGAGAAAATCAAGACGCTGGGGACCAGCGCCTGCCCGCCCTACCACCTCTCCATCGTGATCGGCGGCACCTCGGCCGAGACCACGCTGAAAACCGTGAAGCTCGGCAGCACCAAATGGCTGGATGCGCTGCCGACCGAGGGCTCCATGGCCGGCCATGCGTTTCGGGACCTCGATCTGGAGCGGGACGTGCTGGCGCTGACCCAGCACAACGGCATCGGCGCGCAATTCGGCGGCAAGTATTTCTGCCATGACGTGCGGGTGGTGCGGCTGCCGCGCCATGGCGCCTCCCTGCCCATCGGCATCGGCGTGTCCTGCTCCGCCGACCGCCAGATCAAGGCCAAGATCACCAAGGATGGCGTGTTCCTGGAACAGTTGGAGCACGACCCGGCGCAGTATCTGCCGGAACACACCGAGGACATCCTGGGCGGGGATGTGGTCAAGATCGACCTCAACCGGCCGATGGCGGAAATCCGCGCGGAACTGACCAGGCACCCCGTAAAAACCCGCGTGTCGCTGACCGGCACCATCGTCGTCGCCCGCGACATCGCGCATGCCAAGCTGCAGGAGCGGCTGGATGCGGGGCTCGGCCTGCCGCAATACCTCAAGGACCACCCGGTGTATTACGCGGGCCCGGCCAAGACGCCGCAGGGCTTCGCCACCGGCAGCTTCGGGCCGACCACAGCGGGGCGGATGGACAGCTATGTGGAGGCCTTCCAGGCCGCCGGCGGCTCGCTGGTCATGCTGGCCAAGGGCAATCGCAGCAAGGCGGTGCTGAACGCCTGCAAGACCTATGGCGGCTTCTACCTCGGCTCGGTCGGCGGCCCCGCCGCCCGCCTGGCCCAGGACTGCATCCGCAAGGTCGAGGTGCTGGAATACCCCGAACTCGGCATGGAGGCGGTGTGGAAGATCGAGGTCGAGGATTTCCCGGCCTTCATCGTGGTCGATGACAAGGGCAATGATTTTTACGAGGGGTTGGAGTGAGCGCCATGGTCAAGGTTCAGCTCTGGTGTCACGACCGCTTCGGCGCCGAAATCCCCGGCCTCGACCCGCGTCCGAAACTCTTCGCGCGGATGCCGGTGGTCGGTGACCATCTGCTGGCGGAGGTCGATGACGAACGCGTCTTCGTCGTCCGCAACGTCTTCCTCTGGCCGCTGGATGCCGAGAACCAGGTTGGCGGCGAGGTCGATGCCTATCTGGTCGACGAACCCTGATGCGCCGCCTCATCTCCTCCGGCTCCCGCTTCGAGGAGGAGATCGGCTATTCCCGCGCCGTGGTGGATGGCGACCATGTCTGGGTCTCCGGCACCACCGGCTATGATTACGCGACCATGAGCATCCAGGATGATGTGGTCGCGCAATGCGAACAGGCCTTCGACAACATCGCCGCCGCCTTGGCCGAGGCCGGCGCCTCGCTGGATGATGTGGTGCGCGTCTTCTTCATCGTCCCCGAGCGCGCGGATTGGGAGCCCTGCTGGCCGGTGATCCGCGCCCGCTTCCACAAGGCCCGCCCGGCCGCGACGCTGATCCACGCCGGCCTGCTGACCCCGGCCATCCGCATCGAGATCGAGGTCACCGCCCGCCTCCCCCAAAAGGACCCAGCCTGATGCGTTTTTCCGTCGATCGCCTGGATCATCTGGTCATCACCTGCCGCAACGTCGAAGTCTCGGCCAATTGGTATGAGCGGGTGCTGGGCATGGAGCGCGAGGTGTTCGGGCCCCATGACCGGCTGGCGATGCGCTTCGGCGGCCAGAAGCTCAATCTGCGCCCCGCGACCGTGACCCAGGATGAGTGGTTCTCCGGCGATGGCGCGGCCCCTGGCGCCCAGGACCTCTGCTTCATCGTGACCATGCAGGCGGACCAGGTGGCGGCGCATCTGCGCGGCGTGGGCGTGGAGGTCATCCTCGGCCCCGCACCCAAGGCGGGGGCGCTGGGTGTCCTCACCTCCTGCTACTGCCGCGATCCGGACGGGAATCTCATCGAGATCTCAACCTATGGCGAGGCCAGCGCGTAACCTCCCCGACGGAGGGCCCAGACCATGACCACACGCACCGAAACCGACAGCCTCGGCAGCATCGAGATCGACGCCGAGGCGCTGTGGGGGCCGCAGACCGAACGCGCCCGGCTGCTCTTCGCGATCGGCAGCGAACGGTTTCCCCGGCGCCTGCTGCGGGCGCTGGGCTTGCAGAAGCAGGCGGCGGCCGAGGCCAATGCCAGCCTCGGGCAATTGCCGGAACCGCTGGCTGCCGCCATCGCGCAGGCGGCGGCCGAGGTCGCCGATGGGCGGCATGATGCGCAATTCCCGCTGCCGATCTGGCAGACCGGCAGCGGCACCCAGACCAACATGAACGCCAATGAGGTGATCGCCCGCCTCGCCTCCCGCAGCCTCGGGACCAAGGTGCATCCGAACGACCATGTGAATCGCGGGCAATCCTCCAACGACAGCTTCCCGACCGTGATGCATGTCGCGGCCGCCGAGGCGGTGACGGCGGATCTGCTGCCCAGCCTCGCGCTGTTGCAGGCCGCGCTGGAGCGCCGGGCGGAGGAGTGGTCCGGCATCATCAAGGTCGCCCGCACCCATATGATGGATGCGGTGCCGGTCACGCTCGGCTCGGCGCTGGCGACCTGGGCGGATCAGGTCAGGCTGGGGCAGGACCGGGTGCGGGATGTGCTGCCCCGCCTGCTGCGCCTGCCGCAGGGCGGGACGGCGGCGGGCAGCGGGCTGAACACCCATGCCGATTTCGCCGCGCGCTTCGCCGGGCGCGTCGCGGCCCTGACCGGGCTGCCCTTCACCGCCAACCCCAACCCGTCGGAGGGTATGGCCGCGCATGATGTCTTCGTCGAACTGCATGGCATGCTGAACGTGCTGGCGGTGTCGCTGAACAAGATCGCCAATGATGTGCGGCTGCTCGGCTCCGGCCCGCGCGCCGGCATCGCGGAATTCATCATCCCCGCCGACGGGCTCTCCTCCTCCATCATGCCGGGCAAGACCAACCCGACGCAGTCCGAGGCGCTGTCCATGGTCTGCGCCCAGGTGATGGGCAACCAGACCACGGTGACCATCGCCGGCGCCCAGGGGCATCTGGAGCTGAACGTGTTCAAGCCGGTCATCATCCAGTCGGTGCTGCAATCGGTGCGGCTGCTGGGCGATGCGGCGCGCTCCTTCGCAGCCCACATGATCGACAAGCTGGAGCCGAACCGGACCCGCATCGCGGAGAACCTCGCCAAGTCGCTGATGCTGGTCACGGCGCTGAACCCGCGCATCGGCTACGATCGCGCGGTCGCCATCGGCAAGCTCGCGCTGGCCGAGGACATCACGCTGAAGGAGGCGGCGATCCGCCTCGGCCATGTCACCGCCGAGCAGTTCGACGACTGGGTGAAGCCCGCCGACATGCTGCGCCCGGGGGCGACGCTGGAGGGGTGATGGCCGCGCATCTGGAGAAGCGCAGCCTGAGCCTCGCGGGCCACCGCACCTCGGTGGCACTGGAGCCGGCGTTCTGGGCGGCGCTGGAGCGGCTGGCGGTGGCGCGGCGGGTGAGCCTGGTCGCGCTGGTGGCGGAGGTGGATGCGGCAAGGGCGGAAGCGGGGGTGCCGCTGGCGTCGGCGTTGCGGGTGGCGGCGTTGGGGGGGTAGCTACCCCACCAGCGCCCGCAGCTTCCCCCGAACCTGCCCGAGTTCCGCGACGCTCACGCGCCCCTTGCGCGCTGCCTGCCGCGCCCGCCAGTCGAGGCTCTTCACCTGATCCGCCAGCACCACGCTGGGCGGATTTCCCGCGATCGGCACCTCGAAGGGGTAGCCCTTGATCCTCGTCGTCAGCGGGCAGCAGATCATCAGCCCGGTCTTGCCGTTATAGGCGGCGGGGCTCAGCACCAGGGCCGGGCGGTGCCCGGCCTGCTCATGCCCAGCCTGGGGGTCGAACTGGAGCCAGACGATATCCCCGGCATCCGGCACATAGGCTGGCGCCTTCACCAAACCTCACGGCCGACGGCAGGCCCGAAATCGACCGCGTCATGCCGGTTCGCGTCCGTGATGCCCTCGACCAGTGCTGCGAGGTCAAACGCCGCCTCCGGCACTGGCTCGATGATGATGCGGCCGCCGTCCTCCCGGACCTCGACGGCCTGATCCAGCGACAGATGGGCCGCCGTCATCACCGCGGCCGGGATGCGCACCGAGGCGCTGTTGCCCCATTTCTTCACGAAGACCTTCATGGCGCGGAGGCTAATGCAGTCGCGGCCTTTGTGTCAACATTGTCGATACATCCTAATTCTGCTCCACCCGCCACCGCGTCCAGGCCGAAATCTCCGGGATCCGCGTCGCCGATCCCCCCGGCCCGGTCAGGCGCAGCACCACCGGCGGCCCCTCCCCTGGCGGCACCGAGACCTGCATGTCCACCGTCCCCCGCGCCAGATCCACATCGCCCGTGAAGCGCGCGACGGCCCCGCCCTCGGCCACCAGCCCCGCATCGGTCAGCGCCCCGCGCCCGGCGGTGATGGTCAGCCCGGCGTCCAGGCGCTCCAGCGTCGTCGCCCCGGTCAGCAACCCGCGCCTGAGCCCGACCGCCGCCTCCTCCTGGTCCGGCAGCCGGGCCGCGGCGGCCACCGCCGGCACGTCGAAGCCAGTCAGCACGCCCGAGGACACCCCCATCCGCGCGGTGCCGCTCAGGGTCGAGAGCAGGGCGGCCGGCGCGCTGCCCCGGCCTTCCAGATGCAGCTCGCCCTCCAGCCGCCCCGCGGAGATATCCACCGGCAGGTCGAACAGCGGCCCCGAGATCGCCGCGCCACTGAGCCTGCCCTCCAGCAGCACGCGGGGGGCGAGCCCGGCCTCCAGCCGCAGGCTGCCGCTGAGGCTGCCCCCGGCGACGCGGCCCTCCCTCATCTCGATCACCGCGACGCTGTCGCCGAGGCTGAACTGGCCCTGCGCCTGCTCCACCACCGGCAGGCCCGGGGCCTCGATCCGCTGGGCGCGCCAGGCGACATCGGCATCCCAGCCGGCCAGGGCCCGCAGCGGCAGCGGCACGCGGCTGCGGGGGGCGGGGCCAGGCAGCGGCAGGCGCTCGACCGTCACCCGCCCGGTCAGCTTCGGGCGCGGCCCGCTCAGCGCCAGCCCCCCCTGGCCGGAGACCCGCAGCTCGCCCGCCACCACATCCAGCCGCTCCGCCGTGATCCCGGTGGCGCCGATGCTGCCCTGCGCGACCACCGAGATCGAGCCCTCCCCCAGCCAGCGCGTGCCCTCGGGGCCGAAGGCCTCGGTCAGCAGCCGGGGCGCGCCGGGGTGGCGCAGGGTCACCGCACCGCTCGCCTTCAGCGCCGGCAGGTCCAGGGTCACCTGCGTCTCGGCGCGGACCTCGCCGAGTTCGCCCGCGGCACGCAGCACCAGCCCCTCGCCCGGCCCGCCGCCGGTGATCGTCAGCCGCAGCGGAAGCTGGGCGAGCGGTGTGCCATCCGGCCAGGTGCCCGGCACCAGCGCCAGCACCCCCACCGCCGAGCTGGCCGAAACCTCCAGCGACAAATCGGCGAAGCGCGGCGTGGGCGCCAGGGTAAAGCTGCCCGAGGCGGTCGCATCCGCCTCCCCCAGCCGCCCGGTGCCGCGCCGCAGGGTCAGCCGCCCCTGTTCCAGCGCGAGGTCGAGGGCCACGCGGTCGAGCCTCCTGCCCCACCAGTCCAGCCGCCCGGCCTCCAGCCGCAGATTGGCATCGAAGCCCGCCAGCGCCTGGCGCCAGGTGCCGAGGTCCCAGCCCTCGGGCAGCAGCCCGTCCAGCGACAGCCGGTCCAGCGTCAGCCCGAGCCCGATCGCCGGCCGCGCCCCGCCACGGAACAGCCCGGCCCCCGAGAGGCGGGTGCCATCGACCACGGCGGTCAGCTCGGGGATCGAGACCTGGCCATCCTCCAGCACCAGCCGGAACCGCCCGCTCGCCTCGCGCAGCCGCGCCGGGTCGGTGGCGCCCACCGGGGCCCTGAGCGCGTCCAGCGTGCTGCGCAGATCCGGCGCGGTGAAGCGCACCGAGAGTTCCAGCCGGGTCGCGGCACTGGCCCCGGCGATCTCGACCTCCGCATCCCCGGGCAGCAGCGCCGAGACATCGGAGAGGCTCAGCCGCTCGCCCTCCATGAAGGCGGCGCCGCGCAGGCGGCGCAACGCGATGCCGCGGAAGGTCGCGGCCTCGGCCGAGAGGTCGACCGACAGCGGCAGCCCGCGCGGCCCCGAGGCCAGCAACGCCGCCCCCCAGGCATCCAGATCCAGCCGGGCGGCGGCCAGCGCCAGATCCAGCCGCGGCTGGGGCGCAAGGCGCAAGGCCACCGCCCCCCGCGCCGGCGCGCCTTGCAGGTCGAGCGCCAGATCCTCCAGCGCCATCAGATCGCCGCCCGCGACGAAGCGCCCGGTGGCACGGAACGGCCCGGCGGGGGCCGGCACCAGCGCCGACAGATCCGGCCCGGAGGCCTCGACCCGGCCCTCGAAGCCGCCCTCCGGCTGCAACACGCCGACCGCCCGCAGCCCCGCGCCGGCGGCCGAAAGCGAGACCTCCAACGGCGCCACCGCATCCCAGCCGGCGCGGCCGAGCGTCGCGCCGAAGCGCACCGGCAGGCCGCGCCAGGCGAAGCGGCCCTCGAAGCGCAACGCATCGGCGGCACCGCCGGAGCTGAGCTGACCGGCGAAGCCATCCAGCACGAGGTCGCCGATCCGCAGGCGGCCATCCTCGATCCGCGCCTCGATCACCGTCAGCCAGGCGGGGGCGCGGAAGGCTGAGACGCTGCTCGGCGGCCAGGCCAGGGTCAGCTCGGCGCCGGCCAGCACGATCTCGCGCGGCTGGATGCGGTTGGCGAGCAAGGCCGGCAGCGCCACCCGCATGCGCAGCACATTGGCGGTGAGGGCGAGGTCCTCGCCCGGCCCGCCGATGGAGATGCCGGCGGCCTCGATCGTCGGCTGGGGCAGCAGCACGAGGCGGATCGGCCCCTCGATGGTGACCGGCCGGCCGAGGCGCTGGGTGGCGATGGCGGCGATCTCCGGCCGCCAGCGTTCCCAATCCAGCAGCCGCGGCGCACCCCACACGATCCCGAGCAGCATCAAAGCGGCGGCGGCAAGGGCGAGGAGGGTGCGTAGCATTGCTTCGACGGGAAGCACCCCGCCGGGCGCGACGCAAGCCTTAAGCCAGAGAAGCCTTGCGCTCAGAGGCCGGTCAGGCCTTGCCCCAGCCGCCGCCGCCCGGGGTTTCCAGCCCGAAGACCTCGCCGGCCGCCAGCATCGCCTGGTCGCGGCCGCCCATGGGTTCGATGCTGCCATCCAGCCGCTCGACCCATTGCCGCCCCGGCGCGCCATCGGCGCCGCCATGCAGCCCGTGGGGGGGCACCTCGCGCCGGCTCGCGACCACGATCGCCTGCATCGGCTTGAGGAAGCGGATGCGACGGCGGCAGCCATCGCCGCCGTGCCACTCGCCCGCGCCCCCCGAGCCGCGGCGGATGGAGAATTCCTCCAGCCGCACCGGGTAGCGCATTTCCAGGATTTCGGGGTCGGTCATGCGGGTATTGGTCATATGCGTCTGCACCGGCCCGGTGCCGTCAAAGCCGGGGCCGGCGCCGGTGCCGCCGCAGACGGTCTCGTAATACTGCACCTCATCATCGCCGAAGAGGATGTTGTTCATCGTCGCCTGCGCGCTGGCGCAGGCGTCCAAAGCGGCGAGCAGCGCGTTGCAGGTGACTTGGCTGATCTCGGTATTGCCCGCGACCACCGCCGCCCCCGGCAGCGGCGACAGGAACGAGCCCTGCGGCACGATCAGCGTCAGCGGCTTCAGGCAGCCATCGTTCAGCGGCAGGTCGCCGCCGACCAAGGTGCGGAAGCAATACAGCACCACCGCCCGGCAGACCGCCGCCGGGGCGTTGAAGTTCCCCGGCCTTTGCGCGCCGGTGCCGGTGAAATCGACCGTGGCGGAGCGTGTGGCGCGATCCACCCGCACGGCGACGCACAACGGCGTGCCGTCATCCAGCGTGGTCGCGAAGCTGCCGTCCTTGAGCCGGTCGAGCACGCGGCGGACGCTTTCCTCCGCATTGTCCATGACATGGCCCATATAGGCCCGCACCACCGGCAGCCCCCAGTCGGCGACGGCCCGGCGCAGCGCCTGGGCGCCGGTCTCGTTCGCCGCGACCTGCGCCTTGATGTCGGCGACGTTCACATCCGGGCTGCGCGCCGGGTAGCGGGCGCCGGAGAGCAAGGCGCGGAACTCCACCTCGCGGAAATGCCCCTGCTCGACGAGCAGGAAGTCGTCGATGACGACGCCCTCTTCCTCCAGCGTCCTGGACAGCGGCGGCGTCGAGCCGGGGGTCAGCCCGCCGATATCGGCGTGGTGCCCGCGCGAGCCGGTGTAGAACAGGATGGTTTTGCCGGCCGCATCGAAAACCGGGGTGATGACGGTGATGTCGGGCAGATGCGTGCCGCCGTTGAACGGGTTGTTCAGCGCCACCGCATCGCCCGGCCGCAGCGTCGTGCCCCGGCTGTCGATGACGGTGCGCACGCTCTGGCCCATGGCGCCCAGATGCACCGGCACATGCGGCGCATTGGCGACCAGCGCGCCGGTCGCATCGAAGATGGCGCAGGAGAAATCCAGCCGCTCCTTGATGTTCACGCTCTGGCTGGTGTTTTGCAGGACGGCGCCGGTTTCCTCGGCGATCGCCATGAAGAGGTTGTTGAACAGCTCCAGCAGCACCGGGTCCGGGCGCGAGGGATCGGCCACCCGCAACGCCGCCGAGGCGCCGATCTTGCGGAGGATCATGTGGTTGGCGGCGGTGACCTCGGCCTGCCAGCCGGGTTCGATGATGGTGGTGGCATTCGCCTCGCGCACCAGCGCGGGGCCATCCAGCCGGTCGCCGGCCAGCAGGGTGTCGCGGTCGAAGACCGGGGCGGCATGCGCGGCGCCGGCGGTGAAGATCGCGACCTCGCCCAGTTTTTGCGGCGCCTCGCCGGCCGGGCGGGGGGGCAGCACGGGTTCGTTCACGGCATCGCCAGGCAGCACGGTCTCGACCACCGCGGCCTCGACCACCACGGCGCGGCCGGGGCTGGCGAAGCCGAAACGGGCGCGGTGCTGGGCGGTGAAGGCGGCGTCCAGCGCGGCGGCATCCCCGGCCTCATCCAGCACCAGCACGGCATCGGTGCCGGCGTAACGCAGATGCAGGCGGCGATGCGCGACCAGTTTTTCGGGGTCGGCGCCCTGGGCGAGCAAGGCGGCGCGGCCTTCCTCCTCCAGCCTGGCAAAGATGGCGGGCAGCAGCGGCATGGCGGCGGCCAACGGATGCTCGACGGCGGCCTCGCGGATCACGCCCTGGTCGGCGAGACCCATGCCGTAGGCCGAGAGCACGCCGGCGAAGGGGTGCAGGAACACCGCCTCCATACCGAGTTCATCGGCAACGAGGCAGGCATGCTGCCCGCCCGCGCCGCCGAAGCAGGCGAGCGCATGGCGCGCGGCGTCATGGCCCTTCTGGAGCGAAACCTGACGGATCGCGGCGGCCATATTGGCGACGGCGATGCGCAGAAACCCCTCGGCGACGTCACGGGGGTCGGGGGCCGGGGTGCCGGTGGCGACGCCGATCTCGGCGGCCAGGGCCGTGAATTTTTGGGCCACCACCTCGGCATCCAGCGGCTGGTCGCCATGCGGGCCGAACAGGGACGGAAAGTGCGCGGGCTGCACCTTGCCGAGCATCACATTCGCATCGGTCACGGTCAGCGGCCCGCCACGGCGGTAGCAGGCGGGGCCAGGGACGGCGCCGGCGCTGTCCGGGCCGACGCGGAACCGGGCGCCGTCGAAATGCAGGATGCTGCCGCCGCCGGCCGCGACGGTGTTGATCGCCATCATCGGCGCACGCATCCGCACCCCGGCGACCGTGGTCTCGAAGGCGCGTTCATAGGTGCCGGCGTAGAGCGCGACATCGGTGCTGGTGCCGCCCATGTCAAAGCCGATGATCTTGTCGAACCCGCCCATGGCGGCAGTGCGCGCGGCCCCCACGATGCCGCCGGCCGGGCCGGAGAGGATCGCATCCTTGCCCTGGAAGGCGCGGGAATCCGCGAGCGCGCCGGAGGATTGCATGAACAGCAGCGACACGCCCGGCAGCTCGGCCGCGACCTGATCGACGTAGCGGCGCAGGATCGGCGAGAGATAGGCATCCACCACCGCCGTATCCCCGCGCGGCACGATGCGCGGCAGCGGCGAGGCCTCATGCGACAGCGTGACCTGCGAAAAGCCGATCTCGCGGGCGATGGCGCCGATGCGGGTCTCGTGGTCCGGGAAGGCCCAGGCGTGCAGGAAGACGATGGCGACGGCGCGGATGCCATCGGCGAAGGCGGCCGTCAGCGCGGCGCGGGCCGAAACCTCGTCCAGCGGCTCGATCTCGGCGCCATCGGGGCCGATGCGGCCGCCGATCTCGGCCACCGTCTCATGCAGCAGCGAGGGCAGTTTCACATCCAGGTCGAACAGGCGCGGCCGGGCCTGGTTGCCGATGCGCGGCAGGTCGCCAAAGCCGCGGTTGGTCAGCAGCAGCACCCGCTCGCCGCGGCGTTCCAGCAGGGCGTTGGTCGCGACCGTGGTGCCCATCTTCACCGCCTCGATCAGCCCCTCCGGGATCGGGGCGCCCTCGGCCAGGCCGAGGATGCGGCGGATGCCGGCGACGGCGGCATCGGAGTTCCGGGTCGGGTCCTCGCTGAGCAGCTTGGCGGTGGAGAGCGTCCCATCCGGGGCGCGGGCGACGATGTCCGTGAAGGTGCCGCCGCGATCGATCCAGAACTGCCAGGAGGCGGGAAGCGTGGCAGCCATGGGCGGGGTCCTTCGGGTCGGTGCGGCAAAACCTTGACGATTTACCGATGATTCGTCAACGTTGTCGCATGGCCGGTTCCCCCGTCAGTATCGTCTCCTCAGCGCATCTGGCCGCCGGCAGCGCGCCGGCCTTGTCGGAGGCCGAATACGGGCTGCTGCTGGCCGGCCACGCCTTCAACCGCTGGATCATCCGCTGCATGGCGGCAGCCGGGCAGCCGGGGCTTTCGGCGACGGATGTGCTGGTGCTGCATACCGTGCACCACCGCGACCGGCCGAAGCGGCTGGCGGAGATCGGGCTGGTGCTCGGGATCGAGGACCAGCACCTCGTGGTCTATGCCGTGCGCAAGCTGGCGGGGCTGGGGTTGGTTGAGACGGCCCGCGTGGGCAAGGAATCGCTGGTCACGGCAACCGCCGCCGGCCAGGCGCTGTGCGCGCGCTACGCCGAGGTGCGGGAGGCGCTGCTGGCGGAGACGGTGGCGGCGGGCGGGCCGGCGGCGCAGTCGCTCAGTGAGGCGGCAGCGATCCTGCGGGCGCTGGCCGGGGCCTATGACCAGGCGGCAAGGGCGGCGGTGACGCTGTAGGCGGCCGCGCGGCTACCGCCGCCGCCGCAGCCAAAGCGTGATCATCATCACCGACACCAGGATGACCATCCCGGTCCGATTCTGCGCGATCCATTCCAGCGCCTGATCCAACAGCATGTGCTTGCCCCCCTGTCCCGCGCCGGCTGTAGGGCGCGCCCGGCATTTCGGCAAACCGCGCCCGCCCCCCCCCGAAACTTCTCGCACCACGGCGGCGCCGGGGCGGGCTAGATTGGGGCTGCGACGGCCGCCCCCCTCCCTAGCAAGATCGGTAAGGGCGTAAGATGGTAAGGCAGTAAGGGGATTCAGCGGTCGCGCTGCCCCGCGCTCTCTGCGTACCACATGTGACCGCGACACTACGGAACCGAAGCAGCTTGAGCATCTGGGGCAAGATCATCGGGGGGGCGGCGGGTTTCCTCATGGGCGGGCCGGCCGGCGCCGTCATGGGGGCATCGCTCGGGCATGCCGCCGATACCGGGGCCATGGGGGGCATGCCGCGCGCGGCGGACCTGACCGCGATGCTGGGCAACAAGGAGACGCTGTTCGCCGTCTCGGTGGTGGTGCTCTCGGCCAAGCTCGCCAAGGTGGACGGGCCGGTGAAGCGGTCGGAGATCGCCGCCTTCCGCGCCCAGTTCCGCATCCCGGAGGAGAATCTGCGCGAGGTCGGGCGGCTGTTCGACCAGGCGCGGGAGAATGCGACGGGCTACGAGCCCTTCGCCCAGCGCCTCGGCCAGGCCTTCCGCGACAACAAGGTGATGCTGGAGGATGTGCTGCACGCGCTCTTCGCCATCGCCCGCGCCGATGGGCCGCCGACGCGGTCGGAGCTGGAGTTCCTCGGCACCGTCCATGCCCGCTTCGGGCTGGAGGCCGCGGCCTGGGAACGCGCGCTGCGGGGCTATGTCGCCGGGCAGCGGCATGAGGTGGACAAGGTGGACCCCTATGCCGTGCTGGGCGTGCGGGAGGATGCCCCGGATAGCGAGGTCCGCGCCGCCTGGCGCGCCCTGATGCGCGACCACCACCCGGACAGCCTGGCCGCGCGGGGGGTGCCCGAGGCCTTCGCCAAGCGGGCGACGGACAAGGTCGCGGAGATCAATGCGGCATGGGACCGGATCAAGCGGGCCCGGGGGCTTTAGAACGGGGGCTTTAGGCCGATGTATGATGTGATCGTGGTCGGTGCCGGCTCGGCCGGCGCGCCGCTTGCCGCGCGGCTGTCGGAGGATGGGCACCGCCGCGTGCTGCTGCTGGAGGCCGGGCGGGACTGGCGCGCGGCCGAGGCGCCGGCGGCGCTGCGCAGCGCCAACATCATCCCCTTCATGCATGACCCAGCGCATCAGGCGGCCTGGCAATGGCCCGGGCTGATGACGCGGCGGACCGCGGTGCAGGCGCCGCGCTTCTACTGGCGCGGCAAGGCCATGGGCGGGTCGTCCACCGTCAATGCGCAGATCGCCATCCGCGGCGTGCCGGCGGCCTTCGACGCCTGGGCGGAGTTCGGCTGCGAGGGCTGGTCGGCCGAGGATGTGATGCCGATCTACGACGCCATCGAGGATGACGCCGAAACCGGCACCGCCCCCGGCATCCGCCAGGGGGGGCCGCTGCCGGTCTATCGCATGCCGGTCGCGGAATGGGGCGCGGTCGATCTCGGGCTGCGCGATGCGGCGCTGGCGGCGGGCTATCCCTGGAAGGCGGATCTGAACGCGCCGGAGGGCGAGGGCGTCTCCTGCAACCCGATCAACCTGCGCGACGGGCTGCGGGTGACGACCAATGACGGCTACCTGGAACCGGCGCGGGGGCGGGCAAACCTGACCATCCGCGGCGGCGCGCTGGTGGACCGGGTGCTGTTCGACGGCAAGCGGGCGCGCGGCGTGCGGGTCCGGCTGGATGGCGCGTGGCAGGAGATCGCGGCGCGCGAGGTGGTGCTCTGCGCCGGCGCCATCCATAGCCCGGCGATGCTGATGCGCTCGGGGATCGGCCCGGCGGCGGCGCTGGCGGGGCTCGGCATCCCGGTGGTGAAGGATCTGCCCGGCGTCGGGCAGAACCTGATGGACCATCCGATCCTGCGCGCCAGCATGGCGCTGAAGCCCGGCTTCCGGGCGCAAGGCGCCGATGCGCGCCACACCAATTGCTGCCTGACCTATAGCAGCGGCCTCGGCGGCGGTGGCGAGCGGGACATGATCATGATCGCCTACAATCATCGCGGCCTGACGCCCGATGGCGGGCCGGCGAGCGATGGCGCGGTGGGGGTCGCGCTCTACGACGCGTTTTCGCGCGGGGCGTTGCGGCTGGTCTCGGCCGACCCCGAGGCCCAGCCGGAGGTCGAGGAGAACATGCTGGCCGATCCGCGCGACCGGCTGCGGCTGCGCGACGGGGTGCGGCGGCTGGCGGCGCTGACCGCGCTGGCGCCGCTGGCGGAGATCGCCGCCGCGATCACCTTCGGCGACAGCGGCCTCTCGATGGCGCGGGCGGCGGCCCTTGAGGATGACGCGCTGGACGACATCATGCTGCGCGAGGCGAGCGACATCCAGCACGCCGCCGGCACCTGCCGCATGACGGCCTATGAGGACCAGCGCGGCGTGCTGGACCCGGAATTGAAGGTGCGCGGCGTCGAGGGGCTGCGCGTCGCCGATGCCTCGATCATGCCGACGGATTGCCGCGCCAATCTGCACTTCACCTGCGTGATGATCGGCGAGGCGCTGGCGCGGCGGATGCGGGCCGAGGCGCGCCGGTGATGCGCCGCATCGAGGCCCCGAGCCCGAACCACGACGAACGCGACGCGCCGGTGGATGTGCTGATCCTGCACTACACCGACATGATGACCGGGGCCGCGGCCATCGCCCGGCTGCGCGACCCGCAGGCGAAGGTCTCGGCGCATTACGTGGTCGAGGAGGATGGCACCGTCTTCCACCTGGTGCCGGAGGAGCGCCGCGCCTGGCACGCCGGCATCTCCCATTGGCGCGGGCATGAGCAGTTGAACGGCCGCAGCATCGGCATCGAGGTCGTGAACCCCGGCCATTCCTGCGGCTACCGCCCCTTCCCCGCCTTGCAGATGGCGGCGGTCTGCGACCTGTGCCTGGAGATCCTGTCCCGCCACCCGATCCCGGCGCGCAATGTGGTGGCCCATTCGGACGTCTCGCCGGATCGGAAACGCGACCCGGGGGAGTTGTTCGACTGGCAGGGGCTGGCGGAGAACGGCGTCGGCCGGTTTCCCGCCGGCGTGGCGGGCGATGATCCGGCGCCGGCCGATCCGGCCGAATTACGCGCGCTGCTGGCCGCCATCGGCTATCGCCAGGATCTGCCCGATGCGGTGCTCTTCACCGCCTTCCAACGCCATTGGCGCGCGGAGCGGGTCGATGGCCGCGCCGATGCCGGCACGCTTGCGCGGGCGAAGGCGGTTGCCGCAGGCTGAGGCCGAGAGGGAGCACTCCGATGCTGGACCACATTGGCCTTGTCGTATCCGACCTGGAGCGCTCCAGGCGCTTCTACCTCGCAGCCCTGCCGCCGCTCGGCATCGGCGTCGAGATGGAGGTGACGGCGGAAGAAACCGGCGGTCACGCCCATCTCGGCCTCGGCACCGCGGGCAAGCCGTTCTTCTGGGTCAGCGGTGGCGCCGCCGCCTCCGGTCCCATCCATGTCGCCTTCACCGCGACCACGCGGGCTGCGGTCGATGCCTTTCATGCGGCGGCGCTGGCGGCGGGCGGCCGCGACAATGGCGGGCCGGGGCTTCGCCCGCATTACCACCCGAACTACTACGCCGCCTTCGTCTTCGACCCCGACGGCAACAACATCGAGGCGGTCTGCCACACACCGGCTTGACCTGACCGGCCCAGGCGCGCATCCCCCGCGCGGTGCCAGGTGGCCAGACGACCGCGGGCCGGGGAGCGATCCCCGGTCGGAGGAAAGTCCGGGCTCCATGGAAGGACGGTGCCGGCCAACGGCCGGCGAGGGTCAAACCTCAGGGAAAGTGCCACAGAAAACAAACCGCCCGGACGGGCGACCCCTTACGGGGTGACCCCTCCAGGCATGGGTGAAACGGTGGGGCAAAAGCCCACCGCGCCCCCGGCAACGGGGGCGGCACGGCAAACCCCACCGGGAGCAAGGCCGAATAGGGGCGGCCGGGCCGAGGCGGAGCGATCCACCGGACGCCAGGGGCCTTTCAACCCGCCGCCCGGGTTGGCCGCGTGAAGCCTGCGGTGACGCAGGCTCCAGAGGAATGGTCGTCCGCGCCCGCAAGGGCGTGACAGAACCCGGCTTATCGGCCGCCTGGCACCTTTTACCCGATAGTATTGACCAAGGCTCCCCGCGTTGCGGGGCCGCGTCTTATCGAATGTTGAAGTGAGGTCACGCGCGCGTGACAATTGTTCGTTGTTTGTTCGTGTCACTTCTTCACGAATTATAAAATCCCACCCGAAGGCGTTAACAACCCTTGGTTGCCCAAATCCACCCATGCTATCCCATGTCCACCCGCGAGAGACCCAGTACTCAGGGGGGTGAGGGGTCTCCGATCAGACGGGTGGGTCGGGCGAGCCGGCAGGGTCGGGGGGCCTTGCCGGCCGCTCCGATCAGGCCAAGCCAACCAGGGGAGGGGGCGCCGGAACATGACGCGTTTCCCTCACAACACCGCCCCTGACCGGGCCGCCCGATGAGCGCCTTTCTCGGCACGCACGCGGTCAAGCTGGACCGCAAGGGCCGCCTTTCGGTGCCCTCGGCCTTCCGCAATGCGCTCTCGCGCCTGGGCACCGAGGATCTCGTGCTGCGCCCGTCGCGCCGCCTGCCCTGCATCGAGGCCCTGCCCCAGCCCGCCTTCGACGCCCAGGCCCGCGCGCTGGACGCGCTCGACCCCTTTTCCGAGGAACGCGAAGACCTGGCCTCCGAACTCTATTCCGACGCCTTCCCGATGCGCCCCGACACCGAAGGCCGCGTGACACTGCCGGATACACTCGCGAAACACGCCGCCCTGACCGACAGCCTGCTCTGTGTCGGCCTGGGCACACATTTCCAGCTTTGGGAGCCGGCGGCCTGGGCGGCGCGCTCGGCCGCCCTGCGCACCCGCTCGCGCGGTGCCGCATGAGCCACATTCCGGTGATGCTGGCCGAGGTGCTGGACATGCTCGCCCCCCGCGACGGCGCCCTCTATTGCGATGGCACCTTCGGCGGCGGCGGCTATGCCGCGGCGATCCTGGAGGCCGCCGGCTGCACCCTCTATGCGATCGACCGCGACCCCGACGCGATTGCGCGCGGCGCGCCCCTCGCGGCCGCCCATCCCGGCCGGCTGCATCTGCTCGAAGGCCGCTTTGGCGAGATCGGATCGCTGATGGCATCGCAGAACATCGCCCTGCTGGATGGTATCGTTCTCGATCTCGGGGTCTCATCTTTCCAGATCGATCAGCCGAATCGGGGCTTTTCCTTCCGCAGTGAGGGCCCTCTCGACATGCGGATGGAACGCGCCGGCCCCTCGGCCGCCGATCTCGTGAATTCGCTGCCGGAGAAGGAGCTGGCCGACGTGCTGTTCACCTTCGGCGAGGAGCGCCATTCCCGCCGCATCGCGCGGGCCATCGTGGCCGCGCGCGCCGAGTCCCCGATCGAAACCACCCAGCGTCTGGCCGAGATCATCCGTGCCAATGTGCCGCGCGATCCCTCCGGCATGGATGGCGCGACGCGCTCCTTCCAGGGCCTGCGGATCAGGGTGAACGACGAGCTGGGCGAGATCGAGCGTGGCCTTGCCGCCGCGACGGCATTGCTCGCCCCCGGCGGGCGGCTCGTGGTCGTCGCCTTCCATTCGCTGGAGGACAGGATCGTGAAGCGCTTCATGGCCGCCGCCTGCGGCCGCACGCCGAGCCCCGGCCGGCACAATCCCGCAGCACTGATGGCCCGCCCGGCGCCAACCGATTTCCGCCTGCTCACCCCCCAGGCCCTGCGCCCGGGGTCCGACGAAACCCACCGGAACCCGCGCGCCCGAAGCGCGCGGCTGCGCGCGATGGAGCGCCTGGCCGCATGATGCGTCCCCTCACGATCCTGATCCTGCTCGGCGCCGCCGGCGCCGGGCTGCATCTCTATTCGGTCAAGCAGAGCACCGCGGTGCTGGAGCGGGAGCTGCGCGACATCCTGCGCCAGACCGAGGCGGCGCGGGAACGCAGCCAGGTGCTGCGCGCCGAATGGGCGCTGTTGAACCAGCCGGACCGGCTGCGCCGCGTCGTCGAGCAGCATCTGACCCTGGAGCCGATGGCGCCGTCCCAGTTCGTCCGCCTCACGGACATGGACCGCCGCCTGCCGGAGCGCGTCGCCTTCGCCGGTGCGCCGAGCCTCTTCGCCGATCCGGCGCCGGTCGAGGGCCGGGAGACGCTGCTCGCCGGGCGCGCGCGCGCCGCCGCCGTGGTTGCCGCGGCTGCCCCCGTGGCACCGGCCCCCGTGTCATCGGCCCCCGTGTCACCGGCCCCCGTGTCACCGGCAGCCTTGGCGCCGGCAGCCTTGGCAGCGGCAGCCGTCACCTCCGCCCCCATCGCCCTGGCCAGCATCGAGCCCCCTGCCCAGGCCCCGGCCCCGCGCCCGCATGCGCCGCCGCCGCCCACGCCGATGGCCCAGCCGGCCGCGGCCGAGCGCCCGCTTGCCCCGCCCGTCACCCATGCGAGCCCGCCCGCCGCCTCGGTCCAGGTCGTGCGCGTCGCCGCCGTCGCGGCCCCCGCCCCGGCCCGCCCGGCCCCCGCGCCCCGTGCGGTCACCGTGGCCGTGGCCGCCCCGCGCGCCGCACCGTCCCGCCCCGCCTTGGGCCGCGACGCCGACACCCCCAACGCCGCGGCCCAGTTCCGCGCCCCGGCGCCGGCCGTCAGCGCGCTGGGCGGCATGGCGCGCAGCGACCAGCCGATGCTGCCGCCCCCCGTCCCCTATGGCGGCGGCGGGCTGATCAGCTCGGCCAATGCCGCGACGCTTTACGGCTCGGCGGCGCGATGACCGGCGCCCCCCGCGGCGCCCCGCCGCCCGACGCCGAGCCGCTGCGCAGGGTGCCCTCACCCGAGCGCCCGGCGCGGCCCGCGCCCGGCACCGCCGTCGCCTCCACCGCCGATCCCGGCCTGCACGGCGTCCGCGCCGCGCGGGCCATGACGCGCAGCCGGCTCAAATTCGCCGCCATTGGTTTCTCGGTGCTGTTCGGCGCGGTCGGGCTGAAGCTCGCCGATGCCACGATCTTCGACCCCGCGACCCCGCGCCGGGTCGGCGCCGCCCTGCGCCCGGTCATCGCCGCCGCCACCGAACCCACGGTCAGCCGTGGCGCCATCACCGATCGCAATGGCGAAATCCTCGCCGTCTCGCTGCCGATCACCGCGCTCTATGCCAATCCCCGGGTGATCGAGAATCCGCGCAGCGTCGCGCTGCGGCTGGCCGCGGTGCTGCCGCAGCTCGATGTCGATCTCGTCACCGCGCGGCTCTCGACCGACCGGCAATTCGCCTACCTCGCCCGCGCGCTGACCCCGCGCGAGGTCGCCGCGGTCAACGGCCTCGGCATCCCGGGGCTGGAGTTTCAGGAGGCCGAGCGCCGCTACTACCCGCAGGGTCGCGCCGCGGTGCATGCGCTCGGCGCCGTCGATGTCGATGGCAATGGCATCGCCGGCGTCGAGCGGTTCTTCGACGAGCGGCTGCGGCTGCGCGCCTCGGACCAGCTTCGCCTCTCGCTCGATATCCGCGTGCAGCTCGCGCTGCGTGAAGCGGTGGCCAAGGCGATCGCCGACTACAGCGGCATCGGCGGCGCCGGCGTGGTGCTGGATGTCCGCACCTCCGAAGTCATCTCCATGGTCAGCCTGCCGGATTTCGACCAGTACGACCTCGGCTCGGCCACCTCCGACCAGCGCTTCAACCGCGTCACCGTGGGACTCTACGAACCGGGCAGCACCTTCAAGCTGTTCACCACCGCCATGGCGCTGGAGGCCGGGACCACCACCGTCATGGGCGGCTATGATGCCGCCAGCCCGATCCGCATCGGCCGGTTCACCATCAGCGATTATCGCGGCAAGGGCCGCTGGCTCGCGCTGCCGGAGATCCTGGCCTACTCGTCCAACCTCGGCGCCGCGCATATGGCCGAGGCGGTGGGCACGCTGCGCCATCGCGCCTTCATGGGTGCCGCCGGCCTGCTGGACCGCCAGCGGATCGAGCTGCCGGAGACGGCAACCCCCCTCGCCCCTTCCGCGCGAAGCTGGCGCGAGGTCAACACGCTGACCATCGGCTTCGGCCACGGCATCTCGGTGACGCCGCTGCATGTGGTGAACGGGGTCGCGGCGCTGGCCAATGGCGGCATTCTGCGCCGCCCCACCATCCTGGCGCATCCCGACGGCGAGGAGCGCGAGGGCATTCGGCTGGTGTCGGAGCGCACCTCGGAGACCATCCGCCGGCTGATGCGCCTCGTCGTCACCGATGGCTCGGGCCGCTCGGCCGAGGTTCCGGGCTATTTCGTCGGCGGCAAGACCGGCACGGCGCAGAAGACCGGGCCGAACGGCAACTACCTCGCCAACAAGCGGATCGCGGCCTTCGTCGGTGCCTTCCCGATGTATGCGCCGCGCTACGCCGTCTATGTGATGGTGGATGAGCCCTCGCCGAATGCGATGAGCCATGGCTTCGCCACTGCCGGCTGGGTCGCCGCCCCCGCCGCGCATACGGTCATCAGCCGCATCGCCCCGATCCTGGGCCTGGTGCCGGAGGACCCGGCCAATCCCGCGCTGATCGCCGCGACGCGGATGCCGTTGCAGCCCCGCGCCAGCGGCGCCCCCCCGGTCACGGCGCCCGCCGCCGAGCCCGGCACCATCACTGCCGCCGTCGCCGCCATGAACGCGGTGATGCCCCGCCCGGCCGCGGCCCCGGCGGCACGCCCCGGCACCGCCGCCGAGGCCGAGCCGGCCCGCCGCCCCTCAGGCGGTGCCGCGCCCGCCCGCCCGCCCAGCCGCGCGACCACCGGCGCCACGCCGCCCCGGCCCCACCGGGGCGAACCGGTGGCCCCGGTCCCGGCCCACATCCTGCCGCCGCCGGTGCCGATCAACCGCGCCTCCCCCCTCCGCCTCACCTCGGGCGAGCCGCCCGCGCTGCATCAGGCGGTCCTGGGGCCGGAGAGCCAGCGTGACGCTCGCTGAGATGCTGGCGCGCGAACCCGCCATCGCCCTGACCAGCGGCGAGACCGGCGCCGAGCTGGCCGGGCTGACGGCCGATAGCCGCGCCGTCGCGCCGGGGTTCCTCTTCGCCGCCCTGCCCGGGGTCCGCGCCGATGGCCGCGGCTTCATCGCCGAGGCGGTGGCCCGCGGGGCCGCCGCCGTGCTGGCGCCCGAGGGCACCGAATGGCCGCCCGGCGTGCCGCCCCGCCCGCTGCTGACCGCCGCCGACCCGCGCCGCGCCTTCGCCCGCATGGCGGCGGCGCATTACGGGCTGCAGCCGGCCTGCATCGTCGCCATCACCGGCACCAACGGCAAGACCAGCACCGCCGAGTTCCTGCGCCAGATATGGGCCCTGGACGGCGGCGGCCCCGCCGCCTCGCTCGGCACGCTCGGGCTGACGCGGGACGGCGTCTCCTCCGGCCCCGGCCTGACCACCCCCGATCCGGTGGCGCTGCATGCCATGCTGGCGCGGCTGGCGCGGGACGGCGTCGGCCGGCTGGCGATGGAGGCCTCCTCGCACGGGCTGGACCAGCGGCGGCTGGATGGGGTGCGGCTGCATGCGGCGGGGTTCAGCAACCTCACCCGCGACCATCTGGATTACCATCACGACCTCGCCGGGTATCGCGCCGCCAAGCTGCGGCTGTTCGAGGTGCTGCTGCCGCCCCAGGCCGCCGTCGTCGCCAATGCGGATATGGACCCCGTGACCCTGGGCGCGCTCGCCGGCATCGCCGCGCGCCGGCAGCTGCGGCTGCTGACGGTCGGCGAGGCCGGGCGGGACCTGCGCCTCCTCTCCGCGCAGCCCTTGCCGGAGGGGCTGGCGCTGGAGATCGCCGCCTTCGGCGCGCGGCATGCGGTGATGCTGCCGCTGGTCGGGCGCTTCCAGGCCGACAATGCGCTGCTGGCCGCGGGGCTTGCGGCGGTGACGGGCGGGCGGGACCCGCTGTCGGCGCTGGCGCGGCTCACGGGCGTGCGCGGGCGGATGGAGCTGGCCGCGCGCCTGCCCAATGGCGCCGCCGTCTATGTCGATTACGCGCATACGCCGGATGCGCTGGCGCGGCTGCTGGCGGCGCTGCGCCCGCATGCGACGGGGAAGCTGGTGGCCGTGTTCGGCGCGGGCGGGGATCGCGATCCGGGCAAGCGGCCGTTGATGGGCGCGGTGGTGGCGGCGCACGCCGACCTCGCCTTCATCACCGACGACAATCCCCGCGGCGAGGACCCGGCCCTGATCCGCGCCGCGATCCGCAGCGCCTGCCCCGAGGGCATCGAGATCGGCGACCGCGCGCGGGCCATCGCCGAAGCCATGGCCGCCCTCGGCCCCGGCGATGTGCTGGCGGTCGCGGGCAAGGGGCATGAGCCGGGCCAGACCATCGCCGGCGTCACCCATCCCTTCGACGATGTGTCGGTGGTGCGGGGCCTGGCGGGATGAGCGCGCTCTGGACCGCCGCCGAATTGCGGCAGGCGACCGGCGGGACCGGGGGCGCCGATGTGACGGGCGTGGCCATCGACAGCCGCGCCGTGGTGGCCGGCGACCTGTTCGTCGCCCTGCGCGCCGAACGCGACGGGCATGCCTTCGTCGCCGATGCGCTCGCCCGGGGTGCGGCCTGCGCCATGGTCGCCGAGGACGTGCCGGGCTTGCGCGTCGCCGATACGCTGGTGGGGCTCGCCGCCCTCGGCGCCGCCGGCCGGGCGCGGACGAGCGCCCGCGTCGTCGCGGTGACCGGCAGCGTCGGCAAGACCACGGTGAAGGAGATGCTGCGCCACGGCCTCGCCGGGCAGGGCCTGACCCATGCCAGCGCCGCCAGCCACAACAACCAATGGGGCGTGCCGCTGACCCTGGCCCGCCTGCCGCGCGCGGCCCGCTACGCAGTCATCGAGATCGGCATGAACAACCGCGGCGAGATCGCCCCCCTCGCCCGCCTGGCGCGGCCCGATGTGGCGGTGGTGACCAACATCGGCACCGCCCATGTCGGCAACCTCGGCAGCGAGGCGGCGATCGCGGCGGAGAAGGGCGATATCCTGCTGGGCCTGGAGCGGGGCGGCATCGCCGTGCTGCCCGCCGACAGCCCGCATTTCGCCGCCCTGGCCGCCACGGCGCCCGGGCGGGTGGTGGGCTTCGGCCACGCCGCCGGCGCCCAGGCGCGGCTGCTTGAGGTCCGCGAACAGGCCGGTTCGGTCGAGGTGTCGGCGCGGCTCTATGGCCATCACATCGCCTTCACTGTTGGCGCCCCCGGCGCGCATATGGCGATGAACGCCATCGCGGCGATCGCCGCCGCCGCCGCCCTCGGCGCCGATCCGCTGGGCTTCGCCGCCTCCCTGGCCACGTTCGGCGCGGGCGCGGGGCGCGGGCAGCGCGTCGTGCTGAGGCTGCCCGGCGGCGGCAGCGCGCTGCTGCTGGACGAATCCTACAACGCCTCGGTCGCCTCGGTCCGCGCCGCCCTTTCGGTGCTGGCGGCGCAGGAGGCGCGCCGGCGCATCGCGGTGCTCGGCGACATGCTGGAGCTGGGCGAGGCGGGGCCCGCGCAGCACCTCTGTCTCCTCCCCGACGTCGTGGGCGTGGCCGATCTCGTCTTCTGCTGCGGCCCCCTGATGAGGCGCCTGTTCGAGGCCCTGCCGGCCGAACGCCGCGGCCAGGCCACCGCCGACAGCACCGCCTTGGCGCCGCTGGTGGCGGGGGTGCTGCGGGATGGCGATGCGGTGATGGTGAAGGGCTCCCTCGGCAGCCGCATGGCGGTGGTGGTCGCCGCATTGAAGGAACTGGCAGCATGATCCCGCTTTTGCTGTCGGGGCTGTCCGATGACTTCATCGCCTTCAACCTCGTCCGCTACACGACCTTCCGCGCGGGTGCGGCCTGCATCACGGCGCTGCTGATCAGCCTCGTCTTCGGCGCGCGCATCATCCGCTGGTTGCGCTCCTTCCAGCGCGGCGGGCAGCCGATCCGCGAGGATGGCCCCGAACGCCATCTGATCGAGAAGAAGGGCACGCCGACCATGGGCGGGGTGCTGATCCTGCTCGGCATCGCCGCCGCGACGCTGCTTTGGGCGGATCTGCGCAATGGCATGGTCTGGGCGGTGCTGATGGTCACCATCGGCTATGGCGCGATCGGCTTCGTGGACGACTGGCTGAAGGTCACCAAGCGCAACACCAAGGGCGTGTCCGGCCGCACCAAGCTGGTGGCGCAGGCGGTGATCGGGCTGCTCGCCTCGGTCTGGATCACCGCGCTGATGCCCCCCGCCCTGCAGGGCGCCTTCGTCTTTCCGGTCTTCAAGGAAGCGCTGCTGAACTTCGGGCTGCTGTTTCCGCTGGTCGGCATGTTCGTGATGATGGGCGCCTCGAACGCCGTGAACCTGACCGATGGGCTGGATGGGCTGGCGATCGTGCCGGCGATGATCGCCGCCGGCGTCTTCGCGCTGATCGCCTATCTCGTCGGCAACCGCATCTTCGCCGATTATCTGCAACTGCATGGCGTGCCCGGCGCGGGCGAGCTTGCGGTGTTCTGCTCGGCGCTGGTCGGTGCGGGGCTCGGCTTCCTCTGGTTCAACGCGCCGCCGGCGGCGGTGTTCATGGGCGATACCGGCAGCCTCGCCCTTGGCGGCGCGCTCGGCGCCGTCGCGGTCGCGACCAAGCATGAGGTGGTTCTGGCCATCGTCGGTGGGCTGTTCGTGGTCGAGACGCTGTCCGTCATCATCCAGGTGTTCTGGTACAAGCGCACCGGCAAGCGCGTCTTCCTGATGGCGCCCTTGCACCACCACTTCGAGAAGAAGGGCTGGGCCGAGGCCACCATCGTCATCCGCTTCTGGATCATCGCGATGATCCTCGCCCTCGTCGGCCTCTCGACGCTGAAGATCCGATGAGATACCGTCACGCTGAGCAAGCGCTTTTTGTGTGGTCCGCAGGCGCGGTCGGCTGCGTTGTGTTGGGACTACGCCGCCCGCGCCTGCTCTG
>NZ_QKYU01000009.1 GCF_003253705.1 Humitalea rosea
ACGAAGACGGGCTATGCCTGGGCGATCGCGCGCGATGACCGGAGCTGGGGCGGCAGCGACCCGCCTGCGGTGGTGTTCCGCTACGCGCCGGGCCGCGGGAAGGAGCACGCGAAGAAACTGCTCGGCGACTATGCTGGGCTGCTGCAGTGCGATGGCTACGCCGGGTACAAGAGCCTGTCCTGCGGCGAAGCCAATGGACCGACACTGGCATTCTGCTGGGCGCATGTCCGACGCCAGTTCTACGATCTGGCCAAGAGCGGCGCGGCGCCGATTGCGACCGAGGCGTTGCGGCGGATCGCGGAACTCTATGCCATCGAGGCGCAGCTGCGCGGCAAATCGCCCGAGGTCCGCCGCGCGGCGCGTCAGGCCAAGAGCAAGCCGCTGGTCACGGCGTTGTTCACCTGGTTCGAGATGCAGCTTGCGCGCCTGCCGGGACGCGCGCCGACGGCGGAGAAGATCCGCTACGCGCTGAACCATCGCGAGGGCCTCGAGCGGTTCCTCGGCGACGGCCGGCTCGACATGGACACCAACGTGGTGGAGCGGGCCATCCGTCCGGTCTGCCTCAGCCGGAAGAACGCGCTGTTCGCCTCGGGCGATGACGGCGGCGAGCGCTGGGCCTGGATCGCCTCGCTGGTGGAGACGTGCAAGTTGAACGGCGTCGATTCGCAGCGCTACTTCACCGACGTGCTGACGCGCCTGGTGAATGGCTGGCTCGAGAGCCGCATCGACGAGCTCATGCCCTGGCACTGGGCGCCCGCGAAAAACAGCTGAGCGTCAAGCCGCAGCGACAAGGGCCCGGAACCACCGCTTACCAACCATGGACATTTACATCGGCTTTGATTCCGCGTGGACGGATAATCTGAAAGCTCCCGGAGCCATCTGCGCCGTCGGCATCGAGAACGGGCATCCCGCACGTTTCCATGCCCCGCAACTGGTATCCTTCGACCAGGCACTCACTTTCATCCAGAAAGTTCGCTCCGACAGCGGCGCCACGCTTGTCGCGCTGGACCAGCCGACGGTGGTTCCTAATTTGACCAGCATGCGGCCGGTAGAACGTGTGGCCGCTTCCCTCGTTAGCTGGCTTGGCGGGGGTGTACAGCCCTCCAATCGCGGAAGGGAGGGCATGTTCTGTAACGCTTCGCCAATCTGGCGTTTTCTGATGGCGCTGAGCGCTGAGGAGCGCCCTGAGCAGGCTCGGTTAGCACCCGACGGCCTCTATTTGATGGAGGTCTTTCCGGCTCTCGCGCTGGCGTCATTGGGCGACGGATTCTTCGGGCGGCTGAGTGCGCCCAAATACAATCCGGATCGCAGGAAGACCTTTCGCTTGGCCGACTGGGTCCGTGTGGCGGAAAGCGCTGCGCAACAGGCTCACCTGCTGGGTTGCGAGGAATTGGCGGAATGGTGCCGCGTTGCCGGAAAAACTGCCCGGCCGCAGAAGGTGCATCAGGATAAGTTGGACTCTGCGTTATGCGTGTTAATCGCACTCCATTGGCGGCTACGGCCTCGTGAAGCGTCTTTGCTCCTCGGCGACTTGGCTACCGGATACATGGTTCTGCCAGCGAGCCCGGAGGTGCGCGGATATCTGACCAAGCCGGCTCGAAAATTTTCGGTGGCGATAGACGGAGTAGTTCCGCCCTCGTGACCCCGCCCTCAATTCGCTGATCGATGCAATGTTGTCCGCAGCGTAAGCAGCTCAATCGCGGCGGCAGCCGTCATCGGATAGCGCCGCGCGCTCCAGCGTAAGGTGGCGGACCCGAAAGGATTCGAACCTTCGGCCTCTGCCTTCGGAGGGCAGCGCTCTATCCAGCTGAGCTACGGGTCCCGCGTCCTGTCCTCTAGCCCAGGCGCGCTCGCGACGAAAGCCCCATCACGCCGCGAAGTCCGGTGCCAGCAAGCCACCGGCCGCCCGGAACCGCACCCCGTAGAGCACGCCCAGCCGTTCCGCCGACAGCATATCCCCGGGCCGCCCCTCCGCTTCCAGCCGTCCCTCCCGCAGCAACGCCACACGATCGGCCACAAAACCCGCCTGATTGAGGTCGTGCAGCACCACCAGCACCATCGCCCCGCGCTCGCGGGCCAGCGCGCGCAGACACCGTAGCAAGGCTGCCGCATGGCCGGGGTCGAGGCTGGCCGTGGGCTCATCCAGAAATAGCGCGACCGGCGCCGGCGCGCCCTCGATCTGCGCCAGGGCCCGGGCCAGCTGGATGCGCTGCTGCTCGCCGCCGGACAGCGTATCGTAATGGCGGTGCCAAAGCGCCTCCGGCACCCCGGCCCGGGCCAATGCGGCGGCCACCAGCCCCGCCTGGCGCGCAGGCGCCCCCTGCGGCGTGCCGTGCCATGGCAGGCGGCCAAGCGCCACGATCTCAGCGGCCGTCATGGGAAAGGCGATGCGCGCCTGCTGGCTGACCACCGCCCGCCCTCGCGCCAGCGCCAAAGGCGTGCAGGCCCCAAGGCTCCGCCCGGCCCAGGTGACCGCCCCCGCATTGGGGGTCAGTTCGCCCGTCATCACCCGCAGCAGGGTTGATTTCCCGGCGCCATTGGGGCCGACCAGCGCCACCACCTCCCCCGGCCGCACGGCCAGGGAGACGGCATCCAGCAACTGCCGCCCGCCGCGCCGCAAGGTGATGTCATGGGCCGCGATCATGCGATGTGCCGCCGCAGCATCCACAGGAAGAAGGGCGCGCCGAGCAGCGCGGTGACGATGCCGATCGGCACCTCGGCCGGGGCCGCCAGGCTGCGGGCCGCCAGATCCGCCGCCACCAGCAGCGCGCCGCCCAGGCTCGCCGCCACCGGCAGCACCAGCCGGTGATCGGACCCGCCAACCGCCAGCCGCACCAGATGGGGCACCACCAGCCCGATGAAGCCGATCAACCCGGTGAAGGCCACCCCCGCCGAAACCGCGATCGCCGCCAGCGCCACCGCCACCCGTTTGACCCGCTCGACGCGGATGCCGAGGTGGAAGGCCTCGGCCTCGCCCAGCACCAGCGCATTCAGCGGGCGTGCCAATGCCAGCAACCCCAGCACCGGCAGCCCGACCAGCACCAGCGCCACCGGCACCTGCGCCCAGCGCGCCCCGGCCAGGCTGCCGAAGGTCCAGAAGGTGATGTCGCGCACCTGGCGGTCATCCGCCATGAAGATCAGCAGCCCCGTCAGCGCGGCACAAAGCGCATTCACCGCCACGCCCGCCAGCAGCAGCGTGCCCACAGCCGTCGCCCCACCCCGCCGCGCCAGCCGCGCGATCGCCAGCGTCGCGCCGAGCCCGCCGATGAAGGCCGCGACCGGCAGCAGCCAGAGCCCCATCATCCCGGCCGCGGCCCCCACCAGCGGCCCCGCCAGGACGATCGCGCCCACCGCCGCCAAGGCGGCGCCGGCGGAAACGCCGATCAACCCAGGATCGGCCAAGGGATTGCGAAACAACCCCTGCATGGCCGTGCCGGCCGCCGCCAGCCCAGCCCCGACCAGCGCGCCGAGGACCACGCGAGGCCCGCGAATGACGCCGAGCACCACGGCATCACGGCGAAACTCGGCCGGCAGAGGGGCCAGGCCCAGAGCATCCGCCAGAACCGCCCAGAACCCGGCCGGCGAGACCCGCGCCGGACCCAGCAGCAGCGCCATCAGCATCACCCAGGCCAGCACCAACAGGGCCAGCACCGGCAGCCATCGTTTCAAGCGCGAAGCCACGGCCGCTCCGGCAGGGTGGGAAGCGCCAGCCCCGGGTGCAGCATCGCCGCGAGATCGCGCCGCGCATGGGCCGCGCGTGGCCCGAAGCCGAGCGCGTAGGACCCATCCACCACCACCAGCCGCCCCGCCATGCCGGCCGGCGTCACCGCCAAGGCCGGCGCCCGCAAGACCTCGGCGACGCCCCCGGCTTCCTCGACCACATGGGCCATCATCACGATCACCTCCGGCGCCGCGGCAATGGCCGCCTCGGCCGAGAGCGGCCGGTAGCCGCTGAAGCCCGCGGCGATGTTCCGCGCCCCGGCCGCCATCAGCATCGCATCCGCATGCGTCGCGCGTCCCGCCACCAGCGGCGCCCCCCGCGCGACCGAGAGCACGAACAGGGCGGCAACGGGCGGCACTTCAGCCATGCCATCCAGCGCCGCCCAATCCGCGGCCACGGCCTCCGCCAGCGGCGTTCCATTGACCCCGAGCCCAGCGGCGACGGCGTGGATCTTGCGGGACAGGGCTGCGCCCCCGGCGCCGTCGGGGATCATCGCCAGCGGCAGCCCGGCCTCGCGCAGCACCTGGATCACGCCGGGGGGGCCCGCCTCATCGGAGACCAGCAGCAGGTTGGGCGACAGGGCGATGAGGCCTTCGGGCGGCAGCGCCCGCAGATACCCGATACGGGGCAGGACCGCCGCCGCCGCTGGGAAGCCGCTGGTGGTATCCACCGCCACAACGCCCGGCCCGGCACCCAGTGCGAAGGTGATCTCGGTAACGGCGCTGCCGATCGCGACAATCCGCCGCCCCTCGGCACGCAGGCCGGCCGCGTGCAGCAGCAGCGGCGCGGCCAGCAGGCTGCGGCGGGCGATCGTCATGCCGGCAACAGCGCGTGCTCGCCCGCCACCGCATCGACGATCGCGCGCCAGCCGGTCAACTCCGCCTGGCCCGGCTTCCGCGCGCCGAAGAACTGCCCGATCACCGATCCGGCCGTGTCCAGCAGCTCGATGCTGGTCACCGGCCCGTCATCGGTCGGCTTCACCACGCGCCAGGCTTCGGCGATGCCGGTTTCGCGCAGATGCAGGTTGAACGCCGGGTCCAGCACATTGAACCAACCACCGGGCGAGGGCCGCAGCCGCTGCACCGGACCGGTATGGATCTGGATCGCGCTGCGATTGCCGACGAAGATCATCACCGGCAGCCCAACCCCGGCCGCGGCCCGCAAGGCGGCGCTGGCGGCATCCGGCGCGAGCCGAAGCGCCAGATCATCCCCCCCGAGCGCCAGCGCCTGGCGCCGCGTCGCCTTATGGCGCCGCAGGAGCGTTACGAAATCATGGGTGTCGCGCAGGGCGCGCCAGTCGTCCCGCAGGGCCGTGGCATCGACCAGCCCTTCTTCCGCCGGCGGTATCAGGCTCGGCACCGTTTCGGGGGGGGCCGCGATGACGGGCATGGCGAATTCGGCGACCAGCGCCGCCCAGGCGTCGCGGTCGGTGGCCTCGACCGCGAAGATCTTGTGCACCGCCTCGCCGTCGCGATCGAAGATCTGGATGGAGGGCCGCTCCCCGCCCAGCGCGAAGCCGTAGGCCCAGCGGCCGGGGAAGAGCCGCAGGTCGATATCCGGCCCCAGCACCAGGATGTGCCCCGGTCCGGAGCTGACATCGATGAACCGGCCATGACGCTCATGCACCGCGTGATCGTTGCGGGTCAGCGCCATGATCTGCCCGACGCGCGGCATGGCCCCGATCAGCGCCGCCCAGTCCGGCCGCAGCGAGATCGCGCCGGGGTCGAGGGCGACCAGCGCCGCCTCGGTGGTGCCGAGCCGGGCTGCGGCATCGCGGATGCGCAGCTTGGGCTCGGCATTTCTCAGTTCGGCATGGCGTTCGTTGAGGGTCATGGCAGGCTCCTTGGCGGTCAGCGCAGACGGAAATGGACGGGGACTTCGACCCAGGCCTCGATGCGGCGGTTGTCCTGGGCGGCCGGCTCGAAGGCCCAGCGCCGCACGGCGGCCAGGGCGGCGGCATCCAGCAGCGCATGGCCGGAGGAACGCCAGACCAGGGTCTCCCTGGTATCGCCGTCGGGGGCGACCAGGGCGCGGATGATGACGACGCCGATCTGGTTCAGCTCGACGGAGCGCTGCGGATACTGCGGCGGCGCCGGCGGGCGACGGAAGCGGGGGTTGGTGTTGACCGGCGCCGATGCGGGCGCCGCGGGGGCGGCCTCCGCGGCGGGAGGTGCTGCCGGGGCCGTCGCCATGGTGGCGACCCGCGCGGGTGCTGCATGGGCAGGGCGCGGAGCAGGCGCCGCTGCCCGCCGGGGCGCGGGCGCTGCCTCGGCCTGTGCCAGCTCGGCGGGCGGCGGCGGGGGCGGCATCGGCAAGGGTTCGGCGGGCGGCGGCGCGGCCTCGGCCATGAGGGGCGCCGGCATCGGCTCGGCCTGCATCGGCTCGGCCGGCAGCGGCGGCGGCGCGATGGCCATCGGCGGCGCCGGGGCCGGGTCGGGCTGGCTCGCCACCGGGGGGGGCGGTGGCGCCAGCGGTGCGATCGGCGCCAGCGGCAATGGCGCCGCCTCGGCCTGCATCGGGACAGGCATAGGCGGCGGCGCGGGGGGCGCGATGCCGGGCGGAGCGGCGGGGACCGCCATCGACGGCGAGGGCGGCACCGCCAGGGCAAGCGGCGCCGGAGGCGGCGGCTCCGGGTTTGAGAGGGGCCGTTCGGCCGGCGCGGGGGCCGCCGGAAGCTCCGGGATCGCGGGCATGGGCGGCGCCGGAACCTCTTTCGGCCACGGATCGGCAAGGCCCGCCGGCACCGCCAGCGCCATGGGATCGGGCGCTGCCGGTGCGGGCACGAACTCCACCGCCATTTCCCGCATCGCGCCCGGGTCACGATCCTGTTGACCCCATGGCAAGGCGACGGCAACCAGCACGCCGACGTGCAGCACCGCCGAAAGCACCGGGGCCGCCCGGAATCGCCGTGCCTGACCCTGGCGGCGCGATGGCACCGCCTGGGGATCGGACATCAGCGAAAAGGCGGCCGTGGCACTCACCAGCGATAGGTCACATTGACCGCCGCATAGCGGCCGGGCTGCGCGTAAAGGTCGCGCTGCTGGCTGTTCGCGGCGAGGCCGATCACATCCTGCGAATTGAAGTATTTCGCGTCGGTGACGTTGAACAGCCCGGCATTGACCGTCAGGTTCGGCCCGTAATCATAGGACACGGCAAGGTCCAGCACCGTGTAGCTCGGCGCATGGAAGGCGGTGTCGCTGCTGGTGCGGTTGTTCCGCAGCGAGTGGGTGACGTTCGCTTCGGCGCGGACGCCGCTTTCATGCTGCCAGGCGACGCCGCCGACAAAGCGCCAGGGATCGACGCTGTCGATCGGCAGCTTGGTGTCATTGTCCTCGCCATGGGCATAGGCGGTGCTGGCGCGCAGCGACCACTGCGGGGTCATGCGGTATTCGCCCCGCGCCTCGGCGCCATAGATCGTGACCGAGGAGAGGTTGCGGTACTGGTATTGCGTCAGCCCGCCGGCGTTGCCGACCACCGCCGTCTCGATGAAGTCGGAATAGTGGTTGTAGAAGCCGGCGACCTGGAAGTTGCTTCCGCCCGCGGTGCGTCCGCGCAGGCCGATCTCGACGCCGTCGCTGGTTTCGGGCTGCAAATCGCCCGAGGGCAGGATCTCATAGCCAAAGACGCGATTGGTGAAGCCGAAGTTCACATTGTCATAGGCGGGCGCACGAAAGCCGTGGGCGTATTGGCCGTAGAGCGAGAACACCTCATCCAGCCGCAGCACCGCGCCGAGCTTGGGCGAGAGCGCCAGCTCGTCCATGTTCTGCACCTGCTGCGCGGCGGCGGATTGCGCCGAACGGCTGAAGGCCGCGTCCACATCGGGGCGGAGATTGTAGTAGTCCAGCCGCAGGCCCGGGGTGATGGTCAGGCGCCCGGCCGTCATCTCATCCTGCAGGTAAAGCCCGCCCTGCACCGTCGCCGTATCCGGGAAATTCTTGTTCGGATAGGTTTCGCCGGAGATGGTCCGGGTGGTGACCCCGGTGTCGAGGTTGGTCTCGGTGCGGTCGCGGGGGCGGGTGCTGGTGGTGCGCTCGACGGTGACGCCATAGGTCAGCCGGTGCTCGAAGCCGCCGCCCGTGAGGCGGTTGCCGAATTGCACCTCGCCGCCGACGATCTCCTGCTCGAACTCGAAGTCCGAGACACGCAGCCGCGTCGGAACCAGCGGCCCGGTGGTGTTGGTGCTGCGCGTCTGCACGGTGTTTTCGGTGCGGTCGAGGCGGGTGTACCAGGCGCGTGCCTCCAGCCGGTCGAAGATGCCGATCGGAGATTCGCGCGTGTAATCGACGGTGAAGCGCCCGCGCTGGGTGCGGTCATCGCCCTGGCTGTCGAGCACCGCAGCGCCACGGGTCGCGGTGCGTTCGCTGCGGATGTCGGTGTCGGTATCGCGCTGGAAGAACTCGCCGGTCAGGCGCAGCGCATCGGCCTCACGGCCATGGATGACGATGCGGCCCAGCACGTTGTTGACGGTGTAATCCTGCGGATTGGCGCTGAGGTTGCCATTGGGCCGCACCTCATGCCCGTCCCGCCGGGTATAGAGCAGCATCGCGTCGATGTTGTCGGCACGCATGGCGCCGGTGAGCGTCTCGGTGAAGCTGTTGTCGGCGCCATTGTAGCCGAAGCGCGTGCTGAAATAGGTGTTGCTGTCGCGCCCGGCCAGATAGTCGGCCGGATCCTTCAGGATATAGGCGACCACCCCGCCGATGGCATCCGAGCCATACAGGGCCGAGGCCGGGCCGCGCACGATCTCGATCCGCCGCACCGATTCCAGATCGACGAAGTCGCGCGTGTAGGTGCCGGCGCCTACGTTCGAACCTGGGAAATCCGGCAGGCGCACGCCATCGACCTGCACCCGCACACGATTGTCGCCGATGCCGCGGATGGTGAAGTTGGTGCCGCCGGCACGGGCCGGCTGGTTGCCGAAGGAAACCCCCGGCTCATAGCGGATCGCATCCTGCGGCCGCACGGCGTTCTGGCGGTCGAGTTGGTCGGCGGTGATGACGCTGACCGTCGCCGGCACGGCATCGATCGATTGCTCGCCGCGCGTCGCGGTCACCGCGACCGGGGCCAGGACGGTCGCATCCGGGGCGGTTTGTGCCCCGGCCAATGGTGCAGATAGCACCAGACAGGTCGTGGCGAGCAGCAGTCGCCGCAGGGAAGGCGCGTAGGCCATGCCGGTTCTCTTCTCGATCGGAAGGGGCCTGGCTGGCGACGTGCTGGCTTGGCGAAAGGGGTGGGGATTACTTGGTCAGGATCAGCTTGTTGCTGCTGGTCAGGCGGAGACGGTAATCCTCGTCACGATGGCGGATAACGATCTCTCGTTGCTCGCCAAACAGGTCGGAGCTTCGGACCACCCGCAATGGGGCACCGGCGGTGCTGCTCGCCTGAGATGAGTCGTTACGCGTCGATTCGGCCTCGGTCGGCACGTGCATCCCCTGATCCTGCCGGTCATCGGATACACGGCATGACACTCAGTTGCAAGTGACTCGCAATAGCGTTTTCGGCATGGCCGTTTCCGGGCGTCAGGCCGGCTTGCGGCGGAGCATCCCCCTCAGGCGCCCGGGCAGCCCCGGCACGGCATAGAGCGTGGCAAGAAGCGTCAGGGCGAACAGGAACGCGCTGATCGGGCGGGTGAAGAAGGGCGAGATATCCCCCCCCGACAGCACCAGCCCACGCAGCAGGTTCTTGTCCAGCAGCTCGCCCAGCACGACGCCCAGCACCAGCGGCGCCATGGGGAACTTCAGCTCCCGCAGGATAAAGCCGACCAGCCCCGCGCCCAGCATCACATAGACGTCGAACAGCCGGGAGGTGATCGCATAGGCCCCGATGGTGCACAGCACGAAGACGATTGGCATCAGCCGCGACCGCGGGATCAGCAGCACCCAGAGCAGCGGCCGCACGAGGATCAACCCGTAGATCAGCTTCACCATATCGGCGATGATCAGCATGGCGACGATCTGATAGATGAACTCGGGCGTGCTGATCGCGAGCATCGGCCCCGGGTTCAGCCCATGGATCATCATCGCGGCCATCAGCACGGCGGCCGGCGCCGATCCCGGCACGCCCAGGGTCAGCACGGGGATGATGGCGCCGGGCACACAGGCGCTTTCGCCGGTCTCGGCGGCCATCAGCCCCTCGACGCTGCCCTTGCCGAACAAATGGCGCTCCTTGCTCGTCCGCTTGGCGGCGGCATAGGAGGTCCAGGCGGCGATATCCTCGCCGAGGCCGGGCATGGCGCCAATAAAGGTGCCGAGCCCGCCGGAGCGAAGAATGGTGCGCCAGTATTTCGTCACATCGCTGATGCGCGGGATGACGCTGTCGATCTTGGAGGAGACCGCCTGCACCGTCGCGCCGCGCATCGCGCCCATCACCTCGGACACGCCGAACACGCCGACGAGCACCGGCAGCAGCCCCAGCCCGCCCGCCAGATCGGAATTGCCGAAGGCGAAGCGGGCATAGGCGTGGTTGCTCTCCTGCCCGACGGTCGCGACGAAAAGCCCGATGAACCCGGCCAGATAGCCCTTCAGCGAATCGCCGCCCGAAAGCGAACCGGCGATGATGATCCCGAACAGCGCCACCCAGAACATCTCATAGGAGCCGAAGGACAGCGCGAAATCGCCGAGCGTGGGCGCGAAGATCGCGAGCATCAGCGTGCCGAACAGCGTCCCCAGCCAGGAGCCGAGCGTCGAGATGCCCATCGCCCGCCCGGCCTGCCCCTGCATCGCAAGCGGGTAGCCATCGAGCGTGCTGGCCGCGCTGGCCGGCGTGCCGGGGATGTTCAGCAGGATGGCGCTGCGCGAGCCGCCATAGATCGCGCCGACATAGACGCAGACCAGCACCAGCATCGCGACCTGCGGCCCCATGCTGAAGGTCAGCGTCGTGAGCAAGGCGACGCCCATGGTCGCGGTCAGCCCCGGCAGGGCACCGACCACGATGCCGAGCAAGGTCGCCCAAAGCGCATGGAAGATCGCGCCGCCGCCCAGCACATAGGAAAAGCCGCCGGCCAGCATGGTAAAGGGATCGTTCACGGCAGGCGCACCAGGAAAATCCGTTCAAAGACATAGGTGACGGCGCCGCCGGTGAGCAGGCCAAGCACCGCGGCCTCGGCCAATCGGCGGACCCGGCGCCCGGCGGAGGCGCGCCATTCGAAGCAGGCGGTGAAGGAAAACACAAAAAGCGCGGCGGCGAGCCAGAAGGGCAGGCGCCCGATCAGCCCGACCGCATAGATCAGCCCGAGCGCCGCAGTCAGCGCGACGCTGCCCACATCCGTGGCCGGTGCCCCCTTCGTCCCCGCCTGGCGCAGCGAGCGCAGCCCGAGCAGGCCCGCGAGGAGGACGATCATCGCGCCGTGGAACCCGGGCACGATGCCGGGGGCCGTCAGCCCTGTGCCCGATTGCACGACGAACCGGGGCATGCCCCAGGATTCGACGATGATCGCGATGCCCAGGGCCAGCAGCACAGCCGCCGTCGCCAGATCCGCTCGCGCCGAAACCGGCGCGTCATCGGCGCCGGAGCTCAAAGCCGGGCGATGCCCAGCGTGTCGGGGCTCACCCGTGCCTTGCCGCCATCGAAGTAGAGCCAGGCGGTCTGACGCACCATCTTCCAGGCCTCGTTGTAGGCGCGCTCACCGGAGAGCGGCGCGAAGAGCGCGGCGCGGCTGTCGGAGTAATCCTTCAGCCGCTGGCTGGTCGCGATCTTCTCGGCCCAGACCGAGTTCATCGTGTCGGTCACCATTTGCGGCACACCCTTGGGCGACCAGATGCCGAAGTAGTTCAGCGGCGCCGGCACATTCGGTATCCAGCGCAGGATCGAGGGGATCTCGCCGAAGCCGCGCAGGGTCACGGGCTGCTCGCTCTGCACCGCCAGCGGGACCAGACGGCGGGCGCGGATCATCTCGGCCGCCTCCACCAGCAGCACCGCGCTGACCTGGGTTTCACCCGCGACCGCGGCCACCGTGGCCGGCGCGCCGCCATCATAGGTGGCGTGGCGATAGCTGATGCCGCTCGCCTGACGGATCGCCTCCATCATATTGTGCCCGGCCGAGGAAATCCCCGCGGTGCCGACACTGACATTGTCTCCACGTGCCTTCAGCGCATCGAGGAACTGGCCGAAATCCTTGAACCCCGAGGCTTGGCTGGCCACCACGATGTTCACGTTCGCCACCGCGAAATACAGGTTCCAATCGGCCAGCGCGGTGTCGAGCAGGCCGAGAACCTTGTAGCAGCCCACATCGACGGCGGCGCCGGCGGCCCAGGTCAGACCATCCTTCGGGGCTTCCAGGGCATTCTTCGTGCCGATGGAGCCGGAGGCGCCGGGCTGGTTCACCACGACGAATCGCGCGCCGAGCGCGCCCTCCAGCTCGGCGGCAACCAGACGTGCCATCTGGTCGGTCGAGCCACCGGCGGCCCAGGGCACCACGATCGTGACCGGCCGATCCGGGCGCCAGACGGTACCTTGTGCGCGGACGAGCGGCGGGGCCGCGAGAGTGGCTGCCGTAGAGGCCAGGAGATGGCGACGAAGCATGCGGAAGTCTCCTTCGATCCGGTGGTAACCAACCGGTTCCTTGCATGAAAGGCCGGGGCTGGGCGGGCGTCAAGCGATGATGGCTAGCCGAATTCGGGACCGGCGGGGGCGATGATGTGCCGCGCCTCACCTGGCAGGGTCGCGCCCAGCACCATGCGGGTAAAGGGTCGTTCGATCCGCGCCCCTGCGTCAACCAACCAGTTGGCGACACCGGTGGCAGCGTCGTTGACGTCGATGATGGCGGGGCCCGGCAAGGTGGCGCGGAGATCGGCAATCAACCCACATGCGCCCTGCCCAATGACCGGCCCGATCTGGGCCGCACGCAGCCCGTCCCGCGCCAGGGCGAAGCCGCCCGGCGCCTGCCGCCCGCCCCCGCGCCCGGCGAGCCCACGCAGCAGCGCCTCCCGCGGCGCACCAAAGGCGCGGGCATCCTGGGCCAGCGCGGCCGGCCAATCGGCGATGGGGTGCGAGGCCCCGCCCCCTGGCAATTCGGGCGGCAGGCTCATCCGCGTGAACCCCCAGGCATCGCGAAAGCCGAGGCGGGCATAGACCGCGCGCCCCGCCGGCGTCGCATCGAGCGCGATGGACCGCCGGCCTGCCAGCGCCGCCAGCGCCCATTGCAGCAGGGCGGTGGCGAGCCCTCGCCGCCGCTGGTCGGGCCGCACCAGCACCATGGAGATCCAGGCGAGATCCGGGCCATGCGGCAGTATGGCGGCGGTGGCGGCCAGCGCCGCGCCGCCGTCATCGACCACCTGCACCGCGCCGAGGTCGAGGAAAACCCGCCAATCCGCCGCGACCTGGTTCCAGCCGATGGCGGCGCCGAGTGCTGCGGCGCGGGGCAGGTCGGCCTGGCTCATGGGTCTCATGCCCGCCATCGCAATCCGCCGGCCGTCCGCCGTCAACCGGTTGACGGCGCGGGCGCGGCGGCCTTGGCTGCGCGCCATGCGGGTTGCGGTCTTCGGTTGTGGCGCCTTCGGTCGGGTGCATCTGGCGGCACTCGCGGCCCTGGGTGCGGAAGCCTGCGGCGTTGAGCCGGACCCCGCCATGCACCCGCCCGGGCTGCGCATCCTGTCCCCCGAGGCCGCGCTGCATTGGTGCGACGCCGCCATCGTGGTGACGCCGGTGCAGAGCCATGTGGACGTGTCATCCGCGGTTCTCGCCGCCGGTCGGGCCCTGTTCCTGGAAAAGCCCGCGACGGAGACGGCCGCCGAGGCGCAGGCGCTGGTCGATCTGGCCGAGGCGCGCGGCGCCATCGCCCAGGTCGGGCTGTATTTCCGCTTCCACCCCAAGGCCCGCGCCCTGGCCGCCCTGGTGCGCGACGGCAGCCTCGGGCGCGTGCATTACGCGGCCGCCCGCTTCTCCGGGTTGAAGCGCGCGCGGGCGGATTCCGGGGCGCTGCTCAATGACGCCGTGCATTTCGCCGATCTGCTGCCCTGGCTGCTGGGCGAGGCCCCCCGCGCCGTCTTCGCCGCCATGGCCGATCCCCTGGGCCGGGGGCGCGAGGATCTGGCGGTGCTGCATCTGCGGTTTCCCTCCGGCGCCATCGGGCTGATCGAGGCCGGCTGCGTGTTGCCCGGCCATTGGCCCGATGCCGTCGTGCCCGGCGCCGAAACCCGCAAGGAGATCATCCTGGCCGGCAACGAGGGCATGGCCGAGGTTGATTTCGCCGCCGAGAGCTTCCGGCTGCGCCGTGGCCGCCACCGCCCGGATGCCGCCGGCGCCTGGTGGCCCGACCATGCGCCCGCCGAGGATCCTGGTGCGGCCGCCGCGACGCCGCATGAGGTGGTGACGGCGGAAGTCTCGACCTTCCTCGACGCCGTGCGCCAGGGCCGGGCCCTCGGCCCAGGGCTGCGGGAGGGCGCCTTGGCCCCGGCGCTGCTGCTGGACGCCGCCCGGCGCTCAGCGCAGGAAGGCCGTATGGTGGAGATTGGATGATGCGTTTTTCGCTCTGCAACGAGGTGGTGCGGGAGCTTGATTTCCCGGCCCAATGCGCCCTGGCCAAGCGCCTCGGCTATGACGGGCTGGAAATCGCGCCCTTCACGCTGGACGCCGAGGCAGCGCATCTCCTGCCCGCCACACGCCGTGCCGAACTGCGCCGGATCGCCGATGCCGAGGGCGTGGCCTTGACCGGGCTGCATTGGCTGCTGGTCGCCCCCGCCGGCATGTCCATCACCAATGGTGATGCCCGCACGCTGGATGTCATGGCCCGGCTGGTCGGCCTCGCGGCCGATCTGGGCGCGGGGTATCTCGTCCATGGCTCGCCGTTCCAGCGCGTCGTGACCTCCCCCGAGAATGCGGCCCGCGCCGAGGCCGCCATGGCCCATGCCGGGCGCTGCGCCGCCGCCGCCGGCGTCACCTACGTGCTGGAACCGCTGGCCCCCCCCGACAACTCCTGGTGCCACACGGTGGCCGAGGCGGTCGCGATCATGGACCGCATCGGCAACCCCGCGCTGCGGACCATGATCGATGTGAGTGCCGCCGGAAACGCCGAAACCGAAGACGTGCCAGCACTGATCGCGCGCTGGCTGCCGACGGGGCGGATCGCGCATATCCATCTGAACGACCGCAATCGCCGCGGCCCAGGCCAGGGCGGCGACCGCTTCGCGCCGATCCTCGCGGCCCTGCGGGCGGTTGGCTATGATGGCATCTGCGGCGTGGAACCTTTTGACTACATCCCCGATGGTCCCGGCTGCGCCGCCCGTGCCATCGGCTATCTGCGCGGCATCGAGGAGGCCCTGGACCATGGCTGACGCCCCACGTTTTCGCCTGGCCGAGACCGAATGCCGCGAATGGCCGTTCCGGCTCCGCATGCCCTTCCGCTTTGGCGTCATCACCGTCACCCATGGGCGCCAGGCCGTGATCCGCGCCCGCATCGTGACCGAGGACGGCCGCGAGGCCTGGGGTGTCGCCGCCGAAACCCTGGCGGCGAAGTGGTTCGACAAGGATGCGGCCCTCTCCGACGCGCAGAACGAGGACCAGCTGCGCCGCGCCCTGGAACTCGCCTGCGCCGAGACGCGGGCGGCGGCGCTGGACACCGCCTTTGGCCATTTCGCCAATGGCTATGCGCCGCAGATCCGCATGGGCGGCGAGGAGCGGCTGAACCCGCTGGTCGCCTCCTACGGGCGTGCGTTGCTCGACCGCGCGATGCTGGATGCGCTGCTGAAGCTGCATGGCCTGTCGTTCTGGGACGGGATGCGGATGAACATCGGCGGCTTGGCGCCGCATGGCTGCGCACCGGATCTCGCGGACTTCGACTTCCGCGGCATGCTGGCGGGGCTGAAGCCGCTGACGCGGGTGCAGGCGCGGCATACCGTCGGGCTGGTGGACCCCATCACCGCCGACGACCAGACCCTCCGCGTCGAGGACGGCCTGCCGGAAACGCTGGAGGAGGTCGCCAATACCTACGGCCACCGCTGGTGGAAGCTGAAGGTCGGCGGCGACATCAAGGCCGATGTCGATCGCCTGTCCCGCATCGCCGGGGTGCTGGACCTGCGGCCCGGCTACCGGGCCAGCCTGGACGGCAACGAGCAATACGAGGATGCCGATGGCGTTGTCGCCCTCTGGCGCGCGATCGAGGCCGAGCCGCGCCTCGCCGGGCTGCGGCAGGCCATCGCCTACATCGAGCAGCCGGTGAAGCGCGCCCAGGCCCTGGCCACCAGCATGGACGCCCTGGCCAAGCACCGCCCCGTCATCATCGATGAAAGCGACGGGCCGCTCGATGCCTTCGTCACCGCGCGCGGCCTCGGCTATTCGGGCGTGTCGTCCAAGGCCTGCAAGGGCATCTGGCGCAGCCTGATCAATCTTGCCCGTTGCCGCGCCTGGAATGATGAGGAAGGGGCGGCGCGCTACTTCATGAGTGCCGAGGATCTGACCACCCTCGCCGGCGTCTGCGTGCAGCAGGATCTGGCGCTGATCTCATTGCTCGGCCTGAGCCATGTCGAGCGCAACGGGCATCATTTCGTCGACGGGTTTTCCGGGCGGCCCAAGGCCGAGGCGGTGCGCTTCATGGAGGCGCACCAAGGGCTTTACGCGGATACCCCGCACGGCCCGCGCCTTGCGATCCGCGACGGAGCGCTCGATCTGCGCTCGCTGGATTGTCCCGGCCTCGGCGCGACGGAGGAGCCGGACTATACCGCGATGGAGGCGATGCCCCGCGCCGCCTGGCCGCCGTCAGACTAGCCAGGCATTGAGGTTGGCCGCGACGAAGGCGTCATCGGTCAGATCCGGATAGCGCGCGCTGACCGCCGTCAGCAGATCCGCCTGCCCCGGCGAGAGCGTCTCATCCGGGTCCAGGCACCAGATGCCCTCCAACAACCCCTGTCGGCGCAGGATCTCGTGGCAACCCGCGATGCAGCCGGCGAAGTCGTTGGCGACGTCGAAGACAGCGGCATTCATCTCCGTCACCTGCGGGTCCAGCGCCAGCAGCGCCGCATCGACCGGCCCCTGGCGGCAACGCGCCTGCAGGGCGACGGCGCGTTCGGTCCAGACGCTCCAATGCCCAAGCAGCCCGCCGACGATATGCGCCGGCCGCCCCCCCAGCACGAAGGGCGTCAGCAGGTCGCCGACGATGTGGTCGTCATTGCCGGTATAGAGCGCGATCCGGTCCAGCGCCCCCGCCTCGGTCACGCCGCGCACCACATCCAGCGTGGCATAGCGGTTGAAGGGCGCGATCTTGATCGCGGCGACATTCTCGATCGCGGCAAACCGTTTCCAGAAGCTCGCACTGAGCCTGACCCCGCCCACGGCAGGCTGGAGGTAGAAGCCGAACAGCGGCATTTCGGCCGCGACGGCCTCGCAATGCGCGATCATCTCCTCCTCGCCCGCGCCACGGAAGGCGGCAAGCGAGAGCAGAACGGCGTGGTAGCCGAGGCCGCGGGCGATGCGCGCCTCCTTCACCGCCTGCTCGGTGCGGCCCACGGCACCGGCGATCAGCAGCGCGTCGCGGCCATCGGCCACCTCGGCCGCCGCGCGCAAAACCGGCTCGAACAGCCCGACGTCACGGATCGCGAATTGCGTGGTGTGGACGCCGACCGCGATGCCGCCGGCACCCGCCGCAAGGTAGTAGCGCGACAGCGCCCTTTGCCGCACCGGGTCCATGGTCCGATCCGCCCGCAGCGCCAGCGGCTGCGCGGGGATGGCGCAGCCCGCGAAGAGCCGGGTGCGGAGCACCTCCGGCCAATCCCTCCAGAGCAGACCCATCAGAACCTCCCGTCACGGACTTCGAACTTCGTCGCCTTGTCCAGGCTGCGCCCGCCGCGCTGCACCCAATCCGCGACCCAATCGACCAGCACGCCGAGCGGCACCCGGGGATAGCCGAAGCGCGCGAAGGCGCGGCTGGCATCGGCGAGCAAGGCCGTAGGTGCCTCCTCCCCCTCAAAGATCGGTTCGCGGCCGAAGCGGGCGCCGAATTGCGTGGCCAATGCGCGGATGCTGAGCGTCTCGGGGCCGGTGACATTCAGGATCGGGCATTCGGCCGAGGCGTCGCACAGCGCGCGCAAGGTCCAGGCATTGGCATCACCCTGCCAGATCACATTGGCATGGCCCATCGCCAGCGGGATCGGCGTGCCATCCAGCACCTTCCGCGCCACGTCATGCAGCACGCCATAGCGCAGGTCGATCGCGTAATTCAGCCGGATCCCGGCGACCTTTGTCCCCGCATGGGCGCCGGCATGCTGGAACACCCGCTCCCGGCCCAGGCAGGAGGCCGCGTAATCCCCGATCGGCGAGGGCAGGGTCTCCTCCGTCGCGCCGCCCGAGCCGACCGGCACCAGCGGCATGACATTACCGGTCGAGAAGAACACGATCCGCGACCCTGCGTAGCGCTCCGCGACCATCGCCGGCAGCAGCACATTCATCGCCCAGGTCAGTGGGGTATTGCCGCTGCTGCCGAATTTGCGCGCGGCCATGAAGATCACATTCGGCGCATCGGGCAGCGCGGCCAGTGCCGCGCGATCGGTGAGGTCGGCCGAAAGACACTCTATCCCCCAGCCTTGCATCCGCTCCCGCAAGCCAGGTTCCGACCAGCGCGCGACGGCGATGACGCGACGCCCGGGATCGGCCCGGCGTGCCAGGCGGCACAGCGTCGGCCCCATCTTGCCCGCGGCGCCGAGCACCAGAAGATCGCCTGGAACCGTTGCGAACTCGGCCACGAGCGCCGGATCGGGGACGGACATCGCCTCCTCCAGCGCGGCCTCATCCGCGAACCCCTTGGCATAGGACATGCGTCACCTCCGGCGCGGAGGCTACCGCGCCGGGGATTTGGGTCAAACCGCTCCCGGGGCGGCGGGGGGCCATCGACGGCGCAGCATCCTCGGCTAACCTGCCCCGACAGACAGGAGGACCCCCGATGATCCATGTTCTCGCCACCATCACCGCCAAGCCGGGCCAGCGCGCGGCGATCCTCGACCTCTTCCGCGCCAATGTGCCCGCCGTGCTGGCGGAGGAGGGCTGCATCGAATATGGCCCGGCCATCGACGCGGGCGGCATGGGCACCCCCCTTGGCCCCGACACCTTCGTCGTCATCGAAAAATGGGCGAGCCTTGAGGCGCTGAAGGCGCATGCGGCAGCGCCGCACATGGTCGCCTATGGCGCCAAGAGCCGGGAGATGATCGCCAGCCGCCTGATCAATGTGCTGACGTCGGCGCTCTGACCACGGCCGGGTGCGGGGGCGCGAGCCGTGGCCCCGCACCGAACAGCTTCTGCCGGAGCGTCCCCTCGGCATAGCTCGTCTTGTACAACCCGCGCGATTGCAGTTCCGGCACCAGCAGGTCGACGACATCCTCAAGGCATTCGGGGATGACGGTCCGCGACAGGTTGAAGCCATCGACCCCGGCCTCGTTGACCCAGCCTGCCAGCACATCCGCCACCTCCGCCGGCGTGCCCAGGATCGGTGGCTGGCGGCTTCCGAGCAGGAACTGCGCCTCCAGTTTTCGGCGCGTCAGCGCCCCGCCGGCGATCTGCCGCTGGGTCGCGACATTGGACTGGATGGCGTTGCCGGTGCCCTCGATCGGCTCGTCCGGCGCATAGCGGGCGAGGTCGATCCCCATGCTCGCCGAGGCATGGGCCAGCGCGCCCTCGATGCTGGCATGGCGGCGGTAGTCCTCGAAGCGGTCGCGCGCCTCGGCGGTGGTGCGGCCGAGGATCACGGTGGCGCCCAGGAACACCTTCAGCGCGCGCGGTGCGGCGCGGGCGCGCAGATCGGCGATCTGGGCGGCCACCAGCGGCTTTGGCCCGCCGTTCAGGAACACGCATTCCGCATGCCGCCCGGCAAAATCCCGCCCCCGGTCGGAGGCACCGGCCTGGTACAGCACCGGCGTCCGCTGCGGTGAGGGCTCGACCAGATGCGGCGCATTCAGCCGGTAGCGGGGCCCGTCGCGCCGGATCGCATGGACCTTGTCCGGGTCCGCATAGACGCCTGCGGAGCGGTCCGCGCGCACGGCGCCCTCCTCCCAGCTCTCTTCCCAAAGCGCATAGGCGACCTCCAGAAACTCCTCGGCGCGGTCGTAGCGGTTGTCGTGCGCATCCTGCGCCGCCAGCCCCATGGCCCGCGCCGCGCTGTCGAGGTAGCCGGTGACGATGTTCCAGCCGATGCGCCCGCGCGTCAGATGGTCGAGCGTGGAAAAGCGCCGGGCCAACGGGTATGGCGCCTCATAGGCCAGGTTGCAGGTGATCCCGAAGCCGAGGTGCCGCGTCACCGCCGCCATGCCGGAGACCAGCAGCATCGGGTCCAGCAGCGGCACCTGCACGGCATTGCGGATCGCCGCATCCGGGGTGCCGCCATACACGTCATAGACGCCCAGCACATCGGCCAGGAACAGGCCGTCGAACAAGCCAGCCTCCAACCGCCGCGCCAGGGCCAGCCAATGGTCCAGGCTGGCATAGTCGGTCGAACGGTCACGGGGATGCGTCCACAGCCCCTGCTGGATATGGCCGACGCAGGCCATGTCGAAGGCGTTCAGCAGCATGGGCGGGCAGACCTTTTCGAGAGCGCCCGGCGATCATGCGCCGGGAAGGACGAAGCGCCAGCCTCGCCGGATCATTTGTCGGGATGTGGCGGCGTGCGCACGTCGAAGGTTCGCGCCCCCTCCTTCGGCCCCATCGGCGCGAGCCAGGGGGAAGCGGCGAGCGAGGCCTCGGCATCGGCAAGCCCGGAGGCCCAGCGCGCGACCATGGTGTTGCGGCTGAACTCGAAATCCTTGGCATAGCCCTGCGCATCCACCGGGCGATAGATGAGCTGGACGATATCCATCGTCGTCACGCAGCCGAACGCATACAGGAACTTCGCCTCCGGCGTTTCCTTCAGGGCCTCGGGCAGTTGGTCCCATAGCGCCACGATATTGTGGCGCAGGTTCTGGGCGTCGCGCGAGAGGGTGCTCGCCGCCCGGGTGCGGCTGGAATAGCGGATGTCCTTCTCCCGCTCCTGCACATCGATCAGGGTCGTCGGCAGCGGGCCCTGTGCCGAGAAGACATCGACCTGGAAGGTGAGGCGCGACCGGCGCGGCACCGTTTCCAGCACGTATTGCAGCGGCGTGTTGGAAACGAGCCCGCCGTCCCAATAGAATTCGCCGTCGATCTCAACCGCGGGAAAGCCCGGCGGCAGGGCCCCGCTCGCCATCACATGCTCGGGGCGGATCCTGGTCCTGGCATTGTCGAAATAGGCGAAGTTGCCGGTGCGGACGTTCACGGCGCCGACGCTGAAGCGCATTTCGCCTGAGTTGATGCGGTCGAAATCGACCAGCGCCTCCAGCGTGCCCTTCAAGGCGGTCGTCTCGTAGAAGCTGACCGGGCTCTGCCCGAACAACCAGGCCGAGGTGGGCCGCGGCGCGAAAAACCCCGGCTGGCCCAGCAGCAGCGCCGTCGCGGCACCCAGCCGCCGGCTGTCGCCCCACCCCGCATCCAGCGCCGTCTGCCAGACGGTCGCCAGAGGGGCCGGCAGGCAGGCGGGGGTGGCGGTCACGCCCTCCCAGAAATCGCGCAGCCGCGCCACGCGGTGCTCAGGCGCGTTGCCGGCGATGATCGCGGCATTGATCGCGCCGATCGAGATGCCCGCGACCCAGTCCGGCAGATATTCGGACCCGGCCAACGCCTCATAGACACCCGCCTGGTAGCTGCCGAGCGCGCCGCCGCCTTGCAGGACGACGGCGACCTTCTTGTCATAACTGGCGGGGCGCGGCGGGATATTGGGCATGAGCGCAATCTCCGGGAAAAGCGGGTCAGGGCCAGATGTCGCGTCAGCCGCAGCCGGATTCCACCCCATCCGCGCCTTTCGCCGCGATGCGGCGAAAATACGCGGCAAGGGGCAGCCGATAGGCAGCGAAACCGGCCGCCCGCATGGATCGGACACTCCCAGAAGCGAGGAGATGCGGGCTGGCGGCGATGGAGGGGCTGCCGGCCCTGGGCGCCCTTCTCGTGCAGCCCAGGGCGGCTTGTTCGGCGTGCCGTTTCGGTGACGGCCTTCGCCGTCAGCCGAGCGCCGCCTCGACCGCCGCCGCGACCGCGAAGAGCCGCGCGTCGCCACCATGCTCGCCCATCAGCATGAACCCGACCGGCGCCTCGCCGGCGCGGTGGCAGGGCAGCGAGATCGCGCAGCGGTCGAGGAAATTGCCGACCGAGGTATTGCGCAGCAGCAGCATGTTGATGCGGTTGTAGTCCGCTTCCGGCCCGACCTCGGCGATGCTGGGCGGGATGATCGGGCAGGTCGGCATCACCACCGCATCGAAGGGCGCGGTGCGTGGCGCGATCGCCGCGATCAGTTTTTGGCGCGCGCCGACCAAGGTGATGTAATCCGCGGCGGACATGCGCTCGCCCCGCAGGATGCGGGCCAGGATGCGTGGGTCGTAGAGCGCGCCCTTGGCCGCGACGATCTCCCGGTGCAGCGCCCAGGCCTCGCTGGCGGCAAAGCCGCCGGTGGCGTTGACGGCGGGGATCTCGGCCAGCTCCGGCAGGTCGAGCGGCACCACCATCGCCCCCGCCGCCACAAGCCGGGCCAGCGTGGCATCGAAACCCGCGGCGACGGTCGCGTCCATCCCGTCCGTCAGATAGGTGCCGCGCGGCACGCCGAAGCGTAGCCCGGCGAGCGGCAGAGGCAGCGGGGCGATGGGGTATTCCTCGCCCGCCATCGCGGCGTGGATCACGGCGCAGCAAGCGACGGAGCGCGCCAGCGGGCCGATGGAATCCAGGCTCTGGGACAGTGGGAAAGCCCCCGCGAGCGGCACCGCGGAGGCAGTCGGCTTGTAGCCGACAATGCCGCAGAGCGCCGCCGGCACCCGGCACGATCCGCCGGTATCCGAGCCCAGCCCGGCAAAGCCCATCCCATCGGCGACCGCGACCGCGGCCCCGGAGGAGGAACCGCCCGGGCAGCGCCCGGTGGCACGGTCCCAAGGGGAGAGCGGCGTGCCGAAATGCGGGTTCACGCCGAGCCCGCTGAAGGCGAATTCCACCATGTTGGTCCGCCCGAGCACGACGAAGCCCAGCCGCTCCAGCCGCGCGACCGCGGGGGCGGTGACCAGCGCCGGGGGCGCATCGGCCAGGGCGACGCTGCCCGCCGCCGTCACCCGCCCGGCCTGGTCGAACAGGTCCTTCACGCTGATCGGGATGCCCGCATAGGAGGAGGGCGCGCGGCCGGCGGCGCGCAGCCGGTCCATCGCATCGGCGCCGGCCCGGGCGGCCTCCGCCTGCACCGCGACGAAGGCGCGCGCCCCCTCGCCAGCGGGATCGGCGATGCGCGCCAGGGCGGTTTCAGTCAGTGCGCGGGCCGTGGTCTGACCAGCGAAAAGGGCCTCCGCGGCGGCGGCGATGGTCTGGGGCATAGGGTGGCTCCTGTTGTCACCATTCGCGTTTGACATGGCTGCGCGACACGGGCCACGCTGCGGGCAATAAAACATCCCTGGGAGGAAATGATGAAGAAATGATCATGCTGACGCGCTTTAGGGCCGTCCTCTTTGCCGCGACCGCGGCACTGTGTTTCAGCGCCGCCCCGGGCCAGGCCCAGGAATGGCGCGGCTGGAACATCCACGCCGCCGACTACCCCAATGGACGCGGCATGGACCGCTTTGGCGAGCTGGTGGCGCAGCGGACCAACAACCGCATCAACATGCTGCTGCTGCGCAATACCTCGGTCGGCAATTTCCTCGACCGCTGCGCGATCTCGCTGCCCTGCCACCGCGCCGGCGAGGTGCCCGTCGCCTTCGTGCTCGGCATCGCCGCGGTCATCGGTTTTCTCTACGAGGGCATCAACCCCGCGGTCGCCTTCCAGCAGATGACCTCGGGGATGAGCATCTTCTCGCTGCTCGCGATCCCCTTCTTCATCTTTGCCGGCGAGATCATGCTGCATGGCGGCATCGCGCGGCGGCTGATCGCTGTCGCCTCGGGCTGCGTCGGATGGATGCGGGGCGGCTTAGGGATGGTGAACGTCTCATCCTCCATGCTGTTCGGCGGCATCTCGGGCTCGGCGGTAGGCACCATCCTGATCCCGGCGATGAAGGCGAAGGGCTATGGCGTGGACTACGCCGTCAGCATGACGGTCACCGCCTCGCTGGCCGGCATCCTGATCCCGCCCAGCCACAACATGATCCTCTATTCGCTGGCCGCCGGTGGCGGCATCTCGGTCAGCGCGCTGTTCATCGCTGGCATCGTGCCCGGCATCATGATGTGCGCGGCACTTGCAGCGGCGGGCTATATCTTGGCCGTCCGGCGCGGATACCCGGCCGAGGCGTGGCAAGGGTTCGGATACCTGTTTCGCACAGCGCTGGATGCGCTGCCCGGACTGTTCACCGCCGTCATCATCCTGGGCGGCGTGCTTTCGGGCATCTTCACGGTGACGGAGAGTGCCGCCTTCGGCGCGATCTGGGCCGTTCTGGTCACCATCCTGATCTATCGCAACCTGTCCTGGGCCGATTTTGTCATCGCGCTGAAGGCCAGCGTGCGCACCACCGCGGTCGTTTTCCTGCTGGTCGGCACCGCAACCGCCTTCGCCTATCTGCTCGCCGTCTATCAGCTGGCCGATCTGCTGACGCGGGGGATGCTCTCGATCAGCGAAAATCCGGTGATCATCCTGCTGATGATCAACCTCTGCCTGCTGATCCTCGGCTGCGTGATGGATATGGCGGCGCTGATCCTGATCACCACGCCGATCTTCCTGCCGGTGGTCGTCGCCATCGGGATGGATCCGGTGCAGTTCGGCATGGTGATGATGATGAACCTCGGCCTCGGGCTCACCACGCCGCCGGTGGGGGCGGTGCTCTTCGTCGGCTGCGCGATCGGCAAGATCCCTATCGAGGCGGTGATGAAGACGATCTGGCCCTTCTACGGCGCGATCCTGGTCGCGCTGATGCTCACCACCTATTGGCCCGCGGTGTCGCTGACATTGCCGCGGCTCCTGCTCGGATACGGAGGCTGACCGCCATGACCACCCCACCCGCGAAGCCGGTGCTGCTCACCGGGGCATCGGGCAATCTCGGCCGGGCGCTGGCCCGGGAGCTTGGCGCCGCCGGCTGGACCCTGCGCCTGACCGACATCACCCCCTTCCCCGATGCGCTGCCGCCGGGGGCGAGCTTCGTGAAGGCCGATCTGAACGAGGGCCTGGCCCTGGTCCGCCAGGCCGAGGGCTGTGGCGCCATCCTGCATTTCGGCGGGGTCAGCGTGGAACGGCCCTTCGAGGAGGTGCTCGGCCCCAATCTGCGCGGGCTCTACCATGTCTATGAGGCGGCGCGGCGCGAGGGCGCGCGGGTGATCTTCGCCTCCTCCAACCACAGCATCGGCTTCCACGAACGCCCGCGGGGCAACGAGGCCAAGATCGACGTGGACTGCGCCTTCCGCCCGGATGGCTACTATGGCCTGTCCAAGGTCTATGGCGAACTCATGGGCCGCATGTACTGGGACAAGCATGGTGTCGAGAACGTGAATCTCCGCATCGGTTCCTGTTTCCCCAAGCCGATCGACGCCCGCATGCTGGCGACCTGGCTGTCCTATGCCGATCTGGTGCGGCTATGCGCAGCGGCGGTGACCGCGCCCCGCAGCGGCCATGCGGTGATCTGGGCGGCCTCGGCCAATCCCCGCACCTTCTGGGGCAAGGATCATCGCGAGCGGATCGGCTGGAAGCCGCTCGACAGTTCCGAGACTTTCGCCGGGGAGGTCGGCGGCATCCTCAGCGGCGATCCGGTGGTCGAGCGCTACCAGGGCGGCAGCTATCCGGCGATCGAATACTCCCGGACCGCGCCCTCCCCGCGCGACGCCTTCTCGCTCGAGTGAGCCTCTCCCTCATCGCCGGCGGCTGGACCGCCCGGCTGCTGCCCGAATACGGGGCCGCCTTCGCCGCGCTGACCTGCGACGGCCGGGATGTGCTGAAGCCGGTGCCGGAGGGGGCCGAGCCCCTCGCCGCCCGGGCCGGCGCCTTCTGGATGGCGCCCTGGACGAACCGGCTGGATGCCGGCCATCTCGGCACGCTGCACACCTATCCGCTGAACCGCGCGGATGAAGGGGTCGCCCTGCACGGCACGCTGCGCGACCTGCCGTGGCGGGTGGAGCACGCGACGCCCGACGGCGCCCGGCTGGTGGCCGAGGACCCGACGCTGCCGCTCGCTTGCCGGGCACGGCTGGATGTGGCGCTCAGCGAAGCCGGGCTCACGCTACGACTGGCGCTCACCAATCTCGGCGCCACCCGGCTGCCCTTCGGCATGGGCTGGCATCCCTGGTTCGTGCGGCCGCAGGGCACCACGCTCGGGTTCCAGGCGACGCATCGCTTCCAGCGCAACGACCGCGGCCTGCCGACCGGCAATGAGCCGGCGACCGGGATGGACGGCGGCGAGGACGAGTTGGAAGGCGAGGACACCCATTGGGCAGGCTGGGGCGGCCTGGCCCGGATGGATCTGGGGGGGCTGCGCCTGACCCTGGCGGCGACCGGGGCCTGGGCGCGGAACCTGCAGGTCTTCGCCGCGCCCTATCAGCGCACGCTCTGCGTGGAGCCGGTGAGCCATGTGCCGGATGTGGTGAACCGCCGGCAATTCGCGGCCCTCGGCGACATGTGCTGGCTGGCCCCTGGCGAGAGCATGGCGGGCAGCATCATCATCGGGCGCGGCTGACACCCATTCCCAAACCTTCGCGGGCACGCAATCCTGGCACGATGAAACAAGCTTTGGTTCTTGGTGCTGGCATCATGGGGCTTTCGGCCGCCTGGGGGCTGCGCCGCGATGGCTGGTCGGTCCGGGTGATCGATCAGGACCCCATCCCCAATCCCCGCGGCGCGAGCGTGGACCACCACCGGCTGATCCGGCACGCCTATGGCACCGACGCCGGCTACATGCGGATGGTCGATGACGCCTATCTGGCCTGGGACCGGCTGTGGGGCGACCTCGGCGAGGCGCTCTACGTCCCGACCGGGGTGCTGGTGCTGTCGCAGGATGGCGGGGCGCGGTTCCAGGACGGGCGGCGGACGCTGCTTGCCGATGGGCGCGCGGTCGAGGATCTGACCCCCGAGGCGGCGCTCGCCCGCTATCCCTTCCTGGATCTGACCGGCCTCGCCTGCGCCTATGCGCTGGCGCCGGGCGGCGTGCTGCTGGCCGACCGGATCGTGGCGGCGCTGCATCGCCATCTGCAAGCAGCCGGTGTGGTCTTCGAACAGGCGCTGGTGGCCGAGGTCGATCCCGCCCGGGCCACCTTGCGCCTCGCCGATGGCTCCGAGCGCGCTGCCGAGCTGCTGGTGGTGGCGGCCGGCCCCTGGGCGCCACGGCTGCTGCCGGGGCTTCGCGGCCGGGTCACCGCCTCGCGTCAGGTGCTCGCCTATCTGGAGCCACCGCCGGCCTTGCGTGCGGCCTGGGCGGCCGCGCCGATGCTGCTGGACCTGCAATCGGCCGAGGAAGCGGCGGCCGGTGGCTTCTACGCGGTGCCGCCGGTCGCGGGAACGCCGCTGAAGGTGGGCGATCACCGCTTCTCCCTGGCCGGCGATGCCGAGGACCCGCGCAGCGCCTCGGCGGCCGAGATCGAGGCGATCCTGGCCGAGGTCCGCCCCCGGCTGCGGGATTTTGCGGCGTATCAGGTCATCGGCGGCGCGGCCTGCTATTATGATGTCGAACCACGGGAACGCTTCCTGCTGGAACCGCTGGGGGAGGCGACCTGGGTGATGTCGGGATTTTCCGGACATGGCTTCAAATTCGGCCCCTTGCTGGGCCTCGCCCTGGCCCGGGCCATCGCCGCCCCGGGCGTCGCCGCGGCACTGCCGGGCTGGGCGGCAGGGCAGGCCGCCCCGGATGATGCATTGCGAGAGGCATGGACATGACCACGGCCGCTGATGACCTGATCCTGGGGCTGATCCGGATCGTGGACCTGCCCGGGCTGACCGCCGCCGCCGGGCAGCCGCTCGCGGCCGAGGACATCGAAGCCGTGGTGCGCGAGGCGGACCGCTTCGCCCGCGAGGCCATCGCCCCCGGCTGGCAGACCGCCGACCGCGCCGGCGCCCGGCTGGAAAACGGGCTGGTGCGGGCGCCGGAGCATTACCTGCCGCTCTATGGCCAATGGGTCGAGGGCGGCTGGCAGGGCCTCGCCGCCCCCGAGGCCCATGGCGGCCAGGGCCTGCCGCATGCGCTGTGGTCGGCGGTGCTGGAGCTGTGCAGCGCCGCCGACATGTCCTTCACCCTCTGCCCGCTGCTGACGGCGGGCGCGGTGGAGCTGCTGGCGCATCACGCGACGCCGGATCAGGCCGAGCGCTGGCTGCCCGAACTGGTGGCCGGGCGTTGGACCGGGACCATGTGCCTGACCGAACCGCAGGCGGGCAGCGACCTGTCCCGCCTTCGGGCCCGCGCCGAACCCGCGCCGGATGGCTCCTGGCGCCTGTTCGGCCAGAAGATCTTCATCAGCTGGGGCGAGCACGACCTCACCGAGAACACGCTGCACCTGGTGCTGGCGCGGCTGCCGGGGGCCGAGGCGGGCTCGCGCGGCATCAGCCTGTTCGCGGCGCCGAGGCTCCTGCCGGATGGGCGCCGCAACGCGGTCTCCTGCGGCGGGCTGGAACACAAGATGGGCATCCACGGCAGCCCCACCTGCATCATGCTGTTCGACGGCGCCGAGGCCGAGCTGATCGGCGCGCCGCATCGCGGGCTACAGGCGATGTTCGCCATGATGAACGCCGCGCGCCTCGCCGTCGGCGTGCAGGGCGTCGGCCAGGGGGCGCGGGCGCTGGCCATGGCCGAGACCTTCGCCGCCACCCGCGAGCAGGGCGGCAAGACCATCGACCAATACCCCGATGTCGCCCGGATGCTGGCCGAAATGCGCGCCACCACCCTCGCCGGCCGGCTGCTGGCGCTGGAGGCGGCGGCCTCGCTCGACCGCGCCCGCTTGCTGAAATCGCCGGAAGCCGAGGCGCGGCTGGCGCTGCTGACCCCCATCGTGAAAGCCTGGTGCACCGATCGCGGCGTGGAGGCCGCGAGCCTCGGCGTGCAGGTCCATGGCGGCATGGGCTTCTGCGAGGATGCCGGGGCGGCGCAAATCCTCCGCGACGCCCGGATCGCCCCGATCTATGAGGGCACCAACGGCATCCAGGCGCTGGATCTCGTGACCCGCAAGCTGCCGCGCGATGGGGGCGCCCTGCTGCGGACCCTGCTGGCCGAGGCCGTCCTGGTCGCCCCCGCCATCGGCCAGGCCGCGGCGACGGTGGAGCAGGCCATCCCCGCCATGCTCGGCGCGGGTGGCCCGGTCGGGGCCTCGCGCTTCCTCGATGCCTGCGGCTGGGTGCTGGGTGCGGCCATGGTCGCCCGTGCGGCGGCGGCCGATCCGGCCCATGCCGCGACCCGGGACATCTTCCTGCGCCGGCTGCTGCCGCGCGCCATCGCGGCGGCCGAGGAAGCCATGGCGGGGTGAGGCCCTTGCGCGACGGCGGCGGCACCGCACCTGAGAGGTGATGCTTCCTTTCGATCGCGCATGAACGCTCCCCTGGCCAGCCCCGCCCTGCACCCCGCGGGCCCGCATGTCGCCGTCATCGGCGCCGGCCCTGGCGGGCTGGCGGCAGCACTATTGTTGGCCGCCCGCGGCGTGAAGGTCTCGCTGTTCGAGAAGGACAGCGTGCCCGGCGGCCGCACCCGAACGCTGACCACCCCCGAGGGCTACCGCTTCGACCTCGGCCCCACCTTCTTTCTCTACCCCCGCATCCTGGCCGAGATCATGGCCGCCTGCGGCCGGCGGCTGGAGGATGAGGTCGAGCTGATCCGGCTGGACCCGCAATACCGCCTGGTCTTCGAGGGCGATGGCGCCGTGCTGGACGCGACGCCGGATATCGCGCGGATGGAGGCGGAGATCGCCCGCCTCTGCCCCGGCGATGCCGCCGGCTTCCGGCCGTTCCTGGAAAGCAACCGGGCCAAGCTGCGCGCCTTCACCCCGGTGCTGGAGCGCGGCTTCGGCAGCCATTCGGCGATCTTCGGCGCCGATATGGTGCGGGCGCTGAAACTGCTGCGGCCGCATCTGTCGGTGGACCAGGATCTGGCGCGGCATTTCCGCGACCCAAGGGTGCGGCTCGCCTTCTCCTTCCAGACCAAATACCTGGGGATGAGCCCGTTCCGCTGCCCCAGCCTGTTCACCATCCTCTCCTTCCTCGAATACGAGCACGGCGTCTTCCATCCGCGCGGTGGCTGCGGGGCGGTGTCGGAAGCGATGGCGCGGGTCGCGGGCGAGATGGGCGTGAACATCCGCTACGACACGCCGGTCGATCGCGTCGATGTGGTGGACGGGCGCACCACCGGCGTCACCGTCGCCGGGCGCCATATCGCGGCGGATGCGGTGGTGGTGAATGCCGATTTCGCGCATGCCATGCCCAAGCTGCTGCCGGGGACCACGCGCAAGCGCTGGACCGACAAGCGCATCGCGGCCGCGCGCTATTCCTGCAGCACCTTCATGCTCTATTTGGGCATCGAGGGCGTGTTCCCCGACCTCGCCCACCACACCATCCTGCTGGCCGAGGACTACAAGCGGAACATCGCCGAGGTGGATGGCGGCATCCTGCCCGAAATCCCCTCGGTCTATGTGCAGAACGCCTGCGTCACCGATCCCTCGATGGCCCCGCCCGGGCATTCCACCCTCTATGTGCTGGTGCCGGTGCCGAACCTGCGGCATGGCGCGGATTGGGCGGCCGAGGCCGCGCGGTATCGGGAGTTGGCGCTGGACCGGCTGTCGGTGCTCGGCCTGGGCGATATCCGCGCGCGCATCCGCAGCGAGAAGATGGTCACGCCGCAGGATTGGCAGGATGACTACGCGGTCGGCTATGGCGCCACCTTCAACCTGACGCATGATCTGATGCAGATGCTGTCCTTCCGCCCGCGCAATCGCTTCGCGGAGGTGGGCGGGGTCTACCTGGTCGGCGGCGGCACCCATCCGGGCAGCGGCCTGCCGGTGATCTACGAAGGCGCGCGCATCACCAGCAAGCTGGTGCTGGACGATCTGGGGGTCGCGGCGGGGCCGCTGGCCTCGGCGGTGATGACCGATCGCAGCATCCTGGCCGCGGGTTGAGGAGGACGACGGGCATGGGCGCGAATGTCGTCATCATCGGCGGCGGCCTCGCGGGGCTGGCCGCCGCGGTCGTGGCCCAGGCGCGGGGCCATCAGGTCACGCTGTTCGACAAGAACGACTGGCTGGGCGGCAAGGCCGCCGTCCTCACCCTGCCCAACCCGGCCGGCCCGGGCGAATTCCGCTTCGACATGGGGCCGACCATCCTGACGGTGCCGCGGGTGCTGCGGCGGATCGTCGCCGAGGCCGGGCGCCGTCAGGAGGAGGAAATCCCGCTGATCCGGCTGGACCCGCAGTGGCGCTGCTTTTTCGAGGACGGCAGCCGGATCGACCTGATGGAAGGCGCCGAGGCCGGCGCCGCCGCCATGGAAGCCTTTGCCCCAGGCAAGGGCGTGGGCAAGGGCTACGCGGCCTTCCAGCGCATCGCCGAGCATCTGCATGAGGTCTCGGAGAAATTCTTCTTCTGGAAGAGTGTCGAGGGTGTGTCCGACACCATCGACTGGAAGCAGAATTTCCAGCCCAACACGCTGAAGGACGTGCTGGCGCTGCGCATGGGGCAGACCGTGGCCAAGATCATCCGCCGCAACATGCCGGACGACCGTCTGGCGCAGATGCTGGATCACTACTGCCAATATGTCGGGTCGAACCCCTATATGGCGCCGGCCGTGCTGTGCTCGATCGGCGATATGCAGTCGTCGGAGGGCATCTGGTACCCGCAAGGCGGCACCCGCGCCGTGGCGGAAGGGCTGGAGCGGCTGGCGCGCGACCTCGGCGCCGATCTGCGCCCGGGGGTGGAGGTCACCGCGCTTGAGATCGAGCAGGGCGCGGTTCGCAGCGTCACCGCCGGGGGCGAGCGCTTCGCCTGCGACGCCGTCATCTCCAACATGGATGCGATCCGCACCTATACCGAGCTGGTCGGCGGCGCGGCGGCGAAGACCTACAGCCGGAAGAACCACGAGCCGGCTTGCAGCGGGGTGGTGCTCTACCTCGGGCTGAACCGGCGCTACGAGCATCTGGCGCATCATGGTTTCGTCTTCTCCGGCGATGCGGAGGCGGAGTTCGACGCGATCTACAAGCGCGGGGAGCCTGCCGCCGACCCCACCGCCTACCTCGCCGCCCCCTCCGGCACCGACCCCACGGTGGCGCCCGAGGGCGGCGAGGCGCTCTATGTCCTGGTCCACACCCCGTATCTGCGCCCGCACCATGACTGGAGCCGGATGTTCCCCGCCTATCGCCAGACCATCCTGGACAAGCTGAAGCGCTCCGCCGGGATGGAGGATATCGAGAGCCGCATCGTCACCGAGCGGCATCTGACGCCGATGGACATCCACACCCGCTACAAGGTGCTGGATGGTGCGATCTACGGGCTCGCCAGCCACGGCAGCTTCACGGGGGCCTTCAAGCCGGGCAACCGCTCGCGCGCGGTGAAAGGGCTGTATCTGGCCGGGGGCGCGGCGCATCCGGGGCCGGGGATGCCCATGGTGATGATGTCCGGCTGGATCGCCGCCGACAGCCTGGACCGCGACCTCGGCGGGCGCGGGATGGGTGAGGCCGCCGACCTCGCCGGGCGGCGGGCGCGGGACCTGCCGGTGGCCGGGTGAGCCATGCCCGCGCCGCCTGATCCGGTCGGGCTGCGGTCACCGGCCCATGTCGCCTTTTTCCACCGGGTCTTCGCCCATCGCGCCGCCTCCTCCATGCGCGGGCTGCGGATGGCGCTGTGGGGGCAGCCCGATGTGGCGGATGACCGGCCGGTGGTGATCTTCGCCAACCACCCGTCCTGGTGGGATGGGGTGATGTTCGTGCTGCTGGCGAAGGCGCTGTTTCCAGGGCGCCCGATGTTCGTGCCGATGGAGGCCGGCGCCTTCGCACGCTACGGCTTCATGAAGCGGATCGGCGCCTGGGGCGTCGGGCAGGAGTCGCCACGCGCGGCGCTCGGCTTCCTGCGGACGGCCAGGACCATCCTGCAAACCCCGGCCCATACGCTGTGGATCAACGCGCCCGGGCGGTTCGTCGATGTGCGAACCCGGCCGCAGCCGATGGTCGCGGGGCTGGTGCGGCTGCCGGAGCTTGCCGGGGATGCGGTGTTCCTCCCCCTCGCGCTGGAATACCCGTTCTGGGCCGAGCCGCGGGCGGAGATGCTCTTCGCCTTCGGGCCCGGCCTTGCGGGCCGCGATCTGGCGGTATTGGACCGCCCCGCCCGCGCCGCCGCGATGGCCGCCGCCCTGCACGCCACCATGGATCGCCTGGCGGAGGATGCGCTGTCTCGCGACCCGGCCCGTTTCACCACTTTGGCCCGGGGGCGGGAGGGGCTGGGCGGCCCCTATGACCTCTGGCGCCGGCTGAAGGCGCGGGTGCGCGGGGCACAATTCGACGCGCGGCACGATCCGGAGGCGGGATGACCGGCTGGCTGCCCCTGATGCTGGAACTGGCGATGATCCCCGCGATCATCGGCGCCATCAACCTCTTGCTGCTGCGCGCGCCGCGCGGCTACGCACCGCCTGGAACCTTGGTCTCCATCCTGATCCCGGCGCGGGATGAGGCCGCCAATATCGCCACCTGCCTCGCCGCCGCTTTGGCCAGCCGCGGGACCGCCATCGAGGTGCTGGTGATGGATGACGGCAGCACCGATGCCACCGCCGCCATCGTCGCGGCCATCGCCGCGACCGACCCTCGGGTGAGGCTGCTCGCCGCACCGCCGCTGCCGCCCGGCTGGACCGGCAAGGTCCATGCCTGCGCGCGGCTGGCCCGCGCCGCGCGCGGCACGCATCTGCTGTTCATCGACGCCGATGTGCGGCTGGCACCGGATGCCGCGGCCGCCATGGCGGGCCATGCGGTGCGGCGGGGCTTGGCGATGGTGACCGGGGTGCCGAGGCAGGAGATCCGCAGCCTCGGCGAGGCGCTGACCGTTCCGCTGATCTCCTTCCTGCTGGTCGGCTACCTGCCGGGCGGTGGGCGGGCCTTCACCCGCCATCCGGCCCTGGCCGCGGCCTGCGGGCAATTGGTGCTGGTGGACCGCACCGCCTATGTCGCCGCCGGCGGCCATACGGCCGTGCGCGGGGTGCTGCATGATGGGCTGGCCCTGGCCCGGCTGATGCGAACCGAGGGCCAATGGACCGAGGTCGTGCGCGGCGCGTCCCTCGCCACCTGCCGGATGTATCCCGGCTTCCGCGAGGCTTGGCTGGGCTTCCTCAAGAATGCCCGCGAAGGCATGGCCACGCCGATCGGCCTGCCGATCTGGACTACCGTCCTGGCAGGGGCGCATCTCTGGCCCTGGTTCCTGCTGCCGGCGCCGCAGGCCATGGCGGCGCTGGCCCTGGGCTTCGCGCTGCGCGCCGCCGTGACGCTCTGGGCGCGCGAGCCCTGGTGGACCGTGCCGCTGCATCCGCTGACCGTTGCCGTCGCGCTGGCCATCCAATGGACCGCATTGGTGCGCGGCGCTTTGGGCCTCTCGGCGGGATGGAAGGGACGGGCCTATCCTGCCGACCGAACCGCCTGACCGGAGCCTGCCATGACCAAGCCGAACCCCACCGCCTGCCTGCTGATCATCGGCAATGAGGTCCTGTCGGGCCGGACGCGGGATGCCAATCTGCAATTCCTGGCGACCCGCCTGGGTGAGATCGGCATTCCGCTGCGGGAGGTGCGCGTGATCCCCGACGTGCCGGCGGAGATCATCGAAGCGGTGAATGCGACGCGGAAGAAATACGACCACGTCTTCACCACCGGTGGCATCGGGCCCACGCATGACGACATCACCGGGGAATGCATCTCGGCCGCCTTCGGCGTGCCCTGGGAAGCGCATCCGCCGACCGTGGCGGTCATGGCCGAATATTACGCGGGGCGCGGCACCGAGTTCAACGCGGCGCGGATGCGGATGGCGACCCTGCCGCGTGGCGCGACCCCCATCGCCAATGCCGTCTCCATCGCGCCCGGCTACACGATCGAGAATGTGCATGTGATGGCCGGCGTGCCGCGCATCATGCAGGCGATGTTCGAGGCCCTGGCCCCGAGCCTGCAAGGCGGCAACCCGATCCTGTCCCACACCGTCCATGCGCGCGGCATCTTCGAGGGGCAGATCGCCGAAGGGCTGTCGGCGGTGCAGGCGCGGTTCCCGGCGCTCGACATCGGCTCCTACCCCTTCCAGCAGGTCGATGTGCCGGGCTCGGGCGGGGTGGCACTCGTCGCCAAGGGGACGGATGCGGCGGCCGTGGCGGCGGCGGCAGGTGAAATCTCGGCGCTGCTGCGCGAGCTTGGGGCCGCGCCGGTGGAGGGCGAGCCGACGTAACCAAACGCCGGGGTGACGCGCCGGTGAAATCGCATTTGTCCCGCTCGTAGACAGCAACCTCGCGGCCTCTCGCCAGTTTCGATGCTGTTGCCAACAGCTCAGACGAACGGGGTCATCATGAAAAGCGAAGTCCGGGAATTGCTGGTCGATCAGATGAAGGATGCTTACAGCGCCGAAAAGCAGGCGCTGCGCTGCATGCAGCGCGCCGTCCGCAAAGTGACGGCCCCCGCCCTGAAGGAGGGAATCCAGGCGCATGTCGAGCAGACGCAGACCCATATCGAACGGGTCGAGCAGGCGCTGGACATGCTGGGCGCCCGGCCGGGCCGGAAAGTGTGCGAGGCGATGCGCGGCCTGGTCGAGGAAGCGCAGCATGAGATGGAAGAACACGACAAGGGGCCGGTCATGGACCTGGTCATCGTCGCCGGCATGCAGCGCATCGAGCACTACGAGATCGCCGCCTATGGCGTCGATATCGCTCTGGCGAAGGCGCTCGGCGAGGACGCGCTGATGGCCCTCCTCCAGACCACCCTGGAGGAAGAGAAGCAGACCGACATGAAGCTCACCGAGGTCACGCAGCAGACGCTGATGGCCGATGCGATGGCCGATTAGCCTATTACTCTGTCAGCAAGGAATGCGGAGCGCGGCATGGGCCAAACCGGCCCATGCCGCGCTGCTTGGCCGCACGACTCGGTTTCCCCTGCCACCTCAAGGCCGCGCTTGCCCCACGGAAACTTTGCTCCCGCCTTCCCGTTTCGACTGCAACGGCCACCAGCGGCCGATCCACAGCAGAACGGGAGACACTGATGACGCGCAGCGACCTTCGCCGAGACCTCATTCTGGCCACCGCAACCGCAGGCCTTCTTGCCCTGCCCCTGATGGCGATGGCTCAGGCCCCCCCGCCCGCACAGCCCGCGCAGGCGGTTCCGACCCAGTCCGCGCCGCCGGAAAGCCCGGTTCCCGCCCGCCCGACGCCCGACGCTACCGGCATCACGCCGCAGGGCATCATGGGCACCACGCCGGCGCAGGCGCCGGTGACCGGCACCCATCCCGCCCCGCCGACCCCGGCCACCACCGGCCCCGTCGCGGCCAATGCGGCCGACGTGACGGGATTGCCCGCCGGCATCCGCGCCAGCCGTATCATCGGCAAGAACGTGCGCGGCGCCGAAGACCGTACCATCGGCGAGATCGATGACCTGATGGTGCCGCAGGGCGGGGGCCAGCCGGTTGCGATCCTCTCGGTCGGCGGCTTCCTGGGCATTGGCGCCCACCTCGTGGCGGTGCCGTACAACCAGCTGACCCGTACCGCCGGCCAGAACTATCTGACCCTGCCCAACGCCACGGTTGATTCGCTGAAGGCCCTGCCGGCCTTCACCTATCCCGAGAACAACGACTAACGCGCGAAGCCGGCGACCCCGCGGCGCAGGGCATCCGCCCTGCCGTCGCGGGTGACGCCCCAGAGCGCAGTGTCCACGGACAGGCGTTGCCCGCCATCACGCTGCACCGGCCGGATCAGGGCGGTGCCGCTCTGCCGGGTTTCGGCCCCGAACAGCACCAGCGGCAGCCGTACATGGATGCCCTTGTCGAACGAGCCCTCACCGAACTTGCTGAAGGGCACATCGGTCATCGTGGCGAAGCCGCCGATCTCGATCCCGCTGTCGAAGCGCCGGCCGAGTTCCAGCGTCCCGCCCCAGTCCCCGGCCAGATACCTGCCGGCGCGGGCGATCCCGTACAGGTTCCAGACAGGAAGATCGGCATAGACCGAGACATGCCCGGTCGCGACCTCATAATCCCGGAAGGCCAGGCGCTGGTCATAGTCGCGGGCCCGCACGTAATTCGCGTCCACCCCCACCGCCACGGCGCTCTCGGCCGGTCGCCACAGCACTTCGGTCGAGATCCCGCCGAACATCGGCTCCAGCAGGCCGACGGTCACGCGGGCGAATACATCCGGCGCCGCGGTCCAGATCCGTTCGGCATAGAGGGCGGGAATGCTCGTCTTCCCCTCCCGCGCATAACGGGCATAGTCGCTGCGGACATGGGGCAGCGCGCTGTCGCTCGGCAGCCCATCCGAGAGGTTGCCGAGCAGCGCCTGCTGCACGCTGCCCGCCACGGAAACCCCCGCCCCCAGATCGTAGCGCCCACCAACCGCCACGGCGCCCTGATACCGCAAGGTGCTGGTCGGGTCCCCGAGCACCAGCGCCAGCCGCGGTTCCACCCCCCAGTCGAAGCCGCCGCCTGGCGCCCGGCTGCCGGCGGGCCATTGGGTCGTGCCGGCAGGCAGCAGCCGCGTCGCCGCCCAGGCTTCCTCGGGTGAGGCCTGGTCCTGGGCGGCCGCCTCCAACACCGCGCGGGGGATGGTCATCTCCGCGACCTCCGCGCCCGCCTGCCACCAGGCGATGCGAAGCATGCCGATGTCGGGCGGCAGCACCCCATTCACCGCCCGCAGCACGCGGGCCGAGGTCTGCGCCAGCGTGCGGTGGGGGCCGCCGGAGACGGCGATCTGTGCCTCATTGCCCTCGATCCCGAAGGCCACGGGCGGCAGGCCGGCGGCCCGCAGGGCGGCGAAGACGCGCCCGGCCAGGGCTTCGTCAGCCTCGGCCACCACGGGCCGGGCCGGCATCGGCGGGGGCGGCGGCAGGCTCATGGCCGGGGGGGCGCCGGGGTCGATACGAAAACTCAGCCGGATCAGCAGATCGGTGCCATGCACCGCGAAGAGGCCGGCATCGACCGTTTCATTCGACCATTGCAGGCCGAAGTTGAACCGCGAGGCCGCCCTGCCGGTCAGCCCGGTGGTCCGGGCCGGGTAGCCGCCGCTCTCGTCCCGCAGCACGTCGGCGCTGTATTCGGCCTTGGCGCGCAGCCCCTCCAACGCGCCCCAGGGGGTCGGGACCGCGGGCAGCGAGACTTCGATGCCGCCGAAGGCGCCACTCTCCTCGCCGCGAAAGAAGCTGGTGGAGAGCGTGCCGCCCCGCCCCACATCCCGTGGCCGGTCCGCGAAACGCTCCGAGAAATATCGCGCCGGATTGTTCGTATCGGCCCCGGTCGCGAGCCGGCCCCAGCCGAGACCGAGCGTGGCATCCACCGGCCCCCATCGGCGGGAGGCCGCAATGTATTCCCCGGCGTAGATGCCGGTGCCGATCACATCCTGTAGCCCGATGGCGACCGCCGGGGTCCATTGACCCTCCTCGATCAGTCGCAGCTTCAGGTCGAAGGCCCGGTCGGTGGTCATGCCGCTGCCGGTGGTGGTGTTCAGCCTCTCGCTGAGGCGGAAGGTGGTTTCCAGGAACGGCAGGGCCTGGAAGGAGAGGAACCAGAAGCGCCGCTGGTGGCGAAGACTGGCGCCCGCCTCCAGCGTGCCGTCGGGGCGGAAGCGGGCGTTGCGGCTCTCGATGAGCCCGACGCCGCCGAAGTCGCTGCCTGTGGCAGGCACGTCCTGGCCCAGGGCGGGACCGCCGAGGATCGCCGCCAACAGCACCACAACAAAGGCAACCATCCCCATCCCGGCCAGGGTCGCGCGGCGCATCCGTTCTGACCAGAGGGCGGTGCATGAATGGATAATCTTGCCCATGCGTTGACCTTGCACCGCGACGCAACATACTAAGGTAGCCAAGGTCGCTGTAACCGACCGTCACCTTCCAAGTAGAGCCACGGGCGAAAATCCTGATGTCCCTGACGCATGATGCACGCGAAGCGGCCTTCCATGGCCGCCGGACCGATGGCTCCAAGGTGCGGCGGCCACTGTCGCCGCATCTGCAGGTCTATAAGCCGCAATGGACCAGTGGCCTGTCCATCCTGAACCGGATCGCCGGTATCGGCTGGACGGCGGGGTTGCTGTTGCTGGTGTGGTGGCTGGTGGCCGCGGCCGCCGGTGCTGCGGCCTTCGAGAAGGCGCAGTGGTTCCTGGGCTCCTTCATCGGGCTGCTGATGCTGTTCGGCCTGACCTTGGCGGCCTGGTTCCACACGCTGGCCGGCATCCGCCATCTGGTCTGGGACGCGGGCTTCGGCTTCGCCCTGCCCCGGGCCTATGCCTCGGGGATGGTGGTGGTGATCGGGACCGGTGTGTTGACGGTGCTGACCTGGGTCATCGCCCTGGTGATCTGGTAAGGGGCGCGCGACATGAACACCGAAACCGATAGCGCCCTTCGCCTTCAGTCCCCGCTCGGCCGCGTGCGCGGCATGGGCTCGGCCCGGGCCGGCACGCATCACTGGTGGATGCAGCGGGTCACCTCGATCGGGCTGCTGCCGCTGACGCTGTGGTTCGCGCTCTCCGCCGTGTCGCTGGCCGGCGCCAGCTATGCCGAGGCGCTGGCCTGGATCGGCTCACCCTTCAATGCGGTGCTGCTGATCGCAACCCTGTTGCTGAGCTTTCATCACACCAACGCGGGTTTGCAGGTGGTGATCGAGGACTATGTGCACGTCCCGGGCGCCCGCATCGCGGCGTTGCTGGCGGTGAAGGCGGTCTGCGGGCTGCTGGCGATCGCCTCGGTTCTGGCGGTGCTTCGCATCGCCGTCTGACGGGGAAGCCCACTGACGGGACTGGCCGGGGCGTATGGTCGCCCGGCAAAAAATTGGGGCTCAAATGCCCCCAGGTGACGGAAGAACGGGACGATGAACGCGATCAGCAAGCCGAGCATCGGGGCCTACCGCATTGTGGACCACACCTATGACGTGGTGGTGGTCGGTGCCGGCGGGGCGGGTCTGCGCGCCACATTCGGCATGGGTGCGGCGGGGCTCAAGACCGCCTGCATCACCAAGGTCTTCCCGACCCGGTCCCACACCGTCGCGGCCCAGGGTGGCGTCGGCGCGGCGCTGGGCAACATGGGCGAGGATGACTGGCGCTGGCACATGTACGACACCGTGAAGGGGTCGGACTGGCTGGGCGACCAGGATGCCATCGAATACATGTGCCGCGAGGCGATCCCCGCGATCATCGAGCTGGAACACTACGGCGTGCCGTTCAGCCGCACCGATGACGGCAAGATCTACCAGCGCCCCTTCGGCGGCCACATGCAGGACTACGGCAAGACCCCGGCGATGCGCGCCTGTGCGGCCGCCGACCGCACCGGCCACGCCATCCTGCACACGCTCTACCAGCAGTCGCTGAAGCATGGCGTCGAGTTCTTTGTCGAATACTTCGCCCTCGACCTCATCATGGATGAGGAAGGCGTCTGCCGCGGCGTCATGGCCTGGAACCTCGAAGACGGGACCATGCATCGCTTCCGCGCGCAGCAGGTGGTGCTGGCGACCGGTGGCTATGGCCGCGCCTATTTCTCCTGCACCTCCGCCCATACCTGCACGGGCGACGGTGGTGGGATGGTGCTGCGCGCCGGCCTGCCGATGCAGGACATGGAATTCGTGCAGTTCCACCCGACCGGCATCTATGGCGCCGGCTGCCTGGTGACCGAAGGGGCCCGCGGCGAAGGCGGCTACCTGACCAATTCCAATGGCGAACGCTTCATGGAGCGCTACGCGCCGACGGCCAAGGATCTGGCCTCGCGCGATGTCGTCTCCCGCGCCATGTCCGTGGAAATCCGCGAAGGCCGCGGCTGTGGTCCGAACAAGGACCACATCATGCTGCATCTGGAGCACCTCGGCGCCGATCTGCTGCATGAACGCCTGCCGGGCATTTCCGAAACCGCCAAGGTTTTTGCGGGCGTCGATGTGACGAAGGAGCCGATCCCGATGCTCCCGACCGTCCATTACAACATGGGCGGCGTGCCCACGAACATCCACACCGAGGTGCTGCGCCCGACCGCGACCGACCAGGATGCGATCGTGCCCGGGCTGATGGCGGTGGGTGAGGCCGCCTGCGTCTCCGTCCATGGCGCCAACCGCCTCGGCACCAATTCGCTGCTCGACCTCGTGGTGTTCGGCCGTGCCGCCGCCCTGCGGGCCGCCGAGATCATCAAGCCCGGCGCCTCGCAGGCGCCGCTGCCGGCGCGCGCCGGCGAAGCCTCGCTGGACCGGCTGGACAAGCGCCGCCACGCCAAGGGCAGCACCCGCACCGCCGAGGTGCGCCTGGCGATGCAGAAGACCATGCAGACCCATGCCGCGGTGTTCCGCACCTCTGAGTTGCTGAGCGAGGGTGTCGCCAAGATGCAGGGCGTCTATGACGCCGCCCGCGACCTGTATGTCTCGGACAAGTCGCTGATCTGGAACTCGGATCTGGTCGAGTCGCTGGAACTCGACAACCTCATGGGCAATGCCATGACCACCATGGTCGGCGCCGAGGCCCGCCACGAAAGCCGTGGCGCCCATGCGCATGAGGACTTCCCCAACCGCGACGACGTGACCTGGATGAAGCACACCCTCGCCTGGGCCGACGAGGAGGGTCACGTGAAGCTGGACTACCGCGACGTGAAGATGCGGACCCTGACCAACGAAGTGCAGGTGTTCCCCCCGAAGGCGCGCGTTTACTAACGCTAGACAAGGCTGAAACGATGGCGACCTTCACGCTTCCGAAGAACAGCAAGATCGGCGACGGCAAGACCTATGCCGCGCCCTCTGGCGCAACCAATGTCCGGTCTTTCAGCATCTACCGCTGGGACCCGGACAGCGAAGCCACGCCGCGGCGCGACACCTACAAGATCGACCTCGACAATTGCGGGCCGATGGTTCTGGACGCGCTGATCAAGATCAAGAACGAGATCGACGGTAGCCTCACCTTCCGCCGGTCTTGCCGGGAGGGCATCTGCGGCTCCTGCGCGATGAACATCGACGGCACCAATACCCTCGCCTGCCTCAAGCCGATCGAGGACGTGACCGGCGACGTGAAGATCAACCCGCTGCCGCATCTGCCGGTGGTGAAGGATCTGGTCCCCGACCTGTCGCAGCTTTACGCGCAGTATCGCAGCGTCGAGCCCTGGCTGAAGTCCGACACCCCCCCGCCGCCGGATGAGGAGCGCCGCCAGTCCAAGGAGGAGCGCGCCAAGCTCGACGGCATGTGGGAATGCATCCTGTGCTTCTGCTGCTCGACCGCCTGCCCCTCCTATTGGTGGAATGGCGACCGCTTCCTCGGGCCCGCCGTGCTGCTCGCGGCCTATCGCTGGATCGCCGACAGCCGTGACGAGCGGACCGGCGAGCGGCTGGATGCGCTGGAAGACCCCTTCCGCCTGTATCGCTGCCACACGATCATGAACTGCACCAACACCTGCCCCAAGGGTCTGAACCCCGCCAAGGCGATCGGGTCCATCAAGCAGATGATGGTGGAACGGCAGGGCTGACCGCCTGCTGGCCAGAGGGCATTCTCTGGCCAGCCTGCCTCCTTGGGGGCGCCAGACCGATCAGGGCGACGCGCGTCGCCGCCCGCGCCTGCCATCCCCATGGGCGGCCTGCGCCGGCCTCGGCCGCACCGCGGGGGCGTGCCGGTCCAGCACCGCCGCGATCTCGGCCACCGCGGCCGGGGGCAGGCTACGAAACCGCGCGGCCAGCCGGTTCGCGAGCCGGGTCGCCTCTGGGTCCAGCCCCGCGGTGTCGATCGCGACCTTCGGCTCGCTGACCCGCGCCAGCCGCACCATCTCCTCCGCCTCATCCCAGATCAGGCCGAAGGCCTCGTTCACCTGATGAATCAGGCCTGGCCCCGGGGTACCCCGGCGGCCGTGCTCCAGTGCCGAAAGATACGGCGCGGAGACTTGCAGCGCCTCCGCCAGATCCTTCAACCGCATGCCGCGCGCCTTCCGCAAGGCCCGCAGCCTCTCCCCGAAGGGCGTCACCGCCGCCGCCGCAGCAGCACATGCACCGCCCCGGCATTGGCCGCATGCGGATGTGCCAAGGCCAGGACCAGTGGCCGCAGATCATGCGCGTTCAGCCAGAAGGGCAGTTCCCGCTTCAGCACCCCGCCCGTCTCGGTCGAGCCCTTGCCGGTGACGATGGCCACGCACCGCAGCCCGTCCATCACCGCCGAGGCGAGAAAAGCGCGCACCGCGCCATGCGCCTGCTGCGCCGTGCGGCCATGCAGGTCCAGCGTGCGTTCCGCCCGGGTCTTGCCCCGGCGCAGGTCACGCCAGCGACGAGCGTCGATGCCGGGGGGTGGCGTGCCGACCGCGAACTCGGGGGCCGGGCGAGGGCGCGCCGCGGGGGCGGGCGCGGAAGCTGCGGGAGCGGGTACGACCACCACCGGTGGAGGGGCCGGCCGCGCCGGAAGCGCGCGCCCCGGCAGGGGTTCCACCCCGGACAGCTCCGCCCAGCCCGCCCAAAGGGCGGCTTCCTGGGCGGAAACGGTGCGGATGCGGCGGGACATGTTGCAGTGCAAATAGGCCCTGCCCCGCCGCCCCGCCACCCATTCAGTCGGCGCGGAGCCGCTTCGCCATGGCCGCGCCGGTCGCGATGGTGCCCAGACGCCCGCCGACATCGCCGGTCGCCTCGCCGGCCGCGACCGCGTCGCGCACCGCCGTCTCGATCGCCGCCGCCGCCTGGCCGAAGCGCGGCTGGCCCTTGCGGTCGCCATGCCAGCCCAGGAGCATCGCGGCGGAGAGCACCAGCGAGAACGGGTTCGCCTTGTCCTGCCCGGCGATATCCGGCGCCGAGCCATGCGCCGCCTGCGCCATCGCGTATTCGGACCCCGCGTTCAGCGAACCGCCAAGGCCGATGCTGCCCGAAAGCTCAGCCGCCAGATCCGACAGGATGTCGCCGAACATGTTGGTCGTGACCACCACGTCGAAGCTCTGCGGCGTGCGGACCAGCAGCGCCGCCATGGCGTCGATGATGCGCTCGTCGAAGGCGACATCCGGGTAGTCCGCCGCGACCTGCCGGCAGATGCCGAGGAACAGCCCGTCGGTCTGCTTCAACACATTCGCCTTATGCACCGCCGTCACATGCTTGCGGCTGCGGCGGGCCAGGCGAAACGCCTCATGCGCGATGCGCTCGCAGCCCTTGCGCGTGATCTTGCGGATCGAGATGCCGACATCCTCGGTCACCAGGATATCCGCATTGCCGATGAACATGGTCCGGTCGGCGTAGAAGCCCTCGGTGTTCTCGCGCACGATCGTCAGGTCGAACGCGCCGACCGGCGCCTTGACGCCCGGATAGGTCCGCGACGGGCGGATATTGGCGTAGAGGTCGAGCCCCTTGCGGAAGAAGGCGGAAGGATTGACCCCGCCCTTGGCCGCATCGCCGAATTCGAAGGTCGCCGTCGGGCCGAGGATCAGCCCATCGGCCGCCTTCACCCGGTCGAGCAGCTCGGGCACCACGGTCGTGCCGTGCTTGGCGAAGGAGGCGTGGCCGACCAGATCCTCCTCCAGGACCAGACCCAACTGGAACCGCTCGGAAGCGGCCTGGAGGATCGTGAGGGTCGCCTCCGAAATCTCGGGGCCAATCCCATCCCCCGGCAGAACGATCAGATGCATGGCGACGCCTCGTGCTGTGGATGCCCGGGGGCATACACCCGAATGCGCGCCGGGTCAGCGGGCGGCGGGGTCGTCTTCGACCAGAACCACATGCAGTCGGCGCGGGCCATGGGCACCCAATTCGAGGGTCTGCTCAATATCCGCGCTTCGACTCGGACCGGTCACGAACATGAGGTTGCGCGGCATGAAGCCGCCCGTCTCCGCATCCTGCCGCTCCGCCCGCAGCAGATCCCAGGCTTCCTCATAGGCGCCGACGATGCGCGAGGCGCGGAGCACCACGATCTCGCTCTCCGGCAGCAGGTTCAACGTGGTCGGGCGGGTGGGGTCGGAGGGGAAGAGCAGCGTGCCGGTCTCCGCCACCGCCGCCCAGCCGTGCTGGACCGAGACGGTGTCGCTGCCCTCACCCCGACGCGCCTCGAAGGTCAGCATGGGGCGATCGGACCAGGGCAGGGCCAGCAGGTCGGGGTGCGGCGCCATGACGAAACGCGGCGGCAGGTTCTGCCCTGCCAGCCAATCGGCAACGGCACCAGGCACGGCTTCGGGACCGTCCACCCGGGCCACGGTGCCGAATTCCTTCTCCACGTTGCGGATGAACAGGGCGATCTGATCCGGGCGCGGGATGCGGGAGCGGGCCGGGATCAGATGGCGCGGATGCGTCGCGAGGCGCCCCTCCAGCATCGCCGCCTGATCGGCCGGCAAGGGGCCCCGGCGCAGGCCGCGCCGGATCGCGCCCAGTATCGCGTCCTTGCTCATGCCCCGGCCATGGCGCGCTCGATCACCGCCAACGCCCGTTCGATCCGGGCGACATCCTCGGCCATGCGTTCCTCGGGGGTGGCGATATGCACGCCGGACATCAGCATCTTCAACGTGCTGGCCGGAACGAAGGACGGTGCGCCGTCATCGTCGCTGATGCTGCGGGTCATGGCCGCTTCCCTCTTTGCGTGGCGGCGTAGCGCGCCATGAAGGTGCCGCCCTCCGGCACCGGCAGGTCGCGGCCCTCGGTCCAGCCGCCGGCCATGGGCAGGCTGCGGAAGGCGCCCTTCTTCCGGCCCAGAAGGCCGAGCGCTGCGATCATCGCCCGCGTTGCCAGGCGATAGGCCGCGGGCCGCTTCGCGAACCACGACCAGACCTTGAGGCCACCCCGGACGGAGGCGGGAGACAGATGCCGCTCGAACTCCCGCTCCCGCCAATGCCGCATCATCTTCGGCAGCGGGATTTTTACGGGGCAGACGCTTTCGCATTTGCCGCAGAAGGTGCTGGCGTTCGGCAGGTGCCCTGCCTTCTCCACCCCGATCAGGGTCGGGGTCAGCACGCTGCCCATGGGGCCGGGGTAGACCCAGCCATAGGCATGGCCGCCGGTCGCGCCATAGACCGGGCAATGGTTCATGCAGGCGGCGCAGCGGATGCAGCGCAGCATCTCCTGGAAGTCGGTGCCCATCATGTTGGAGCGGCCGTTGTCGATCAGCACCACATGGTACTGCTCCGGCCCGTCCAGATCCGCCGCGCGCCGGGCCCCCGTGCTGAAGGTGGTATAGACCGAGAAATCCTGCCCGGTGGCGGAGCGCGCGAGCAGTCGCAGCAGGCTGGTCGCATCCTCCAGGGTGGGCACCACCTTCTCGATGCTCGCCAGCGCGATGTGGATGCGCGGCAGGGTCTGGGTCAGGTCACCATTGCCCTCATTGGTGACGATGACCGAGGAGCCGGTCTCGGCGATGAGGAAATTCGCCCCGGTGATCCCCACATCCGCCGCCAGGAATTTTTCGCGCAGCCGCGTCCGGGCCTCGGCCAGGATGTCGCGCCGGTCACCAAAGACGCGGTCGGCGGGCAGGTCGGTGTGGACCGCCCGGAAGGTCTTCTCCCAATCCTCCAGGTTCAGATGGAAGGCGGGCGCGATGATGTGGGAGGGGCCCTCGTCGCGGATCTGCAGGATGTATTCGCCAAGGTCGGTCTCGACCGGCGTGATGCCGTGTTTCGCCAGATGCTCGTTGATCCCGAGTTCCTCGGAGATCATCGACTTGCCCTTGGTCACGGTGCGTGCACCGACGCTGCGGCAGATCTCCAGCACCTTGGCCCGGGCCTCATCGGCGGTGCTGCACCAATGCACATGGCCGCCGGCGCGCTCGACGTTCGCGGCATAGGTCTCAAGATACCAGTCGAGGTTCGCCAGCGTGTGGTTCTTGATGTCCCGCCCGATGTCACGGAGCTGCTCGAACTCCGGCAGATTGGCCACGGCGCGGGCGCGGTTGCCGGTGAACATCGGCCGCGCGTGCTTCAGCGCCTTCTGCAGCCCTGCGTCGTTCAGCGCCCGATGCGCGTTCTTCTTGAAGGCCGGGGAGGTGATGTGCATGGGATCGACGTTCCTCTCCCCGGCACGATAGCCGGGGTGGCGTGCCTGGTCACGGGGGCGGCTATTGCCGCGGCACCGCGTCTCCCCGCCGGATCAACGCGCTGACGGGTGCCAGCACGATGCCGCGCTGCTCCAGCCCCGCTGCCCAGGAGGCGACCCGTTCCACCAGCACCGGCGCCGGGTCCGAGGCCAGCCCGAGAGCCGAGCCACGCTCCCGCGCAATCCGTTCCAGCTCACCCAGGCGGCGTTCGATCTCGCCCCCGGTCGCCAGATCATCCACGACGATATCGATCCCTCGGCCAAAGGCCCGCGACGGCGTGCCCGCCCCCGGTCGCGGATCGATATAGAGCAGCCCCCGTGCCTGCAGGCTCGCCTGCAACCCGCCGATCAACTCGGGGATGGCGGCGAAGCGTTCGCCGCGCATCGGCCCCAGCGCCCCGATGGCGCCAACCTGGCCCTGGATGCGGGAGAGCGCCCATTCCAGCCGGTCGGTGTTCTCGGCGGGCGCATTGCCGGTCAGCAGCGCGCGGTCGCCGGGATCGTTCAGCGGCCAGCCCGTGGGTTCCAGCGGCAAAGCGGTCAGGGTTTCCATGCCGCGTGCGCGGGCCCGCTCCAGCAACGGAGCCGGACGAGGCGCATAGGGCGAGAAGGCCAGCGCCGCCGCCCCCGGCAAACGCCGGATCGCATCGGCGGAGAGCCCGGCGTTCAGGCCGATATTGCCAATGACCAACCCGATGCGGGGCCGCTGGTCGGCACGGTCGAAGGCGCGGGCATAGGCGCGAATGGAGGTCCGCCCATCCTCGCCCACCTTGGGCAGCTGCCCGTGGCGGGTGGATTCGAGCAAAGCGGGCTCGGGCGGCGGAATCGGCCGCTCGGGGCTGGCGGCCGGCGTCGCGGGAACGGGCAGGGGCGGCGGGGCGGGTGCCTGCGGAACCGGAAGGGCTGGCTCGGCCGGCGGCACGATGACGGGCGCAGATGCCGGCAGGGGCGTGGGCTCGGCCGCAGGCTCAAGGGTCGCGGCCGGTGCTTCCGGCGGCGGGGCGGCGGTTGGTTCGGCCGGCCGCGGCGCGGCTGCGTCCGGCTCAGGCGGGGCGGGCGCCACCGCCGCCGTTGGCAGCGGGCCCTGCCGATGCAGCCCGACTCCGCCGGCGACCAGCCCGGCCAGCACCACTACCCAGAAGGTGCCGAGACCCCGCCAGCCGCGCAACAGGGTCAGCGATCCTTCAACGGGCGGCGCGGCGCTGCGGCTGGGCCGAGGCCCAGGCCCGCAGCAGCCCGGCCGCCTGCTGCAACTGGTGATCCGTCTCAGGCTTGGCCGGATCGAAGGCGGCAGCACCCTCGGCCGGCAGGCGCTGCACGCGCTCGACCACCCCCGCGGGCAGGTTCAGCGGCGGCAGCGGCGGCGCGGGCTGGGCCGCGGCGCCGTCGTTCTGGAGCGAGCGGCGCAGATCGGCTTCCCGATCCCGCTGCGGCGCCGGGCGCTCGGCATCCGGGCGCGTGGCCAGGACCTCGATATCCGGCTCGATCCCGGTCGCCTGGATGCTGCGGCCCGACGGCGTGTAGTAGCGCGCGGTGGTCAGGCGGATGGCGCCCTGGCCCGGCAGCGGCATCACGGTCTGCACACTGCCCTTGCCGAAGGACTTCACGCCCATCACCACGGCACGGCGGTGGTCCTGCAAGGCGCCCGCGACGATCTCGGACGCGCTGGCGCTGCCGGAATTGACCAGCACCACGATCGGCAGCCCCTGGGCGATGTCACCAGCCCGTGCGTTCCAGCGCTGGGCATCCTCCGGCCGGCGGGCGCGGGTGGAGACGATCTCGCCCTGCTCCAGGAAGTCGTCGGAGACCTGGACCGCCTGGTCCAGCAGCCCGCCCGGATTGTTCCGGAGATCGAGCACCAGCCCGCGCAGATTGCCGCCGGCCTGGCTGCGCAGCGCCGTCATGGCGCGGCGCAACGCGCTTTCGGTCTGCTCGTTGAAGGAAGCGAGGCGGATATAGGCGATGTCAGTGCCTTCGAGATGGTAGCGCACGACCTGCGGCCGGATGACATCACGGGTCAGGCTGAGCTCGATCGGCGCCGCCGTGCCCTCCCGCCGGATGGTCAGGCGCAGCGAGCTGCCGCGCTCACCGCGCATCTGCTCCACCGCTTCCTGCAAGGTCAGGCCCTGGACGGAGGCGCCGTTCAGATGGGTGATCAGATCCCCCGGCTTGACCCCGGCGCGCGCGGCGGGGGTGTCGTCGATCGGGCTGATGACCTTCACATAGCCGTTTTCCTGGGTCACCTCGATGCCGAGGCCGCCAAACTCGCCGCGGGTCTGCACCTGCATGTCGCGGAAGGAACGCGGGTTCATGTAGGAGGAATGCGGATCCAGCCCGGCCAGCATGCCGCTGATCGCGCTCTCGATCACGTCGCGGTCATTGACCGGCTCCACATACTCGGCGCGGACCCGCTCGAAGACGTCGCCGAACAAATTGAGCAGGCGATAGGTCTCGGCGCGGGACGCATCCTGCGCCCAGGCCGCGACCAGGGGCCCGATCACCAGACCGGCCGAGAAGGCGGCCACAAACCCGGCCCCGCGCAAGGCGCGCCCACGCTTGGGCGCCGGGGAAGCTTCGGTGCCCTGGCTGGTCACCGGCTTGGCCGTGTCCACATTCTGCTGCTCCGCCACGCCACGCTCCTTCAGCCACGCTTTCGGCGCGACCCGTTGTCCAACCTCAATATCATACCCCCCGTATCACAGGGGAGTGTCGCGGGCTGCAACGACCGGATCACGATACCGCCCGTTTACAATCCCACCGGTTGCCGAAGCCTTGCCGGCCGCAACCGGGCCGCGTCATCCGCCGCGGGCAAACCAGGTGGCCGGATCCACCGGCTCGCCATTCCGCCGCAGCTCCACATACAGCGTCGGGCCTGCGCCCTGCTCCGCCCGCCCCAGCACGCCGACCGGTTCCCCGGCCAACAGCCGCTTGCCCGGCTCGGCATCCAGCCGGTCGAGTCCCGCCAGGACGAAATGGTATCCGCGCCCGCAGTCAACAATCAACAACAGCCCATAAGACCGAAACGGCGCGGCGAAGGCCGTCCGCCCGGCACAGGGGCTGACCACGCGGGCTCCCGGGCTGGCCGCCAAGGTCAGCCCGCGCGACGCCCCGCCCGGCGCGGCATCGCCAAAGCCCCGCAGCAGCCGGCCCGCGACCGGCAAGGGGTGGCTCGAGGACCCGCGCGGCGCCGGCTCGCCACGGGCAATGGCGCTGGCGGCGGGGGCCGGCGGGGCCTCCGGCTGGCGTGCGGCGCGGCGGGCCTCGGCGCGCGCATGGGCACGGGCCTCCGCCGCCTCGCGCGCCGCCGCCTCGCGCTCGGCATGGGCGCGGCGATTGGCCTCGGCCTGGCGTGCCCGGGCTTCCGCCTGCTCCTGCTCCAGCCGGGCGATGGCCTCACGCAGGTCGGTGGCATGAGCCGCGGCCTCGGTCGCGCGGCGGGCGGCGGCTTCCTCGGCGGCCTCGGCCTCGGTGCGGTTGGCGCGCGCCTCGGCCAAAGCGGCATCGACGGTGGCGGCTGCGGCGCGCGCGGCCGTGCGCGCTTTGGCGAGGGCTTCCGCGGCGCCCAGCGCCTCCCGCGCCTCTCGCGCCGCGGCCGCATCGGCGGCGCGGGCGGCGGCGGCGGCGGCCTGGGCCTCCCGCGTCAGGGCGCGGAGGGCGATCAGCCCGCGCAGGGTCTCATCGGGGGCCGAGGGGGCCGCGAGCAACGATGCCTCCGGCAGCAGGGCCAGCCGTCGCAGCATCGGCAAGAGCGGGGTCAGCACCGCCTCCCGCGCACGGGCTTCCCTCACGGCGTCCTGGGCGGCGCGGGCGGCCTCCTCGGCCAGGGACTGGGCCGCCTGCTCCTCGCTCTCGGCGGCCTGGGCGGCTGCCGCCGCCGCGACGCGGGCCTCGGCCAGGCGCCGTTCGCGCGCAGCCGCGGCCTCCGCCTCGGCGGCCGCCTGGGCGGCCTCGCGCGCCCGTGCCGCCTCGGTGCGTTCGGCACCGCGCAGCCGCGCGGCGCTGGGCGCCTGGGCGGGCACAGGCCCCGCCGCAAGCAGCCCCACCATCAGCGCCAGAATGAAACCGAGCCCCCGCATCCCGTCTCCGATACCATGCCGGCGCCGCCCTGTCCGGGCTGGACAGGCGCCGTGGCCGGGAGAGGATGCGCGCAGCACACGAACAGGAGGACGCGATGCGGATCATCTGCATGGGCTCGGGCGGATTGGGCGGTTTCTACGGCGCCCTGCTGGCCTCGGCCGGCTGCGAGGTCGGCTTTGTCGCGCGGGGCACCCACCTCGGCGCCATGCGGGCGCAGGGGCTGACCATCGAGCGCGATGGCGGCCGGGAAAGCCTGCATTTGCCCAACCCCCGCGTGAGCGAGGACCCGGCCGACCTCGGTGCCGCAGATGTCGTGATCATGGGGGTGAAGCTCTGGGACACCCCCGGAGCCATCGAGGCCATCCGGCCGGTGATGCGGGAGGGCAGTTGCGTCCTCTCCTTGCAGAATGGCGTGACCAAGGATGATGCGCTGCGCGAGGCGTTTGGCGAGGACCACGTGCTCGGCGGTGTCGCCTATGTCGCGACCGCGATCTCACGGCCCGGGGTGATCGCGCAGACCGGGCCGATGCAGCGCCTGCTGCTCGGCGCCCGCACCGCCCCCGGCCAGCAGATGGCAGCGCGGCTGTGCGAGGCCGCGACCGCCGCCGGGATCGACGCATCGCTGCCGCCCGACATCACGGTGGCGATCTGGCAGAAATTCGTCTTCCTGGTCGGGATGTCGTCGATGACCGCGGCCTCCCGCAGCACGATCGGGCCGATCCGCCATACCCATGCGTCGCGCGCCTTCCTCGCGGAGCTTTTCGGCGAGACCGCGGCGGTGGGCCGGGCCCTCGGCGTCGCCTTGCCGGAACACGAGGCGGAGGCGGCGATGCAGCGGGCGGATGCGGTGTCGGCGGCGATGACGACCTCCATGCACCATGACCTGGAGGCCGGGCGGCGGCTGGAGCTGCCCTGGCTTGCCGGAACGGTGGCCGAGCTTGGCGCGAAGGCGGGCGTCCCCACGCCCTGCGCCCGCGCCATCGTCGCCGTGCTCGCACCGCATGTGGAGGGCCGCCGCGCCCCGGGCTGATCGCGAGATGCCTTGTGGCGCCGCCGTATTAATGGCGCAATGATTGGCAAGATTTACGCTGGACGCGCGTCTTTGGGGGCTTTTCGGCATGGCAGCACCGCACTTCCTGCTGCAGACCCCGGTGGGTGGGGCCGGGCCGATGCTGGTCGGCGGCCAGCCCGCGCAAATCCGCTTCGCCGAGCTGCAACGCGCGGCGGGTACACATGCCGCCCTTTTCGCCGAACCGGTGCCGACGCGCGATGCGGCGGGTGCCATCGTCTCCTTCGCCTGGTACGGGACGGGCACCGAGGTCGAGCCCCTGAGCAGCCTGCCGCAGCCCCGCCGGGCCGCGGCCGAGGCACTGCTGCGCGACGCGCTGGCAGCACTTGCGCCTCGCGCGCGGGGGGCGGGCGATGAGGCGGCGCTGCTGGCCGCGGCACTGACCCTGCCGGATGCGGCGTCGATTCTGGTGCTGGACGGGCGGCCGGTGCTGGCCGGGTGGGGCCTGCCGCCCACCAATGCCGCGGCCCCGGCGCTCGGCCCCTATATGCCCGGAACGGCGCCGGCGGCGACGCCCCCGGTGGCCCCACCCGCCGCGGCGCGCGTGATCCCGCCGGCACCCCCGCCACCGCCTGCCGGAGGCTTAGCCCCGGGCGGGCCGCGGCGCTGGTGGCTGCTGCCGGTGGCGCTGCTGATCGCCGCCCTCTTCCTGGGGCTGGGGTTCTGGCTGGGCTGGCGGGCGCTGTCCGACATCGTCGCGAACCGGCGCCTGACCGCGGAATTCGTGGACCGCGACCACATGCGCGCGGCGATCGAGCTGCAACGCCGCACCAATGAGACCCTGGCCGAGGAGGTCGAGCGCGCCCGTGCCGGCGCCGAGGGCAATGTCTGCCGCGCCACCCCCCTGACGCCACCCCCGCCCGGCCGCACCCTGATGCCGCAGGACCTGCCGGCGCAGCCGACCCCGGCGGCACCGGACGCGCCGGCCGATGCGCCCCTGGCGCCGCGCCCCTCCAATCTGTTGCAGCAGCTCGACCAGGCCGTGGTGCTGGTGGTCGGCCAGGGCGGGCAGGGGACCACGATCGGGACCGGTTTCTTCGTCGGGCCCGGGCAGATCATCACCAACAACCATGTGGTGGCCGAGGCGACCGGCGGGTTGGTGGTCACCAGCCGCCACCTCGGCCGCGCCTTCCCGGCGACGGTGGTGCGCACGACCTCGGCCGCCGAGCCGGGGCAGCCTGATTTCGCATTGCTGCGAGTGGAGGGCGCGCCCTCCCTCACACCCTTCACTTTGACCCGGCAGGCGCAGCGGCTGGATGAGGTGGTGGCCGCCGGCTTCCCCGCCGCCATCGTGCAGAACGACCAGCGGTTCCGCGCGGTGATGCAGGGCGACATGTCGCAGCTGCCGGATCTGGTGACGACGGATGGCCGGATCTCGGCAATCCAGACCCTGCAAAGCGGGCTGGTGGCGATGCCGCATACCGCCTCGATCAGCCCAGGCAATTCGGGCGGGCCGCTGGTCGATCGCTGTGGCCGCGTCGTCGGGGTGAACACCTTCAACTTCATCAATGCGCAAATGGCCGAGCGCGTGGCCTATGCGCAGAAGACCGAGGCGCTGCTGACCTTTCTGCGCGAGGCAGGGGTGACGCCGGCCTTAGCGGATGGCGCCTGTTCGCCACAGGCGGCGCCGGTGCCGGCCGAAGCGCCGCCGCCCGCCACACCGCCTGCAACACCAGGGCCCGCCACACCCGGGCCCGCGACGCCGGGGCCCGCGACGCCGGGCGCGCCGGCACCGACCCCAGCGCCTGGAACGCCCGCCCCGGCCCCGGCTCCGACGCCGGCTCCAGCCCCGACCCCGCCCGCCGCTACCCGGCCCGCTGCCCCCCGGGCGCCCTGAGCCATGGCGCGCAGCCTCGCCGCCACCACGCGCGACGCCGATCTGCGCCCGCTTTCGGCCGGCGGGCAGCCGGTCGCCGCGGCCTGGGGGCAGATCGCGGCGCATCTGGCGCGCCGCCTCTCGCCGGCCCATGCGGCGATCCTGGCCGAACCCAACCCCGACCCCGCCCGCGCCACCACCGATTGGTATGCCGAGGGCGACGGCGAGGCCCTGCCGCTCGACCAGATGGCCCCCGAGCGCGCCCCCGCCTTCGAGGCCCTGGCCGCCGCCATCCGCGCCGAGGCGGAACGCCTCTCCGGCGAACGCGACGAGGGGTTGCGGCTGCTTGGGGAGTTGATTGCCCTGGCGCTCGAAATCCCCGACCGCGGCTATATCCGCGTGCGTGGGGACGCGGTGTTCCTGGTCGGCTGGGGCCACCATCTGGCCGGGCGGGCAGAGGGCGCGGCCCTGGTCCGCAGCCTGCCCAATACCGCCACCCCCATGGCCATGCTGGCGATCGGCGCCACGGCCCGGCGGCCGATCTGGCCCTGGGCGCTGCTGGCCGCGGCGCTGGTCGTGCTGATGCTCGCGATCGGCGCCTTCCTGGCGTGGCGCGACCCATTCGGCTGGCTCGTCACCTCCGACGCGCAATGCGTCGTCGATCCGGCCGATCTGGCCCTGCTGCGGGACCTGGACGCGGCGCAGGCGGAGGAAGCGACCCTGCGCGACCGCCTGGCCAGCATCGCCGAGGAGCTGGGCCGGCGGCGCCTCGCCTGCCAGCCACCGCCACCGCCGCCGCGCCCGCCCCCACGGCCACGCCCGCCCGAACCGGCCCCGCCGCCCGCGCCGCCGCCGCAGCCGCCACCTCAGCCACCAGCGCCGGAGCCGCCACGCAATGACGATGCCGACCGCGCCCGCCGCGAGGGCGCGCAGGAGGGCCGTGTGCAGATCATCCTCGGCTGGGATACGCGCGACGATCTGGACCTGTCGGTGATCTGCCCCGATGGGCAGGTGATCTCCTACCAGCGCCGGCAGGGCTGCGGCGGGACCTTGGATGTGGACCGCAACGTCGGCGGCGACCGCAGCCGCACGCCGGTCGAGAACATCTTCTTCACCGACCCGCAGCCGGGCACCTACCAGATCCGGGTGCACCAGTTCGACAGCGTGGACCGGCCGACCACACCCTATCGCGTGACCATCCGCATCGCCGGCCAGCCGGATCGCACCATCGAGGGCGTCGCCCGCTCCGGCCCGCCCCGCGTGGTGGACCGTTTCACCCTTCCGGGGAGGTAGGCCGATGCTGCGCCTCACCGATTTTTCCCGTGACAAGCTGCGCTGGACCGGGCCGGAGGGGCTGTCCCCCTCCATCGCGGCGGCGCGACTGCGGCCGTTGCTCGCCGCCCTCGGCCCGCATCACGCGGCCCTCCTGGCCACCCCGGCCGAGGGCGCGGACAGCATCGCCTGGGACGCGCCGGGCCAGGCCTCCCGCGCCCTTGGCAGCCTGAACCGCGCCGACCGGGCGGTCTTCGCGGCCTCGCTGTCGCAGTTGCTGTCCGACATCAGGCGTGCGGCGGAAACCGCGCGGGCGGAGGGCGATGCGGATCGCGCGGCGCTGCTCGACTTGGCGCGGATGGTCCCGACCCAGGATGCGGTCTTCGCCGTGGATGGCGCGCCGGTTCTGACCGCCTGGGGCTTCTGTGCGGCCTCCGGGCCGGTGGTCTCGGCGCTGGCGCGCTTCGACGACGGCGGCATCGCGGCCCCGGTGGCGCGGGACCGCAGCGCGATGTGGGTCAGCCTCGCGGCGCTGGCGGCCCTTGCGGCGGCGGCGGTCTTCGCGACCCCGGTCATCTCCGCCTGGCTGGCCCCGCCGATGCCGGCCTGCACGGTCGATGCCGCCGGGCTCGCCACGTTGCTGGAGCTGGAGCAGGCGCGCGAACAGGGCCGCGCCCTGGCCGGGGAGCGCGATGCGCTACGCCGCGGCCTGGGCCAGCGGCAACAGGACTGCCCGCTGCCCCCCGCCCCGCCGGCACCACCGCCCGAGCCCGAGCCGCCGCCAGCCCCGCCGCCGCGCCCGGCACCGCCGCCACCGCCGCCGCCGCCCCGGGCCGACCTTCCGGCCGATCGCTGGAACCGCGGCGATGTGGCGGTGCTGGAGGGGTGCTGGAACCTCGCCAGCACCTACCGCACCCGGGACGTCCGTACCGGGCGGATCAACCAGGTGCGAAGCTGGCGCGTCTGCTTCGACCGGCGCGGCCAGGGCACCCAGACCCTGACCTTCGACAATGGCGCGGTCTGCGAGGGTCCGGCACGCGGCTCTTTCGAGGGGCGGACGCTGGTCGTCGATGATGTCAGTGACCTGCATTGCAACGACCAATCCTACATCTACCGCCGGATCAGCCGGTGCGAACGCGCCAATGACACCAGGGCCGAATGCGAAACGATCCAGCCGGGGCAGGACACCCGCTCCCGCGTGACATTCCAACGATGAAGCGCCGTTCCTTGCCGCGCCGCGGCTTCTGCGCCGATACTCTGACCACCCCCACGAGGCGCGAGCGACCACTGCCTCCATGACCTATGCGACACCGCTCCTCAGCCTGATACCGGCCTCCGGCATCCAGTTCCTGGATGTCGATTTCGATATCGAGGCGCTGCCCCGTATCGGCCGCGCCTTCTGGGACGAAAAGCCCCTGCATCTGCGTGACGCGGCCGGCGACCAGCAGGTGTTCCTGCGGGCGCTGGAGGAAGGCGACGAGGGCGAACTCTACGACCCGGTCGGGCAACAGCACCCGCCGGAGGAGGAGGTCTATCGCATCACCCGCAGCCAGGCGCTGGAGCCCTTCCTCGGGCGCTGGGTGCCGCTGCCTTACCTGCGCGTGGACAGCCAAGGAGCCGAGGGCGCGGTCGGCTTCGATTCCGGCCCCACCAACTGGGTGCGGGTGCGGATCGTCGAAATGACGGGGCTGCGCGGCGTCACGCATCGCGCGATCCTCGCCTTCGACACCAGCCTCGTGGAGCGGCAGGCGGGGCGCTACACCGGCCCAAGCCCGGATGATGCCTCGGGCAAGGGCGAGTTCCGCCTCGCGACCAAGATGGCCGACAACGCCGGCTTCCTGGCCGAGGGCTGGTTCGGGCAATGGGTGGAGGGGATGTTCCTCGACCTCAAGCGCGCGCAGCGGCGCGGGCGGGAGGTGAAGCCCGAGGAACTGCCCTATCGCATGGAACCCTGGGCACGGTTCCTGACGCTGCTGGACGTTTTGGTCGCGGCCCAGGCGGCGCCGCGCATCCGTCTGGTCGATGCCGGGATCGGCGGGCGAAAGACGCCGATGGTCGATGTCGATCTGGTGCTGGACATCGGCAATGCGCGCACCTGCGGCATTCTGGTGGAATCCTCGCCCGACGGCCCGCTGTCGCTGAATGATTCCTACCCGCTGGCGCTGCGCGACCTGACACGGCCGGAATTCGTCTGGCAAAAGCCCTTCGAAAGCCGGGTCGAGTTCTCTCGCGCGGTCTTCGGCGATGACGCGCTGTCGCGGCGCTCGGGGCGCGCGGGGGCCTTCACCTGGCCGTCGCCGCTGCGGGTCGGGCCGGAAGCGGTGCGGCTGGCCGGGCAGTCGATCGGCAATGAGGGCGCCACCGGGCTGTCCTCGCCCAAGCGGTATCTGTGGGACGAGCGCCCCTCCAGCCTGGGCTGGCGGTTCGCCGCGGCACGCGGGCCGGGGGCGGCGCCGGAACCGCCGGTGACGGGCGGCTTCATGATGGCGCTGACCGAGACCGGCGAGGTGGTTTCGCGCAGCCGCAATGCGGCGCCGGCGATCCGCGCGCGGTTCTCGCGCTCCTCGCTCTACACGCTGATGCTGGCGGAAATCCTGTTGCAGGCGATCGTGCAGATCAACGCGCCGGCGACGCGGGCGGCGCGGCGCAACGCCGATGTGCCGCGCCGGCTGCGCCGCGTGATCCTGACGCTGCCGACCGCCATGCCGGTCGCCGAGCAACGCATCGCCCGCCGTCGCGCCGAACATGCGGTGGAGCTGGTCTGGGATCTGATGGGCTGGTCCGCGGCATCGCCCGAGCGCGCCCCGGCCGCCCCGGTGCCGCCCCGCGTCTCCGCCAGGCTGGATGAGGCGACGGCGACGCAGCTTGTGTGGCTCTACGCCGAATCGGTCCATCGCCTCCAGGCCGATGCGCGGCAGTTGTTCGGGCTGATGGGGCGCGTGCGCGAAGGCTATGGCGCGAGCCCGTCCTTGCGGATCGCCAGCATCGACATCGGCGGTGGGACAACGGATCTTGCCGTCACCACCTTCGCCTTGGCGCAGGATCAGGAAATCCGCCCGACCCAGAACTTCCGAGAAGGCTTCAAGATCGCAGGCGACGATCTGCTGCAAACCGTGATCGAGCGCATGGTGCTGCCGCCGCTGGAACAGGCCTTGGGCGAGGCGGGGCTGCGCGAGCCGAAATCCTTCCTGCGCCGCGTGCTTGGCGGCGCCCGCGGCGGGCAGGCGGAATCCGAGCGGCAACTGACCCGGCAATTCGTCGCCCGTGTGCTGGAACCCTGCGCGCTGGCGCTGCTGTCGGAATACGAGATGCTGACAGCCGAAGCCTCCGGCCCCTTCGCGCGGCTGCCGCTGGCCGCCGGCCCCGGCCGCCCGCGCCACGACCGCGCCATCGCCTTTTTCGAACGCATCGCGACGGATGCGGGCGCCACCGGCTTCACCTTGGATACCGTCGAGGTTCCGGCCGAGGCGGGAGCCATGGATGGGCTGGTGCGCGGCACCCTGGGCCCGGTGCTGGCCGATCTGTGCGAGGCGGCGCATGCCTTCGACTGCGATGTGCTGCTGCTGTCCGGCCGGCCATCGCGGCTGCGCGCGGTGACGGATGTGGTGCTGGCGAAGCTGCCGGTGCCGGCACATCGCATCGTGCACATGCAGGGCTATGCGGCGGGGGGCTGGTATCCCTTCCGTGACTCGAACGGCCGCATCGAGGACCCCAAGACCACCGCGGCCGTCGGCGCGATGCTGGCGACGCTGGCGGAGGGCTCGCTGCCCGGCTTCCTGCTGCGTTCCTCGCGGCTGGGGATGAAATCCACCGCGCGCTTCATCGGGCGGCTGGAAACATCCGGCCAATTGCTGCATCGGAACGAGTATTTGCGCGACATCGACCTCGACGCGGTGGAGGATGGTGCGCCGCTGGAGGTGGAGATTCCCTTCGAGGCGCCCTCCATCCTCGGCTTCCGGCAACTACCGCTGGAGCGCTGGCCGGCGATGCCGCTCTATGCGCTGGAGTTCAGCAATCCCGACGAGGTGCGGAACCTCGCCTTGCCATTGAAGGTGCGGCTGGCGCGCGCGCCGATGGAGGGCGCCGAGGCCGAAGCCGCGCGCGAACAATTCAAACCCGTCAGCGTGCGCGATGCGGATGATCAGGAGCGGCATCCGACCACCGTGCGCATGCGGCTGCAAACCATGCGCGACGATGCCGGCTATTGGCGCGATACCGGGGCGCTGGGGGTGCCATGAACCCGCGGGATGAAGCCCTGGCCAAGGAAGCACGCGGCGTCGCCGCCGCATCGGGCCGCGCGCTGGACTGGTTCGCGGCGGCGGCGCGGCCGGGGCTGGATGCGGCGGCCCTCGCGCGCGAATTGCGCGGAACGCGGGTGCGTGCCGAAAAGCTCGCGGCGGCGGCGGCGCGGCCGATGTGCGTCGGCGTGTTCGGCCCGTCGCAGGCGGGAAAATCCTATCTGATCTCGGCGCTGGCGCGCGCGGGCCCGGCGCCGCTGATGACCGTCTTCGAAGGCCGTGCCGTCGACTTCGTGCGGGAGATCAATCCCGAAGGCGGGCGCGAGGCGACGGGCCTCGTCACCCGCTTCACCATGAAGCCGGTGCAGGCACCGCCGGGGATGCCGGTCGCGCTGCGGCTGCTGTCGCAGACCGACGTCATCAAGATCCTCGGCAATGCCTTCCTCTCCGACTTCGATCCGGCGGATGTGGAACCGCCGGGCGCGGGCGCGCTGGAAGCGGCACTGACCACGGCGCGCGGCAAGCTTCTGCCGCAGCCCTTCGATCGCATGTCCGAGGACGACGTCTTCGTCGATCTGCGCGAGTATTTCGAAACCCGCTTCGGCGGCCACAGCACCATCCAGGCGCTGAAATCCGCACGCTTCTGGGCGGCGGCGAGCGAGTTGGCGCCGCGCCTCGACCACACCGCGCGAGCAGACTTGCTGGGCGTGGTCTGGGGGCGGTTGGCGCCGCTGTCGGCGGCCTATGTCCGGCTCGCCTCGGCGCTGGCGCAGCTTGGCCATCCGGAGGATGCCTTCTGCCCGCTGACCGCTTTGTTGCCGCGCGAGGCCAGCATCATCGATGTGCTGACCCTCAACCGGCTCGGCGATCCCGCCGACCAGACCATCGCCGTGGCCACCCATAGCGGTGCCCGCGCGGATCTGCCGCGCGCGGTGCTGACGGCGCTGGTCGCCGAGGTCACGGTGCAACTGGAGCAGAAGCCCTGGGACTTCTTCGACGTCACCGATTTGCTCGACTTTCCGGGCGCGCGGTCGCGTGAACAGATCCGCGATCCCACGCGGCATCTCGCCGATCCCCAGAAACTTCCCGCGATCCTGCTGCGCGGCAAGGTCGCCTATCTGTTCGAGCGCTACTGCGCGGAGAATGAGCTGACCGGGATGCTCCTCTGCATCGGTCCCTCCAACCAGGAAGTCCGCACCCTGCCGCGCATGGTCGCGGAATGGATCGAGGGCACGCATGGCGACACGCCGGAGAAACGCGCGAGCCAGCCGACCGCGCTGTTCTTCGTCCTCACCAAGTTCGACGCCGAGTTCGAGAGCAAGAAGGGTGCTGCCGATACCGGAGGCACCCGCTGGACCGCGCGGCTGGCCGCGTCGCTGACGGATTTCTTCGGCAAGGAAAGCGCCTGGCCGCGCGAATGGCACCCGCGGAAACCCTTCGACAATCTGTTCTGGCTGCGGAACCCCAACGTCGAGAACAAGGCGATCCTCGATTACGACGCGGAGGGGCACGAGACCGGCGTCCGTCCGCAGGAAGCCGCGCGGGTGGCCCGGCTGCGGCAGGATTTCCTCGACAACCCCGAAGCCCAGAAGCATTTCGCCGACCCGGCCCTGGCCTGGGACGAGGCGATGCGCCTCAATGATGGTGGCATCAGCCATTTGGCCGCGCGGCTGCGCCCGGTCTGCGATCCGGCGCTGAAGCGCCGGCAGGTTTCGGCGCGGCTGGCCGATCTCGGCGAACGCCTGCGGGCGCGGCTGGTGCCGCATTGGCATTCCGCCGATCTCGCGCAGGAGCTGGCCAAGCGCCGCGCCGCCGGCCGTGCCGTTGCCATCGCCCTGGCCCGCGCCGTCGAACGCCAGCGCTTCGGCCATCTGCTGCGCGCCCTCTCGCCCGAGGCGGAGGAGATCGCCGCCACCCTCGCCCGCACCCGCTTCGCCGCCCCGGAGGCCGGGGCCATCCCGGTGGGGGCGCGCACCGCGGCCCGTGGCCTGCTGGCGGAACTGGACTTCGGCGACGAACCCTCGCCCGAGATCGAAAGCGACGGGCCGGGCGATGAGGCCGATGCCCTGGCCGGCACCGCGCTGAAGCTTTGGGCCGACCGGCTGCATGGCTTCGCCGACAGCCCGGCGGCGGGCGCGCTCTATGGGCTGACGCCGGAGACGGCCGAAACGCTGGTCGCCGAATTGCTGCGCTCGGCCCGGCGGCTGAAGCTGCAAGCCAGCCTCGCCGCCGAGCTGCGCGCGATCCTGGGCTTCCGGCGCCATGCCTCGGCGGCGGCGGCGGTCTGCGGGCTTTGCGCGGCGTTGCGGATCGGCGGCTTTGTCGCCGCCCTTGGCTTCGATGCCATGCCGCTCGGGGATCGCCCTCTGGTCGGACCGGCGCGGCGCCCGGTGTTCGCGCCGCGGGTGGCGGCCGAGGCCATCCCGGATCTGGGCGAGATCGCCGCGGATTACGATCGCCAGCAGAGCCTGGACTGGATCCAGGCCTTCCTGCGCTCCATCGACCTGAACCTGCAGGGCGATGGCGATGATCAGGTGGATGTGGCGCGCAACGCTGCCCTCGGCCGCATCCTGGCCGATCTGGACACCGCGCTGGGCGGGGTTCGCGCGGCATGATCCGCGTCGAGGCCGACCCCGCCAACCCCCAGGGCGGCTACGCCCGGATCACCATGCCCGGCATGTCGGGGCGGAGCGTCTCCGCCGTGGCGATCGGGCGCGAGGGCTATGGCAGCGACAGCCTGGGGCCGGATGGCTGGCAGGTCGCCTCGGCGCGGCTGGTACCGGATGCGGTGTCCGATTCCGGCGGCGATCTGGTGGTGATCCTCGGCCCCGGCATCATCGAACATCTGGAGGCCGGCCCGCTGCGCTTCGCCCTGCCCGAGCTGGGCCTGGCCGAGGTCGTGATGTGGCCGGACATCGCGCCCTTGCCGGCCGCGGCGCGGGGCGGCTTTGCCGGGGTGCCCCGGCCACCCCCCGCCCGGCCCCCAGCCCGGCCCACAGCACCGCCGCTGCGTGGCCCCGAGCCGCTGCCGGCCCCGGACTCCGACGCGACCGTTGTGCTGCGCCCGACCACGCCCGTGCCGCCCGAGGCGCCCAAGGCCCCATCGCGCGAAGCGGATTTCGACCCCTCCAAACCCGTGGCCCCCGGCCATGGCCGGGCCGTGATGCTCGTGCTCTTGCTCCTCATCGCCCTTGCCGGCGCCGGCGGTGCCGCCTGGTGGTATCGTGAGCCGTTGCTCGCGCTGTTCCGCCAGCCTGCGGAACCGCTCGCACCCACGCCGCCGCCGGTGGCTGTCGAGGCTCCCCCGGCGGCCGTCGACGATGGCATCGATCGCATGACCCCGGCCGAGATCGCCGCGCTGAACCTGCCACCCGCCCGCGTGCTGGCGATCGCCGCGGCCCGGCAGGCCGCCGGCCGCCACCAGGACACGCTGCTGTTGCTGGAGGTCGCCGCCAACGCCCCCTACGGGCCTGCGATGAGCGCGCTGGCACGGCTTTACGATCCCGCGACCTTCATTCCCGGTGGCGCGCTTTCGGTTCCGAACGCCGCCAAGGCCGCGCAATACTGGCGCGCGGCGGAGCTTGCGGGCGACCCCGCCGCGGCCCCGGCCCGGGCGGCGCTCCGCACCCGGCTGGAGGCCTCGGCGGCCGCCGGGGATGCGCTTGCCGCCATTGCTTTGCAGGATAATTGGCCATGATCCGGTTTCTCTGCCTGCTGCTGCTGCTGCCCGGCATCGCCCTGGCCCAGGGACGCGGCCTCCGCATTCCCGATGCGCCGCCGCCCGCCGGGCAGCGCAGCGCACTGATCATGGACGGCAAGCAGACCCTGACCCAGAAGGTGCTGGTCCGCCCCGGCGCCACCTTGCACAGCAGCCCCGATGCGCCGGATGGCCGCCCGGTCCCGGGCTTCACCCTGTTTCATGTCTACGCCCGGCAGAACGGCTGGATCGAGGTCGGGCCCGACGCCCAGGGCGCGACCCTCGGCTGGATGAAGGAGGATCGCACCGTCGCTTGGCGGCAGACCATGGTGTTGGCCTTCACCAATCCGGCCGGACGGGAGCGGACGATGTTCTTCGGCGGGCGGGACCCGCTGCGCCGCATTATCCTCTCGGCGAATATGCCGGCCGCCGCCGACGCCGCGCGTGCGGCGAACGACGGCCGGGTGGTGGCGCTGGAACCCGAAACCTTCGTGGACATCTCGCGCAATTTCTATCTGCTGCCCGTGCTCTCCGCCGATGAGGTGGAGAACGAGCGCGGCAACAGGATGCGCCTGCTGGAGGTCGCCTCCGCCCCCGCCGAGCGCCACGCCGCGCCGGCCGCCCCTGCGCGCGATCCCTTGGCGGATTTCCGCGGGGCGCTGGTCTTCGTCGTGGACACCACCCTGTCCATGCAACCCTATCTGGACCGCACCCGCGATGCGATCCGCAACGTGATGGCGCGGGTGGGCGAGACGCCGCTGCGCGACCGGTTCCGCTTCGGCCTCGTCGCCTTCCGCGACGCCACCGACAACAACCCGGCGCTGGAATACGTCACCCGCGTCTATGCGCGGCCGGATTTCGGCGCCCCCGTCGCGGCCGTGCTGCCGCAGATCGCCGCCGCCCGCGCCGCCTCCGAATCCAACGAGGGTTTCGACGAGGATTCCCTGGCCGGCATCAAGGCCGCCTTGGATGAGGTGGATTGGTCGAGCTTCGGTGGCCGCTTCCTCATCATGGTCACCGATGCCGGGGCGCGGGTGGCGCCCGATCCGCGCGGCGCCACCGGGCTCAGCATCTCCGGCATCCGCGACCTGTTGAAACAGGCCCAGATCGCGCCCTTCGTGCTGCATCTGCTGACGCCGGAGGGCCGCAACGACCATGCCCGGGCGCGGGCGCAATACAGCGAGCTGACGCGCTTCGATGGCGCCTCGGCCCCGCTCTACTACCCGATCCCGGGCGGTGAGGTCGCGGCCTTCGGCACCACCGTCGAGCAGATCACCGAGGCGCTGCTGCGTCAGGTCGCGGCGCTGACCGGGGCGCCGCTCGGCCAGTTGCGGGGTGAGGCCCCCGCCGCCGCGCCCAGCCAGGTGGCGCAGCAGGTCGAGGTCGTGGCGGCCGCGATGCGGCTGTCCTACCTCGGCCGCGCGCAGGAGACGCAGGCGCCGGATATCATCCGCTCCTTCACCACGGACCGCGACCTGAACAACCCCGACCGCGCCAATCTCGACGTGCGGGTGCTGCTGACGCGGGACCAGCTGTCCGACCTTCAGGCGGCGTTGCGGCTGGTGGTGGAGCAGGCCAATGCCGGCCGCCTCGCGCCGCAGACGGTCTTCGCCAACATTCGCAACGCGGCCCTGGCGGCAGCGCGCGATCCGCGCCGCATCGGCGGGCTGGAACGGCTGGGCGGGGCGTTTGGCGAGTACCTCGACGGGCTGCCCTATCGCAGCCAGGTCATGGAGCTGACCGAACAGGACTGGCTGGACCTGCAACCCGGCGGGCAGCGCGAATTGCTGAACGCGCTGGAGGCCAAGCTCCGCCTCTACGCCGAATACGCCCGCACGCCGGGGCTGTGGGTGCAACTCGGCAGCGGCACCCAGCCCGGGGCGGCGGTGTTTCCGGTGCCGCTCGACAGCCTGCCGTGACCGCCGCGCTGCGGCTGCGCGGGGTCGTGGCGCGGCGGCGATCGGGCAATGCGGTGTTCTCGCTGGACATCCCAGCCCTCACCTTGCCCGAGGGCGGGCTGGTGGCGGTGACCGGGGCCTCCGGCACCGGCAAATCCACGCTGCTGGACGTGGCCGCGCTCGCCGCCCGGCCCGAGACGGCCGCCGTGCTGGAAGTCGCCGGCACCGATGCCGCCATCCTCTGGCGCCGGGGCCGGCTTGAGGCGCTGGCCGCGTTGCGCGGCGCCAGCTTCGGCTATGTGTTGCAGACGGGGGGGCTGATCCCCTTCCTTTCGCTGCGCGACAACGCCCGTCTCGCCCAGGATTTTTCCGGCCGCCGGGATGAAGCACGGATCACCCGGCTCGCCGAGGCGCTGGAGATCGGGGAGCTCTTGGGCCGCTTGCCCGCAGCCCTTTCGGTCGGGCAGCGGCAACGAGCGGCGATCCTGCGGGCGCTGGCGCACCGCCCCTCGGTCGTCATCGCCGATGAGCCGACCGCCAGCGTGCACCCCGACATGGCCGAAACCATCCTGGCCCTGCTGGCGGAGCAGGCGCGGGAGGCCGGGGCGGCGGTGCTGCTCGCCACCCATGACGCCGCCGCCGCCGCGCGCCACGGCTTTGCCTTGGCACCACTGCTGCCGGTGCCGGGCGAGGCGGCCTCCGTCCTGGCCGAGCCGGTCCTGGCCTGATGCGCGCGTTGCGTCTGGCGCTGGCGGATCTGCGCCACGAACCGGCTTTCACCCTGTGCAGCGTGCTGGCACTGGCGGCGGTGATCGCGCCGCTGATCCTGCTGGCCGGGCTGCGCGCCGGGGTCATCGCCGGAATGGCCGAGGACATGGGCGCCAGCCCCCGCGCGCGGGAAATCGTCAACACCACCAACCTCACCCTGTCCCCCGACTGGTTCACCGCCCTCGCCGCCCGGCCGGAGGTCGGCTTCCTGATCCCCCGCACCCGGCTGCTGGCCGCGACGGGACGGCTCGAAGCCGGGGCCAGCCCTGGCCATGTCATCCCCGTCGAAGTGCTGCCGACCGCGCCCGGCGATCCCTTGCTGCGTGGGGTGCCCCCCCCTGGACCGGGGCAGGTGGTGATCTCCACCGGCGCCGCGCAGCGCCTCGGCGTGGGTCCGGGTGACGCCCTGCGGCTGCGCGTGATCCTCACCGGGGCCGAGGACATCTTCCGCGCCAGCCTGACCGTCGCCGCCATCGCCCCGCCCTCGGCCAGCGCGCGGGATGCGATTTTCGCGGAGCCCGCGCTCGGCCGCGGCATCCAGGATTTCATCGACCGCCGCGCCGCGGGCACCGAGGCCACCACCGCCGAAGGGTTTCGGCTCTACGCCCGGCGCTTGGAGGATGTGCCCGTGCTGGTCGCGCGGCTGCGGGCCGAGAACATCGAAACCGCCTCCCGCGCCGAGGATGTCGCGGCCCTGCTGGCGCTGGATCGCAACCTGACCGCCGGCGTCGCCGTCATCGCGGCGGTGGGGGGTGCGGGCTTTGTGCTGGGGCTGGCGGCGGCGCTCTGGGCCTCGGTCGAGCGCAAGCGGCGGACGCTTGCGCTGCTGCGGCTGATGGGGATGCGCCGCGCCGGTCTGGTGATGCTGCCGGTCTGGCAGGCGCTGGTCTTCGCCCTGCTCGGCACGCTGGTCGCGGCGGCGGTGGCGCAGGGGGCGGCGTCGATCGTCAACCGGCTGGCATTGCTCGGCGCCTCCGATGGGCGCGATCTGGCGCGGATCGGCATGCTGGAGGTCGGCGGCGCCGGCATCCTGTCCATGCTGGCGGCAATGGTGGCGGCGGTGGCGGCCGCGCGGCGGGCCGCGGCGATCGATCCGGCGGAGGGGTTGCGGGATGCTTAGGCTGGCTTTGCTGTGTCTGCTGGTCGGGATGGGCGCGGCCTCCGCCCAGCCGCGCTGGCCCGCCAGCGCCTTCAACCCCGCGCCGGCGAATGATGACCTGCTCCTGCCCATGCCGTGCGGCGGCAGCATGGCCTTCCGCAAGGTCGAAACCCCTACCGGCGACGGCGCGCTGGACGATCGCCCGGCGCTGCTCGGCAGTGCCGAGGCCGAGCTTGGCTATCTCGAAACCCTGCGCCGGGTGAATGTCGTCGGCCCCTTCGGCGGCGGCCCGCAGCCGCGGCATTTCTTCATGGGCAAGTATGAGGTATCGCGCGCCCAGCTCGATGCGCTGCGCCAGCCCGAGTGCCCCGCCACCAATACCCCCGAGGCCCGCCGCCCGGCTGTCGAGATCTCCTGGTTCGAGGCGATGGATGCGGCGCAGCGCTACTCCACCTTCCTGTTGCAGAACGCCCGCGCCAGCCTGCCGCGCCGTGGCCTGGCACCCGCCTTCGTGCGCCTGCCGACCGAGGCGGAGTGGGAATACGCGGCCCGTGGCGGTGCGGCGGTCAGCGAGGCGGATTTCCAGGGCCGCGTCTTCCCGATGCCGGAGGGCGGCCCCGAGGCCTATGCCTGGTTCCAAGGGCCGCGCAGCGCCGCCGGGCGTCTGTCGGCGATCGGGCTGAAACGGCCCAATCCGCTCGGGCTGCACGACATGCTGGGCAATGCGGCGGAATGGGTGCTGGACGCCTTCCGCCTGAACCGGGTCGGGCGCAGCCATGGGCTGGCGGGCGGGCAGGTCGCGCGCGGCGGCGATTACCGAACCACCACCGAGGCGCAGCTGCGCTCCTCCCTGCGGATCGAATACGCGCCCTTTGTCGCCGAGACCGGCGAGCCCACGCGGCTGGCCACCATCGGCGTGCGCTTCGTCCTGGCGGCGCCGACCCAGGGCAGCCTCGCCGACAGCACCAGTTTCCGCCAGGCGTTCGACGCCGAGACCCGCATTCGCATCCCCGTCGGCGACGATCCCGCGACGCTGTTGCAGGCACTGCGCCGCGACCAGACCGACCCCGCGATGCTGGCCGCCATCGACCGCGTCGGCGCCGCCTATGCCGCCGAAACGCGGGAGAGCACGGATCGCGCCCGCCTTGCCGCCCGCGCCCAGATCCAGGCGGCGGCGGTGCTGGCCCGCAGCGTCTATGTCGCCGACCAGCGCGCCGGGGCCCTGCAAACAATGGTGGAGAACCCCGGCGCCGTCGGCGCCACCCTGCAACAGGCCGCCGCCTGGCGGCCGATGCTGGCGGGTGTTCGGGCGGAGGTGGAGGGCGGCGTCCGCGCCTATGCCGCCATCGTTGCCCAGCTGGGCCGGGCCACCGACGTGCAGGTTGGGGCTGAGGCGGCGGTGGTGCAGCAGGATCTGCGCGCCCAGCGGGTGCCGGAGCTGATCGGACCCGTCGCCCTGGTGGCGCGCCATGCCGAGGCCGCCACGCGCAGCCTGCCGTCCCTGGCCGTGTTCCGCGCCGATATTTTGCGTGAGGCATCAGGGCGGTAGCCGCTGTTCGCAGCGGCCCACGCTCCCTATTCTCAAGCTGTGCGGGGCCTGTCCCGCCGGAGATCGCGTGTGACCCCTCAACTGGCCGTGCTGTGCCTGGGCCTGACACTCGCCGCCGCCCCGGCCTTGGCCGAGGGGTTCGAAGGCGCCTGGACCGGCACCGTGGATTGCCCCTCGCGCGATATCTTCGACCGCGGCTCCATCCCGGCACGGGCCAGCGTCGTCAATAACGTCCTGACCGTACGCATCGGCCCGGGCAGCGTCAGCGGGCGGATCATCAACCTCGGCTTCGGCCGGCTGCTGCGGCTGGACGGCACCTTGGACCGGGGGCGGGAGGCGAGTTTCGACGGGGTGCGGGTGACGCCCGAGCTGATCCATGCACGCGGGATGGTCGACGGCACGCCCTGCAACCTCAATCTCACACCAGCGGGGGCCACTGTCCCCAACGAGCCGACCCCCAGGCCGGCGCCCCCGCCGCAGCGGCAGGCCGCGCCCAGCCGGCCCGCGCAGCCCGAACCGACACCCCGCGGCAAGGTCACGGCGCCGCCACCGCCGGCTGCGGCCGCCGAGGGCAAAGGGCTCCAGGGCCGGCCGCGCGCGGGGGCGACCATCCTCATGCCTGATCCGGTCGAACCAACCCGCCCGACGCCCGGCGCCACCATCCGGCCCGATCCGGGCTCCTATGTCGCGCCCACGCCGCAGCCCCCGGTGTATCAGCCGCCCGTTGCGGCTTCGCCCGCGCGGCCGCCCGCATCGGTTGGTGGGGTCACGCCCGCCCCGCCGCTGCCGCCGACCACGGCCCCCCAGGTCGCCGATCGGCTCGCCTGCGCCCTGGCGGGGACCTGCAGCCAGACGCCGGCTCCACGCTGAAATCCCCTCAATTCGCCTTGTACCGGAGCCCTGCCGCATGGAATTCACTGCCCCCGCGCGCCGAAGCGGCTGGATCGACCGCCCGGATTGCCGGATCGCCTATGAGGTCGTGGGCGAAGGCCCGCCGCTCGTCTTCGCGCATGGGCTCGGCGGGTCGCTCATGTCGTGGTGGCAGCAGGTGGCGCATTTCGCGCCGCGTTTCACCTGCGTGACCTTTTCCCATCGCGGCTTCTTCCCCTCGACGGCGCCGGCCGAGGGGCCCGATCCCACCGCCTATGCCGGCGATCTGGCGGCGCTGGTCGATCACCTCGGCCTGCCCGACATCCGGCTGGTGTGCCAGTCGATGGGCGGCTGGACCGGCGTCGAATACGCCCTGCTGCGCCCGGGGCGGGTCAAGGCGCTGGTGCTGGCCGCCACCACCGGCACGCTGGACCCGCGCCAGATGCGGCAGCCGGAGCGCGGGCAGCTCGAAGCCTGGAAACACAGCAGCGCCGAGGCCCGCGCATCGCTGCTCGCGCGCAACATCCATCCCGCGACCGGCGGGGCGATGGCGGAGGCACAGCCGGCGCTGACGCTGCTCTATGGTCAGATCAACGCGCTAAGCGCGGGCCTGGACAAGGAAGTGGTGCGCGCCCGCATCCATGCCGCCCGCAAGCGCCCGCCCGCCGATCTGACGGCGGCGAACTGCCCGGTGCTGTTCATCCCCGGCGGCCGGGACGTGGTGGTGCCGCCCTTCGCCGCGGCCGGGGTGGCCGCCGATGTGCCCGGCGCGCGGGTCGTGCCGATCGCCGAGGCCGGGCATTCTGCCTATTTCGAACACGCCGCCGCGTTCAATGCGGTGGTGGAGGCCTTCCTCTACGAGGTCGGCTAAACCTTCCAGACGATCTTCTCCGGGGCCGGTTCGTTCGGGTCGCAGACCAGCCACTGGCCGTTCTGCATCGACACCCCGGTCATCGCCAGGATGAAGCCCCAGTGGGCGACCACCACGGTGTCCCGCCAGCTGGGCAGGGCCGCCATCTCGGCCCGGAACAGCGCGGCGCGGGCACGGACCTGGTGTTCCGGCTCCTCGACCAGCGGCCACCAGATCTCCTCGATGGTCGAAAGGTCATGCTCGGGAAAGGCGCCGGCGAGTTCGGTGCGGGGGGAGCCGATGTCGCAGGTGAAGGCGTAGCGCTCCCGCACCAAGGGATTGACCGTGACCGGCAGGCCAAGCCGGGCGGCCAGCGGCGCCGCGGTCTGCAAGGCGCGCGTGTAAGGGCTGCTGACGATATGCTTTACGCCGCGCGCCGCCAGAACCTCGGCCGCGGCATCCGCCTGGGAATGCCCCAGCGGGGTCAGCCTGGGGTCCTTGATGCCGGGATCGATGCGGGTCGCGCTGAAATGAAGGTTGAATTCGCTCTGTCCGTGCCGAAGGAGGATCATGGGGTCTGCGTCTCCATCGTTGTGCGGTTGCCAGGGCGTAGCGGTGGCGGCCGAAGACGGCAATGGTGGGCCTCGCGCCCACTTCGTCGGCCGCGCCCGTTGCGGCGAAGGGGCCGGGTGACTAAGTGCAGGGATGAAAAGGAGCACATGATGCAGGGCGGCTTTCCTATTGACCTGATCCTATTCGGCATGGTCGCCGCCTTCCTTGTGCTGCGCTTGCGGAGCGTGCTCGGGAAGCGGACGGGCTTTGAGCGCCCGACCACCGAGAAGCCGGCGGTGGCGCCCCCCGGCGCCCGCGCGCCGGATGCCGATCCTGCCCGCATCGCGCCCGCGCCCGGGCAACCGCGGGTGGTCCTGCCTGAGCCGCGTTCTCCGGTCGGCAAGGCCATTGGCCGCATCATCGAGGTGGACAACAGCTTCGAGCCCGCCGGATTCCTCAGCGGTGCCGAGGGCGCGTTCCGCATGATCGTCACGGGCTTCGCCGCCGGCGACCGCCGGACGCTGCGCGACCTCTTGGCCGATGACACCTATGCCGGCTTCGAAGGCGCGATCACGGCACGGGAAAAGGGCGGCGAGACGCAACGGACCGAAATTCGCGCCGTGCAGGAGATGTCGATCGAGGCCGCGGAGCTTCGCGGCACCATCGCGGATGTCTCGGTCCGGATCGTCTCGGATCAGGTGAACATGACAATCGGGCAAGATGGCCTGCCGGTCGCCGGGACCGATGCGGTCACCGAGATCACGGACATCTGGACCTTCCAGCGCGACCTGAGCAACGCCGATCCCACCTGGAAGCTGGTCGGCACACGGTCTGCCTGATTGGCTGCCTGATTGGCTGCCTGATCCGGACATACGTATCCGCATCACGGGACCGTGCGTTGGGTCACGGGTGTGACGGGCGCAAGACTGGTCCATGCTTGACCGATGGTCCCGCCCAGCTTTGGGATTGGCATTAGGCCTCCTCTCGGCACCAGGGGCCGAGGCGGATGAGCGTGCGGTGCCTTTGGCCTCGATGCCCGGTTGGGCCGAGGACGCGCCGGGCAAGGTGGTGGATGCGCTGCTCGCGTCCTGCCTCGCCTGGTCGCGATGGCCGGCCGAGCGCTCCCTCCTCCCCGATCCCTCCACGCGCGGCGCGAACCCCGAGCACTGGCGCCCGTTTTGCGAGGCCGCCCTGGCCCTTGATCGCGAGCAACCCCGCCCGCACCTGTCGCGGCGAGGCGCGCCCGATATCGCCTCGGCCCGCGCTCGTGACGCCGCCTTCCGCGCGTTGTTCGAGGCGCGTTTGGTCGCGATGCCGCTCGGTGCCGGGCTACTGACCGGATATTATGAACCGGTGCTGCGCGGCAGCCGGGTTCGCGACGACGAGCACCGCACCCCGCTGCTGGCGCGACCCCGCCCCGCAGACCCGGCCACCCCGGCCTCGGCGGTGCTGCCCCAACCGGGATCCTGGCCTGGGTTCCGCAGGGTCAGCATCACCGGACAGCCGCTGCCCGGCGCAACCGCGCGACACGAGGAGGGCGCGGAGCCCTGGCCGCAACCCGAACCGCTCATAGCCACCGCAGGCCATGGCCTGCCCGCGGTTACGCCGCTGACCGGCCCCTTGCTCCCCACGCGGGGAGAGATCGCGGCCGGGGCCCTGGCGGGGCGGGGATTGGAATTGGCCTATCTGGCCAACCCGGCGGATGCCTTCTTCCTGCATATCCAGGGATCGGGCCGGGTCGAGTTGCCGGATGGCAAGGTGCTGCGGCTCGGCTATGCCGCGCAGAACGGCCATCGCTACATCCCGATCGGGCGGGTGATGATCTCCCGCGGCCTGATCGCGCGCGAGGCGATGTCGATGCAGGCGATCCGCGATTGGTTGTCCACCGCGCCCGAAGCCGAGGCCGGGGCGATGATGGCCGAGAACCCCTCCTATATCTTCTTCCGCGAGCTGGAAGGGCTGCGGCCCGACCAGGGGCCCCCTGGCTCGCTGGGCGTGCCGCTGACACCGGGGCGGTCGCTGGCGGTGGACCGGACCCAGATTCCCCTTGGCGCCCCGGTCTTCATCGCCGGGCGCGATCCGGTGTCCGGCGAGGCGCTCAACCGTCTCACGCTGGCGCAGGACACCGGGGGCGCCATCCGGGGGCGTGCGCGGGGTGACCTGTTCTGGGGCTGGGGCGATGCCGCCGGGGCTGTCGCCGGCCGCGCGAGGGATGAAGCCAGGTTCTGGCTGCTCCTCCCCAACGAGGTGGCCGCGGCCCCGTGACGCGTGCCGGCGCTTGGGCATATGCTCCGCCCATGTCGCAACTCCAGCCTCGCGTCGCCCTCTTCGTCACCTGCCTTGTGGACCTGTACCGGCCCACGGTCGGCTTCGCGGCCATTCGGCTGCTGGAGGCCGCCGGCTGCACCGTGGAAGTGCCCGAGGCGCAGACCTGCTGCGGCCAGCCCGCCTATAATTCCGGGGACCGCGTCACGGCGAAGGAGGTCGCGCGGGGGGTGGTCGATGCCTTCCTGCCTTATGACTATGTCGTGGTCCCGTCCGGCTCCTGCGGCGGCATGATCTCGCATCACTATGCGAACCTGTTCGAGGACGACCCCGAATACCGCGGCAAGGCCGAGGCGCTCGGCGCGCGCACCTTCGAGCTGGTCGCCTTCCTCTCCGACGTGCGCGGGGCGGCTGCCCTGCCGGTCGAATACCAAGGCAGCGTGACCTATCACGACAGCTGCTCGGGCCTGCGCGAACTGGGCGTGAAGGCGCAGCCGCGCGCCATGCTGGCCCGGATCAAGGGTGTCGAGTTGCGAGAGATGGCCGAACCCGAGACCTGCTGCGGCTTCGGCGGCACCTTCTGCGTGAAGTATCCCGAAATCAGCACCCGCATGGTCTCGGACAAGACGCGCGATATCGCGGCGACCGGGGCCGGCACGCTGCTGGCCGGCGACCTCGGCTGCCTGCTGAACATGGCCGGGCGGCTCAAGCGCGAGAACAGCCCGGTGCAGGTGCGCCACGTCGCCGAGGTTCTGGCCGGCATGACCGGCGACCTGCCCGCCATTGGAGAGGCCAAATGAGCGCCGCCGCAGAACCCGCCTCCCTGCCCGTGCCGCCGGCGTTGGCCGGGCTGGACGGAGCCGGCTTCGCCCATGTGCGGCCCGAGACGATGCAGGCGCTTCTGGGCGCGGACCGGCCGGAGCTGGACACTTTCGCCGCCTCCTGGGATCGGCTGGAGACGGATGGGTTCATGGCGGATGGCGGCCGCTATCGCCGGCGCCGCCTCGCGAATTTCTCCGCCCGCAGCACCGGACATGTCCGCAACCCGCACCGGCCGCATTTCCAGGCCAGCGTCCACAACAGCCTGAATGGCGGGATCGACCGCTGGTTCGCCCCGGTCGAGGACGCGGTCGCGGCCAGCCCGGTGCTGCGGGCGCTGCTGGACCTGGGGCGACAAGCTGCGGATGCGGTGGTCGGCGCGCGGGACTGGTTCGTGGAGATGCACCAGTTCCGCATCGAGGCCGTCGCCGGCGCCCCTGGTTACCCGACCCCCGAGGGCGTGCACCAGGACGGGGTCGATCTGGTGATCATCGCCATGATCGCGCGCACCAATCTCGTGGGGGGCGAAACCCTGGTGGTCGGGTTGGATGGCGCCACCCTCGCGCAATTCACGCTGGATGGGATGCTGGACACGGCCGTGCTGGACGACCGGCGCCTGCGCCACGGCGTCACCCCGGTGGCACCGGCCGACCCGGCCCTGCCGTCCTGCCGGGACGTGCTGGTGCTGACCTGGAAGCGGGTCTGATCAGACCGGCGGACGCGCGCCGAAAATCGCGCTGCCGACCCTGACATGGGTCGCGCCATGCGCAATCGCGGTCTCGAAGTCACCGCTCATGCCCATGGAGATCATCGGCAAGCCCTGCTTGCTGGCCAGTTCGGCCAGCCAGGCGAAATGCGGCGCGGGATCGGCCTCGGCGGGCGGGATGCACATGAGGCCGGAAATGGCGAGCCCGTGATCCTCCCGGCAGGCGCGCAGGAAGGCCTCGGCCTCGGCACGGGGAATGCCGGCCTTCTGGGGCTCATCCCCGGTGTTCACCTGCACCAGGAGCCGAGGGCTGCGCCCGCTACGGGTGATGGCGGTGGCGATGGCCGCGGCGAGTTTCGGCCGGTCCAGGCTCTCGATCACATCCGCCAGGGCCACGGCCTCGGCCGCCTTGTTGGTCTGCAAGCCGCCGATCAGATGCAGTTGCAGGGCCGGATGCGCCGCGCGCAGCGCCGGGAACTTGCCGGCGGCCTCTTGCACACGGTTCTCGCCGAACACCGTCTGGCCTGCGGCCAGAGCCGCGATCACAGCCTCGGCCGGGTGGGTCTTGGACACGGCGACAAGGGTTACCGCCGCCGGGTCGCGGCCGGCGCGGTGGCAGGCCGCGGCAATGCGCTCGCGTATGCGGGCCAGGGATTCGGCAATCGGCATGGGCGGGGGCATCCGGGTTGAGGCGAGGCGCGACCCTATGGGGGGCGGCGCTGCGGCTCAAGCCGCGGCGGGTGCGAGGCGCCGCCTGGCCACGGCTTTGGGTGGTCGGGGATGCGCGGCGTTTGCCGGATGCGCGCAAGGCGGTGCCGGGCCTGGCGCCGGGCCGGCAGCGCGGGGTGGGCGGCGTCCTGGCGCGTGACCAGGCGGCGGGGGTGCTGCCCGGGCTCGCCCGGGATTGCCGTGCGGCCGGGGTGGCGCTGCTGGTTGCGGGGGATGGGCGTGCCGCACTCCGCCTTCGGGCCGGTCTGCATATGCCGGACCGGCGGGCGACCACCGGCCTGCTGCCGTTCCTGGCGGCGCGGCGGGCGGGGGCGCCATGGGCGCGGCTGACCATGGCAGTGCATGGACGCACCAGTGTGGCCCGTTTGCAGCGGCTGGGCGCCGATGCCGGGATCGTCTCACCCGCGTTCCCGACCGCGAGCCACCCTGGCGCGCCTGCACTCGGCCCCCACCGCTGGGCCGGGCTGGCGGCGCGGGTGCCTTGCGCCATGGCGCTGGGTGGGATCAGCCCGTCCACAGCCGGCCGATTGCCGTCACGTTGCGCGGGGCTGATGGCGATCAGCGCGTTTGTTGCGTGACACGGGGCTGTGGCTGATTCGCCACAGTGTCTCACGGAAGTCGCGGCCGAGGGCTTAGTCCCATTGCTCGCCTGTAAGTCGGTGGGCCATTAAGGCGTCAGGTCCGGTCACCCCCGTTGTGGGGGTTGTGCACCCTGGGGGGCAGGCGGACCGAAACTTGCCGGGGGAACCTGGCGCCTGAGGAGGATTAGGGTATGCGCAAGCTTCTGCTCGGCACCACTGCGGTGGCCGCTGCGGCCCTGTTCGGTGCGTCGCACGCGTCCGCACAGACGGCCCCGACCGTTCGTATCGGTGGCTTCTTCGAGTTCACCGGCGGCTACATCGACGACGACGCCGACAGGAACGCCGTCACCATCCCCGCCGTCGGCACCAACGCCGCCCGCACTGTCAGCCGCGACAAGGTCGACTTCCGCTCTGACGCGGAAATCCACATCCTCGTGTCCGGTAAGGCCGCCAACGGCCTCACCTACGGCGCTGCGATCGAACTGCAGGTCGACAACGTCACGAACTCGGGCGGCGCCGGCAATGGCGGCGTCGTCGATACCGACGAAATGTGGATGTACATCAGCAGCCCGACCTTGGGCCAGCTGCAGCTCGGCGACCAGGACAACGCCGCCGACCAGCTGAAGGTGTCGACCCCCGGCATCCAGAACCTCGACCAGAGCGGCGGCTGGGATGAGTTCACCCCTCCGAGCGGCGATGGCTCGCGTTACCTCGTGACCGGCATCAACGACGGCGTCGACTCGACCAAGATCATCTACCTCTCCCCGCAGTTCTTCGGCTTCGACTTCGGCATCAGCTATGCCGCGAACCAGAGCGAAGGCGAGAACTTCCTCACCCCGACCGGCGGCATCCAGCGTGATGGCCTCGGCCTGACCAACGAAATCTCCGGCGCCGTGCGTTATCGCGGGACCTTCGGTGGCGTTGGCGTGGCCACTGCCTTCAGCGCGATGCGTGCCGATGCCCAAGAGTCGAACGGCGTGCTCTTCGGCGGCGTTCCCGTCGGTCTCGAGGACGTGACCCAGTACCAGGCCGGCCTGAACCTGTCCGCCTATGGCCTGACGGTCGGTGGCTACTACAGCTGGGGCAAGTTCAGCGGCGCCACCCGTGGCGTGCTGCGCGAAGGCCTGGACAACTCCACCAACTGGGGCGCTGGCGCCACCTACCGGATGGGTGCCTTCGAAGTCGGCGCGTTCTTCGCCGAAGCCAGCCGCGACAACGGTACTGCCGTCGTTGCCGGCGCGCAGTTGAAAGACCGCGAGCAGCAGCTGATCTCGGTCGGCGCCGTCTACACGCTGGCTCCGGGCCTCGAAATGTTCGCCAACTACACGAACATCGACAACAAGAACATCGCCAACAACGCGACCAACCCGACCAACTATGCGTCGCAGCGTAACCGTACGATCGACGTGTTCATCGTCGGCACGCGCCTCAGCTTCTGAACCCAACGGGTTCAGACGCAGGATCGGGGGGTGGCAGGGCAACCTGCCACCCTTCGCCTTTTCCGGGGCCCACAATCAGAGTAAAGAGACGTCTGCCGGGTTTGGCCGGCGGTGACACGGGGTAGACACGCATGGTCCGATGGAGAGGCAATCTGCTGGCCGGGGTAGCCCTGAGCCTGCTTGCCGCATGCGGTTCACTGGCCGAAAATATGCGTACTCCCCGACAGGATGAGTACAACGACGACAGCCGCCGCTCGCGCGTGCGCGGGCGTCTGGGTGGCGAAGACGGGATCCTGCTGTTCGGGACCGACCGCAGCAGCCAGCGCGGCACCGCCGACCAGGGCAGCGGCATCGGCGTGAACGCCTACCTCTGGCGCGCGACGCTGGACACGCTCTCCTTCATGCCTTTGGCCTCGGCCGATCCCTTTGGTGGCGTCGTCATCACGGATTGGTATTCGCCGCCCTCAACCAATGGCGAGCGCTTCCGGGCCACCGCCTATATCCTGGGGCGTCAGCTGCGCTCCGATGGCGTGCGGGTGGTGGTGTTCCGGCAGGAAATGCGGAATGGCGCCTGGGTCGACGTCGAAGTCGCCGCCAGCACGGGTTCCGAACTGGAAGACAAGGTGCTGGCGCGGGCTCGCGAATTGCGAAGCCAGAACGCATCGAACTGAGCGGCCTTCCCTTGTGCTGTTCCGCGCCGTAATCCTCGCGGCACATCACAAGCCCTTGGTCTCATGAACGACGCTCCTGCCCCGGTCCGCTATGATTTCGCTGCTGCCGAACCCCGGTGGCAGGCTGCCTGGAACGAGGGCGGCTGCTTTGCCGTCCCCGATGTCCCGCCACCTGGGGCGTTGAAATACTACGTTCTTGAAATGTTCCCATACCCCAGCGGCAAGATCCACATGGGTCACGTTCGCAACTACACGCTGGGGGATGTGGTCGCGCGGTATAAGCGCGCGCGTGGGCATCTGGTTCTGCATCCCATGGGCTGGGACGCATTTGGCCTGCCCGCCGAGAATGCCGCACGCGAGCGTGGCACCCACCCAGCCGCCTGGACCTACGCCAACATCGCGGCGATGCGGGCCGAGCTGAAGCGCATGGGCCTCTCGCTCGACTGGTCACGCGAATTCGCCACCTGCGATCCTGAGTATTATGGCCAGCAGCAGGCGCTGTTCCTGGATTTCCTGAAGGCCGGCCTGGTCGGCCGCCGTGAATCCTGGGTCAACTGGGACCCGGTCGATAACACGGTCCTGGCCAATGAGCAGGTGATCGACGGCCGTGGCTGGCGGTCCGGCGCGCCGGTCGAGAAGAAGAAGCTGTCGCAGTGGTTCTTCGCGATCACCAAATTCGCGCCGGATCTGCTGGCCGCTCTTGATGATCTGCCGCGCTGGCCGGACCGCGTGAAAACGATGCAGGCCAATTGGATCGGCCGCAGCGAAGGTGCGCGTGTGCGCTTCCCCATGGCCGAGCCGATGGAGGGCATCGCCGAGGTCGAGGTTTTCACCACCCGCCCCGACACCCTGTTCGGCATGTCCTTCATGGCGGTCGCGGCAGAGCACCCCCTGGCGACCGCGGCCGCGGCGCGCGACCCCGCGGCGGCGACCTTCATCGCCGAATGCCGTGCCATGGGCACCAGCGAGGTCGCAATCGAACAGGCGGAGAAGCGTGGCTTCGATACCGGTTTCCGGGTCGCCCACCCCTTCATTCCCGGCGCGACCTACCCGGTCTGGATCGCGAATTTCGTGCTCATGGAATACGGCACGGGGGCGATCTTCGGCTGCCCGGCCCATGACCAGCGCGACCTGGAGTTCGCCCGCAAGTACAAGCTGTCTGTGACACCCGTCGTCGTCCCGGCGAGCGATGCGGATATGACGGTCGGCGACACCGCCTTCACCGATGATGGCGTGCTCGCCAATTCGGGCTTCCTCGACGGGCTGGATGTGCCTGCCGCCAAGCGTGCGGCCATCGAAGCGCTGGAGGCCCAGGGCATCGGCCAGGGTGTCGTGAACTGGCGCCTGCGCGATTGGGGGGTATCGCGCCAGCGCTACTGGGGCTGCCCAATCCCCATCGTCCATTGCGAGGCCTGCGGCGTGGTGCCGGTCCCGGCGTCGGACCTGCCGGTGCGCCTGCCGGAGGATGTGGACTTCTCCCGCCCCGGCAATCCCCTGGACCACCATCCGACCTGGAAGCACATCGCCTGCCCCAGTTGCGGCAAGCCTGCGCGGCGCGAGACGGATACCTTCGACACCTTCGTCGACAGCTCCTGGTATTTTGCCCGCTTCTGCTCACCCCATGCCGAGACGCCGGTGACGCGCGCCGCGGTCGATGCCTGGCTGCCGGTGGACCAGTATATCGGCGGCATCGAGCATGCGATCCTGCACCTGCTGTATTCGCGCTTCTTCACCCGGGCGATGCGCGAGACCGGACATGTGTCGGTCACCGAGCCATTCGCCGGGCTGTTCACGCAAGGGATGGTCACCCACGCCTCCTTCAAGGGCGCGGATGGGCGCTGGCTCTACCCGACGGAAGTCGAGCAGGTCGGGCAGGGCACCACCATCCACCGCGAAACCGGCGAGGCCGTGACGGTCGGCCGGGTCGAGGCGATGAGCAAATCCCGCCGCAACACCGTCGATCCCGGTGCGATCATCGACCGCTATGGCGCGGATACGGCGCGGTGGTTCATCCTGTCGGACAACCCGCCCGAACGGGACATGGAGTGGACCGAGGGGGGCGTTGCCGGCGCCTTCCGCTTCACCCAGCGCATCTTCCGCCTGGTCGTCGCGGCGAGCGAAACCGCGGCGAATGACCTGCCCGACCGCTCCTTGCGCCAGATGACGCACCGGACGATCGCCGCGGTGACCGAGGCGCTGGACAGCTTCGCCTTCAATGTCGCCGTCGCCCGCATCCACGAACTGGCCAACGCCATCGGCGAAAGCCCCGTCTTCGGCCCGGCGCGGCAGGAAGCCTTGGAGATGCTGGCGCAGCTTTCGGCCCCGATGATGCCGCATCTCGCCGAGGAGTGCTGGGCGTTGCTGCATCCGGGCGAGACGGGGCTTGTGGCCAACAGGACCTGGCCCGAGGCCGATCCGGCGCTGCTGGCCGTCGATACCGTGACCATGGCCATCCAGGTCATGGGCAAGCTGCGCTCGACCATCGAGATACCCATCGGTCTGGCCGAGGCCGAGATCTTCGCCCTGGCCGAGGCCGAGGAGAACGTGCAGCGTGCCCTTGGCGGCAAGCCGATCAGGAAGCGCATCCATGTCCCCGGACGCATCGTCAATTTCGTTGCCTGAGACCCGCCGGCGCCTGCTGGGAGGAGTTGGCCTTCTGGCGCTGGGCGGCTGCGGCTTCCGCCCGCTTTACGCGCCGGATGGGGGTGGCGCCGGTGTGGCCGACAGCCGCATGGCGGCCGAGCTTGCGGCCGTGCGGGTGGGGCTCATCCCCGAACGGAACGGACAGTTGCTGCGGCGGGCGCTACAGCAGCGGTTGGACCCGCAGGGTGCCGGTCTTCCTGGTCGCTACGACCTGCGAGCAAGCTTCCGGCTGGCGGCCGACCCCGAAGGATTCCATCGCGACGGAACGGCTTCACGAATCCGCTACACCGCGACGGCGACATGGGTGTTGCTGACCCTCGGCACTCCGCCGGAGGAGGTCGCCTCGGGCACCGCGCGGGCGGCGGAAGCCTGGAATATCCTGGACAACCAGTTTTTCGCGTCCGACCAGTCGCGCGGAGCGGCGGAGCGCCGCCTTACCGAGCTGCTGGCCGAAGATATCGTTCTGCGGCTCGCCCTGCGCTTCCGCGCCCCCACGGTCGGCTGACACCAGGATGGCGCGGCTCGACGCGCGGCGGATCCCGGGCGTGCTTGCGGATCCCTCTGCCTGGCGCGTCATTCTGCTTTACGGCGAAGACCAGGGGCTGGTGCAGGAGCGCACGGCGGCGCTGATCGATGCGGTGGTGGGCGCCCCCGATCCCTTCCGCTTCGCTGAACTGCCCCGAGAGGCCGCGGTGCGGCCCGGCGCGCTGGTCGCCGAGGTCACCGCGGGGTCGCTGACCGGCGGGCGCCGCGTGGTGCGGGTGCGGGATGCGACCGACGCCATGGCGACCCCGCTCAAGGCCGCATTGGACGCGAATGGCGAGGCATTGGTCATCGTCGAAGCCGGCGAGCTGAAACGGCGCGGCAAGCTGCTGGAGCTCGTGGAAGGGGCTCCAGGCGCCTGTGCCATCCCCTGCGCGCCCGAGCGGGGCGAGGCGCTGGTGGCGACCTTGAGGGGATTATTCGCAGCCGAAGGGGTCGAGGTCGATCCCACAGCCCTCGAATGGCTGGCCGCGCGCATGGGAGAGGACCGTTTGCAGGTCCGGCGCGAGGTGGAACGGCTCTCGCTCTACGCCGGACGCGGCGGGCGGCTGGACGAGGCGGCGCTGCTGGCCTCGGCGGGGGGCGAGGGAACCGGCCCCGAACTCGATGACGCGCTGAGTGCCGCCATGCTCGGCGATATTCCCGGCACAGATCGGGCGACGCGCGCCGCCTTTGCCGATGGCGCGACGCCGGTGGGCGTGCTGCGGGCCGTGTTGCGGCATCTGGTGCGGCTGCGGGAGGCTGCGGTGGCGATGGAGCATGGGGCCTCGGTCTCCGACGCCATGTCGGGGTTGCGGCCTGCGGTGTTCGGGCGCGCTCAGGGACCGTTCGGACAGGCGCTGAGGCGGTGGTCGCCGGCTATGTTGGCGGCAGCGGCGCAGGCCGCCCTGGAGGCGGAGGAGCGCGCCAAGAGCGGCGGCACCGGGCGGCCGGTGCCGGACGCGGCGCTGGCGCGCCAGCTATTGCTGGTACTGGCCGCGCGGGCGGCTACGCGTCGGGGTTGAGCAGCCTCAACAAGCCGTCGAGCTGATCCAGAGTGCCGAAATGCAGCGTTAGCCGACCGCCCCGCCCGGATCGGCGCAGCTCCACCTTCATCCCCAGGCGTGCCATCAGGTCGCGGGCCACGGCTTCGGCATCCGGATCAAAAGGGCGCTCGGTGCCGCTCCGCGGCGCCTGCGTGGCCAAAGCCTCCGCCTGGCGAACGTTCAGGCCGCGCGAAACGACCAATGCTGCCAATCGCGCGGGTTCGGGGGCCGTCAGCAAGGCGCGCGCATGGCCAGCCGAAAGGCGGCCATCCCGCAGCATCTCGCGGACAGGATCGGGCAAGGCGAGCAGGCGCATGGTGTTCGCGACATGGCTGCGCGATTTGCCGACGGATTGCCCCAAGGCATCCTGTGTGAGGCCGAACTCGCGGATGAGGCGCTGGTAGCCTTCGGCTTCCTCAAGCGCGTTGAGGTCCTGCCGCTGGAGATTTTCCACCAGGGCCGCGGCCATGGCACCACGATCATCCAGATCCCGGACGACGACCGGAACCTCATGCAGCTGCGCGAGCTGGGAGGCGCGCCAGCGACGCTCACCACCGATGATCTGATAGGTGCCCGCGGCGCCGGGCTTGGGCCGGACCAGGATCGGCTGCAACACGCCATGGGCGCGGATCGAGGCGGCGAGGTCGCTCAGCTCTGGCTGTGAAATCGGGCCGCGCGGCTGGAAGGGGCCTGGCTCCAAAGCACCGACCGGCAGGCTACGCGGGGTAGATCCGGCATCGCCACCCGCCTCACCCAGCAATGCCGAGAGGCCCATGCCGAGGCGGGACGGTTTGCGGCCGCTCATGCCCGCGCTCGCGCGGCGCGACGTTCGCGGCGGAGGAATTCGGCCGCAAGCTCGACATAGGCCTGCGCCCCGGCAGAGCGGATATCGTAGAGCAGTACAGGAAGACCGTGCGACGGCGCCTCGGTGATGCGGATGTTGCGCGGGATCATCGTGTCGAAGACCGCCTCCTTGAAATGGCTCCGTACATCGGCGGCAACGGCCTCGGACAGGTTGTTGCGGCGGTCGAACATCGTCAGGACGATGCCCTCCAGCGCAAGAGACGGGTTGAGGTTGCGCCGGATGCGTTCGATCGTTCGGGTCAGCTGCGACACGCCTTCGAGGGCGAAGAACTCGGTCTGCAATGGCACCAGCACGCTGTCGGCCGCGACCAGCGCATTGACCGTCAGCAGGCCGAGCGAGGGCGGGCAGTCGATCAGGATATAGTCGTAGGCACGCAAGGCCTCGGCCGCGGCGTCGAGGCAGGACGCGAGCCGATGTTCGCGCTGCGGCAAATCCACGAGGTCGATCTCGGCCCCGGCCAGATCCGCATCGGCGGGCAGCACCGAGAGCCCGGGGATTCGCGTGGGCCGAAGCAGATCGGGCAGGGCACGCGAGCCGAGCAGCGCCGCATATGTGCCGGCCCCGCGCTCACTGCGCGGCAGGCCAAGGCTGGTTGAGGCATTGCCCTGCGGATCGAGGTCGATGAGCAGCACGCGCTTGCGCGACGCCAAGGCGGTCGAAAGGTTGACGGCGGTCGTGGTCTTGCCGACGCCACCTTTCTGGTTGGCAACGACGATGCGACGCGGCTGTGTCTTGTCAGGGGCCGGCACGGCGGATCCCGGAAATTCGGAGGATGGTGGAGGCGCCGTTGGTACGGCTCGGAAACTCTTCGGCTGTCATGTGCCAGCCGGCACGGGCGGCGGTCAACTCATCCTGCACGCTGCGGCCCTTGGGAAACAGCGCGACGCCCTCCGGCGCAAGCAATCGCGCCGCATGTGCCAAGAGCTCGGGAAGGGGTGCGAGGGCGCGGGCGGTGACCACGGCGAGCGGCGGCAGCACAACATCCTCGATGCGGGCCACATGGATGCGGACGTGATCCAGACCGAGCTCTCCTGCCGCCGTTGCGAGAAAGGCAGCTTTTCGCCGGTCGACCTCGACCAGATGCCAAGGCCGTGTCGTCAGGATGGCGAGGACGAGGCCCGGGAAGCCCGCACCTGATCCAAGATCGGCGGCCGGACCGTCCCCAGCAGGCAACAGAGGCAGAAGCTGCGCCGAATCCTCGATGTGCCGTTGGCGCAGATCGGCAACATCGGCACGGCTGACGAGATTGATCCGGGGATTCCAGCGCTCAACGAGGCGCTGCAACTGGTCCAGCTGGTCGTTCTGTTTCACGTGGAACACAGCGGATCACGCCGCAGATGCACGGCGAGCGCCGCGACAGCCGCAGGGGTGATCCCGGGTATGCGCCCTGCCGAGCCCAGGGTCGGCGGACCAGCAGCCGCAAGCCGTTGCTGCATTTCACGCGAAAGCCCGGGGATGACGCTGAAATCAATGCCCCGCGGGACAGCCACCCCTTCCTCCCGCCGCAGCAGCGCTAGTTCTTCGGCCTGACGGCCAAGATAGGGGGCGTAAAGCGCCTCGGCCTCCAGTTGATGATGGATAAGGGCAGGGAGCGCGGTAACCGCCGATGCGAGCCCGGCCATGGCAGCCCAGGTAAAGCCTGGCAGGCCGATCACGGTCAAAAGGCTCCGCGGCCGTCCGTCCTGGTTGACCGGAATGCCGGCGGACTGAATGGCGGCAGGGGTCGCGGTTGTGGCTCGGACGTGGCTCAGGGCCTCCGTCACCAGGGTGCTGAAGGCCGTGTGGCGCCTGGCACGCTCTGGCCCAACGCAGCCCCAGGCGATCCCAATATCCGTCAGGCGCAAACCGGCGTTGTCGGCCCGCAGGGCGAGGCGATGCTCGGCGCGGGCCGTCAGCATCCGGTAGGGCTCGGAGATGCCTTGCAAGGTCAGATCATCGGCCAGTACGCCGATATAGGCATCCGTGCGAGCAAGAACCCGATCAGCCACGCCACCGCCGGCGAGCCGCGCAGCGTTGATCCCGGCCATGATCCCCTGGGCCGCCGCTTCCTCATACCCCGTGGTGCCGTTGACCTGACCTGCCAGGAACAACCCCGGCAGCCGCTTCGTCTCGAAGCTTGGGAACAGCGCACGCGGGTCGATATGGTCGTATTCGACGGCATAGCCCGGCCTCAGGATCTTGGCGCGAGACAGGCCGGGGATGCCGGCAATCATCGCGGCCTGGATATCGACCGGCAGGCTGGTGGAGATCCCATTGGGATAGACCGTGTCATCGTCCAGCCCCTCGGGTTCGAGGAAGACCTGGTGGCGGTCCCGGTCGGCGAAGCGGACGACCTTATCCTCGATCGAGGGGCAATAACGCGGCCCCGCCCCCTGAATGCGGCCCGAATGGACGGGGCCCCTGTGCAGGTTGGCCCTGATCATCGCGTGGATTTCAGGCGTGGTCTCGGTGATCCCGCAAGAGAGTTGCGGGCCGGTGATGGCATCCGTCAGCCAGGACATGGGCTCAGGCTCGGCATCGCCAGGCTGCAGTTCGATGGCAGCCCAATCGATGGTGCGACCGTCGAGCCGCGGCGGCGTGCCTGTCTTCAACCGCCCCATAGGCAGGCCGAGGTCCCGCAGCGCATCCGCCAGCCCGATCGTAGGGGCCTCGCCGATCCGACCCGCCGGGGTGCTGGTCGCGCCGACGTGGATCATGCCCCGCAAGAAAGTACCGGTTGTGATGATGGCAGCGGCGCATGCGAAGCGTCGGCCGTCGCTGCACCGGATAGCGGCAAGCCGCCCTTCGCTATTAACGTCCAATGCCTCGGCGGTTGCTTCGAGGATCGTAAGTCCGGATGTCTCGGACAGCAGGCGTTGAATGGCAGCGCGATACAGTTTGCGGTCGGCCTGCGCCCGCGGGCCGCGCACAGCCGGGCCTTTGCTGCGGTTCAGCAGGCGGAAGTGGATACCGGCCGCGTCGGCCGCCCGCGCCATCAGCCCATCCAGAGCATCGATCTCGCGCACGAGATGGCCCTTCCCGATCCCACCGATGGCCGGGTTGCAGGACATCTCGCCCACGGTCGCGTGCCGATGCGTCAGCAACAGCGTGCTGGCGCCGCAGCGCGCGGCGGCCGCCGCGGCCTCGGTCCCGGCGTGGCCGCCGCCAATGACGATGACATCGTAGTTCATAGGCGGCGTATACCGCCCCTACTTGCCGATACAGAAGTCCCTGAAAATGCTGTCCAGCACCGCGTCCACACCCGAGTGCCCGGTCAAGCGCCCGATCGCGCGCCGCGCGCCGCGCAACGCCTCGGCCGAAAGCTCGGGAAGGGGCGCCACGACGGCTTCTCGAAGCCAGTCGCGTGCCTCGATCAGGGCCGCACGATGCCTCGGGCGAGAAATCGTCGCCGCATCGGTGATGCCTGCGATGCGCTGGACGGTCTCCGTCAAGGCCGCTTCCAACGTCTCGATGCCCGCACCGGTCAGGGTGGAGACCCCGAGGCAGTGGGGCCTTTGCTCCTGTGATCCGGCCAGATCGATCTTGTTGTGGACATGCAGCACCGAAACATCGGCGGGCGGTTGCATCGCAGGATCCTCGGCGATCCCTTGCGCCGTCATCATCAGAATCAGATCGGCATGCGCCGCCCGCTGCCTTGCGCGGCGCATGCCCTCCGCCTCGATCATATCGGCCGCCTCCCGCAGCCCCGCGGTATCCGAAAGGGTCACCGGCACCCCGGCAAGGTCGAGCCGAACATCGATGACGTCGCGCGTGGTTCCAGGCTGATCGGTGACGATTGCCGCATCCGAGCGCGCCAGGCGATTGAGCAGCGAGGATTTCCCCACATTCGGCGCCCCGAGGATGACGATGCGAACGCCTTCCCGCAGCCGGGTTGCCCGCTCTCCCTGTCGCAAATGCTCGGCGATCTCAACGGCCAGGGCGGAGGCACCATCAACGACCGACGCCGACAGATCACCCGGCACATCGCCCTCATCGGCAAATTCGATGGCCGCTTCCTGATGCGCCAATAGCTTCATCAACCGTCGGTCCCAAGCGGCGAGCACCGCGCCCAGGCCACCTTCCGCCTGGCGCAGCGCGGCCTTGCGCTGGGCTTCGGTCTCGGCGGCAATCAGGTCGGCGATACCTTCGGCGGCCGTCAGATCCAGCCGGCCATTGAGGAAGGCGCGGCGTGAAAACTCCCCCGGCTCGGCCGGCCGACAGCCCGCGCTGACGAGGGCATCGCAAACGGCTGCGACCACCGCCGGCCCGCCGTGTATCTGTAGCTCGGCGGCATCTTCGCCGGTGAATGAAGCGGGCCCCGGAAACCACAGCAGCAAGGCTCGGTCCAGCATTTCCCCTGTCCGCGGATGGCGCAGCCTGCGCAGTGCCGCCATCCGCGGATCTGGCATGGCCCCGGCAATTTGCCGCAAGGCGAGGTCGCAGCGGGGGCCGGAGACACGGATGATGGCAATGGCGCCCCGCCCCGCGCCGCTGGCAAGGGCGAAAATACCTGAATGGCCCTGTTCCACGTGAAACGCTCGCGGTCAGGCTTTTGGCGGCAACACGTCGTTTTCGGTCAGCATCAGCCGCGCAACCCGACCGCCGCCCAGGATATGGGTCTGGATGATCTCCTCCACATCCTCCGTCGTGGCGGGGCGGTACCAGACGCCCTCCGGGTAGATCACCATGGCCGGGCCAAATTCGCAGCGCTCCATGCACCCCGCCGAATTCACGCGCGACTGTGGAACCTGAAGCTCCTTCATCCGCGCCTTCATGTAGTCGCGCAGCCCCTCGCTGCCCTTGGCCGCACAGGAACCGCGGCGATGACCATCGGGCCGGCGATTGCAGCAGACAAAGATGTGACAGCTATAGAAGATCGAAGGATCGGAGGGCGTCACCGGCTTGCTCACCTTGTGGTTTTCGTCACCCTTCTAGGCGCTTCCGGGTCCGCCGCACCATGCTTGACGCTAGCAAGGAAAAGGGCACCCATGAGGGTAGGGCAAAGGTGCAATGCGACAGACAAGTCTGCATACCCCGGTCGGGGAGGTCACGATTTTTGCCGAGGACGATGCCCTTGTTGCCCTCGATTGGGGCAGGGGCGGGCTCCCCGGCGGGAGTGAGGGTGAGACCCCGCTACTGGTAGAAGCAAGGCGGCAACTGCACGCCTTCTTCGATGGGGAGTTGCTTGCCTTTGATCTCCCGCTCCGCCCGAGCGGGAGCGCCTTCCAACTGCGGGTCTGGGCGGCGCTTTGTGCCATCCCCTGCGGCGAAACCCGCAGCTATGGGCAGCTTGCCCAGGAGCTTACCTCAGCCGCGCGCGCCATTGGCCAGGCCAATGCGCGGAACCCCCTGCCGATCCTCATTCCGTGCCACCGCGTGATCGGTGCGTCCGGGGCCCTGGGCGGGTTTTCGGGCGGTGAGGGGCCGGAGACCAAGCGGTGGTTGCTTCTCCATGAAATGCGAACCCGTCGAGGGCTTGACCCTCGGCCTGGCCAGGAACTGATCCCATGACGCATGCCATCCGGATTCACGAATATGGTGGACCCGAAACCCTGCGGTGGGACGAGGTGCCGACCCCAGCACCCCGTGCCGGAGAGGCGCTGATCACGCACAAGGCGGTCGGCCTCAACTACATCGACGTCTATTTCCGCACCGGGCTCTATAAGCTCCCCTCGCTGCCGGCCACCATCGGGATGGAAGCCTCCGGAATCGTCGAGGCCATCGGCGAGGACGTGACCGAGGTCGCGGTCGGCGACCGGGTCGCTTATGCGACTGGCCCCATCGGCTCCTATGCCGAACGGCGCATCATGAAGGCCGATCGGCTTGTCCGGCTGCCAGATTCGCTCTCCTTCGAGCAGGGTGCGGCCATGATGCTGCAGGGCATGACGGCGCAATACCTGATCCGCCGCACCTTCGAGGCCGAAGCGGGGCAGACCATCCTGATCCACGCCGCGGCCGGTGGCGTCGGGCTTATCCTGTCGCAATGGGCCAAGCACCTGGGCTGCACCGTCATCGGCACTGTCTCGACCGAAGCCAAGGCCGAGCTTGCACGCCAGCATGGCGTCGACCACGCGCTGCTGGCAACGGATGACCTTGTGGCACGGGTCAAGGACATCACCGGCGGCGCCATGCTGCCGGTCGTCTATGACAGCGTCGGCCGGGACACCTGGACCAATTCCCTGGATTGCCTGGCGCCCTTCGGCACAATGGTCTCCTACGGCAATGCCTCGGGTCCGGTGCCGCCCTTCGACATCGGCATCCTGGCGGCCAAGGGCTCGCTTTACGTCACGCGCCCCACGCTTGCGACCTACACCGCCAAGCGCGCGGATCTGCTGGCCTCGGCCCAGGATCTATTCGACGTGGTAAGCTCCGGCGCCGTGAAGATCCGGGTCAACCAGTCCTGGCCGTTGAAGGACGCGGCCGAAGCCCATCGGGCGCTCGAAGCCCGTGAGACGACCGGCAGTTCCGTCCTGCTTCCCTGAAGCTTCAGCCCTCGCTGCGGATCACCGCCATCAGTTCCGCCACATGCTCTGGCGGGGTCTGGGGCACAATGCCATGCCCGAGGTTGAAGATCGCGGGCCGGCCCTTCACCGCGGCGAGGATCCGGCGTGCGCCATCCCCCAGCGCACGGCCGCCGGCGACGAGCGCCAGCGGATCCAGATTGCCCTGGATGGCAATTTCGGGTGCGACCGCCCGCGCGGCCCAGGTCGGGTCCATGGTCGTATCCATCCCCACCCCCTGGATGCCCGTGCGCACCGCATAGCCGGGCATGGCGGCCCCTGTGAGCCGCGGGAAGCCTATGACCGGCACATCGGGGCATAGGGCCTTCATACGGGCCACAATGCGCTGTGTCGGCGCCACCACCCAGGCCTCGAACCCATCGGGGGGCAGCAGCCCCGCCCAGCTGTCGAACAGCATCAGCACCTCCGCGCCCGCGGCCACCTGGGCCTGCAAATAGACGACGGTTGCCTCTTCGAGCACGGCGATAAGCTTCGCGAACAGCGCCGGATCTCGATGCGCCATAAGCCGCGCCGCCGGGAAATCGCCGCCGCCTCGCCCATTCACCATGTAGCAAGCGACCGTGAAGGGGCTGCCCGCGAAGCCGATCAGCGCCGTCTCTGGGAAATCCCGATCCATGGCGGCACGCAACCGCGCCACGGTTTCCATGATCGGCGCCGCCCGCGCGGCGACAACGCCCGGATCCAGGGCCGCGATCGCGGCCGCATCGGTCACAGGCTCCAGCAGCGGCCCTTCCCCTTCGGCAAAGCGCAGCGGCTGCCCCATGGCCCAGGGGATCATCAGGATATCGCTGAACAGGATCGCCGCATCGAAGCCATACCGCCGCAACGGCTGCAGCGTGACCTCCGCCGCCAGCGCCGGATTGGTGCAGAGGGTGATGAAATCCCCGGCCTTGGCGCGGACCTCCCGGTACTCGGGCAGGTAGCGCCCGGCCTGGCGCATCAGCCAGACGGGCGGTGGCCAGATGGCTTCGCCGGACAGGGATCGGAGCAGGCGTTTCGCGTTTCGCATGGCCTCTCATCCCTGAATTGAAGATAAGAAGAAAGATGGTAGGGGTTGGTTGGGCCTGTGGATAAGGGGGAGGCAATCGCTCCCGAATTCATCCACAGGCTTCCGCACAGCCACCATTGAGCGATTGGGTGAGGAAGCACATGGACAAAGCGCCCCGTCGCCACATCGATCCCCCAAGGGGGTGCAGCATTGTCCCCGGTGCCGGAGCCCTTGGGAGTTATCCCCGTTATCGACCCACCCCCCGGGGGCAGCGAAAACTTGTCCCCATTCTTCCCTTCTATCCCCGTGATTCCCGATGCCCGACCATATGACCAACCTGCACCTTGTCTCCGACAGCACGGGTGAGACGCTGAATTCGATGGCGCGCGCCGTCCTGGCCCGTTTCGACGAGCCCCAGGTCGTGCAGCATCGCTGGTCGCTCGTCCGCTCCCGCCTGCAACTCGACCGCGTGCTGGAAGGCATTCAGGCCGAGCCTGGCCCGGTGTGGTTCACCTTGGTGGACCGCAGCCTGCGCCTGGCGCTGGAGGAGGTGTGCATGCGGCTCGGCATTCGCTGCGTTTCGGTGCTCGACGACACCTTGGACATCATGCAGCAGGAGATCGGGGAACGGGCGCAGGCCCGGCGTGGCGCCCAGCATGTGATGGACGCCGACTACTTCCGGCGCATCGACGCCATGCATTACGTGCTGGCGCATGATGACGGCCAAGGTGCCGCCGGCATCCATGATGCGGATGTGCTGCTGGTGGGCGTGTCGCGCAGCAGCAAGACGCCGACCTGCTTCTACCTCGCCAATCGCGGCATCAAGGCCGCCAATATCCCCCTGGTTCCAGGCGCGCCCTTGCCCGAGGAACTCGACACCGCCTCCTGCCCCATCGTCGGCCTGACCATCGATGCCGAGGCATTGATCGAAATCCGGCGCCATCGCCTGCGCCTGATCGGGACCGGTGGCGTGCGGACGGATGCGAATGACTACGTCGATCCCGATGCGGTGAAGGCCGAAATCCTGGCGGCGCGCCGGTTATGCGTCTCCCGCGGCTGGCCGGTGATCGACGTCACCCGGCGCTCCATCGAGGAAACCGCGGCAACCGTGCTCCAACTGATGGATGCCTGGCACCAGCGCCGGCGTGACGGCTCCAAACGCCCGGTGGCGCTGCCACCGCGCACATGATCCAGGCGTCCGATCCGCGGCTGGTGCTGGCTTCCGCCTCCAGTAGCCGCGCCGCGCTTCTGCGCGCGGCCGGCCTCGTCTTCACGGCCGAGGCGGCGCATGTGGATGAAACGGCGCTGAAGGCCGCGGCCCAGGCTGAGGGCATTCCGGCCGCCGACACCGCCGTGATGCTGGCCGATGCCAAGGCCCAGCGCCTCTCTCGACGCTATCCGGAGGCGCTGGTCATCGGTGGCGACCAGATGCTGGTCTGCGAGGATCACTGGTTCGACAAACCCGCCGACATGGCCGCCGCCCGTGCCCAGCTCGAGGCGCTTCGTGGCCGCACCCATGCCTTGCCGACCGCTTTGGTCTGCTGGCGGGAGGGGCAGCGCATCTGGCACCATGTCGCGACGCCAAAGCTCACCATGCGCGGCTTCTCCGATGCGCTGCTGGAGGCCTATCTGGAGATCGAAGGCGAGGCGGTACTGCATTCCGTCGGCGGCTATCGCATCGAGGGGCCAGGTTTGCAGCTGTTTGAACGGATCGAGGGCGCGCAGGACGCCATCCTGGGCCTCCCGATGCTGCCGCTACTCGGTTTCTTGCGTCAGCACGGGGTCCTGGCTGGCTGAGAGGGCCGAACAGTCCGGCTGTTCGTCCTTCAGCATCACCCCGGTCGCATTCAGCCGCCGCGCCGCGGCCAAAAGCCAAAAAATTTTCGCCGCCGCCGCGAGCGGTGGCAGCCCCGCAGCGCGGATATTGCTGATGCAATTGCGATCCGCATCCGTTCGCCCCGGCCTCGGCGCCCAGGTCAAATAGGCACCGAGGCTGTCGGTCACGGACAGTCCAGGCCTCTCGCCGATCAGCACCACGGTCGCCGCGGCCCGCATCGCTGCCCCGATCTCATCCCCAATCGCGACCCGGGCCTGCTCCGCGATCACGACGGGCCCGACGGCAAACCCCGCCTTGGCGAGAGACGGCAGGCACGCGGCGATGACGGCCATCGCCTGTGTCTGCACCCCGCGCGCGCACAGCCCGTCAGCGACCACGAAGACAACGCATCCCGCCGCCTCGGGCAGAGTCGCACGGCCCTCCGGCCGCAGCCGGCGGCCGAGATCCGGACGCAGCAAATAAGCCCGCCGGTCCGGCACCTCGCTGGCCACGCGGCACGCCGTTAGCCCGATCGCACCCGCTTTCTCCAGCAAGGCCGGCACGTCCAGCGCCGACCAGACGGCATCCCGGGCCGCCGCATGATCGGCCTGAAAGGCCAGATGCGCGGCCGTGGGCACGCCCGTGCCAACGCGTCCCAATGCGACACGCGCCTGCGTCAGCCCGCGCAGGTCACGCCAAAGGCGAAGATCGCCCGCCATCACGCGGCACCCGGCAGCGCCCGCAGCAATGACGCAGGCATTCGTCCGGCGCCGCTGGCGGCCGCGAGCCCCTGCCTATCCAGCCAAGCCTCGAATTCCGGCGCGGGGCGCTTGCCCAGCAAGGCGCGGGCGTAAAGCCCGTCATGGAAAGACGTGGATTGATAGGCAAGCATCACATCATCCGCGCCGGCGACGCCCATCACATAAGTCACACCCGCCGTGCCCAGCAATGTCAGCAGCGCATCCATATCATCCTGATCCGCCTCGGCGTGGTTCGTATAACACACATCGACACCCATCGGCAGGCCGAGCAGTTTTCCACAGAAATGATCTTCCAGGCCGGCACGAATGATCTGCTTTCCATCGAACAAATATTCAGGTCCGATGAATCCAACGACGGTATTGACCAAAAGTGGCGAAAATTTTCGGGCTACCGCATAGGATCGTACTTCGATTGTCTGCTGGTCCACACCATGATGGGCGTTGGCGGAAAGCGCGCTGCCCTGCCCGGTCTCGAAATACATCAGGTTCTGGCCGATGGTGCCGCGCCCCAGGGCCAGCCCGGCCTCATGTGCCTCGGCCAGCAAGCCGAGGCTGACGCCGAAGCTGCGGTTCGTCGCCTCGGTGCCGCCGATCGATTGGAACACCAGATCGACCGGCGCACCGCGCTCCATCGCCAGCATCGTCGTCGTGACATGGGACAGCACGCAGGTCTGGGTCGGGATATCCAGACGATCGCGGACGCCGTCCAGCAGTTCAAGCAGCCGGCAGAGGTTGTCCACATTGTCTGTGGCGGGATTCACCCCGATGACCGCATCCCCGGCGCCGAGCAAAAGCCCGTCGAGGATCTGCGCCGCCACCCCGCGCGGCGCATCCACCGGATCATTCGGCTGCAGGCGGATCGAGAGGGTGCCCGGCAGGCCGATGGTGTTGCGGAAACGGGTGATCACCGAGACCTTCGCTGCGACGGAGATCAGATCCTGCAAGCGCATGATCTTGGAGACGGCGGCGACCATCTCCGGCGTAAGCCCCGGCGCCAGCGCCGCGAGCACGAAGGCGTCCGTGGTCTCGGCCAGCAGCCAGTCGCGGAATCCGCCCACGGTCAGCGCGGCGACGGGGGCGAAGGCACGCGCGTCGTGGCCATCGATGATCAGGCGGGTAACGTCGTCGTCCTCATAAGGCACCACGGCGTCGTTCAGAAAATGCCGCAACGGCAGGTCGGCCAATGCATGTTGTGCCGCGACGCGTTCCGAGGCGCTGCCCGCCGCCACCCCGGCCAGGGCATCCCCGCTGCGGAAGGGCGTGGCGCAGGCCATCAACCGGCGCAGATCCGGAAAGACATGGCGTGTGCCATTGATGCTATGCGCGAAACCCATGGCTGCCCCTCTGATCCGCCGGCATCCTGCCCCCGCTCCCCGCGGCTTCCAAGCATGGACAGCCGGTCTGCCGCCGCTAAGGTCGGCGTCGGGTCCAAGGAAGGAAATACGAATGGCTGGTAAGGACTGGCCAGCGGCGCTTTTCGCGCTGCTGCAAGCGCATCGCGTGCGCCAGGTGGCGGTGGTCCCCGATGCGGGTCACGCGGCCCTGATCCGTTTGGTCGAAGCCTCGAACGAGATGCGCCTGGTGCCGCTCACGACCGAGGAGGAAGGCATCGCGCTGCTGGGCGGCGCCTGGCTCGGCGGGCAGCGCGGCGTGCTGCTGATGCAGTCCTCCGGCGTCGGCAACTGCATCAACATGCTGTCGCTGGCGGCAAGCTGCCGTATTCCGCTGCCGATGCTCATCACGATGCGGGGCGAGTTCGGCGAGTTCAACCCATGGCAGGTGCCGATGGGACAGGCGACGCCGACGGTGCTGGAGGCCATGGGCTGCGCCGTGCGCCGCGCCGATGCGCCCGAGGATGTGGCGCCCGTCGCCGATGCGATGCTCGGCCTCGCCTACAACACCTTCCGCGCCACCGCCTGCCTGATCGGGCAGCGCGTGCTTGGCGCCAAGACCTTCGGGATTGCGCCCCAATGATCGAGGTTTCAGAAGCCGGCCTGCTGCGCCGGCGTAGCGTGGTGCCGGCCCTGCTGGCCGAACGCGGCGACATGCTGGTCGTGGCCGGGCTCGGCGCGCCCGCCTGGGATGTGACGGCGGCGGGGGATCATGATCTGACCTTCCCGCTCTGGGGCGCCATGGGCGGGGCGGCGGTGATCGGCCTCGGCATGGCCATCGCGCGGCCCGATCGTCGTGTTCTGGTGCTGACCGGCGATGGCGAGATGCTGATGGGCGTGGGGTCGCTCGCGACCATCGCGGTGCAGGCGCCGCCGAACCTGTCGATCGTGGTGCTCGACAATGAGCGCTATGGCGAAACCGGCGGCCAGCGCACGCATACCGGCATGGGCGTCGATCTGGTCGGGATGGCCATCGCCGCGGGTATTCCGCAGACGATGCGCATCAACCTGCCGGGGGAGGTCGAGGCGCTGCGCCAGGCGATCCATACCAGCACCGGTCCGCTCTTCGCCGTGGTGAAGATCGATCCCGAAAGCCTGCCCCTCGCCCTGCCCCCGCGCGACGGCGCGGTTCTCTCCGCACGCTTTCGTGGCGCCCTGCTGGGCCCCGCGGCCCATCTGGAGTAGCCCCATGCCCCATGTCCTGATGCTGCGCGCCATCCATCCGGATGCGATCGCGGCGCTGAAAGCGGGCGGCTGCACGGTCGAGCTGCTGGAAAACCCCGACGCGGCGAGCCTCGCCGAAGCCTTGCCGCGGGCCGAGGCGTTGACCGTGCGCCTCACCGCGATCACCGATGCCGTGATGGCCGCCGCGCCCAATCTGCGGATCGTCGCCCGCCACGGTGTGGGCTACGACAGCGTGGACATCGCGGCGGCCACAGCGCGCGGCATTCCCGTCACCATCACGCCTGACGCGAATGCGCAGAGCGTCGCCGAGCACGCGATGATGATGCTGCTCGCCTGCGCGCGCCGCACCTGGACTTACGACGCGCGGCTGCGCCAGTTCGGCTGGGGGGTGGTGCCGGAGGCACCAACCTTCGACCTCGCCGGCCGCACCATCCTGGTGATCGGTTTCGGGCGTATCGGCGGGCGCGTCGCACGGCTCTGCGCCGCCTTTGGCATGCGTGTGCTCGTCCACGATCCCTACGTCGCGCAGAACACCGTCAAAGGCGCGGGGTTCGAGCCGGTGAAGGAGCTGCACGCGGGCCTGGCGATCGCGGATATGGTCACGCTCCACGTCCCCTCCTCGCCCGCCACGCGGCGGATGGTGAATGCCGGATTCCTGGCCGGGATGAAGCCGGGTGCCGCCTTCGTGAACACCGCTCGCGGGACGCTGGTGGATGAGGCCGCCCTGGCCTCGGCTCTCAGCGCCGGCCATGTCGGCTGCGCCGGCCTGGACGTGTTCGAGGAGGAGCCGATCACCAGGCCGATCGCGCTTCTCGGCCTGCCGAACGTGGTCATCAGCCCGCATTCGGCCGCCAGCACGGCGCAGGGGATGCAGCGCATGGCGATGTCCTGCGCCGATAGCATTTTGGCATGCTTCGACGGCAGGCTCGATCCGGATGTCTGCGTGAACCCCGAAGTTCTGGGGCGTGGGAACGCCTAGGCGCCCTTCCACACCGGGGGACGGCGCGTCAGGAAAGCATCGACACCTTCAGCAAAGTCGGCGCTGGTGAAGCACATCGTCACCAGATCGTCGCCCTCGACCTGAAGGGCCGCGGCACGCAGGCGGCGCAGCGCTTCCTTGGTCGCGCGCAGCGTCAGCGGCGCGTGGCCGGCGATGGTTTTCGCCAGCGCAAGGGCACGTTCGGCGAGCGCCTCGGGCGTCTCCAGCACCTCGTTCAGCAGGCCCGCCGCCAAGGCTTCGGGCGCTTCCATCAGACGCGCGGTGAAGACGAGGTCGGTCAGCCGTGCTGGGCCGATCAGCGCCGAGAACCGCGCATAATTCGCCATCGAGAGGCAATTGCCGAGCGTGCGGGCGATCGGCAGCCCGATCCGCGCATTGGCCGCGCCCAGCCGCAGGTCGCAGACGCCTGCGATGGCCGCGCCACCCCCCGTGCAGGCGCCGGCGACGGCCGCGATCACCGGCTTCGGGCAACGCTCGATGGCGGTCAGGACCTTGTCGATACGGGCCTCGTAGTCGAGCGCATCCTGCGGCGTCTTGAAGGCGCGGAACTGGTTGATGTCGGTGCCGGCGGCAAAGGCCTTGCCGCCCGCGCCCGTGATCACCCAGACCTTGATCGCCGGGTCTTCCGTCACGCGCGCGGCCATTGCCGCCAGCCCCTCATACATCGGGAAGGTCATCGCATTGCGCGCCTGCGGACGGTTCAGCGTGCTGATCGCGATGCCGTCCTCGATCTGTTCCAGAAGTTCGTTGTCCACGGCGTTTTCCTTCCCTTGAAGCGGGTCTAGGCTGCACCCTGAACGATTTTGGGAAAAGCCATGCGGATCGTGGAAGTGAAACAAGGCGTTGCGCCCATCCGCAGCGACATCGCCAACGCCTATATCGACTTCTCGGCGATGACGGCGAGCATCGTTGCCGTGACGGTCGAGGGTGACGCCGGCCGCGCCACCGGCTTCGGCTTCAACAGCAATGGCCGCTATGCCCAGCCCGGCCTGCTGGCGGAGCGTTTCGTGCCCCGCCTGCTCTCGGCGGACCCCGCGGCGCTGACCCTGCCGGATGGGACGCTGAACCCGGCCGGCGGCTGGGCCGCGATGATGAAGAACGAGAAGCCCGGCGGGCATGGCGAGCGCAGCGTCGCCGTCGGCGTGCTGGACATGGCGCTGTGGGATGCGGCGGCGAAGCTGGAGGGCAAGCCGCTCTGGCGCCTGCTGGCCGACCGCTACCGCGGCGGCACGGCGGATGAGGCCGCCTGGGTCTATGCCGCCGGCGGCTATTACTACCCCGGCAAGGGCATCGATGGGCTGCTGGAGGAGATGAAGCGCTACCTCGGCCTCGGCTATTCGACCGTGAAGATGAAGATCGGCGGCTCCCCGGGCGTGCCGCTGAAGGATGCGCTGCCCGAGGATCTGCGCCGGATCGAGGCGGTGCTGGACCTGCTGGATGGCGACGGTTCGCGCCTGGCCGTGGATGTGAACGGGCGCTTCGGCCTGCATGCGGCGCTGGCCTATGCCGCGGCCCTGGAGCCCTTTGGCCTGCGCTGGTACGAGGAACCGCTCGACCCGGTGGATTACGCGACGCATGCGACGCTCGCGGAGCACTACGCGCCGCCGATCGCGACCGGCGAGAATCTGTTCAGCATGGTCGATTGCCGCAATCTGATCCGCCACGGCGGGCTGCGGCCGGACCGGGACATCCTGCAATTCGATCCCGCCCTGTCCTATGGGCTGGTCGAATACCTGCGGACCTTGGCGATGCTGGAGGCCCATGGCTGGTCCCCCCGCCGCTGCGTGCCGCATGGCGGGCACCAGTTCGCACTGAACATCGCGGTCGGGTTGGGGCTGGGCGGGAACGAATCCTACCCCGAGGTCTTCGCCCCCTTCGGCGGCTTCGCGGATGACGTGCCGGTGGTGGATGGGCGGGTGCGCATGCCCGACGCCCCAGGCATCGGCTTCGAGGCGAAATCCGCGCTCTACGCGGTCTTCAAGGATCTGGCTGGCTAAGCCAGGCCCGCCCCGCCGCATCGGCCCCGGAGGGCAAGGCAGCCCCCGGTGCCGCGATCCAGGCCAGCAGATCCTGCGCCACCGTGTCGCGGATGCTGTCGCGCAGCAGCAGGTGATACCCCTCCTCGTACCGCGCGACGGTGAGCCGGGTGCCACGCAGTGCCCGCCGCACCGGGATCTGCGGCACGATCTGGTCCTTCGCGCCGACCAGCACGAGGGTCGGCGTCTGGCAGCAGGCCGGCAGGCTGGCGACGGCGGCGTCCATCAGGTTGGTGACGCCCCACAGCACTTCCACCCGCGTCGTGTGCAGCACCAGCGGATCGCGGCCCATACGGCGCAGGGCGGCGTCATTGTCGCTGGCGCGGTAGCCCGGGGCGCTGTTCTGGAACCCCAGGATCGGCAGGGTATGGGCCGCAAACCACAGCAGGCCGGAAAGCGCCGGCCCCATCGCCTCCCGGTTCCATAGCGCCGGGGCCAGCAGCACCACCCGGTCCGCGAGCCCCTCCCCAGCCAGGAGGGCGACGGCGCCGCCCATGCTCTCACCCATCAGCACGAGCGGCAGCCCCGGATGCCGCGTCCGCAGCAGCGCGATGGCGCTGCGGGCATCGTCGACCAGCGTATCCACGCCTGCCCAGAGCCCCCGATCCGGGGCAGCACCGAAGCCGCGCTGGTCGTAGGCGTAGAGCGCGATCCCCGCCTCGGCGAGCAGCGGCCCGGCATCCTCCAGGAACAGGCCTGAGTGGTCGTTCAAGCCATGCAACGCGAGCACCACGGCGCGGGGTTGGCCCTCCGCCGGCCAGGCGTGCATGGGCAGGCGCGCGCCATCGGGGGCCAGGACGGCATCGGTTGCGAGATGCGCGCTGCCGGTCGCGGGGCCCGCCGGCCATTCCCGCGGCGCGCAGGCAGACAAGGCCAAGCCCAGGCACAGCATCAGCGATGTCAGCCTCGTTCTAGTCCCTGGCATTCCGACCTTCCGCCATGAGCAGGCATTCTATGCCGCGGCGCAGAAGAATCGTCGTCGAACTGCGGCCCATCCGGCGCCATATGGGTGGAGGGCGGCATCACGCCAATGCGGCGCTCGGCGTTCCCGTGCCGCGATGCCTGTCCTGCCGCGGGCCGATCCCCTATGTTCCGGCCATTCTCGAAAGGACCGCCCCGGATGCGTGACCCGAACATGACCGGCTATGCCCCGCAGCCCATCGCGGGGATCACGCCGTCGGACCAGATCGCCGTGACCTCCCGCGTCGTCACCTGCGATGGCGGCGGCGGCGCGCTCGGCCATCCGGCTGTGGCGCTGCGGATCGAGGCACATTCGGTGACCTGCCCCTATTGCTCCCGCACCTTCGTCCTGGCCGAGGGCGCTGGCGACGACACCGGACACTGAGATGAGCGAAGCCCTGAGCATCCTCGAACCGGTCACCGGGCCGGTGGACCGGCACCTGATCCTGGTCGATGGCTCGGGCTACATCTTCCGTGCCTTCCATGCGCTGCCGCCGATGACCAACCCGGCCGGCGTGCCGGTGAATGCCGTCTTCGGCTTCTGCAACATGCTGGGGCAATTCCTCCAGAAGCATGCGGCCAGCCATATCGCGGTGGTCTTCGACACCGCGCGCGTGACCTTTCGCAATGCCATCTACGATCTGTACAAGGCCAACCGCACGGATCCGCCGCCGGAGCTGGTCCCGCAGTTCTCCCTGATCCGGGATGCGACCGATGCCTTCGGCGTCGCGCGGGTGGAACTGGACGGGTTCGAGGCGGATGACCTCATTGCCACCTACGCCCGGCTGTTCGTCGAGGATGGCGGGCGGGTCACCATCGTCTCCTCCGACAAGGATCTGATGCAGTTGGTGCGCGATGGCGTGCAGATGCTCGACCCGATCAAGCAGAAGCCGATCGGCGCCGCCGAGGTGATGGAGAAGTTCGGCGTGGCACCCGACAAGGTCGCCGAGGTCCAGGCCCTGGCCGGCGACCCGACCGACAATGTCCCCGGCGTCCCAGGCATCGGCGTCAAGACCGCGGCCCAGCTGCTGACCGAGTTCGGCGGGCTGGAGGCGCTGCTGGCCGGCGCTCATACCATCAAGCAGCCGAAGCGCCGCGAAGTGCTGATGACCCATGCCGAGGCGGCGCGGATTTCCCTTCGCCTGGTCACGCTGGACGCCCATGTGCCCCCGCCTGCCGGCATCGAGACCCTGTTGGCCCGCCCGCCGGAACCGGCGCGGCTCTCCGGCTTCCTGCGCCACCATGGCTTCCGCACCACCCTGCACCGGTTCGGTCTGGAGGACGGCGGTACCCCCCGCGCGGCTGCGCCGGTGCTCGGAGAGGTGTCGCCCGATGCACTGGGGTTCGGCCCTTACCTGACCATCACCACCGCCGAGGCGCTGCGTGAGGTGGTGGAGGAGGCCACCATCGCCGGCATCATCGGGCTGGACACCGAGACGGACAGCCTGGATGCGCTGGCGGCTAATCTCGTCGGCATCTCGCTGGCGACGGCGCCGGGGCGCGCCTGCTACCTGCCGCTGCGGCATACCGGGCTCGATCCGCTCTCGCCCAAGCCCGACCAGATGGACCCGGCCGAGGCGATCGAGATCCTGCGGCCGCTGTTCCGCGATCCCTCCGTCCTGAAGATCCTGCACAACGCCAAATACGATCTGACGGTCCTGGGGCGGGCCGAAAATGGCGCCGTCGAGGTCACGCCGATCGGCGACACGATGATGGTGTCCTACAGCCTCGACGCGGGACGGCACGGGCATGGGATGGACGAGCTGTCGATCCGGCACCTGACGCATCGGCCGATTCCCTATGACGAGGCGACCGGCACCGGCCGCGCCCGCATCCCCTTCAGCGCCGTGGCGCTGGACAAAGCGACCGCCTATGCGGCCGAGGATGCGGATGTGACCCTGCGGCTGTGGCATGTGCTGACCCCGCGGCTGCGGCCGGAGGCGGCGCTTGCGACCTACGAGCTGATCGAGCGCCGCATGGTCGGCGTGCTGAAAGCCATGGAAGCTGCCGGCATCAAGGTCGATGGCGTCGAACTCTCGCGCATCGGCAATGATTTCGGCGTGGCGATGGCCGGGCTGGAGACGGAGATCCACGTCCTGGCCGGCCGCCCCTTCAACCTCGGCAGCCCCAAGCAGCTCGGCGAGATCCTGTTCGACGAGCAGGGCCTGCGCGGCGGCAAGCGCACCAAGACCGGCGCCTGGAGCACCGATGCCGCCGCCTTGGAGGAGCTGGCCGCCCAGGGCCATGCGCTGCCCGTCAAGATCCTGGAATGGCGGCAGTATGCAAAGCTGAAGTCGACCTATGTCGATGCGCTGGCGGCGCAGATCGCGGGCGACGGCCGGGTCCATACCGATTTCTCGATGGCGATCACCTCGACCGGGCGGCTGTCCTCGACCGAGCCGAACCTGCAGAACATCCCGATCCGCACCGAGGCGGGCGCGCGCATCCGCCGCGCCTTCGTCGCCGCCCCTGGCCATATGCTGGTGGCCGCGGATTATTCGCAGATTGAGCTGCGCCTGCTCGCGCATCTGGCGGATGTGCCGACCTTGCGCGAGGCCTTTGCCAATGACGAGGACATCCACAGCCGCACCGCCGCCGACATCTTCGGCGGGCCGGTGGACAAGGAGGCGCGGCGGCGGGCCAAGACCATCAACTTCGGCATCATCTATGGCATGGGCGCCTTCGGGCTCGGCGCGCGGCTGGGGATCTCGGCCGGCGAGGCGCGGGGCATCATCGATGCCTATTTCGCGCGCTACCCCGGCATCCGCGACGAGATGGACCGGCTGAAGAAGGAAGCCAAGGAGCACGGTTTCGTCCGCACCCCCTTCGGCCGGCGAATCTGGATCGAAGGCATCGACAGCAAGATCCAGGGTATCCGCGGCAATGCGGAACGCGCCGCGATCAATGCGCCGTTCCAGGGCGGGGCGGCGGAAATCATCAAACGCGCCATGGTCCGCATCCCGCGTGCCTTGGCCGAGGCCGGGCTCTCGGCCCGCATGCTGTTGCAGGTGCATGACGAACTGCTGTTCGAGGCCCCGATCGAGGAGGCTGCGGCCACCGCCGAATTGGCGCGCCGGGTGATGGAGGGGGTCGCGACCCTGCGGGTGCCCTTGAAGGTCGAGGTCGGTACCGGCGCCAACTGGGCCGAGGCCCATTAGGCCGGCGGCAGCAATGCCGCCACGGCTTCCAGCCTGCCGTCCCGTACCCCCATCGCCCGCAGGCCCGCGAGCGTGTTCAGCAGATAGGCGCGGTTGGCGCCGCTGATCCCTGTCGCCGCCGCGATCGCCGCCGCCGCCTGGTGCGGCGTCAGACCGGGGCAGAAGACCGGCGCCGCCCGGTCGGCGACATAGAGCACCGCCTCCTCCATCCCCCCGCCATCCAGCAGCCTGACGCGGCCGGTGATCCGGCGGTATTCCCCGGCGACCAACTCCCGTGCGTCGAGGTTGGCCAGCACCTCCTCCCGCGCCGCCGCCGCCACCCGGAAAGCCATGCCACGGCAACTTCCGCCCGGCCGCAGGCCCAGGACCAGCCCGGGCAGATGGGCGGTGCCGCGATGATGGTGCGACCAGATACAGAAGGAGCGGTGCCAGCCATGCAGCCGTGCCGGATGGGCCGAGAGATGCGGAAAATCGGGCCGCCAGATCAGCGAGCCGTAACCGAAGACGAGGAGGGGGGCCGGGAGGGTCATCTGCCGCTGCGGCCATGCCATCGCAGCGAGCGGCGGTCTATAGGATCTGCCTCATGGACCGATCCTTCTCCCCACGTCGTTTCTGGCCGGCCTTGCTGCTGCTGCCGCTGCTCCTCGCGGGGGGGCATATGCTGCTATGGCGCTGGATGGGCGGGCAGATTGAAAGCTCCTTCGCCGCCTGGGCCGACGCCAGGCGCGCGCAGGGTTGGGTGGTCGCACATGGCACGCCGATCCGGGGCGGGTGGCCCTTTGCCGCCACGCTGCGCCTGCCGGCCATACGGGTGCAGGGCGGTGCTGCGACGGTGCCGGGCGGGGTCATCTGGTCGGCGGAGGCGATGACCCTGCGCGTCGTGCTGCCGCGCCTCGGCGACCTGGAGGTCGAGGCCGAGGGCGTGCAGCGCCTGACGCTTGGTGAGGCCGCCTTTCCCTTCACAGCCGACCGGATGGTGGCGACGCTGGCGCTGGAGCCGGGAGTGCCGCCGCATGAGGGCCGCTTCTCGGCCGACCGGCTGCGGGTGGGCTTGCCCAGCGGCACGCTTGACGTTCGCAGCGTGACGGGACGCATGGACACCAAGGCCAGTGCGACCGAGGCCGAACCGGCGCTGACCCTGGCGTTCGATGCACGGGACATGGGGCTGCCCATGGCGGGGCCGCTCGGATCCGCCGTGGAGTATCTCCGGGCCGAATTTGCGGTGACTGGCCCGGTCCCCGGTGGCCGCGTCCCTGCCCAGCGGGCCGAGGTTTGGCGCGACGCTGGCGGCACGCTGGAACTTCGCGAGCTCGCGCTGCGATGGGGCCCGATGGATGTCGAGGCGGCGGCGACCATGGCGCTCGACGAAGGCTTGCAGCCCATGGGCGCCGGCACCTTGCAGGTGATGGGGGCCGGCGAGGCGCTTTCGGCTCTGGCCGCCGCCGGCGCGATCGGCAGCCGCGCCGCGGTCACCGCCCAGGCGGCGGTCGCATTCCTCGCCCGGTCCGGGGCGGATGGCGCCAGTCGGGTCGAGCTGCCTTTGACGATCGAGAACCGCACCCTGGCCGTCGCGCGCATCCCGCTGTCGCGCTTGCCGGTGGTGGTCTGGCCGTCCGCGACGCCGTAACGGGGCGGACGGCCGAGGCCGTCAGCGCAGGGGAATGGCCGGTGGCTGGCCGATCGGGGAGGGATTCACGGGCGGCCGGCCGGTGGGAAACTGGGTGGCTGACGGTGGGGTGTAGCTGGGCTGGGCATAGGCCGGCTGGGCATAGCTTGGCTGAGTGGCGCGCGTAGCCTCCAGCCGCCGCCGATCCTCATCCAGCGAACGGCGGAGCGCCTCAAGCGAACGTTCACGCTCGGCCAGCGAACGCTCCATGCTGTCGATATTCCGCGGCGTGGCGGCCGCGCGGGTCTCGCTGGCCGGTGCGGGGCGCGGCGCGGCGTAGGTCTCGGCCGCAGGGCGGACGCGGCGCCGCGTCGAACGTCGCGCGGGGGCTGGCGCGGGCGGCGGCGGAGCCCAGTCCAGCATGGGAATGGGGGCCCGTCCCTGCGGGGCGTAGCCCGACCCATAGCCCGGGGCGGAGGGCAGCGGCGTCACCGTTGCCTGCTGCTCCTGCGCCTGCCGCAGCCGCCAGAACTGGCCCCAGGAACCGTCCTGGAGGTCGAAGCTGGGATTCGAATCATTCGGCCAGGATTGCGCGCTTGCAGGAAGCGGCGCCAGCAGCGGCAGGAGGACAAACAGGCCGAGGCGTCGCATGAGCAGGCAACTCCGTTCAACATTTGGACGCATGATGGCTGGCGCGGTCCCTGCGTTCAAGCGCGGCCGGACGAACTCCGTTTTACCTGACTGCAAGCCAGATCAGGATAACAGCGCCTAGCGCGATACGATACCAACCAAAAGGCGTGTATCCGATACGTCCGATGACGGCCAGCACTGCCCGTACTGTGACCAATGCCACCAAAAATGCGACCACAAAGCCGACGCCGATCTGCCCGATCCCCGAGAGGTCCAGCTCCGCCCTTGCCTTCCACAGCGAGAGCACGGTTGCCGCCAGCATCGTCGGGATCGCGAGCAGGAAGGAGAATTCCGCCGCGGTGCGGCGCTCCACCCCCAGCAGCAGGGCGGTGATGATGGTCGCTCCGCTGCGCGAGGTGCCGGGGATCATCGCCAGCGCCTGGCCGAACCCGATGATGACCGCGGCCAGCGGCCCGATCTCGGGCACCGAGGTGATGGTGGCCACCCGCTGCCGGCGCTCGATCACAATGATGACAATGCCGCCGACGATGAGGGCGATCGCCACGACCAAGGGGCTGAACAGCAGCCGCGTGATGGTCGAATGCAGCGCCACCCCGATCACTGCCGCCGGCAGGAAGGCGAGGATGATGTTGGTCGCGTAGTGCCGCTCCCGTGTCCCTGGCCGCCACATGCCGAGCAGCACATCGACCAGCAGGTGCCGGTACAGCCACATCACGGCCAGGATGGCGCCAAGCTGGATCGCGATTTCGAAGGCCTTGCCCGGGGGGCCGGTGAAGCCGATCGCCTCCCCCAGCACGATGAGGTGCCCCGTCGAGGAGATCGGCAGGAATTCGGTGAGACCTTCGACAAGCCCAAGCACGAGGGCGGAAAACAGGTCGAACATATTCATCAGGCGCGGCTCCGTTGGCGGATGCGCGGTCCAAGCACGGTTTCGCCCCCGCGACCACGGGCCATTGCGAGACCCTACCTTTGTTTCACGTGGAGCAGCAGCATCCCCCCACCCGCGATCAGCGCCGCGCCGCCCAGGGCCAGTGGTCCGGGAAAGCGACCGAAGACCGCCGCATCCATCGCCAGTGCGAACAGTAGCCGGGAATAGTTCCAAGGGGCGAGCGCGGATACCTCCGCCCGGCGCACCGCCGCCGCCAGCGCCGCGAGGCCGCCTGTCTGGAAGGCGGTGAACAGAACAAGCAGTCCCGCGACCTCCCAACCGAAGGGTCGCCAGAGCCAGAGAAGCATCGGCCCCAGCACCACGACGCCCATGATCGCAGCCTGCACCACCCCATCGGTGGCATTGGCGGCGCCACGAAGCTGCCGGCTCTGCACCTGGTACCAAGCGTAGCTGAGCGCCGCGGCGATGGGGATCAGCGCCTCGCGCCGGAAGACCTCGCTGCCTGGGCGGATGATCAGCAACATGCCCACGAAACCGCAGGCGATGGCGAGCCAGCGGCGCGGGGCGATCTTTTCCTTCAGCACCAGCGCGCCCAGCACGACGGTGATCAGCGGCGCGGTGAAGCCGAGGGCGGCTGCCTCCGTCACCGGCAGCAGCGCATAGGCGAAGACCGCCAGCAAGGTCGAGCCGATGAGCACCGCCGCCGCCGCCCGCTGCGCCCAGGCCATTGGGGGCGAGATCGCGCGCAGGAACACGCCCGTCGGGTCCGGACGGGTCAGCCCGACCCCCACCCCGGCGCCGAGCACCAGGGCGCAACGCAGAGCCGTGATCTGGACCGGATCCAGGCTGGCCGACAGCAGCTTCGCCAGAGCGTAGCCGCCGGCATAGAGCAGGTTGCAGAGAAGGGTGAAGCCGATCGCGGTCAGAGGCACGCCCGCACCCGGCCACGCGCCGAGGGGCGGGTCAACGGGTCGGCTCAGACTTTGTCGAGCGCCCGGTGCGGCGGCGCCGGCCAGTCCACGGTTATGGCATCGTCAGGGCGGATTTCGCCGCCGTTCAGCACGATGGCCATGATCCCCGCCTTGCGGACCAGCCGCCCCTTGGCGTCGCGGTCCAGTACCGCGGCCATCAGCCCTGCTTGAAATGCGTCGAGTTGGTAGCAGGGGTTACGTAACCCGGTGACCTCGACCACCGCCTCCGCCCCCAGATGCAGCCTGGCCCCGCGCGGCAGCCCCAGCAGGTCCAGCCCGCGTGTGGTGACATTCTCGCCCATAACCCCCGGCGTCACGGCGAAGCCGCGTGCCGCCAGCTCGTCCAGCAATTCCCCGTGGATCAGATGCAGTTGGCGCAGATTCGGCTGCGTCGGGTCGGCCGCGACGCGGGAGCGGTGGCGCACGGTGGCGCCGGCATGGGCATCGCCTTCCACCCCCAGCCCGGCCAGCAGCCGGATGCTGTGCCGCACGGGCTTGCTGAAGGTGTGGGGCCCGTTGCGGGCCACCGCAACCACGCGGCCTGGGGCCGCGCCCTGGGAGAAGAGCGGAAGGCCGCTCACCCCTCGGTATGCGCCCGGGTGCCCTGGATCATCGCGAGGAACTCCCGCCGGGTCGACTGATCGTCGCGAAAGGCGCCGAGCATGCGCGACGTCACCATCGATACCCCGGTCTTGTGGACGCCGCGGGTGGTCATGCACTGGTGGGCGGCCTCGATCACCACGGCGACGCCCTTGGGCTGCAGCACCTCGCTGATGGTATTGGCGATCTGCGCGGTCAGCTTTTCCTGGATCTGCAAGCGCTTGCCGAAGGCATCGACCACGCGCGCCAGCTTGCTGATGCCGACCACCCGGCCCGCCGGAAGGTAGCCGATGTGCACGCGCCCGATGATCGGCGCCATATGGTGTTCGCAGACGCTTTCCAGCCGGATGTCGCGCAGCACGACCATCTCATCGTAGCCCTCGACCTCCTCGAAGGACCGGGCCAGCAGGTCGCGCGGATCCTCGTCATAGCCGCAGAACCATTCGCGATACGCGCGTGCGACGCGTTTGGGTGTGTCGAGCAGCCCCTCGCGCAGCGGATCGTCGCCGGCCCAGAGCAGCAGCGTGCGGATCGCAGCCTCCGCCTCGGCCTGGGTCGGGCGTGGCAGGCTGGTGTCGGCCAGAGCGATAGGGGCCGGCGGCGTCTGAATGTTCACGCGATCTGTCCTTGAACGCTGTCTCGGCGGTGGGCGCCGGATCGCCGGGCGGGCGATCTCATCGAAACGTGAGATGGGCATGGCCCGCAACCCCGCAACCCAAATGGGAGTCGGCAGGCCGGGCCGCGATATCACATGACTGGCTTCGCATGGCGCGGCCGGCCAGCAACAGGTTGAATCCGCAAGGGTGGGTCCTGCCCAGGTCGCGGCGCCCGGCGCGCACCGACCGATGCGATGCCCATGGGTGTTTTCCCGGCCCCTGCTAGACTGGTGCGGCCCTGGCCATTCCGCCCGGGGGAGGAGACAGGGTGTGCCAGACGGCTTGCGTGGCATGCGACAGGACCCGGCGCGGGGCGTGACGCCCGGCCCGACCGGTGGTCGGCTGCGCGGGCGCATGTCGCCACTGCTCAAGCGCATCCTGCTGCTGAATGCGCTGCCACCGGCGCTGCTGGCCGCCGCCTTGCTCTACCTCGACCAATATCAGAACGGTTTGCTGGCGGCCGAGGTGAGCGCCCTGCGGACCCAGGCCCGGATCTATGCCGGTGCGATCGGGGAGGCCGCGGTACGGCTGGAGGATGATCGAGCGGTGCTGGTGCCCGATATCGCGCGGCCGCTGCTGCGGCGGCTGGTCGAGCCCTCGCCGGCGACGCAGGCGCGGCTGTTCGACAACACCGGCCTGGTCGTCGCCGACAGCCGGGTGCGCGAGGGCCCAGGCGGCGCCGTCGTCACCGAACCGCTGCCGCCGCCGCCGCCGCGTGGCGCGCTGGCGGGCTCCGTGGTCGGGCTGTACGAGCGGCTGCTTTCGGCCTTTCCCATCGCGGTCAGCGGCGGGGGTGGCGTGGTGGTCGATCTGGCGCCGGACGCGCCCTCCTTCGACTGGCAGCCCGATCTTGGTCCTGACCGGCGCGAGGAGCTTCGCCTGGCGCTGGAAGGCGGGGTCGAGCCCTATGTTCGCCGCACCGCCGAGGGCCGGCTGCTGATCTCGGTTGCCGAGCCGGCACGGCGGGCCAACCAGGGCGTCGGCATCGTGCTGCTGACGCGAGAGGCCCGGGATGTGGACCAGCGGCTGCTGGAGATCCGCATTTCGGTGCTGGGGCTCTTCGCGATTTCGTTGGCGCTGACGGTGGCGCTTTCGGTCTTCCTCGCCCGCACCCTTGCCGCGCCGATCCTGGAGCTGGCCCGGGCGGCGAGCCGGATGCGGGCCGGCGAGGGCCGCACCGGCAGCGTGCCATCCGCCCTTCTGGCCCGCGGCGACGAGATCGGCATTCTCGCGCGCGACCTCCAGGCGGCGGCGAGCGCGCTTTGGGCGCGGGTGGACAGCAATGAGCGCTTCGCCGCCGATGTGGCGCATGAGCTGAAGAACCCGCTGACCAGCGTCCGCAGCGCGATCGAGACCCTGCGCCGGATCGAGAAGCCCGAGCAGCGGCTGCGTCTGCTCGCCATCATCGCCGACGACGCGGTGCGGATGGACCGGCTGATCAGCGACATTGCCGACAGCTCGCGCGTGGACGCGGAACTCTCGCGCACGGCGGTGGAGCCGGTGGACATCGCCCCGATCCTGGCGGCGTTGGCCGAGCTGCACGCCGCGACGATGCATGAGACCGACCCCGAGCTGAAGCTGGAAGCACCCGCGGAGGGGCTGGTGGTGCGCGGCGTCGAGGGGCGCGTGGTGCAGGTGTTCCGCAACATGCTCGGCAATGCGGTCAGCTTCTCCCATGCCGGCAGCACCGTCTGGCTGCGCGCGCGGCTGACGGGGGCGGTGGTGGAAGTCGCGGTCGAGGATGAGGGGCCAGGTATCCCCGAGGCCAACCTCGAAAGCATTTTCGACCGCTTCTATTCCGAACGGCCGCGCGGGGAGCGGTTCGGTCAGCATTCCGGCCTTGGCCTCTCGATCAGCCGCCAGATCGTCGAAGGGCTGGGCGGGCGCATCGTGGCCGAGAACCGGCGGGATGAGGCGGGGCGGGTGTTGGGCGCGCGGTTTGTCGTGCGGCTGCCGAAGGCGTAGCCGCGCGCAAGATTATGCTGCGGCTGCCGAAGGCGTAGCCGCGCGCAAGATTATGCTGCGGCTGCCGAAGGCGTAGCCGCGCGCAAGGTTGTGCTGCGGCTGCCTACGGCAGCTTTGTGGTCCGCGCCGCGCGAACGATGCCCTTGGGGCGCGCCGCCTTCTCGGCGATCCCGGAAATACCCTCGCGCCGCGCCAGCTCGCCCCAGACCTGTTCCGGTGCGATCCCCGCATCCACCCAGAGCACCAGCAGGTGATAGAGCAGATCCGCACTCTCCAGCACGGCGGCGTGGTGGTTGCCGAGGGTCGCCTCGATCACCAGTTCGACCGCTTCCTCGCCGAGTTTCTGGGCGACCTTGGCGGTGCCGCGCGCGAGCAGACGGGCGGAATGCGAGGCCACCACATCGCCGCTGGCCTGCCGGGCGAGGACAGTGCGGTGCAGCCGCTCCAGCACCGCCGAATCCGAGGCCCCGGCGATTCCTTCATGCAACGGCGTCAGCACCGCGCGTTCGGCCCGCCGGGCCGATTTCGGGGCGACAAGCTTCTTCGGTGCCGGCAAGGACGCGGGCATGGGCAGCGTCGTGACCTTGCCCGTCTTCTTTTTGCTGATCTTGGCCGGCTTGGCGTCCTTGGCCATTCGTCAGTTCACCTCGAGAGAAATCGGGGGCGCGGGGCCCCGGAAGGGTGGCGGGGCGTGGCGGACCGGCAGGCCGGCGGCGGCCAGCGCCGCCTTGGCTTCCCCGATCCGCATCTCGCCATAATGGAAGACACTTGCGGCCAGCAGGCCGGTGGCCCCCGCAAGGGCACCCGCCACGAAATGCTCCGTGGTGCCCACGCCGCCGCTGGCGACGAGCGGCAGGCGCACGGCGGCGCGCAGGGCGCGCAGCAATTCAAGGTCAAAGCCCTGCCGCGTGCCGTCACGATCCATGCTGGTCACCAGCAGTTCGCCGGCACCCGCCGCCTCCATGCGGGCGGCCCAGGCGACCACGTCGATGCCGGTCGGCCGGCGACCGCCATGGGTGAAGATCTCCCACCCCGCGCCGCTGCGGCGCGCATCGATCGCGACAGTGATGGCCTGGCTGCCGAAGGCCTCGGCGCAGCGCGTGACGAGCGAAGGGTCGGCGACGGCGGCGGAGTTGATGCTTGCCTTGTCGGCGCCCGCGAGCAGCAACCGCCGCACATCCTCGACGCTGCGCACACCACCGCCGACGGTGAGCGGGATGAAGACCTCCGCCGCGGTGCGGGCGATGACGTCGAACATCGTGTCGCGGTTCTCATGCGTCGCGCCGATGTCGAGGAAGGTGATCTCATCCGCGCCTTCGGCATCATAGGCGCGGGCCTGTTCCACCGGGTCGCCCGCATCGCGCAGTTCGACGAAGTTCACGCCCTTCACGACGCGGCCATCCTTCACATCGAGACAGGGAATGACACGCAGGGCGAGCACGGATGAATATTCCTTTTGTTGATTGGCGCCGCACATCAGGGCACCCGGTTGGGCGCGATGCGTCCAATTGGCATGGCGGTCAAGTGTCGCTTGTGTGTCGGAGCCGGGTCAAACCCGCCTCGCCGGATCAGGTTAAACCCGCTCAGGCAGCCGCAGCCAGAGCGCTCGCGGCTGTCACACGACCGTCATACAAAGCGCGCCCGATGATCGCGCCGGCGATCGGTGCGGGGGCCGCGCGCAGCGCGCGGATATCCTCGGCCCCCGATACGCCCCCGCTTGCGATCACCGGCACCGGCACCGCCGACGCGAGGGCCGCCGTCGCGGAGACATTCACGCCGCCGAGCATCCCGTCGCGGGCGATATCCGTGAAAATAATTGCTGCGGCACCGCTGTCGGCGAAGGCGCGGGCGAGGTCCAGCGCCGTCATGTCCGAGGTTTCGGCCCAGCCCTCGGTCGCGACCATCCCATCCCGTGCATCGATGCCGAGCGCCACGCGCCCTGGATGGGCGCGGCAGGCGGCGCGGACGAAGGCGGGGTTGGTCACGGCGGCCGAGCCGATGATGACGCGGGCGACGCCGGCCTCGAGCCAGGCTTCCAGGGTCGCCATGTCGCGCACGCCGCCGCCGAGCTGCACCTGGGCCGGCGTCGCGGCCAGGATGGCGCGCACGGCCGCCGCATTGGCCGGGCGGCCGGCGAAGGCGCCGTCCAGATCCACCACATGCAGCCAGGCGAAGCCGGCGGCGGAGAAGGCCGCGGCCTGGGCCGCCGGGTCCTCGGCATAGACTGTCGCCTGCGCCATATCGCCGCGCTTCAGCCGCACCACCTGGCCGGATTTGAGGTCGATGGCGGGGTAGAGGTCGAAGCTCATGCGCGATCCCGGCCGACCAGCTGGCCGGTGGCACGGCCACGGCCCGGGTCGAGCAGCTTGTGGAAATAATGTCCCGCCACCGTCTGCCCGTTCACGCGGGCGTAGGCGGGGTGCGTGCCCCAGCGCTGGTAGCCCAGGCCCTCGAACAGCGCGATCGCGGTCGCCTGCGTCTCGCGCACGTCCAGGTTCAGCACCCTATGGCCGAGCGCGGCGGCGCGTTCCTCGACCCGCAGCACCAGAAGCCGCGCCAGGCCATGGCCGCGCGCATAAGGGGCGATGAAGGCGTGCGCGAGGGTGGCGGCCCAGGCCTGGGCCTCATTGTGCCGCGGTGTGCGCACCAGCAGCGCCGAGCCGACGGCGATGCCATCCAGCCGCGCCAGGAACAGCTCCCGCTCCGGCACCAGCAGCAGGCCACGGAAGTGACGGGTCAGCGCGTCCCGCCCTTGTGGGTTCAGCCAGCCGAACCCGCCGCCCTCGGCGATCGCGGCATCGGTCGCCTCGGCCAGATCGGCCAGATCCTCATCCGACAGCGCCTCGGCGCGCTCCACTGAAAGACTATGGGCCACGGCGTCGGTCATGGCTTCCATTCCAGGAAATTCGCGAGCAGGCGCAGCCCGACCGGGCCAGATTTCTCCACGTGGAACTGGGTCGCGACGATGTTGCCGCGGCCGATCACGGCGACGACAGGGCCGCCATAGTCGGCGGTCGCGATGACATCCTCAGGATCGGCGCCGGTCCAGGCATAGGAATGGACGAAATAGACATTCGCGCCCGGGCGGACCCCGTCCAGGAAGGGATGGGTGCCGGGGGTGAAGTCCAGCCCGTTCCAGCCCATCTGCGGCAATGGCAGCGGCGCGCCATCGGGCGCGCGCGGGTCCATCGGCGCCATGTCCCCCGGCAGCCAGCCGAGGCCCGGCGTCGTGCCATGCTCCAGTCCACGGTCGCACAGGAGCTGCATGCCGACGCAGATGCCGAGGAACGGCTTGCGCTCGTCCCGCACGTTGCGCTCCAGGGCGGCGAGCATGCCCGGCAGGGCGTCCAGCCCACGCCGGCAGGCGGCGAAGGCGCCCTGGCCCGGCAGCACGATGCGATCGGCGACGTCCAGATCAGGCGCGTGGCTGGTCACGCGAATGGTGGCGGCGATGCCGCGCTCATCGGCCGCCACTTCCAGCGCCCGCAGCACGCTGGCGAGGTTGCCCGAACCGGGATCGATGATGGCGATCCGCATGGGGGTGCCGCTCATGGTCAGGCCACCGCGCGGGCGAGGTCTGGGCGTTGCGTCAGCAGGCGGAACATGGCGGATTCTTCATCCGCCCCTTCCACCACCGCGATGGCCGGGCGGCCGTGGCGGGCGAGGCTCCAGCGCCGGATATCCTGTGCCGACAGCCCGGTCAGCAGATGCAGCCCGGCCGTGACCCAGCCGGCCAGCGGGCCCAGGGGCAGCAGCAGCACGGCGACCGTCGCGATCAGGAACAGGAGCGCCGCCAGCCAGCAGCGGTGCCAGAGCAGCCAGAGCAGCGGCAGCAGCAGCGCCAGAAGCGGCACCGATTCCGGCACCAGCGCCAGCCCACCGTGTGGCACCACGGAGGGGCGACGGCGACGACGGGACAGCAGCCAGCGCGCGGTGGGCGCGGGGACGGTCCCCAGCTCGGACGCGGCCAAAACGGGCGCGGCCAAAACGGGCGCGGCCAAAACGGGCGCGGCCAAAACGGGTGCGGGCAGGGCATGGACGGTCCAGAAGCGCATCAGCCCTCCAGCACGCCCTTGGTCGAGGGAATGGACTGCGCCGCGCGCGGATCGGCTTCCACGGCCTGACGCAGGGCACGCGCGACGGCCTTGAAGCAGGCCTCGGCGATGTGGTGCGCGTTGGTACCGGCCATCTGCGTGACATGCAGCGTGGCGCCGGCGTTGAACGCCAAGGCGCGAAAGAATTCCTCGAACAGCTCGGTGTCCATCTCGCCGACCTTGTCGCGGGTGAAACGCGGATCGAAGGCAAGGAAGGCCCGGCCGGAGAGGTCGATCGCGGCGGACACACAGGCTTCGTCCATCGGCACCACGGCGTGGCCGTAACGGCGGATACCGCGCTTGTCACCGACGGCGCGGCGGATCGCCTGGCCGAGCACGATGCCCACATCCTCCACCGTATGGTGGAAGTCGATATGCAGGTCGCCGGTGGCGGCAATCGCCATGTCGCAGAGCGAATGCCGCGAAAAAGCCGTCAGCATGTGGTCGAAGAACCCGATACCGGTGGCGACCTCCGCCCGCCCGGACCCGTCCAGGTCAAGGGTGAGGCGGATATCGGTCTCGCTGGTCGTGCGGGCGATCTCGGCGCGGCGGGGTGATGCGTCGGTCATGAGGGGGGTTTAGTCCGGTGCCGAGGGAAGGGCAAAGCCGTGCTATGCGTTTGACCAGGGGTGACATGCGAGGCTGCCCTGCGTTAGCCCGAGGCATGAACATGCGCCATGTTTTCCCCACTCTGGTATCGCTGCTTGGCCTGCTCGCGGTCTCCGCCTGCGCGCCGACGTACCGTGCCGACACCTATGCGACGCGGGCAGTCCAGCAGGCCAATCCCGCCGATCGCGGCGTCATCATCGGCGTGCGGCCGGTGCGGATCTCGGCCGATGGCAGCACCGGCGGGGCCACCGGTGCTGCGGCCGGCGGGCTGGTCGGTTCCCAGACGCCCGGCGGTGGGCTGGGCTCGGCCTTCGGCGCGCTGGGCGGGGCGGTGTTTGGTGGCCTGGTCGGCACCGCCGTCGAACGCGCGGCGGGCGATATGGAGGCCATCGAATACATCATCCGCAAGCCGGACCAGAAGCTGGTCGCGGTGACCCAGCGGGATGAGACACCCTTGCCGGTCGGCACGCATGTCCTGGTCATCGCCGGGTCGCAGGCGCGGGTGGTGATCGACTATACCGAGCAGGACACGCCCCCGGCCGCGGCAGAGCCCGTCCCCGTCCCCGCCCCCGCCCCGGCCCAGGCGACAAGCGGCGAGCCGGCCTTGGGCATTGCTCCGACCCCGTCCGTGACCGCAGCACCGCTGGCGAGCGAGACCTCCGCTCCGCCGCAGGCGGCTGCCCCATCGGCCAGCCTGCCGGACATCCGCGGCTATGCCGCCGAGCCGCCGCTGCCCGCCGCACCGCCCCAGGTGACCCCGCCGCCTCAGCCGTAGATCAGGCCCGCGTCCCTCTCCCGCCCACGGGCCGGCGCGGCGGGCAGGCCGGTCACGACGCGGGCCAGGGCCTCCGCGGTGCGGATGCCGTCGATCGCGGCCGACATGATGCCGCCGGCATAGCCCGCGCCCTCACCGGCCGGAAACAGCCCCCGGGTATTCACCGACTGGCCGTCGTCGCCCCGGGTGATCCGCAGCGGGGAGGAGGTGCGGGTCTCCACCCCCGTCATCACCGCATCCCCCAGGGCAAAGCCGGGGATGTCCTTGTCGAAGGCCCGCAGCGCCTCGCGGATCGCCACCACCGCGAACTCCGGCAGGCATCGCGCCAGATCGGTGGGCGTGACGCCGGGGCGATAGGAGGGCAGCACCTCGCCGAGGTGGGTCGAGGGGCGTTCGGCCAGGAAATCCTCGACCCGTTGCGCCGGGGCCGCCCAGGTGCCGCCGCCGGCGGCGAAGGCCGCCTCCTCCCAATGCCGCTGGAAGGCGATGCCTGCCAGGGGGCCGCCAGGATAGTCCCGTTCCGGCTCCACGCCCACGACGATACCGGCGTTCGCATTCCGTTCGTTGCGCGAATACTGGCTCATGCCGTTGGTCACGAGGCGCCCCGGCTCGCTCGCCGCGGCGACCACGGTGCCGCCCGGGCACATGCAGAAGGAATAGACGGAGCGGCCATTGCTCGCGTGATGCACCAGGCGGTAGTCGGCCGCACCCAGGATCGGGTGCCCGGCCGCGGTGCCGAAGCGGGCGCGGTCGATCAGCGACTGCGGGTGCTCGATCCGCACCCCGATGGAGAAGGGCTTGGCGACCATCTCCACGCCCCGCGCGTGAAGCATGGCGAAGGTATCGCGGGCGCTATGGCCGATGGCGAGGACGACGTGATCCGCGGCGATGCGCTCCCCGGTGTGCAGCACCACGGCCTGGACGGCGCCATCCACGATCTCGATGTCATCGACGCGACAGCCGAAGCGGTACTCGCCGCCCAGGGCCTCGATCTTGGCGCGCATGGATTCGACCATCTGCACCAGGCGGAAGGTGCCGATATGGGGCTTGGAGACGAAGAGGATCTCCTCCGGTGCGCCCGCCTGCACGAATTCGGTCAGCACCTTCCGGCCGTGGTGCAGCGGGTCCTTCACCTGCGACCAGAGCTTGCCGTCGGAGAAGGTGCCGGCCCCCCCCTCGCCGAACTGGACGTTGGATTCCGGGTTCAGCACCCCCTGCCGCCAGAGCCCCCAGGTGTCCTTGGTCCGTTCCCGCACCGCCTTGCCGCGATCCAGGATCAAGGGCCGGAAGCCGGATTCGGCCAGGATCAGCGCCGCGAACAGCCCGCAAGGCCCGGTGCCGATCACGATCGGCCGGTGCCTCAGGCCCGGCGGCGCGGCGGCAACGGGGCGGTAGCTGGTGTCCGGCGTGGGGCGCAGGCCGGGATGGGCGGCCGGGTCCGCGACCTCGACATCCACTGTGTAGGTCAACACCACCCGGCCGCGCGCACGGGCGTCATAGCCGCGGCGGGCGATGTGGAAGGCGAGCGGCGGGGCACCCAGCCGTGCGGCGATGGCCTCGGCCAGGGCTTCGGGAGGATGGTCCAACGGCAGGCGAAGGTCGGTGAGGCGCAGCATGACGCCCATGCATAGCGGAAAGCCCCCCCTGCTTGCCACGGGGCCTGTCGCCGCCCATTTCGCGGGACATGCAATATTCCCAACCCCCCGCCGCCACCAACCCGCTGGGCTGGCACGGCACCACCATCCTCTGCGTCCGCAAGGGCGGGCGCGTCACCATGGCCGGCGATGGCCAGGTCAGCATCGGCCAGACGGTCGTCAAGAATAACGCCCGAAAGGTCCGCCGCATCGCCCAGGGGCGGGTGCTGGCGGGCTTTGCCGGCGCCACCGCCGATGCCTTCACCCTGCTGGAGCGGCTGGAGGCCAAGCTCGAACGCTTCCCCGACCAGTTGGAACGTGCGGCCGTCGAACTGGCCAAGGACTGGCGTACTGATCGTTACCTGCGCCGGCTGGAGGCGCTGCTCGCCGTCGCCGACAACAAGCGCAGCCTGCTGATCACCGGCCAGGGCGATGTGCTGGAACCGGAGGATGCCGTGATCGGCATCGGTTCGGGCGGCAATTACGCGCTGGCCGCTGCCCGCGCGCTGCTGCCGGTCGAAGGCATGGACGCGATCATGATCGCCGAACGGGCGATGAAGATCGCGGCCGATATCTGCGTCTACACCAACGGGCGCTTCATCATCGAAACGCTGGAGGACGCTGCGTGATGAGCGAAACCGTGAACCTGTCCCCCCGCGAAATCGTCTCGGAACTGGATCGTTACATCGTCGGCCAGGGCGACGCCAAGCGCGCCGTCGCCATCGCGCTGCGCAACCGCTGGCGGCGCCAGCAGCTTCCCGCCGGGCTGCGCGAGGAGGTGGTGCCGAAGAACATCCTGATGATCGGCCCGACCGGCTGCGGCAAGACCGAGATCGCCCGCCGCCTTGCCCGCCTGGCCAATGCGCCCTTCCTGAAGGTCGAGGCGACCAAGTTCACCGAGGTCGGCTACGTCGGCCGCGACGTGGACAGCATCGTGCGCGACCTGGTCGAGATCTCGCTGACCCAGGTGCGCGAGGCGGCCCGGCGTGAGGTCGAGGCCAAGGCCGAGCTGGCGGCCGAGGAGCGGGTGCTGACCGCCCTGATCGGGGAGGGGGCCTCCGGCGAAACCCGGATGAAGTTCCGCCGCATGCTGCGCGAAGGCAGCCTGGGATCGCGCGAGATCGAGATCGAGGTCTCCGAGCCCCAGGGCACCCCCATCGGCATGATGGACATGCCGGGGATGCCGCCGCAGCAGATGGCCGGCATGCAGGAGATGTTCGGCAAGATGTTCGGCGGCCGTTCCCGCAAGCGGAAGATCACCGTCGCCGAGGCGCGCGACGTGCTGATGCGCGACGAGGCCGACCGGATGCTCGACCAGGACAAGCTCACGCGCGAGGCGGTGGCGAATGCCGAGGCCAATGGCATCGTCTTCCTCGACGAGATCGACAAGGTCTGCGCCCGCACCACCGAAGGCGGCGTGCGCGGCGGCGATGTCAGCCGTGAGGGCGTGCAGCGCGACCTGCTGCCGCTGATCGAGGGCACCACCGTCTCCACCAAATACGGGCCGGTGAAGACGGATCATGTGCTGTTCATCGCCTCGGGCGCCTTCCACCTCGCCAAGCCCTCCGACCTGTTGCCGGAGTTGCAGGGGCGGCTGCCGATCCGGGTCGAGTTGGCTGCCCTGACGCGCGATGACCTGCGCCGCATCCTGACCGAGCCGGAAAGCAGCCTGATCACCCAATACGTCGCGCTGCTGAGGACCGAGGGCGTGACGCTGGACTTCGCCGATGACGCGGTGGAGGCGGTCGCGGACCTCGCGGCCGACATCAATGCGCGGGTGGAGAACATTGGCGCGCGGCGCCTGGCCACGGTGCTGGAGCGGCTGTTGGAGGAAATCTCCTTCACCGCCTCCGACCGGAACGGCGAGTCGGTGCGGGTGGATGCGGCGCTGGTGCGGGACAAGGTCGCGCCGCTGGCGGCGACCACGGATCTGTCGCGCTTCATCCTGTGATCGTGAGCGGCGGGCCGCTTGACCCGCCGCCGATCCAAAGCCGAGGCTGCGCGCATCCTGGGAGAAACACCGCCATGCGCGCAGCCCCCCTCGCCCTGATCCTGTTCGCTGCGCCCGCCCTGGCGCAGGACCGCCCGCCGGCGATGCAGCCGACGCGGGATGTGGCCGTCACCTACCGCACCAATGGCGGCGAGACCGTCAGCATGGCCTGGCAGGCCAATGCGAACCGCATGCGGATGGACATGCCGGCGCAGTCGGCCGCGATGATCGTCGATATGGGCGCGCGGACGGCGATCATGGTCATGGAGCCGCAGCGGATGGCCATGCGCATGGCCTTCGATCCCTCCAACCTGCCCTTCAATCCTGCCGCCCCCGATCCCTCCATGCGCTTTGTCCGGGACGGCACCGCCACGGTGGCGGGCCTGACCTGCACCAACTGGCGCATGGAGGGCGGGCCCCATGGCACCGGCAATGGCTGCATCACCGCCGATGGGGTGATGCTGCGCGGCAGTGGCCAATCCGGGGGCAATGCCGGCTCGATCGAGGCGACCGAAGTCCGCTACGGGGCCCAGGACCCCGCCCGGTTCCAGGTGCCGGCTGGGTACCAGACCATGGACATGGGCAATCTGGGCGCCGGGGCGATGCCACCAGGGCTTGCCGGGCGCGGCCCGCGCGGCAAGTGACCCCCTTCCCCCGGGCGCCTCGGCGGGCCACATCCAGCAGGTGAAACGACGCACCCTCCTCCTCCTCGCCGCCCCCGCCCTGCTGCCACAGCCTGCTTCGGCGCAAGCCCCGGTGCTGGCGCGGATCGAGGCCTATCTGAACCGGCTGACCACGCTGGAGGCACGGTTCCTCCAGATCACCGAGGGCGGCGGCACCGCCATGGGCACGGCGCTGATCTGGCGACCGGGGCGGATGCGCTTCGATTACGATCCGCCGGAACCGACGCTGCTGGTGGCCGCCAGTGGCCAGATGCTGCTGTTGGACCGCCAGCTGCGGCAGCCGACCATCGTGCCCGTGGGCTCCACCCCGCTTTCGGTGCTGTTGCGCGACCCCATACGCCTGTCGGGCGAGATCGAGGTGACGGGCGTCGAGGAGTCCGGTGGCTTCCTCCGCGCCACCATCCAGCGCCGCGGCAACCCGGGCGAAGGCCGTATCACGCTGGTCTTCGCGGCGGCGCCGATGGAGCTGCGGCAGTGGCTCGTGGTGGACAATCAGGCGCGGGAGACGCGCGTGACACTGTCCGAAATCCGCACCGGCGGGCGTTTCGATCCCGCGCTGTTCGAGATCAACGATCCGCGCTTCCTGGAACGCGAAATCGCACGCTGATGTGGGCGATCCTCACCAACAACTGCTGGGGCGGCGGGCTCTATCAGGAGCAAAAAGCTTCCCTACAACACCCCGACCATCGGCCTCTGGTTCCACGCCGATGATGATATTCGGTTTCTTGCGGATTTCCGCCACCTCCTGGCTGGGCCGCCGCGGTTCACCCCCACGTCGCGGCTGGGCTATAGCGGCTACCCGATCGGCGTGATCGGCGACGATATCGAGATCCAGTTCCTGCACTCTCCGAACGAGGAGGATGCCAGGCGGAAGTGGACCGAACGGAGCCGGCGACTGCCGGAGAATGACGCCCAGCTTTACGTCGAGATCCGCGACCGCGATGGGTTCGAGGCACGGCACCTGCGCGCCTTCGCCGCTTTGCCCTTCAAGAACAAGGTGGCCTTCCTCAAGCGTGGGCGTTTCGACGTTGTGGCCTGTCCTTGGGCGGTGGAGATCGATTGCCCGGGCGGCTTCGTTCCGGACGGGGTCAGCCTCTGGGAGCAGACCAAGGCGCTCCCGCATTTCGATCCCGAGGCTTGGATACGCCCAACGCAGGGCTGTTCATCCAATTGACGCCTTGATCATGCCATCTGTCGGCGCAATCCTTGCATTGACCTTTGCTGGACCACAGGAGCGCGAGACCGGAATGCGGCCGCTGATCGGCATTTCCTGCTGCATTAAAGCCTTTGGCATCTTCGCCATGCCAAACCACGCCGTCTCGGATCATTACGTCAGGGTAGTGATGGGGCCGGTCGGCGGGTTGCCGATCCTGCTGCCCGCAGGGGGCGAGCCCTTCGTCGAGGCCATCCTGCCACGCCTCGATGGGCTGCTGCTGACCGGCAGCCGCACCAACGTCTGTCCCCAATATTATGACGGCCCCGCCCATGCTCCCGGCACGCCCGAGGATGCGGTGCGCGATTCCACCACCTTGCCGCTGATCCGCGCCTGCATCGGCGCGGGGGTGCCGCTTCTCGCCATCTGCCGTGGCATGCAGGAACTGAACGTGGCGCTCGGCGGCAGCCTGGATCAGCGGATCCAGGACCTTCCTGGCCGAATGGATCATTCCACCCCCTCCGACCAGCCGATCCCGCTGGTGCGGACCGGCAAGGCGCATGCGGTGCGGGTCGATGGCGGCGGTGTGCTGGAAAGCCTGTGGGGAGAGGCGCCGCGGGCACTGCCCGTGAACAGCCTGCACAACCAGGGTGTCGCCCGCCTGGCCCCGCGCCTGATCGCCGAGGCCTGGGCGCCGGATGGGACGGTCGAGGGCGTGCGCGTTGCCGATGCCCCGGGCTTCGCGCTCGGCGTGCAATGGCACCCGGAATACGACTACGACCGCGACGCCCATTCGCTGAAGATTTTTCAAGCATTCGGCGCGGCCTGTGCGGCTTTTGCCAATCGGCGCGCGGCGTTGTCGATGGCTGCGGAATAGGCAGGAAGGCGATTCGTTTTGCGCGCAACGCGCATTCGCGCTAGAGTCAAGGTGTCGATGGCCCCCACCATCGGCGGTCGAGCCCCGGCCTCCCCTGCCGGCTCGCCCGACCCGTTTCCGAACGGAAGCGGCGCCCGGCCACCCCCCTGGTCGGGCGCTTTTTCGTGGGGTTCCAATCTTCTGGCTGCCGTCTTGCGCGGCGCATAACCCTGAGTATGGTCCTGGCACTTCCCTGGAAAAGGATTGCCGCCATGGCCGACTATGTGATCCCCGCCCCTCCGCAGGCCTCGGTTCCCGTGAAGGGCGGCGGCGCCTTTCCCGTGCGGCGCATCTTCTGCGTTGGCCGCAACTACGCCGAACATGCCCGCGAAATGGGCCATGACCCGGACCGCGAGGCCCCGTTCTATTTCTGCAAGCCGGCCGATGCCCTGCTGACCGGCGGCGCCGACATGCCCTACCCGCCCGGGACCAAGGACATGCACCACGAGATGGAGCTGGTCGTGGCGATCGGCACCGGCGGCGCGAACATCACCGAAGCCGATGCGATGAAGCACATCTGGGGCTACTGCGTCGGCCTCGACATGACCCGCCGCGACGTCCAGGGCGAAGCCAAGAAGCTCGGCCGCCCCTGGGACATGGGCAAGGGGTTCGACTTCTCCGCCCCGATGGGTGAGATGGTTCCGGCCGGCAATTTCGACCCCTCCAAGGGCAAGATCGAGCTGAAGGTGAACGGCAAGGTTCGCCAGACCAGCGACCTGTCCAAGCTGATCTGGAACATCCCCGAGGTCATCGCCAACCTCTCCGCGCTGGTGACCCTGGCACCGGGCGACCTGATCATGACCGGTACGCCCGAGGGCGTGGCCGCTGTGGTCAAGGGCGACCTGCTCGAAGGCATGGTCGAGGGCGTTGGCTCGGTCGTGACCAAGATCGTCTGATGTCGTTTCGCGTCGCCACATGGAATATCAACTCCGTGCGGCTGCGCGCACCCCTGCTGGCGGATGTCGTGGCGCAGTTGGCGCCCGACGTCCTCTGCCTGCAGGAGACCAAGACACCTGACGAATTCTTCCCCCATGACGCGGCGGAGGCCCTGGGCTTCTCCCACCGCGTCGTGCGCGGGATGAAGGGCTACAACGGCGTCGCCATCCTCTCCCGGCTGCCGATCACCCTGCGGCCAGGCGAGCCCGATTGGTGCGAGCGCGGCGATTGCCGGCATATCGGCGTCGATGTGCAGCACCCTTCGGGGCCGATTGAGGTGCATGACTTTTACATCCCCGCCGGTGGTGACGAGCCGGATCGGGAGATCAACCCGAAATTCGGCCACAAGCTGGACTTCCTGGCCGAGGTCACGCGCTGGCAGGCCGGCCGCGGCCCCGCCCGGCGGGCGGTGCTGGTCGGCGACCTGAACATCGCGCCGTTGGAACAGGACGTCTGGAGCCATAAGGCGCTGCTGAAGGTGGTCTCCCACACCCCGGTCGAGGTCGCCGCGCTGAATGCCTGGCAGGCCGCCGGCGCCTGGGTGGATGCGCCCCGGCACTTCGTGCCGGCCAGCGAGAAGCTGTATTCCTGGTGGTCCTACCGCGCCCGCGACTGGGCCGCGGCCGACCGCGGCCGCCGGTTGGACCACGTCTGGGTCAGCGAGGATTTGTCCCCCAAGCTGGCCGGCTACGAGATCCTGAAGTCGGCCCGCGGCTGGACCCAGGCGTCGGACCATGTTCCGGTGCTGGTGGAGCTGGCGCTGTAGCTCAGCGTTCCCCGCCCAGCCGCTGATCCGCCCCCATCCGCCGCTCCAGCGCCCGGACGGCGAAGGAAATGGCCAGGATCAGCACGAGATATTCCAGGATCAGCACCGAATACAGCTCCAGCGGGCGGAACACCGTCACCACCAGCTCATTCGCCTTGCGGGTCAGGTCGGGGAAACCGATCACGCTGGCCAGCGAGGACATCTTCACCACGTAGATGAACTGGTTGGCGATCGGTGGCAGCACCCGGCGGATCGCCTGCGGCAGCACGATGAAGCGCATGATGTGCCAGCGCGACAGGCCGAGCGCCTGCGCCGCCTCCCGCTGGCCCAGCTCCACCGACTGGATGCCGGCGCGCAGGATCTCCGCCTCGAAGGCGGAATCGCACAGGGCAATGGCCAGCACGGCGGCGGTGAACACCGACAGCCGCAGGTCCAGCACCACCGGCAGGCCGTAATAGGCCCAAAGCAGCATCACCAGGATCGGCACCGCCCGGAACACCTCGACCCAGCCGCGGTTCAGCCAGCGCAGCGGCCGGGCGCGCGAAAACCCGGCCATGGAGATCAGGAAGCCAAGCACCAGCGACAGCCCCATCGCCGCCAGGGACAGCGGGATGGTCGCGGTGAAGCCGGAGAGCAGGAAGCCGAGGTTGGTCGCCCCCCGCGCATCCGTCGGGTCCACGACATACCAGGCCCAGCCGCCGCCGCCGCCATTCCCCGCTCCGCAGCCAGCCAGAAGCAGCAGCATCACGGCCAGCGCGTATCGTTTCATGCCTTACCCTTTTCCAAACGCCCGGCGATCGCATCTACTTCGCACCTGCACCACGAAAGATAAGACCCGATGAACCGACGCGACCTCTCCGCCGCCGCCTTGCTGGCTGCCCCTTTCGCCTTGGGGGCCACGCAAGTCCAGGCCCAGGGCGCCGCTCGCGGCCGGCTGGAGGCGATCCAGGCTTCAGGGCGCATCCGCTTCGGCACCACCGGGGACTTCAACCCGATGTCCTTCCGCGATCCCGCCAGCCGCGCCTATCGCGGCCATCAGATCGATGCGGCGGAACAGCTTGCCAAGGACATGAACCTGCGCGCCGAGTTCGTCGCGACCGACTGGCGCACGCTGATCAATGGGTTGCAGGCCGACCAGTATGACGCGGTCTTCACCGGCACCTCGATGAGTGTCGCCCGTGCCATGGCGGCGTCCTTCAGCATGCCCTGGGGCCGCAACGCCTTCGTGCCGCTGGTCCGCCGCCAGGATGCGGCGAAGTTCCCGAGCTGGGAGACGCTGAACGTCCCGGGCGTGACCATCGGCACCAATCTCGGCACCACCATGGAACAATTCGTGCAGCAGGCGCTGCCGAACGCCACCCTGCGCCGCGTCGAGAGCCCGGCCCGCGATTGGCAGGAGCTGATCTCCGGCCGTGTCGATGCGACCATGAGCAGCCTGATCGAGGCCGCCTTCCTGACGCGCGAATATCCGCAGCTCGTCTCGCTGTTCACCGCCGAGCCGCGCAACCCGATCCCCATGGCCTTCATGACGGTGAACGACCCGATCTTCGTGAACTTCCTGAACGCCTGGATCGTGATCCGCCAGGCCAGCGGTTTCTTCGCCGAGATCGGCCGGAAGTGGGGCGTGGAGGCGTGAACCAGAGCAGCTTCCGTTCGCTTGCGCTCGCTCCCAGCACTCTGGCTTGGCGCGTTTTCTGACACATCAGGTGAGTTCGCCTGATACCCGAACGGGATAGGAGGCCGGCAATCTGCGTGCTCCACGCACAGCTCTCTTCAGTCCTGCGGTAGCCTCGGCTCGGGGTCCTTGGAGGCGGTGCCACCCCGGCGAATCCCACGCCCCGTCGCCAGGGCCGCCTGCAGCCGCGCGGGCGTCCAGCGCGGCGCAACCATGGCGATGAAATCCGTCACGTAGCCGGGCAGGAAGGAGTCGCGCCGCAGGGTCAGGAAGGCAGTGGAGACGGGGAAGAGGTCGCCGCTGTCGATGACGCGCAGGTCGGTATCGCGAGCGGAGTCCACGGCCAAGCGTTGAATCACGGCGACCCCGACGCCGGCGCCGACATAGGCCTTGATGATGGCGGCCTCGGTCGCGCGCAGAACGATCCGGGGCATCAGGCCCTGGCGCCTGAACGCCGAGAGCACGGCTTGGCCCGAGCTGAAGCCTTCATCATAGGCGATCAACGAGTGACGGGCGATGGCCTCCAGCGTCAGAGGGCGGGCGCGCAGCAGTGCGTGGCCGGGAGGCACGATCAGGCAGCGTTCGATATCGTAGCTGCGGAGTGCCACCGTGGCCGGGGGCAAGGGGCCCAACAGGGTGGAGAGGCCCAGCTCGGCGGCGCCCTGCTCCACCCAGGCCACGATCTGGGCAGGCGTGCCTTGAGCGATGGTCAGGCTGACCCCGGGATAGAGGCGGGCGAAGCGCTGCACGACGGGCAGCAGGGCATAGCGGGCGTGGATGTGGGTGGTGGCGACGCGCAGCGTGCCGCTGGCCGAGCCGCCCCGGCGCCCGGCCAGCGTCGAGAGGTCGGCGGCGGCGCTCACCGCCCGTCGCGCGAGGGAGAGCGCCTCCCGTCCCGTGTCGGTCAGGCCGACAAGGCGGTTGCCGCGGCGTTGGAAGAGCTCGCTGCCGACGGCGGTCTCGACGGCGCGGATCATCTTGCTGACGGCAGGCTGGGTGGTCTGCAGCAACTCGGCCGCGCGGGAGACACGCAGACCGGCATCCACCACGGAGCAGAAGCAGGCCAGTTGCTGGAGCGTCATCGGCCGCCTCCTTCGCCAAGTCTTGTTTGCCCGATGGCAATGGATATGTCCTGAACAGGCATTTCACGCAATGAGTGGCGCTCCGTATAGTCCGGCCTTCCTCAAGGGAGGCAAAGATGACGATCACCCTCAAGCCGCTTTCCTATGCCCTGGGTGCGGAGGTAGGCGGCGTGGACATTGCGGCCGGTGTCGGCGGCAATATGGCAGCCGAGATCCGCAGCGCCTTCCTGGAGCACGGCATTCTGCTGTTCCGCGACCAGAAGGTGACCCGCGAGCAGCACATCGCCTTCAGCGCGTTGTTCGGTGAGCTGGACAAGCACCCGACCCTGCCGCGCGATCGGCACCCGGACTATCCGGAGCTGCTCATGATCACGAACGAGCCCAAGGCGAACGGGCAGCCGAACGACGCCAAGTACACGGGGCAGACCTGGCATTCGGATATGTCCTACACGTCGGTGCCCGCCATGGGGTCGCTGCTGCGGAGCGTGAAGGTGCCGTCCGTCGGCGGCGACACGATGTTCGCGAACATGACGATGGCCTACGATGCCCTCTCGCCCGGGATGCAGCGGATGCTTGAGGGGATGCACGGCATCCACGCCACCGCGCGCAAGGTCGCCGACCCCAACTCCGACCGGGCGGCGGAGGGGCGCAAGCTGAATCCACCCATCGCCCAGCCCGTGGTGCGCGTGCACCCGGAGACGGGGCGCAAGGCGCTCTACATCGGTGAAAAGGTGACGTGCTTTGCCGACATGACCGAGGCAGAGAGCAGGCCGATTATCGATTACTTGGTCCGCCACGCCTCGAAGCCGCATTTCACGTATCGGCATGTCTGGCGCGACAATGACATCCTGATGTGGGACAATCGATGTACTATGCACCTGGCGCTGGGTGACTATCCGGACGGAGAACTTCGGCATCTGGAGCGCACCACGGTCCTCGGTACGCCGTCGGGTTACTATTTGACCTAGGTATCCACAAAGAAATACGTTGGGGAGCGAGGAAGCAACAATGAATATCACCCGCAGAGCACTGCCCGCGCTTGGGCTTCTGGCCGCCGGCGCGCGAGGGGCGACGGCACAGGGCATCTTCCCCGACCGGGTCGTGCGGATGATCGTGCCCTTCCCGGCGGGCGGGGCGACGGACGCCGTGGCGCGCGCGGTTGGGCGGGAATTTCAGACGAGTTGGGGACAGCCGGTGGTGCCGGAAAACCGCCCCGGCGCGAATGGCACCATCGCGGGGCAGTTGATCGCCAGATCCCCGGCCGATGGGTACACGCTGGGGCTCGTCGCGATCGGGCACGCGATCAACCCGTTCATGTACGCCAACATCCCCTACGACACGGACCGGGACTTCACCCCGATCGGCCTGCTCGCGACCTATCCGCTCGCGGTGCTGGTCCCCGGGGCCTCACCGATCCGCGACATCGAGGGGCTGATCCATCTGGCGAAGACGCGAGCCACGCCGCTGACCTACGCCTCGGGCGGGAACGGATCGTCGCAACATCTCGCGACGGCGCTCTTCGCGAACATGGCGGGGATCAACCTGGTGCAGGTGCCTTACCGGGGGGGCGCGCCGGCGCTCATGGACACGGTGGCGGGCAACGTGGACCTGATCGTCACGCTGCCGCCGGTACCGATGATCCAGTCGGGGATGATGCGGGCGCTGGCGGTTACCTCGCGCCAGCGCCTGTCCTGGCTGCCCGACGTGCCGACGCTGGCCGAGGCGGGCCTGCCCAGGTACGAATCAGTGGCGTGGTACGGGCTGGTCGGGCCTGCCGGGATGCCGCCAGATTTGCTGCGCCAGATCAGCGAGGCCACGGTCCGGGCCGTGGCGTCCCAGACCCTGCGGAACGCCTTGGCGCCCCAGGGCGGCGAGCCCGCCAGCAGCACGCCGGAGGAATTCGTCGCCTTCCTCCAGGCCGAGCGCCGACGCTACGAAGTGATCATGGCCGCGGGGAGCATCACGCCGGACTGATGGGATCTTGGGCGGGAGAGTCAAATGACCGCTTGAGGAAGGCCTGGATCGGCGCGGCAGAGAGTGATTGAAGCCTGAGATGCCGGCCCGGGAGACGCGAGGCCGGGTGGTCGCGTTTCGCTGAAGGAAGAAGCGCTATCCGTCCGATCTGACGGACGGGGAACGAGCAAAGAGTGCGTCGCTGCTGCCGAAGCCGTCGCGGCGCGGTCGCGAGCCCCCGGTCGACCGGCGCGAGGTGCTCAACCCGATCCACCAAACGCCGGGACGAAACACCTCACCTCCGGGGGCGCGCGTCCTCGGCCAGCAGCACCACCGATTGCGCCGACAGCGCCAGCCGCTCCGCCACCGGACCGGTGCGGGCGGGATCGGCGCTGTCGGCGATGATGTGCCAACCGCGTGACGGGGGCAGCATGGCACTGATCGCGGGGTCCGCCCCCTGGATTGCCAGCAGCACGCGATCCTCGCCCGAGCAGAGCGCGACCAGCAGGCTCCGGTGATGCGGATCCTGCCAGTCGGCCGCGGTCATCGCGACGCCATCAAGGCGCAGCCAGGCGACGTCGGGGGGTGAGCCCTTCCCCGTCAGCCAGGTCGCGCCATGCAGGGTCGGGTGGGTGCGCCGGGCGGCGATCAGCCGGGCGGTGAAGTCGACCAGCCCTTGGTCCATCCCCTGCCAGTCGAACCAGGAGATCACATTGTCCTGGGCGTAGGCGTTGTTGTTGCCCCCCTGGCCGCGCCCGGCCTCATCGCCCATGGAGAGCATCGGCGTACCGCGCGCGGCCAGCAGCAGCATCAGTATCGCCCGCACGTCGCACGCGCGCCGGGCGAGGATGGCGGGATCGTCGGCGGGCCCCTCGGCGCCATTGTTCCAGGAATGATTGGCGTCAGTGCCGTCGCGGTTCTGCTCGCCATTCGCCTCATTGTGCTTGCCCTCATAGGCGACGAGGTCGGCCAGCGAGAAGCCGTCATGCGCGGTCACGAAATTCAGGCTGTCGGTCGGCGCACGATGGGCGCCGGCGAAGATGTCCGCACTGCCGGCCAGACGCGTCGCGAGCCCGGCCAGGGTCGCGTTCTCCCGCCGCCAGAACCGCCTGAGATCGTCGCGGAAGCGGTCGTTCCATTCTGGCTGGCCGGGTGCGAAGCCGCCCAGATGGTAGCCGTGCCGGCCAGTGTCCCAGGGCTCCATGATCAACAAGCGGGTGGAGAGCAGCGGGTCCTGCCTCAGTGCCGTCAGCAGCGGTGCCTCGGGCGAGAATTCCAGCGCATCGCGGCCGAGGGTGACGGCCAGGTCGAAGCGGAACCCCTCCACCCCTGTCCGCCGCACCCAGGACCGCAGCGCATCCATCACCAGCCGCACCACCGCCGGCCGGTCGCAGCGCAGCGTGTTGCCGCAGCCGGTGTCGTTCACCAGCACGCCATCCCGCATGCGGTAGTACTCGCCCTCATCAAGCCCGCGCAGTGACAGGGTGGGGCCGAGGGCATCGCCCTCCCCGGTGTGGTTGAACACGACGTCGAGGATGGTGCCGATGCCGGCCGCGCGCAGGGCTGCCACCGCGTCGCGGATCTCATCCAGCCCCCCGGGGGCCAGGCGCGGATCGGGGGCCAGGAAGGCGATCGGGTTGTAGCCCCAGTAATTGGTCAGACCGAGCGGCGGCAGATGCCGCTCCTCGATCCAGGCGGCGCAGGGCAGCAGCTCGACATGGGTGACGCCGAGCCGGCGCAGATGCGCGATGGCCGCGGGATGGGCGAGGCCGGCGAAGGTGCCGCGGATCGCCTCGGGGATCGCCGGGTTGGCGATGGTGAAGCCGCGGACGTGCAGCTCCATCACCACGCGGGGGCCGGTCATCAGGGGCGGCAGCGGGGTGCGTGCGGCGGAGGCTTCGACGATCGCCTTGGGCACATGCGGGGCGCTGTCCTCGCGGCCTCCGGGCATCATGCTGGCGTGCAGGCGCGGGACGCGGTCCAACCGGGTTGCGTAGGGGTCGATCAGCAACCGTTCAGGCGCGCGATTCGTCCGCAGCCCGTAGCGCGCCCCAGGCTCCAGCCCGACCGGACCGTGCCATACCCCGCCAGTGCGGTGCGGCAGGCGGATGCGGGTAAGTTCGGCGTCGGCGGCATCGAACAGGCAGACCCAGACCGCCCCGGCCGCTGGGGCATGGACGGCAAAGATGCCGTCCGCCCGAACGCCCAGACGCATCACGCCGCGATGTCGCGATACAGGGACGCATATGCGGCGGCGGGCCGGGCCCAGGAGACATCGCCGCGCATGGCGTTGTGTTGCAGCCGCTTCCAGACGGGGCGGTCATGGAACAGGCTGATGGTCCGCAGGATCGCGGCCTCCAGCATCGGCGCATTGGTGGGGGAGAATACGATGCCGGTGCCTTGGCCCTGTTCCAGGGCGGCGACATTCGCGTCGATCACGGTATCGGCCAGCCCACCCGTGCGCGCGACGACCGGGATTGCGCCATAGCGCAGCGCACAGAGCTGCGTCAGGCCACAGGGCTCGAAGCGCGAGGGCACCAGGATCGCATCGGCACCGCCCTGGATCAGATGCGCGATCGGCTCATCCAACGCGAAGACCGCGGCGATGCGCCCGGGGTGTGCGGCGGCGGCGGCGCGGAAGGCGGCCTCCAGCCCATGATCGCCGGAGCCGAGCAACGCCAGTTGCCCGCCGGCCACCAGCAGCGCCGGCAGCGCCTCTGGCAGCATGTCCAACCCCTTCTGCCAGGACAAGCGGCTGATCACGCCGAAGAGCGGGGCGCCGGGATCGGGGTCCAGCCCCATCCGCGCCTGCAGGGCGGCCTTGTTGCGGGCACGGCCGCGCGGATTGGCGGCGGCGAGATGCGGGTCGCGGGCCGGGTCCCAGATCGTGGTGTCGATGCCGTTGAGGATGCCGCGCAGATCGCGTGTCCGCGCGCGCAGCAGCCCGTCGAGACCCATCCCCGCCTCCGGCGTGCGGATCTCGGCGGCATAGGTGGGGGAGACGGTGGTGATCCGGTCCGCCAGTGCCAGCCCGGCCTTGAGGAAGCCGATCTGCCCCCAGTGTTCCACCCCATCCAGGCTGAAGGCGCGTTCCGGCAAGCCGAGCTGGCCGAGCAGCCCCCGGTCGAACTGGCCCTGGAAGGCGAGGTTATGAACGGTGAAGACGGTGGCGGGGCGCGGCGCCGCGCCGAAATGCAGCCGCGCGATCGCCATTCCCGATTGCCAGTCATGAGCATGCACGACTGCGGGCGAAAAGCCGGGAATGGCCCCCCGGGCGATGGCATCGGCAGCGGCGCCGAGTGCGCCGAACCGTAGCCCGTTATCGGCCCAATCCACGCCATCCGGCCCGGCATAGGGCCCGCCCGGCCGGTCATACAGATGCGGCGCATCCAGCACGAAGACATCCAGCCCCGCGATCCGCGTTGCCAGCACCCGCGCCGGGCCCCCGAACATCGCCCCGGCGTCCCAGGCAAGGCTGACGCCCGGCAGGCCCGCAAGCTGCGCCAGCACGCCGCGATAGCCGGGCAGCAGCGTCGTCACCGCCACATCATGCGCCGCCAGGGCATGCGGCAGCGCGCCGACGACATCCGCGAGGCCGCCGGTCTTCACCAGCGGGAAGACCTCGGGCGCGACGGCAAGGACCTGCATCATCCGGCCAGACGGTCCAGCATCGGCTGTGTCACCAGCACCACGCCACGATCGGTGCGGCGGAAGCGGCGGGCGTCCTCCACCGGGTCCTCGCCCACCACCAGCCCCGCGGGGATGCGCACGCCGGAATCGATGATCGCGTTGCTGATCCGCGCGTGCCGCCCGACATCGACGCCAGGCAGGATGAGGGAGGAGTTGACCGTCGCCCAGGAATGCACCCGGACATTGGTGAAGACCAGTGAACGCCAGAGTGCGGCGCCCGAGATGATGCAGCCGCCGGAGACCAGCGATGACACCGCCTCGCCGCGCCGCCCCGGCACGTCATGGACGAATTTGGCAGGGGGCGTCAGCTCGCTGTTGGTCCAGATCGGCCAGTCGCGGTCGAACAGGTCCAGTTCGGGAATGACATCGGTCAGCGCGATATTCGCCTCCCAATAGGCATCCAGGGTGCCGACGTCCCGCCAATAAGGGGCGGCCTCATTGCTGCTGCGGACGCAGGAGCGGGCGAAGGGATGCGCGACCGCGCGGCCCTCGGCGACCATCCGGGGGATGATGTCCTTCCCGAAATCGCGCGAGGATTTCGGATCGGCCGCGTCGCGTCGCAGCTCCTCCATCAGCACGCTGGTCTTGAAGGCGTAGATGCCCATGCTGCCGAGCGCCATGGTCGGATCGCCCGGCATCCCAGGCGGCGCCTTGGGCTTCTCCAGGAACTCCAGCACGCGGTCGGAGGCATCGACGGCCATGACGCCAAAGGCCGAAGCCTCGGCGATCGGCACCGCATGGCAGCCGATGGTGACGTCGGCGCCGCTGTCCACATGCTGTTGCAGCATGGATTCGTAATCCATCTTGTACACATGGTCCCCCGCCAGGATCACGATGTACTCGACGCCATAGGACTCAATAATGTCGGCGTTCTGATACACCGCATCGGCGGTGCCCATGTACCATTTGTCCTCGGCCACGCGCTGGCTGGCCGGCAGGATGTCGAAGGATTCGTTGCGTTCCGGCCGCAGGAAGGTCCAGCCCCGCTGCATGTGCCGGATCAGGCTATGCGCCTTGTACTGGGTCGCGACCCCGATGCGGCGGATGCCGCTGTTCAGGGCGTTGGACAGTGCGAAATCGATGATGCGCGATTTACCGCCGAAGAAGACCGCCGGCTTCGCGCGCCGGTCGGTCAGCTCCATCAAACGGCTTCCCCGCCCCCCTGCCAGCACATAGGCCATGGTGTGGCGGGACAGGGGTTGGTTCGGCGTCGTGGCTCGCACCATCTTGGTTAGCGCCCTCTCCGTGTATCCCGGAGGTTAGCCCCTCGTCAGACGGTGTCCCAGGTCCAAAATTTTACCAATCGCGGCGCCTCACCTATTGACCGGCACATTCCAGATATCTTTGGCGTATTCGGCGATCGCGCGGTCCGCGGAGAACCAGCCGACATTGGCGGTGTTCAGGATCGCCGACTTCGCCCACACCTCGGGCTGGCGCCAGACCTCGGCGACCTGCCGCTGGGTGTTCCAGTAGCTGTCGAAATCGGCGGTGACGAGGAAGTAATCGCCCCCTCGCATCGCCTGGGTGATTGGCCGGTAGCGATCACGGTCATCCGGCGAGAAGACGCCGCCCTCGATCTGCTCCAACACCTGGGAAAGCTTGGGGCTGGCCGCGATCACGGCACCGGCGTCGTAGCCATGCTGGCGGCGCTCGGCCACATCCTCGGTTGTCAGGCCGAAGATGAAGATGTTGTCAGCCCCGACGCGATCGAAGATCTCCACATTGGCGCCATCCATCGTGCCGATCGTCAGTGCGCCGTTCAACGCCAGCTTCATGTTGCCGGTGCCGGAGGCCTCCATCCCCGCCGTCGAGATCTGTTCGGAAAGATCCGCTGCAGGAATGATGCGTTCGGCGAGTGTGACGTTGTAGTTCGGCAGGAAAGCCACCTTGAGCCGCCCGCGCACCACGGGATCGTTGTTCACAAGCTTGGCCACGTCATTGGCCAGGCGGATGATCAGCTTTGCCTGATGGTAGGAGGCCGCGGCCTTGCCCGCGAAGATCTTTACCCGCGGCGACCAGTTCTGCATCGGATCGGCACGGATCGCGTCATACAGGGCGATGGTTTCCAGCACGTTCAGCAGCTGGCGCTTGTATTCGTGGATGCGCTTGATCTGCACGTCGAACAGCGCCGAAGGATCGACGCGCACGCCGATGCGATCCTGGATCACCCGCGCCAGAGAAACCTTGTTCGCCCGTTTCACGGCCATGAAGCGCGTCTGGAAGGACGCATCGCTGGCGAGGGGCCGCAGCTTCTCCAGCACATCCGGCCGGTCCAGTACCTCGGGCCCCACAGCTTCGACCAAGAGCGCCGTCAGCCGCGGATTGCACTGCTGCAACCAGCGCCGGAAGGTGATGCCATTGGTCTTGTTGACGATCTTGCCGGGGAACAGCATGTCGAAATCGCTGAACAGCGTCTTTCGCAGCAGGTTGGTATGCAGGGCCGAAACGCCATTGACGTGGTGCGAGCCGACCACGGCCAGATGGCCCATGCGGACCTTGCGACCATGGCTTTCCTCGATCAGCGAGATCGAGGTGAGCAGCCGCGTGTCATGCGGATGCGCCTTGTCCGCCTCATCGAGGTGGATCGCGTTGATCATGTAGATGATCTGCATCTGGCGCGGCAGCAGCCGCTCCATCAGCGGCACCGGCCAGGTCTCCAGCGCCTCCGGCAGCAAGGTGTGGTTGGTATAGGAGAAGGTGCGCCGGGTCAGGTCCCAGGCCTCCTCCCAGGGCACGCCGTTCAGATCCACCATGATCCGCATCAGTTCGGCGATCGAGATCGCCGGATGCGTGTCGTTCAACTGGATCGCCACGCGGTCGGGCAGGGAGCGGATGTCGCCGTCATAAACGCGCAGATGCCGCTTCACGAGATCCTGCAGCGAGGCGGAGGCGAAGAAGAACTCCTGCCGCAGCCGCAGTTCCTGGCCAGAGGGGGTTTCGTCGGAGGGGTAGAGCACCTTGCTCACCGCCTCCAGCCGCACGCGATCGGCCAGGGCGCCCACGTGGTCGCCGGCATTGAAGGATTCCAGCCGCAGGATTTCGGGGCTGCGCGCCGACCACAGGCGCAGCGTGTTCACCTGCGCCGCGCGCCAGCCGACAACCGGCGTATCATAGGCGACGGCATCGACCGTCTCGGCCGGCGTCCAAACGCGAGGGCCGAGGTCGTCGGCATTCTCCGCCGCCGCGACATGGCCGCCGAAGCCGATGGTATAGGCGATTTCCGGCCGCGCGAATTCCCAGGGGTTGCCGAAGGCCAGCCAGTCCTCGGGGTATTCCTGCTGCACGCCGCCCACGATGGCCTGGCGGAACAGCCCATGATCGTAGCGGATGCCATAGCCGAAGGCGGGAATGGCGAGGGTCGCCATGCTCTCCATGAAGCATGCCGCGAGGCGGCCGAGGCCGCCATTGCCCAGCGCCGCATCGGGCTCCTGGCCGCGGACGGCGTCATACTCGGCGCCAAGCGAGGTAAGGGCCTCGGTCACCGCCTCGGTCATTTCGAGGTTGCTGACGTTGTCGGCCAAGAGTCGGCCGATCAGGAATTCCAGCGAGAGATAATAGACCTGCTTGCGGTGCGCCGCGTAGGCGGCGCGCGTCTGCGGCAGCCAATTGTCGAGGATACGGTCGCGCACCGCGAGCGCGGTCGCGACGAACCAGTCGTGCGGATTGGCCGCGACAAGATTCTTGCCCACATTGTAGGTGAGCTTTTCCAGGATATCGGCGCGAAGCGTCGCCGCATCCACGCCACGACGCGCGGTCTGCGGCTCGGCCAGCGGTTCGGCCATGCTCTGCTCGGCGGTGGTCTGGGGACTCATACGGCGGTGGCCTTCACGGTTCTCTGCGGCGCCGCACCTTGGCAGCTACCGGGGGCGGAGTAAAAGCCCGGTCTATTCAACCGCCCTGACAATATCGGCATCGGCGATCATCCGCGCGAGGATGCGGCGCATCATCACGCCAGGCTTGTCGGAAGGCATATTCATCTCCCGCCCGGCCTGGTCCAGAGGCACATCCCAGTCTGTGGACTCCAGGATTTCGCGATCTTCGCCGGTGACGACACGATCGAAGTCGATAACCTTCTGGGCTGGCGCATCGGCCTCGGTATCATTGCGATAAACCCATTGGCAGATCATCGAATGTTGATCGTCGATCGGTGTGGCGGCAGTCACGATGCTGTGGACCAGACCGTTCGGATAGGTGATCCGCAGCTTCCGCAGGAAGGGCGCATACCAGCGCGCGTTCATCGAGCGCACGGTGGTGTCGCTGTCCATGTTCAGCAGCACCTTCTGCGCCTCCGGATTACGGACCGGCACCTCTGAACGGAAGGTGAAGCCGTCGGCGAATTCGTCGATCTCCACCTTGGCAGGCTCGGGATGGCCCTGATCGCCGAAGCTGGCGCGATGGACGAAGGCGAAATGCGCGTTGTCGAAGGAATTCTCCATCACGCGCAGGCCGGCGCAGGACCAGCTTTCGTAGAATTCGTCGATATGGCGGAAGCCTTCGGCCTCCTCCTCGAAATCGGGAATCGGATACAAGGGCTCGGCCAGCGCGACCCAGACATAGCCGTAGCGGATTTCGGCGCGATACCCGGGCACCGACATGTTGGTGCGGCCCTGGCGGTCCACCGGCCGCTGCGGCACGCGCACCACGGTGCCGTCCCGGTCGAATTCCCAACCATGGTAGCCGCAGGCGAGCACACCGTTGCTGTAGAACCCCTTGGATAGCTTGGCCGTGCGGTGACAGCAGCGGTCATCCAGGGCGGCGGCCCGGCCCTCGCCGTCCCGCCAGACGACGATATCGCGCCCGAGCAGGCGGAAGGCCCTGGGCCCGCCCTCAAGCAGGGAGACCGGGATCACCGGGTACCAGAACTGTGTCAGCAAGGGGGTCTGGGTCACACGCATGGCCAGGATGCTGCCGTGCTGGCGGCCCCGGCCGCAAGGCGATTTCGGCCATGACGGCAGGCAGTTGCCGCCTTCGCTGCCGTGATTTGCGGCGCTGGGCTGAAATTCCGGGCAGCGAGGCGCCACCGGCCCGATGCGCGTTGAGCGGCGGGCTGCTACATCCGGCGGGTTCCCGCGCGCTGGAGTGGCCCTGACGATGACCCTTGCCTCCCGCTATTGGGCCGACCTGCCCTGGCCTGCCTTCCGTGACCTGCCCGCCGAAACCGTGGCCATCATTCCGGTCGCCAGCATCGAGCAGCATGGGCCGCACCTGCCTGTTTCCGTGGACACCACGATCAACGAGGGCGTCATCGCCCGCACGCTGGAGTTCCTGGCGCCCGAGGTGCCGGTGCTGGTGTTGCCGACCCAGCGCGTGGGCCTCTCTGTCGAACATCTGGAGTTTCCCGGCACCCTTACCCTGACGCCCGAAACCTTGCTGGCGGTGGTCAGCGAGCTTGGCGACAGCGTCGCCCGCGCGGGCGTGCGCAAGGTGGTCTTCGTGAACAGCCATGGCGGCCAGCCGCAGATCCTCGATATCGCGGCGCGGCGGATGCGGATCCGGCATCAGATCTTCGCCGTGAACTGCCAATGGTCGCGCCTGGGCAAGCCCGCGGGCCTCGTCTCCGACATGGAGAGCAAATACGGCATCCATGCCGGACACGTCGAAACCGCGCTGATGCTGGCGCTGAAGCCTGAGCGCGTGGACATGTCCAAGGCGCGCAACTTCGCGAGCCGGGCCATGGGCTTTGCCAATGAGGCGCCGCTGTTGTCGCCCGAAGCCGGGGTGCCGTTCGGCTGGATGGCGCAGGACCTGCACCCGGCCGGGGCGGTGGGCGATGCGAGCCTGGCGACCGTCGAGACCGGGCAGAAGATCCTGGATTATGCCGGGCAGCGCATGGCGGAGCTCTGGACCCAGGTCTGGAAGTTCGACCGCGAGGCCTGGCTGAGCACGGCGCCCGATCCGCAGGCCTAGGGCCTCGCGCCCATGATGATGGCGCGGTCGGCTGCGGTCAGCTCCACGGGCTGCCCGTTGCGGATCAGCTCGGCAAATCCTTCGTTCGGCGTCATCAGCGTCAGGCAATAGAGCTTCTCCGCGCCGGTGTTCTCGACGCGGTGCTCGGTGCCGGGGCGCAGCACGAAGGAATCGCCCGGGCCGATGGCCATCCGCTGCCCTGCAGCTTCGGCGATGCCGGTGCCGGCCAGGACGAAGAAGCATTCCTCCGCTTCCGCATGGGTGTTGGGCGGTGTGGCCCCACCCGGTGCGAAGATCTCCACGACCAGCGTGAAGCTGACGCCATCGGCCAAGGGGTCGAAGATGCAGGCGAAGTAGTTGGTATCCTGGGGCGAGATGCGGAAGCCGCGCAGATCGGCGGCACGACGGGCGAGCACTGGTTTGGGCATCATGCGGCGTGGGCCTCGATGATCTTGCGGGTTGATAGTCTGGGAGGGATCATGCGGGATGCGTGTTCTCCTCATCTACTGCCATCCGCGCCCCGACAGCTATTGTGCGGCGCAGCGGGATGCGGTGATAGCTGGACTTCAGGCCGCGGGCCATGTGATCGAGCGGCGCGACCTCTATGCCGAGGGATTCCTGGCCACCATGACTTGCGAGGAACGCGGGCGATATCACGACGTTCCCGATAATCGTCAGGGGATCGAAGACCACACCGACTCGCTCCGTGCCGCCGAGGCGCTGGTGCTCGTCTATCCGACCTGGTGGTATGGCTTGCCGGCGATGCTCAAGGGGTGGTTCGACCGGGTCTGGGCGCCGGGTGTCGCCTTCGCGATGAGCGATGGCGCCATCGAGCCCTTGCTGTCCGATATCCGGCGGATCGCCGTGGTCACAAGCTATGGCTCGCCGCTCTGGTTGCTCTGGTATGTTGGTTGGGGCGACTACAAGTTGATGAAACGCGGCGTGCGGCGCCTATGCGCCAAGGGCTGCCGGCTGGACTGGCTCTATCTGCACGATATGGACCGGCGGCAGCGCCCGGCACTGACCCGGCACCTCGATAAGGTCCGGGCGCATTTCGCCCGCTGGTGATCAGCCAGAAAAGCCGGTGATGCCGTCCAGCTCCGCATAATCCGGGACCGCCGCCTCCAGGACCCGCCCGGCGCGGAGCACCACGCGATCATGCCAGGGACGGCTGAGCAGCTCCGTCGCCATACGCGCGCGGGTCAGCACGAGATCGGCGGTGGCCCCGACGCGCAGCACGCCGGAATCGAAGCCGCAGGCCTCGGCCGGGGTGCGGCAGACGGCGGCGGGCCAGGCACCGGTCGGGTGGTCGAGATGCAGGATGCGGGTGGACTCGCGCAGCACCTCCAGCATGTCCAGATCGCCATAGGCGTAGAAGGGATCGCGGGTATTGTCCGAGGCGAGAGAGACCGGCACCCCAGCCTGCGCTAGCTCATGCACCAGGGTCACGCCGCGCCAGCGTGGGGTGCGGCCCGCCACGCGGTCCTGCAAATACATGTTGCACATCGGCAGCACAACAATGGCGATCCCGGCATCGGCCACCGCCGCGATGGTCTCACGCGCGAAGGCCTCGGGCTGGATCGCGAGGGCGCAGCAATGCCCGCATTGGATGCGGCCCTTGAAGCCGCGACGGAGGGCGGTCCGGGCGATCTCGCCCAAGGCACGCGCGCCGCTCTCCCCGCTCTCATCCACATGCAGGTCAAGGTCGAGGCCACGGTCCTCGGCGAGGGCGAAGAACCGCTCCAGCATGGGCTGGAACCCGGCCGGCATTTTGGCGTGCACATCGCCGGCCAAGCGGACCACCATGCCGAGGATGCCGCCATGCCTCACGACCGTATCGGCGATCATCGTGCCGCCATCGCCAACAAACTGATCCAGAGGCGCAATGCTGCTGGCCTGCAACGCGATCCGTCCGGCCCATGCGTCGCGCAGCCGTGAGAACATGCCCCAGGTGACGGCGGCGTGGTCGGCATCGGTATCCAGATGTGTGCGGATCGCCACCGTGCCGTGAGCCAAGGCGCAGCGCAGCGCGAAATCGGCGCGGGCCGCCATATCCGCGGCGCCCCAATGGCCACCGCGATCGGCCATCACGGCCGTGAGTGCGCCCAGGAAGCTGCCATCGGCATTGCGCGCGCGCGGCCAGATGTGGCCTTTGTCGAGATGGGTATGGGCGTCCACGAAGCCAGGAAACAGGATGCCGCCGCGCAGATCCTGACCCTCGGGCGCAGTGCCCAGGGGGGCAAGGGCGGCGATCTTTCCGTCTTCGATCCGCAGGTCGAGCCGCAGGAAGCCATCCCGATCGGCCGGCGCCCGCAAGCCGTCCATCACCGCGCGATGCGCGCGGCCATTGCGTAGCCAAAAGCCCGTCATGGCCTGTCCCGTTTCACCGCGCTTTCGTGCCACGACCGCAGCAGCAGATGCGAGATCAGCGACAGCACCAGGAAGATCGCGATGCCGGTCAGCGACACGAGCACCAGCGCGGCGAACATGCGCGGGATCTTCAACTGATACCCTGCCTCCAGAATCCGATAGGCGAGCCCGGAGGCCCGGCCCCCCGTGCCTGCCACGAATTCGGCGACGATCGCGCCGATCAGCGAGAGCCCGCCCGCGATCCGCACCCCCGCCAGGAAATACGGCATGGCGGAGGGCAGCCGCAGCCGCCACAGCACCTGCCAGCGGTTGGCGCGATAGAGCCGGAACAGATCCAGCAGATTGTGGTCGGCGGAATTCAACCCAAGCGTCGTGTTCGACAGGATCGGGAAGAAGGCCACGATCCAGGCGCAGATCAGCAGCACCAGCCGTACATCATCGACCCAGATGATGATCAACGGCGCGATGGCGATGATCGGCGTGACCTGCAGGATCACCGCATAGGGAAACAGCGACGCCTCGATGATCCGTGACTGCGCGAACAGGATCGCAATGAGAAGCCCCAGGACCGCCGCGGCGACCAAGGCCGCGAAGGTGATCTGCAAGGTGATGCCGAGGCTGACGGCAAGGCTCGACCAATCCTCCACCAGTGTCTGCGCGATCAGGATCGGGCCAGGCAGGATATAGGTCGGCACCTCTTGCACCCGCACCGCGATCTCCCAGGCGGCAAGCGCCAGAAAGCCGATCACGACCGGTGCGAGGAGACGCAGCCAGCCATCCCTGGTCAGCCCAAGGAAGCCGGGTCCGATCATGCCGCCATTGCCGCATGCAGCGCCGCCGAGATATTCCGCGCATGCCCCGCATACTCCACTGAGGTGCGGAACACCTCGCCGCGCGGATACGCCGCATCGACGGCGCGGTCGGCGGCGACGCGCCCGGGGCGTGGCGCCATCACGATGATGCGGCGGGAGAGGTAGACACTCTCGAACACCGAATGCGTGACGAAGACCACGGTGAATGTCCGGGCCTGCCACAGCGCCAGCAGATCATCGTTGAGCCGCTGCCGCGTGATCTCGTCCAGCGCCGCAAAGGGTTCGTCCATCAGCAGCAGCCGCGGCCGCGTCACCAATCCGCGCGCGATGGAGACGCGCATCTTCATCCCCCCCGATAGCGCGCGGGGGTAGGCTGTCTCGAAGCCCGCGAGCCCGACGCTGGCCAGCGCCTCCGCCGCCCGCGCATCGGCCTCGGACCGCGCGACGCCCAGCAGGTCGAGCGGCAGGCGCACATTCTTCAACGCACTCGCCCAGGGCATCAGGGTCGGCTCCTGAAACACGAACCCCAGCGCTTCCGGCCCCGCCCCGCCCGAGACGGTGACCTTGCCGCTGCTGGCCGGGATCAGGCCGGCGATGATCCGCAGCAGCGTCGATTTGCCGCAGCCAGACGGCCCGAGCAAAGCGACGAAATCGCCTTGCCCGATTGCCAGATCGACACCGCTGACCGCCAGGGTCCCGTTGGCGTAGCGCTTGGCCACGCCTTCAAGCAGGATCGCGGGGTCAGACCCCGACACGCTGGTTCACAAAATCCAGGCTATAGGCGCGCTTGATGTCGAGCCCGGGCGGATTGACGCCGGCGGTGACGAGCGTCTGGTAGAACCGCTCCCATCGCGCATCGCTCATCGCCCCGATGCCGAGGGTGAGCGCATCGCCGGAACGCACGATCCCTTTCTCGTTCATCACCCGCACGGCATAGGCGATCTTGGCATCGTCCATCTCCGGGTTGTCGTGCTTGATGGCCGCATTGGCCGCATCGACGTTGGTGCCGGCCATGTATTCGGTCCAGCCCTCGATGGTCGCGGTGACGAAGCGCTGCACCAGCTCGCGCTTCTCCTCGGTCATCTTCCGGCTTACATCGATGGTGGTCTGGTAATTCTCGTAGCCCGCATCGGCGATCAGATGCACGAGCGGCGTGACCCCCGCCTGGATCGCGGAGAATGGCTCGGACGACAGGAAGCCCTGCTGGATCGCGTCGCGATTGGCGAGGAAGGGTTGAATGTTGAAGGTATAGGGCCGGATCTGATCGTCGGTGTAGCCGAATTTGGCACGCAGGAACGGCCAGAAGGTGGGCAGGCTGGCCGCGCCGATCATGATCGGCTTGCCGCGCATCTGTTCGAAACTGTCGTTGCCGACGCCTGGATGCGACATCAGGATCTGCGGATCCTTCTGCATCATCGCGCCGATGGTGAGGAACGGCAGGTTTTCCCGCACGTAGGATATGGCCTGGAAGCCGTTGGACATGATCATGTCCACCCGCCCCGCCAGCAGCAGCTGCGCCGGGTTCTGCTGCGGCCCGCCCATGCGCAGGTCGCATTCGATCCCGTGGCGGCGGTAGATACCGTTGGCCACCGCCTGGTAGTAGCCGCCTTGCTCGGCCTGGGCCCGCCAGTTGGTCTGGAAGGACACGCGATCCAGCGTCTGGGCGGAAACCCGGGCGCCGGCGACCGGGACCAGGACGGAAGCAATGGTGCCAGATAGCAGGCTACGGCGCTCGAACCGGTATTTCGTGGGCATGATCGTGTTCCCCCAACGGCTGGGCCAATGGATGCCACAGGCGGATGGCTCTGCGCCAGCCTGGCCGGGGCCTTGCGCATGACTGCATCTGATCCGGGCCGGCCGGGGTGCAAGGCCTCCGGATCGCTGCTGCCGCTGGCTTGGGCAGGGCTGCCGCGTCCCTGGGCAAACGTGGTGCGGCACGGTCGGACCCTCGCCAGCAGGCGCTTGCTTCGCCCCCGTCCGCGTGATCCTTGGCGCTGATGTCCCACCTCATCCTCGCCTCCCTGACACGCCGTTATGGCGCCGCGACGGCGGTCGATGCGCTGTCGCTTGAAGTCGGACGCGGGGAGTGCATCGCCCTGCTCGGGCCCTCCGGCTGCGGCAAGACCACGACCTTGCGCATGGTGGCGGGATTTGTCGTTCCGGATGCCGGAACCATCACCCTGGATGGCCGGCGTATCGAACGGGAGCCGGCACACCGGCGGGCCATCGGCATGGTGTTCCAGGCCTATGCGCTGTTCCCCCACATGACTGTCGCCGGCAATGTCGGCTTCGGGCTGGAGATGCGGCATATCGGCCGGGCCGAACGCGATGTCCGGGTCGGGCGCGCGCTCGAGATGGTCGGGCTGGTGGCGCTGGCCGAGCGCTGGCCGTCGCAGCTTTCGGGGGGGCAGCAGCAGCGCGTGGCCCTCGCCCGCGCCCTGGTGACCGAACCCGACCTGCTGTTGCTGGACGAGCCGCTGTCGAACCTCGACGCCTCGCTGCGCGGAGAGATGCGGTCGGAGATCGACCGGCTGCGGCGCCGGCTCGGCATCACCACCCTGTTCGTGACGCATGACCAGGAGGAAGCCCTGGCGCTGGCCGACCGGATCGCGGTGATGCAGGCCGGGCGCCTGGTGGAATGCAGCGATCCGCGCAGCCTGTCCGAAGCGCCGCAGCATGTTTTCACCGCCGGCTTCCTGGGCTCGCGCAGCGTCATCGCCGGGCGGGCCGATGCGGGGCGGTTCCAGGCCGAGGGCATCAACCTGCCCGCCCCCCCTGGCGCCACCCATCTCGTGCTGCGCGCGGCGCGGCTGCGGCTCCTGCCCGCCGGAGCCGCCTCCGACGCCGCCCTGACGATCGAGGCGGTGGTGGCCGAGGCCGCATGGCTCGGCGACACCATCGCCTATGAGGTCACCGCCGGCGCGCACCGCCTGCGCGTGATCCGCCCTTCGACCGAAGCCGCCTTCGCGCCCGGCCAGCCGGTGCGGGTCGCCGCCGAAGCCGATGCCATCGCCTGGATCCACGACACCACGACAGGAGCCGCCGCATGACCGCCCTCATCTCTCGCCGCGCCGCGATCGGCGCCGCCCTCGCCGCCCCCGTCATCTGGGGCCAGGATGCCGTCGCCCAGATCCGCCGCGGCGATGAGCTGACGGTTGGCGTCTGGGGCGGGATGCAGGAGCGCATCCTGCGCGAATTCGTCGCGACCCCGCTGGAACAGCAGCATGGGGTGAAGATCAACTTCGTCCTTGGCGGCACCACGGATCGCCGGGCACGGGCCTATGCCGAGCGCGGCCGGCCATCCTTCGACATCGTCTACCTGAACATCTTCGAGAGTCGGCAGGCGGTGAAGGATGGCGTGACCCAGGATGTCACCGGCAATGTCCCGAATGCCGCATATCTGTACCCGGTGGCCAAGCTCGGTGGCTATGGCGTGGCCTTCAACCCGGTCACCATCGTCTATGACAAGCGCAAGGTCGCGCCCATGACCTCCTGGCGCGACTTCTGGCGCGACGACCTCAAGGGCAAGATCATCTGGCCGACCTACCCCGGCGCCCAGGGCACCTCAGCGCTGCTGATGGCAGCCAAGATCTGGGGCGGCAGCGAGACCAACATCGACCCCGCCTTCACCCATATCGCGGCGCTGAAGCCCTTCGCCGCGATCCAGGCGAGCCAGGACCAGCTCTATGCCATGTTCGACCAGGAGGTGGGCGCGGCTTCCATCGAGTTCGGCTCCTTCACCCGCGTCTATGCCGAGACCCGCAACCCGAACATCATCATCGCCGACCCCACCGAGGGCCAGGCGGTCGCGACCAACGTCGCCTGCATCACCACCGGCACGACCAAGCAGGCGCTGGCCGATGCCTGGGTGAACCTGCACCTCTCGCCGGCCTGCCAGCGCGCCTATGCCGAGCGCATCTATTACTCGCCGACGGTGAACAATGTGGAGCTGCCGCCGGAATTGGCCGCCAAGCTGGTGATGGGGCCGGCCGCCGTGGACAAGCTGGTGGACTTTGACTGGGACCTCGTGATCCGCAACCAGGCGCGCTGGTCCAACCGTTTCACGCGTGAGATCGCCGGCTGATGTTTCGCCGGGGCGGCGGGCCGCTCGGCGCGCTGCCCTATGCGCTGTGGCTGTTGGCGGCCTTCGCCGCCCCGCTCGGCGCCGTGCTGCTGATGAGCCTGCAGGACAGCGTGGAGCCGTTTGCGCCGCTGTCCCTGGTCCCCGCCTTCACCCAATATGGGGAGCTGCTGGGCGACGCCTTCTACTGGCGCACCTTCCTCCACACGCTGGCCCTGGGGGCGGTCGTGACCCTGGCCTCGGCGGTGCTGGCCTATCCGGTGGCACTGTGGCTGACGCGGCTGCCGGCCAGATGGCGGCCGTTGGGGTTTGCCTGCGTGCTGGTGCCGCTGCTGACCAATGTCGTGGTGCGGTCGCTGGGGATCATCCTGCTGCTGTCGCCGACCGGGGTGCTGGCGCAGGGCATCATGGCCTTCGGCCTGCCGCGGCCGAGCCTGCTGTTCGGCTGGTTCGCGGTCGGGCTGTCGCTGGTGCAGGTGTTCATGCCCTTCCTGGTGCTGGCGCTTTACGATGTGCTGGACGGCCAGGATGCGCGGCTGGCGGAGGCCGCTGGCGGCCTCGGTGCCGGCCCCGCCATGACGTTCTGGCGCGTGACCCTGCCGCTGTCGCTGCAAGGGCTGCGGGCGGGGCTGACGGTCGTCTTCCTGCTGGCCTCCACCGCCTATGTCTCGGCGACCTTGGTCGGGGGGCGAAAAGTCTATGTCTCGGCGATGGTGGTCTATCGCGAGGGGCTGGAAAACCTGAACTACCCGCTGGCCTCGGCGCTGGCGGTGCTGATGATGGCGGCCTCGATCCTTGTCACCCTGCTGCTGTCGCGGCTGATCGGCCGGTTCACCCCATGGCTCAGCCAGACGCGCGCGCGGGCGCCGATCGTGGTGCCGCGCGCCGTGGTCGCGGTGATGGAGGCGATCGGCCCCTGGACCGGTCGCCTGCTGCTGGCCCTCGGCCTGTTCCTGTTGCTGTTTCCGCTGGTGCTGGTGGCGGTCGCCTCGGTGAACGACACGCCGCAGGCGACGATGGCGCAGTTCCGCGGCTTCACCTGGAAATGGTACGGGCTGATCTGGGAGAACGAGCGCTACCTCGGCGATGCCTGGACCAGTGCCAAGCTGGCGGCGGCGGCGGTGGCGGTGTCGCTGGTGATCTCGCTGCCGGCCGCCTTCGCCCTGGTGCGCGGCACCTTCCGCGGGCGGCATGGGCTGGGTGCGGCGTTGATGCTGCCGCTGGCGCTGCCGGGAATCGCGATCGGGCTCGGCATGCTCAAGCTGCTGCAATGGTTCACCGTCATCCCGCCGTTCCTGGGGATGCTGGCGGTGCATGTGGTGCTGGTCGCGCCCTTCACCTTGGCGATGCTGCGCGCTTCGGTCGCCGCGCTGGACCGGGCGCAGGAGGAAGCGGCGGGCGGGCTTGGCGCGCCGCCGGTGCGGGTGTTTTCGCGCATCGTGCTCCCCCAATTGGCGCCGGGCGTATTCGTGGCGGGGCTGTTGGGGTTCCTCATCTCCTTCGGTGAGGTGACGGTGACGGCCTTCCTGACCACCGCGCGGCTGCAGACGCTGCCGGTCCGGATCTATGCCGAGGCGGCGTTCAGCCTGGAGAACACCGTCAATGCGATCAGCACGCTGACCATCCTGCTGACCGTGGTACTGCTGCTGGTGGTGAACCGGTTCGTGGCGCTGGACCGGGTGTGGAAGCGGTAGGGCGTCGCTACTTCGCCGCCTCCCGCGCCACCACCGCCAGTGCGGCCGCCGAAATCCCGACCTGGCTGAACACCTGGGTCAGATCGCGGATGAACCCCCAGGTCTCGTAGGGCGAGGGGTCCTGCGGCACCACCACCAGCGACCCCGGCGGCACCGGCGGCCCCCCCTGCTGCCAGGAGCCGAGCCCGGCCGGCACGCTCTGCCCGTTCGGCAGCACCACGAAGGCGCGGGAGTTGTCGGCGAAGCGCTGCGGCCCCCCCGCCCCCTGCACGTAATCCGAGGCGCGCCAGCCGGTGGTGAATTGCAGGCTGCCGGCATTCAGCACGGCCCCCACCACCGTCACCTCATTCGGCCGCTTCGGCAAAGCGATCAGGTCGCCCGGCTCCAGCAGCACGTCCAGATCGGGCCGCGCGGCCAGCACAACCGGATTGGCCTCGACCACCATGCGCCCGGCCGCGCGCGCCTCGCGCAGCGCCGAGGCCAGCTCCCGCCCCGCCGTGATGGCGCTGCCGAGATCGACGCCGCCCGCGCGGCTGCCCGCGACCGCCTGGCCGGCGGCGACCTGGATCAGGCTCTGTTCCAGTTGCTGCGCGGTGCGGGCAAAACCGTCCTGCTGCCGCACCCGCACGCTCTCCCGCGTGAACACGGTGCCATAGGCATAGGCCTGCGGCGTCAGCCCCCCGGCCCGCAGCAGCAGTTCCGACAGGCGCTCGCCACGGCGGATGTCGTAGACGCCGGGCCGCACCACCTCGCCCAGCAGGGTCACCGGCCCGATGTCGCGGTCGCCGAAGCCGCGCGGCACCCGCACCGCATCGCGCGGCGACAGGCGGATCGCCGCGAAGTTGCGGCTGCGCAGGTCCAGCAAGGTGCGTTGCAGCGGGATCGCGCCCGCCTGTTCCAGCGGCTCGCGCGCGTGCTCGATCGCCGCGAGATCGGCGGTGTCGGTGACGCCCCCGCCCGCGGCGATCACCATGTCGAGCCCGGTGTCATCCAGCACCGGATACAGGCCCGGCAGCCGCACCTCCCCGGTCAGCAGCACCGCCGTATCCAGCAGGAAGGGCAACAGGGTCGGGTATTCGAGGAAGATGCGCGGGCAGGGCGGCTCGCCGATATCCGGGAAGCCCGCGCCTCGGGCATGGGCGAAGCGCTGCGGGCTCGATCGCGCCGCGATGGCCAGGGCCATGAGCGCCGGGCAGGTGGTGGCCGAGGCGGCCACGGGGGCCTCGCCCCGCAGCGCATGCTGCACCGGCGGGCTCGCGAGCCACAGCACATCCGGCTGCGCCAGGATGATGATCTCATCCTCCTCCCGCAGGGGCAGGTCCGCGTGCCGTTGCAGCACGCGGCCGAGGTCGAAGGGGATGAAGCGCCGCGCCCGCGTCCCCGCATCCACGCGCCAGACCACGCCGAGACGCACATAGGGGTCCGCCCGCACCAGGCGCGAATCTGCCAGCAGCGCCTGCAGGCTGGCACCGCGCCCCGCCGCCCGTGTGACCGGCACCGCGACATGCCCGGCCAGGCGCATCGCCCCCGCGGGGACATCGGCCATTGGCTGCACCAGCACCGCATCGCCGCGGCGGACGAGGGTGCCGAGGCCGATCTCGCTGAACGCGCGCCGTCCGCCGCTATCGGTGCCCTGCAACAGGAAGCGGTTGCCGGCGGGGCGCAACGGCTCCCCCGCCAGCCGCAACGCCTCGGCCAGCGGCACCGATCGTGCCCCCGCCGGCAACTCGAAGATTCCCGGCCGCGTCACCTCGCCGCCGATGGCGATGACGCCGCCGAGGGCGGGGACGATCACCCGGTCGCCCTCACGCAGCGACAGGTCGGGGCTGCCTCCCTCCCCGACCAGCAGGGGGTAGAGATCGATGAGCCGTGGCCCGCGCGGTCCCTCGACGCGGATCGCGCGCAGCGACCCGGTCTTGCGCACGCCGTTGGCGGCTCCCAGCGCGTCCAGCACGGTGGCCAGGGCAGGCAGCGGCTGCACGCCGGGGCGGACCACCTCGCCCGCCGTCAACACCCCCATCTGGCGGAGCTGGCCGATGGAGACGAAAGCCTCCGACCCGCCCAGCTCGCGTTGGACCCGCGCCTCGATCTCGGCGCGCAGGTCCCGCAGCGTCCGCCCGGCGGCGGGAAAGGGGGCCAGGTCGGGCAGCAGCAGGGTGCCGTCCCGGGTGACGCGCAGGCTATGGGCGGCGCGGGTGCGGCCGCGGATGGCGACCTGCACCTCATCGTCGCGGCCGAGGATGTAGTCATCCGGCAAGGCGCCCGAGGCCGGCCCCTGGGGCAGCATGCCGCGGAAGATGTCGTAGCCGAACTGCCGCAGGCCGCCGTCGAGCCGGGCGGCGAAATAGGCTTCGCTGCCGGAGAGCGGTTCGGTCGGCGGCGGCGGTGGGGCGAGGGGCTGCGCCACAGGCACGACCGGCAGCGGCAGGGCCACGGGTGCGGCGAGGGAAGGCGGCGGCGGCGGTGAGACGGCCCGGCCCCCGGCCGCATCCAGGATGCGTTGCAGAATCTCCTGCTGTGACTGCGGCGAGAGGTTGGGCAGCGTCACCCCGCCCGGCAGCATCGCCGGCAGTTGCGGCGCCGAGAGATATCCCGCGCCCGACGGCAGGGGCGCCGGTGCCGGCTGCGCCACCGCAGCCATGCTCCAAGCCGCCGCCCCCAGAACGAACCCCCAAAGCGCTGCCCGCATCGGCTCGAATCCCCAGCCCCACCGCAACCTACACGCGATCACGGAAAAGTGTGCATGATCGGAGGTTATGTTCTACAAACGGGCAGAATGCTTCCCCCTGGTGAGCTGAGCGCGGGAGTCGCGCCCCCGATCATGGCGCACCCCAGCGGGGCAACGCGGGGGCGGCCGCGATCCTGGCTGCTTGCCGACGCCGCGTGGCGGCTCGGCCCCCGGGCGGTGGTGCTTTACGCGTGGCACCGCGCAACCGCCGGTTCGCTCCGCGACGAGGCTCCGGCCGAGCGCCCCTTCTTCATCCAAGCCGCCCCGGCGGCGCCGCGCGACTGGCACGGCCCCTTCGATGCAGGCGCCCCGGCGATGGGGATGGATCTGTTCGCGCCGGGCGATGTGCGGCCGGTGTGGGAGGCCAGTCGCCTCGGCGCGCTGCAGCACCTCGCCGCCGAGGAGGCCGAGGCGCTGCTCGCCGGCTGGGTCGCCGCCAATCCGCCGTTCCGCGGCCCGAACTGGGCCTGCGGGCAGGAGGCCGCGCTGCGCGTGCTGCATATCGCCTTGGCGCTGCAGGGGCCGCCCGGCCCGGGGCTGCGGCGGCTGATCGGCCAGCATGCGAGGCGGATCGAGGCGACGCCCGCCTATGCGCTGGCGCAGGACAACAACCACCCGGTGAGCGAGGCCGCCGGGCTTTTCGCCTGCGACCTGCTGCTGGGCCGTCGGCCGCGGGGCGGCGGGCGGTTGGCGCGGCTGCTGGCGCGGCTGGTCTCGGTGGATGGCACCTTCGCGCCGGTTTCGCCGCAGTATCAGCGGCTGTTGCTGGATGTGCTCTGGGCGGTGGAAACGCTGCGCCGCCGCCATGGCGCGGTGCCCTTCCCCGCGCCTTTTGCCGCCCGCGCGGCGGCAGCCACGCGCTGGCTGGCGCGGCTGACCTGTCCCGCGACCGGTGCCCTGCCCCGCATCGGCCATTGCGACGGCTCCGCCTTCGCCGATCGCGCCGGGGCGGGGCCGGAGGATGCGCGCGCCAGCGTCTCCCGCGCCTGGGAGATGTTCGTGGGTGGCCCGATGCCCGACCCCGGCGCCTGGTCTGCCGCCGGGCTGCGTGGTTGGGCCAGCCAGGGCGCGCGTGCGGTGCTGCGCAGCGGCCCGATCCGCTTCCGCCCCGCCCATGCCGATCTGCTGCACCTGGATTTGTGGGACGGGCCGCATGCCCTGCTGCGGGATGGCGGTACCGGCGCCTACAACCCCGCCCCAGCCGACCGCTGGTGGCTGGGGTATTTCCCCGGCACCTCGGCACATAACACCATCGCCTTCGACGGGCGGGACCAGATGCCCCGTGCCGGACGCTTCCTCTTCGCCGCCTGGCCGCGGACCGAGACCCTGCCCGATGGTGCCGCCATCATCGATCACACGGGCTGCCGCCACGAACGCCGCATCGCCGTGGCCGGCCGCGATTGGCGGGTGGAGGACCGGCTTGCCGGCCCGTTCCAGGAGGCAGTGCTGCGCTGGCGCCTGGGCGGCAAATGGGAGGCGATGGCGGATGGTGCCGCCGGGCCCCATGGCCGGCTGCGCCTCACGGCCGATACGCCCTGCACCATCGCCATCGAAGCCGGCCACGAAAGCCCCGCCTACGGCATCGTGCGCCCCGCGCTGGTGCTGACCCTGCGCGCCCGCGTGCCGGTCGCGCGGATCGTCACCGAGATCGCGCTCCCTGGGGCGGCGGGCTGATGCCGCTCGACCAGCTTCTGCGTGGAGTCTGGCGCATGCGGCTGTGGCTGCTGGCGCTGATCCTCATCGGCTATACCGGGGCGGCGAGCCTGGTGCTGGCCTGGCCGCGCAGCTACGTCGCCTCGGCCGTCGTGGCGCCGGCCGAGAGCACCGGCCTCGCGGTGTCCACCCTCATCGCCACGCTGTCGCTGTCCCAAGGCGGGGCCGGGCTGTTCGACACGCGGCCGACCGGCAATTTCGCGATCTACCTCTCCGCGCTGCGCAGCCCGGAAGCCGCGGCGATGCTGGCGGCGGAGACGACCATCCTCGCCGACATCACCCGGCGCCGTGGCGATGGGTTCGCGGGGCGGGTCCGCGATGCCCTCGGCCTGCGCATGCAGGCCGACCGGGATGATGTGCAAACCTATCTCGAACGGCGCCTCGCGGTGACGCAGTCGCTGGTGGCCACCACCTGGAACCTCGACCTGCAATACCCGGACCGCGATGTGGCGCTGGACCTGCTGGTCCGGCTGCACGACTTCGCCGAGGCGCATGTCCGTGCCGGGCTGGCCGGGCTCGTGGAGCGCAGGCTTTCGGTGCTGGAGGCGCGGGCGGCGACCGAGCGCGACGTGTTCCAGCGGGTGCCGCTCTATGAACTGGTCGCGCAACACCAGCGGGCCTTGGCGGTGCTGCGTTCGGATGAGACGGTGGCGGCGCGGATGGTGTCCGCCCCAGTGGTGGAGATCCGCCCCTCCATCCCCAACCGCTCGCTGCTGCTGCTGCTGCTGGCGGTGGCGCTGCCCATGGCGGTGCTGGTGGGGGCGGCCTGCCTGGTGCTGCTCCGCACCCCGCCCGCACCCCAGCCGCTGCCCAGCCGGTGAGGCCGGGGCGCCTCGCCGGATGGACCCCGGGGCTTGCCCTGGCGGCACTGCCGGTGGCGGCGATGCATTTCGGGGGCGCGCTGAAATCGGCCCCGCCGCTGGCATCGATGCCCTTCGACCTGACCCTGGTGGCTGGCGCGGTGGCCATCCCGGCCCTGGCGCTGCTGGCGGCGGGGCGGCGGTGGCGGCTGTCCCGCACACTCGCGCTGCCGCTGGCCGGGGCTGCGGGGCTCTGGCTATGGTTCACCCTTGCCGGACTCTGGAGCGCCTCGCGCCCCATGCTCGCGATCAAGCTGCCGGAGATGGTGGTGCTTGGCCCCGCCATGTTGCTGGCGGGCCTGGTGATCGCCGCGGATATGCGCGCGCTTCGGTTGTTTTCGGCGGCGACGCTGGGGATTGGGGTGCTGGTCGGCGCCGCGGTGGCCTGGGGGCTGGCGACGGGGGCAGTGGTGCTTGGCGGGGCCGTGGATGCGCGGCCGGATGCGACGCGGGTGCAGTACCAGATCGCCGGCCTGGCCATCGCCTCGGCGGCGGCCCTGGCGGCGGTGGGCGCCGTGCGGCGGCGGGGGATGTGGCGGCTGGTCTGGCTCGGGCTGGCGCTGCTGCTGGCGGTCGCGGCGCTGCTGCCGGGGGGGCGGGCCGGGCTGGCCGGGCTGGCACTGGCCGCCACACTGGCGCCGGCCGTGTGGTTCTGGGGCCGCGACCAGCCGCGGGCGGCGCTGGGCTGGGTCGTGCTGGCCATCGGGGGCGGGGCGGCCGGGCTTGCGCTGCTGTTCCTGAACCCGACCACAGCGACCGGCTTCCGCACGCTGGAACGGTTCACCTCGGGCGGGCTGGATGCCTCGGCCCGGCCCTGGCTCTGGACTGAGGCGATGCGGGTGGCGGGGGCGGCGTCCCCGATCGGGGTCGGCACCGCCTCCTTCCCGATCGCGGCGGGGTTCGGCGAGTGGCGCGGTCGCTACCCGCACAATCACCTGCTTGAGGCGATGGTGGAGGGCGGCTGGCCGGGGCTGATCCTCTGGCTGTCCTGCTTCGGCGGCGCCGTGCTGGTGGCGGCGCTGCGGCTGCGGCGGGTGGCGCCGTTGCGGGCGGCGCAGGTGGCGGCATTGGCCCTGCCGGTCGCGGTATCGGCCCTGGTTTCAACGGACATGGGCAACCGCATGGTCTGGCTGGCGGCGGGGTTGTTGCTCGGGCTCGGGGTGGACTCCGATGCGGATGCCTGAGGCGGGTCCCTACGCCCTTTGGAGCAAGCGGGCGCTGGATATCGCGGTGGCGGGTGTGCTGCTGGTGCTGTTGGCGCCCCTCGCGGCCACGGTGGCGCTGTCTGTGCTGGCGGTGCTGGGCCGGCCGGTCCTGTTCCGGCAGACCAGGGCCGGCCGGGATGGGGTCGGGTTCACCATCCTGAAATTCCGCTCCATGGCGATGGGGCCGGGGGCGGATGCGGCGCGCCTCGGCGGGTTCGGGACATGGCTGCGCGCTTCCGCGCTCGATGAGCTACCGCAGCTCGTGAATGTCCTGCGTGGCGAGATGAGCCTGGTCGGGCCACGGCCGCTGCCGCCCGACTACATGCCGCACTACAGCCCGCGTCAGGCGCTGCGGCTGCGGGTGCGGCCCGGCCTCGCCGGCCCGGCACAGGCGCTGGGCCGCAATGCCGTGCCCTGGGCGGCGCGGCTGGAGGCCGATGCCTGCTATGCCGAAACCCCCCCACGGCTGCGGGCCGACGTCCTGGCCTTCGCCGGCACGCTGGCCGTGCTGTTGGGGGGCAAAGGCGTAACCGCGCCCGGCCATGCCACCATGCCGCGTTTCGATGCCGGGGCGAAGGACTGACGCGGCCGCTGCCCCAACCAGGGCGGGAAGCGCCGGCGCAGGGCCTGGAAGAAAATTTACTTCTGGTTGCATAACGTGCTTGATCTCTACCTCACGATAAGTTGATGTATGTGGCGCGACCCCGCGTGTCGCGACCGGGAGGCGCCACTCACATGAGCCTGAACCTGCTGCCCGACCCGGAGTTTGGTCCTCCGCGGGGCACCGATTCCGCCGTCATCCGCTTTCCCGGCAAGGCCGTGCCAAGGCTGCACCTCTCCCCACCGCATCTGGCCGGGGGCGAGATGGAGGCGCTGCGCGAAACGCTGGATTCCGGCTGGGTCGCGCCGGCCGGTCCGATGCTGCCGGCCTTCGAGGCCGCGGTCAGCCGCGCCACCGGCTTCTCCCATGTCGCGGCCGTCGCCTCCGGCACCGCGGCGCTGCACCTCGGCTATCGCGTGCTCGATCTGGCGCCGGGGGATGAGGTCTGGACCAGCACCCTCACCTTCGTCGCCACCATCGCGCCGGCGGTGCAGATGGGCGCGACTCCTCGCTTCCTGGATGTCGATCCGGGCTCCTGGACCATGGACCCGAATGTGCTGCGCACGGCGTTGCAGGCGGCAGCGGCGCGCGGGCGGCTGCCGCGGATGGTGGTGCCGGTCGATCTTTACGGCCAATGCGCGGACCTGGAGCCGATCGTTGCCGCCTGTGATCGGTGGGGCGTGCCGGTGATGTCCGACAGCGCCGAGGCGCTGGGTGCCCTGCATCGCGGCCGCCAGGCGGGGGCGGGGGCGCGGCTCGCGGTCTTCTCCTTCAATGGCAACAAGATCATCACCGCCGGGGGCGGCGGGGTGCTGTGCTCGGAGGATGAGCACCTGGTGGCCCGCGCCCGCTTCCTCGGCAGCCAGGCCAAGGAGACTGCGGCGCATTACCAGCATGAGACGACGGGCTATTCCTACGGCCTCTCCTCCGTCCTGGCCGCGGTCGGCCTCGCCCAACTCAGCGCGCTGGACTCGCGGGTATCGGCACGGCGGGCGATCTTCCAGCGCTACGTCACCGGCCTGCACGACCTGCCGGGGCTGACCTTCATGCCCGAGCCCGCCTGGGGCCGCTCCACGCGCTGGCTGTCGGTGATCATGATCGATCCACATGGCTTCGGCGCCGAGCGCGAGGCGGTGCGCCGGGCGCTTGAGCTGATCGGCATCGAGAGCCGCCCGGTCTGGAAGCCGCTGCACCTGCAACCCGCCTTCCGTGGTGCCTCGCTGTTCGGCAATGCCGGCGTGGCGACCTCGCTGTTCGAGCGGGGCCTGTGCCTGCCCTCCGGCAGCGGCATGGAGCCGGCGCAGCAGGCGCGGGTGATCGAGGCCATTCGTGGCTGCTGGCGTGGCTGACCTTGCGCATCCTGTACCTGCACCAGCATTTCTCGCAGCCGAGCGGGGCAACGGCCACGCGTGCGCATGCCATGGCCACCGCCCTGGCGGCGGCGGGGCATAAGGTCACCATCGCCTGTGGCGCCTATGAGGGCGCGGTCACGGGACTCACCGGCCGCTATCGGCGCGGGCGGCGCAGTGGCCGGGTCGGGCCGGTCGAGGTGGTGGAATTCGCCATCCATTGCGGCAACGCCCAGGGGTTCGCGGCACGCATGCTCGCCTTCCTGCGGTTTGCCCTGGCGGCGGCGCGGCTCGCCGTCCGGCCGACGAAGGGCGCCTGGGATGTCATCATCGCGTCCTCCACCCCGCTGACGGTCGCCTTGCCCGCGCTCTGGGCGAAACGCCGCCGTGGCACCCCCTTCGTCTTCGAGATCCGCGATCCCTGGCCGGAACTGCCCCGTGCGATCTCCGCCTGGTCGCGCGGCACGCACACCGGGGCCAGCGTTCCCGGCCCGGTGCTGGCGGCGATGGAGCCGCTGGCCAATGCCGCCTGTCGCCGCGCCGCCGCGGTGATCGCGCTGAGCGATGGCATGGCCGAGACCGCGCGGGCGCGCGGGGCAGCCCGCGTCCATGTGGTGCCGAATGGCTGCGACCTCGACCTGTTCGGGCCGCATATCATCCCCTGGCGGCCGGCCGAGGCGGCTTCATGCGAGATCCTGGCCGTCTATGCCGGGGCGCATGGCCGCGCGAACGGGCTGGAATTGCTGTTGAATGCTGCCTCGATCCTGCAAACCTGGGGGGATCGGCGGGTCCGCATCGTGCTGGTCGGCACCGGGGGCGAGAAGGCGGGGTTGATGGCACGGGCGGTGGGGCTGCGGAACGTCACCTTCCTGGAGCCGATGCCGAAGACCCGGCTGGCCGGGCTGCTGGCGGGCAGCCAGATCGGGTTGCAATGCCTGGCGCCGGTGCCGGAATTCGCCGAATGGACCTCGCCCAACAAGCTCATGGACTACATGGCCGCCGGGCTGCCCGTGGTCGCGAACATGGAGGGGCGCGCGGCGCGGATCCTGGCTGTTGGCCCCTGCGGCATCGCAACGCCGCCCAACAACCACGCCGCCTTTGCCGCCGCCTTGCTGGCCCTGGCCGATGACCCTGCCCGCCGCCGCGCCCTGGGCGAGGCCGGGCGCCAGCAGGCGGTGCGGCAGTGGGGGCGGCTGAAGCTCGCGCAAGACTTCGTCGCCGCGGTCGAGGCCGCCGCCGCATGAGTGGAGGAGTTACAAGCCTGCCGCTGCTGCATCTGGTCGTCGCCGCCCGGCCCAACCTGCCGAAGATCGCCGCCCTGTGGCACGCGCTGGCCGAGACCCCCGCCTTCTGCCGCCCGCGGCTGCTGCACACCGGGCAGCATCATGACGCCGCGATGTTCGGCCAGCATCTGGCCGACCTCGGCCTGCCGGCGCCGCATATCGCCCTCGGCGTCGCGGCCGGCGGGGGGCATGCGGCGCTGACCGGGCATACGATGATCGCCGCCGAGGCGGCCTGGCGGGCCGAACGCCCCGATCTTGTGGTCGTGGCAGGGGATGTGGACGGCACGCTGGCCGCAGCACTCGCGGCCCGCAAGCTCGGTCTGCGCGTGGCGCACCTGGAGGCCGGGCTGCGATCCCATGACCGGCTGATGCCGGAGGAGATCAATCGCCGCGCCGTGGATGCGATCTCGGATCTGCTTTGGGCGCCCGACCTCGACACCGCGGCCCGGCTGCTGCGGGAGGGCCACCCGCCGGACGCCGTCCGCGCCGTCGGCAATGCGATGGTGGACAGCCTGTTCCGCGCCTTGCCTGCGGCGCGCCAGCGGCCGCTCCCGGCGGGGCTGCGGCCGGGGGGCTATGGCATCGTCACCCTGCACCGCCCCTCCAACGTCGATGATCCGGCCGTGCTGGAGACGTTGGTGGCGGCGCTGGGGGAGGTCGCCAAGAGCCTGCCGCTTGCCTGGCCGGTGCATCCGCGCACTGCCGCGCGGCTCGGTGGGCGTGCCCTGCCCGAGGGGCTGCTGGCCCTTCCGCCGCAGGCCTACCTCGATTTCATCGGGCTGCTGGCCCATGCCCGGCTGGCCGCGACCGATAGCGGGGGCGTGCAGGAGGAGGCGGCTGCCCTCGGCCTGCCTTGCCTGACCTTGCGGGATTCGACCGAGCGCCCCGTCACTCTGGGCGGGAACCGTCTGGTGACGCCCTCCGAATTGCCGGCGGCCGCGGCGGCGGTGTTGGCGCGCCCGATGGTGCCGCCCCTGCCCATTCCGCTCTGGGACGGGCAGGCCGGCGCGCGGATGGTGGCGCATCTGCGGGAGGTTCTGGCCTGATCCCGCTCGTGGTGATGCTCTCCGCCGAGCATCCGCCGGATGACGCCAGGGTGGTCCGCAAGGAAGGCGCCGCGCTGGCCGCGGCCGGCTGGCGCGTCACGCATATCGCGCCGTCGGCGGGCGCGGTGCCGGCGATGGTCGCCGGGGTGGCGCTGCGTCCCTACCCGCCGGGGCGTGGGCGCCTCGCACGGCTGCCGGGGTTGTTGCGGCGGGCGATGCGGTCGGGGGCGGCGGTGCTGCATGCCTCCGAACCCGATGCCTGGTTCGTCGCTTTGCTGGCCGCGCGGTTTTCGGGGGCGCGGGTCGTGCTGGATGTGCATGAGCACTACCCCTCCCGCCTGGACGGGCGGGTGCCGGGCTGGGCAAGGCCATGGGCGCGGGGCGCGATCCGGCTCGCCTGCCGCATCGCCGCCTGGGGGGCGGATGCGGTGGTCGTCGCCAAGGATGGGCTGGCGGAGGATTTCGGCGACCCCGCGCGCATCGTCGCGGTGCGCAACTACGCCGCCGTGCCGGCCATCGCCCCCCGCAGCCACGGTCCCGGGCCGCTGCGGCTGCTGCATCTGGGCGCGCTCGGCGCGTCGCGTGGGGCGCTGCTGCTGCCCGAGATTCTGGCGCGATCGCCGGCCGGTGCGACGCTGACCCTGCTCGGGCGCTTCACCGATGGCAGCGAGGCCGCCTTCTTCGCCCGCGCCAGGGCCCTCGGGGTCGAGGATCGCATCACCTTGACCGGCTGGATGCCGGCCGAGGCCGCGTTGGCCGAGGCGGCGCGGCATGACATCGGCCTCGTGCTGTTCCAGCCGGGCGTCGAGAACCACCGCCTGGCGCTGCCGCATAAGCTGTTCGACTGCATGGCGGCCGGCGTGCCGGTGATCGCCCCGGGTTTCGCCACCGAGGTCGCGACGGTGGTGCGTGGTGCGCGATGCGGTCTGCTGGTGGATGTCGCGGATGCGGCGGCGGTGGCGGCGGCAATCCTCGCCCTGGACGATCCGGCGCGGCGCGCGGCGCTGGGGGCGGCCGGGCGGGCCGCGGCCGCGGGCGAATATGGCTGGGCGGGAGAGGCGCGGAAGCTGGTCGGCCTCTATCGGCGGCTAGGGGCTGGCCGCATGATCGCCTCATCGAGGGATGATGGAGCCCGCCCATGTCCCGCAAGGCCACCAACCTCGCCCTGATTACCGCGGCGCAGGTGTTGACGCTGTCGCTGTGGTTCTCGGGCACCGCCGCGGGGCCGGGGATGGCGCGGGAGAGTGCGCTGGTGACGGCCAACTTCCAGGCGCTGCTCACCAGCGCGGTGCAGGCCGGCTTCGTCGCCGGCACGCTGATCAGCGCGGCGCTGGCCCTGGCGGACCGCTTCGACCCCCGCCGGGTGTTTGCCGCCGCCGCGATCGGGGGCGCGGTGGCCAATGGCGCGATCCTGCTGCAGCCGCTCGGGGCGGAGGCCGCCGTTGTGGCGCGCTTCGCGACCGGCATGGCGCTGGCGGGGGTGTATCCGGTAGGGATGAAGCTGGCGGTGGGCTGGGCCGATCGGAACGACACGGGCGTCATCGTCGGGCTACTGGTCGGTGGCCTCACCCTCGGCTCGGCGTTTCCGCATCTGGTCAACGCCTTCGGCGGGCTCGAGTGGCGGCTGACGCTGGGCAGCGCCTCGGCGGGCGCCCTGGCCGGGGCCGCGCTGATGGCACGGGTGCGGCTTGGCCCCCGGCACGCGCCGGCGCCACCCTTCGAGCCGGCGGCGGCATTGCGGCTCTGGCGCAATCGCGGCACCCGGCTGGCCACCCTCGGCTACCTCGGCCACATGTGGGAGCTCTACGCCATGTGGACCTGGGTCGGGCTCTACCTCTCCGCGAGCTTTGCCGTATGGCGGGGCGGTGCCGGCGGGGATGCGTCGGAGGCTGCCTTGGCGACCTTCGCCGTGATCGCTGCGGGCGCGGCGGGATGCATTGGCGCGGGCTTCCTGGCCGACCGCATCGGCCGGGTTCGCGTGACGGTGGGGGCGATGGCGGTCTCGGGCGCGTGCTGCCTTCTCGCCGGGCCGCTGTTCGGGGTGCATCCGGCTTTGACCACGGCGCTCTGCCTGGTCTGGGGCGTCGCGGTGGTGGCTGATTCCGCGCAGTTCTCAGCCAGCATCACCGAACTTGCGGAGCCTGGGCTGACCGGCACGATGCTCACGGTGCAGACCAGCCTCGGCTTCGCGCTCACCCTCATCACCATTCATCTGATGCCGCCGCTGGTCGCATGGGCGGGGTGGAGTGGCGCCTTCGCTATGCTCGCGGTGGGGCCTGCGCTCGGCTGCGTCGCGATGCTTCGGCTGGGCCGCAGCCGCGATGCGGCACGGCTGGCGGGTGGGCGCGGCTAACGCGTCAGCCGGTAGATCCGGACGGCATTGTCGTGGAACATCGCGCGTTGCTGTTCGAGCGGCAGCCCGGCGGCCACCTGCCGGAAGCCGGAAAAAATCGTCTCGAAGCTGCCGCAGAGGCCATCGACCGGGAAGTTCGAAGCAAAAAGGCAGCGCTGCCAGCCGAAGATCTCGATGCAGTCCTCGATGACCGGGCGCTGGTCCTCCACCGTCCAAGGCCGGCCAGGCAGGCCGATGCCGGAGATCTTCACGCTGGCCTGTGGTGCCTCGGCCAGCCGCCGCATCGCCGCGCGCCAGCCGGCGAGCCCGGCAGGGCTGCGATCCGCCGGCAGCCCGGCATGGTTCAGCACCAGCGGGGTCGCGGGGTTGGCGGCGATCAGATCCACCGCCTCGTCCAAATGCCACCATGGTGTCTGCAATTCGAAGTGCAGCCCGTGCTCGGCAAGCCGCGCATAGCCCGCGCGCCAGCGCGGATCGCCCATCGAGCCCGGCGCGCCGCGCTGCACGAGGTGTGGCGCGGCGGCGCTGCGCGGCTTGTGGCGAATGCCGCGCACCAGCGGGATGCGTTCCAGTGCCGCGAGCACGCTGCCGCCATCATCCCGGTCCACCCAGGCCTGGGCGACATGGGCGGCGGGGCGGCTGGTGGCCTCGGCCAGCGCCTGCATCCAGTGGCTTTCGCCCAAGGGGTCGGCGGGGTCCCATTCGCCCTCCATCGTCACGGTGGCGACGATGTTGTGCGGCCCGACCAGCGCATCGTAATCGGCGGGCAGGAAGTTGCGGCCCCGAAGCGCGCTATAGTCGCCATAGCGGAACGGGATCATCGGCAGGTCGCGCAGCCAGGGATGCGGGTTGTGCGCGAGGTCCCAGAAATGATGATGCGCGTCGATGATCGGAAAGTCGTCAGGCATGGGCCGGTCTCCGCCGTACTGCCTGCCAGGCGGTGAACAGCCACAACCCGATGACCACCGCGGCCAGAATGCCGGCGATGGGGCGGGCGACCAGCGTCAGGGGATCGCCCTCGCCCTTCATCATGGTCTGCACGAAGTTGAACTCGACCATCTTGCCAAGCACCAGGCCGAGGACGGCGGGTGCGACCGGGATGTCGTTCTCCTCCATGAACCAGCCGAGCGCGCCCATCGCCAGCATCAGCCCGACATCGAACAGCGCATTGTTGATCGCGTAGCTGCCGATGATGCAGGCCACCAGGATAAAGGCGGCGATGGTGCCGCGCGGCACCGAGAGGATGTGGCGCGAGGCCCGGATCACCATCCAGCCGAGCGGCACCATCAACAGGTTCGCCAGGATGAAGACGATGAAGACAGCGTAGATCAGGTCCGGTGTCTTGATGAAGATCGACGGCCCCGGCTCCATCCCTTTCAGCACAAGAACGCCGATCACGATGGCGGTGATGGAATCACCGGGGATGCCGAAGACGATGGTGGGCACCCAGGCCCCGCCAAGGGCGGCGTTGTTGGAGGCTGAGGCCTCGGCCAGCCCTTCGACATGGCCGGTGCCGAATTTTTCAGGCTGCTTCGAGAGCTTCCGGCTGAGCGCGTAGGAGACCCAGGCCGCGATATCCGCGCCCGCGCCAGGCAATGCGCCGATCAGGGTGCCGACGATGTTGCCGCGCAGGATCTGCCGCTTGTACCTCCAGACGTCGCGCCCGAGGCCACGGAACATGCCGTCGTATTTCGGCACTTTTGGTCGCGTCTCGGCATGGGAGGTCACCAGCCGCACCAATTCGGGGATCGCGAAGAATCCGATCAGAGCAGGCACGAAATCAACGCCCCCCATCAGCTCCGTCGAGCCGAAGGCGAAGCGGGTAATGCCGGTCGCGATGTCGATGCCCACGGCAGAAAGGAACAAGCCAAGCAGCAGCGCCAGCAGCCCCCGCAGCGGCGAGCCGACGGCAAGGAAGGCGGCGCAGGTCAACCCCAACAGGCTGAGCCAGAAATACTCGGGCGAGGAGAACTTCGTCGCGAACAGCGCCAGAGTCGGCGCCGCGACGATCAGCACGATGGTACCGAACACGCCGCCGATGGAGGAGGCCGCCATGCACATGCCGAGCGCGCGCCAGGGCTCGCCCTTCAAGGTCATCTTGTAGGCCTCGTCGCAATAGGCGGCCGAGCCGGGCGTGCCGGGGATGCGGACCAGGGCGCTCGGAATATCGCCGGCAAAGATCGCCATGGCGCTGAGCGAGACAATAGCCGCGATCGCCGGCACGGGATCCATGAAGAAGGTGAAGGGCACCAACAGCGCCGTGCCCATCACCGCCGTCAGCCCCGGCATGGCGCCGATGATGATGCCGAGGCAGCTCGCGAGCGCGATGACCAGCAGCGTGCCGGGCGAGAAGACATGCTCGAAGGCAAGCAATACGGCGTCCATTACAGCAGCCCCTCAAACAGCCCAGGAGGCAGCGGCACGCGCAGCAGCTTGCCGAACAGCAGTTGGAAGCCGATCGCGCCGAGCACCGCGATCAACGCCGCACGCGGCGCCGGGATGCTCAGCCGCCACTGAATGACAAACAACAGCACCACGGCGAAGGGGAGGAAGCCGATGGTTTCCCCGAACGCCCCGAAGATCGCGATGGCACCAGCGAGGATGGCGGCATTGGCCACCGCCCAGCCGTCAGTGAACCACCCCGGCAGGCGCAGCGCGGGCACGCCGCGCTGGCGCAAGCCGGTGAGCATCAGCCCCGCACCGGCCGCAATGGTCAGCACACCGATCAGCGCCGGGTAGAAGCCCGCGCCGAATTCCTGCCCTCGTACCCCGGGCAGGCGCAGCGATGCGACCAGGAGCGCGGTGCCGAGCGTGGCACTCAGCCCGCCCAGCGCCAGGTCGTTCAGGCGCATGGGTCAGCCACGTGCCAGACCGAGGTCACGCAGCAACTCGCCCGAACGGACGGCTGCCTGCGTGGCATAGGTGCCGAAGGCCTCGGGCCCGTCCCACACCGGCACGATGCTGCGTGCCACCATCTGCGACCGGACCTCCGGCAGGGCATGGGCGCGGGCGCCGAGTTCCACGAGCTTGTCGTGAATGGGCTTCGGCAAGCCACGGGGCGCCACCAGCGAGAACCAGTTCTCATAGACCCAGTCGATGCCGGAGTCCTTCAGCGTCGGCACGTTCGGGAAGGCGGACATGCGTTCGTTCGCCATCACGGCGAGGACGCGGACCTGCCCGGCCTCGACCAGGGCCTTGGCCTCGATCGGCGATCCGGTGAAGACGGTGATGCCGCTCGCGACGAGATCCTGCAGCGCCGGCGCGCCGCCCTGGCTTGGGATCCAGCGGATGCGGTCGGCCTCCATGCCGAGCGACTTGGTCATGCCCGCCGCGGCAAGGTGCCAGGAGCCCCCGGTCGAGACGCCTGAACCGGTGAACTGGCCCTTCCGCCCCTCCCGCAGCGCCGCGACGAAGGCCTTGATGTCGGCCCATGGCGCATCCGCCTTGACGGTGACGCCGGCCGGGATGCTGGCGATGTGAGAGATCAGGTCGAAGCTGCCAGGCCCGATGTCGGACTGGCCGAGCGCCTTGAAGTTCACGAATTCCGAGGTGCCGGCGCCGATGGTGTAGCCATCGGGCGTGGCATTCGCGATCGCCGCATGGCCGACCACGCCATTGCCGCCGGTGCGGTTCACCACATTGATCGGCTGGCCGAGCGTCTGCTCCAGCCCCTGCGCGAAGATACGCGCGACGGTGTCGGTGCCGCCGCCGGCGGCCCAGGGCACCACCAGCGTCACCGGCCGGGTCGGCCAGGCGGTCGCCTGGGCGGTCGTCTGGGCGCGAGCCGTGGCGGGGAGGGCGGCCATGCCGGCCAGCGCGGCCAGGAGCGACGAGAGATCATGTGGGGGTCCTCCGATTTGGTTTCTTGTTGGTGCGGGGGCCGGGCTTGGCGTCCGGTGTCGTCGCCCGCTCTATGGCGGGCTGCCGACGGGGTGGTGTCAGGCCGCGCATGCGGCGCGAAAAGCCTCGGCGGATTGCACGGCGGCCGGGCGCGTGCGGCGCATGTCGGCACTCATGCGGGCGGCCAGCAGCAGCGCATTGCGCGCCGCGCCTGTCCCGGCGATGCCGCGGCCGGCGATGTCATAGGCCGTGCCATGCGCCGGCGTGCAGATCGGGAAGGGAAAGCCGCCGAGCAACGTTACGCCCTGGTCGAAGCCGATCAGCTTCATCGCGATCTGGCCCTGGTCATGGTACATCGTGAGCACCGCATCGAAATCGCCGCGCTTCGCACGGACGAAGACGGTGTCGGCTGGGAATGGCCCGTCGCAGCCGATGCCCTGCTGCTGCGCCTCGATGACGGCGGGGCCGATGGTGTCGATTTCCTCGCGTCCGAAATTGCCGCCGTCACCCGCATGCGGATTCAGCCCGGCAACGGCGATGCGGGGCCGGGCAATGCCGGATGCGCGCAGCGCCGCATCGGTCAGCCGCAGATTGTCGAGGATGGCCGCACGGGTGATCAGCGGGGCGACGCCGGACAGCGGCACATGCGAGGTGACGCGGGCATTCCACAGCCCTTCCAGCACGTTGAATTCGCGGGCCGGCCCGTGGAAATCGATGAAGTTGGCGGTGAAGACGATCTCGTCGTCATAGCCCGGCACATGCATCCGCATCGCCGCCTTGTTGAAGGGCGTGAAGCAGACGGCATCGGCGCGGCCGGCGACGGCCAGCGCCAGCGCGTGGCGGTAGTTCTCCGCGGCGCAGCGGCCGCCGGCTTCGGACACACGGCCGATCTCGATGCCGGCCGGATCGCAATGGGCGAGATCGACGAAGACCGGCGTGCTGAGGTCTTCGGGGATCGGATCCGTGGCGCTGATGCGGTGCAGCGCAGGCTCGACCTTGGCGACCTTGGCGCCAGCCTCCAGCAGGCGGAGGTCACCGATGACGATCAGATCAGCGGCCTCGCGCACAGCGGGATCGACCAGCAGTGCTGCGGTGAGTTCGGGGCTGATGCCGGCGGGATCGCCCATGGCCAGGGCGATGACGGGCTTGGTGCCGGGATTGCTCGGCATGGCTTCTCTCCGCTGGGAGGGCCATTTTTGCGGCCTCCCTTATAAAAGACTGTGGACTGTATGCAGAATTGACGCAACCGGGCAAAGCCCTGACAAGGGTCGATCGCTTTACCTCAGGAGCCGCCATGTCCAGCGACCATCTGGTCGCCCCCGCTGACGCCACGAACCTGCCGATCGCGCGGCTGACGCTGCATGAGCAGATCGTGACCCGGCTGCGGGACATGGTGACGGATGGCAGCCTGCCGTCCGGCCAGCGCATCAATGAGGTGGCGGTGGGCGAGCAACTCGGCGTCTCCCGCACGCCGTTGCGCGAGGCGCTGAAAACCCTCGCTGGCGAGGGGCTGATAGAACTGGTGCCCGGGCGCGGCACCGTGGTCCGCAAATTCACCCTGCAAGGCGTCGCCGATGCGCTGGAGGTGCTGAAGGCGCTGGAGCAGCTTGCCGCCCATCGCGCCTGCGCCAAGGCCACTGATGCCGAGATCGAGATGGTGTTGAACCTGCACCGGCGCATGATGGACTGCTATGCGGCGCGCGACCGGCTGTCCTATTTCAAACTGAACCAGGCGATCCACAGCGCCATCCTGGAAATCGCCGGCAATCCGACTTTGGCGCGCATGCATCAGATGCTGCAGGCGCAGATGAAGCGCATCCGCTTCATCGGCAATGAGCGGGCCGAAAAATGGGCCGGCGCCGTGGCCGAGCACGAGGCGATGGCGGCTGCCCTGGCCGCCCGTGATGGCGCCGCGCTGGCGGTGCTGCTGGGCCAGCACCTGGACAACACGCTGGAACGGGTGCGAGACGCGCTATAGCCGACAGGCTTCGGGGGGAACGAAAGAATGAGCGGGACAACAGCAGGGCCGCGCTACAGCGGTGTGTTTCCGGTGGTGCCGACGATCTTCGATGCGGCGGGCGCGCTCGACCTCGAAGGCCAGATGCGCTGCGTCGATTTCATGCTCGATGCCGGCTCGCATGGCTTGTGCATCCTCGCGAATTTTTCCGAACAGTTCCTCCTCTCCGATGCGGAGCGCGAGCTGCTCACCGCGCGCATCCTGTCCCATGTCGCCGGGCGGGCGCCGGTGATCGTCACCACCACCCACACCAGCCCGCTGGTCTGCGCCGAACGCAGCCGCCAGGCGCAGGAGCTGGGTGCGGCCATGGTGATGGTGATGCCGCCCTATCACGGCGCGACCATCCGCTTTGGCGAGGCGGGGATTCTCGGTTTCTTCCAGACGCTGTCGGATGCGATCGACATTCCGATCATGATCCAGGATGCGCCGGTCAGCGGCACGCAGCTTTCGGCACCGCTGCTGGCGAAGCTCGCGACCAGCTGCGAACAGGTGCGCTATTTCAAGATCGAAACGCCCTTCGCCGCGGCCAAGCTGCGCGAGTTGATCGCCCTCGGCGGCGCGGCGATCGAGGGGCCCTGGGATGGCGAGGAAGCGATCACCCTCATCGCCGATCTTGAGGCCGGGGCGACCGGGGCGATGACCGGCGGCGGGTATCCGGACGGCATCCGCCAGATCATCGACCCCTGGGTCGCTGGGGACAAGGAGGCCGCGCGCGCCGCCTACCAGCGCTGGCTGCCGCTGATCAACCATGAGAACCGGCAATGCGGCTTGCTGGCGGCCAAGGCGCTGATGGAGGCCGGGGGCGTCATCCGGTGCGGCGATGGCCGGGCGCCGCTGCCGCCGTTGAACCCGGCGGCGCGGGAACAGCTGCTCAGCATGGCCAAATCGCTGGACACGCTGGTCCTGCGCTGGGGCTGATCAGCGCGCCGTCGCCGCCAGCAGGCCGCCGCCGGCGACCAGCACGGCGGCGAGGCCCACGCGCGCATCCAGCACGCCCTCGCCCGCGATCACCAGCAACAGTGTCGAGGCGACGGGTGCTGCATAGGCCAGCGTCCCCAGCAGGCGCGGATCGCCGCGCTTCATCCCCACATCCCACAGGAAGAACGCGGCCCCGACCGGCCCGGCGCCGAGCAGCCCCACCGCCAGCCATTGCCGCGCCCCAGGCACCACCCAGCTCTCGAACGCCAGATGCGCCAGACCGGCCATCGCCGCGGCGCCGAGGCAGAAGCCTGCCACCGCCTCGGTCGGCACCGCCGCCATCCGGCGGGAGGTGACGGAATACGTCGCCCAAACCACGGCCGCGGCCACGGCGCAGAGCAGGCCGGCACCGCTGCCGGCCGGCATCGCCGCACCGCCGCCGATCAACAGGGCGCAGCCGAGGAAGCCAAGCGCCGTCCCCGCCAGCCGGCGCGGTCCCAGCCGCATCCCGAGCACGGGTGCCGCGAGCAGCACGATCAGCAGCGGCCATAAATAGTTCAGCAGGTTGGCTGTCACCGGCGGCGTCCAGGCGATCGCTGCGAAATACAGCGCGTGATAGCCGGCAAGGCCGCCCACCCCATGCGCCCAGGCGAGCGGCGGCTGCCGCAACCGCGCCAACTTGCCGCGCGCCGCGACGATGGCGAGCCCCAGGCTCCCGCCCACCGCGAAGGCCAGCGCCGTGACCTGGAGCGGCGGCAAGGGCACCGCCCAGCGCCCGAGCAGCGCCAGAAACGCCCAGAGCGCGATCGCCCCGACGCCGGTCAGCGTGGCTGGGCTCACACCCCGGTCGTCAGCATCTGGCGGAACAGAGGCACGGCCGCGCCGAGTTCGGCCAGCACGACTTCCTCGCGCGGGGTATGCGCGGTGGCGGTGGTGCCCGGCCCCAGGATCACGCAGGGCGCCAGCGCCGAAAGCTCGGAGGCGTCGGTGCCGAAGGGCACGGTGGTCGCATCGTGGCCGGTCGCCTTCACCGCCGCCTGGATCAGCGGATGTGCGGCCGGCAGGTCCGGCGGCGTGCCCTCGCGCGCCTCGGTCAGCGTGACGCCCGTCCGTGCGGCCGCGGCCCTTACCGCCTCGACGATCGCGGTGGGATCGATGCCACGGCTGTAGCGGAACTTGATCCGCGCGGTGGCGAGCGGGACGGTGACGTTCACCGCCGCGCCGTGGTTCTCGATGACGATGTTGAAGTCCGAGAACACCGGATCGTAGCCCGCGTCATGCCAGGCGGGATCGTCGCGCAGCATCTCATGGATGGGCTTCATCTCGGCGAGAAAGGGGATCAAGGCCCAGTTCGCATTCCGCCCGACGCCCATCGATGAATGCGCCTGCACCCCCTCGGCCACCGCCACGAAATTGATCGAGGAGCGATGCCCGCGGATCGGTATGAGCCCCGTCGGCTCGACGACGATGATGCCCGCGAGCTTCGCCTCCCGCGCCAGCACCGAGCGCGTGACGATGGCCCGCGCCCCTTCCTTGGTGGTTTCCTCATCGGTGGTCAGCAGCAGCGTCACCGGGACGTCGGCGGGCAGGCCGCGCGCGGCGATGATGGCCGCGGCGACGGGGCCCTTCATGTCCACCGAGCCCAGCCCATGCAGCACGCCATCGGCGATCCGGCCGGACCAGGGGTCGTCGGTCCAGCCCGTGTCCGGCACCGTGTCCATATGGCCCGAGAGCGCGAGCCCGCCCGGACCGCCACGATGCGCGACCAGGACGCGTTTTTGAACGCCGCGGGCGTCTGTGTAATCCAGCCGTTCGATGGCGAAGCCGGCAAGCTCGGCCTCCAGCCGGTCGGCGACCGGGATGTTGGAGAGGCTGCTGCGGCTGTCGATCCGGACGAGTTCGGCCGCAAGCCCGGCCACGGCATCGGTATCTGTCATGCGCTTCCTATCCCTTGCCGGGCGCGGCGCGGCAAGCGAGGGTCGCGCCCATGAGTGATCCTGCCTATCTCGACCCCCGCTCGGGGCGCACCTATCCGCTCGATACGCCGCGCTGGCGTGGCGATGATGGCGCCCCCCTCACCCTCACCGATCTGCCGGGCCTCTCGCCCGCCGATATCGTCACCAGCGACCGGTCGCTGTGGCGCTACCGCGCGGCGCTGCCGATGAAGGGCGTCGCGCCGATCACGCTCGGCGAGGGTTGCACGCCGCTGCTGGAACGCCGCATCGGTGCCGATACCGCGCTGGTCAAATGCGAATGGTTCATGCCGAGCGGCTCGTTCAAGGACCGCGGCGCCTCGGTGATGCTGTCGCAGCTGCGGGCGCAGGGGATCACCTCGGTGCTGGAGGATTCCTCCGGCAATGGCGGTGCGGCGATCGCGACCTATGCGGCGGCCGGTGGCATGGCCTCGACCATTTTCGTCCCCGCCAGCACCAGCCCGGCCAAGACCGTGCAGGCGCGGGCGGCGGGCGCCAGCATCACGCTGGTTCCCGGATCGCGCCAGGATTGTGCCGATGCGGCTTTGGCCGAGGCCGAGCGCATCTTCTACGCCAGCCACAACTGGCAGGCCTTTTTCCTCCAGGGCACCAAGACCCTGGCCTATGAGCTTTGGGAAGATCTGGGGTTTCAGGCGCCGGATGCGGTGATCGTGCCCTGCGGTGCCGGCTCCAACGTCCTCGGGTGCTACATCGGCTTTTCGGAGTTGCTGCGGGCCGGCCAGATCAAGCGGCTGCCCCGCATTTTTGCCGCCCAGCCCGCGGCCTGCGGGCCGCTGGCTCGCGCCCATCTCGGCCTGCCGCCGGTGGCAGCGATGCCCACCATCGCCGAGGGCACCGCCATCGCCCAGCCGATCCGCGTGCCGGACGTGCTGGAGGCCCTGCGCGTCAGCCAGGGCGGCGCCGTGCTGCTGGAGGAGGCGGAGATCATCGCCGCCACCCGCGACCTCGCGCACCAGGGGCTTTACGTTGAGCCGACCTCGGCCCAGGTCGCCGCCGCCTTTACTCGCCTGCGCGCCAGCGGTGAGATCACCGCAGCCGAGCGCACGGTGCTGGTCCTGACCGGCTCGGGGTTGAAATCCACCCAGCGCCACGCAGAAATCCTGGGAGTGGCGCTGTGACGCTCGATGATCTGACGACCCCCTGCCTGGTGCTCGATCTGGGGCTCCTGCGGAAGAACCTCGCCATGATGGAGGCCGCCGTCGCGCGCCATCCTGGCGTCGTGCTGCGTCCGCACCTCAAGACGGCCAAATCCATCGAGGTCGCGGCGCTGGCGGCCCCAGGCCATGGCCCGATCACCGTCTCCACCCTCGCCGAGGCGGAAGCCTTCTGGGGCGCGGGCTACCGCGACCAGATCTATGCCGTGGGCATCACCCCCCAAAAACTCGACCGGCTGGCGGCGCTGCCAGGGGTGAAGGCGATCACCGACGACCTCGCCACCGCCCAGGCCATCGCCGCCCATCCGGGCGCGATCCAGGCGCTGGTGGAGGTCGATGTGGGCGAGCATCGCGGCGGCTTGAGGCCGGATGACGAAGGGCTGCTGGCGATTGCCGCCGCCCTGGGGCCGAAGCTTGCCGGCGTCATCACCCATGCCGGCCATTCCTACGCCGGCCGCACCAACGCCGAGATGGCCGATATTGCCGAGACCGAGCGCGCGGGCATCACCCGTGCCGCCGAGCGGCTGCGCGCGGCGGGGCACAGCGTCGGGATCGTCTCGATGGGCTCCTCGCCCACCGCGCTTTATGCGCGTTCGCTGGAGGGCGTCACCGAGGTCCGGGCCGGCGTCTATATGTTCGGCGATCTGTTCCAGGCGCAGATCGGCACCCATGCCGAGGCCGATATCGCGATGACCGTGCTGACCAGCGTCATCGGCCGCCGGGCCGGCACGCTGCTGCTGGATGCCGGGGCCATGGCGCTGTCCAAGGACCGCAGCACCGCCGCCCCCGGCATCCGCGACGATGGCTTCGGGCTGGTGCTGGATCTGGACGGGCAGCCCTCCTTCGGCCGGGTCGTGGTCGAGCGGGCCTATCAGGAACATGGCGTCGCCACCGGCGCGCCGGACCTGCCCGTCGGCGCCCGGGTGCGGGTGCAGCCCAACCACACCTGCATGACCGCGGGGGCGCATGAGCGCTACTTCGTGGTCGATGGCGGCCGGGAGGTGATCGGCACCTGGGCGCGCGTGAATGGATGGTAGCATCAGATACCAAAACAGTGTGAGCGGGCAGAAACCGAGGCTGGGGGATCGGTGTTTCCCCGGCATGATCACGCAACTCAACCCGCCCCTGCCGCTCACCACGACGCGTGGTCCCGGCCTCGCCCATTTCATCATCGACTATGGGCCGGAGCAGCACCTTCTTTGGGTGGTGTTCCTCGATGCCAATGGCGAATGCTGGACTGTCCCCAACCCGGAGGTCCGCATCCCCCCCAATTGGTCGATGCGGCGTCGCTTCAACACGGAACGGCTCGTCGCCTCAGACCCGACGACGCCGCCGGAGCCGACCCCGCCAGAGGCTCCGCCGCCCGAGGCCCCGCCGCCTGGGCCTGATCTGCCCGAACAGTCACCGCCGCCGGTGGAGTTGCCGCCGCTGACCCCGCCGATGCCCTCTCCACCGCCGCTGCGGATGGGGCGGCAGAACAGCTTTGTGGACCTGAGCCAGCTGAACGGCGCAGGGCGCGCCAGCCCGGCGCAGGCGAGCGTCTGATGACGCGGCGATCTGGTGCGGGCGGCGGGACTTGAACCCGCATGCCCCGAGGGGCGAGAGTTTTTAAGACTCTTCCGTCTACCGATTTCGGCACGCCCGCGCCGTCCGGACTCCTACAGCCACCCTGGGCTTAGCGACAGCCACGGCGGGCGTGAACGCGGCGCATCGGCGACAGCGCGTTGTATTGGCGACGCACTCGCCGCATGAGTTCGCCATGGACCCTTATATTCTCATCCTCGTTGCGACCGGGCTGCTGATCTTGTTGATCGCCTGGCTGCCGATGGTGCTGCACAAGCTGCCCCTGTCGCTGCCGATCGTGTGTGTCGGCCTGGGCGCCTTCGCCTTCTGGCTCGCCGATGGCGACTATCCGCTGCCGCAGAACCACCCGGAGGTGACCGAGCGTCTGACCGAGCTGGTGGTGATCGTGGCCCTGACCGGGGCGGGGTTGAAGCTCGACCGCCCCCTCGGCTGGCGGGCCTGGGGCGCGACCTGGCGGCTGCTCGGCATTGCGATGCCGCTCTCGATCCTGGGCATCGCAATGGTGGGGGGATGGCTGCTCGGCCTCGGCGCGGCCTCGGCGCTGCTGCTCGGCGCGGCCCTGGCGCCCACCGACCCGGTGTTGGCGGCCGATGTCCAGGTCGGCCCGCCCCGGGGCGGCGAGGAGGATGAGGTCCGGTTCTCCTTGACCGCCGAGGCCGGGCTGAACGATGGGCTCGCCTTCCCCTTCGTGAACCTCGCGATCCTGCTGGCAGCCTCAGAGGGCGCGCAAACCGTCGGCGAGTGGTTCGCGGTGGATGTGGTCTGGAAGCTCGGCGTCGGCATCGCGCTGGGCTGGCTGGTCGGACGGGTGCTGGCCTGGGCGACGTTCCATCTGCCGCATTCGGCCCGGCTCGCACGGACCGGCGATGGCTTCGTGGCGCTTGGGATCACCTTCCTTGCCTATGGCGTGACCGAACTCGCGCATGGCTATGGCTTCCTCGCGGTCTTCGTCGCGGCGCTGGCGGTTCGGGATGGGGAACGCGAGAACGATTTCCACGACCGGATGCACGGCTTCGCCGAGCAGATCGAGCGCCTGTTGATGATGGTCGTGCTGGTGCTGTTCGGCGGCGCCCTGGCGGGGGGGCTGCTTGCCCCGCTCAGCTGGGGGGGGCTGGTCGCAGCGCTGGTCTTCGTCTTCGTGGTGCGGCCGGCGGCCGGGGTGGTGGCCCTGGTCGGGAGCGACGTTGGGCCGTGGCGCGAACGCGCCGTCATCGCCTTCTTCGGGATACGGGGGCTCGGCAGTATCTACTACCTCGCCTATGCGCTGAACCTTGTGCCTCTGGCCGAGGCGGATCTGCTCTGGGCGGTGCTGGGACTGACGGTGCTGCTCTCCATCGTGCTGCATGGGATGACGGTGACGTCGGTGATGCGGGCGCTGGATGGCCGCCGGCGCGCCCGCTGACCCTGTTTATCCGGGCTCCGGGCTGAGGTGCATGGCGCCCATCTGCAAGCTGTCGAGCCGGGCGCGGCTGACGGCCGTGGCGGCGATCTTCTCCTGCAGCCGCACCCGGTCCCGGTCGGGGGCATCGAAGCGGTCGGACCAGACGATGAATCCGCGCGGGTCCGACGCCTCGATCATCACCCGTATCAGCCCCGCCTCATGGCGCGTGGTACCCTGGAGCACGGCACCGACACCCAGTTCGGCCGCCAGCCTGGCGGGGGAGTAGGCACGGTCCTTGTACTGAAGCGCCAGGCTGCGGGAGATCAGGCGCAGGCCCGGGGCACGCGCGAAGGCGAACATCAGCTCATCGGTCAGCCCATCGGCGAAGGCGGCATCGCCCGCCTCACCGGACAGCGCCCGGAAGGGCATGATCGCCAGCGCGGCGCCCAGCCCGTTGCGGAAAAGTGCCGCGCCGCCGGGCCGAGGGGCTTCGGGGCTCTGCGCCAGGAATTGGGGGACGTAGCCGCCCGTCGGCAGCGCGATGCGGATCGCATCGGTGCGGCCCTCATCGTCGTAATGCGCCTTGAGCTTGCCCCGCAGCCGTCGCGCTTCGACGCGCACCGTGGAGTCGATACGGGGGTCGTAGGGCGGCTCGCGCCCATAGACCGCATTGCCGATGACGGATTCCTTGAGCGTCGCGCCCCGCCCCTCCAGCACTTCGCCCACGATGAACCGCAGCAGCACCAACAGCCGCTCCGATCCCGCGAAGATCCTGCTGCGCTGCAGCCGGTCAAGCTCGGCGCGAACGACGGCGGGCGTTGGAACGGGCAACTCGGGCACGGCGTGCATCTCAGGCCTTTCCACAATCGCACGGAGAACGAAGCAAGATCGGCGGCCGCGCGTCAATTCAAGGAGCAGGATTTGGCAGCAGGATGCGCCAAGGCGCCGGCAGCATCGCTTGGGCCTCGATGCTCGACCAGCGGCCGCCAGACCGGCTAAGCCGGACGGAAGGAGACCGCATGACCGATCCGATCTTCCACCTGCTGCCGGGCTTCCCCGCCTCGATGTCGCCCAGCAGCCACGCGGCCGAGGCCGATGGGTTCGTCTTTCTGACAGGTCAGTTCGGGCGCGACCTGGACCGCCCGGATGATCCGCTGCCGGATGGCATCGCGGCGCAGACCGACCGCGCGCTGTCCAATATGGCCCGGGTGCTGGGGGGGCTGGGCCTCGGGCTTTGGAACGTCCTCAGCGTCCGCGTGTTCCTGACCCGGTTCCGGCAGGATTATGACGAGATGAACCTGGTCTATGCGCGCCACTTCACGGATGGCGCGCGGCCGGTGCGCACCTGCGTCGGCGTCACCGATCTTGTCCGTGGCGCGCTGATCGAGATCGACTGCGTCGCCAAGCGCGGCTGACGCACGGCGATCCTCCGTTCCAACGCGTCAAGATCGTCAACGAACCGCGGCGCGCCGCAAGACCGCGCGGCGGCGATGATCCACTCAGATGGGATATGCCATTGGCTGGGACGCTGACCGAACGGGCGCAGGCCAATCGCGCCCCCCTTGGTCAGGGCGTGCCGCCCCGCGCGGACAGGCGTGCGACCAGCACAAAGGCACCGGCCAACCCCAGATGCTCGAAGAACGCATTGGCGGTCATGAAGCGCTCATGCCCCGGCGGCAGCTCCCAGTACCGGTTCGCGATGAAGGTCGCCGCCAAAGTGAAGCCGGCCAGTGCCAGCGCGCCCAGCCAGCGCAGCCGCCCGGTGAGGATCATCGCGGAGGCGCCGAGTTCGAGCGCGATCGTCGCCGCCGCCACCACCGCGGGCAGGGGCAGGCCGAATTGCGCGGCCTCTCCGACCGCACCCTGAAAATCCAACAGCTTGTTCAACCCGCCCTGGAGATAGGCGGCACACAGGCCGAGCAACGCGAGCCATCCCAGCCAGGGCGAACGCCCGAGGGCCTGCATCTCAGACCGCCCAGCAGGCGCAGCCGAGCCCACCCCAGAAAGTGGCCAGATCCGAGACCGGCATCTCCGCCCCCCAGGCCCGGGCGTGGTCATGCCCATGCACGCCACAATCGGTGGCGCAGCCGCAGGAGGTGCGGCTCGCTGTGGTGACCGCATCGGCGGCGAAGGGCCGCCGTCCGGCCTCGGCGCGACGCTGGTAGCCGCCGAAGGTCTTTACGGGTGACCAGTCCGGGAGCACCGGCGGGGGCGGTGGCGCCAGGCCCGCGAAATCGCCCGCCCCGAACACCGGCTTGCCGCCGAGCACGGTCAGCACCGCCTCCAGGTCCTGGATGCCATCCTCCGGGACGGAGAAGTAATCGGCCGAGAGCACCGCCAGATCGGCAAGCTGGCCAAGCTTGATCTGGCCCTTCTTGCCATCCTCGGTCGAGAACCAGGTATTCGCCTCGGTCCAGAGGCGCAGGGCTTCCTCCCGGTCCAGCCGGTTCTCCGGCGGATACATGCGAAGCCCGCCGAGGGTGCGGCCGCTGACCAGCCAGGCGAGGCTGACCCAGGGGTTGTAGGAGGCGACGCGCGTCGCATCGGTGCCCGCGCCCACCGGCACGCCGGCCGCCAGCATGCGGCGGATCGGGGGGGTATGGGCCGCCGCTTCCAGCCCGTAGCGGGCGACGAAGGAATCCCCCTGGTAGGTCATGCGGTGCTGCACCGCGATGCCGCCGCCGAGGGCGGCGATGCGGTCGATGTTGCGCGCGCTGATGGTCTCGGCATGGTCGATGAACCAATGCAGCCCGCCGATCGGCTGGTCGCGGTTCACCGTCTCGAACACATCCAGGGCCCGGGTGATGGTCTCGTCATAGGTGGCGTGCAAGCGCCAGGGCCAGCGGTTCTCCACCAGCTTGCGCACCACGGCTTCGAGCTGGCCTTCCATGCCTGGGGCCAGATCCGGCCGGGGCTCGCGGAAATCCTCGAAATCGGCGGCGGAGAAGACCAGCATCTCGCCGGCGCCATTGTGGCGCAGGCTGTCATCGCCCTGGCCGGGGCTGACCATGCGGCCCCAGCGGGAGAAATCCTCCAGCTCCTCGCCGGCCTTCTGGGTGAAGAGGTTGTAGGCGATGCGCAGGGTCAGCTCGCCATCGGCATGCAGCTTGCCGATGATCTCGTAATCCTCGGGGTAATTCTGGAAGCCGCCGCCGGCATCGATGACGCTGGTGACGCCGAGGCGGTTCATCTCCCGCATGAAATGCCGGGTGGAGTTCAGCTGCTGCTCCGGCGGCAGCTTTGGCCCGCGTGCCAGCGTCGCATACAGGATCAATGCATTCGGTCGGGCCAGCAGCAGCCCGGTGGGCTCCCCGCTGGCATCGCGCTGGATTTCGCCGCCCGGCGGGTTCGGCGTGTCGCGCGTGTAGCCCACGGCCCGCATCGCGGCGCGGTTCAGCAGCGCGCGGTCATACAGATGCAGGATGAAGACGGGTGTGTCGGGCGCCGCCGCGTTCAGCTCCTCGATCGTCGGCAGGCGTTTCTCGGCGAATTGCTGGTCGGTGAAGCCGCCGACGACGCGCACCCATTGCGGCGGCGGCGTCACCTGGGCCTGGCGGCGCAGCATCGCCATCGCATCGGCCAGGGAGCGGACCCCATCCCAGCGCAGTTCGAGATTGTAGTTCAACCCGCCGCGGATGATGTGCATGTGGCTGTCGATCAGCCCCGGGATCGCACGCCGGCCGCCGAGGTCGATGATCTGCGTCGCCGGCCCGGCGGTCGGCAGGATGTCCCGCGCCTCGCCCACGGCGATGAAGCGCCCACCGCCGACAGCCACGGCCTCCGGGTTGGGATTGGCACGGTCAAGCGTGGTGAAACGCCCGTTGGTCAGGATCAGATCGGGGTGGGTCTGCGCCATTGCGGGGCTCCGGGCGATCGTGGACAGGCCCAGAGCCATAGCACCAGCCATAGCACCGGCGCCGGCCTGACGGCGCGTGGTCGGGGGCATGCCGGGATACTCCGGGACAGGGTCACGGCGCCGTCTGCGCCGCCGCGGAGTACTAGGTGGTGTGGACTCTAGGGATTCCCGAAAGGTGCGGAGCGTGATTCAAGGCTGCCTTTGGGGAGGCGGCCTTGGGCGTGTTGGACAGATTGGTGCTGAGCGATGCGGCGTGGGATCGGATGGCGCCGCTGATCATCGGCCGGCCGGATCAGAAGGGCTCGACGGGGCGCGACAATCGCATGTTTGTCGAAGGCGTGCTGTGGATCGTGCG
>NZ_QKYU01000010.1 GCF_003253705.1 Humitalea rosea
GGGAATGACCCCCAAGCGTCTCGCGGCGACCCTCTCCCAGCTACCGACGCGCAACCTTAGCCAGGAGGCGCGGCGATGAGTGGAGGAGTTACAAGCGGGCTGCCCGACGACTACCTGCACTATCCGCTGCGCCGGCAGGGGATGGACCACGACCGCTACCCCTATCGCATTCTGCCGCGCACCGCCCCGGTGACCTGGCCGGGCGGGGCGCGCGTCGCACTCTGGGTCGCGGTGCCGATGGGGCATTTCCCGATGGACATGGCGATGCAGCCCATCCCGGTCCCCGGCGGGATGGAACGCCCCTACCCGAGCTACTGGGACTACACGCAACGCGACTACGGCAACCGCATCGGCATCTACCGCCTGCTGAAGACGCTCGGCGCGCGCGGCCTGAAGGCGACGGCGCTGATGAGCGCCGTGCTCGCGCAGCGCTACCCGGTGCTGATGGATGACATCGCGCAGGCGGAATGGGAGGTCGCGGCGGCCGGGCTCGACATGGGCCACCTGCATCATGAGGGCGTGCCCGAGGCCGCCGAGCGCGCCACGGTGCAGGAGGCGGTCGCGATCCTGCGCGGACGCTTCGGCGCGGCGGTGCGGGGCTGGCATTCGCCGGCCTATTCGGAATCCTCCCGCACCCTGGATCTCGTGGCCGAGGCCGGGCTCGACTACACCACGGGCTGGATCAACGACGACATGCCCTATGCGATGGCGACGGCGGCGGGCGGGATCACCGCGATGCCGCTGCCGCATGACCTGTCCGACCTGCGGATGCTGTTCCAGCAGAACCTCGCGACCGAGGATTTTTGCGCGGCCGTGCTCGCCGCCCACACGGTGCTGGACGCCGAGGCCGAGGCGACCGGCGGGGGCCGCGTCCTGACCCTGGTGCTGACGCCCTGGCTGATGGGCCAGCCGCACCGGATCCGCGCGCTCGGGGTGATGCTGGATGCGCTGCTGGCGCGCGGCTCGCTGTGGCCGGCGACGGGGGCGGAGATCCTGGACGCCTGGCGCGCCCAGGGGTGACGCCGCTCAGCCCGCGTCGATCACCGGCGCCACCGCCGCCGCCACATCCAGCAGCGCCGCGTCGCCGAACCGCGGCCCGACGATCTGCACGCCCACCGGCATCCCATTCGGCCCCTTGATGCAGGGGATGCCGATGCAGGGCACATGCAGCAGCGTCCACATCGAATTGAAGACCGGGTTGCCGGTGTCCTGGCGCCCCACCGGCGCCTCGCCCACCGCCGCCGGGGTCAGCACGGCATCGAGGCCCGGGAACAGCGCGTCGAACAGCTTCCGGCACTCGGCGGCGAGGTCATAGGCCCAGAGCATCTGCTGCGGCGTGATGCCCTTGGCATTCTCCACCCGCTCGTGGAAATCCCGGTGCAGCAGGCCGGGTGCTGCCAGATATTCCTGCAGGAAGCCACCACGCCCCTCGCCATGCAGCACCACGAGCTGCGCCGCGGTGATCTCATCGAAGGGCGCGGGCAGGGTCACCTCCTCCATCGTGACGCCCGCCGCCTCCAGCCGCTTCGCGGCGGTGCCCAGCGCCTCGCAGCACTCCAGCGACGCGACCTGCCAGTTGGGGCCGCGACAGACGCCGATGCGGAGCTGCTTCAGCCCCTTGGTCACCGGGGTCTCCACGCCGAACAGGCGGAACGCTTCGGCCACCAGCCGCAGATCGCCCGGCGCCCGGCCATACCAGCCGATGGTGTCGAGGGTATGCGAATAGCGCTTCGCCCCCTCGCTGTTCACCACCCCATGCGTCGGCTTCATCCCATAGACGCCGCAGAAGGAGGCCGGGCGGATGGTGCTGCCCCCGGTCTGGGTGCCGAAGGCCAGCGGCACCATCCCATCGGCCACCGCCGCCGCCGAGCCCGATGACGAACCGCCCGGCGTGCGGGAGGGATCATGCGGGTTGCGGGTCAGCGCGCGGCGCCCGGCGGCGGCGAATTCCACGGTATCGGTCTTGCCGAAGACCACCGCCCCCTCGCCCCGCGCGATGCCGACGCAGGCCGCGTCCCGGCCCTGCTGCAGCCCGTCATAGATCGGGGAGTTGTGGCTGGTCGGCATGTCGGCGGTGTCGATCATGTCCTTCACGCCGAGCGGCAGCCCGTGCAGCACGCCCTTGGCATAGGCCTTGTCCACCCGTCGCGCGTTGCGGACCGCGAGCAGGGGATCGAGGTAGCTGAACGCCTTGGTCACCGCCTCCCGCTCGGCGCAGCGTTCGAGGCAGGAGTGGGTCAGCGCCTCGGCCGTCAGGCTGCCATCCGCGAGCATCGTGCGGGCCGCGGTTGCGGTGAGTTCCCAGGGTTCCATGGCGGCTCTCTCTCAGGCTTGGATACGGAAGACGCCGGCGGGTTCGGCGTCCTTGGCGGGCATTCGGGGCAAGGCGGCGCCATTGGCGGCGACGACGGCGGCAAGCTCGGCATCCCGCGCGGCGCGGTCCACCGGCACTGGCGCGGGGTCCGGGCCAGTGCCGCCGCGCAGCTCCGGGCGGCGGGCGCGGTCGCCGCGCGCCGCCTCGACCACTCGCGCCGCGCGCAGCAGCCGCGCCTCGGCGAAGTATGGCCCGATGAGTTGCAGGCTCAGCGGCATCCCCGCCGGATCGAAGCCGCAGGGCACCGCCATCGCCGGATGGCCGGAGAGGCTGGCGATGTTCATCGAGGTTTCCCGCGTAAAGGCGATGGTCCCGGCCGGATCGTCGAAGCGCGGCGCCACGCGGAAATTGCCCGGCAGCAGCAGCAGGTCGCAGCGCCTGAACAGCGCATCGATCCGCGCCGCGGCATCCCGGCGCAGGCGCTGGGCGGCGAGGTAATCGGCGGCGCGGACCATACTGCCGCTCGTCATCTTGTCGCGCAGCGCCTGGCCCATCAGCCCGGCACGTTCGCGGAAATCATCCTCGTGGATGCTGTGGGATTCGGCGGTGTTGATGGTGCTGGCGGCGCGGCGGATATCGGCCAGCGGCATCGGCAGCGCCACCTCCACCAGCCGCGCGCCGCGCGATTCCAGCAGCAGCGCCGCGGCCTCCAGCCCGGCGGCGATGTCGGGGTGGACCTCGGCCGCGGGCAGGCCCTGCACCAGGCCGATGGTCAGCCCCGCCACCCCGGCCCCGAGCCCGGCCACATAATCGGGCACGGGCCAATCGGCGCTGCCCGGATCGCCAGGGTCATGGCCCGCGATGGCATTCAGCACGATGGCACTGTCCTCCACCGTCCAGCACAGCGCCCCGGTCACATCCAGCGACCAGCAGTTCGGCAGCGCGCCGGCACGGCTGGTGCGGCCATAGCTCGGCTTCAGCCCCGCCAGCCCGCAGGCTGCGGCCGGCAGGCGGATCGAGCCCCCGGTGTCGGAGCCGAGCGCGAAAGGCGCGATCCCCGCCGCCACCGCCGCCGCGCTGCCGGTCGAGGAGCCGCCGGTGAAGCGGTCCAGATCCCATGGGTTGCGCGCGACGGGATAGGGCAGGTCAAAATGCACAGCCCCGGTGCCGGTGCCGTATTCCCAGGCGTTGAGCTTGCCGAGCAGGATCGCCCCCGCCGCCTCCAGCCGATGGATCACATGGGCGGTGGCCGCCGCCACATGCCCCTGCATCAGCCGCGAGGCGCCGGTGGTGGGCACTCCGGCGACGTGGAAATTATCCTTCACGGCGAAGGCGACGCCATGCAGCGGCCCCCGCACGCGCCCGGCGGCGATCTCCGCCTCCGCCCGCTTCGCCGCCGCCAGCGCGGCCTCCGGCAGGGTGGTGATATAGGCCCGCACCTGCCCGTCGATCGCCGCGATCCGGCCGAGCAGCGCCCGCACATGCGCGACCGGCGACAGGCGGCGCGCGGCGAAACGCCGGCCGGCCTCGGCCGCGGAAAGCAGGCAGATGTCTTCGGTCATTCGGTCATGTCCCGGAGTCGGAGCGGCGGTGGAGCACCCGGAAGAACAGTGGCGTGATCAGCGAGACGAGGAAGATCCGGGTGACATGCAGGATCACCACCAGCGCCACGTCGAAGCCGAGGGTCTTCGCCGTCAGGCTCATCTCCGCCACCCCGCCGGGCGCGGTGCCGAGCAGCATGGTCCCGAGCGACTCGCCCCAGATCAGCCCGAGCAGCATGCCCACCAGGGCGCAGCAGGTCATCAGCGCCACCACATGCAGGATCGCCGCCGGCAGGAAGCGGCGCAGCGACCGCAACGCCTCCCGCCCGAAGCCGGTGCCGAGGCTCGCCCCAAGTGCGACCTGCGCGATCGCGGTCAGCCAGGGCGGCACGCCGGAGAGCGGCACCCCGCTCGCGGTCAGGGTCGCGGTAACCACCAGGGGGCCGAGCAGCCAGCCGACCCTGACCCCCACCCGGACCAGCAGCAGCGCCGCCGCGAGCCCGCCGCAATAGAGCAGCAGCAGGCGCAGCGGCAGGAAGGGCAGCGGCGAGGCGGCCCAGGGGTGCTCGGCATGGAAGCCGAACAGGGCAAAGGCATTGGGCACCAGGATCACGACGAAGCAGATGCGCAGCAACTGCGTCACCGCGACCGGCGCGGCCCGCCCGCCATAGGAATCGGCCAGCAACGCCATATCGGCAACGCCGCCGGGGATGGAGGAGAACCAGGCCGTCGCCATATCCACCCGCCCGACCCGCGCCAGCAGCGGCGCCAGCGCCGCGCCGACGCCGAGCGAGGCGAGGGCGGCGACCAGGACCAGCGGCAGCTTTTCGGTCAGGAGCGCGGCCGTGGCCGGGGTGAAATAGGCGCCGAGCGCGATGCCGATGATGCCGAAAAGGGCATTCCGGGCCTGGCGGGAGCCTTCGGCAGGCAGGCCTGCGAACCGCGCCGCCGCGACCGCGAGCAAGGAGCCGGTCAGCCATGCCAGCGGCATATGCAGCCAGGCGAAGACCGCGCCCCCCGCACCCCCGATCAGCGCGCCGAGGATGAATTGCGCGGCCTGCGACCGCATCAGCGCCGCCACGCCGATGCTCCCCAGATCGGGCCGGGGGTAGCGCGGTATGGGCTGGTGCGGCTGGTCACATGCTCGTCCCCGAAGTGTCGCGGCGAACCTCGCCCAGCCCAGGCCATCCTGCAAACCCGGCTAAAAGGTCAGCAAGTTCCAGGCCAGGACCGAAGCTCAGGGCAGCTCGGCCAGGGCGCGTTCGACCAGGGGCCTCCACGGCGCATCCGCCGGCGCCTCGGCCAGCAGATCGGTCCAGATGCGGCGCGCGCCCTCGGCATGGCCGGCACGGGCGGCGGCCAGCCCGGCCAGGAAGCGCAGCCGGGGCTGGGTCGGCGCCGCCACCAGCGCGCGGGCCAGCAGCCCCATCGCCGCCTGGGTCTCGCCGCGTTCGATCTGCAATTCGATGAGGTCGGCGGCCAGCGCCGGGTCGTAGCGGATCGCCAGCGCCGCCCCCCAGGCCTCGGCCGCCGCGGCCGTATTGCCGCGGCCCTGCTCGGCGCTGCCCAGCAGCACCAGCCCCTGGCGGCGGGCGTCGGAGGTGGGCTCCATCTGCTCCAGCCGTTGCCGCAGGGAGGCGATGACCGCCTCATCCTGCCGCGCCTGGGCCTGGCGCTCGACCAGCGGCGCATCCGGCAGCCCGGGCTTGCCGTGCCAGAGGTAGAGGCCGAAGGCCGCCGCCGGCAGCAGCGGGATCAGCGCCGGCAGGAGCGCGGCGGAGCGGCGCGGGCGGGTCGCGGGCGCCACGGCGGGGGCGGCGAGCAGCCGGCGCTGCACCTCCACCAGCGCCGCCGCATGGGCGGCCTCATCCAGCCGGCCGGCGTCGCGCTCGCGATCCAGCTCGGCGATCTGGGCGTGGAACAGGGCGAGGTCGGCCTCCCGCCGCGCCCGGGCGGGGCGGGGCCGCCACAGCGCCCATGCCAAAGGGGCGAGCGCAACCAGCGCCAGCCCAAGCTGCAACAGCCACGACATCAGGCCTGGCGATCCCCCGTGATATCGGCGAGGCGCTGGCGTTCGGCCTCGGTCAGCGGCGCCGTCGCGGCGCGCGGGGTGCGGCTGCGCAAGGCCACGACGATACCGCCGCCGAGCAGCACCAGCAGCGGCGCGCCCCAAAGCAGCAAGGTCGCGGTGTTGAAGGGCGGCCGCAGCAGGATGAAATCGCCATAGCGGGCGTGGATGTATGCGGTGACCTGATGGTTGCTCGCCCCGCGCGCGACCTGTTCGCGCACCAGCAGCCGCAGGTCGCGGGCCATATCGGCCTCGCTCTCCTCGATCGACTGGTTCTGGCAGACCATGCAGCGCAATTCGCGCCCGATCTCGCGCGCGCGGGCCTCGGCGGCGGGATCGGCCAGCATGTCCTCGGGCTTGCCGATCGCCTGGGCCTGGAGGGCCGGGAACAGCAGCAGAGCGGCAAACAGCAGCGCCCTCATGCGTAGCGCCTCAGCAGCGGCTGGATGTCGTCGCGCAGGAGTTCCGGCGTGACGGCGCCGGGGAAGCGCCAACGGATGATGCCGCCGCGATCGACGAAATAGGTCTCGGGCACGCCATAGACGCCCCAGTCGATCGCGACCCGCCCCGGCTGGTCCCGCCCGAGGCGGGCGAAGGGATTGCCGCGCTGGGCCAGGAAGCCGGCGGCATCGGCCGGCTTGTCCTTGTAGTTGATGCCGTAGACCGGCACCCCGTCCCGCGAAAGGCGCATGAGCTGCGGATGCTCGATAACGCAGGGCACGCACCAGCTCGCCCAGAAATTCACCAGCACCGGGCGCGGCATGTCGATCAGATCGGCCTGCGCCAGCCCCGGCAGCCCGGCCGCCTCCAGCGGCGGCAGAGTGAAGGCCGGCGCCTGATGCCCGACCAGCGCCGAGGGCACCCCGCGCGGATCATAGGACCCGCTGCTGAGCCCGCGCAGCATGGCGTAGAAGCCGACGCCGCCGGCCGCCGCGACCCCGAGCGGCGCCCAGAGCAGCCAGCGCCGCCGGCGGGGAATCGGGGGGGGAACAGCCTCGCTCATGCCGGCTGCGTCCCATCCGCGCGGCGGCGGGCGGGGGCGGCGACGCGCACCCGCCGGTCGCTCAGCGAGACGCCGGCGCCGAGCGCCATCACCGCGGCCCCGAGCCAGATCCAGGGCGCCAACGGGTTGTTGTGCAGGCGGATCACCGCGCGGCCATCGGTCTCCTCGCCCATCACGGCATAAAGGTCGCCGAAGACGGTGGTGTGGATCGCGGCCTCGGTGGTGTTCTGGCGGGCGACGGGGAAGAAGCGGCGCTCAGGCCGCAGCACCGTCACCGGCGCGCCATCGCGCGTCACGGTCAGGGTCGCGCGGCGGCTGGTCCAATTCGGACCGGTCGCATCCTCGACCGCATCCAGCCGCCAGTCATAGCCCGCCAGCGCCACATGATCCCCGACCCGCATCCCGGCCAGCCGGTCGGTCGCAAGCCCCATCCCGGCCATGCCGAGCACGGTGATCCCCATGCCGGCATGGGCGATGGCGCCACCCCAGGCCGAGCGCGGCAGACCGCCGGCGCGCGCGATCGCGGTGCGCCAGCCGGAGCGGAACAGCGCGAGGCGATCCGCGACATCGGCCAGCGCGCCCCCGATCAACCAGGCCGCGGCACCGAAGCCCAGCGCCGGCAGCGGGTTCCAGCCGGAAACGGCCAAGGTCGCGAGAAACGCCCCAAGCCCCGCCAGCGCCACCCACCACAGCCGCTGCACCACCGGCCAGGGCCGCGCGCGCTTCCAGGACAGCAGCGGCCCGGCCGCCATCGCGGCGAACAGCAGTGCCGCCAAGGGCGCCACCGCCGCATTGAAGAAGGGCGCCCCGACCGAGATCTTCTCGCCGGTCAGGATGTCCAGGAACATCGGGTAGAGTGTGCCGGTGAAGACCACCGCCAGGATCGAGCAGAGCAGCAGGTTGTTCAGCACCAGCCCACCCTCCCGCGAGACCGGCGCGAACACGCCTGTCGGCGCCATGGCGGGCGCCCGCAGGGCGAAGAGGATGAAGGCACCCCCGACGTAGAAGGCCAGCAGCGCGAGGATGAAGACGCCCCGCTCCGGATCATTGGCGAAGGCATGCACGCTGTTCAGCACGCCCGAGCGCACCATGAAGGTGCCGAGCAGGCTCATGGCGAAGGCCAGCAGCGCCAGCAGCACCGACCAGAGCTTCAGCGCCTCGCGCTTCTCCACCACGATCGCCGAATGCAGCAGCGCGGCACCGGCGAGCCAGGGCAGCAGCGAGGCATTCTCGACCGGGTCCCAGAACCAGTAGCCGCCCCAGCCCAGCTCGTAATAGGCCCACCACGACCCCAGCGCGATGCCGAGCGTCAGGAACCCCCAGGAGGCCAGCGCCCAGGGCCGCACCCAGCGGCCCCAGGCGGCATCGACGCGGCCCTCGATCAGGGCGGCGATGGCGAAGGCGAAGGTGACGGCGGTGCCGACATAGCCGAGGTACAGAAGCGGCGGGTGGAAGGCGAGCCCCGGGTCCTGCAACAGCGGGTTCAGCCCCTGCCCATCCGCCGGCGGCGGCCAGATGCGGCCGAAGGGGTTGGAGGTCGCCAGGATGAAGGCGAGGAAACCCAGGCTGATCAGCCCCAGCACCCCGATCACCCGCGCCTGCAACGCCGAAGGCAAATTGGTCCCGAACCCCGCCACCGCGGCACCGCAGAGCGACAGGATGAAGACCCAGAGCACCATGGAGCCCTCATGGTTCCCCCAGGCGCCGGCGACCTTGTAGAGCATCGGCTTTTGCGAATGGCTGTTCTGGACCACGGCCAGCACGCTGGTGTCGTTGACGACGAAGCACCAGATCAGCGCGGCGAAGGCCGCGCCCACCGCGAGCAGCCCGCCGAGCGCCAGCGCCGGCCCCGCCGCCATCGCCGCCGCATCCTGCCGCTGCGCCCCCCAGATCGGCACGACTGCCTGCGCCAATGCCAGGATGCAGGCGAGCGCCAGCGCGTAATGGCCCAGTTCGGCGATCATGACCCACCTCGCGCGGGGGCTTCGGGATGCAGCGTGTTCCAACTCGCGGCCGGCGGCGGCGCGCCTTGGGCGGGCTGCCATTGCCCGGCGCGCTTCAGCGCATCGGCGACCTCGGGCGGCATATAGGCCTCGTCATGCCGGGCCAGCACCTCGGTCGCGGCGAAGACGCCATCGGGGCGCATCCGGCCCAGCGTCACCACCCCCTGCCCTTCCCGGAACAGATCCGGCAGCACGCCGGAGAAGGTGACGGGGACCGTCGCCACAGTGTCGGTGACGCGGAAGCTGATGTCGGGGCGGCCATCGGGGCCTTCGCCACGCACCACGCTGCCGGCCTCGACCAGCCCGCCGAGGCGGAAGGCGCGGCCGGGCGGCGGCGCCTGGCGGGTGATGTCCGACGGGCTTTGGAAGAAGACCAGATTGTCCTGGAAGGCGGTCAGCGACAGCGCCGCCGCCGCCCCCACGCCCAAGGCGCAGAGCAGCAGGATATGCAGCCGCCGCCGGCTGCGGGCGCGGCCGAGGCTCGGCCCCGCCGATTTGCGCGCAGGCGCCGCGGCGCTCATGCCTCATTCCCCCGCGGGTCGAGCACCGCGAGCCGTCGCTTGGCGCTCCGGTGACGCAGCGCCGCCTGCCCCGCCATGCCGGCGAAGCCCAGGGCAACCAGCGCCCAGGCGGCGGTCACATGCATCCAATGCAGGGTCATGACGCGGTATCCAATCGGCGCGCAGCCGCCATTTCGAGCGAGCGGACCCGGCGCTCCATCACCGCCGCCCGCACCCGCGCCAGCACCACGGCGGCGAAGAGCAGGCTGAACGCCACCGTGCAAGCCAGCAGCGGGTAGAGGATGTCCACATGCAGCCCCGGCGCCGCAAGCCGGGTGACGCTGGCCGGCTGGTGCAGCGTGTTCCACCAATCGACCGAGAATTTCACGATGGGCAGGTTCACGAGCCCCGCCAGCGCCAGGATCGCCGCGGCCCGGCCGCCGCGCTCCGGGTCCTCGAAGGCGCGGGACAGCGCGGCATGCCCGGCCCAGAAGAAGAACAGCACCAATACCGACGTCAGCCGCGCATCCCAGACCCACCAGGTGCCCCACATCGGCCGGCCCCAGATGCTGCCACTGGCCAGGCACAGGGCACCGACCAGGGCGCCGACCGGGGAGAGTTCGCGCGCCGCGATATCGGCCAGCGGATGCCGCCAGACCAATGAGATCACCGAAAGCGCGCCGAGCGCGACGTAGCCGCCCATCGCGAGCCAGGCCATCGGGACATGGACATAGAGGATGCGGACGGTCTCGCCCTGCTGCCAGTCCGGCGGCGACCAGACCAGGCCCCAGAGCCCGCCCCCCACCAGCGCCACCAGCGCCAGCCCCCAAAGCCATGGCAGCAGACGATCCGTCAGCCGCAGGAAGCGGCCGGGATTGGCAAAGCGGTGCCAGCCCTTGGAGGGGCGTCCTGGGGGGCCGGCGAGGGTCGTGCTGGTCGGGGCTGCGTCCACGTAGCGGACATAGACGCTTCATGGCCGGGATTGAAGCACCGCCCGCCAGCGGTTACTCGGTGAGTCCGTCCAATTGGGGAAACAACCGCCATGCTCTTCGCCATCCAGAACGTCGATCGCCCCGGCACCAATGAGCTCCGCGTCACCACCCGCCCCCCGCATGTGGCCTGGCTGGAAGCGAATATCGCCCGGCTGGTCTTCGTCGGCCCCGTGCTGGCCGAGGATGGTGCCTCCTGCGGCAGCATACTGGTGGTCGAGGCCGAGAGCCTGGACGACGCCCGCGCCTTCGCCGCCGCCGACCCCTATGCCGAGGCCGGGCTGTTCGAATCGACCGTGGTGCGCGGCTTCCGCCCGGTGTTCCGCGACGGCGCCAAGGTCTGACCATGGCCTTCTGGCTGGTCAAAAGCGAGCCGGATGCCTTCGGCTGGCCGGAGCAGGTCAAGAACAAGGTCGAGCCCTGGACCGGGGTTCGCAACGCCCTGGCGGCCAAGAACATGTCCGCCATGGCCAAGGGTGACCGCGCCTTCTTCTACCATTCCAACATCGGCAAGGAGATCGTCGGCATCGTGGAGGTGGTGCGCACCGCCTATCCCGATCCGAGCGACGAGACCGGCCGCTGGGTCTGCGTGGACATGAAGGCGGTCAAGCCGCTGAAGCAGCCGGTCACCCTCGCCGCGATCAAAGCCGACCCCCGCTTTGCCGACATGGCACTGGTGCGCCAGTCGCGGCTGTCGGTCGGGCCGGTCTCGGACGAACACTGGAAGATGATCTGCGACATGGGCGGGGTATGAGCGAGGAGCGCTGTCTGGGTCCGCTTTCCGCGATTCCCGATGGCGGCGCCAAGGGGTTTGCGGCCGTGCCAGGCGGCTTCACCGGGCTGTTCGCGGTGCGGCGCGGGAAGGATCTGCGGGTCTATGTGAACGCCTGCCCGCATATCGGCCTGCCGCTCGAAATGCTGCCGGACAAGTTCCTGGACGCGAAAGGCGAGAAGATCGTCTGCACCGCGCATGGCGCGTGCTTCCGCATCGAGGATGGGCTCTGCGTCGCCGGCCCCTGCGTGGATGAGGAATTGGAGGCGGTGCCGGCGCGGGTGGATGCGGCGGGTGAGATCTGGGTGCCGGCCAGCGCCGGGCGATAGGCCGCGGGACCTATTGAGCGGCTTGCGGTGGCGGCGGTCAGGATACGCCGCCCGGTCGCTATGGCCAACGTTCGGCAGGGCGCGCTCGAACCGAGGTGCTTCCGACGCTGCCCTTGGCTTTTTCATATACGGTATATATACGTTCCATGTACGGATAGTATGTGGAAATCCCATGGGCATTGTGAACATAGATGATGATCTGCACGATCAGCTGCGCCGGGCGAGCAAGGTATCGTTTCGTTCGATAAATGCGCAGGCCGCCTATTGGATCAGGCTCGGCATGCTCTGCGAGACCAATCCGACGCTTGGCTTCACTGAGATCATGGCGCGCGAGCTTAGGTCCGCAGGCGTTTCGGCTCAATCGATGGCGGCGGGCGAAGCATGACGAAGCAGCCCGAGGAACTGGCGTTGCTGGCCGAATCTGGCCGGCTACTGGCGTCCGTATTCGGGATGCTGGATCGAACCGCACTCGTCGGTATATCAACACTTCACATCAATGAAATGGTCGAGCGTTTCATCGTTCACGACCTCCAGGCCCGACCCGCGAGCAAGGGTCAATATGGTTATGGTTTTGTGTTGAATTCTTCGGTGAACAATGTGGTCTGCCACGGCGTTCCATCGCAATCGCTCGTGCTTCGGGACGGCGACATCGTCAATTTCGACATCACGCTTGAGAAGAACGGCTATATTGCTGATTCCAGCAAAACCTACCTCGTTGGAGAGGTAAATCCAGCCGCCAAGAGGCTGGTCCAGACCACCTACGAAGCCATGTGGATGGGGATCCGGGCGGTTCGCCCGGGCGCGCGGCTCGGAGACATCGGCTGGGCGATCGAACGACATGCCAAGCGAAATGGCTATTCCGTGGTGCATGAGTATTGCGGTCACGGCATCGGCCGGGAGATGCATGAGGCACCGCAGGTTCTGCACTTCGGAAAGCCGGGAACCGGCCTCGCCCTCCGTGAGGGCATGGTTTTCACGATCGAGCCGATGATCAATCGGGGCCGTCGAAGTGTGAGAACCGAGGCTGACAGTTGGACTGTTGTGACGAGAGACGGATCGCTTTCCGCACAGTTCGAGCACACCGTTGCCGTTACCGCTTCCGGCGTGTCGGTGCTGACGCTACGACCAGACGAACCAGGCTCAGGACCAATTTAGCGGCTTGAGGTGGCGGTGGTTGGTGAGTCCTGAGCCCAGGTGGAAACCCCGCCCCGGCACGCCATGTTTGCGCGCCAGCGCAAGACAAGGATCGACCATGACCCATCCCGTCCTCATCCCCGGCGCCGTTGCCGTCATCACCGGCGGGGCCGCCGGCATCGGCCTCGCCGTGGCGCGGCGCTGCGTCGCCCTCGGCCTGCGCGTCTGCATCGCCGATCTGGACCAGGCGCGGCTGGATGCGGCGGCGGCCGAGCTTGCCGACCTCTCGCCCGAGGGCGCCGATGCGGTGATGGCAATGACCATCGACGTCAGCCACCTGGACGACGTGCAACGCCTGGAAGCCGCGGTGCGGCAGCGCTGGGGCGGCACCGACGTGCTGATGAACAATGCCGGCACCCAGCCCGGCAGCGGCATGTTCGGGCCGGCCGAGAACTGGGCGCGGGTGCTCGGGGTCAATCTTTGGGGCGTGATCCATGGCACGCAGGTCTTCGTGCCGGGCATGATCGCGCGGGGGCGGCCGGGGCTCGTGATCAACACCGGCTCCAAGCAGGGGATCACCTCGCCGCCGGGGGACCCCGCCTACAACATCTCCAAGGCGGGGGTGAAGGCGCTGACCGAGGCGTTGCAGCACGAGTTGCGCAACACCAAGGGCTGCCGGATCAGCGCGCATCTGCTGATCCCGGGCTTCGTCTTCACCGGCCTGACCGCCAAGGGGCGGGTGGAGAAGCCCGACGCCGCCTGGACGCCGGACCAGGTCGCGGAGTTCCTGCTGGAACGGCTTGAGGCCGGGGATTTCTACATCCTCTGCCCCGACAATGATGTGCCGCGGGCCTTGGATGAGAAGCGTATCCTCTGGGCTGCGGGGGACATCGTCCAGAACCGGCCGCCGCTGTCCCGCTGGGACCCGGCCTATGCCGGGGCTTTTGCCGAGTTCCTGAAGGCATAGCCTCGCGGCCCGCCTCAATGCGAAGTGACGCCGAGGCGCACGGGCGGCAGCCTCGGGCCCGACATGGCCAAGCGTTCGTCCTTCGCCGTGCGTGCCGAGATGGGCGCGCGTCTTCGCGGCGGGCGCTGAACATCCCCAGCGGCGCCGCCCTCAGGGGCTGGCCGCGATCGCCTCGGCCAGCAGATCCAGCAGCCCCGCCGCGAAGACGCGCATATTGGCGACGCGATCGGCGCTGCCGGTCTCGATCGTCCGCACCAGGCTCGTGGGGCCGGCGATGGCGATGCAGCTATGCCCGGCGCTGTCGCCGTAGCGATTGCCGCTGGGCCCGGCCGCGCCGGTCTCGGCGATCCCCCAAGCGGCGTCGAAGCGCTGCCGGACGGTGCGGGCCAGCAACTGGGCATAGGGCTCGGAGGAGGAGCGCAGCCCCGCCATATCCGCATCGGTAATGGCGAGCAGCGCCCCGCGCGCCTGATGCGTATAGACCACCGCCCCGCCCCGGAAATACGCGCTGGCCCCCGGCACCGCCAGCAGTGCTGCCGAAACCAGCCCGCCGGAGGAGGATTCCGAGACGGCGATGCTCTCGCCACGGGCCTTGAGCAGGGCGCCGAGCCGTTCGGCCCGGGGCAACAGATCCTGCATCACGCGGCCTCCCGCACGGTCGCCAGTTCCTGGCGGACCAGATTGACCCAGAAGGCCACGCCATGCGGCAGCGCCGCATCGTTGAAGTCATAGAGCGGCGAATGCAGGGCATGCACCGTGCCGTCCGGCGCCGCACCGGTGCCGAGGAAGACGAAGGCGCCGGGCTTGGCCTTCAGCATGAAGGCGAAATCCTCGCCGCCGGTGACGGGGCGCATCTTCACATCCACCGCGCCCTCACCCGCCACGGCCTGGGCCGCCGTGGTCATCGCCTCGGTCTCCCGCTCGTGGTTGACGAGGGGGATGGCGTTCCACCAGAGCTTCATCTCCACGGTGGCGCCCTGGGTCGCCGCGGCCAGCTCCGCCAGCTCGCGGATGCGGCGCTCGACCAGGGCCTGCATCTCCGGGTTGAAGGCACGCATGGTCCCGCCGACCACAAGCTCCGACGGCATGACGTTCAGCGAATCCATGGTGCCGCCCGAGATGTGGCCGACGCTGACCACCACGCTCTCCAGCGCCGGCACGTTGCGGCTGACGATCCCTTGCAGCGCCTGGATGAAGAAGGCCTGGACCACCGTGAGGTCATTGGCCAGATGCGGCGAGTTGCCGCCATGCCCGCCGGTGCCGCGGAAGGTCGCGATCCAGCGGCCGGAACCGGCCATCATCGGCCCCTTGCACAGCGCGAATGCGCCGAGCGGGATGCCCGGCATGTTGTGCATTCCATAGACGGCATCGCAGGGGAATCGCTCGAACAGCCCATCCTCCAGCATCGCCTGGGCGCCGCCGCGGCCTTCCTCGGCGGGCTGGAAGATGAACTGGACGGTGCCGGCGAAATCGGGGTTCTCGGCCAGGACCTGCGCGGCCCCAAGCAGCATCGACGTGTGGCCGTCATGGCCGCAGGCATGCATGCGGCCCGGCGCGGTGGAGCCATAGGGCAGCCCGGTCCGCTCGGTCAGCGCCAGCGCATCCATATCCGCGCGCAGGCCGATCGCGCCCTGCCCGGGGCGCTTCCCCTTCAGCGTGGCCACGACGCCGAGGCGGCCGACGCCCTCGGTCGTCTCCAGCCCCATCGCGCGCAGGCGCGCGGCCACCAGGGACGCGGTGCGCGTCTCCTCGAAGCCGAGTTCGGGATGGGCGTGGAGGTCGCGACGCAACGCGACCAGTTCGGGAAGGTGGCGGGCGATTGCCTGCGTGTCGTCGCGGTCCATGTCGGCGCTCCTGTTCGATCCCCGGGGCATCGGGCCGAGGCCATCAGGCCAGGGCAGGCATCGCGCGGGAGTTGTTCGAGGAGGGTTTCACCATGGACGGCGCCGGGCGCCAAGGCGGCCGACGCCGATCTCGATGCGGAAGGACTGGCCATGCAGGGCTTTGCCTGCGGGCAACACCGCCATCGCCGGCATCACCCCTGCCCGCCTCGGGGTCGGCAGGTTCCGAACCTGGAGCATGTCGGGTAACTCCGCCCGGTTTGAAAATTCTCTAAACGGGACGGCTGCCCGTAGGCCCGAGGCCGCGCAGCGTGCCGAGGAAGCCGGCCACGATCGCGGACCGGACCTCCGGCGTGGCCAAAAGTTCGGGGGCCCGCAGCAGCACGGTCTTGGCCGCTGCCCCGACCCCGGACATCGCCATGGCCAATTGCGCGTCGCTGATATGATCGCAGGGGATCGCACAGCGGATCATCGCGCCGCGAAGCGCCTCCGCGAAGATCCACATGCCGTCGTGCAGGATCTCGTGGTAGTTCCGGAAAATAAAACGGTAGGTCGGCGCATGGACCCCGCCCGTCCGCAGCAGCCGCGACAGCAGCATATCAACCGCCCAATGGGCGAGTTCCACCTCATCCCGGAAGGTGACGGTCCGCAGATCCTCGACCGCCGCATTCAGCGCGAGGACCTGGCGACGCCGCACCACCGCGCGCAGCAGGCTCTCGGTTCCATCGAAGTAGCGATAGGCCGCCTGAAGGGTGATGTTCGCCTCATGCGCCACGCCCTCCAGCGAAAGCTTGCCGGCGCCATCGCGCAGGATGATCGCTTCCGCCGCCATGAAGACCTGGTCCACGGTCTGCACCGCGCGCCGCTGGCGCGGCGGCACCCGCAAGGCGTTCATCAGAACCTTGCCGGCGCGCGTGTCCATCAGGGAGAACAGCCCCGTCTTCTCCACCTGCTGGGCCAGCAGGGGGCCGGTCGGCCGCAGGAGGCTGGCGGCGAAGCTTTCCTGGTTCGCCTCGGTGGCGCCTGGCGTCACCTGGCCCCAATCGGCGTAGCTGCGCTCCCCGACCAGGCGGTCGAACAGCAGCACGACGTGCTTGTGGCGGGTATCCGCCTCGATTGTCCTGAACAGGCGGCCGGTGATCTCGGGGTCGCCCTCAAGCACCTGGGCGAAGGAGCCGACCTCGCAGACGATTCGGCCGGTGATCCCAAGCTGCCGGTTCTTCGTCTCGGCGTGGCTGACGAGGTCAAGCAAGCGCTCGCTGGGCAAGGGCTCGCTCACGGTGCTGCAATAGACCAGACAGCGGATCATCATTGGACCTTCAACGACCACGCCGCCAGGGGGCAGGAGACGGCGGGCCGAAGCCAGACCATAGGATATCTGGAGCATGGCCGCGCCATCCCCGATCCGGGATGGCGGCGCAGTGGTGGGAATGGTGCCCCGTACGGGATTCGAACCCGTGTACCCAACGTGAAAGGCTGGTGTCCTAGGCCTCTAGACGAACGGGACAGGCCATGTCTCGGCGATATCACGGAACCTTCCCAAAGGCCACCGCCGCCGCCCCTGGGGGAAGCTTCGACCGCCGCATGGCTCGGTCCAGCGCGCTACCCCGCGAGAACGAGGCGCTGCATAGCCGCTGGGGCGGGGGAAGCCTAGCCCCTTCCGCCGCTGATTTCGTGCCGCAGCTATGCCGGCGATAGGTCCTGCCGCATGGAGCCCGCCGAACGCCTGCCTTAGGGTCCTGGATATCGGAGGCGCAGGCCCGCTCCTCCTTACAGTCAAGGACGCGCCTTCACATGATCCCCCTGCCCCGCCTCTCGGCCATCGTCGCCGCCCTCGGCGTCGCCGCCCCGCTGCTGCTCGCGGCCCCCGCCGAGGCGCAGAGCAACGCCTGCCGTGGCCGCGGCTTCATCGATTCGGTCTATCAGACGGGCCTGGGTGGCACGAACTTCGAGTATTTCGTGATCATCCGGAACCAGACCTCGGCGCCGATGAGCTGGCAGCTCAATTTCGGCGGCTTCCCCGGCAATGTGACCCTGTTCAGCCCGCAGCTCGCCGGCAGCGCGCTCGGACCCAATGCCAGCGAGACCATCCGCTTCGGCCGTGGCACCAACGGCAACATCAACCAGGGCACCGTGGGCCGTGTCTATGACACCGCCGGCACCGGCTCGGCGACCGTCGCCATGACCAACTGCCGCTGAAGCACCCCGCCGGCCCGGATGCGTGATCGCATCCGGGCCGATGCTGTAGGCACGAACAGGCGGCAGCACCCGTCCGGACAGCCGAGGATGGCCCATGATCCCTTCGCCATGCCCGGCCCTGCCGATAACCCCATGCCACTGAACGGTGGCGCATTCCCGCCGTGATGAAACGGCCCTAGCCTCCCGTCATGCTCGAATTGGTTGATATTGGCCGTTCCTATCGCGTCGGCCCCGGGCAGATGCATATCCTGCGCGACCTGTCGCTGACCGTGGCGGCGGGGGAGCTCGTCTCCATCATGGGCGGCTCCGGCTCGGGCAAGACCACGCTGATGAACATCATCGGCCTGCTCGACAAACCGACCAGCGGGCAATACCGGATCGATGGCCAGGATGTGCTGGGCGCCAAGGCGAGGGAGCTGTCCCGCCTGCGCAACCGGCTGATCGGCTTCGTCTTCCAATCCTTCTTCCTGCTGCCCAGGCTCAACGCCTGGCGCAATGTCGCGCTGCCGCTGATGTACCGCGGCACGCCGGAGGCCGAGGCCCGCCGCCGCGCCATCGCCATGCTGGAGCGTGTCGGCCTTGGCGAGCGCACCGAACACATGCCGGCGATGCTCTCAGGCGGCCAGAAACAGCGGGTCGCCATCGCCCGTGCCCTGGTCGGCGAGCCCCGGGTGATCCTGGCCGACGAGCCGACCGGGGCGCTCGACCCCAAGGTCAGCCAGGAGATCATGGAGCTGTTCCTGGCGCTGAAGCGCGAATACGGCGTGCTGATCCTGATCATCACCCATGATCCTGGGGTCGCCGCGCAATGCGAGCGCCAGGTGGTGCTCGCCAATGGCGTGCTGACGGAAACCCGATGCTGACACGCGTGATCGCCGAGGCCGCGGCCAACCTCCTCGCCTCCCGCCAGCGTTCGGCGCTGGCCTTGCTCGGCATCGTGATCGGCGCGGGCGCGGTGATCGCCATGCTGAACGTCGGGGCCATCGCGCGGGAGGAGACCATCCGCCAGTTCCGCCAGCTCGGCACCGACATACTGACGCTGCGCGCGGATGGCCTGACCGGGCTCGGCAATTTCCAGCTCGGCGATATCGAGGCGGTGCCGGAGATGGTGCCCGGCGTCGCCGAGATCGCGCCCTTCGTGATCGGCGGCGGCAGCATGTCCTTCGAGGGCACGACCGCCGGCGGCTCCCAGCTCGGCGTCACCGCCGCCTTCGCGCATGTCTCGCGGCTGCGGCTGGAATCGGGGCGCTTCATTTCGGACCATGATCGGTACGAGCTGTACACGGTGATCGGCGCCGGCCTCGCGCGGCAATTGTCCAACCCCTATGCGATGGTGCGCGTCGGCTCGGGGCTGCGCCTCGGCCGCTACGTCTTCACCGTCATCGGCATCCTGGAGCCGGTGCTGCAAAGCCCGATGATGCCGGTGGACATCGACAGCACGATGTTCGTCTCCCTGCCCAATGTCCGCCGCATCCTGTCCAACCCGAGCCTGTCCATGGCCATCGCCCGGATGCGGCCGGAGGCGGAGCCGGAAGCCGTCACCGAACAGTTGCAGCGCTACCTCGGGCCGCGGCTGCGGGATGCGACGCTGAGCGTGCAGAGCGCGAAGCAGCTGATCGCGGGGATGCAGAGCCAGATGCAGCTCTTCACCCTGCTGCTGGGCGCGGTCGGCGCCATCGCGCTGGCGCTGGGGGGCGTCGGGGTGATGAACATCATGCTGGTCTCGATCGCGGAGCGGCGACGGGAGATCGGCGTGCGCCTCGCGATCGGCGCCGAACCGGGCGACATCCGCACCCTGTTCCTGGCCGAGGCGGTGATCCTCTCGGTCACCGGCGGGCTGATCGGGATCGGGCTTGGCCTGGCCGGGGCCTATGGCTTCGCCAAGCTCTCGGGCTGGGCCTTCGTGCTGTCACCCACCGCCGCCCCGCTGGGCGCCGGGGTCTCGGTCATGGTCGGCATCTTCTTCGGCTTCTACCCCGCCGTCATGGCGTCGCGGCTGGACCCGATCGAGGCCTTGCGGGCGGAATAGGCTCCGGCCCAGTTTGCTCCGGCCCAGTTTGCTCCGGCAGGATGATCGGCGGATCGCCGGTCGGCAAGGTGATCGGCGGATCGCCGGTCGGCTCGGCGATGGCGGTGACGGGCAGGCTCGTGGTGTCGCGCGGCATGCTGGCCTCGATCGCCGGCGCCGTGATGACCGCGGGCGTCGCGCAGCCTGCCAGCAGCAGGCTCGCGCCGATGGCGCAGATGCTCCAAAGCTCGCCGGGGTTGCTCCCGACGGGCCTGGGCATGGTGCAGGATGCGGTCCGGATCAGCGGCCGCGCCCCGTCAGTTGCGCTGGGAGCAGGAGGTGACGCGCAGGGTCACGGTGCTGCCCTGGAGCGAGCCCGGAAAGGCCTGGATGCTCGGGCGCTCGGACCGCTCGCCGGGATTGGCGTTGTCCACGAAGATGCTGCCGGAGGTGGTGTCGTTGCCTTTGGTCAGCGTGATCTGGACCTGGTATTGCAGGCGGATGTTGCTGATGTTGCTGATCACCAGATGGATCGGCTGGCCCGGGTTGGGCTGGAAGATGCGGTCGAGCCGCAGACGGCAGAAGCTCTGCGTCGGCGCATGATATTGGCGGTTCTGGCCCTGCCATTCGTAGCCGCTGCTCTGCGCAATCGCGGCGCCGCCGCCAACGGCGGTCATCGCGGCGAGGGTCACCGCCGCCAAGGCGGTCTTGAATCCGGTCTTCATGTCCAAATTTCCTTCATTCAACGTCTGGCCCGGTTTGGCCTTTCGCTAAGTGAAACTGTTGCGCTGAATCACGCATCACGGCAATTCGCTGAAAACGATGGCATCGATAGGCGGAAGGCGGCATGCCTTCCTTGCCGCGCGCCCCTGGCGGTGAGAGATTTTTCGTGACGTTGTACGAATTTGAATCAGCGTGGAGTGGACCGGGTGGCGGTGCGGGGCGGTGCGGGGCTGGCTTTTGCGGTGCTGCTGTCCTCGGTGACGGCATCGGCCCAGCCGCGTCCGGCGGCCCAGCCACCTGCCGATGCCCTGGCGCTGACCCTGCCGGAGGCAGTCTACCTCGGCCTGCGCGGCAATCGCGCCATCCGGGGCGATTACCTGCAACGTATCGCCGACCGCTTCGCCCTGCGCGTCGTGGAAAACGGCTTCATGCCGCGGCTGACCATCGCGGGCGACGTCTCGCGGGCCCGCACGGCCGGGGTCAATACCAGCCAGGGTTCGGTGGGGCCCGTGGTGACCGTCGATACGCCGACCGGCGCGCGCTTCACCTTCGCCTGGCTCGCGACCCAGACCAATGTGCGCGGGCAGGACCCGCAAGCGCCGTCACAGCTGAGCTTCCAGGTCATCCAGCCGCTGCTGTCCGGCGGCGGCGTCGATTACGCCCTGGCCCCGCGGCGGATTGGGCGCATCTCCGAACAAAGCGCGCGGCTGCGGCTGAAGGCGCAGGTGATCGACCAGATCTCGCTGATCATCATCGGCTACCGCAGCCTGCTGCAGGCCCAGGAACAGGTCAGGATCTCCACCGAGGCGCTGCGCCGCGCCCGCGAACTCGTCGAGGTGAACCGCGCCTTGATCGCCGCCGGCCGCCTCGCGGAGGTCGAGCTGATCCAGTCCGAGGCCAGCATCGCGCAGCAGGAATTGCAGCTGATCGGCGCCCGCAACGGCAATGAGGCCGCGCGCCTCGCGCTGCTGGTGCTGATGGGCGTGGACCCCTCCACCAGCATCCGGGCCAGCGAACGGCCCTCGGCCCCTTCGGTGCGCGTCGATCTCGGCCGCGCCTTGCAGATCGCGTATCAGACCCAGCCCGCCTATCTCTCCCAGCTGCTCGCCATCGAGATCAACAAGATCAACCTCGACGTCGCCCGCAACCAGCGCCTGTGGGAGGTCAACCTCGTCGCCGGCAGCGGGCAGCAGGCGCTGCGCTCCCAGGTGCTGGACACCATCGGCGCGCTCAGCACCGTGCGGTCGGACTTCAACATCGGCTTGCAGATCAACATCCCGATCGGCTTCCTGTCGCGCGAGCAGCAGGAGGTGAACGCCACCGTCGCCCTGCGCCAGTCCGAGGTGCAGGCCGAACAGGCCCGCGACCGCGTCCGCCAGCAGGCCGAGGACGCGGTCCGCAGCATCGAGGCGCAGCGCCGCCAGGCCGAGCTGGCCCGCCGCGCCCGCGAGCTGACGGCGTTGCAGCTGGAGGCCGAGCTGATCAAGCTCCAGGCCGGGCGCTCCAGCAACTTCCAGGTCGTCTCCTTCCAGACCGCGTTGCAGCAGGCCGAAAGCACGGAGCTGAACGCCGTCGTCGCCTATCTCAACACGCTGACGACGATGGATCAGGTCCTCGGGACCACGCTCGATACCTGGCGCATCTCGCTGAACGATCAATGATGGATACTGCCGTCCCCTCGGCGGAGGCCGCGCGTCTCGCGGCCCTTGAGCGCTACGCCATCCTGGACACCCCGCCCGAGGCCGGCTTCGACGACATCGCCCGCCTTGCCGCGATCCTGACCGGCTGCGGCATGGCCTATATCGCCTTGCTCGATGCCGGGCGGCAGTGGCTGAAATCCGCGCATGGCTTCGATGCCGCGCTGCTGACCTGCCCGCGCGACGCTGCCTTCTGCAACGACACCATCCAGTCGGCCGGCCTGCTGGTGGTGCCGGACCTGGCCGAGCATCCGCGCTACGCCCGCTACGCCACGGTGATCGGCCCACCCTTCCTGCGCTTCTACGCCGGGGCGCCGCTGGTGACGGCGGATGGCTTCGCGCTCGGCACGCTCTGCGTCGTCGATACCGCGCCGCGGCTGCTGACCGAGGCCCAGCGCCAGGGGCTGGCTTTGCTCGCCGCGCGCGTGGTGACGGAGCTGGAGCTGCGCCGGCGGATGCTGGAGCTGGACACCACCCAATCCCGCCTCGCCCTCTCCGAGGCCGAGCTGCGCGAAATGCACGACCAGCTGGAGCTGGACTACCAGGGCGCCATGGACAGCATGGCCGATGGCCTGCTGACGATCGGCACCGATGGCGCCGTCGCCGCGATCAACGAGGCCGCGGCGGCGATGCTGGGCCTCGACCATGCCGCGGCCCATGGCGCCACCTTGCAATCCCTGTTGCCGGAGGATGGCAGCGGCGACGATCTGCTCGACGCGCTGCTGGCACCGATCGGCGACGGCGGCCCGCCGGTGCGCCGCAAGGTGGGCTTCGGCGCGCGGCGGCTCTCGGTGCTCAGCAGCGCCTACCGGATGCGGGTCGGCGCCCGGCGCGGGCGGCTCGCGCTCACCGCCTCGCTCACCGACATCACCGAGACCGAGCGCCTCGCGGAGGCCGAGGCCATCCTGGTCCGCGACCTCGCCGAGCAGCATCGCAAGTTGCAGACCGCCTATCTCCAGATGGAAGACTCCGCGACCCGCATCCGCGAGACGGCGCGGCGGGTGCGGGTCGCGCGGATCGCGGGGGGCATCGGGGTCGCGGGGCTGTTCCTGGCGGCCGGGCTCTACGCCTGGGTGCCCTCGCCGGCCGATTGGGGCGGGCCGGCGGAGACCAGCACCGGCGGCACGGCCATCACCATGGCCCCCGAGCATGTCTCCGCCCGCATCGCCGTGGTGGGGATGCTGGATGCGGGATCGGTGGTCAGCGTGATCGGGCCGTTCGACGGTCTCGTGCAGGACCGCCTGTTCCGCTACGGCGGCCAGGTCGAGCGCGGGCAGCCGCTGCTGCGGCTGAACCTGAACGAGGTCGAGGTGCGGCTGCGCGATGCCCGCAGCGCGCAGATTCGCGCGCGCCAGCGGGTCGCCGAATTGCGCGGCTGGGCCACGGGGTTCGAGGTCGCCCGCGCCCGCCGCAGCGTGGCCGGGGCGGAGCTCGAAGCCTCCGACATCGCCGCCCGCGCGGCGCAGACGCGGATGCTGCTCTCGCGCGGGATCATCGCCGCCGACGAACATCGCGCGCTGGTGCAGCAGCAACGCAACCAGGCGCTCCAGCTCCAGGCGGCGCAGAACGACCTGGAGGCCACCCTGGCGCGCGGCGATCCGCAGACCTTGCGCATCGCCGAGCTTGAGCTCGCCAATGCCGAGGCCAAGGTGCAGGAGCTGGAGGCCGATGTCGCCAATGCGACCGTGCTGGCCCCGGTCGAGGGCGTGGTGCTGATGCCGCCCGAGCCGCAGGGCGGCCGCCGCGCCGAGACCATCGAGCCCGGCTCCCGCGTTCAGCGCGGCCAGACCATGTTCACCATCGGCGCGCTGGAAAGCTTCCAGGTGCGTGCCACGGTGGATGAGATCGACGTGAACAAGGTCCGCGTCGGGCAGGCGGTGACGGTGACGGGCGATGCCTTCGGGGATCTGGTGCTGGAGGGGCGGGTGACCAGCGTCGCCGCCCAGGCGGGGGGCGAGTCCTCCGGCCGCAGCGGCATGCCGACCTTCCCGGTGACGGTCGCCGTCGATGGGCTGACGGTCGCGCAGCGGCGCCAATTGGCGGTCGGCATGTCGGCCAGCCTGTCGATCGTCACCTACGACCAGCCCGAGGCGCTGGTGCTGCCGCCCTATGCGATCCGCGACCAGGACGGGCAGCGCGTGGTGCGGGTGCGGGCCGATGGGCAGGACCGGATGGTGCCGGTCACGCTCGGGATCAGCACGCCGGGCGGGGTCGAGGTCCGCAGCGGCCTGCATGCGGGCGATGTGGTGTTGCCGTGACCAGGAGGGATGGGCGATGAATCTGGCCGGGCTGAGCTTTCGCGACCTCGAATACGTCACCGCCGTGGGCGAGCATCTGCATTTCGGCAAGGCAGCCCAATCCTGCGCCGTCAGCCAGCCCACGCTCAGCGCCCAGATCCGCAAGCTGGAGGAGTTCCTGGGCGTCGTGATCTTCGAACGCGGCGGGCGCGGCGTGCTGGTCACCGAACGCGGCGAGCCGGTCATCGCCCAGGCGCGGGTGATCCTGGCCGAGGGCCGGCGCCTCGGCGAGATCGCGCAGGCCGGCGCGGAGCCGCTGGTCGGCACCTTCCGCCTCGGCGTGATCGCGACGCTCTGCCCCTACCTCGTACCGCTGCTGTTGCAGCCGCTGCGGGAGCGCTACCCGCGGCTTCGGCTGCTCTTCACCGAGGGGCTGACCGCGAGCCTGGTGCAGGCGCTGGAGGCAGGGGAGCTGGATGCCATCGTCGCCTCCGCGCCGATCAAGGAGGCCGAGTTCACCACTTTGCCGCTGTTCCGCGAGCCCTTCATCCTGGCGGTCCCGCGCGACCATCCGCTGGCCACCATCGACCGCGTGGATCAGGAGGATCTGCCGGCCGATGAGCTGATCCTGCTGAACGAGGGGCATTGCCTGCGCGACCAGGCCCTGTTGCTCTGCCCGAGCCGGGCACGCGGGAGCGGGCGCGGCACCGATGGCTTGCAGGCGGCGAGCCTGGAGACGCTGCGCCAGATGATCGGCGCGGGCATCGGCTGCTCGCTGCTGCCGCAGTTGGCGGTGCAGATCGGCGCTTTGCTGGACGACATGGTGGCCTACCGGAAAATCCATGGCGGGGTCACGCCGGGCCGGGATGTGGCGCTGTTCCACCGCACCAGCTTCGGCCGCATCCGGGAGGTCCGGATGCTGCGGGAGTTGATGCTGGACGCGGTGGCGGCGGCGGGGACCATCGAGGTGCATGCAAGGCCGTCGACGCGGCGGCGTTGACCGCCCGCTGACCTCGTAGGGCTGGGAGGTGGGATCGAAGCGGGCCGGCACGGGTCAATGCAAGATCGTCACATCCCATCCATGACGGGCGCCGCATCCACGATCTGGAAACAGGCGCTGGCCTCGCCGGCCCAGCGCTCGGCGCGCAGATGCCCCGCGAGCGTCAGCGGCAGCCCGCCGCTGGCCAGCAGCGCCTGCGCCAGCGGCCCATCCTTGGCGCGGAAGCACACGGCCTTGAGCCGCCCGCCGCCCTCCCCGGTCAGATAGGCGCGGATCGTCGCCCCCTCCTTGCCGACACGATCGGCCTTGGCGATGCGCACGCGCGGCAGCACCAGGATGGGTTCCTCATTGCCGGCGCCAAAGGGCGCGAGCCGCCCGATCGCCTCGGCCAGCGCAATGGTGCAGCCGGGCAGCGAGACGGTGGCCTCGATCGCCAGCCCCGCGACGCCGGGCAGGCTCGCGGCATGGGCGAGGCGCTCGGAGAGGAAGGCCTGCACCTCCTCCCGCCGCGACACCTCGAAGGAAAACCCCGCCGCCATGGCATGGCCGCCGCCGGTGCGGAACAGCCCGGACTGGCGCGCGGCGATGACCGCCGCGCCCAGATCGGCGCCCGCGACCGAACGGCCCGAACCCTTGGCCAGCCCATCCGCGACGCCGCCGACCATGGCCGGGCGGTTGAAGCGTTCCTTGACCCGGCCCGCGACGATGCCGACCACGCCGGGGTGCCAGCCCTCGCCGAGGATCAGCAGCACCGGCAGCCCGGCCTCGGCCTGGATCTCCGCCTGGCGCATGGCGGTGGCCATGACATCGGCCTCCACCTCCTGCCGGTGGCGATTCACGCGGTCGAGTTCCTCGGCCATGCCGCGCGCCTCGATCGGATCGGCAGAGGCCAGCAGCCGCAGCCCCAGATCGGCCTGCCCGACCCTGCCGCCGGCATTGATGCGCGGCCCGAGCATGAAGCCGAGGGTATGGGCGGAGGGCGCCTCCTTGGCCTGGGCGCAGACCAGCAGCGCCTCGATCCCCGGCCGCCCGCCGCTCGCCATCACCTTCAGCCCTTGCGTCACGAAGGCGCGGTTGAGCCCGACCAGCGGCATCACGTCGCAGACCGTGGCCAGCGCGACCAGATCCAGCAGATCCATCAGCGGGGGCTCGCTGCGCCCGTTGAACCAGCCCGCCCGGCGCAGCACGCGCAGCGTCGCGACGGCGGTCATGAAGGCGACCCCGGTGGCGCAGAGCGAGCCGAGGCCGGAGGTGTCATCCAGCCGGTTCGGATTGACCACGGCGGCGACCGGCGGCGGCGGGCCCTCGGCCTTGTGGTGGTCCAGCACCACCACATCGGCGCGCCCGGCGGCGGCGGCCAGCGCATCGGCGGCGGCGGTGCCACAATCGACGCAGATGATCAGCCCCGCGCCCTCGTCGCAGAGGCGCGTGATGGCGGCGGCATTGGGGCCGTAGCCTTCCAGGATGCGGTCCGGGACATAGGGCCGCGCGGCGACGCCGAGGCTGGCCAGGACATGCAGCATCAGCGCCCCGGAACAGGCGCCGTCCACGTCGTAGTCGCCGAAGACCGCGACCTGCTCGCCTGACCGCACCGCCGCGGCGATGCGGTCGGCGGCCAGGTCCATGTCGGTCAGGCGCGCGGGGTCAGGCATCAACGCGCGGAGCGTCGGCGCCAGGAAATCCCCGGCGGTCTCGATCCCGATGCCGCGCGCGGCCAGGATGCCGGCCACCAGCCCGGGCAGCGCATGGCGCTCCGCCAAGGCGGCGGCGATCCGCGCCTCCCCCTGCCGCCAGACCCATCGCCGCCCGCTCAGGCTGGCGGCGACGCCAAAGGCCGGGTCCTGCGGCAGGAGGCCGTCAGGCAATGAAGGCCCGCGGCTTCAGCGCGAAGTTGTGGCGGCCTTCGATGTAGCGGACGGTGCCGGTGGCGCTGCGCATCACGATGGAATGCGTCACCGCCATCGCAGCACCTCGGCGCACGCCGCGCAGCATCGCGCCATTGGTGACGCCGGTCGCGGAGAACATGACGTCGCCACGGGCCATATCCTCGACCGTGTAGATCATGTTGGTGTCGGTGATGCCCATGGAGGCGGCGCGGGCGATCTGCTCATCATCCTCGAACAGCAGCCGGCCCTGCATCTGGCCACCGATGCAACGCAGCGCGGCCGCGGCCAGCACCCCCTCCGGCGCGCCACCCGAACCGATGTAGAGGTCGATGCCGGCTTCCAGCTGGCTCACCGCGACCACGCCGGCGACGTCGCCATCGCCGATCAGGGTGATGCGGGCGCCGGCCTCGCGGCAGGCCTTGATCATCGCCTTGTGGCGATCGCGATCCAGCATGCAGACCATCAGGTCGCCGATCTCGCATTTCTTCGCCCTGGCGAGCTCGCGCAGGTTCTCGGCGGGCGAGGCGTCGATATGCACGATACCGGCCGGCAGGCCGGGGCCGACCGCGATCTTGTCCATGTAGATGTCGGGGGCGTGCAGGAAGCTGCCGGGCTGGCCGACCGCGAGCGTGGCGATCGCATTCTCCGCCCCCTTGGCGGTGATCGAGGTGCCTTCCAGCGGATCGACGGCGATATCGACCTCGGGGCCGCCATGCTGCCAGCCGGAGCCGACCTTCTCGCCGATGAAGAGCATCGGGGCCTCATCCATCTCGCCCTCGCCGATCACCACGGTGCCGGAGATGGCCACGGTGTCGAAGGCGCGGCGCATGGCATCCACGGCCGCGCCATCGGCGGCGTTCTTGTCGCCACGGCCGATCCAGCGGCTGGCGGCCAAAGCTGCGGCCTCGGTCACACGGACCAGTTCGAGGGCAAGGTTCCGGTCGACCGGCGTGCTGTCGCGAATCATAGGCGAGACTCCCCTAAAGGCTTTCGATGCGGATGACGGCGGGCGGTTCCAGCACGGCGTCGAGGGCGGCGATACGCTCCAGGGCGGCGGACATCGCCGCCTCCCCGCATTCATGGGTGACGAGGACAACGGCGACCGCCTCGGCCGGGCTGCGGCCGCGCTGGATCATGGATTCGAGGCTGATGCCATGGTCGCGCAGCACGCCGGTGACGTCGGCGATCACGCCCGGGCGGTCCACCACCATCAGCCGCAGGTAGTAGGGCCCGGAATGGGCCGACATCGGCACCGTCGCGACGGGCTGCAACGCGGCCTCGGCCGCCCCCCAGACCGGGGTGTGGCGGCCACGCGCGATATCGATCAGATCGGCGACGACGGCGCTGCCGGTCGGCCCGGCGCCGGCGCCACGGCCCTCCAGCACCACGCGGCCGACGAAATCGCCCTCCGCCACCACGGCGTTGAAGACGCCATCGACATGGGCGATCGGGTGTGCTGCCGGCACCATGCAGGGATGCACCCGGGTGCTGATCCCATTCTCCCCGCAACGGGCGATGCCCAGCAGCTTGATGCGGTAGCCGAGGTCGTCCGCGAGGCGGATATCCAGCGCCGAGACGCCGCGAATGCCCTCGACATGCACATCGCCGAAGGCGACCGGGCGGCCGAAGGCCAGCGCCGCCAGGATCGCGAGCTTATGGGCGGCATCGGTGCCATCCACATCCATCGCCGGATCGGCCTCGGCGTAGCCCAGGCGCTGGGCTTCGGCGAGGGCTTCGGCGAATTCGCGCCCCTTCTCCCGCATCGAGGTCAGGATGTAGTTGCAGGTGCCGTTGAGGATGCCGGTCACGCGGGAGAGGCGGTTGGCCGCCAGCCCCTCGCGGATCGCCTTGATCGCGGGGATGCCGCCGGCGACGGCGGCCTCGAAGGCGAGCGGCACGCCGCGCTGTTCGGCCAGCGCCGCGAGGGCCGCGCCATGGGTCGCCATCAGCGCCTTGTTGGCGGTGACCACCGGGCGGCCTGCGGCCAGCGCCGCCTCGACCAGCGCGCGAGCCGGGCCCTCGCTGCCACCGATGCATTCGACGATGACATCGACGCCGGGATCGGCCGCCAGGGCCACCGGGTCGTCATACCAGCGCAGCCCCGCGACCGAGACGCCACGATCCCGCGTGCGGTCCCGTGCCGAGACGGCGGTGACGGCGATGGCGCGGCCGGCGCGGGCGGAGATCAGATCCGCATTGTCCCGCAGCACCGTCATGACGCCGGCGCCCACGGTGCCGAGGCCCGCGATGCCGATGGCGAGGGGGCGGGTCATGCGCCGCTCAACTCCTTGCCACTCAGCTCCTTGATCGGCTCGGGGGGGCCGGCATTGTCGCCCTGCAGGAAGCCCTTGATGCCGCGCATCGCCTGGCGGATGCGGTGGTTGTTCTCGACCAGCGCGATGCGGACATGGCCATCGCCATGCTCGCCGAAGCCGAGGCCCGGGGCGACCGCGACCTTGGCCTTGTCCAGCAGCAGCTTGGAGAAGCCGACCGAGCCGAGGTGGCGGAACCGCTCCGGGATCGGCGCCCAGAGGAACATCGAGCCCTCAGGGCTCGGCACGTCCCAGCCGGCGTTGTGCAGCCCCTTCACCATCACGTCGCGGCGTTCCTTGTAGAGCACGCGCATATCCGCGACGCAGTCCTGCGGCCCGTTCAGCGCGGTGGCGGCGGCGATCTGGATCGGCGCGAAGGCGCCGTAGTCCAGATACGACTTCACCCGCGCGAGCGCCGAGATCAGCCGCTGGTTGCCCGCGGCAAAGCCCATGCGCCAGCCCGGCATGTTGTAGGTCTTGGACAGCGAGGTGAATTCCACCGTGCAGTCCATCGCACCCGGGATTTCCAGCACCGAGGGCGGCGGCTCATTGCCGAAATACAGCTCGGCATAGGCGAGGTCAGACAGGATGAAGAGCTCGTGCTTCAGCGCGAGCGCGACCAGATCCTTGTAGAATTCGCGGCTGGCCAGCAGCGCGGTCGGATTTGACGGAAAGTTCACGATCAGCGCCGTGGGCTTGGGCACCGAATGCCGCACCGCGCGGTCGATCGCCGCCAGCATCGCATCATCCGGCGTATAGGGGATGAAGCGGGCCGAGGCGCCGGCGATGATGAAGCCGAACTGGTGGATCGGATAGGACGGGTTCGGCACCAGGATGGTGTCGCCAGGGCTGCTGATCGCCTGGGCGAGGTTGGCCAGCCCCTCCTTGCTGCCGAGCGTCGCGACGACCTCGGTCTCCGGGTCCAGCTTCACGCCGAAGCGGCGGTCGTAATAGCCGGCCAGCGCGCGGCGCAGCCCCGGGATGCCCTTGGACATCGAATAGCGATGGGTGCGGGGGTCCTGCACCGCCTCGATCAGCTTGGCGACGATATGCGGCGGCGTCGGGCTGTCGGGATTGCCCATCCCGAGGTCCACGATGTCCTCGGCGGCGGCCCGGGCCTTGGCCTTGGCCGTGTTGACCTCCGCGAAGACATAGGGCGGCAGGCGGCGGATACGGTGGAATTCCTCGGTCATTGTCCTGGTCTTTTTCCTGGTCTTTTTGGGGAAACGGAACGGGCGGAAGAGGGCGGTGCCGCAGGATACAGGCGCACAGGCGCCAGGGCGAGGGAGGCAGGGCGAGGGAGGCAGGGCGAGGGAGGCTGGGCGAGGGAGGCTGGGCGAGGGGGGAGCTGGGCGAGGGAGCGCGGCCGGCCTCAGCGGACCGAGGGCGGCGGCGGCGGCAATCCGGGGTCGGCCGGCAGCGGCCGCGGCGGCGGGGGCGGGGCGCCCGGATCGGCCGGCAGCGGGCGGGCGGGTTCCGGCCCGGCCGGCGCCATGCGCGCGACGGCGGGCGCCGCGCGCAGCGCCGCGGGGCGCGGCGGCGTCAGCGGCACCTGCGCCGAGGCGCCGGTCGGCGGCGGCGGCAGGATGCCAACGGTGGTGAGCGGCGTCGCGCCCGCGGCGCGCTCCTGCTCCAATTTGCGGGTCAAGGCGCTGCGGGTCGCATCATCCGGGCGGTCCGGGCGCGGCGGCACTTCGGAAAGGGTGCGGAACGGCTGATCGGTGCCAGGCGGCACGCCGCGGCGTTCCATCGCCGCCCCGGTGATATTGTCGAAGAACTGCGCGGGCCCCTCGCCCGGGCTGCCGACGCAGGCACCCAACAGCAGCATGGGCAGCAACGGCAGGGCGAGCCTGCCCGCTTGCCGCGGCACCGCGCCGCCCCTAGGTTCCAGGCGTGAACCTGTCGCACGCAAAAAGCCCATGCCGCGTCGTGTGCTCATGCGGTCAGCATGTGCCCCATAACGCGAAGCGGCGAAAGCGCCGTGCTTGCGGTCGCGAGGCATGACGCAGACGACGAAGCAAGAAGGCGAGGATTCGGCATGGCCCAGGATGACACCCCTTCCGCATTCCGGCTGCCCGACCCCGCCGTCGTGTCCCGCACGATGGCCGATGTCGCCGAGCGCGGGCAGCGGATCGTCCAGGATTTCCTGAAGCGGCAATCCGATAACGCGAGCAACGGCGGCGGCACCGGGGGTGCTGGCTCCGATCCGCTGAACCTGGCCGGCGCCTTCATGGAGATGACGACGCGGCTGATGTCCAACCCCGCCCGGCTGATGCAGGCGCAGATCGGCTTCTGGCAGGATTACATGACGCTGTGGCAGCACACCGCCCGGCGGATGATGGGCAAGGAAACCGGAGCGGTGATCTCCGAGGATCCCAAGGACAAGCGGTTCAAGGACGACGCCTGGCGCGACAACGAGATCTTCGATTTCATCAAGCAGTCGTATTTGCTGTCGGCCCGCTATTTCCAGACCGCGGCCGCTTCCGCCGAGGGGCTGGACGAGAAATCGGCCCAGAAGGTCGATTTCTACACCCGCCAATTCGTCGATGCGCTGTCCCCGACCAATTTCGCCCTGACCAACCCCGAAGTGCTGCGCCGCACCGCCGAGACCGGCGGCGAGAACCTGTTGAAGGGGCTCTCCAACCTGCTGGGCGATCTGGAGCGCGGCAAGGGCAGTCTGCAGATCAGCATGGTCGATCGCAGCAAGTTCTCGGTGGGCGAGAACATCGCCGTCACCCCCGGCAGCGTGGTCTATCAGAACGAGCTGATGCAGCTCGTCCAGTACAATCCCAGCACGGAGAAGGTGCTGAAGCGGCCGTTGCTGATCCTGCCGCCCTGGATCAACAAGTTCTATATCCTCGACCTGCGCCCGAAGAATTCCTTCATTCGCTGGGCCGTCGAACAGGGCCATACCGTCTTCGTCTGTTCCTGGGTGAACCCGGACGAGAGCCTGGCCGAAAAAGGCTTCGACGATTACATGCAGCTCGGCCCCTATGCCGCGCTGGAGGCGATCGAGAAGGCGACCGGCGAGAAGAACATCAACGCCATCGGCTATTGCCTGGGCGGCACGCTGCTGGCCGCGACGCTGGCGCATATGGCGGCCAAGCGCGACACCCGCATCAAATCCGCGACCTTCTTCACCACCATGGTCGATTTCGAGGAAGCCGGCGAACTCAGCGTCTTCATCGACGAGGAGCAGTTGCAGGCGCTCGAGGACAAGATGAACAAGCGTGGCTTCCTCGAAGGCTCCGAGATGGCCGGCACCTTCAACATGCTGCGGGCGAACGACCTGATCTGGTCCTTCGTGGTGAATAATTACTTGCTGGGGCAGGAACCCTTCCCCTTCGACCTGCTGTACTGGAACAGCGACAGCACGCGCATGCCGGCGAAGATGCATTCCTTCTACCTGCGCCGGATGTACCAGCAGAATGACCTGATCAAGCCGGGGGCGGTGGATCTTCTGGGGGTCAAGCTCGATCTGCGGAAGATCAAGCTGCCGACCTACATCCTCTCGACGCGGGAGGACCACATCGCGCCCTGGCAAAGCACCTATCGCGCGACACAGATCTATGGCGGGCCGATCCGCTTCGTCCTGGCGGCCTCGGGCCATATCGCCGGGGTGGCGAATCCGCCGGCCTCGGGCAAGTACAGCCATTGGGTCAGCGACACTGCGCCCCCCACCGCCGAGGCCTGGCTGGAGGGCGCGACCGAGCTTGCCGGCTCCTGGTGGCCGGATTGGCATCGCTGGGTTTCGGCGCTGGACAAGGCCCAGGTGCCGGCCCGCACCCCGGGCGATGGCGCGCTGGCGGTCATCGAACCCGCACCCGGCAGCTATGTGAAGGTGATGGCGAGCGACTGAGCGCTCGCCGCCGCTTTGCTTTCGACCCAGGGGGCCCTATGTGCCACCTCGGCGCGGGCCGGGACTTTTCCCCCGCGGCCCGATATACGGACTTCGATGACCGACACCTCGCTCGCCCGCATCCGCAACTTCGCCATCATCGCGCATATCGATCATGGGAAATCCACCCTGGCCGATCGGCTGATCCAGTTCTGTGGCGGTCTCGCCGATCGCGAGATGAAGGAGCAGGTGCTCGACAGCATGGATATCGAGCGCGAGCGCGGTATCACCATCAAGGCGCAGACCGTCCGGCTGGAATACCCGGCCAAGGACGGCGTGACCTATGTCCTGAACCTGATGGACACGCCGGGCCACGTCGATTTCGCCTATGAGGTCTCCCGCAGCCTCGCGGCCTGCGAAGGCTCGCTGCTGGTGGTCGATGCCTCCCAGGGGGTCGAGGCGCAGACGCTCGCCAATGTCTATCAGGCGCTGGATGCCGGCCACGAGATCGTGCCGATCCTGAACAAGGTCGATCTGCCCGCCGCCGAGCCCGAGCGCGTGAAGCAGCAGATCGAGGATGTGATCGGCCTGCCCGCCGATGATGCGGTGATGATCAGCGCCAAGACCGGGCTGAACATCGAGGGCGTGCTGGAGGCCATCGTCACCCGCCTGCCCGCGCCCACCGGCGACGAGACCAAGCCCTTGCAGGCGCTGCTGGTCGATAGCTGGTACGACCCCTACCTCGGCGTCGTCATCCTGGTGCGGGTGAAGCAGGGCCGCCTGCGCCGCAACATGCGCATCCGGCTGATGGCCAAGGGCACCGCGCATCCGGTCAACGACATCGGCGTGTTCACGCCGAAGATGCAGCCGGTGGACGACCTGGGCCCCGGCGAGATGGGCTACATCACCGCCGCGATGAAGACGGTCGCCGATTGCAATGTCGGCGACACCATCACCGATGACCGCGCGCCCGCGACCGAACAGCTCCCCGGCTTCCGGCCCTCCATCCCCGTGGTCTGGTGCGGGCTGTTCCCGACCGATGCGGATGAGTTCGAGAAGCTGCGGGAATCCCTCGGCAAGCTCAGGCTGAATGATTCCTCCTTCCACTTCGACCCGGAGAGCAGCGCCGCCCTCGGCTTCGGCTTCCGCTGCGGCTTCCTGGGGCTGCTGCATCTGGAGATCGTGCAGGAGCGGCTGTCGCGGGAATTCGATCTCGACCTGATCGCGACCGCGCCCTCGGTCGTCTACAAGCTGACCAAGAACAACGGCGATGAGATCGAGCTGCACAACCCGGCCGATATGCCGGACCCCAGCCTCGTCAAGTCGATCCAGGAACCCTGGATCAAGGCCACCATCTTCGTGCCCGACGAATACCTCGGCTCGATCCTCGCCTTGTGCAGCGAGCGGCGTGGCGTGCAGGTGGACCTCACCTATGTCGGCAACCGGGCGATGGCGGTCTACCGGCTGCCGCTGAACGAGGTGGTGTTCGACTTCTACGATCGCCTCAAATCCATCAGCCGCGGCTATGCCAGCTTCGATTACGCGGTCGATGGCTATGAGGAGGGCGATCTGGTGAAGATCAGCATTCTCGTGAACAACGAGCCGGTGGATGCGCTCTCCTTCATGGCGCATCGCTCGGCGGCCGACCGGCGCGCGCGCTCGATCTGCGAGAAGCTGAAGGATCTGATCCCCCGCCAGCTCTTCAAGATCCCCATCCAGGCCGCCATTGGCGGCAAGGTCATCGCGCGCGAAACCATCGGCGCGATGTCCAAGGATGTGACCGCCAAGTGCTACGGCGGCGACATCAGCCGCAAGCGCAAGCTCCTGGACAAGCAGAAGGAAGGCAAGAAGCGGATGCGGCAGTTCGGCAAGGTCGAAATCCCGCAGTCCGCCTTCATCGCTGCATTGAAGATGGACGCCTGAGCCAACGTAAACGGGCTATTGTCCCAGGCTTGCATTTCCGCAGAAAGTCCCGGAATCGTACCGGATGAGCCCCCCGGCACGCCCATCCCTCTGGGGACGGCGGGCCGGGGGCCATGCGTCGTCCCTGGAGGAAGCGTTCATGTTCCGTCGTGCCTTGACCGTCGCCGCTATGGCGCTGATCGCGCTGCCGGCCGCAGCCCAGACCTACCCCAACCGCCCCATCACCATCGTCGTGCCCTTCGCCGCCGGCGGGCCGACCGATACGGTGACCCGCCTGGTCGCCGAAGCCATGTCGCGCGACATGGGCCAGTCGGTCGTGGTCGAGAATGTCGGCGGCGCCGGTGGCACGCTGGGTGCTGCGCGCGTCGCGATGGCGCGGCCGGATGGCTATACCCTGCTGCTGCACCACATCGGCATGGCGACCACGCCGACCCTGTACCGTCGCCTGCCTTACGATGCGGTGAACGGCTTCGAGACCATCGGCATGGTCACCGAAGTGCCGATGACCATCATCGCCTCCCCCCGCTTCCCGGCCGCCACCCTGGCCGAGGCGATCGCCGTGATCCGGCGCGATGGCGACAAGATCAATCTGGCCAATGCCGGGATCGGCGCCGCCAGCCACCTCTGCGGGCTGCTGTTCCAGACCGCGCTCGGCGTGCAGATGACGACCGTCCCCTATCGCGGCACCGCGCCGGCGATCAGCGACCTGATCGGTGGCACCGTGGACCTGCTCTGCGACCAGACCACCAACACGACCGAGCAGATCCGCGGCAATACCGTGAAGGCCTTTGCCGTCACCACGCCGCAGCGCCTGCCCTCGCTGCCCGATATCCCGACCGCGAGCGAGGCCGGGCTGCCGGGCTTCGAGGTCACCGTCTGGCACGGCCTGTATGCGCCGCGCGGCACGCCGCGGCCGGTCATCGACCGGCTGTCGCAGTCCTTGCAGACGGCGCTGCGCGACGAGCGGCTGATTGCCCGCTTCGCCGACCTCGGCACCGCCCCGGTGACGCAGGCCCAGGCGACGCCGGATGCGCATCGCGCCTTCTGGCAGGCCGATATCGCCAAGTGGCGCCCGATCATCCAGGCCGCCGGCGCCTACGCGGACTAATGCGATCGCGGCAGGTGGCCCCGTTCGGGGCTACCTGCCGCCCGCGCGGATCGCCGCCAGCAGCCGCTCGGGGCTCGCCGGCAGATCGAGGCTGACCGCCCCGGTCGCATCGCACAGCGCATTCCACACCGCCGTCGCCAGCATCAACGGCGGCTCGCCCACCGCCTTGCTGCGGAAGATGGTCTCGGCGCGCGCCGGGCTGCCCTCCAGAATCCTGGTCACGAACACCGGCGGCACATCGCGGGAGCCGGGGATCTTGTAGGTGCTGGGCCCGAGGCTCCGCAGCCGCCCCGTCCGGTCCCAATACAGCTCCTCGCTGGTCATCCAGCCCATGCCCTGGATGAAGGCGCCCTCGATCTGGCCGCGATCCACCGCCGGGTTCAGGCTTCGCCCGCAATCCTGCACCAGCCAGGCGCCGAGGCAGCGGTGCTCCCCGGTCAGCCGATCCACCACCACCTCCGCGACCGAGGCGCCGTAGGAGAAGTAGAAGAACGGCTTTCCCCGCATCGCCACCGGGTCCCAATGGATATCCGGCGTCTTGTAGAATCCCGTCGCCGAGAGCGAGACTCGCCGCCGGATGCAGGCATGGGCCAATTCGCCAAAACTCATCTGGCGGTTGCCGCCGGCGCGGACCATGCCGTCCTCGAAGCCGATCTCGCCCGCCTCAACCGCCCAGATTTCGGCCGCGACCCCGGCCATGCGCTCGCGGATCGCGCTGGCCGCCAGATGCGCCGCCCAGCCGTTGAGATCGCTGCCGGTGCTGGCGGCCGTGGGCGAGGTGTTCGGCACCTCCCCCGTGCTGGTCGCGGTGATGCGGATCCGCTCGACCGGCACGCCGAAGGCGCTGGCGACCACCTGGGCGACCTTGATGAACAGCCCCTGCCCCATCTCGGTGCCGCCATGGTTCAGCCGGATCGAGCCATCCTCATAGACATGCACCAGCGCCCCCGCCTGGTTCATATGCATCACCCCAAACGAGATGCCGAAGGCCAGAGCGAAGCTGCCGAGCCCTTTTCGGAGGGTCGGATGTTCGGCGTTGAAGGCGGCGATCGCCGCCCGCCGCTCCACCCAGCCGCTTGCCGCCAGCGCCTCGGCGTGGACGCGGCGGATCAGCTTGCCATCCAGCGCCTGGCCATAGGGGGTTTCGTCGCCATTCTCCCCGCCGGCCATGTTTTTTGCGCGCACGGTCTCGACATCCAGGCCGGTCGCGGCGGCGATACTGCGAAAAATCTCCTCCATCAGCAGCACGCCCTGCGGCCCACCAAAACCGCGAAAGGCGGTGTTGCTGACGGTATTGGTCTTGCAGCCCAGCGCCTCGATCCGCAGCGCCGGCACGTCATAGGCATTCAGCGCATGGGTGATGGCGCGGAACACCACCCCCGGCGTCATATCCAGCGAATGCCCGCCATCGGCGGCCAGCAGCGCCTCCAGCGCCGCGATCCGCCCCGTGGCGTCAAAGCCCGCGGTCCAGCGGAACAGGAAGGGGTGGCGCTTGCCGGTGGCCGCCATGTCCGCCTTCCGGGTCAGACGCAGCTTCACCGGCCGCCCGGTGGCATGGGCGGCCAGTGCTGCGGCGGCGGCGACCCAGGAGGCATTGCTCTCCTTGCCGCCAAAGGCCCCGCCCATGCGCCGGCATTGCACGGTGATGCGGTTCTGCGCGCAGCCGAGCACGCGGGCGATGATGTGCTGCACCTCGGTCGGGTGCTGGGTGCTGGAGAGCACCAGGAGGTCGCCATCCTCGCCGGGGGTGGCGATGGCGATCTGCCCCTCCAGATAGAAATGCTCCTGGCCGCCGCAGCGGAAGCTGCCGCTGGCGGTCAGGGGCGCCTGCGCCATCCCCGCCACGACATCGCCCCGCGCCAGCACCTGGGGCGGCATCAGCAGGCTGCGGGCCGCGACCGCCTCGGCCAGCTCCAGCACCGGCGGCAGGGCGTGGATGACGGGCGTAATGGCCGCGGCCCCGGCCAAAGCGGCATCGCGATCCGTCGCCACCACCAGCGCCATCGCCTGGCCCCAATGCTCGACGAGGTGCTCGGCAAAGAGCGGCTCCTGCGCGGCGCCGCTGGCCGAGATGTCGTTGCGCCCCGGCGCATCGCCCGGCCCGAATACCGCGACCACGCCGGGCAGCGCCAAGGCGGGGGCCGGGTCCAGCGCCTCGATCCGTCCATGCGCGACCGGGCTCAGCACCAGCGCGCCATGCAGCAGCCCCGGCACCTCGGGCAGATCGTCGATGAAACCGGCCTCGCCGGTCGCGTGCCGCAATGCGCTGTCCTGTCGCAGCGCCGCCCCCATCCCGTCCATCACAGCGCCTCCATCGGCTCGACATCGGGGCGCGTGGCGCGCCACCAGACCCGTTCCAGCAGCCCCGCCGCGGCGGCCCGGCGCCAGGCGCCGCTGCCGCGCAGATCGTCCAGCGGCGCGATGTCGCGGTCCAGCATCCGCGCGGCGGCGCGCACCGTCTCCAGCGACCAGGGCGCGCCCATCAGCACGTGCTCGGCGGCGGTGGCGCGCAGCACCCGCGGGCCCACGCCGCCCAACGCCACCCGCGCCGCGCGGATGCGGCCCTCCACCACCCGCAGCCAGGCCGAAAGCCCAACAGCGGTGATGTCCTGGTCATGGCGCCGGGACAGCTTCTCCATCGCCACCACATCGCCGGGCCCGGCGCGGGGAATGATGACCTCGGTGACCACCTCGTCGGGCGCCAGGGCGTTGGTGCGATAGCCGGTCAGGAAGGCCTCCACCGCCATCCGCCGCGTGGCGCAGAGCGAGGCGATGGTGACCTCCGCCCCCAGCGCCACCAGCGGCGGCAGCATGTCGCCGATTGGCGAGGCCGTACCGAGATTGCCCCCGAGCGTGCCCAGGCCCCGGATCTGCGCGCTGCCAAGCCGCGCCAGCAGCCGCGCGAAGGGGGCCGCGATCGGATCATCCAGCCCCCGCAAGGCGGCGAGCAGGCGGTGATACGGCACGGCGGCGCCGATGCGGATGCCATGCGCGTCGATGTGCAGCGCCTGAAGCTCCGGCACCGCGAGCAGGCAGATGACCTCGGGCGGGCGTTCGCGATGCTCCGACACGCGCAGCCCGAGGTCGGTACCGCCGGCGAGCAGCCAGGCGTCGGGATGCGCCGCGCGCAGCGACAGCAGCGCATGCAGCCCGCGCGGCAGATGGAAGGCCTGGCCCGGCGCGTGGAAGCAGGCAGCCGTGCTGGCTGGCACCGGGGCGGGGGTCGCGACCTCCCGTGGCATCGCCGCCATCGCCGCGACGATGGGCCGGTAGCCGGTGCAGCGGCAGAGATTCCCCGCCAGCGCCTCATGCGGATCGCCATCCCCGGTCACGGCAGCCCAGGCCGACATGACGATGCCGGGCGTGCAGAAGCCGCATTGGGTGCCGTCATGTTCAGCCAGGATACGGGCGACGGGATGCGGGCCGCCCGCCGCGTCGCGCAGCCCCTCGACGGTGCGGATCGCGCGACCATGCATCTGGCCGAGGAGGGTGAGGCAGGCGTTGATCGGCACGCGGGCGCCGTCCGGCTCCTCCAGCGCCACGGTGCAGGCGCCGCAATCGCCCTCGGCGCAGCCCTCCTTGGTGCCACGCAGCCCGGCGGGGCCGCGCAGCCAGTCGAGCAGGCTACTCGCGGCGGAGGTCGTGGGCGGGAGCACCACCACCTGGCCGTTCAGGCAAAAGCTGATCTGTTCTGAAGCCATCCCCGATCATCGGCAAAGCCCGTGCCGCGAACAAGCGGCATGGGCCATGTCGGTCAACGGGGGCGACGGCCGATGATGCCGGCGATGACGCGGCCGATCGCAAAGGCCTGAATCAGGGCCGGCGGCACCAGCGAGGTCGCGGCCCCGGACAAGGCCAGATCCCGCACGGCCCGGGCCTCCTGCTCCATCTGCGTTTCGCTCCCGCGGCTTGCCACCAGCCCGCAAACCAGCGCGAGCACGGCGTCGAACCCGGCCAGAACCGCCGCACGGGGCACCGGCATCAGCGAAGGGGCCAGCGCATGCCATGCCAAAAGATGCAGGACCGCGAAACAGGCAATGCCCGCCACCGCGGCCACAGCGCCGAAAACGGCTCTGCGACCCCAGCGACGGGCACCAAGGCTGATCCGCGCGCCTTCCGCCTCCAGCGCAATCGCCGCAAGCCTCACAGCGCGCATCGGCTCAGCGTCCGATGATGCGGGCGGCGACGAAACCCGCCACGGCCGCAAGGGCGACCGAGGTCAGCGGACGGTTGCGGACATGGGCGGCGAGGGTATCGGCCTCGGCCTTGGCGCGGCCATAGACGTCCTCGGCCTTGGCCTGGACCGCATCGGCCGCGCCGGCCAGCGCCGGTGTCACCTGCTCATCCATCACGGTCTCGACCTTGCGGCGCAGCCCGGCGACGGTCTGTTCGGCGGCATCGATGGCACGTCCGGTGGTGGTTCCCATGGGTTTGGTCCTTCAAGCGTTGCGATGACGGGAAAACGTGGAGGCGGTGGTCAGGTTGCATCGCTTCTAACCGAAACCCCGATCCGATGCACCGCGTTGCAGCGGCATGCCGCATCAAGTGGCAGCTCAACGGATAAGGATTGCTTCCATGCGCGCGCGCATCACGACACTCATCCTCCTCGGCACCCTGGCCACGGTCCCGGCGATGGCCCAGACCGCCACGACGCCGCAGAGAAACACGCCCGCGGGCCTGGTCACGGTGGATGCCATCCGGCTGACCGGTGGCCTGCGTGCCAGCCGCATCATCGGCGCGGCGGTCAGCAACCCCTCGGATGAACGGATCGGCTCGGTCGAGGATCTGGTGGTGACCCAGCAGGACCGGGTGCTGGTGGCGATCATCCAGGTCGGCGGGTTCCTCGGCCTCGGCGGCAAGCTGGTCGCGATCCCGTTCAGCGATCTGCGCATCGCCCCCGACAACAAGGTGACCCTGGCGGGCGCCACCAAGGAGTCCCTGCGCGCGCTGCCGGCCTTCACCTTCGGCAATTGAGGCCAAACGAAAGGGGGGCCGAAGCCCCCCTTTTTTTGTGCATGTTCCGCTGGGATCAGTTCGTGGCGCGGTCGATGGCCCGGCCCGCGCGTTCCACCGGCCCGCTCGGCGGATCGACCGCGTCGCGCAGGTTCTCGCCGGCGCGGTCCAGGCTGCGGCCGGCACGTTCGGCGGGCCCTTCCTCCTTGCAGGCCATCAGGGGAAGGGTGAGCGTCAGGACGCAAAGGGCGGCACGCAGGCTGGGGGTCATGAGGCGGGACTCCTGTTGATGTCCTGGCCTTAACGCTCCAGCGGCCGAGCCGTTGCCTCCCGTAAAGGAAACCTTACCGTAAGGCTTGTACCCGGCGGACCGCCCCATTCCGGCCGGCCGCCCAAGGCCGCCGCGAAGCCTTCGATCAAGGTCAGTCCGATCCCCGACGTCGGATCTCCCTCCCGGCCCACCCCATCATCGGTGACCGCCAGGGTCACGATGCCTTCGACCAGATGCACCGACACCCGGACGACGCCGCCACGCCCGTGGGGGAAGGCATGGCGCAGGGCATTCATCAGGCATTCGGTCACCAGCAGGGCCAGGGACACGGCCTGGTCCGCCAGCACCTCCATGTCCTGCACGTCCAGCTCAAGGTGGATGCGACCGGGGCGCAGCTCTCCCGCCGCGGCGAAGAGCTGCGGGCCAAGCTCCGCAAGAAAGGCGCTGATCCCCACCGCCTCGATCTGCGGCCGGGCGTAGAGATGGCGATGCAGCGTCGCCAGGGCCCGCACCCGGTCGCGCGCCATGGCCAGAGCGGCCTCCGATGCCACATCCGGCGCCCGCGCCGCCTGCAGGGTCAGCAAGGAGGCGATGACCTGGATGTTGTTTTTCACACGGTGGTGCATTTCCGCGATGACGAGGTCGTTCTGCGCCAAGGCGGCCTGAAGCTCGTTCGAGCGCTTCGTCAGCGATTCCACCACCTGGCCGAAGGCGGCTCCGACCGCCTCGACTTCCAGCGGTGCCGACCAGCCGCGCGCCGGACGGAACGGCTCACCCGGACGCCAGCTCCGCACCCGTTGCGAAAGCGCCCGCAAGGGGCGCGAAATGGCAAGCTCGGAGCCGAGGATGATGGCCGCCAGACAGACGGCGAGGAAGACCGCGAGTTCCCCAAGCCGCTGCATCAAGGCGATCCAGGCGCCTTCGGCGATCGGGGCGTTCGACATGCCGACCAGCAGTCGCAGATCGGGGTCGAGCGCCAGGGTCGCGAAGGCGTGCGGCACACCGTTACGCGATGGCAGATCGGCGGCCGCGGTCCCGGCCGCGATCAGCCGCTCCAGCGCCGCCGGGGCCGGCAGGTTGTCCGGCGGCGCCTGCGTCACCGCAAGCAGCCCGCCCTGGCCGTCCAGCAGCCAGATGTCATGCGGCTGGGTGCCCTCGGGCGTGCGGCGCAGAAACGCATCGAGCCGAAGGCCCGCCGCGATAATGCCCTTGATCTCGCCATCCTCAATGATCGGTGCGGCGCCGACGATCACCGGCTGGCCGGAGACCTCGCCAATCTTGAAGGCGCCGAGGGCAAAGCTCTGCGCCCGGCGGGCGGCCGTGACGTAATCCAACTCCGCATAGGTGCCGGCCCCGGCCACGGGAAGGGCGGAGCAGGTGATGCGCCCCGTTGCGTTCAGCGCCCAGATATTCGTGTAGCGATCCGGAAAATTCGCCTGGAGGCGGCGCAGCTCGCCATCGCATCGCACGTCGCCAAGGGCGTCCGCGCCGGCGATCCCCAGGACCATGCCGCGCAACCCCGCGAGCGCGGTCGCATGGCGCCCGGCTGCCGCCTCACGCAGCAACTCAACCATCCGCAGGCTGGAGGACAGGTCGCGGTCATAGGCGAGCAGCGCATTCGCTCCGGCAATGCCGATCACCGGCGTCCCGGCGACAAGAACGAGAGCCAGAAGCCGTCCGCGCACCCCAGACAAGAACCGCGGCAGGTGGGCCTGCCGCGCGCTGGTCATCTGGCGCTGCCCATCGGGCACCTCAGCCAGTCCGGTCGGATCACTTCCGGCGATCCTCCTCGATCAGGCGCAGCAGTTCAGGTGGGATGGGCTCCTGGGCGACGTCGTCGAACATGGCGTGCAGTCCGCGCTCCAGCCAAAGATCGAAGGCCGCATCGGGCAGGGCCTTGCGGCCTCGTCCGGTCATGTTGCCTCCGGCCTTTGTCTGGCCCCAGTCAGGCGGCTTGTCATTAGATCGATCCATCAGACCCCGATGCCGACATGACCCGCATGCCCGATTTGCTCGCGCACCTTACTCGAAACTGAGCGGCGGACACCAGACTGAGACGCCTGGGCCGAGGCGGCAACACCGCGGGTGGTGGAGGGCGCCGGCTTCGCATCGCCGACCAGCCAGGCCTGAAGCTGCTTGCGGGCGCGGAACACGCGGCATTTGGCGGTCCCGACCGCGACGCCGGTCAATTCGGCGACCTGGTCGTAGGACATGCCCTGCACCGTCACCATCACCAGAGCGGTGCGTTGGTCTTCCGGGAGGCGGGCCATCTGCACGCGCAATTCACGCAGAGCGACATTGTCCTCCTGCGACGGCGCGGTGGTGAAGGCTTCCTGCGGCGCGTCATCCATGTCGACGGTCGGGCGGCGGCGGCGCATATCGGAGAGGAAGCGGTTCCGCATGATACGATAAAGCCATGCACCGAGATTGGTGCCGGGCTCGAAGGAGGTCCGGGCGGACAGCGCGTTGACCAACGAGGCCTGCACCAGATCATCGGCGTCCGACCGGTTGCGCGTCATGGACAGCGCCTGGACCCGCAGCTTGGGGAGGACCTGGACGAGTTCACGATGGAATTCGGCGGGGGGAAGGCCGCGCTCGGCGCTGGAGGCCACTTCGGATACGGCTTCGTCCATCAGAATGGCGTCGTCCTGCGTCATATTGCTCACGAGACTCTCTCCACGGATGGTGTTCATGCTGGACAGACGCGTGAGGCGACGAATGGGTTGCATTTTAATCAGAAGAAAATCGCATGTCTGCTATGCTAATTACGCATGAAACCCTGTGCGCATGAGGGGGCTTTCCTGCCCTGATGGAGTCACTTCCCCTGCCACGCCGGCGCTGCCGGCTCGCGCGCAAGCCGCAGCCGGGCTCGGGAAATCCGCGCCTTGATGGTTCCGGCCGGCACGCCGGCGATGGACGCCGCCTCCTCCACCGAGAACCCGAGGGCGGCGACCAGGGTCAGCGCCTCGCGCTGCACCGTCGGCAGCCGCGACAAGGCCGTGTCGAGATCATTCAACGCGGCACTGGCCTCCTGGTTGCCGGCCCGCCCTTGTTCCGTCGGCATCTGTCGCTCCAGCGCGACGCGTTCGACCGCGGCACGGCGGCGCTGGTCGCGAAACCGGTTGCGAAGGATGGCAAAGGTCCAGAGCCGCAGGTCGGTCGTGAGATCGTCGGGCCGGCCGGAACGCAGCGCCCGCAGCACCGTGTCCTGCACCAGATCATCGGCAAGCACGGCATCGCGGGCGAGAAATCGGGCGAAGGCGCGAAGCTTGGGCAGAAGGGCCACCAACTCTGCCCGGAATTCATCACAATGCTGCGGCATGCTATATCCAAGGAAGCCCGTGCGGGAGCGCGGTTCAGGTCAAACGCACGGGAACGCGCATCGCCGGGCGGCGCCGCGCGGTTTTTGGCCTGCGCGCTTGCCGCCGATTTGAAGTCACGAAGCGAAGTCAGGTTCGGAGAGATTAGGTGATGACGGTGCCAACGCAAGCCGAGGTTGTTCGGGCCCTGCCCTATGCCCGCCGCTTCGCCCGCGCCCTGACCGGGAGCCAGGCTGCCGGCGACGCGCTGGTCGCCGATGCGTTGCGCGCCGGGCTGCCGGAGATGCCGGCCCGCCAGGCCTTCTATTCCGCGGTCGCCGCCGCCTCCGCGATACAGCCGGGGCTTGCCGGCGAAAGCGGCCTCGGGCTGCGGCAGCGGCAGGTGCTGCTGTTGCTGGCGCTGGAAGGCCTGCCGGAGACGGAAGTTGCCCGCGTGCTGGGGATGACGACCGAGGCCACACGCGACGAGGCCACCGCCTCGCGCGCCGCGCTGCGCGCCGCCGCCGCCGCCGATGTGCTGGTGATCGAGGATGAGCCGATCATCGCGATGGATGTGCGGATGCTGGTCGAATCCTGCGGCCATCGCGTCATCGGCATGGCACGGACCGAGGATGAGGCGGTCCGCATGGCCCGCGCCCATCCGCCGACCCTGATCCTGGCCGATGTGAACCTCGGGCCGGGCGGCGACGGGATCAGCGCCACGGCGCGTATCCAGCAACTGATGCGGGCCCCGGTGATCTTCGTCACCGCCTATCCCGAACGCCTGCTGACCGCCGAGCGGGTCGAGCCGGCCTTCGTCATCAGCAAGCCCTTCGAGCCGCTGGCCCTGGCGATCGCGACCTATCAGGCCGTGACCCACGGAACCGTGCCGATCGGCTGAACCCCGGCCGCGAGAGGGCGCGAAACCGCCGAGGCGCCGCCGACGTTAGGAAACCGTCGTCGGCTCTCGCCATGAAAGGGGCACGCACATGCTCTACTGGACTCTCGTCTTCCTTGTGGTCGCCTTGGTTGCGGGCGTGCTCGGCTTTGGTGGCGTCGCCTCGGCTGCCAGCGGGATCGCCAAATTCCTCTTCGTAATCTTCCTGATCCTGTTTGTCGTCTCCCTGGTCGCGGGTCGCGGCTGGGCTGCCTGACGTGATTCCCAGGCGGCAGGTCTGTCTCGGCCTGGGCCTGCTGCTTGCGGCCCCCATGCTGCCCGCGGCGGCGCAGCCGAGTGCGCCACCGCCGCGCGGTAGCTGGTTCGACCCCACCCAGCTCCCCTCCTTCACCGGCACGGTCGAGCGCTGGCTGATCAACCCGGCAGGCGCCTATGACCGGATGCTGTTTCGCGAAGGCGCGCAGGTCGTCTTCCCGCCGCATGTGTCCGAGCCGATGCGGGAAGCCGCCCCCGCGGGCCAGGCCATCACCATCTGGGGCGTTCGCGCCCGCGGCGCCCCGGTCGTGACCATGCTCGCCTGGAGCACCAGCCCCGATCGCGAGCCGAGTTTCGTCGATCGCCCGGCCTGGTTCACCCCAACCGATGCCCGCGGCACCGAACAGCTCCAGGTTTCGGGCACGGTCAGGGTGCCGCTGTTCTCGCCGCAGGGCGACGTCATCGGCGCCATATTGACCGACGGCAGCGTGCTGCGCATGTCGGCCGAGGCGGCCGACGGCCGCATCACGGCCGGGCGGAAGATCGCGGCGAGCGGCATCGGCTCCCGCCGCGATGACATGGTGGCCCTGGATGTCGAGCGGATCGGCCCCGATCCAGACAAGCTTGAACCCCTTCCCGCCCCCCGCATCGAGCGCCGGCCTTGAGCGAACCCACAACCACGACACCTGAGCCGGTCCCGCCAGGCACCCTCACCGCCTTCGCCGGTATCGCCCGCGACTGGCTGACCGCCCCCGATCGCGGCAATGCCCGCATGCTGATCGCCGGCGTCATCGGGCTGACCTTCCTCCAGGTCGGCATCCAGATCCGGTTCAACATCTGGAACCGGGACTTCTTCAACGCGCTTGAGAGCCGGGACAGCCCGGCCTTCACGATGCAGATGCTGGTCTTCCTGGGGCTTGCCGCGATCTCGATGGCGGCCTCTGTGTACCAGCTCTACCTCAAACAACTCGTCCAGCTGCGCTGGCGGGAATGGCTGTCGCAGCGGCTGATCGGCGCCTGGCTGCGCGACGGGCGGCACTACCAGCTTGAGATGACCGGCGGCGCGCAGCAGAACCCGGACCAGCGGGTGGCCGAGGATGCCCGCATCTCGACCGAGCTCGCGGTGGATTTCACCCTCGGTCTGCTGATCTCGGTGACGACGCTGATGGCCTTCGTCGGCATCCTGTGGACGCTGTCGGGCGCGCTTCGCTTCACGATGTTCGGCCACCCTCTGGTGATCCCCGGCTACATGGTCTGGGCGGCGCTGATCTATGCGATCCTCGGCTCGGGGCTGACCTGGCTGGTCGGGCGGCCGATGGTGGACATCAACATCCGCCGCGCGGGATCGGAGGCGGAGTTCCGCTTCGGCCTGGTCCGCGCCCGCGAGAATGGCGAGGCCATCGCGCTGATCCAGGGCGAGACCGACGAACGCCGCGCCCTCGCCTCGCTCTTCATCCGGGTGCGGGAGACGGCGGCCGAGCTCATGCGCAGCCAGCGCCATCTGATGTGGCTCACCTCGGCCTATGGCAGCCTCGCGATGGTGTTCCCGACGCTGGTCGCCTCGCCGGCCTATTTTGCCGGCGCGATCACCCTCGGCGGGCTGATGCAGATCGGCGCCGCTTTCGGCCAGGTGCAGGGCAGCCTCAACTGGCTGATCGACAACTTCCCCCGCATCGCCGAATGGCGCAGCGCTGTCGCCCGGCTGCTCGCCTTCCGCTTGGCGCTGGACGATCTGGATGCGCTGCAGGCCAACCCCGCCCAGCCGACCATCCAGGTGATCGAGGCGACCGGGGAGGAGGAGCGCGAGGTCTTGCTGTTCCGCGACGTGCAGGTCGCCTTCTACGATGGCACCACGGTGATCGCGGGTGCCTCGGCCGAGATCCTGCCGGGCGAGCGCGTGCTCATCAAGGGCGAGAGCGGCACCGGCAAGTCCACACTGTTCCGCGCCATCGCCGGGCTCTGGCCCTGGGGCGCGGGGGAGATCCATGTGCCGCCGCGCAGCGCGCTGATGTTCATGCCGCAGCGGCCCTATATCCCGAATGGCTCCTTGCTCGCCGCGCTCTCCTATCCTGCCGGCCCCGAGGCCTATTCGTTGGAGATGGCGGAGGCGGTGCTGACCGAGGTCGGGCTGGACCAGCTTGTCGCGCGGCTCGGCGATGATGAGCGGTGGGACCGCATCCTCAGCCTGGGCGAGCAGCAGCGTTTCGCCTTCGCGCGGCTGTTGATGCAGAAGCCGCGCTGGATCTTCATGGACGAGGCGACGGCGGCCCTCGACGAGGACAACCAGGACATGATGATGCGCCTGGTGCAATCGGCGCTGCCGAACAGCGCGGTGATCTCGATCGGCCATCGTCCGGGGCTGGAGGCATTCCACGACCGATCGCTGACGCTGCTAAAGGGCAGTGCGGGCGCCCGGCTGGCCCCCCCGCCCGAGCGCAAGCGCCGGCCGCGTCCCGGCTGGGCGATCAAGCGCTGGCGGAATACGAACGACCAGGGCGGTATCGCGTAGTGTCCCGAATCTGAAGTTCGCCGCTATGCGGCTGCCTTCAGATTCGGGGCACTAACCTTTGTTTTGAATGGCCTGCTTATCCCGGAAGCTCGCCGCGAAGAGCGGCGAACTTCGGGGGCAGGTCCTAGGTTCGGCGCCGCTACACCAAAGGCGCGAAGCCCGCCGGCCCATGCGCGCGATGGCTGACGATGACGCCCCGCTCGGCGGTTTCGATCAGGCTCCAGGCATTTTGCGCGCCGGGCGGCCGCCGCCAGGACACGGCGGTGCCGGTGATCACCAGCAGCGGCGCGCCGGGGTTGGCGATGACCGTTGGGCGATGCAAATGCCCGGTGAGGACGGCGGTGATGCCAAGCCGCGCGAAGGCCGCGAGCGCCAGCGGCGCCCGGCCGAGCTTGCCCCGCGTCTCATTGCCCGGCGGGTGCAGGAAGGGGTGATGCGCCACCACGAACAGCAGGCGGCCCGGCAAAGCGGCGGCACGCACCGCCAAGCGCTGCAACTGCGGCGGTGACACCCGGCCCGCCGACCAATCCTTGCGCAATGCGGCGCGGCGCACCGTGTTGAGCCCCAGCAGGCCGACCTCGGCATTGGACCAGGCGGGTTCCATCTCCGGCCCCATCGCCAGGCGCCAGTCGCGAAACGGGTCGAGGAACCGGTCGAAGAGGGAGAGGCTCGGGATGTCGTGGTTGCCCGGCACCGCCACCACAGGCAGGCCGAGCCCGCCCAGGAAGCGCGCCGCCGCGGTGAATTCCTCCGGCCGCGCGCGATAGGTCAGGTCGCCGGCGACGGCCACCACATCGGGCGCCATCAGCGCGATATCCTCCTCCAGCGCCGAGACCAGCGCCGGGTCATGCGCGCCGAAATGCAGATCGGCGAGAAGCGCGATCCGCGTCATGGCCGCAACACCGGCACCGCACCGCGCCGCAGGCGAAAACGCAGCGGCGGTGCTGCGATCGTGACCTCGCCATCCAGCGTCAACCGCAACGCCGCGGTCGGGCCGGTCACCACCAGTGACTCGGATTCGACGGCCAGCACATCGACATTGTCGCGCAGCCGCCCGCGAATCCAGTCGCGCATCTGGCACAGTCGGCGCCAGGGTGTCTCGCGCAGCACGGCCTCGGTCAGCAGCGCACCGCCACCGGGCGGCACGGTCACCACGAGGGTGCGGGCGCGGATGCGCCGGCGCGGCGTTCCCAAGCCGGCGGTGAGGCTCCGGCCGGGCGGGCGCAGCAGGGCGCGCAGGGCTGCCACCACCAGCGGCCACCACGCACCGCCATGGCGCTGCATCTCGCGGAACCGCCCGAGGCGGGCGGGGGCGCCGATGATGGATTGGTACAGGAAGAACCGCCCGTTCATTTCCCCCACGTCCAGCCAGGACTCCTTTGCCCGGCCGAGGGCCGCCACCGCCTCGACGGGATCGGGCGGCAGGCCCAGCCGTTCCGTCACGCGGTTCATGGTGCCGCCGGGCAGTGGCGCCAGGAGGATCCTGCCCCCCATCAGCGCGGGCAGGCAGGCGGCGATGGTGCCGTCGCCGCCAGCGACCACCAGCACCTCCGGCCGCGCCGCCAGCGCGCGGGCCAGTTGCGCCTCGAAGGGCAGATCCGGATCGGGATCGGCGACCAGGCGGAACCCGGCCTCGACCATGGCCCCGACAATCTGGGTGCAGGGGTCTTCGAGGCGGGACAGGCGGCCGGCGCGTGGGTTGAGCACCAGCGCGGCGGATCGGTGCGGAGGGGAGTGGGTCGTCACGTCAAAGCGAACGTGCGCGCGAGCGGCGCGGTTGCCGCAACCCTGGCCTGATGCAGCGCGTTCTGTTGCCGAGACGAAGATTTCTCGCAATTGAACCTGTAACGGAGACCAAGCCGATGATGCTCAATCGCCGCATGATGATCGCCGCCGCCGCTGGCGTGCTGGCCAGCCCCGCCATTCTCCGCGCCCAGACCACGCCGCGCGACCTTGCCGCCACCCTCGCCGAAAACCCGGATCTCGCCAAGTTCGGCAACCTCGCGGAGCGCGCGGGCTTCGGCGACCGGCTGAAGGGCACGCAGCCCCTGACCGTCTTCGCCCCCACCTCCGCTGCCTTCGATCTGGTGCCGACCTCGCTGATGCAGGATCTGCTGGGTGGCACGGGCTCCATGGGTGGCTCGCCTGACGTTGTTCGCCTCGCGGCGCTGGTCGGCATCCATATCATCGAAGGCACGTATACGGTCGCGATGTTCAAGGACCGTCTCGAGGATGTGGTCTCGCTGAATGGCGGGGTGGTCCATCTCGATGGCCGCGCCGTGCCGCCGACCATCTCGGTCAAGATCCCCGAGGGCGGCGCCACCAGCAACCGCCAGACCGGCGTGGGCGGCTTCAACGTGCAGCCCCCGGCGAAGATCCTCCGCTCGAACATCATGGCGTCGAACGGCATGATCCATGTGATCGACGGCGTTCTGCTGCCTTGATCGTCTCGCGGGCGGCGCCACCATGGCGCCGCCCGCGGCTTTTCGTCAGCCAGGAAGGTCCAGCACGTTCTTGGCGATGATGTTCCGCTGGATCTCGTTGCTGCCGCCATAGATCGTCGAAGGCCGCGCGGCGATGAAGATGCCCGAGGGATGCAGATCCCGGTTGCCTTCCATCGGCTCCAGCAGCCCCGCATTCTCCGCCGCCACATCGAGCAGCGCGTCGGTGATCTTCTGGTACAGCTCCGACTGGATGACCTTCAGCATCGAGACGCTGGGCGGCAGGCCCTCGCCACGCCGCAGCCGCTCGACATAGGTCTCGTAGAGCGCCTTCAGATCCTCCAGATCCATCCGCAGCCGCGTGAAGCGGTCCTGGAACTGCGGTTCCTCGGACACGCCCATCCGCTCGGCGAGCTGCGCCAGGCGCTGTAGCGCATGCGCGGACTGCTTCGGGGAGCCGAGGTGGATGCGCTCGAACCCCAGCAGCGCCTTGGCCATGGTCCAGCCCTTGTTCGGCTCGCCGACCAGGTTGGACGCAGGCACCCGCACATTGTCGAAGAAGACTTCGCAGAACTCATCATGCAGATCGAGGTTCACGATCGGGCGCACGGTGATCCCGGGGCTGTCCATCGGCACCAGCAGGAAGGAAATGCCCTCCTGCTTCTTCACGGCCTTGTCGGTGCGGACAAGCAGGAAGATCCAGTTGGCGTCCGAGCCGAGCGTGGTCCAGGTCTTCTGGCCGTTCACGACATAGGTGTCGCCCTCCAGCACCGCCTCGGTGCGCAGGGAGGCGAGATCCGAGCCGGCATTGGGTTCGGAATAGCCCTGGCACCACACATGCTCGCCCGCGATGATCGCTGGCAGGAACGTCGCCTTCTGCTCCGGCGTGCCGTATTTCAGCAGCAGCGGGCCGATCATCACGATGCCCATGTCGTTGGTCCGGGCGGCGCCGTAGCGCTCCATCTCCTCGATCATGATGATCTGCTTCAGCGGCGAGAGCGCCATGCCGCCATGCTCGCGCGGCCAGCCGGGCGCGAGCCAGCCCTGGCGGCTGAGGGTCATGTACCAGGGCTTGTTCTCCGACCAATGCAGACGCTTGGGCGGATTGCGGATCTCGGCCGGATAGTTCGCCTCGATGAAGCGGCGCACGACCAGACGGAAATCATGGTCGGAGAGGAGGTTCATATCCTCCGGGGCGGCATCGGTGACTGCGTTCATCGCATTATCCTCCGGTGAACTGGGGCGGACGCTTCGCCAGGAAGGCGTCGCGCCCTTCGGCGTGGTCGTCCGACAGGAACAGCATGGATTGGTAGTGGCGCTCGGTCTCCAGCGCGCGGTCCAGCCCTTCGGCCAATATGGCCTTGGTCAAGGCCAGCGGAAGCGGCGCCTGCTCGGCGAGGAAGCGCGCCTTCTCCAGCGCCGCCGACAGCGCCTGTCCCGGGGGCACCATCTGGTCCACGAGGCCGATGCGCTCGGCCTCCGGTGCCGCGATCTGCGCGCCGTAGAACAGGATCTGCTTGGCCTTCGACACGCCGACGCGGCCCGGCAAGGTGAAGGGCAGCCCGAGGTCGCCCATCAGCCCGATCTTGCCGAAGCCCGCGGCGAATTTCGCATCCTCGGCCGCGACGATGGTGTCGCAGGCGCAGGCGATCGACAGGCCGGCGCCGACGCACCAGCCCTCGACCGCGGCGACGACCGGGGTCTTGCCCGCGACCATCATGCGGATCACGCGATGCACCCGGCGCAGCCGATCCCGCCCGGCGGCGGCGCCGGCGACATTCATGCTGGAGATGTCGCCGCCCGCGCTGAACACGCCCTCGCTGCCGGTCAGCACGATGGCGCGCACCCCGGCATCGCCCTCGACCCGGTCGAGGATCGCGGCCAGCTCCTCACGCAGCGCCAGCGCCAGCGCGTTGCGCCGCGCCGGGTAGTCCATGGTCAGGGTCAGGACGGCGCCGGTGCGCTCCTCGATGATCCGCATGCGCCCCGGACCCGTCATCGCCGGATCACTCATCGCCGGATCACTCATCACCGCTCTCCGGGGCCAGGGTCATGAAGGCGCGGCGATGCAAAGCGGCACCGCCGAACAGGCTGGCCAGCACCATCGCGCGGCGCAGATAAAGGCCGATGTCGTGCTCGTCGGTATAGCCGATGCCGCCATGCAGCTGGATCGCCTGGCGGGTGACCAGCATCGCGGAGTCCGAGGCGCGGGCCTTGGCGCGGGCAATGGCCGCACCGCGATTGGGTGCTGCGGCATCCAGGCTCGCGGCCGCGGCCTCGACGCTGGCACGGGTCAGGGCGACCTCCATGGCCAGATCCGCGGCACGGTGCTGCAGGCTCTGGAAGGCGCCGATCGGCCGGCCGAACTGGGTGCGGGTCTTGAGGTAGTCGAGCGTGATCGCGAAGGCGCGGTCCATCACGCCGAGCAGGGTCGCCGCCGTGCCGAGGGCGGCCTCACCCAGCGCCTGCTCCAGCACCGCCGCGCACTGATCGAGGATCTTCACCCCGCCCGCGGGGCGCAGCGTGCCGAAGCTGCCGCCATCCTGCGTCGCCTCCAAGGTCAGATCGGCGCCGGCCGCGGGCTGGATGTAGAGCGCGAGCCCCGCCGCTTCCCGCACCGGCACGAGGAAATGCGTGGCTCCGCCCGCCATCGGCAGGAACAGCCGCGCGGCCCCCGGCGTGCCCGGCGCCTCCAGCGTATTGGCGCGTTCCTGCCAGGCGGTCAGCACCATCGCCTCGCCCGTCAGCATCGCGGCCAGAGCCTCGCCGGCCTCGCCGCTGCCGATCAAGGTGGTCGGGTGGGTGGCGGCAGCGGAGAGCAGCATGGCCGAGAGCATGCAAGGCACCAGCGGCTCCGGCGCGAGCCCGGCGCCCAGCGCCTCGGCCAAGGCGCAGAACTCGCCCATGCCGAGCCCCGAGCCACCAAGCTCCTCCGGCACCCGCAGCCCGGTCCAGCCGAGCGCGCCCATCTCCGCCCAGACCGCGGGGTCGAAGCCGGGGGTCTTGAAGCGCAGCGCGCGCACGCGCTTGAGATCGCCCCCCGGAGGGGCGATCGCCGCCGCGCTGTCACGGATCATGCGGATGCTTTCCGCGCGATCATCCTCGGCCAATTGCTGGCTCATGCCTGTCGTTTCCTCTTGTCGTCAGTCGGGGAGGTGAAGCTTCGCCCCGGTGCGGGCCTGCAACGCGTCGAAGCTCACGCCCGGCGCCATCTCGCGCAGGAGAAACCCCTGGGGCGCGATGTCGATCACCGCGAGGTTGGTATAGATCCGCGTCACCGCCTTCAGCGCGGTCAGCGGGTAGGAGCAGGTCTCGACCAGCTTGGGCTGCCCGTCCTTGGTCGTGTGTTCCAGCACGACCCAAAGCCGCTTGGCCCCCGCGGCCAGATCCATCGCCCCGCCCACGGCCGGGGCCGTGTCGTTGTTGCTGGTCGCCCAGTTGGCGAGGTCGCCATTCTGCGCGACCTCGTAGCCGCCGAGCACGCAGAGATCGATGTGCCCGCCGCGGATCATCGCGAAACTGTCGGCGTGGTGCACGTAGCTGCCGCCGGGCTTGAGCGTGATATAGGCCTTGGAGGCATTGATCAGCCAGGGCTGGATATCCTCCCGCGCCGGGGCCGGGCCGACGCCGAGCACGCCGTTCTCGGATTGGAAGATCACCTCGCGGTCCGCGACATGGTCGGCGACCATGGTCGGGATGCCGATGCCGAGGTTGACGCACCAGCCCTCGGGGATGTCGGCGGCCACGCGGGCGGCCATCTGCGCGCGGGTCAGCGGGGGGCGGGCCAGCGGGATCATGGTGGGCGGGATCATGGTGGGCGGGATCATGGTGGGCGGGATCATGGTGGGCGCGTTCATGTCACTTCCCCTCGATCGAAGGATCGCCATAGGGCAGGTGCAGAACCCTATCCACATAGACGCCCGGCGTCACGACATGCTCCGGGTCGATGTCGCCCAGGTCGCGGATATGCTGGGCCTGCACGATGGTGAGGTCCGCGGCGGCGGCGACCACCGGGTTGAAGTTCCGCCCGGCCTGGCGATAGGTGAGATTGCCCCAGCGATCGGCCTCCCAGGCCTCGACCAGCGCCACGGCGCCGCGCAGCGCGCGTTCCAGCACATAGATGCGGCCGTCGATCTCGCGCTCCTCCTTGCCCTTCGCCAGCAGGGTGCCAGCGGCGGTGGGGGTGTAGAAGGCGGGGATGCCGGCGCCGGCGGCCCGCATGCGCTCGGCCATCGTGCCCTGCGGGCAGATCTCAAGCTCCAGCTTGCCGGCCTTGTACAGCTCCTCGAACACCACCGAGCCGGCGCTGCGCGGGTAGGAGCAGATGATCTTCCGCACCCGCCCCAGGGCCATCAGCTTGGCCAGGCCCTCGCGCCCGGCGCCCGCATTGTTGGAGACGATGGTGAGGTCCGTCGCCCCATGCTCGATGAGCCCGTCGATCAGCGCATTCGGCGTGCCGACATGGCCAAAGCCGCCGAGCAGCACGATGCCGCCATCCGGCACGCCGGCCATGGCATCGGCCATGGTTTGAACGATCTTGTTGATCACGCGCGCATCATCCTTCTCTCAACCCGCGAAGCGGAAACGGCCGTTGCTGACGACCACCTTATCGCGCTCGACTACGCGGGCGCGGAACGCCGCCCCGCCATCCTGGTGCCAGATTTCAGTGCGGATCGTCTCCCCCGGATAGACCGGGGAGGAGAAGCGCAGGTCCATCTCGCCGAAGCGCGCCGGATCGCCCTCGCACAATGCCAGGACCAGCGCGTGGCAGACCACGCCGAAGGTGCAGAGCCCATGCAGGATCGGCCGCTCGAACCCCGCCCGGGCGGCGAGGCCTGGGTCCATGTGCAGCGGGTTGTAGTCGCCGTTCAGCCGGTAGATCAGCGCCTGCTCCGGCCGTGTCGCGAGGTCGAGCGACAGCTCCGGCGCGGCGTCCGGCTCGGGATGCGCGACCTTGACCGGGCCGGTGTCGCCGCCGAAGCCGCCGTCGCCGCGCATGAAGGTGGTGCTGGTCAGGGTCGCGAGCTTCTCGTCGGTCGCGCCATCCAGCACCACGCGCTCGGAGTAGAGCAGCGCCCCCTTCCCGGGGCCCCGATCCACGAGGCCGGTGACGCGGGTGCGCCCCAGGATCTCGCCGGTCACCGGCAGCGGCTTGTGGATGGTCAGCCCCTGCTCGCCATGCACGAGCTTCACCGCATCGACGCCTGTGGCGGGGTCGCCGAGCCAGAAGCCCGGATAGCCCAGCACGACGGCCATCGCGGGCAGCGCGATCAGTTGGCGCTCATCCAGGAAGCGCAGCGCCGCGGTGTCCATCGGGTCCTGCCCGATGCCGACCGAGAGGGCGTAGAGGATGGTGTCCTTGGCCGTCCGCACCTCGCGGATCTCCGGCACCGGCCAGTTCAGCAGCGTCGTCGCATCAATGGCCATGCGGCCCTCCCCCGATTTCAATCACCGCATCCGCGGCCCAGGCGCCCTGCCCGGCGGGCAGGACCAGCATCGGATTCACATCCACCCCCAGCAGCGTCGGCCCCGCCCCGGCGGCGAAGCGCGACAGTACGGAGAGTGCTGCCGCCAGCGCCGGCACATCCGCCACCGGCCGCCCACGCGCGCCATCCAGCAGCGGGAAGCCGCGCAGCGAGCGGATCATGGTCTCCGCCTCCTCCACGCCGAAGGGGCAGCGGCGGAAGGCGGTATCCTTGAAGATTTCGATGAAGATGCCGCCCAGGGCGACCATCGCCACCGGCCCGAACACCGGATCGCGCAGGATGCCCATGGCGATCTCGACGCCGCCGGAAATCTGGCGGGCGACGAGCACGCCCTCGATCCGCGCCTTGGGCGCGGCCGCCGTGGCACGCTCCATGATCCGCGCGAAGCCGGCCCGCACCGCCTCCTCGTCGGCGACGCCAAGCAGCACGCCGCCGATCTCCGATTTATGCAGGATGTCGGGCGACAGGATCTTCATGACCACCGGGAAGCCGATGCGGGTGGCGGCGGCCACGGCGGCCTCCGCATCGGCGCAGGCGAATTCCTCGACGATGGGGATGCCGGCCTCGGCCAGGATCTGCTTGGCCACCGCCTCGGTCGGCGTCACATCGGGCAGTTCGATCTCCAGCGCCGGCGGGGGTTCCGGGGCCGGGATGGCGAAGGCCTGGCCGAAGCGGCCCATCGCGGCGGCCGCGACCACCGCCCGGGTCGGGTCCTCGAAGCAGAGGAAGCCATCGGCTTCGTATTCGCGCAGGCGTTCGACGGGGGCGACGATCGACAGGATCCAGAGCCGGTCGGGGTGGGCATCGCGCACCGCCTTCAGATGCCGCCGCAGCTCCGGCGCGACCGTCGAGGACGCCCCGACCTGGGTGAAGAAGGCGATCACCGAGGCATAGCCGCCATCCTCGACCATGCTGCGGGTGAAGTCGCCGACCAGCGTCATGTCGTTGAAGATATGCGCGGTGCAATCGACCGGGTTGCGCGGGCTGCTGAAGGGGATTTTCGCGCGCAGCGCATCCTGCGCCGCCTGCGGCATCGGCGGCATCAGCAGGCCGAGGCTCTCCGCCGCATCCGAGATCAGCACCCCCGCGCCCCCGGAGACGGTGACGACGCCGAGCGTGTTCACCGCCGGATAGACCTTCTGGGTCGCGGCATAGGCGATGTCGAGCAGCTCCTCGGTGGTGCGGGCGCGCACGACGCCGGCCTCGCGCAGCACCGCATCGGTCACCGCGTCATCGCCCGCGACCGAGGCGGTGTGGCTCTGTGCCGCCGCCTGGCCGAGCGCGCTGCGCCCGACCTTCATCATCACCACGGGCTTGCGATTGGCCCGCGCCAGGGCCAGCGCCTCCAGGAAGCGCGGGCCGTCCTTGATGCCCTCGGCATAGGCCATGATCACATCGACCTCGGGCGCCGTGGCCATCCAGCCGATCACCTCGGCCAGGCCGACATCGGCCTCATTGCCCGTGGTCACCAGCAGCGGCGTGCCGATGCCGCGGTCGCGGGCGATGGCGAAGAGATGCGTGCCATAGGCGCCGGACTGGCTGGCGATGCCGATGCGCCCGCCATTGGTCCCGGCGGCATGCGGCCAGCCATTCTCGAAGCTGGAGGAGAAGATCCCGTAATGCCCGATCGCGGCATTGAACACGCCGAGGCAGTTCGGCCCGAGCATGCGGATGCCGTGGCGCCGGGCGATCGCCAGCAGCTCCTCCTGCGCGCGGGCGCCGGCGGCATCGACCTCGGCGAAGCCCGCGGTGAACATGATCGCGGCGCGGCACCCCTTGGCGCCCAGCGCCCCCAGCGCCTCGGCCGCCGCGGCGGCGGGCACGGCGATGATGGCGACATCGGGGACGACCGGCAGATCGGCGATGGAGGCATAGGCGGGCAAGCCCTGCACCGTCGCGCGGCGCGGGTTCACCGGCAGGATCGCCCCCGTGAAGCCTTGGTCCAGCATGTAGGAGATGGGACGGCCGCCGATGCGGGTCGGGTCGTCGGAGGCCCCGATCACAGCGACCGAACGCGGCCGGATCAGCGGGTCCAGTGCCGAAAACCCAGGCGCCCCAGCCCCACCCGTCGCGTCATCCGCCATGCCAGTGCCCCAAGTCGTTTCCCTCGCACTTCTCTGCCCCGCTGGGCAGCGATGGGCAAGCCGGGGATCAGCCCAGGGGCGGCGCGAACAGGGCCGTCAGGCGGGCCTCGGGCATTGGGGCGCCGAGCAGGAAGCCCTGCACCGCCGTCGCGCCCGCGGCGGTCAGGAAGTCGAGCTGCGCCTGCGTCTCCACCCCTTCGGCGACGGTGCGGATCGACAGCGCCTGGCCGAGCTGGATGATCGCCCGCACCACCGCTTCCGCCCGCTCGCCCGAATCCAGCTGGCGGATGAAGGCGCGGTCGATCTTCACGGTATCGAAGGGAAAGGCGTTCAGATAGCCGAGCGTGCCGTGCCCGCCGCCGAAATCATCCAGCGCGATACGCAGGCCAAGGCCGCGCAGCCGGTCGATCTGCTGCCGCACCCCGTCCGGGTCCTGCAGCAAGACCGTCTCGGTGACCTCGATCTCCAGCCGATCGGGCGACAGCCCCGACTCCGCCAGGGCCGACATCACGATCGGCAGGAGATCGGTCAAATAGAAATTGGCCGCCGACATGTTGATGGAGATCGGCAGGTCGCTGTCCCAGCTCGCGGCGGCGGCGCAGGCGGTCCGCAGCACCCAGCGGTCGAGATGGGTGATCAGCCCGGTCGCCTCCGCAACCGGGATGAAATCATCGGGGACCAGCGGCGCCCGGCGCGGCCGCGGCCAGCGCACCAGCGCCTCGGCGGCCATGAGCGTCCCGTCGTTGCTATGGAAGATCGGCTGCCAGGCCAGCACGAAGGGCTTGGGGGCGTCCCCGGTCAGGCTGGCGCGCAACGCGGCCTCGATGTCCTGCCGCCCGGGCAGGCCCTTGGCGGTGTCGCGTCCCAGAAGATGTGCCCCGGCCAGCCGCAGGGTCCGGCCGCGCCCGGTGCGCTTGGCGCGGTACAGCGCGGCATCGGCGATACGCAGCAGTCCCGCCGGCTCAATGGCGTCGAAGGGCGCGAGGGCGACCCCGATGGAACAGCGCAGCGCCACCGGCATGCCATCGATCATGCAGGGCGCGGCCAGGGCGCCGTGCAGACGGCCGGCAATCGCCAGCGCCTGGGCGGGGCTGGACAGGTCCCGGATGACGACGGCGAATTCATCCTCGCCCAGCCGCGCGGCCAGATCGGCGTCCCTGAGGACGCTGCGGATCCGGCGACCGACCTCGCGCAGCGCCGCATCGCCGCCGGCATGGCCGAACAACTCGTTGATCTCCTTGAACCGATCCAAATCGATGAGCAGCAGCCCCACCGCGGCGTCGCTCCGGCTGCCGAGCGCGCCGATGGCCAGCTTCAAGGTCTGCTCAAGCGTGTGGCGGTTGGCGAGGCCCGTCAGCGGATCGGTCGCGGCCATGGTGCCCATGCGGCGCAGGGCCGCATTCAGCTGCATCGCCGAACTGACCCCGGTCGCGAGATCCTTCAGCATACCAAGCGCCGCCCGGCCCGGCAGCCGGGGCACCCGGTCCATCACGCAAAGCGTGCCGAGCGACAGCCCCGAGACATCGCGGATCGGCGCGCCGGCGAAGAAGCGGATGCCGGGCTCGCCGGTCACCATCGGATTGTCCTGGAAACGTTCGTCCCGCGTGGTGTCGGGGACCAGCAGCACGTCCTCGCCCTCGACCAGCCCTTCATTGCCGAAGGCAAGGCCGCGCGGCGTTTCCCGCAGATCGAGCCCATGCGCCGATTTGAACCACTGGCGGTCAGCGTCGATCAGCGAAATCAGCGAGATGGGCATCCCGAACACGCCGGCAGCGATACGGGTGAAGATGTCGAACCGCTCTTCGGGCGGGGTGTCGAGGATGTCCAGCGCGTGAAGCGCGGCAAGCCGCCGATCTTCACACGCCGGTAAGGTGGCATCTAACACACGCACATCTCCGGGATGCGGAATACCGCTTGCGGCGGCAATCTATACCTCGGCGTGGCCTCAGCACAACCTCTGCGTGTATATCATCCGGTAACGAATTCAGCCTTATCGTCTCGATTGTTACGATATGGTGTTACCGAAAATTCACCCTTGCGCGTCGGGCGTCAGAACCATGCAGGCACCCTGGGCACGCAAGCGACCGCAGGCGGCCTCCGCCGCAACCCGCGAAAGCCCGGTGACACGGGCGCGCCAGAGCGTCGAGCGACCCTGGCTCACGGGCATCACGAGGGCACGGGCCTGGGCGACGGGGACGGCAGACCGCGCCCGGCTGGCCGCGCCCCGCGCCAGACGTTCAGAGCCGAAGGCGCCGACCTGGACGGCCCAGCTCGTCTCGGACTGAGCCTGGGCCTGGGCCTGGGCTTGAGGCTGGGGCGCATGGCGCGCCAGCACGGCCTGCAACCCGCCCGGCAGGGTATCGGCCGAGGCTGTGGGAACCAGGCGGAACCCGCGTGGCGCGGCGGCGGGGGCGGCGCTGGCCAGCACCGTCGCGGCGCGGGGCGCCGGGGCGGCGGCCGGTGGCGGCGGCAGCGACTCGGCCGTGACCGGGGCGGGCTGAGGCGCCAGATCGCCGGGGCTGACGATCGGCTCCATCCGCATCGTCGGCGCAAGGCGCGCATCGGCGAACTGGCGCGCCGGGGCTTCGGCCGGCGCCGCGGCGGAGAGCAAGGAGCCGGCCGGCGCATAGCCGCTGCTGACCAGCGGGGTCGAGGCATAGGTGCTGCCGTCGGGGATCGGCGCCATGGCCACGACCGGCCCCGGCGGCAGCGTCGCCACCTGGATGCCGGGGTCGAGGTTCTCACGCTGCTCGCGCAGCGCCAGCATCGTGCTGCGGTCCATGCGGCGCGGCCCGGACGGGATCGAAAGCGGAATTTCGGCCGCCGCGTAGATTTCCGGCGCGGCGCGTCGGCGGGGGCTCGCATCGACCACGCGCGGCCCGATGCGGGCGACGTAGTTGCGCGTCTCGGCCGGCAGGCCGCGCCCGTTCCAGAGGTAATCCTCCAGCCGGCGCGGGCCGGCGTTGTAGGCGGCCAGGAAGGCAGGGCTGCCATACAAATCGTACATCTGCCGCAGATAGGCAGTGCCGGCCATGATGCTGTCCCAGGGGTGATAGGGATCGCTGCCAAGGCCGTGCCGCGCGCGAAGCTCGGAATAGGTCGCCGGCATCACCTGCATCAGCCCCATGGCGCCGACCGGCGACGTCGCGGTGGTGCGGCCCGCGCTTTCCTGGCGCATCACTTCGCGAATCCAGCGCTGCGGCACATCGAAGCGCTGCGAGGCCTCGGCGATATACGGGCCCCAGGGATCCCCCGGCGGCCCCGGCGGATCATAGGATGAAGGCCGCGAAGGGCCGCCGGCCGCGAAACTCGGGCTGACCTGGCGCGGCTGGGAGCCGCAGGCGGCAAGGCCGAGCAGCCCGACCAGCAGCGCGGAGCGCCAGGCGCCTCCAGCGCTGAACCAGGTCTTGGGGCTCGGGCAGGACTGGATGCGGTACACTGGCGGCTTCCCCTTCTCTCCGGACCCACGCCTTGGGGCCCGAGCAGCGACCGTGCGGCAAACCGCCCAGCCGTCCCTCAGACGCGTGCCACCCCCCGGCACCGCGCGCCTGATTTCGTGCCCCGGCTCTCCGGGCGCACGACGGGTCTTCCCTTTGAGGATTTCCCGCTCCGGTTGCTTATCCGAAGCCGGGCGTCATCAGCAAGCACCAACCATGATGTCGCGCATCAGCGGGCGCCTGTAACACGCTGCTCACGCGAGGTTGCGTTTGGCGCAGAAGCATTGCGGCATCACTGTACGGCCTGGACTTCGCGCCCATGGGGGCCAACATCGCTACGCCATAACCAGCTGGAGACCCGCCAACATGTTCCATTTCCGCGCTTCCGCCCCGCTTCGTGCACTTGCGGTGGTGCTGGTGCTTGGCGGCGGGCTTGCCGCCTGTGCTCCGCAGAACACGGGTTCGACCTATTCCGCCGGCAGCCTCGGCCGCGCCGCCTCGATCTCCTACGGGACCATCGTCGGCGTGCGCCCGGTGCAGGTCGCGGGCTCGCAAAGCGGCCTTGGCGCGCTCGGCGGTGCCGCGGCCGGTGGCGTCGCGGGCTCCTTCGTTGGCGGCGACTGGCGCTCCCGCGCGCTGATGGGCCTCGGCGGGGCGGTCGTCGGCGGCCTGGCCGGCAATGCGATCGAGGGCGGCGTGACCCGCGGCAGTGCCGTGGAATTCGTGGTCCGCGAGGATCGCGGCGGCGATATCGCCGTGGTCCAGACCAATGAGGAAGGGCTCCAGGCCGGCGATCGCGTCGTGATCAACCGCGGCGATCGCACCCGGCTTTCCCGCGCCGCGGGCAATGCGCCGCCGCCGGCCGGTGCCTACAACCCGACCAGCGGCGGTGCCGCCTATGGCGCGCCCGTCTACAACAAGTAGCGCCAAGGCGGGAACAAGTAGCGCCAAGGCGGGCCGGGTGGCGGTGGACGCTGGCGGCGAGGGCAACGGGGCGGTATAGGCGGCCCCATATGCTGGCGACCGCCCCCACCCTCCTCCCCCCTCCCACGATCCATGTGATCGATGCCAACAACCCGAATCTGCGGGGGCGGGCGATCGAAGATCTGCGCGAGGGCTTCGCCACCTGGCGCCTGGCCTTCACCTTGGCCCGGCTGGACCTGCGCAACCGGTATCGCGGCTCGGTGCTCGGGCCATTCTGGTTCACGCTGTCCGCGGCGGCGATGATCGGCGGCCTCGGGCTGCTCTATTCGCAGTTGTTCAAGGTCGATCTGGTCGGATATTTGCCGCATCTCGCGGTCAGCCTGATCGTCTGGCAGGTGATGGCCGGGCTCGCCAATGACGCCACCACCTGCATGACCCAGGTCGATGGCGTGATCCGGCAGTTGAAGCTGCCCTACACGATCCACGCCCTGCGCTGCACCTTCCGCAACGCGCTGACCGCGCTGCACCAGTTGCCGCTGATCCTGATCGTCTTCCTCATGCTCGGCCATAATCCCGGCTGGGCGGCCTTGCTGGCGCTGCCGGGGCTCGTGCTGCTCTGCGTGAACGGCTTCGCCGCCTCGATGCTGCTGGGGATGCTCTGCGCCCGGTTCCGGGACATCGGGCCGATCGTGGGCAATGTGCTGCAGCTCGCTTTCTTCCTGACCCCGATCATGTGGAAGCCCGACCAGCTTGGCGCGGTGAAGGTCTGGCTGCCGTTCAACCCCTTCTATTCGATCCTGGAGACGATTCGCGGCCCCTTGGTCGAGGGCGGCGGCGGCATCCTCGCCTGGGTGGCGGCGATCGTGTTCACCGCGCTGCATGCGGGCATCGCCTTCAGCTTCTTCGTCCGGTTCCGCGGACGTATCGCGTTCTGGGTCTGAGGCGATGACTGCAAGCATCGAGGCGTCGAGCCTCTCGATCGACTTCCCGCTCTATCACGCGCCGGCGCGCAGCCTGAAGAAGCGGCTGCTGGCCAAGGCCGGCATCCGCGTCCGCACGGATGAGAGCAACCGCGTCGTGGTCCAGGCCCTACGCCAATTGACCTTCTCGATCGGGCGGGGCGAGCGTGTCGCGCTGGTCGGCCAGAACGGTGCCGGCAAGACCACGCTGCTGCGGGTGCTGGCCGGCATCTATGAGCCGGTCGCGGGCTCGCTGCGGGTCGAGGGCGAGATCGGCAGCCTGATCGACCCGGGCGCCGGCATGGACCCGGACAGCACGGGGCGGGAAAACATCCGCCTGCGCGCGCTCTACCGCAATATGGACCATGCCAGCGCCATGGCGCTGGAGAACGAGGCGGCCGAATTCTCCGGCCTCGGCGAATTCCTGGACGTACCGATCCGCGGCTATTCCGCCGGCATGGCGGTGCGGCTCTCCTTCGCCATGGCCACGGCGATCCGCCCGCAGATCCTTCTGATGGACGAATGGTTCCTGGCAGGCGACGCTGACTTCATGGGCCGCGCCGAGGAACGCCTCGCGCGGCTGGTTCAGGAAGCCGAGATCATGGTCATCGCGACGCATGAGATGTCGATCGTCCGGCGCTGGTGCACGCGGGTGCTCCGGCTGGATTCGGGCCGGCTGGTGCAGGACGGCACGCCGGACGAGGTGCTTGGCCCGGCCTGACCGTCATTCCGCGTTGCACCAAGCGCCTGGGAGAGCCGGTTAATGGGCAGGGAGGCTGAACCGAGCGGGCACCGGCCCGCCCCTGCGGTCGTCTTCCTCGACGTCACGCTCAGCCTGCTGCACGGCGGCCGCTTGCCCGTGGGCATCATCCGCGTCGAACAGGACATCGCCCGCCGCCTGTTGGCGCGGCGGGACGTGGCCTTGCGGCTGGTCGTGTTCGACCGCCGGCTCCGTGCCTATCGCGCCGCCACCCCGGCGGAAAAGGCCATGCTCGGCGACATCCTCGCGGGTGCCTTCACCCGCCTCGTGCCCGAAACGGCCGAGACCGATCCGGCCGGCACCGATGGCCATGCGCTGCGCGCGCTGCGGCTCGGCCTCGCCACCGTGCGCGAGCTGGCGAACGGGCTGCGCCGGTTGCTCGGGCGCCTCGCCCGGACCCCGCCCAATGTGATCGCGGCGCAGGCGGAGGCCTTCGTGCGACGGCGGCTGCCGCCCTCAGCCGGAGGGGCGGTGTCCCACGCCCTGCGCGCCGGGCTGCGCAACGTGTTGATCGCGGGGCTGCGGGCCGCGCATCTGATCCTGGTCGGCGGCGCCGGCGTCGGCCGGGTCGGGCGGCACCTTGCCGCGCGCCTGACCCGCTGCCCTCTGCCGGCGGCCGATGCGCAGGCACCGCTCAGCCCCGACCTGCCGCCGGATGCGGTGCTGGTGATCGCCGGCAACCCCTGGGACTGGCTGGATTTCGACCATCTGGACCGGATGGTGCGCGAACGCGGGCTGAAGGTGATCTCCGTCGTCTATGACGTCATCGCCGTGGACCTGCCCTGGGCCACGCCCGGGACGCCCGACATCTACCACCGCTTCTTCGTCGAGATGGGGCATCTGGCCCATGCCATCGTCACCATCTCCGCCTATACCGCCGAGCGGTACCGGGCGGTGATCGCCACGCCCAACGACCTGTCGCCACGCCTCAGCTCCTGCCTGCTGCCGGTGGGGCTGGCCGAGGAGCTTGTCCCCCTCGCCGTGCCGGCGCTGGAGGGGCAGCGTTTCGTCCTCTACGTCTCGACCATCGAGGCGCGGAAGAACCACCGCTTGCTGATCGACCTGTGGGAGAGGCTGCGCCAGGAGCTGCCGCCCGGGACCCTCCCCGCTCTCGTCTTCGTCGGCCAATGGGGCTGGGGCACGGCGGATGATCGCAACCGGCTGGAGCGGAACTGGCGGCTGCGACCGCATCTGCGGGTGCTGAGCCGCGTCGGCGATGCGGAGCTGGCCTGGCTCTACCGCTCGGCGATGTTCACGGTGTTTCCCTCCCATGCCGAGGGCTTCGGGCTTGGGGCGGCGGAAAGCCTCGCCTTCGGGACGCCCTGCATCATCAGCACCTGCCCGGCCCTGGTCGAGGCGACCGAGGGGCTGATGCCGGCGCTCGATCCGCTCGACTTCCCGGCCTGGCACGCGATGGTCTCCCGGCTGGTCACCGACCCGGCCGCGCTGGAGGCGTTGCGGCGGGCGGCGGGCCGCTTCCGGCCTGTACCGCGCGATGCCTTCGCCGATCATCTGGCCGAGATCGCCCTGGCGGCGGTGGCATGACCACAACGCGCCGCTGCCTGTTCATCGCCGCCCCGGGCGGCGGGCCATGGTCCGCCGCCCTGTGCCGGGGGATGCGGGCCGATGGCTGGGAGGTCACGGGCACGATGCCGCCCGGGGTGGCGCCGGATCTGATGCTGCTGGCGCGCGGCTCGGCCTCGGCCTGGGTGTTCCAGGGGCCCGCGGGGCCGCGGCCGGACGCCGCCCGGTTGGAGCAGGCCGATCTCGTGCTCTGCGCCTCGGCGCGGGCCTTGCCGGGGATGCGCGCGGCCGGGGCGCGGCGGGTGCTGCATCTGCCGCTCTGTTCGGAGTTGGCCGAAACCGCGTTGCCGGAGGCGGCCGCCGCGCCCTATTGCGCGCTGAGCGGCGACGACGGGCCGGGGCGGATCGAGGGTGTCTTCGCCCTGTTCCCCGAGGGGCTGGGCTTCCTCACCCGGCGCCAGCAGATCCGGGTGGCGGGGGCCTTGGGCCTCGCCTTGCCCGCGGATCCGCGCTGGCGCCCCTTCGCGGCCACCAATGCGGCGCGCTTCCAGGCGATGGGGCCCTTGTCGCGGGAGGGTCTGGCCCGCTTCTACCAGGGGGCGCGGGCCGCGCTGCTGCCGATCACGGCCGCAGGCTGCGCGGGGGCGGATATCGCGGATGCGCTGGTCGCCGGCTGCCCGGTGATCGCGACCAGCCGGGTGCTTGAAGAGACGGGGGCGCTGCCGGATGGGGTGCTCGGTGCCGGGGTCTGGGCGGCCGATACGCCCCAGGCCTTTCGCGCCCTGGTCCGCGCCGCATTGGCGGGGGACCTCGCCCGGCCAGGACCAGGCCTGCGGGAGGCCTTCTCCCCGCAACGCTTCGCCGCCGTGCTCGGCGCGGCCGTGGCGGCGCTGGCACCCGGTTAAGCGCGGGGCGGGGCTAGTCCTCGTCGAGGCGGCCGCGCCAATCGGCCAGGACATTGCCCAAGGTCGTCTCCCAGGGCACCGCCGGTGCCCAGCCGAGCGCCGCGCGTGCCGCCGAGGCATCCGGCACCGCGCGGACGACATCGGTGCTGCGCAGCCGGTTGGCCGCCTCCTCGATCTCGGGGCTGACCCCGGCGAGGCGCAGCAGGTCGTCCAGCACATCCCCGATCCGCCGCAGGCTGCCGCTGGCGAGGTTCAGCACCGTCCCCGGCGCCAGAGCATCGCCCCGCGCGATGGTCGCGGCATAGGCGGCGCAGACATCCTGCACATCCAGGAAGTCGCGCCAGCGGTCGAGTGCTCCGACCTGGAGCCGGGGCGGCTGTACCCCGGCCGCGATGCGCGCGGCCTGGCGGGCGAAGGCGGGCACCGCATAGGCCGAGGACTGCCCCGCGCCGGTATGATTGGCCGGGCGCAGGCGGATCGCGCGCAGGCCGCGCAACGCCATCTCGCCCACCGCGAGGTCGGCTGCGGCCTTGCTGGCGGCATAGGGGTTGGCCGGGCGGGGCAAGGCCGTCTCGTCGAGCGGCAGGCCCGACTGGAAGCTCAGCCCGTACACCTCGACGGTCGAGACATAGATGAACAACGCATCGGGCGCCTCGGCCATGACCGCCTCGGCCAGCGCCAGGGTGCCGCCCAGGTTGATCTTCCAGGTGCCCGCCGGATCGGCGAAGGACACCGGGACCGAGGCCTGGGCCGCCAGATGCAGCACCGCGGTCGGTGCCGCCTCCCGCACCGCCGGCCGCCAGCTGTCCGGCTCCAGCAGATCCGCCACGATCGCCGCATCGGCGCCGACGGGAACGCGCCCGCTGCGGCTGGCGGCGATCAGGCGCGATTGCGGGAACGCTTCCCGGAGCACCGGCAGCAGATGGCGTCCGACGAAGCCATCGGCGCCGGTGATCAGGATGCGCGCGGACATTGCGGACGCGGGTCAGGCCATGCGGGCGCGATGACGGACGAGATCGGCTTCCACCATCTCGGCGATCAGATCCTCCACCGCGGTCTCAGCCTCCCAGCCGAGCTTGACCTTGGCCTTGGTGGCGTCGCCGTGCAGCACATCCACCTCGGCCGGGCGCAGGAAGGCCGGATCGACCTTCACGTAATCCATGTGGTTCAGCCCGACCGCATCGAAGGCCATCCGGCACATGTCGCCGACGGTGGTGGTGACGCCGGTCGCCACGACGTAGTCGTCGGGCACCTCCTGCTGCAGCATCAGCCACATCGCCTTCACGTAATCCCGCGCATGGCCCCAGTCGCGCTTGGCGCCGAGGTTGCCGAGCGGCAGCGTGTCAGCCAGCCCGAGCTTGATGCGGGCCGCCGCGTCGGTGACCTTGCGGGTCACGAACTCGATGCCGCGCAGCGGGCTCTCATGGTTGAACAGGATGCCGCTGCTGGCATGCATGCCGAAGGATTCGCGGTAGTTCACCGTCATCCAATGCGCGTAGAGCTTGGCCACCGCGTAAGGGCTGCGGGGGTAGAACGGCGTCTTCTCGCTCTGGATCGGTTCCTGGATCAGCCCGTACATCTCGGAGGAGGAAGCCTGGTAGAAGCGCGCGCCGGGGGCCGCGATACGCACCGCCTCCAGCATGTTGGTGGCGCCAAGCCCGGTCACCTGGCCGGTGAGCAGCGGCTGGTTCCAGGAGGTCTTCACGAAGGACTGCGCGCCGAGGTTATAGACCTCGTCCGGCTTCACATCCTGCATCGCCCGGATCATGGAGGAGAGGTCGGTGAGGTTGCCGTCGATCATGCGCACGTCACGCTCGATGCCGAGCCAGCGCAGCCGGCTGTCGATCACCTCCGCCGAGGCGGAGCGGCGCAGCAGGCCCCAGACTTCGTAGCCCTTCTCGAGCAGTAGCTTCGAGAGATAAGCACCATCCTGACCGGTGATGCCGGTAAGCATTGCACGCTTCATATCGTCTCACTCTGTCTCATGCGTTGGTTGGTAACCCGTCGGAAGCGGTCTTGCCAGCCGCGTTCTCGCCAAGTCGAGAAGGACAGCATAATCCGGCGCGGGAAAAGCGACCGGAGGCGGGTGGCGCAGCCCCTCTGTTCCGGCGATCCGCCGCAGGATGGCGGCCGCTGCATCGAGGTCGGGATCAGCCCAGGACATCGCCGGAAAATCATACGTCGCCTGCGGGTCACGCGCGGGGATCAGGCGGGCCGGCACCGGATGCACGCCGGGGCCATGCATGAAATCGCGGTTGCCCGACCAATCCGTGGCCACCACCGGGCGGCCCAGTGCCATGGCCTCGGCGATGGCAAAGCCGAAGCCCTCGGCGCGATGCAGCGAGACCACGACATCCGCCGCGGCCATCAGCGCCCACATCTCCGCGCGCGGCAGATCGGCGTCGATCACGCGGATATTCGGCCGGGCCGCGGCGGCGGCGGCCACCTCGGCCCAACCGGGGCCCGCCGTGGCGGTGCCATGGGTCTTCAGCACCAGGATACGGTCGGGCTGGTCGCCGAAGGCGCGCTCATGCGCCGCGATCGCCCCCAGCGGATTTTTTCGCGCGAGGGAGGAGCCGGCGTCGAACAGGCAGAGGCTGATGAACGCCGCCTCCGGCAGGCCGAAGGCCGCCCGCCCGATCGGCGCGCAGATGGGCTCAGGCAGCGGATGCGGCACCACCCGCACCGGCGGACCCGTGGGGCGGCGCATCGCCGCGGCGCAGAAGCTGGAGGGGGCCCAGATCTCATGCGCGAAGCGGAAGCCCCGCGCCCAATCCGCCGGCAGCCCCGGCAATTCCCAGGCCCAATAGGCGATCACCCGCTTGCCGGCGACGGCCCGGCGGCCGAGCGCCAGCAAGGCCCAGGGCAGCATCGGGCCGTTCACATGGAGGATGAGCGTGCCCGGCCCCCGCGGCACCTCGGGCGGCGCATGGCGCGGCCCCTGGCGATGCGCCCAGGTCAGGTCGGCCGGATGCACCGCGAGACCCTGCGCCCGCATGGCCGCCAGCATGCGGCGCGCGCCCTCCCCAAGCCCGGTCGGCGCGGTGAGGTAGCCGGCGAGGATGATCGGCTCCGAGGGGGCCGGCGCCGGGCGGGTGGGACGCGGGGCGAGCAGCGCCATGCCGCCGAACAGCGCCCCGCGCCGGGCCTCGCGCGGGATGGCGCGCCACAGACGGTGCAGTTGGTTCATGCCAGGGCCCGCACCAGGGTCGCCGCCTGGGCATCCCAATCGGACAGCCCCCGCCCGACCCGCAGCGCGGCCGCGGCCATGCGGGCGTGGGCCTCCCGGTCCAGCATCCGCGCCATGGCGCCGGCCAGCGCCGCGGCCTCCGGCGCCACCAGCAGGCCGCCGGCGCCATCGCCCATCTGCTCCGAAAGCCCGCCCACCGCGGTCGCGATCACCGGCACGCCGCAGGCCATGGCCAGCGGCAGCACGCCGGATTGGCTGGCTTCGCGATAGGGCAGCACCAGGGCGCGGGCGGAGGCGACGAGGCCGGGCATCTCGGCCTCCGATACCCAGCGCGCCTCGACCGTGACACCAGGCAGCGCCGCGAGGCCGGGGGCCACCGCTTCAGGATTGCCCTGCCCCACCACCCGCAGCCTGGCGCCGGGATGGGTTCGCAGCAGCAGCGCCCAGGCATCGCGCAGCAGGTCCAGGCCCTTGTAGGCCCGCATCCGCCCAAAGAAGAGGAAGTCCTCGCCGGCCGATTCGGCAGGGGCCGGCACGCCATTGGGCAGATGCGCGCCGAGCGGCAAGCGGATCAGCGGCAGGCCCGGAGCCTCCGCCGCCACCACCTGTGCCACGGCATCGGAGAGCACCACCGCCGCGCGCGCGGCGCCGAGTTCGCGCCGCATCCGCCACCGCCACAGCAGGGCCGGGTCGCCGGGATGCGGCCGGGCGTCATGGATGATGGGGACGAAGGCGATGCCATCGCGGGCGAGCAGCGGCGCAGCCAGGGGCGTCCAGACATGGCTCATGACCGAGAGCACCACATCGGCGCCCATGGCCCGCGCCTGCGCCCGCAGGGTGCCGATGATCCAGGGCAGGCGCAGCGTCGCGGCAAGAAAGCCCGCTGGGCCATTGAAGGTATTGATGAAATGCACGGGCACGCCGAGCCCCGCGAAGCGGTCGGCCAATTCTCCCTGGGCGGAGACCGAAAGCTCCAGGGATACGTCCGGGCGGGCCGCCAAAGCACGGGCGAGGCAGAAGGCATGCTGGGCGCCGCCACCGCGCCGCCCCCAGTACCAGAGCAGAATTCTCATCCGGCGGTCCGAGCCCGGAAACGACAAGGGCCGCACATCCCTTCCGGCATGTGCGGCCCCACGGTTCAAGTCCTCGAAATCAGGCGCTCTTGGCCATGATCTCGTCGGCGATGTTGCGCGGCACCGGGTCGTAGTGATGGAACTGCATCGAGAAGGACGCACGCCCCTTGGTCATGCCGCGCAGGTTGGAGATGTAGCCGAACATCTCCTTCAGCGGGACATGGGCGCGAACGATGACCGAGGTGCCGGCCATGTCCTGGGACTGGATGACGCCACGGCGACGGTTGAGATCGCCCACCACGTCACCGACGTGGTCCTGCGGGGTGGTCACTTCCACGTCCATGATCGGCTCCAGGATCACCGGGCCGGCCTTCTTCATGCCTTCGCGGAAGCAGGCCTTGGCGGCGATTTCAAACGCCAGCGCGCTTGAGTCGACGTCATGGTACTTGCCGTCGATCAGGCTGTACTTGAAGTCCACGGTCGGGAAGCCGGCCATGACGCCGGTATCGGCCTGCACCTTGATGCCCTTTTCCACCGCCGGGATGTATTCGCGCGGGACCGAGCCGCCGACCACGCCGTTGTGGAACTCGACGCCGGTGTTGCGCTCTTTCGGCTCGAAGGTGATCTTCACCTCGGCGTACTGGCCCGAACCGCCCGACTGCTTCTTGTGGGTATAGGTTTCGGTATGCGACTTGGTGATCGTCTCGCGATACGCGACCTGCGGGGCGCCGATGTTGCAATCCACGCCGTATTCGCGGCGCAGACGATCGACGATGATCTCCAGGTGCAGCTCGCCCATGCCGGAGAGGATGACCTGGCCGGTCTCCTGATCGGTCTTGACGCGCAGGCTGGGGTCTTCGCCGGCCAGCTTGCCGAGGCCCATGGTCATCTTCTCGACCGCTTCCTTGGTCTTCGGCTCGACCGAGATGTCGATGACCGGGACCGGGAAGGCCATGCGCTCCAGCACCACCGGATCGGAGGCGTCCGCCAGCGTGTCGCCGGTCCCGGTGTCCTTCAGCCCCACGAAGGCCGCGATGTCGCCGGCGGTGACTTCCTTGATTTCCTCACGCTTGTCGGCGTGCATCTGGAACATGCGGCCGATGCGTTCCTTGTGGTCCTTGGTCGTGTTCATGACCGTGTCGCCCACCTTCAGCACGCCCGAATAGACGCGGACGAAGGTCAGGTTGCCGTACTTGTCATTGATGATCTTGAAGGCGAGGCCGGCGAAGGGCGCATCCACATTCGCCGGGATCACGCGGCGGTCGTCGCCGACCGTCTCTTCCTGGCCTTCCTCACCGGCGACCTTGATGCCGGGGACGTCGATGGGGCTCGGCAGATAATCCAGCACGCCATCCAGCAGCGGCTGCACGCCCTTGTTCTTGAAGGCGGTGCCGCACATCACCGGGCGGAAGGCGCCGTCGATGGTGCCGCGCTTGATGGCGCGCTTCAGCGTCGCGACCGAGACGTCGCCATGCTCGAAATATTCCTCCATCCCGGCGTCATCCACCGAAAGCGCGGTGTCGAGCAGGATCTGGCGGTATTCCTTCGCCTTCTCCACCAGATCGGCGGGGATGTCGGCGTAGTGGTAGGCGGCGCCAAGCTCGTCGCCTTCCCAGATGATCGCCTTCATCTCGACCAGATCGACGACGCCGAGGAAGGTGTCCTCGATGCCGATCGGGAGTTGCAGGGCCACCCAGTTGATGCCGAGCTTCTCGGTCAGCGTCGCCGCCGCCTTGTAGAAATCGGCGCCGGTGCGATCCAGCTTGTTGATGAAGATCAGGCGGGGGACGTTGTAGCGGTCGGCGAGACGCCAGTTGGTCTCCGACTGCGGCTGCACGCCGGCCACGCCTTCGATGATGAAGACGGCACCATCCAGCACGCGCAGCGACCGGTTGACTTCGATGTTGAAGTCGATGTGGCCGGGGGTGTCGATGATGTTGATCCGGTGGTCCTTCCACACGGCGGTCACGGCGGCGGAGGTGATGGTGATCCCGCGCTCGCGCTCCTGCTCCATGTAGTCGGTGGTGGTGTTGCCGTCATGGACTTCACCGATCCGGTGGCTCTTGCCGGTGTAGTAGAGAATCCGCTCGGTCGTCGTGGTCTTCCCGGCGTCGATATGCGCCGTGATGCCAATGTTGCGGATAAGATCCAGCGAAATGCGCGCCACGGGGGGCCTCCATACGAAAACGCGGGCCCGAGGCGGCATCCTTGCCGCCCGCCCGAGGCTGAAAGACAAAACAATAGCTAGGTCGGCCGCCTTCTGCGCTGGCGCGCCCGGAAATGCAAGCCGCTGTCGCCGCGCCCCGCCGCTATGGACGGGGCGGCGGCATAGGATCAGTCGTCGCGGTGGACGCGTTCCATGCGTTCGTGGCGCTCCTGCGCCTCGATCGACAGGGTCGCGATCGGCCGCGCCTCAAGCCGGCGCAGGCCAATCGGCTCGCCCGATTCCTCGCAATAGCCGTAGGTGCCGTTCTCGATCCGCTCCAGGGCCTGATCGATCTTGCTGATCAGCTTGCGTGCCCGGTCGCGGGTGCGAAGTTCCAATGCGCGGTCGGTCTCGACGCTGGCGCGATCGGTGAGATCGGCCTCGACGATTCCGCCCTGCCCCATGGAGGACAGGGTTTCCCCCGCCTCCCGGACCAGATCGCTGCGCCATCTCAGCAGCTTCTGGCGGAAATAGGCCAGATGCTGCGCGGACATGTAGTCCTCGTCAGCGGAGGGTTTGTAGTCCGGCGGCAGCGTCATGAGCATGCGTGAGTCCCCGAACGTGACCGGTGAAAGGATCACCACCAGCCCCTTGTTGGGGCGCCTTTATCGCGCGGCGCGGCTGGTGCCAAGGGGTAACCAATGGGTGATTTTTGTGACAACGGCTTGATCTGCCGCGCTTTTCAACCCGGGCGTAAGCAATGTGCCTTTGCGCGCGCCAGTTCTATGCGGGCGCGAAGCCGGATCGAGGCCGTAACTTCCGCCAGGAGGGGGTCCAAGGGCTCAGGCAGGGCCACCAGGGTGGCAAGCACCGCCCGCCCGTCCTCCCCCCCGCCACCGCCCAGCATGGCCAGCTGCAGCCCCCCCAGCCCGTCGAGCGCCGCCTCGGCCCGCGAGGCAATATCGGCGTCGGAGGGGGGCGGGGCGGGGCTGCGCGCCGCCTCCTGCAACTCCAGCGACAGGCTGGCGGCAACCGCACCGGATTCGTCCGGGGACTCGGCCGCGGGCGCCCCGGGCAGGCGGAAGGCCGCCCCACCCCGCCCGGCCCGGCGCGTCGGCTCCTGCGCGATGCGACCCGCTCCCTGAATTCCCAACGCCAGCATCACCGCCTCCTGTCTCTCTCCGCCCCACGCCATGCGGCAGTTCCTGCCTCATCCCCGGCGCTTTCCTGCCGGGCGGCGGGCAGGGCCTGCCGCCGCGAGGCCCAATCGGGCTGGCATGGGCTTCGCCATGTGCCGTCCGGCCACCGGCGTTCCGTCGGCTGGCCCGGAGGCGCATCGTGGCGAGTAATACTTTCGCAAGGATCAAGATCGCTGCCGTGCTGCTGCTCGCCATGGCGCTTATGGCCCCGGCCATGGCGCAGGTGCGCATCAAGGACATCGCGGATCTGGAGGGGATCCGGGACAACCAGCTGGTCGGCTATGGCCTGGTGGTCGGGCTGCCGGGGACCGGCGACCGGCTGCGCTCCTCGGTCTTCACCCGCCAGTCGCTGGTCGGCATGCTGGAACGGCTCGGCGTGAACACCCGCGACTTCGAGCGCCAGATGGACACCAAGAACGTCGCCGCGGTGATGGTGACGACCAATTTGCCCGCCTTCGCCCGGCCCGGCAGCCGGATCGATGTCGCGATCTCCTCGCTCGGCGATGCCCAGAACCTGACCGGCGGGCTCCTGCTGGTCACCCCGCTGCTCGGCGCGGATGGGGAGGTCTACGCCGTCGCCCAGGGGCCGGTCGCGACCGGGGCCATCGCCGCGCGCGGCGCCGGGGCCAGCGTGCAGCGCGGCGTGCCGACGAGCGCACGCATCGCCAGCGGCGCCATCGTGGAGCGGGAGGTGCCCTATTCGCTCGGCGCGCAGCAGGCGATGCGCCTCGCCCTGCGCAACCCGGACCTGACCACCGCCCGCCGGATCGCGGCCGCCATCAACCGTGCCTCCGGCGCCACCGTCGCCACCGCGACCGACCCGCGCACCGTGGCCCTGGCCCTCGGCGGCCGCGACCCGGTGGGCTTCCTGGCCGGGATCGAGCAGCTCCGCGTGGTGCCGGACCAGGTGGCGCGCGTGGTGATCGAGGAAGCCTCGGGCACCATCGTCATGGGCAGCAACGTCCGCATCAGCACGGTGGCCATCGCCCAGGGCAACCTGACCATCCGCATCACCGAGACGCCCCAGGTCAGCCAGCCCAACCCCTTCTCGGACGGCGAGACGGTGGTGACGCCGCGCACCCAGATCGAGATCGACGATCAGCGCGAGCGCCGGGTAGGGGTGCTCGCCGGCTCCATCACCTTGGCGGAGCTGGTGCGCGGGCTGAACAGCCTCGGCGTCGGGCCGCGCGACCTCATCACCATCCTGCAGACCATCAAGGCCGCGGGCGCGCTGCAAGCCGAGCTGGAGGTCCGCTGATGACCATTGCCGCCCCAATCACCGCCATCACCCGCGTCGCCCGCCAGTTCGAGGCGCAGGCCCTCGGCGCGCTGTTGCAGCCGATCTTCGCCACGGTGAATGCGGCCGCTGGCCGCTTCGGCGGTGGCGCGCCGGAGGCGGCGTGGCAGCCGATGCTGGTCGATGCCATCGCCACCGCCATGGCCGGCACCGGCGGCATCGGCCTCGCCTCCGCCGTCCAGGCGGAATTGCTGCGGGCCCAGGCCGCACAACAGACACCGGAGACCCCGACCCCATGATGCATGCCCTGCTCACCGCCGGCCTGCGCCTCGCCGAGGCGCTGCGGGCCGAGAACGCCGCCTTGGCCGCCATGGATCTCGGCCGCGCCGCCGGCATCACAGCGGCCAAGGCCCGCGCCTCGGATGCCTTCGCCGCCGCCTGGGCCGCGGCCCAGAAGACCGGCGCCCGGCCCGGCGGCGAGGAGGCCCATGCCGCCGCCACCGCGCTGGCCGACCGGCTCGCGCATCTCTCGGCGGAGAACCGCCGGCTGCTGGAATATGCCATCACCCTGCAGGCCAAGGTGATCGAGACCATCGCCGGCGCCGCCCTGCCGCGCGCGAGCCCGCCGACCTATGGCGCCTCCGGCCTGCGCCCGGCGCCGCGGGTGACGCCCGCCGTGGCCTTCGTCGCACGCGTCTGAGACGGCCCCTGCCCTTTCGATGCCACGATGGCTGGGCCATATACCGCCCCGCATGACGCAGCCCGCCGCCGACGCCGAAATGGACCGCCTCTGGACAGCGCTGCTGGACCGCGCGGCGGGGGGGCATGCGGCCTTGCCGGAGCATCCGCTCCGCGCGCTGTTCGCGCCGCTCTTCGCCGCGCCGCGCCAGGCCGGTGGCGCCGTGGTGGTGGGGCGGCTCGCGCAATCCCTCGATGGCCGGATCGCGGCCTGCAATGGCGCGTCACAATGGATCGGGGGTGCGGGCGACCTGCGCCACACCCATCGCCTGCGCGCGCTCTGCCATGCCGTCGTGGTCGGCGCCGGCACCATCGCCGCGGATGATCCGCAGCTCACCACGCGGCTGGTGCCGGGTCCGCATCCGCTGCGGGTGGTGCTGGACCCGCGGCGCCGGCTCGCCAGCCACTACCGCATCTTCACCGAGGGTCCGCCGACCCTGCTCGTCACCACGACCGAGGGCCCCGACCGGCATGGCCAAGCCGAGGTGCTGCGGCTGCCGGCCGATACCGACGCGCGCTGCGATGTCGCGGGGCTGATTGCGGCGCTTGCCGCGAGAGGGCTGACCCGCATCTTCGTCGAGGGCGGCGGCGTCACCGTCTCGCGCTTTCTCCGCGCGGGGTGTCTGGACCGGCTGCACATCACCATCGCGCCCCTGATCCTCGGCTCCGGCCGTCCGGCCTTCGTGCTGCCCGAGGTCACCTGCATTCAGGATGGGCTGCGCGCGCCCTGGATGGTGCATCCGCTCGGCGACGACATATTGGTGGATATGGCGATCGACGGCGCCCGGCCCTGGAGCAACGCAACATGATCGGCCGCGCCTTCTGGACCATCGCCGCCGGCCAGGGCGAACTGCGCGAGGAGCGCCTGCCCCCGCGCGCGCCCGACCAGCTCCTGATCCGCACCCTTGCGACCGCGATCTCGCGCGGCACCGAGCGGCTGGTCTTCTCCGGCCGCGTGCCGGAGACGCAATGGGGCGCCATGGCCTGCCCGCTGATGGCGGGCTGCTTCCCCTTCCCGGTCAAATACGGCTACGCGGCGGTCGGCGTGGTGGAGGCCGGCCCGGAGGAGATGATCGGTCGCCGTGTGTTCGTGCTGCACCCGCATCAGGACCGTTTTCTCGCGCCCTCCGCGATGTGCGTGCCCGTGCCCGATGCGGTGCCGGATAGGCGCGCGGTGCTGGCGGCGAACATGGAAACCGCGCTGAACATCATCTGGGATGCGCGGCCGCTGCCCGGCGAACGCGCGCTGGTGATCGGCGCAGGCGTGGTCGGGCTGCTGGTGGCGCATCTGCTGTCGCGCTTTCCCGGCATGGAGCTGACGCTCTGCGACGCCGATCCCTCGCGCGAGGTGATCGCCCGCGCGCTCGGGCTGCGCTTTTGCCTGCCCGAGGCTGCGCCCGGCGATCGCGAGTTGATCGTGCATGCCTCGGCCAATCCGGAGGGGCTGCGCCTCGCGCTGCGCTCCGCCGGTTTCGAGGCGCGCATCATCGAGGCCTCCTGGTTCGGCGATGCGCTGTGCAACCTTCCGCTCGGCGAGGCCTTCCACTCCCGCCGGCTGTCGCTGGTCAGTTCCCAGGTCGGCGCGGTCAGCCCGGCCATGCGCGGCCGGCGCAGCTATGGCGAGCGTCTGGCCTTGGCCTTGACGCTGCTTGAGGATACGCGCCTGGACGCCCTGCTCGGCGTGCCCACAGCCTTCGCCGATCTGCCGGCGCGGATGGGGGCGCTGCTCGGGCTGGATGGATCTGTTGCCGCTGCCCCCTGCCCCGTCGTTACCTATGATGCCTGAAGGATCGCGCCTGCCATGTTCAGCCTGACCGTCGCCGACCACGTCATGATCGCGCATTCCTTCCGCGGCGAGGAATTCGGCCCGGCGCAGCGCGTGCATGGCGCGACCTTCGTGGTCGAGGCCGAGTTCCGCGCCAAGGCGCTGGACCAGGCGAACCTGCTGGTGGACATCGCCGCCGCGCGGGTGGAACTGCGCAAGATCCTCGACGGCTTCGACTACACCAACCTCGATACCCTGCCGGTCTTCGCCGGGCAGAACACCACGACCGAATATCTGTGCTTCCACATCCACGCCGAGCTTTGCGCGGCGCTGAAGCAGGGCAAGCTCGGCGCGGGCGGCCACAAGGTCGAGGCGCTGAAGGTGCTGCTGCGCGAAAGCCCGCTCGCCTGGGCCGCGTACGAGGCGCCCATCGACGCCGCCCTCGCCTGATGCCCGCGCCGATCGCGCTGCTGGTCCCGGGGCCGTTCGACGCCATCAGCGGCGGCTATGTCTATGACCGACGCATCGTGGCGGGGCTGCGGGCGGATGGGCGGGAGGTCGCGGTGATCGAACTCGCCGGCCACCATCCGCTGCCCGATGCCGCCGCCGAGGATTTTGCCCGCGCGACGCTGGCGGCGATCCCGGCCGGCACGCGGATCGTCGTGGATGGGCTCGGCCTGCCGGCCTTCGCCCCCGTGGTGGAGGATCTGGTGGCGCGTGGCGCCGTCGGGCTGATCCATCACCCGACGGCGCTGGAGACCGGCTTCGCCGAGGCCGACCGCGCCGCGCTGAAGGCGCGCGAGCAGGCGATCTTCCCGCGTCTCGCGGGTCTCATCACCACCTCCCGCCTCACCGCCAGCCGCCTGCCGGATGAATTCGCGGTGGACCCGGCGCGGGTGACGATCGTCGAGCCTGGCACCGACCCTGCCCCACGCAGCACCGGCAGTGGCGGGCCTGGCTGTGCCATCCTCTCCATCGGCACGCTGGTGCCGCGCAAGGGCCATGACGTGCTGCTGCGCGCCCTGGGCCGGCTGACCGATCTCGACTGGTCCCTGACCATCGTCGGCGCCCCGCGCGATACCGCCCATGCCGATGGGCTGGTGGCGCTGGCCGAGGAGCTTGGGCTGACCAAGCGCGTCACCTTCGCCGGCGAAGTGGATGAGGTCGGCATCGAGGCGCTGTATGCCAAGGCCGATCTCTTCGCGCTGGCCACCCATTGGGAAGGCTATGGCATGGTCGCGGCCGAGGCGCTGGCGCGCGGCCTGCCGCTGGCGATCACGGCGGGCGGTGCCATCGCCGATCTGGCGACGCAGGGCACCGCCATCGTGGCCCCGGTCGGGGATGCCGACAGCCTGTCACGCGGGATGCGGCGGGCGATCCTGGACCCGCTGCTGCGCGCCAACATGGCCAAGGCCGCCTGGACCGCCGGACAGGGGCTGCCGCGCTGGTCGGATCGCGCAGCCCTCTTCGCCGCCGCATTGGATGCCGCAGCATGAGCGAGAGTTTCGATGCCGAATGGCTCGACCAGCGCGAGGGCTTCGATGCCGTCTCGCGCGACATCGAATTGGCGGAACTGCTCGCGCAGGCGCTGCCGGCCCGGCCACGCCTGCTGGACCTCGGCGCCGGCACCGGCAGCCTGTTCCGCTGGCTGGCGCCGATCATCCATCGTGCCCAGGCCTGGACCCTGGTCGATGCCGATCCACGGCTGATCGAGGAGGCCTTCGAGGCCATCGCCGGCTTCGGCGCCGAGATCGGGCTGACCATCACCTTCCCCAGCCGGCGCACTTTGTTGCTGCATGCGCCGGGCGGCGCCTGGCGGGTGGAGGGGCTGGTCGCCGACCTGCGCGGCAGCCCGGCCAACCTGCCGCTGGTCAATGCCGATGCGGTGGTGAATTCAGCGCTTTGCGATCTGGTGTCGGAGCCCTGGGTGGCCCGCATGGCCGCCGCCATCGCCGCGCGAAAAATCCCCTTCTATGCCGCGCTGAACGTGACCGGGCGCGACGTCTTCTCGCCACCCTGGCCAGGCGATGCCGAGGTCGCCCGCGGCTTCCGCCGCGACCAGGGGCGGGATAAGGGCTTCGGCGGCCGCGCGCTGGGCGCGGCAGCCCCCACGGCGCTGGCCGCGGCCTTTACGGCGCATGGCTACAGCGTCCGGACCGCACCCTCCGACTGGCACATCCCGCGCCAGGCGCCGGGAATGGCGGCTGATCTCGCCGAGGGCCATGCCGGCGCGGCGGCGCGCAGGGAACGCCGCGCGCAGAAGCGCATCCAGGCCTGGTACGAGGCCCGCACACGGCAGGCGATGGAGGGCCGCCTCTCCGTGCGCGTCGGCCATCGCGACGTGCTGGCGCTGCCGCCGGGCCACGCCACGGCTTGACGCGGGGCGCCCGCTGGCTCCCCATCCGCCAGGCCAAAGAGAATTAAGGGGGAGAGTTCATGCCGCTTCTGGGCTGCATCGCCGATGATTTCACCGGGGCCACCGACCTCGCCGCCATGCTGGTGCAGAACGGCATGGCGACGGTGCAGACCATCGGCGTGCCGGATGGCGAGATGCCCGAGGCCGATGCCATCGTCGTCGCGCTGAAGTCGCGCACCATCCCCGCCGCGGATGCCGTCGCGCAGTCGCTCGCGGCGGCCGAGGCGCTGCTGGCGGCCGGCGCGACGCAACTGCTGTTCAAGGTATGCAGCACCTTCGACAGCACCGCCGAGGGCAATATCGGCCCGGTCGCGGATGCGCTGATGAAGCGGCTCGGCGCCTCCATCGCGCTGGTCTGCCCGGCCTTCCCGACCAATGCCCGCACGGTGTTCCAGGGTCACCTGTTCGTCGGCGACAAGCTGTTGAACGAGAGCGGCATGCAGCACCACCCGCTGACGCCGATGACCGATGCCAACCTCGTGCGCGTGATGGCGGCGCAGACGCCGGGCGGGGTTGGGCTCATCCCCTTCGCCATCGTGGACCAGGGGGCGGCCGCGATCCGCACCGCCGTCGCCGGGTTGAGCGACCGCGACCGGCGCTATGCCATCGTCGATGCCGTCACCGACACGCATCTGATGGCGATGGGTGAGGCCGCCGCGCGGCATCCGCTGCTGGTCGGCGGCTCGGGCATCGCCATGGGCCTGCCGGAGAATTTTCGCCGCGCCGGGGTGCTGCCAATCCGCGCGGATGCGGCGGCGCTACCGCCGGCACAGGGGCTTTTCGCGGTGCTCGCGGGGTCCTGCTCACGCGCGACGCTGGCGCAGATCGGCTATGCGCGCGACCAGGTGCCGACCCTGGAACTGGATGCGCTGGCGACGCCGGATGCGGCGGCGCTGACCGCGCAGGCGCTGGCGTGGATGGAGGGGAAGCTGTCGGCGTCACGGCCCGTGGTGATCGCCGCCTCGGCGCCGCCCGAACAGGTTGCCGCGTTGCAGCAGAAACTCGGCCGCGATGTGGCGGGCGCGCTGGTCGAGGATGCCATGGCCCGCATCGCGCGCGCCTTGGTCGCGGCCGGCGTCGGGCGGTTGGTGGTCGCGGGCGGCGAGACCTCGGGTGCCGTGGTGCAGGCGCTGGATGTGCGGAGCCTGCGGATCGGGCCGACCATCGATCCCGGCGTGCCCTGGACCTATGCCGAACCGGGGGGGCTGCATCTGGCGCTCAAGAGCGGCAATTTCGGCGGGCGCGATTTCTTCCTCAAGGCCTTCGCATGAGCAAGGAAGCCGACCTGCGCGAGAGCCTCTGCCGTCTCGGCGCCAGCCTGTTCGCGCGCGGCTACTCGGTCGGCAGCGCCGGCAACATCAGCGTGCGGCTGGATGACGGCTACCTGATGACGCCGACCAACAGCAGCCTCGGCAGCCTCGATCCCGCGAGCCTGTCCAAGCTCGCGCCGGACTGGTCGCATGTCTCGGGCGACAAGCCGACCAAGGAGGTCTTCCTGCATCGCGCCGTGCTGACGGCGCGGGCGGAGGCGGGGGCCGTGGTGCATCTGCATTCCACGCATGCGACCGCGATCTCCTGCCTCGCGTCCCCCGGCGACACCGCGCCGATCCCGCCGCTGACGCCCTATTTCGTCATGCGCGTCGGGCGCAGCCTGCCCGTCGTGCGCTACTGGCGCCCGGGCGATGCGCGGATGGAGCCCGAGATCCATGCCGCCGCGCTGACGGCGCGCGCCATGCTGCTGGCAAACCACGGCCCCGTCGTATCCGGCAAGAGCCTGATCGATGCGGTCTATGCCGCCGAGGAATTGGAGGAGTCGGCGCGCCTCGCGCTGATGCTGCGCGGCATGGGCGCGCGCGGCCTGACCGAGGCCGAGGTCGAGGATCTGCTCGGCACCTTCGGCTGACTACAGCGAGGCGCTCGGGTCGAGCCGGATGACGTAGCTGCGCCAATCGGCGCGCGCGGCGATGCGCTCGTACAGCGCGATGGCGTCCTGGTCGCCTTCCGGCACGATCCAGCGCAGATGCGACCAGTGGCGGTTGCGACCAAGCCCGGTCAGCGCCTCGATCAAGGTGCGGGCGATGCCGCGGCCGCGATGCGTGGGCAGCACGAACAGATCATCCAACGCACCACAGCGGCGCGCGAAGACAGCCTCCGGCAGGTCGAAGAAGATGGCGAAGGCGACCGGCTGGCCATCGGCCCAGGCGACGAGCAGTTCCGTATGGGGATCGGCGTCGAGCATGGCGGCCGTGGCGGCGCCGGAGGCCGGTGCGGTGCCGGCCAGCACATCCCGCATCTCATCCGCATAGGCATCGAACAACGCTGCCAACAGGACGCGGTCGCCGGGCGGAAGGGGGGTGATGGTGATCATCGCAAAGCGCGCCGGCGATGCCATCCAGGGGAAGGCATCGCCGGGCTATGGGCCGCGATCAGGCGCGGCCCATGGTGCCGATCAGGCCATCGGCTCGTCGGTGGGCTCAGGCGCCGGGGCGGGCGCGGGCGTCGGAGCAGCCGCGGCGGCGGCAGCCTTGCGGGCGGCGCGGGTCTGCGCGCCCTTCCGTGCGGCTTCGCTGCGCGCGCTGGGGGCGGCGGGCTTGGGCGCGGCGACGGGGGCAGCAGGGGCGGCCTTCGGCGCGCGGCGCGTCGCGGGCTTGGCGGCAACGGCGGCCTTGCGCGGCGCGGCCTTGGGGGCAGCAGCCTTGGGGGCAGCGGCCTTGCGGGGCGCGGCCTTGGGGGCAGCGGCGGCAGCGCGACGGGCGGGCGCCTTGGCGGCAGCGGCCTTCTTCGGTGCGGCCTTGGCGGCAGCGGCCTTCTTCGGCGCGGCCTTGGCGGCAGCGGCCTTCTTCGGCGCGGCCTTGGCGGCAACGGCCTTCTTCGGCGCGGCCTTGGCGGCGGCGGCCTTCTTCGGCGCTGCCTTGGCGGCAACGGCCTTCTTCGGCGCGGCCTTGGCGGCAACGGCCTTCTTCGGCGCGGCCTTGGCGGCGACGGCCTTCTTCGGCGCGGCCTTGGCGGCGACGGCCCGCTTCGGCGCGGCCTTGGCGGCAACGGCCCGCTTCGGTGCGGCCTTGGCGGCAACGGCCTTCTTCGGAGCAGCCTTGGCGGCGGCCTTCTTCGGCGCGGCCTTGGGGGCGGCGGCAGCGGCCTTCTTCGGCGCGGCCTTCGGTGCCGTCACCTTGCGCGAGGTCGCGGCCTTGCGCGCGCCACCGCCACGACGCGTGGTGCTGGACATCGCCATCGCGCAAGCGCGGCTCGGGGTTTCAGTCGCGGTCGGGTCGATCATGTCGTCGTTCACTTCAGGCGTCTCCTTGTCATCGAGGTTCCGTGGCGCATGCGATCAAGACGCGGCAATCCGCGAGGGAGCTTGTGGACGCCACGTCATTGCCGAAGCGGTAACGCACCGCGCCACGCAAAGTCGCGCCATCCGCCGCACCCAAATGCGCGACATGGCGAAGGGGTGTCCGGCGCAACTTCCAGATGCCCAACAGGATTTCGGCATGCACGACATGCGATGATCCCTCCTTGCCACGGCGCCTCATCCGGCTGCGTTTCCATCGCCGCGTACCTGGCTCTGCATCGCTACCGCAGTCGCCTCGACACGCTGGTTCCGAATCGCATCATTCATCGGTGCACGTCGGGCGCAGGCTATCTGGCCGCGCCCGAGGCTTGTCAACGAAATCCATCTCGGAACCAGTGCATTTTTGCGCGCATCGCATGCAGGGACATCATGCGATGGCGCAATTTCGCGTCAGCCGCGTTCGGCTGCACTCGGCACACTGCGCTGCGCCTTGCCGATGTAGTGCGACAAGGGACGGATCAGACGGTTGTTCGCGGCCTGCTCGATGACATGCGCGCTCCATCCCGTGACGCGGCTCGCGACGAAGATCGGCGTGAACAGCGGGATGTCGAAGCCCATCAGGAAGTAGGCGGGGCCAGCAGGGAAATCGAGATTGGGATGGATGTTCTTCCGCTCCAGCATCACCTCCGCCAGCACGCGCGACGTCTCCATCCAGCGGCGGTCGCCCACCACCTCGGCCATGATGTTCGCGTATTTCGTCATCGTCGGGACGCGGCTGTCGCCGCTCTTGTAGACGCGATGGCCGAAGCCCATCACCAGCGCCTTGTGGTCGAAGCGGCTCTCCAGCCAGGCCGCCGCGGCCTCGGGCCCCGGGATCTCCTTCAGCATATGCATCACCGCCTCATTGGCGCCGCCATGCAGCGGGCCCTTCAGCGCGGCGATGCCCGCCGTGATCGCGCCATGCAGATCCGCACCGGTGCTGGTGACCGTACGCGCGGTGAAGGTCGAGGCGTTGAACCCGTGCTCGGCATAGAGGATCAGCGAGACGTCGAAGGACTTCACCACCTCCTTCGCCGGCACCTTGCCGAAGACCACGTGGAAGAAGTTCTCGGCGAAGGTCAGCGAGGGATCGGGGTCGATCGGCGGCAGCCCCTTGGCGGCACGCGCGGCGGCGGCGATCGCCGTCGGCACCTTGGCCAGGATGCGCATCGCCTTGCGCCGCGTCGCGGGCTCGGACACATCCGCGGTCTCGGGGTCTTCCATGCCGAGGAAGCTGACGGCGGTGCGGATCGCATCCATCGGATGCGCGTCCTTCGGGAAGTCGGCGATGACGCGGTGCAGCGCGGGGCTGATGGCGCGCTGGGAGGCTTCCTCGGCGCGGAAGGCAGCAAGCTCGGCCTTGGTCGGCAGTTCCCCGTTCCAGAGCAGGAAGGCCACCTCCTCGAAGGCGCAGGCCTCGCACAGTTCCTGCACGGGATAGCCGCGATAGGTCAGGCTGTTGGTCTCGGGCACCACCTTGGACACGGCACTCTCATCGGCGATCACGCCAACCAGGCCCCTGCGGATTTCTTCGCTCATCGTCGCGTCTCCTAGTTCTTGATTGCGGGCCGGCCATGGGGCGCGGGCGAAGGCCCGGCGCGGCTTGCTGGTCTTTGGTGATGTCGCCCATGCGGGCAGGCACGCCACGGCGCGCCTGCCCTGGTCGCCCCGGCTCAGAAGATGCCGGGCTTGCCCTCCAGCAGCGTGCCCTTGGGCAGGCTCACATTCAGCAGGGAGAGGTCGCCGGCCGCGAGGCGCGGCAGGTCCTGCACCACATCGAGGAAGCGGTTCGCCTCCCGCGCGCTGATGATGCCGTCGGTCAGGGTCTGGAACTTGCGGATGTAGTCCTGGCGGCCGAAGGGCCGCGCGCCGTTCGGATGGGCATTGGCGACACCCAGCTCATCGACCAGCGAGGTGCCGTCCTTGAACTGGATCTCGACGCGGCCGCCGAAGGCGAGTTCGTTGGGGTCCGTCGCATGGTAGCGGCGGGTCCATTCGGGGTCCTCCTGCGTCTCCACCTTGTGCCAGAGCCGCACGGTATCGGCACGGCCGGCACGCTTGGGAGAGTAGCTCTCGACGTGGTGCCAGCTCCCGTCCTGCAGAGCGACGGCAAAAATGTACATGATCGAATGGTCCAGCGTTTCGCGGCTGGCCTTCGGGTCCATCTTCTGCGGGTCGTTGGCGCCGGTGCCGATCACATAATGCGTGTGATGGCTGGTGTGGATGATGATCTTCTCGATCTTTTCCAGGTCGGCGATCTGCTCGCGCATGCGGAAGGCGAGGTCGATCAGCGCCTGGCTCTGGTACTCGGCCGAATGCTCCTTGGTGTAGCTGTCCATGATGGCGCGCTTGGGCTCGCCCTTCTCGGGCAGCGGCACCTGGTAGTAGGTCGGGCCGAACACGTCGTCGCGATTGCTGCGCCCGGCGAGCACCCAGGCGATGACGCTGTCCTCGCCCTCGTAGATCGGCGAGGGCGCGCCCTCTCCACGCATCGCGCGATCCACCGCCTCGATCGCGAGCTTGCCGGCATGCGCCGGGGCGAAGGCCTTCCAGGACGAGATCTCGCCCTTGCGCGACTGGCGGAAGGTGATGGTGGTGTGCAGCGCCTGCTGCACGGCCTGGAAGATCACCTCCTGCTTCAGCCCGAGCAGCGCGCCGATGCCGGCGGCGGCGGAGGGCCCGAGGTGGGCGATGTGATCTACCTTGTATTCATGCAGGGAGATCGCGCGGACCAGGTCCATCTGGATCTCGTAGCCGGTGGCGATGCCGCGGACGAGGTCCTTGCCCGACTTCTCCATCGCCTGCGCGACCGCGAGCACGGGGGGGATGTTGTCGCCCGGATGCGAATATTCCGCCGCGAGGAAGGTGTCGTGCATGTCGAGTTCACGCACCGCGGTGCCATTGGCCCAGGCCGCCCATTCCGGGCTGACCGTCTTGGTCGCGGGCATGCCGAACACCGCCGCACCACCCTTGCTCGGATGGCCGAGCGCCATGGCGCGGGCGGAGACCACCGGCGAGCGGTTGATCGCGGCGATGGCGACCGAGGCATTGTCGATGACCCGGTTGATGATCATCGCGGTCACGTCCTTCGGGACGGCAACCTTGTCGGTGGCGACACCGGCGATCTTCCAGGCAAGCTGGTCCTCGCGCTTGAGCAGTGCCTTGGAGGGATGGACCTTCACGCCGTGCAGCTTCATCGGGCGTCCTTTCTTGCTTGTCGTCAGGCTTGACCGGGGCCTTGTGCGCCGCGGCTTGCCTATCGTCCATTCCGATTGACGTGGCAGAGCGATAGCGTTTCCGTATCGCCCTATGGATTTTCGCCTGGTTCGCCGTCTCGGTCATTTCCTCGCTGTCGCGGAGGAGGGTCATTTCGGCCGTGCCGCCGCGCGCCTCGGCATCTCGCAGCCGCCGCTGACCGCGCAGATCCAGGCGCTGGAGCGCGAACTCGGCGTACGCCTGCTGGAACGCAGCGGCCGCGGCACGCGCCCGACGCGGGAGGGCGAGGCGCTGCTGCCGCTGGCCCGGCGCCTCGCGGAGAATGCCGCGGCCCTGGAGGATCTGGCGCGTGAACTGCGCGCGGGGCGGCATGCGCCGGTCTCGCTCGCCTGCGTCACCTCGGCCTTGTTCGATTATCTGCCGCCGCTGGTCCGCGCGCTGCAGGGCGCGCGCCCCGATGCCGCCATCGCCGTCCGCGAACTCGACACCGCCGATGCGGTCGAGGCGCTGCGGCGCGGCGAGGTGGATCTCGCGCTGCTGCGGCTGGACCGCGAGCGCCATCCGATCCGCCTGCGTCCGCTCGGCACCGATGTGCTGGTGGTCGCGCTGCCGCTTGGGCACGCCTTGCTGGACGCCCCCGATCCGCTGCCGCTCGCGCTGCTCGCCGATGCGCCGATGCTGGTGCTGCCGCGGGCGATCAGCCCGGCCTATTCCGATGCGATGGTCGCGGCCTGCCGCGATGCGGGCTTCGCACCGCGTGCGGCGCGCGAGGTGGGCTCGGCCATGGCGCAGCTCGGCTTCGTCGCGGCGGGGCTCGGGGTCGCGCTGGTTTCGGCCGGCATGGCGCGGCTGCGGCCGCCGGGGGTCGCCTTCCGTGCCCTGGCCGGGCCGATCCACGCCGTCGGTGTTGCCCTGGCGTGGAACGGGGAGCGCGAAAGTGAGGCAGTTCAGCTCGCCCTCGCCCATGCCGACCGCTTATTCCCGATGCCGGCGGTTGGCGAGCCCGGCGCCTCGCCGTAGTTTGCCGCGGTCCCGCCCTCTTGGAGCCTGAGCCCGCATGAGCAGCCCCTATGATCTCGTCCTGCGTGGCACGCTGGTGCTTTCCGACGGGATGATCCCGGATGGCTATGTCGCGGTGCGGGGCGCGACCATCGCCGCGATCGGCCAGGGCAGCCCGCCGCCGGCGCTCAGGACCGTGGACTACGGCGCCGCGCTGATCCTGCCCGGGCTGGTCGATGGCCATATGCATACCGGCAGCGCGATCGGCTGGCCGGGGATCGAGGGCGCGACGATGACCGCCGCGGCCGGCGGCGTGACCACCGTCTGCGACATGCCCTATGACGTGCCGCGCGCGACCACCGATGCCGGCATCTTCCGCGAGAAGGTGGCGCAGGTCGAAGCCCTCGCGCATGTGGATGTCGCGCTCTATGCGACGATCACCAAGACCGACGGCATCCATGCAATCCCCGAATTGGCGGAAGCCGGGGCCTCGGCCTTCAAGCTCTCCACCTATGAATATGATGCGGTGCGCTTTCCGCGCATCGACCACCCGACCATGGCCGCGGCCTTCCGCGAGATCGCCAAGACCGGGCTGATGGTCTCCATCCACAATGAGGATGAGGAGCTGGTCACCCGCCTGACCAATGAGGCACGCGCCGCGGGCCGCACCGATCCCATCATGCATTGCCGCACGCGTCCGCCCTTGGCGGAAACGATGGCCGATCTGGAGATTTTCGAGATCGGGCTGGATGCGGGCGCGCATGTCCATATGGCCCATTCCTCCCTGTCCCGCGGCTTCGAACTCGCCACGATGTTCCGTGGCATGGGCGGCAAGGCGAGCGGGGAGGCCTGCGTGCAGTACCTCTGCATGACCGAGGAAGACATCATCCGCCTGCGCGGTTTCGGTAAATGCAACCCGCCGTTCCGCACCACGGAGGAGGTGGAGCGGATGTGGAAGGCGCTGCTCGCGGGCAGCATCGGCTATATCTCGACCGATCACGCCCCCTGGGGCCGCAGCCGCAAGGTCTATGAGGGCGACATCTTCACCGTCGGCGCCGGGCTGACGGGCTTGCAGTCCTTCGCGCCGAACATGTTCACCATGCTCGCCGATCGCGGCCTCTCGCCCAGCTATATGGTGCGCTACTGCGCCGAGCGCCCGGCGCGCTTCCACGGGCTGTTCCCGAAGAAGGGCGCCCTGGCGCCGGGCTCGGACGCCGATTTCTGCATCCTGGAGGAAGGCCGCTTCCTGTTCGACGAAGCGACGATCCAGGATCGCGAGGACTGCCGCTGGTCGCCCTGGCATGGCGTGCCGATGCGCGCCCGCGTCGCCGCCACCTGGCTGCGCGGCACCGAAATCTGGGACGGCACGGCGGTGAAGGTGCTGCCGGGCAACGGCACCTTCGTGCCCCGCCAGCACCGGATGAGCGCGCTCGATGCGGGGGCGCCTGGCGGGGCGGCGCATTGATGCGCGTCGCGGTTCCCTGCCTGCTCGCCATTGCCGCCTTCGCGGCCTGGGTCTGGGTGACCGGCCCCGGGACGTCGGTCCTGATCGCCTTGGTGGGCCTGGCCATCGCGACCGCGGTGCTGCTCGGCGTGGCGCGCATCATGAACGGCCCGCGCGGCGTCGCCGAGGTTGGCGATGAGCCCCGGCCACCTGTCGAATGAGGGTCCATCCATGACACGTATCCTGACCGTCGCCGGCGCCCAGCTCGGCCCGATCCAGCACGCCGACACGCGCGCGGCGACGATGGCGCGGCTGATCGCGCTGCTGGAGCAATCGGCCGCACGCGGCGCGCGCTTCGTCGTCTTTCCGGAACTCGCCTTCACCACCTTCTTCCCGCGCTGGCTGATCGAGGACACCGCGGAACTCGACACCTATTATGAGCAGGGCATGCCGAATGCGGCGGTGCAGCCGCTGTTCGACCGCGCCAAGGCCCTCGGCGTCGGCTTCTCCATCGGCTTCGCGGAGCTGACGCCGGAGGGCAGGCGCTTCAACACCGCCGTTCTGGTAGGCGCCGATGGGGCGATCCTGCTGAAATACCGCAAGGTGCATCTGCCGGGCTCGGTGGAGCCGCGACCGCAGAACCGCTTCCAGCAGTTGGAAAAACGCTACTTCGAATATGGCGACCTCGGCTTCCCGGTGGCGCGCGGGTCGGCCGAATGGGGCGCGCCGGTGATGGGATCGCTGATCTGCAACGATCGCCGCTGGCCGGAAGCCTGGCGCTGCCTCGGGCTGCAAGGGGTGGAGCTGGTCGCGATCGGCTACAATTCCGCCGCCTATGACCCGAACGGCGGCGATGCCGAGGATGGCGCGCGGCGGGTGTTCCACTCCACGCTCGCGGTGCAGGCCAATGCCTATATGAACGCGACCTGGGCGGTCAGCGTCGCCAAGGCCGGCGTCGAGGATGGCGCGGGGCTGATCGGCGGCAGCGTGATCGTCAGCCCGGACGGGTTGATCGCGGCCCAGGCCACGACCGAGGGCGATGAGGTCATCGTCGCGGACTGCGACTTCGACGCCTGCCAGCAGGGGCGTGGCCCCGGCAAGATTTTCGATTTCGCTGCCCATCGGCGGCCGGAGCAGTACCGCCGCATTGTGGAACAGACCGGCGCCCTGCCGCCCGCGTGAAGGATCACAGCATGTCCCGTAAACTCGTCCTCGCCGCTGCCCAGCTCGGCCCGATCCAGCGCGCCGAGGGGCGCGAGGTCGCCGTCGCGCGCATGGTCGCCCTGATGGAAACCGCGCATCGCCGTGGCGCCGATGTGGTGGTCTTCCCCGAACTCGCGCTGACCACCTTCTTCCCGCGCTGGTACGAGGAGGATTTGACCAATGCCGATCATTGGTACGAGACCGCCCTGCCCTCCAACGCCACCGCGCCGCTGTTCGAGGCCGCGCGCAAATTCAACATCGGCTTCCACCTCGGCTATGCCGAGCGGACGCCGGATGGGCGGCGCTTCAACACCGCCGTCTATGTCCACCCCTCGGGCGAGGTGGTGCTGAAGTACCGCAAGATCCATCTGCCCGGGCACAGCGAATACGATCCGACCCGTACCGTGCAGCATCTGGAGAAGCGCTACTTCGAGGTCGGCGACCTCGGCTTCCCTGTTGTCCGCGCGCCGATCGGCAACGCGGGGCCGGTCAACATCGGCATGATGATCTGCAACGACCGCCGCTGGCCCGAGGCCTGGCGCTCGCTCGGGATGCAGCAGGTCGAGCTGGTGATGCTCGGCTACAACACGCCGAGCCTGAACATGGAGAACCGGGGGTTCGAGGCGCATCATCTGCGCGTCTTCCACAACCACCTCTCGATCCAGGCGGGCTGCTACCAGAACGCCTGCTTCGGCGTGGGCGTGGCCAAGGCCGGCACCGAGGACGGGCACGAGCTGTTCGGCCATTCGATCATCGTGAACCCCTCGGGCGAGATCATGGCCCAGGCGACGAGCTGGGATGACGAGCTGATCGTGGCCGAGGCGGATCTGGACATGTGCAAGCTCGGCCGCACCACGATCTTCGACTTTGCCAGGCATCGCCGGCCCGAGGCCTATGGCCGCATCCTGGCCAGTGCCGGTAGCGAGGCGCCGGAGGAATGGGCGCCAAAATCATAGTCGCTCTGTTCGTTCCATACAGGGCATCGCGTTAAGCGAGCCCCCCGCAGGGGGCCGTCATTCCCTCTTCCGAGACGTGTCGGGGATGTTGACGGCCGTCCCTGGCACATCCGGCGTCTGCTACATGTTGCGAGGGAGGATTGGTTAGCGCAGGCTGACGGCACCGGAACATAGAGCAATGCCATGTGGATGCGACGCCTCTTCATTGCCGCTGCGATGCTCGCTTTTCCCTGGCGCTCTTCACGTGGACAGGCGCCTGCCGGCAGCCTTCGCCCTCCGTTCAATCAGATGAGATCTCGTGACGTCATCGACTACCTGCCGGCCGTAGAACAAGTGCTCCGGATATCGGTCCGCAACAACGAGGCGGAGGCCAGGCGCCTCCTTGGTACAGTTCTAGAGGGGTTTTCGACGCTCGAGATTCCGGATGTTTCCCTGGAAACATTTGTTAAAGATTATCCTGAACGCGCAACAAATCTGATCGCCGCGCAACGTAATGCCACCACGCTACTCCTGGAAGTTCTGGTGGAAGGTCGTACGCCCGATGGGCAAGTCGCTATTTCGGAAGGCATAATTGATAGAGTTATCAGAAAAATATGCCCCCTCTACCCGTTCTGCTAGACAGATGGATATTCCGATGAATTCTGAATCTATAGAGGCTACAAAATTAGGTTTTTCATTTGCGAAAGATTTCAGCGTTCAACTCATCACGATATCTACAGCAATAGTTGTTTTATCTGTAACAATTGCAAAAGATGTTGTTAAGAAACACAGCAAAAGTGACTTTATAATTTTTCTATTTATTATTATCGGATCATTTTTATCGATACTGTCAGGAATAATTTGCCTAATGACGCTGACCGGAAATCTTATTCCAGCGGAAGGTCCATCCAATTTCGTTATCACCAGCGGAACCAGATTTTGGGCAGGCACACAGGTATTTTTATTCCTATTTGTTGTTTTTTTCTTTGGCTTGTATGGCGTGAAGGGCGCGTTTCGATTCTTGCGCAATGCGCCGTAACGCCTTTAGTCGAGCGTTCAAGACGTGACTTAGACGGGGGTCTGGGGCCTCAGGCCCCAGCGGGGTCCAGGGGCTGGCCCCTGGATCTTTTCAGCTGACCGCCAGCACCGCCGCCGCAGCCGAGGCGGCAATGGGCTCGATGACCGGCAGGCCGATGGTGCCCTCCAGGTAACGGCGATGCGCCGCGAGCCCGGCGCAGCCGAGCACCAGCGCCTCCGCCCCCATCCCCGCGAGCTGGCGCCCAACCTCGGCCAGCCTGGCCCGCGGCGCCTCCGCATCCAGCAGGGTCGCCATCGGCAGGTCCAGCGCGACCTGCCCCGCGAGCCGGCCCTCCACCCCCATCGCCTGGAGCACGCGGCGCTGGCGCTGCTTGCTGGCCTCGACGAAGGCGATCAGGCCGAAGCGGTCGGCGCGGGCCAGCGCCGCCGCGACGCCGCAGCGCAGCGCGCCCAGCACCGGCGCCCGGGTCTGGCTGCGGAGCAGGTCGATGCCGGGGTCCGACACGCAGGCGATGACGTAGGCGGCGGCGGGCTCCCGCGCGACCAGCGCCGCGAGCAGCGTGGTCGCCGCATGCCAGTCGGCCCAGGTCGCGATGGCGGGGGGGCCGTCGGGCAGCCTCACGGTGTCGAAATGGGCCAGGCCCGGCCGCGCGAAGGGCGCGACGGCGGCCGCGATTCCCGCAGTGCAGGGGGCATCCGAATTGGGGTTGATCACAAGGATACGGGCGCTCATGCCTCAGATGCTCGGCTGCCAAGCCCGGTTTCGCAAGCGCCCGCGCTTGAATCCGGCCGCCCGGAAGCCGATGATGCAGTGCACAACGGGGCATGAACCCCGAAGAGGAAGAACCACCATGCGCTGGGAGCCCGACCGGACCCCACCTGCCTTGCCCTACGCCCCGCCGCCGTTCCTGACGGCGATCCGCCGTGGCGCCATGAACCGCTGCCCGATCTGTGGGCAGGGGAAGGTGTTCGACGGCTATCTGAAGGTCGTCGCCGAATGCTCGGTCTGCCATGCGCCGCTCGGGCGGCTGCGGGCGGATGACGCACCGCCCTATTTCACCATCCTGCTGGTCGGGCATTTACTCGTGCCGGGCATCTTCCTGGTCGAGCGCGCCTATATGCCGCCGATGTGGCTGCACATGGCCATCTGGCTGCCGCTGTTCACGCTCGCGAGCATGGCGGTGCTGCGGCCGGTCAAGGGCGCGGTCGTCGGCTGGATGCTGTCGCTCGGCTTTACCGGCGACGAGCATGGACCCGATCCGATCCCCGCGCCCCTGGCCGCGGCCGTCGTCAGGCCGGATCACTGACGAGACCATGCCTGCGCAACGGCTGATCCGGATCGAACTCGACGAATGCGGCGATCTGCCCTCGGCCTATGCCGAGGCGGATCGGGCGCAGGCGGTCACGGATCTGCTCGCGGGCAATCATTTCGACCCGCCGGGGCTGAAGGCCGGGCCCTATGCGCTGCATCTGGCGCTGCGCGACGGGCGGCTGGTCTTCGACATCCGGGCCGCGGACGACACCCCGCTGCATGCGCTGGTCCTGGCCCTCGGCCCGTTCCGGCGGTTGATCAAGGACTACGCCATGGTGGTGGAAAGCCATGAGCAGGCGGTCCAGGACGGCGCCCAGGAGGCCCGTATCCAGGCCATCGACATGGGGCGGCGCGGGTTGCACAACGAGGGCGCCGAGCTTTTATGCGAGCGGCTCGAAGGCCGCATCGGCCTCGATTTCGAAACGGCGCGGCGGCTCTTCACCCTGGTCTGCGCCCTGCACCAGCGTATTTGAAGCCGGCGTATTTGAAGAGGGTCCCGGCATGAAGATCGACGGCGTCCCGCATCGTTCCATCCAGGCCGAGGACGGGGCGATCCTCATCCTGGACCAGACCCTGCTGCCCTGGCGGGTGGAGTGGCTGCGGATCGCGAATGCCGGGGCCGCCGCGCAGGCAATCCGTTCCATGCAGGTGCGCGGCGCGCCGCTGATCGGCGCGGTCGCGGCCTATGGGCTGGCGCTGGCGCTGCGGGACGATCCGGCGGCGCTGGAGCCCGTCGCCGCGATGCTGGGTGAAACCCGGCCGACCGCGATCAACCTGCGCTGGGCGCTGGGGCGGATGCTGACGGTGCTGCGCCCGCTGCCCGAGGCGACCCGCGCCGCCCGCGCCTGGGCCGAGGCCGGCGCCATTGCCGAGGATGACGTCGCGACCTGCCGCGCGATCGGCGCGCATGGCCTGCCGCTGATCGAGGCCATCGCGGCGGGAAAGCCGGGCAGGCCCGTCAATATCCTGACCCATTGCAACACCGGCTGGATCGCCACCGTCGATTTCGGCACCGCCCTGTCGGTGGTCTACCAGGCGCATGACGCCGGCATCCCCGTGCATGTCTGGGTGGACGAGACCCGCCCGCGCAACCAGGGCGCGCTGCTGACCGCCTGGGAGCTGGGCGCGCATGGCGTTCCGCATACCGTCATCGCCGACAATGCCGGCGGCCATCTGATGCAGCATGGCGAGGTCGATATCGTGCTGGTCGGCACCGATCGCGTGACCCGCCGCGGCGATGTCGCGAACAAGATCGGCACCTATCTCAAGGCGCTGGCCGCGCATGACAACAACGTGCCGTTCTGGGTCGCGCTGCCGCACTCGACCCTGGATTGGGCCGTGGCCGATGGCGTCAGCGAAATCCCGATCGAGGATCGCGGCGAGGCCGAGGTCACCCACACCACGGGCCTGCTGCCCGATGGCACCCCAGGCTCGATCCGCACCGCCGCCCCGGGCAGCCCCGCGCGCAATCCGGGCTTCGACGTGACGCCGGCGCGGCTGGTGACGGGGATCATCACCGAACGGGGGCGCTGTGCCGCGTCGGAGGTGGGGCTGCTCGGCCTCTATCCGGAGCGCGCGCTGGCGGCCTGACGAGTTCATCAAGGGAGAAAATACACAATGAGCGACCTGCCAAGCCATGTGACCATCGCCGAGGAAGGCCCGCGCGAGGGCTTCCAGATCGAGCCTGGCCCGATCGCCACCAGCGACAAGATCGCGCTTATCGACGCGCTCTCCGGCACCGGGCTGCACCACATCCAGGTCGCGAGCTTCGTGAACCCGAAGCTGGTGCCGGGCTGGGCGGATGCCGAGGCGACGGTCGCGGGCTTCACCCCGCAGCCCGGCGTCGCCTATTCGGCGCTGTGGTTCAATGCGAACGGGCTGGAGCGCGCTTTGGCCTTCCGCGACCGGCTGACCCTGTTCGGCTCGATCTCCTTCGCCGCCTCGGAGGCCTTCTCCAAGAAGAACCTCAACCGCGACCGCGAGGGCCAGAAGGTTGCCATGGCGAAGATGACCGCGGCGCATAAGGCGGCCGGCGTGCCGGTGACGCGGATCGGCATCCAGGCGGCCTTCGGCTGCAACTACCAGGGCGACATCTCGCCGGCCCAGGTGATCACGGCGGTGTCCGATGCGATGGCGGTCGCCAAGGACGCCGGCGAGACCATCAAGGACCTGACCTTGGCCGACACCATGGGCTGGGCGACGCCGATCCGCATCGAACGCACCGTCGGCGAGGTCCGCGCGCTGTGGCCCGATCTGGCGCTGACCCTGCATCTGCACGACACCCGGGGCCTCGGCATCGCCAATGCCCATGCCGGGATGCGCATGGGTGTCGCGCGCTTCGATGCCACGGTCGGTGGGCTCGGCGGCTGCCCCTTCGCGGGCCAGCCGGGCGCGCCGGGCAATATCGCCAGCGAAGAACTGGCGCTGCTGTGCCAGGAGATGGGGATCGAGACCGGCATCGACCTCGATGCGCTGATCGAGGCCGGGCGCCTCGCCGAGCGCATCATCGGGCGCCGGCTGCCCTCGGCGGTGCTGCGCGGCGGCGCGCTGTCGGCGTTCCGGGCGAAGGCCGCCTGATCAGACGGCGGGGCTGCGGCGCAGGATCAGCGCCCGCAGCCCCAACGCCGTGAGCGAGGCCGCCGCCATCATCGCCCCCAGGCCGGGCAGCCCCACGATACCGATCAGCGCCGTGGACATGCCCCCCGCCACCGCCCCGCCCAGCATCTGGATCGAGCCGCCGAGTGCGGCGGCGACGCCGGCCATGGCGCCGAAGGGCTGCAAGGCCGCCGCGGTCGCATTGGACGACACCAGGCCGAGCGAACAGCAGTTCGCGACCAGCAGCGGCATCAGCAATGCCAGCGGCGGCTGCCCAAACAGCGTCAGCACCAGCACCCCGCAGCAGGCCGTGGCCGACAGGAACAGCCCCGCCCGCAGCGCCACCGCCCCCGGCACGCCGCGCTTGGCCAGCATCCGGTTGGTCGCCGAACCGGCCATGATGCCAAGGGCGGTGATCGCGAACAGCGCCCCATAGACCGTGCCCGAGACGCCATAGATCCCCATCAGCACCAGCGGTGAGGCCGCGACCCAGGCGAAGAGCCCACCGAAGCAGAAGGCGTTGATCAGCGCGAACAACGGGCTGGTGCGGTGCCGCAGCCAGAGGAGGTGGTTCGCCTTCAGCCGCGCGGGTTCCAGCGCCGTCGGGTCGCGACGCGTGTGGCTTTCCCGGAAGCCGAGCCCAACGCCCAGGCAGAGCCCGCCACCGGCCAGGGCCAGCACGCCGAACACCGCGCGCCAGCCGAACCCCGCCAGCACCTGCGCCCCGATCGCCGGCGCGACCACCGGGGCGATCGACAGCACCATGGCGACGCTGGAGAGGCGCATGCGGGCCTCCGCCCCCTCGAACAGGTCGCGCACGCTGGCGAAGACCATCACGACCGCCGCCCCGGCCCCCGCCCCCTGCACCGCGCGCAGCGCCAGCAACCCCGGCAGCGAGGCGGCGAAAGCACAGCCGAGCCCCGCCAGGGCAAACAGCGCGGTGCCGGCGAGCAACATCGGGCGGCGGCCGAACCGGTCGCTGATCGGCCCCGCGACCAGCTGCGCGCAGGCAAAGCCGACCATGAAGAGCGAGAGCGTCAGCCCGATGCGGGGTTCCGCGACGCCGAGCGCCACGGCGATCGCACCATGCGCCGGCAACCCCATGTCGATCGCCAAAGGCGGCAGCGCCGCCAGGGCGCCGAGCAGCAAGGTCAGGTAGGGCGCGTGTCGGACAGGGGTCATGCCAGCACAGTGGCATCGGTCGCGGATGGGACGAAGGGGGCGTGTTGCATCGCAGCACTGCGGCGCGGAATGCCCCCGGATGCGGCAGCGTGCCGCGCCCGGCGCCAGCGGCATGTCCCGGCCGGCCAATTCGCGTGCCGAGCACCCTATGAATTGCAGGCGCGCCTGCGGCAGGTTGTCGTGAAGGCCCGTCAAGGGACATCTGCAACAAAACAAGAAAGGACCAAGCTTCATGTCCAGCCCGATCCTGGCGCGCTTCGCCGCACCGCTCGCCCTGGCGGCGGCCGTGCTGCTGGCCCCTGCCCTGGCACGCCCCGCCGCGGCCCAGGCCGCCGCCCAGCCGCCACTGCGCTGCGCCGTGGATGGCACCTTCGCCCCCCATGCCTTTCCGCGTCTGGAAGGCGGCGTGCAGGGCTTCAACGTCGATCTGTTCCGCGCCATCGCCCGCCAGATGGGCCGCGAGATCGTCATCGACAGCGCCACCTTCTCCGGGTTGGTCCCGGCGATGAACGCGGGGCGCTACGACTTTCTCTGCGCGCCGACGACGGTGACGGCCGAGCGCGCGCCGAACATGCTCTTCACCGAAGGCTACCTGTACACCGAATACCAGTTCGGCATCCGCCGCGGCACGCCGCCGATCACCTCGCTGGAGGATCTGCGCGGCAAGTCGCTCAGCGTGAACAAGGGCAGCAATTACGATTCCTGGGCCAAGGACAATGCCGAACGCTACGGCTTCACCGTCCAGGCCTATGACACCCAGCCCGATGCGGTGCAGGCGGTGATCTCGGGCCGCGCCTATGCCAACCTCGCCGGCAATACGGTGGTGCGCTACGCCGCCTCCCGCCAGCGGCAGTTCATCGCCGATTACGTGCTGACCGAGACGCGCGCGCATTGGTCCGCCCCCTTCCCGCTGGGCGCCGAGGCGCTGCGCGCGCAGGTCGAGAACGCGCTCGAATGCCTGAAGAAGGACGGCACGGTCGCCCGGCTCTCGGCGCAGTGGTTCGGTGACACGCCTGGCCCGGATTCGGCCGAGAACACCGTCTTCCCGGGCACCGGCGTCCCCGGCATGCCGCATTACGACCCGACGCCGCGCGAGCCGCGTTGCTGATCACAGGATAGGGGGCGTCACGGCATGAAAGGCTGGGACGCCTTCGTCTCCTCCTTCCTCAATCTGCAGGTCATCGGCACCTATTGGCCGGTGATCGTGCAGGGCTTCTTCGTCACCGTGGAACTCGCGGTGCTGATCGTGATCGTGGGGCTGGCCCTTGGGCTCGTCCTCGCGGTGATCCGGGCCTTCGGGATCAGGCCGCTGAACTGGCTGATCATCTTCATCGTCGATGTGTTCCGCGCCTTGCCGCCGCTGGTGATCATCGTGCTGCTGTATTTTGGGCTGCCGGCGGCGGGGCTCTCCTTCTCGGGCTTCACCGCCACCTTCATCTCGCTGGCGCTGATCCTCGCGGCCTTCTCCGAGGAGATCTATTGGGCCGGCATCACCGCCGTCCCGCATGGCCAGACCGAGGCCGCCCGTGCCCTCGGGCTGCGGTTCCTGCATGTGCTGTTCCTGGTGGTGTTGCCGCAGGCGTTGCGGATGGTCATCCCGCCCTTGGTCAACCGCACCATCGCCATCACCAAGGGCACGGCACTCGGCAGCGTGGTCGCGGTCAGCGAGATCCTGGGGGCGGCGCAATCCTCCGTCGCGTTTTCCTTGAATCCCTCGCCCCTGACGCTCGGGGCGCTCGCTTATCTGATACTGTTCCTGCCGGTGGTGATCGTGGGGCGCCGGATCGAGCTGCGCTTCGCCAGGCCCTTCGCCCGATGAGCTGGGAAGATTTCCAGGACGCGTTCCTCGACTGGTCCATCGTGGTCCAGGCTTGGCCGATCCTGCAGGCCGGGCTGATCTCGACCATCCTGCTGTCCGTCATGACCGTGCCGCTCGGCATCATCGGCGGGCTGATCCTGGCGGCGCTGTCGCGGGCGGAAAGCCGCTGGGTCAGCATCCCTCTCGGCATCTGGGTCGATGTGTTCCGCGCGCTGCCGCCGTTGGTGCTGCTGATCTTCCTGTATGCCGGCCTGCCCTTCGCGGGGCTGGACCTGGGGCCCTGGGGCTCGGTCGCGCTGGCCTTCTTCCTCAACACCGGGGCCTATTACGCGGAAATCCTGCGCGCCGGGCTGGAAAGCGTGCCGCGCGGCCAGTCCGAGGCAGCCCGCGCGCTGGGGCTGCGGCCGACGCCGATCTTCTTCCTGATCGTGCTGCCGCAGGCGGTGAAGAACGTGCTGCCCGACCTCGTGTCGAACACGCTGGAGGTGGTGAAGCTCACCTCCCTCGCCTCGGTCGTGGCGCTGCCGGAGCTGCTGTACCAGGCGCGGCAGGCGCAGAGCGTGACCTACAACGCGACGCCGGTGGTCGCGGCGGCGATCCTCTACTTCCTCATGCTCTGGCCGGTGGTGCGGCTGCTGTCGCGGCTGGAGCACCAGAAGATCGCGGGGAATCGCTAGAGGCTAGCGCTGCACCCAGGGCAGCCCCTCGGCCTTCCACCCGGCGGTGGCGCCACGATGGCCGCTCGCATCCACCGGGCCCTCAAAGCCATTGGCAACATTGTAGGCATGCGGGAACCCCGCCGCCTGCGCCGCCTGGCCCGCCGCCAGCGACCGCGCGCCGGACCGGCACAGGTAATAGACCTTGGACAGCGGCGTGACGCCGGCGCGGCGCAGATGCTCGGCGAAGGCGCCGTTGACCTGCATCGAGGGATAGACCTGCCACGGGATCAGCACCGTTTGCTTGCCGGCCTCGGACAGGTCCGGGACACCGACGAAGGTCCATTCGGCATCGGTGCGGACATCGACCAGCACCGCATCCGGATCGGATCGGATCGCGGCCCAGGCCTCAGTCGCGGAAATATCGGGCACGCCCATGGCACGGCTCCTCTGTCAGTGGGCGATAGATGGGCCGGTCCCGGGGTCGGATGCAATCCACGAGGGCACGGGTTTGCACACAAGCCGCGCAAGCTTCTCGCCAAGGCGCGGCGTTTCTGATAGACTGACGCTTCACATTATTCGTCAGAATCCATCATGTCGCCATTCCTTCCATCCGCCATCGAGCAACGCGCGGCCGAAACCCGCCGCCGTATCGAGACGGTGGCCGAGGCGCTGTTCCGCCGCATCGGCTACCAGAAGACCACCGTCGCCGACATTGCGCGCGACCTCGGCATGTCGCCGGCCAATATCTACCGCTTCTACCCCACAAAAAGCGCCATCAACGAGGCCATCGCCGCCAGCATGCTCAAGGGCGTGGCCGACGAGATGGAGGCGATCGCCTCCGCTCCTCTCCCCGCGCCCGAGCGCCTCCGGGCCGTGCTGCATCATCTGTTCGACAGCGACATGCGGCTGTTCATCCATGAGCGCTGCATGCACGACATGGTCCAGGCGGCGATGACCGAGCATTGGAACGTGATCGAACGCTTCATCGTCGCGGTCGAGGCGGTGTTCGCGCGACTGCTCGCCGATGGCATCGCCGAGGGCGTCTTCGCCCCCACCGATACGGCGGCCGGCGCGGAGATCATCAACACCGCGACGCTGGTCTGGACCCATCCGGTTCTGCTGGCCGACTGCCTGAACCACGGCAAGACCGAACCGGCGCTGAAGGCGCGGCTGGATGCGATGGTGGATTTCCTCATCCGGGGCTTTCGGGCCTGACACGCATCATAACTGATGATTCTTGACTTTCATCAATCGTCAGGGTTTTGATGCGGCCGTGTCACCGAGGCAAGCCGCATGTCCCCCTCCCGCCCTCTCCTTCTAACCCTGCTGGCCCTGGCCGCCTGCCGGCCCGAGGCCGCCGAGGCGCCCGTCGCCGAGGCTCCCCACCCGGTCCAGGTCGCCGAGGTCCACTTGGCGCCCGAGGCCCATGCCCGCAGCTTCACCGGCCAGATCCTGGCGCGGCGGGAGGCCGATGTCGGCTTCCGCACCGGCGGCCGCATCACTGCCCGGCTGGTCGATGCCGGCTCCACCGTCCAGGCCGGGCAGGTAATGGCGCGGCTGGATGCCGCCGACCTGACCCTGGCGCTGCGCAGCGCCCAGGCCGATCTGGAAGCCGCCGCCGCCGAGGCCCGCCGCGCCACCGCCGAGGCACAGCGCTCCCGCAGCCTGCGCGCCGCCGGCCACGTCGCCGCCGCCTATGACGAGCAGCGCATCGCCACCGCCCGCGCCGCGGTGGAACAGGTCGCCTCCGCCTCCGCGGCGCTGGACCTGGCCCGCAACCGCCTCGGCTATGCCGAATTGCGCGCGCCCTCCGATGGGGTGGTGATCGCGCTGCTGGCCGAGGCCGGGCAGGTGGTCGCCGAGGGTGCTGCGATCCTGCGCCTCGCCGATCCCTCCGAGCGCGAGGTGCTGGTCGCCCTGCCGGAACAGCTTGCCCTCCCGCCGGGGGCCGCCGCCGAGGTCACCCTCTGGTCCCGCCCCGGCGAGCCCCTGGCCGCGCGGCTGCGCGAGGCCGCGCCCCAGGCGGAGGGCGCGCTGCGCACCCGCGCCGCCCGCTTCGCGCTCGACAATCCGCCCGACTGGGCCGCCCTCGGCGCCACCGCGACGGTGCGGGTGGCCGAGGCCACTGCGGCCCCGGTCGCGACCCTGCCGCGCGGGGCGCTGCATGATCGCGGCCAGGGCGCCATGGTCTGGCGCCTGGCCGCGCCGGGCCGGGTGGAGGCGGTGCCCGTCACCGTCGCGCGCCTCGGGCCCGAGACGGTGGCGCTGCGCGGCGACCTTGCCGAGGGCGACCTCGTGGTGACCGCCGGGGTGCAGTTGCTGGATGCCGGCAGCGCGGTGCGCATCGCCGACCGCCGCCCCGCCGCGACCTTGCGGTGATCCCGCCATGGAACGCTTCAACCTCTCGGCCGCCGCGGTCCGCAACAGCGCGCTGACGCTCTTTGCCTTGCTGCTGGTGCTGGCGCTCGGCGCCACCGCCTGGCAGCGCCTGGGCCGGGCCGAGGACCCGGCCTTCACCCTCAAGGTCATGGTGGTCAGCGCGCAATGGCCGGGCGCCACCGCCGAGCAGATGCAGCGCCTGGTCGCCGACCCGATCGAGGCGCGGCTGCAGGACCTGCCCAACCTCGACATCCTGCAGACCTTCGCCCGCCCCGGCACCGCGACGATCCAGGTGACCCTGCGCGACACCACCCCGCCGCGCGAGGTCGCCGGGCTGTGGTACCAGGTCCGCAAGAAGGTGGGCGACATCGCCGGCAACCTGCCCAGCGGGCTGCGCGGACCCTATTTTGACGACGAGTACGGCGATGTCTTCTCGGCCCTCTTTGCGCTGACCGGTTCGGACAACGCCGATCTGGTGCGGCAGGCCGAGCGCATCCAGGCGCGCCTCCGCCGCATCCCCGGCGTCGGCAAGGTCAGCATCGAGGGCGAGCGCCCGCAGCGCATCCATGTCGAGGTGAGCCATGCCCGGCTGGCCACCCTCGGGGTCCAGCCCGCCCAGATCGTCGAGGCGCTGCAACGCTTCAACCCGGTGATCGCGGCCGGCGTGGTGGAGGGTGGCGCCTCGCGGCTGTTCCTGCGGCCGGGCGATGGCTTCGGCGGCTTGCAGGCGATCCGCGACCTGCCGATCGCAGTGGGCGGGCGCAACCTGCGCCTGTCGGACATCGCCACGGTGGAACGCGCGCTGGAGGACCCGCCGACCCGCGCGATCCGCCAGGATGGCGTGCCCGCCGTCATCATCGCGGTCGCCAAGCAGCCGGGCTTCGACGTGCTGGCGCTCGGCGCCGCGCTGCGGACGGAAGCCGCGGCGATCCGCGCCGACCTGCCGCTCGGCATCGGCCTGGCCGCGGTGAACGACCAATCGGCGGTGGTGGCCGAAAGCATCGCCGAATTCCTGCTGAAATTCGCGGTCGCGATCGGCGTGGTGCTGCTGGTGTCCTTCGCCGCCCTCGGCTTCGGGGCGGGGATCGTGGTGGCGCTGGCGGTGCCGCTGACCCTGTCGCTCACCATGGCGCTGATGTGGCGCTGGGGGATGGAGCTGGACCGGATCAGCCTCGGCGCGCTGATCCTCTCGCTCGGGCTGCTGGTGGATGACGCGATCATCGCCATCGAGGCGATGGTGGTGAAGCTGGAGCAGGGCTGGGACCGCGCCCGCGCGGCGGGCTTCGCCTGGACCAGCACGGCGGGGCCGATGCTGACCGGCACGCTGGTCACCATCGCCGGCTTCATCCCGGTCGGCTTCGCGGCCTCCTCGGCGGGCGAATACGCGGGCGGCATCTTCTGGGTGGTGGGGGCGGCGCTGATCGCCTCCTGGCTCGTCGCCGTCACCTTCACCCCCTGGCTCGGGATACGGCTGCTGCCGAAGCCGAGCGCGCATCACGCCGATCCCTACGCCGGCCGCTTCTTCCATCATTTCCGCCGGCTGGTCGGCTGGGTTCTCGACCACCGGCTGCTGGTGCTGGGGGCGACGCTGCTGGCGCTGGCCGGCGGCGGTGTGCTCATGGGCATGGTGCGGCAGCAATTCTTCCCGGTGTCCGAGCGGCGGGAATTGCTGGTGGATGTGACCCTGCGCCAGGGCGCGCCCTTCGCCGCGACCGATGCCGCCATCGCGCGGATCGAGGCGGAGTTGCGGAACGACCCGGATGCGACGCTCTTCACCGCCTACCTCGGTGCCGGGGCGCCGCGCTTCTTCCTGGCGCTGAACCCCGACCTGCCGAATGAGGCCTTCGGCAAGATCGTGGTGCTGACGCCGGATGTGCCGGCGCGCGAACGTCTGCGGACGCGGCTGCTGGCGCTGGCCGAGGCGGGGATCGCGCCCGAGGCGCGCATCCGCGTCTCCCGCCTCGACTTCGGCCCGCCGGTCGGCTTCCCGGTCCAGGTCCGCGTCACCGGCCCCGACCCCGCTGAATTGCGCCGCGCCGCCGACCAGGTGCTGGCGGTGCTGCGCGAGGTGCCTGGGGCGGCGCATGCCGAACTCGCCTGGTCCGAGCGCATGCCCTCGCTGCGGCTGGAGCTGGATTCGGCGCGGGTCGCGCAGCTCGGCCTCTCACCCGCCGAGGTGTCGCAGGCCCTGGCGACGCTGCTCTCCGGCACCACCGCGACCAGCCTGCGCGAGGGCAACCGGCGGGTGGATGTGATCCTGCGCGCGCCGGCGGCCGAGCGGCTCGACCCCGGCAGCCTGCCGGATCTGACGCTCTCGACCTCCGCCGGCGCGGTGCCGCTGGCGCAGATCGCGCGGCTGGTGCCGGAGGCGGAGGAGCCCATCCTCTGGCGCCGCAACCGTGAGGGCTTCCTCACGGTCCGGGCCGATGTGCAGCCGGGGTTCCAGCCGCTGGATGTGAGCAACGCGGCGATGGCGGCCCTCGCCCCCATCGTGGCCGGGCTGCCCGCGGGCTACCGGCTGGAGCCCGGTGGGGCGGCCGAGGAATCGGCCAAGGCCAATGCCAGCCTCGCGGCCCTGTTCCCGGTGATGGGCGGGGTCATGCTGCTGCTGCTGATGATCCAGCTACGGCATTGGGGCGACATGGCGGTGGTGGTGGCGACCGCGCCGCTCGGCCTGCCCGGTGCCGCGGCGGCGTTGCTGGTGATGGGCCAGCCCTTCGGCTTCGTGGCCTTGCTCGGCGTGATCGCGCTGGCGGGCATGATCATGCGCAACACGCTGATCCTGGTCGATCAGGTGCGGCAGGATCTGGCGGCGGGGGCGGAGCGCCGCACCGCCATCATCGAGAGCACGGTGCGCCGGGCGCGGCCGGTGGTGCTGACCGGGCTCGCGGCGGTGCTGGCCTTCATCCCGCTCACCAGTTCGGCGTTCTGGGGGCCGATGGCGGTGGCGATGATCGGAGGGCTGCTGTTCGCGACCGTCGCGACCTTGGTGGTGGTGCCGGCGGTGGCGGGGCTGGCGCTGGGCCGTCGCGGGCGGGCCGTGGTCCGGGGCGGTGCCGCCCCGGCAGGAACGGCGGCCGCCCCCGCCGAATAACGCGTGAATACAGCGCTATCCGCCTAAAGATTGGGCAATTTTCAGCGAACTCTGGAGGATGTAGAGATGGCATGGCCCGTTTGGCCTCGCCGCCCGTGGCACCGCAGGTGCTAGGGTCGGCGGACCTACGTCCATCCCGGAGAGCCCGCCGCAATGAGCAGCGCCATGGAACGCCCCTTCGTCGAGATCATGGATGTCGCCATGCGCTACGGCGGGGTGGAGGGCACGCTGGCGCTCAAGGATTGCTCCCTGACCGTCGGCAAGGGCGAATTCGTCGCCGTCGTCGGCCCCTCCGGCTGCGGCAAATCCACGCTGATGCGGCTGGTCACCGGCCTCTGGCCGATGACCCAGGGCAATGTGATCGTGGCGGGGCAGGAGGTGGATCGCCCGCTCTCCTCCGCCGGCATGGCCTTCCAGGCGCCGACGCTGCTGCCATGGCGCACCATCCTGGCCAATGTGATGCTGCCGCTCGAAGTGGTGGAACCCCATCGCCGCCGCCTGCGCAGCGAACGCGCGATGTATGACGCCAAGGCCCGGCGCCTGCTCGCCATGGTCGGGCTGAAGGGGTTCGAGGAGAAATTCCCTTACCAGCTTTCGGGCGGCATGCAGCAGCGGGCGAGCCTCTGCCGCGCGCTGATCCATGACCCGGCGCTGCTGATGCTGGACGAACCCTTCGGCGCGCTCGACATTTTTACGCGCGAGGACCTGTGGCTGGAATTGCAGACGGTCTGCCAGACGCTGAAGCCCACCGTCATCCTCGTCACCCATGACCTGCGCGAGGCGGTGTTCCTGGCCGATCGCGTGCTGGTCATGTCCTCCCGCCCCGGCCGCATCATCGCGGAGCGCAAAGTCCCCTTTCCGCGGCCGCGGACGATGGAGGACATCTACAAACCGGAGTTCCAGGCGCTGCTGCACGATCTGCGCGAACACATCAGCGATGCCCGCCGCGCCGGCGCCACCCTGGAGGCCAGCCATGCCGCGTGACGCCACCCCCGAGCCGATCCCGACCAACCGCGGCCCGACCCGGGCCGAGGCGATGGCGCTCGCCGCCCGCCGCCGCCGGCGCCTGCAGGCCTGGCTGCCCTGGATCATCATCCTCGGCACCTTCCTGATCTGGGAGGCGGTGGTCTTCGCCTTCCAGATCCCGCAGTTCATCCTGCCGGCGCCGAGCGATATCGCCGCCAGCATGTACAAATGGTGGTGGCCGCTGCTGGATAATTCCTGGCAGACCCTGATGACGACGCTGATCGGCTTCGCCTTCGCCATCGCCTTCGGCCTGGCGCTGGGGGTGGCGATCGGCTCCTCCAGCCTGCTCTATGCCGGGCTGTATCCGCTGCTGATCGCCTTCAACTCGGTGCCCAAGGTCGCGGTGGTGCCGATTTTGGTGATCTGGTTCGGCATCGGCACGGTGCCGGCGGTGATCACCGCCTTCCTGATCAGCTTCTTCCCGATCGTGGTGAATGTCGCGACCGGGATCGCCACCGTGGAGCCGGAGCTGCGCGACGTGCTGCGCGCCCTCGGCGCCAAGCCGACCGACATCATCCGCAAGGTCGGGCTGCCGCGGGCGATGCCCTATTTCTTCGCCAGCCTGAAGATCGCCATCACCGTCGCCTTCGTGGGCAGCATCATCGCCGAGACCGTCGCCTCCAACAAAGGCATCGGCCATCTGATGATCCTCGCCTCCTCCCGCTTCGACGTGCCGCTGGTTTTTGCCGGGCTGATCATCACCGGGATCATGGGTGTGGTGATGTATGCGATCGCCGTGAAGATCGAGGACCGCACCACCGGCTGGGCGATGCGCGGGCAGGAAGGCCAGAGCGTCGCGACCAGCATCGGCGGTTAGCTGTCGCAGGCCTCGGGGCGCCCGGCTCCCATGCCGCGCTTGAAGGCCGCGACACGCTGGGCGCTGCTGCCATGGGTGAAGCTCTCCGGCGTCACCCGACCCTCGCCCTGGCGTTGCAGCCGGTCGTCGCCCACGGCTGCGGCGGCGTTCATGCCTTCCTCGATATCGCCATCTTCCAGGATATTGCGTGCGGCATCGGCCTGGTTGGCCCAGACCCCGGCGTAGCAATCGGCCTGCAATTCGGTGACCACCGAGGCGGCATTGCCCTGACCGCCGCGCAGCCGCCCGGTCAGGTTCTGGACATGGTGCCCGACCTCATGCGCCACGATATAGGCCGCGGCGAAATCCCCGCGCGCGCCGAGGCGCTGCTGGAGCGCGGCCATGAAGTCGAGGTCGATGTAAACCTTGCGGTCGTTGGGACAGTAGAAGGGCCCCATCTGCGCCTGGGCATAGCCGCAGCCCGATTGCGTGGCGCCGGTGAAGAGCACCAGCGTGGGCGGCTCGTAGCGGCGATTGGCGCGGGCGAATTCGGCGGTCCAGACCTGTTCGGTCTCGCCCAGCACCTGGGCGATGAAGCGGCGGCCGCTGTCGGAGGCCTGCGGCCCGGCCTTGCCGGCAGCGGCGGGGCGCTGCTGTTGCTGAGTCGCCGCCGGGTCCATGCCTTGCAGAAGCTCGGTCGGGTCCACCCCCAGCAGGAGCGACACCACCACCAGAAGCACGCCACCGATGCCGCCGATGGCGACCCGGCCGCCGCCGAAGCCACCGCCACCGCCACCGCTGCGGCGATCCTCGACGTTCGAACTCTCAGGACCGCCCAATCGCATCTGCCGAAACCCTTTTTGCGCCGGTATCATAACACGGCGGCAGGGCTCGGCGTTGCCAATGCAATTTCACGGATCCGGTGGCGCTGTCATTGCCGCTCGATGGCGGCGCGGTCGATTACCTGTGCCCAGACGGCAATGTCACGGCGCAGCAGCGCGTCCATCTCGGCCGGCGTGTTGGGTGCGGGCTCGACGCCCAGGGCGAGAAGCCGCGCACGCATCGCCGGCGTGGCCAAAATCTCCCGCAAATGCCCGTTCAGCAGATCGATGATCGGCTGCGGCGTACGTGCCGGCACAAACAGAGCGTTCCATCCGGTGACGGCATAGTCGGTGAGGCCCGCCTCGCGCAGCGTCGGCAGATCGGGCAGCATCTGCGACCGCTTCTCCCCGGTCGAGGCGATGGCGCGGAGCAGCCCACCGTCGAGTGCGCCGCGTAGGGCGGCATAGGATTCGAAGGCGAGCTGCACGTCGCCACGTTGTGCCGCTGTCACCACCTCCGGCGTGGTGCGGTAGGGGATCACAGTGGCATCCAACCCCGCGGCGACGCGCAGCCATTCTGCCGCCAGGTTCTGGGTGCTGCCGGCGTTGACGGTGGCGATGGCCAGACGCCCGCCATTGCGGCCCGCGGCCAGCACGTCCTGCACGGTCCGCAACGGCGATGTGCTGCTGGTCACCAGCAACAGGTCGAAGGAGACCAGCGCGGAGATGGCGGCGAAATCCGCGACCGGGTCGTAGGGCAGCGATTTGAACAGCGATTTGTTGATGGCGTTGCCGGTGCTGAGGATCATCAGCGTCTGGCCATCCGGCTCGGCGCTGGCCCCGATGCGTGCCGCTACAGCGCCGCCGGCGCCCGGGCGGTTGTCCACCACCACCGGCTGCCCCAGGCGCAGCGACAGCTGCTCGCCGACCAGGCGCGCCGTCAGATCCGCCAACCCGCCCGGGCCGAAGCCGATGATGATGCGGATGGGGCCGGACGGAAAACTCGCCGCGTCGGCTGCCGCCCAGGGCAGCAAAGCAGCCCCCAGCAACGCGCCGCCAAACAGCCGACGGCCGCCAAATGTCACGGCCTTGGACTTGGTCATTTCGTCTCCTCCCTGGGCGCCGTTGGTTCGCAAGCGGGCGCCGCAACACCTCGGCCGTGTCGGGGCTGATGCGCCTGGCCAGCGCAGCCGGCGACGCCCTTGGCAGGGGCGGCGCGGAAACCCGTTCCGGGAAACCGGCCTGCCTGTGCGACGATATCCAAGCCCGTTTCCCCTCACCGTTGACCAGCCTGTCCAAGGCCGGTGGGGACCGGCAAGCGCGGTTTGGCTGCGTTCCGCAGTCCGGAAAGGGGCGCCCAGGGTGGCAAGGGCGAGAGCGAGAGCGAGGGGGTGGTAGGCTCAGGCGGGTGAGAGCGGCCAGGGGTGACTCATGCCCCTCCGCGTCGGGGCAGGCGAGTGACGGGTCCCGAGCCTAGCGACCGCGCAGCATTGCCGCGAGCGGCTCGGACAGCCCGATGCTCGCCCGCCCCTCGGGCGGCGCCATCGATCCCGCGGCGGGCTTCGGCAGGCCGAGCCCCACCAGCATCTCCGCCATCCGCACCGCGCAGACGATGCCATCCAGCAGCGGCACCGGCGTCCTTCCCTGCAACCGTGGCGCCATCCCGGCCAGCGCCGCGCCCCCCAGCACCACCGCATCGGCTCCGGCGGCGACCAACGCCATGATGCCGGCCAGCACCTTCACCTCGACCCCTGCGGGATCGGCCAGCGTCTCCTGCGGTGTCGCCTCGACGCCCACGAGCCCCGCGAGCCGCCCCGCCAGCCCATGCTGGCCGATGCGCTCGCGATAGGTCTCGATGCCGCCGAAGGTGACCAGGCCAAAGCGCGCGCCGACCAGGCAGGCGGCGAAGCAGGCCGCCTCGGTCATCCCCACCACCGGGCAGGGCATGAGCTGGCGCGCCGCCTCCAGCGCCGTGTCATGGCTGACCGCCAGCACCACGGCATCGACCGTGCCCGCATGTTCGGCCAGCAGCTCCAGCAGCGCATGGCCCGCGATGATGTTTTCCGCCCGCGAGCTGATCACAGCCGGGCCGAAACGCGGGGTGGCTGGGACGATCTCCGTCCCCGGGCTCGCGGCGCTGCGCGCGGCGGCGGCGCAGAGCTCGGTGATCTCCTGCGTCGTATTGGCGTTGGCGATGAGGATCCTCACGCCACGGGCCAGGGCGCGGCATCGAAGCCATTGGCCAGCCGCCCGGTCGGGCGGATGTAGTCGTAGAGCCCGCGCGGCAAAAACCGGCCCGATCCGGGCTCGGCCTGCACCTTGCCATCCTGCATCACTATTTCGCCCCGGCGCAGGGTCGCGACCGGCCAGCCGGTGACCTCCAGCCCCTCAAAGGGCGTGTAGTCGATGGCATGGCCCATCATGGCATTGGTCAGGGTCTGCGTCCGGGTCGGGTCCCAGAGCACCAGATCGGCGTCGCTGCCCGGCAATATCGCGCCCTTGCGCGGATAGAGCCCCATCAGCCTGGCGGCATTGGCCGAGGTCAGCGCCACGAATTCATCCAGCCCGATGCGGCCCTTGGCGACCCCTTCGGAGAACAGGATCGGCATCCGCGCCGCGAGGCCAGGGATGCCGTTCGGAATGTCGCGGAACACCGCGTCACGGCCATTCATCGCCTTGCCCGCCTCGCCTTCATAGGAGAAGCCGCAATGGTCGGAGGAGACGACGCCCAGCGTGCCGCGCTGGATCATCTCCCAGATGCGCCCCTGTTCGGCGGCGTCGCGGGGCGACGGGCTGCACATCCACTTGGCGCCCTCGAAGCCGGGGCGGTCCATGTCGGCGGCGGTCAGGGTCAGGTATTGCGGGCAGGTCTCGCCCCAGACCTTGAGGCCGCGGGCCTGGGCGCGGGCGATCTCCTCGGCCGCCTCGGCGCAGGAGACGTGGAAGACCTGGATCGGCTGGTCCACCAGCTCGGCCAGCGCGATGGCGCGATGTGTCGCCTCCCGCTCCACCACCGGCGGGCGCGACCAGGCGTGGTATTTGGGTGCAGTGAGGCCCGCATCCAGCAAAGCCTGGGTGCGCCAGGAGATCGCGTCGAAATTCTCGCAATGCACCGTGACCAGGCAGCCATTGCGCCGTGCCGCCAGCAGCACCTTGAGGAACTCACCGTCCGAGAGGTGGAGCGGCTCATAGGTCAGGAAGACCTTGAGGCTGCGGATGCCCTTGGCGACAAGCCCGGGGATTTCGGCCAGCACCGCCTCGGTGGGATCGGCGATGATCTGGTGGAAGGCGTAATCCATCATGGACTCGCGCGAGGCCTGCGCCTCGGCATCCGCCACATGCGGGGCCAGGGCCGATCCCTTGACATGTGGGATGAAGGTGACGACCGAGGTGGTGCCGCCGAGAAAGGCCGAATGGCTGGCGGTCGCGAAGCTTTCCTCATGCCGGGTGCCATTCGCCTCGGCCTGGGCGATGTGACAGTGGCTGTCCACGCCCCCCGGAATAACCAGCAGCCCCGTCGCATCGAGCACGCGCGCGGCTTCAGGGATGCTCTCTGCCAAAGCGGCGATGCGGCCGTCGCGGATGCCGATGTCGCAGCGGATCGCGCCCTGTCCGGTGGCGACGGTGCCGCCGCGGATGGCGAGGTCGTAGGTGGCCATGGGGTGGGGGCGCTCCGTTGCAGCAGGGGATAATGTTCGGGCGTGGAGGCGCCACGGGCAAGCAGCGCCGTTGTGTTTCACAATGGTTCGGGCGAGGCTGCTGCCCATAACGGGAGCAAATGCCATGAGCACAACACGAAGGGCCGCCGCCATCGCAGCCATGATCGGTGCCGTCGCATCCAAATCCGCCGCGGCCCAGACCGCGCCCGCCGAGCCGAAGCCCGGCATCACCTTGGAGCGCTGGGGGTCCTTCCACGTCGGCGGCAAGGAAGTCGTGGTCAGCGGCCAGCCCGTGCGCGAGGTGCTGTTCACCCCGGGCGGCGTGCCCGCCCGCGTCGATCCCAACGGCACCTATCTGATGGCCGGCATGTACGCGCAGTACATGGTCCCGAGCCCGCAGCGCGGCGTGGCGCCTATGCTGATGTGGCATGGCGGCGGGCTGACCGGCGTCACCTGGGAAACCACGCCGGATGGGCGCGAGGGCTGGCAGAGCTACTTCCTGCGCCGGGGCTGGGTGACCTATGTCAGCGATGCCGTGGAGCGCGGCCGCGCCGGCTGGACCATGATCCCCGAGCAGACCGGCGGCACGCCGGTGCTGCTGACCGTGGACAACCCCTATGAGCGCTTCCGCATCGGCGACGGGATCGGCTCCTTCCAGCGCGGCACGACGCTGCCCGGCAACCAGTTCCCGACCGACCGCGAGTCCTACCTGAATTTCGTCAAGCAATGCGTGCCGCGCTTCACCACCACGGATGCGCTGACGCAGGAGGCCTATGCGGCACTGCTGGACCGCGTCGGGCCCTCGGTCGTCGTCGCGCATAGCCAGGCCGGGCTGTTCGGCTGGCGCGCGGCGCAGAACAAGCCGGACAAGGTCCGCGCCCTGGTGCTGGTCGAGCCCGCGGCGATCGGCGACCCGGCCAAGGTCGCGGCGCTGAAGGATGTGCCGGTGCTGATGGTCTATGGCGACTTCATCGCCCAGGACAGCCGCTGGCCGACCATCCGCGCCAATGGCGTGCGCTTCGCCGAGGCGGTGCGCGCGGCCGGCGGCAGCGTGGACATCATCGACCTGCCGGAACGCGGCATCCGCGGCAACAGCCACATGATGATGATGGACAAGACCAGCGACACCGTCGCGGGCGTGGTGCAGGACTGGCTGGTGGCCAAGGGGATGTGGCGATAGGCCATCTCGCGGCAAGTTCACCGCAGAGCGATGCGTCTTCGCACCGAGCCTGCTTTGGCGCGTGGTAGCCTCGTGCCAAAGCAGGGGGTGGCACGGGATGTCCTACGACACGCCAGCGGCCTATGCCGGCCGCTATCACAAGCTCAGCATCATGGATGCGAAGCTCGGCATCGCCGCGAGCCTCGACATTCAACGCTACATCAGCGGCTGGATGGCGGAGCAGGACCAGGAATACTACCGGCTGCTCTCCGGCCTCGCCGCGAAGCTGAAGCTGAAGAACCCGGCGCAGGTGCGCGCCCTGACCCAGCCCTTTTACATCACCGGCCATCCGGACCGGATCGCCCCCGGCGAGGAATGGTACGATCCCTCGCTCCGCCGCGCCTATGCGGGGCGCGGCTCGCCGGATGAGATCTCCGATGCCGTGCGGCTCGCGGTCTTCTGCGGCCTCACCAAGGACGCCAAGGCTTATGGCGAGAAATGGTTCGGGATCGACTGCAACGCCTTCGTCGGCAATTGGCTCGGCATCTCGCCCTCCACCGCGATCTTCGCCTATGGGCTCGGCTACGGCAAAAAGGACAAGCTGCCAGGCGCCAGCCCGGATGTGTACACCACGCGAAAGCGCGTGCCGCTCGATCTGATCACCGATCCGCAGAAGCTGGAATGCGGCAATGTGGTCTGCACCTTCGGCGAGAAGGACAGCCGCGGCATCCGTTGGCGTCACATCGCCCTGGTCGAGGATGTGAAGCTGGTGACCGGAACGACATACCAGATATGGCTCGCCGAATGGGGGCAGGCCGGGAACATCGAGAAGCACCGCACCGCCAAGGCGTCACCGAAGCTCGTGGACATCACCCTCGGCAAGTTCTGCGCCGAGATGCCGGGCAAGGATGTGCTGGCCTTCGACGGCACGACCTATCCCGACAAGAAGGCGGCCAAACGCATCTTCTTCGACCACACCTCGCTGGATGATCTGGCGAACCGCGGCTGGCATGTCGGCGGAATGTACGGGACCTGACTACCGCCGGTCCGCCGACTCCCCCGCGTAGCCGCGCCCGAACCGCGCCTCCAACCTTCGCTGCACCATGTCCCAGACCGTGGTCATCAACAAATAGTAGAGGGCGGCGACGGTAAACAGTTCCAGCACGAGGAACTTCTCCTGCACCAGGATCTGCGTCCGCCGCAGCAATTCATCCATCGAGATGACGCTGGCGATCGAGGTCGTCTTCAGCAGCCCGTTCACGCTGTTGCCCAGGGGCGGGATGATGATGCGCAACGCCTGCGGCCAGACCACCAGACGGAACCGCTGCACGCTGTGCAGGCCGAGCGCGGTCGCCGCCTCCCCCTGCCCGCGCGGCACCGCGAGGATGCCGGCGCGCACGGTCTCGGACAGATACGCCGCCTCGTTCAACGACAGGCCGAGCAGCGTCGCCTCGATCACCGACAGGCGGATGCCGAACAGCGGCAGGGCCGTGTAGATCATCAGCAACTGCACCAGCAGCGGCGTGCCGCGGAAGAACCAGCAATAGGCGAGCGCGAAACCACGCCCGAACCGCCCACCGGACAGCCGCAGCAGCGCCACCACGATCCCGCCCGCCAGCCCCATGACGAGGGCGACGACGGTCAGCCCGAGGGAGATCAGCGCCCCCTCGAACAGATAGGCATTCGTCAGATAATCGAAAAAGCCGTCCCAGTGCCAGACGCGCATCCGGGCGTCAGGTCGGGCCGACGACGGTATAGGGCTCGGGCCAGCCGCTGATGCCGTAGCCGCCCATCAAGGTCGGCAGGAAGCCATCGGCCCTCATCTCGGTGAAGGCCGCGGCGACCGCGGTCGCCAGCACGCGCGAGCGCATGCCCACGGTGACCGGCGTGCCGTAAAGCCCCTTGATCGCGTGCGTGAACTCGCCACGGTCGTCGTAGTTCTTGCAGGTGCTGTCGATGGCGATGGCGGCATCGAGCTGGCCGACCCGCAGCGCCTGGAACGACACCGCGAAATTGTCGAAGGCGCGCACGGTGATCGGCGCGAGGTTGGCCTTCTGCAGATCGGCGATCAGATCCTGGCTGCGGCGGTATTCGAAGCCGCCCTGTTCGACGCCGACCGAGAGCCCGGCCAGATCCTCGATCTTGGTGATGTTCTTCGGATTGCCGCGGGGCACGCAGATGCCGATGGTCTGCTGCTCATAGCGCACCAGCTGCATGATCCTGGCGCGTTCCTCGGTGTAGAACATGCCGGTGTTGATCAGGTCCCAGCGGCGCGCGGCGAGGCCGGTGATCATGGTGCTGAATTCCACCCGCACATACTCGGGCGTGAGGCCGAGGCGCTTGGCCAGCTCGACCCCCATCTCGATCCGCATGCCCTTCAACTGGCCGGTGCTGTCCACGTATTGGACCGGCGGCAGGGTCGGGTTGGTGCTCATCGTCAGGGTGCCGGGCTTGACCAACTCGCTGTCCGGCACGCGCTGCGCGGCCAGCGCCGGCGTCACGGCAATCAGCGCGGGGGCGGCAAGCAGGCTTCGGCGGGAGATCAGCAGGGGCATGGGGTTCTCCTTGTCTATTCCGCCGCTTCCCGGTCGGAGGCGAGCAGGTCAACGCCGCGCAGCACGCGGGCCAGCGCGGGAATATCGGCATCGGGCAGCGGCAGGCGCGGCGGGCGCGGTGCGCCCATGTCCCTCCCGATCAGCCGGAAGGCGGCCTTGGTGCCGCTGACGTAGCGCGGCCCGCCCACCCAGGGCAGCAGCGGCGCCAGCTTGCGGTACAGCGGCAGCGCCGTGTCGCGGTCCCCGGCCATGGCGGCGTGGAACATGTCGGCACTGAGCCGGGGGGCGACGTTGCTGCAGACCGCGACCCAGCCGCTGGCGCCGAGCCAGGCGGATTCATATCCGAGCACGCCGGCGAAGACCGTCATCCGCCCGTCGCAGGCCGCCAGGATATCGCGCACCCGCGTCACCTCCAGCGTGCTTTCCTTGACGTAGCGGCAGTTCGGAATGCGCGAGAGCCGCGCCAAGGTCGCCGCCCCCATATCGACATTGGAGGTCGCAGGGTTGTTGTAGACCATGATCGGGATGCCGATCGCATCCGCCACCGTGCTGTAGTGGTGGAACAGCTCATCCTCGGTCGGCACGGAGTAGTATGGCGGGATGATCATCACCCCATCGGCGCCCATCGCCTCGGCCTCGCGCGACAGGGCCACGACCAGCCGCGTGTCTTCCTCACCTGTGCCGATCAACACCGGGACACGACCGGCGGCGGCGGCAATCACCGTCTCCACCACCTGGGCGCGTTCCTCGCGGGAGATGGAGAGGAACTCTCCGGTGGAGCCGAGCGGGATCAGCCCGCGCACGCCATTTGCGATCTGGTACTCGACCAGGCGCCTCAGCGCGGGCACATCGATGGCGGCGCCATCCTCGGTGAACGGGGTCACCAGAACCGTGTAGCAGCCGGAGAATGGCTCGCGTGCCATGTGTCCTACCCGTCTCCCTTTATGCAGGTGACTACCGGAACCGAAAGCCGATGATACGACAAGGGCAGAAGCGAACCATCCCATGCGGCTGATTCATACCAAAATCCGCGCCATTGCCGCCCCCATGGGCATTCGCTTCAACGGCGAGCAGATCGCGGCCGTCACAGGCGAAACGATCGCCGCGGCCCTCTCCGCCGCCGGGCATTTGGCCTTCCGCGAGACCGCGAGCGGCGCGCCGCGCGGTCTGTGGTGCGGCATGGGGGCCTGCTTCGATTGCCTGGTCACCGTCGATGGCCGCGCCAACCAGCGCGCCTGCATGGTGAAGGTCGCCGATGGCATGCAGGTCGCATCGGCTGTCCCCGCGCGGCCGGCACCCCTCGCCACGCCGCCGATCTCGATCCCCGAACGCGCGGTCGATCTTCTGGTCATCGGCGCCGGCCCCGCCGGGCTCTCGGCCGCCGTCGCCGCCGCCGAGGCCGGGGTGCGCGTCCTGGTGCTGGACGAACGCGATGCGCCGGGCGGGCAGTATCTGAAGCCGCTTGCCCCCGGCCACGTCCATGCCGCGCCCGATGCCCAGTTCCGTCGCGGTGCCGCGCTTTTCGCCCGGGCCGCACGGGCGGGGGTGGAGATCCTCCAGGGGGCCACCGCCTGGGGCGGGTTCTCCCCCGCCCCCGCCGATTGGGCCGCCAATGCCGAGACGCGTCCACCGGGCCTGGAGATCGCCGCCATCATCCAGGGCGCGGCAGAGACCCTGCGCCCGCGCCTGCTGGTCATCGCCGCCGGCGCGCATGAGTGCCCGGTGCCGGTCCCCGGCTGGACCCTGCCGGGGGTGATGACCACCGGCGCGATGCAGACCCTGGCCCGCGCGCAGCGGGTCAGCCCGGCCGCCAAGGTGGTGATCGCCGGCAATGGCCCGCTGAACCTGCAGCTTGCCTGCGAATTGCTGGCCGGTGGCGTCGAGGTCGCGGCGGTGGTGGAGGCCGCCCCCGCCCCCGGCGCCGCGGTGCTGCTGCGGATGGCCGCCGCCTCGCCGAGCCTTGCCTGGGATGGCGCGCGCTACCTCGCCCGGCTGCGCGCCGCGGGGGTGCCGGTGCTGTGGAACACCGAGGTCCTGGCCTGCGAGGGCACGGACCGCTTTCAGGCCCTGCGCGTGCGCGGCCCGGGCGGTGAGCAGCGGATCGCGGCCGGCGCCTGCGCCCTGACCCTCGGCTTCCAGCCGGAGACGGGCCTCGCCCGGGCGCTCGGCTGCGCGCATCGCTTCATCGACCAGGGGCTGGGGCGGCTGGAAACCGAAACCGATCCCGAAGGCCGCACCAGCATCGAGGGCATTTTCGCCGTTGGCGATGGTGCCGCACTGGGCGGCGCGCGGGCGGCGCTGGCACGCGGGCGGCTGGCCGGGCTCGCCGCCGCGCGGGCGCTGGGCCACCACCTGCCCGAGGACCGCGCCACCGAACGCGCCCTGGCGCGGGCCGAGCGTTTCCAGGCGGCGCTATGGCAAGGCTTCGCCGCCCCCGCCTTCAATGTCGCCGCCATCGCCGATGCCACGATCGTCTGCCGGTGCGAGGAGGTGACCGCCGGGGCATTGCGGGCGGCGGGCCGGAACGCCTCGCTACCCGGCCTGAAGAAGGCGACGCGCGCCGGCATGGGCCGGTGCCAGGGCCGCATGTGCGCCGCGACCATCGCCCGCCTCACCGGCACCAGCGCCGAGGCCGGCTTCGCCGCGCCGCGCGCGCCCATCAAGCCGGTGCCGGCGGCAGCGCTGCGCCATGAGCTGCCGGAATGGTCCGCCTCCCCCATCGTCGCCGCCCCGGCCCCGATTGCCTGGCGCAGCCATCGCACCGCCGAAACCCCGCCGGCAACCGCCGAATTCGTGATCATCGGCGGCGGCGTGGTGGGGCTGGCGACCGCACTCTATCTGGCGCGGGAGGGGCGGGAGGTGGTGCTGCTGGAGCGCGACGAGCCGGGCCTGGCCGCCAGCACCGCCAATGCCGGTAGCCTGCATGTGCAGTTGCTGTCCTATGATTTCGGCGAGGTCGCCGATGCCGCGGGCACCGCTGGGCCGGCGGCGGACACCCTCAGCCTCGGCCCGGCCTCGATCGCGCTATGGCATGAGATCGCGCGGGATGGGTCCGACACGCTCGGCATCCGCCAGGAAGGCGGGCTGATGCTCGCCGAAACCGAGGCCGAATTCGCCTGGCTACGCGGCAAGACCGCGCTGGAACGGGCGCGGGGAATCGAGACGCATCTGCTCGGGGCCAATGAGCTCCATGCCCTCGCCCCCCATCTCGGCGTGGGGTTTTTGGGTGCGGCGTTCTGCCCGACGGAAGGCCAGATCGACCCGCTGCGCGGCACCACGGCACTGGCCGCCCAGGCTCGGGCGGCAGGGGTGCGGATCGTCACGGGCGCCGATGTCGCGGCCCTGGCGCCCGAAGGCAACAGCTGGGCGGTGACGACCGGCAGCGGGCGGTTGCGCGCGGGGCGGGTCATCAATGCCGCCGGGCCCTGGGCCGGGCGGATCGCGGCTTTGGCCGGCATGCGGCTGCCGGTGAAGGGGGCCGTCCAGCAGGTGGTGATCACCGAGGCAGCGCCACCGATCCTGCGCCATCTCGTCGCCCATGCCGGGCGGCATCTGTCGCTGAAGCAAAGCGATGCCGGCCATATGGTGATCGGCGGCGCCTGGCCAGGCGACCAGGACGCCGCGACCGGCGCCACGCGGAACCGGCGCCGCAGCATCGAGGGCAATCTCTGGGTGGCGGGCCATGTCGCCCCGGCCATCAATGGCCTGCATGTGCTGCGGGCCTGGACGGGGCTGAATGTCGCACTCGACCGGGCACCGCTGGTGGGGGAACACCCCGCGGCGCCCGGCCTGATCCACGCCGTCACCGGCAATGGCTATACGCTCGGGCCGGTGGTGGCGCGGATGGCGGCGGATGCGGCCCTTGGCCGCGGCGCGCCGCCCCCCGCCTTCTCCCCGACCCGCTTCACCACCTAGGCCGGCCGCCGTTCATTTTCCAAGTCGTCGGGTGACTCCAGCCGACTTGAAAAATGCTCTACCGGCGGCGCTGGTCGTAGCGGCGATCCTGGCGATAGTCGCGCCGGTCATTGTCGCGGTATTGCTGCTGCTGCGACTGGTCGTAAATGTAGCCAGCGCCGGCACCGACACCGGCGCCCAGCAAGGCACCCCAGCCGGTATTCCCGCTGAAGGACCCGGCAAGCCCGCCCAGGGCGGCACCGCCGAGGGCGCCGGTCCCGACCGCGCGCTGCTGCGGGTCCATCCCGGCGCAGGCGCCGAGCGAGAGGATGGCAAGGAGAGGAAGGGCGAGACGCGCTGCGCGCATGGTCGTGATCCTCTTCATGTCAGCGGGCCGCCCGAGGGGCGGCCGCGCAGGGATAGGTGGCCCGCGCATAGCGCAGCAGGCCGTCGAGGGCGGGCTCACTCGCATGTTCGGGGTGCTGGGCCGCCCAGGCGGCAAAGCCGATCCCGGCCTCGGCGATGCTGGGCCCCGGCGTGCCCATGCAGACGATCTGCGGGCGCGGGCCGGAGGCCGGCACCAGCTCGGCATAGGCATGGCCGGCCGCAGTGACATAGCCCTGGCAATAGGCGATCGACTCAAGCCGCGGCAGCCCGGTGGAGCGCGGCGCGCACATGGCGGCAAGGTCGGCGACGGTGGTGGCGTGGGTCACCTGGGTCGAACCGGGCGGCGGCGAACCCGAGGTCTGAGCCAGCGCAGGTCCCCCGAGCAAGGCGGCGAGGGCCGCGACGGGCATGAGCATTCGCATGGGTATCTCCTCCAGCGACCCCATTGATGGGGTCAGAGCACTCCCATAACGCCCGGAAGCCACAAAGCGATGCCTGGAAAAATCACCACAAGTGCAAGTGCCACCAACATCGCCAGAACCATCCAGATGACCCAGGGGATGGTCGATTCCATGGAAACTTCCGCAATTCGGCAGGAAACCATGAGGTTGACGGCCATCGGCGGGGTGAATTGGCCGATCGCGATCTTCATGGTCAGCACCACGCCGAACCAGGTCGGGTCCCAGTCAAAATGCCGTGCGATCGGCATCAGCACCGGCAGCAGGATCAGGAAGATCGACACCCCGTCCAGGAACATGCCGACCACCACGATCGCCACCACCAGCAGCGCCATGGTGCCATTGGCGCCAAGGTCGAGCCCAACGATCCAATCCGCCACCGGCTGCACCAGCCCAAGCGTGCTGGTGGACCAGGCGAAGACGGTGGCCAGCGCGATCACCACCAGGATGATGCCGGAGAGTTCGGCGGCCTCGACCAGCATCTCATACACATCGCGCAGGGTCAGGCTGCGATAGACCACGAAGCCGACGAAGAGCCCGTAGAACACCGCCATCACCGCCGCCTCGGTGGGGGTCACGAAGCCCGCGCGCATGCTGCCGAGGATGACCACGGGCGCCATCAGCCCCCAGATCGCCTCGCGGAAGCTGCGCCAGATCGAGAGGGTTTCCCGGTCCGGGCTCTTGCCGCCGAAATCGCAAAGCCAGGAAATCAGCAGCACCGCCACGATGATCGCGCAACCGGCCAGCAGCCCGGGAAACATGCCCGCCATGAAGATCGCCGGCACCGACACGCCGGGCACCATCACCGCATAGACGATGAAGGCGATGGAGGGCGGGATCAGGATGTCGGTCGAGGCCGCCGCCGCCACCGTGCTGGCGATGAAGGGGCGCGGGTAGCCGTCCCGCACCATCCCCCGCGTCACCACCTGCCCCACCGCGGCCGAGGTGGCGGGGCCGGAGCCGGAAATGCCGCCCATCACCATCGCGACCAGCACCGCGACGCTGGCCAGCGCCCCCCTGCCCGCGCCCACCAGCGCCGTGGCGAAGCGCACCAGCCGCAGCGCGACGCCGGTGCGGTCGAAGACGCTGCCGACCAGGACGAACATCGGGATCGCCATCAGCGGGTATTTCGCGATGCCGGCATAGACGCTGGTCGGCATCGCCATGATCGACTGATCGGCCAGCCAGATGCAGAAGGCACCGGCCAGCCCCAGCGCCACCCCGATCGGCACCCCCGCCACCAGCAGCACGCCGAAGCCCAGGAACAGGGTTGCGCCGATCACGCCGCCTGGCCCTTCAGCACCCGCACCAGCCGCCCAGCCGCGCGCAGGACCACGACCAGCGAGAGCAGCGGCAGCCAGCCGGTGTACCACCAGTTCGGAGTGCCCAGGCCGTTGGACAGCACCTCATACCGATACTCGTCCCAGGTCAGGCTGGCGCCGAAGACCACCAGCAGCCCGAAGCAGAGCATGGTCAGCAGCAAGGCGAAGGCCTCCGCCAACTGCCGCCGTCGCGGCGACATCAGCCCGACGAAGAAGTCGATGCTGATATGCCGCCCGCGAGCGGTCGCGACCGCGGTGCCGAGCAAGGCGACCACCACCATCAGCACCACCGAATATTCCTCGGTGAAGGCCAGTGAGACATTGGTCAGATAGCGCGTGACGACATTGGCGGCGGTGATCAGCGCCATCGCGCCCATCGCCGCCGCCATCAGCACCTCCTCGATTTTCAGGGGAATGCGCGGCTCCGGTTGTTCCCCTGCCATGGTCAGCTCCGCGCGGCGCGCACGGCGGCCTCGGCGCGGCGCACCAGATCGGTGCCGACCGTCTGCGCCCATTTGTCATAGACAGGCTTGGTGAGCCTCGCAAAAGCCTGCTTCTCGGCATCGGTCGAGGTCACCACCGCGACCCCGCGCCGCGCCAGCTCCTCCAGGCTGGCGCGATCGCCGTTCTGGCCGAGCCCGGCGCGGGAGGCGCGGATTTGCGCCTCGGCGGCCTCCATGGCGCAGGCCTTCACGAGATCGCGGTCGGCCGGGGTGAAGCTTTCCAGCACCGGCTTGGCCACCACGAAGAGCCCGGCATCGGCGACATAATTCCACAGGGTCAGGTGTTTCTGGGCCAGCGCGTCCATGCGCAGCGCCAGGAACAGGTTCACCGGATTCTCCTGCCCATCGACCGCGCCGGTCGAAAGGGCCGGCTGCAGATCGGCGAAGGACATCTGCACCGGGTTGGCGCCAAGCGCGGTGAATATCTCGGAGAAGATGGCCCCGGCAGCGAAGCGTATCTTCAGCCCCCGCAGATCGGCGGGCTCCCGGATCGGGCGCTTGCTGTTGGATATCTCGCGGAAGCCGTTCTCGCCCCAGGCCATGGGCACCACGTCGCGGGTGGCGATGACGCGCTCCAGCTCACGCCCCACCTCACCGCGGATCAGCGCATCGAAGCCGCGCGCATCGCCGAGCAGGAAGGGCAGCGAGAAGATGTTCATCTCCCGCACCTGCGGGCTGATGTTGATGGTGCTGAAGGTTGCCATGTCGATGATGCCCTGGCGCATCGCGACCAGTTCGCGCGTCTGGTCGCCGCCGACCAGCTGGCTGCCGGGATAGACCTTCATGTTGATGCGGCCGCCGCTGCGCTCGGTCACCAGCTCGGCCCAGCGGAAGGCGCCATCGGCGAGCGCGATCGGGCGGTTGCCGACGACGCTCACCTTGTATTCGGCCTTGTACTGGGTCTGCGCCCGCGCGACGGCGGGCATCGCCAAAGCGGCGGGGGCGGCGAGGATGAGCCTGCGGGATATGGTCATGGCGGTTCTCCCTGATGGGTCGCCCGTTGGCCGGGCCTTTTCATGGCGTCAGAGTGCGGGGGCTTGCCTCAGCGGGCAAGCAGGCGATCGGCGGCGGCGACGATCTTGGCGGGGGTGACCTTGATCGCCTCCTCCAAGGGCGGCGAGAAGGGCAGCGGCACCCGCGGCATGCCGCAGCGCGCGAGCTTCACCCCCGGGGCGTGTTCGGCGACGCAGGCGATGATCTCGGCGCCGAAGCCGCCCACCTCCACCGCCTCATGCGCCACCAGCAGCCGGCCGGTGCGCCGGGCGCTGGCGACGACGGCGGCCTGGTCCCAGGGCCAAAGGCAGCGCAGGTCCAGGATTTCCGCCCCGATCCCGCGCGAGGCGAGCACCGCCGCCGCCTGCTGCACCGCCGGCATCAGCGCCGACCAGGAGACGATGGTCAGCCCATTGCCCGATTGCACGCGGCGGACGCGGCCGAAGGGGATGGGCTCGATGACCTCGGGCACCTCGCCCTCGACGCCGAACAGGTTCTTGGGGTCGAAGAACAGCACCGGATCATCGCTGCGGATCGCCGAGACCAGCAGCCCGGCGGCATCGGCGGGGGTCGAGGGTGCCACCACGACCACGCCGGGCAGATGCGCGAACCAGGCCTCCAGCACCTGGCTGTGCTGGGCGGCGCTGTTGCGCCACAGCCCGTGCGGCATGCGCACCACCAGCGAGGGCCGCGCCTGGCCGCCGAACATGTAGCGGATCTTGGCGATCTGGTTCACCAGCTCGTCCATCGCGCACATCACGAAGTCGAAGATGCGCATCTCGATGATCGGCCGCGTGCCGACCAGGGCCGCACCCAGCCCCGCGCCCATGATGACGGCCTCGCTGATCGGGGTGGAGACCACGCGATCCGGCCCGAATTTTTCCAGGAAGCCGCGATACTGGCCGAACAGCCCACCGCGCGCGACATCCTCGCCCAGCACCCAGACCCGGGGATCGCGCTTCATCTCCTGCAACGCCGCAAGACGCAGGGCTTCCACCAGGGTCGTCATGCGCCGAGCACATCGCTGAAGGCGGTGGCCGGATCGGGCCAGGGCGCGGCCATTGCGGCTGCCCGGGCGGCCTGCATCTCGGCCAGCGCATCCTCCCGGACGGCCGCGAGTTCCGCGGCGGTGGCGACGCCCTCGGCGAGCAGCCGGGCCTCGAAGCGTGCGATGGGCTCGCCCTGCTTCGCTGCGGCGACCTCATCGGCCGGGCGCCAGGCGGCGGCATCGGTGCTGGTATGGCCGGTGTGGCGATAGGTTTGCGCATGCAGCAGGCGCGGGCCGGCCCCGCCCCGGACCTCGGCGACCAGGCGCGCGGCGGCGGCATCCACGGCGCCGACGTCATTGCCATCGACGGTCACGGCGGGGACGCCGAGTGCGGCGGCGCGGGCCACGACCCCGGGCCCGGCGGTGACATCGGCGGCGCGGGTGAAGGCGGCCACGCCATTGTCCTCGCACACGAACAGCACCGGCAGCCGGTAGAGCGCCGCCCAGTTCAGCCCCTCCAGGAACGGCCCGCGGTTGATGGCGCCATCGCCGAAGAAGCAGACGGCGATATGGTCGAGCCCCAGCAGCTTCAGCCCCTGCGCCGCGCCCACCGCGATCGGGATGCCACCCGCGACCACACCATTGGCCCCGAGCATGCCGACCGAGAAATCGGCGATATGCATCGACCCGCCCTTGCCGCCGCAATGCCCGCCGGCGCGGCCATGCAGCTCCTCCATCATCCCCGCCACCCCGGCGCCCTTGGCCAGCGCATGGCCATGGCCGCGATGGTTGGAGGTGATGCGGTCCTCACGCCGCAGGTTGAGGCAGACGCCGGCCGCGACCGCCTCCTGCCCGATGCTGACGTGCAGCGGCCCCGGAATGTCGCCGGCCTGGTGCGCCGCGAGCGCGGTTTCCTCAAAGGCACGGATGCGGCACATGCTGCGATGCAGCGCGAGCCAATGCGCGGCGTTGGCCGTCGTTGCGTTCATTTCGTTCCCCCGTCTTGCGAGCTTGACGCGCTCGGCGCAGGAATCAAGCGTGGAGAGAAACGGCGCCCTCATACGGGACAGCGTGACCGAGCTTGGCGCCGAAGCGCGCGGGCAAGTGGCGCTGTGCGCGAGCCATGGCGGCGGCTATGCCGCTGCCTATGCGGCCGCGCGCGGGGTCGCGGGGCTGCTGCTGCATGATGCCGGGATCGGGCGGGAGCGCGCGGGCGTCGCGGGGCTGGAAGGCCTGACCATTCCCGCCGCGGCCTGTACCGGCGCGCCGATCGGCGATGGCGCGGCGTTGCTGGCCGAAGGGCGCCTCTCGGTCGTGAATGCCGCCGCCGCGGCGCTCGGCCTGCATCCCGGCATGGGCTGCGGCCCAGCGCTGGACCGCCTGCTCGCCGCCTATTTGCCCCCTGCCCCGCCCGCCCCGCCGATGGAGGAAGCCCGGCATCTGCTGCGCGCGGGCGTCTGGGGGCTGGATTCCAACAGCCTGGTGAAACCCTCGGACGCCGGCAGCATCATCGTCACCGGCAGCCATTGCGCCCTGCTCGGCGGCCGCGCCGCCACGGCGGTGAAGGCCGATGTGCGTGTCGCCATCTACAATGATGCGGGGAGTGCCACGACGCGGCTGCCGGCGCTGGATGCGCGCGGCATCGCGGGGGCGGCCGTCTCCTGCTTCTCCGCCCGGATCGGCGAGGCGCTGTCCACCTGGAATGACGGCTTCATCAGCGCCGTGAACGACACCGCCGCCGCCGCAGGGGGCCGCATCGGCCAGACCTGCCAGGATTTTGTCTCTTTGTTCCTCGATAGGAAACCCTGATGCCGACTGCGAATGCGACCCGCACCATGACCGGCGGCGAGGCGATGGCCGAAATGCTGCGCCTGCACGAGACCGGGCCGATGTTCGGCATGGGCGGCTTCCAGCTGCTGCCCTTCTACGATGCCTGCCGGCGGCTGGGGCTGCGGCATTACCTCATCAACGACGAACGCTGCGGCGCCTTCGCGGCGGATGCCTACGCGCGGGTGACCAACCGGCCGGGTGTCGCGGATGGCACGCTCGGGCCGGGTGCGACCAACCTCGCGACCGGCATGGCCGAGGCCTTCAACGCCGGCATGCCGATGATCTGCATCACCGGCGACACCAATCGCGAATTTTCCTGGAAGAACATGACGCAGGAGGCGCGGCAGCTCGAAGTGCTGCGCCCGCTGGCCAAGGAGGTGATCCGCGTCGAGGTCATCAAGCGTATCCCCGAGCTGTTCCGCCGCGCCTTCGCCGTCGCCACCTCCGGCCGCCCCGGCCCCGTGGTGATCGATGTGCCGGAGGATATCGCCCATGGCAGCTTCGACTTCGACGCCGATGACTTCTGGGTCGATCCCGGCACCTTGAAGGCGCAGGCCCGCCGCTCCCGCCCCGCCGCCGAGGATATCGCCCGCGCCGCCGCATTGCTCGCCCATGCCGAACGGCCGCTGATCCTGGCGGGTGGCGGGGTGCATATCTCGGAGGCCTATGGCGCGCTGCTGTCCCTCGCCGAGGCCGAGGGCATTCCCGTCGCCCATACCATGTCGGGCAAGGGCGCCATCGCCTGCACGCATCCGCTCAGCGCCGGCGTCTTCGGCCGCTATGACCGCATCGCCAATGCGATGATCGCCGAAAGCGATTGCCTGCTGGTGGTGGGCTGCAAGCTCGGCGAGATCGCGACCAAGCGGTTTTCCCTGTTCAACGGTGGCACGCCGCTGATCCATCTGGACGTGGTGGCGGAGGAGATCGGCCGCACCACCCGCGCCGATGTGGCACTGGTGGGCGATGCGCGCTGCGGGCTTGAGGATCTGCGTGCGGCGCTCGGCGGCGATGCAGCCCACCGCGCGGCCTGGACCGCGCAGGTGCCGGTCCGCATGGACGCCTGGCGCGAGTCCGCGCGTGAAAAACTGGAGGCGACCGAGCGCCCGATCAACATCGGCCGGCTGATGGGCGAGCTGAACCGCATCCTGCCCGCCGATGCCGTGCTGGTCGCCGATGGCGGCTTCGCCGGGCATTGGGGCGGGCTGCTGTTCGACACCAAGCAGGCCGGGCGCGGTTTTGTGGCCGATCGCGGCTTTGCCAGCATCGGCTATGGTGTCCCGGGCGGGATCGGGGCGCAGCTCGGCGTCGGCAAGACCCGGCGCGTGGTCGCCATGACCGGCGATGGCGGCTTCAACATGAGCCTCGGTGACCTTGAGACCGCGCGGCGCGTGGGGGCGGCGCTGGTCGTCTGCGTCTTCAACAACGCCGCATCGGGCTATGTGAAGGCGTTGCAGCATGCGGTGTTCGGACCTGGGGCCTACCAGTCCTCCGACCTCGTGGAGATGGATTACGCCGCCATCGCACAAGCCATGGGGTGCAAGGGCATCCGCGTGGAAGACCCGGAGCAGCTTGCCGACGCCTTGCGCGCGGGCCTTGCGAACACCGAAACGCCGACGGTGCTGGACATCATCGTCACCCGCGACCCGGCCCGCATGCTGCCGGCCGCCGACAACCGGACCTTGAAGGTGGAGAAGGGCGACCGCCCCGTCTGAGTTTCCCGTCTGAGGAGCTTCACGAGCGGAAATTCTTCTGCCGGGTTAGGCTCGGCGCACCCTTGCCCAGGATCACGCGCCGATGCCCTTCTTGCTGCTGCCGTTCACGCCCCGCTACATCACCCTCACCCTCGTCATCGCCTGTGCGCTGGCCTCGGCCATCGCCCTGGCCTTCGGGGCCACGGCCTGGCTCTGGCTGCTGCTGGCGGTGGCGGTGGGGCTGACCGCGCTTGGCATGTCCGATCTGTTCGATCCCCGCCACGCGATCCTGCGCAGCTATCCCATCGCAGCGCATCTGCGCTTCCTGATGGAGCAAATCCGCCCGGAGATGCGCCAGTACTTCTTCGAGGATGAGAAGAACGGCGCCCCTTTCAGCCGCGACAAGCGTGCCCTGGTCTATCAGCGCGCGAAGATGGACCCGGACAAGCGGCCCTTCGGCACGCAATACGACGTCTACGCCGATGGCTTCGAATGGCTGAACCATTCCATGGCGGCGCGCGCGCCCAACCCCGAGGCGTTCCGCGTCACCATCGGCGGGCCGGACTGCACGCAGCCCTATGACGCCTCGGTCTTCAACATCTCGGCGATGAGCTTCGGCTCGCTTTCGGCCAATGCGATCCTGGCGCTGAACGCCGGTGCCAAGCGCGGCAATTTCGCGCATGACACCGGCGAGGGCGGCTACAGCCCGCATCACCGCAAGAATGGCGGCGACATCATCTGGGAGATCGGCTCGGGCTATTTCGGCGCCCGCACCGCCGCCGGCGAATTCTCCGCCGAGCGCTTCGCCGCCACCGCGATCAACCCGCAGATCAAGATGGTGGAGCTGAAGCTGAGCCAGGGCGCCAAGCCCGGCCATGGCGGCGTGCTGCCCGCGGCCAAGGTGACGGAGGAAATCTCGGCCACGCGCGGCATCGGGATGGGGGAGGATTGCATCTCACCCTCCTGGCACAAGGCGTTCGGCACGCCGGTCGAGATGATGCGCTTCATCGCCGAGATGCGGCGCCTGTCGGGCGGCAAGCCCGCGGGCTTCAAGCTCTGCATCGGCCATCCTTGGGAGTTCCTGGCGATCTGCAAGGCGATGCTGGAAACCGGCATCACCCCCGACTTCATCGTGGTGGACGGCAAGGAAGGCGGCACCGGGGCGGCGCCGCTGGAATTCATGGACCATATCGGGATGCCGCTGCGGGAGGGCCTCTCCTTCGTCCATTCGGCGCTGATCGGCGTCGGGCTGCGCGATCGCATCCGCATCGGCGCCAGCGGCAAGATCGCCTCCGCCTTCGACATGGCGCGCGCCTTCGCGCTTGGGGCCGATTGGTGCAATTCGGCGCGGGGCTTCATGTTCTCGCTCGGCTGCATCCAATCCTTGAGCTGCCATACCGATCGTTGCCCGACCGGCGTCGCGACGCAGGACGCGACCCGCGCCCGCGCCCTGGTGGTGGAGGACAAGCAGACCCGCGTCTTCCAGTTCCACCACGCGACCCTGCATGCGCTGGCCGAGCTGGTGGCCGCCGCCGGGCTGGACCATCCCTCGCAGCTCAGCCCCGAGCATTTCACCCGCCGCGTATCGCAGCAGGAGAGCCGCAGCTTCGCCGAGCTCTACCCGCGCCTGGCACCTGGCGAGTTGCTGCGCGGGACCAGCGATCCGCGCTTCGCCCGCGCCTGGGACCTGGCCGATGCGCAGTCCTTCGCGCCCCGCGTCGCTTTGGCCGCATGATGGCTGCCAACCTCGGCCGCCTGCTCACCCAGACGGCACGGCGGCTGCCGGATGCGCCCGGGCTCATCTGGCGCGACCGCGTCTGGGCTTGGGCGGAGGTCGATACCCGCGTCGATCGGCTGACCCAGGTGCTGCGCGAGAATGGCGTGACCCCCGGCGATCGCGTGCTGGTCCATAGCCGCAACAGCGCTGCGATGTTCGAGAGCCTCTGGGCCTGCTTCAAGCTTGGCGCCATCTGGGTGCCGACCAACTTCCGGCTCACGCCCTCGGAAGTCGCGATCCTGGCGACCGACAGCCGCCCGGTGGCGATGATCCGCGACCAGGGTTTCGCCGCCCATGCCGATGCGGTGCCCTCGGCGCGCTGCATCCTCGCGGTCGGCGATGCGCGGGCGCATGAGCGGGACTACGAGGCCGCCCTCGCCGCCGTGACGCCGCCGCCGCCCGACCATGAAGCGCCGGTTTCCGCCGACACGCCCTGCTGGTTCTTCTTCACCAGCGGCACCACCGGGCGGCCCAAGGCGGCGGTGCTGACGCATGGCCAGATGGGCTTTGTGGTGACCAATCACCTTGCCGATCTGATGCCGGGGCTGACCGAGCACGGCGCCTCGCTGGTCATCGCCCCGCTCTCCCACGGCGCGGGCATCCATGCGCTGGCCAATGTCGCGCGGGGTGCGCCGAGCATCCTGCTGCCCGGCGAGGCGCTGGATGTCCCCATCGCCTGGGGCCTGATCGCCCAACATCGCGTGACCAACATGTTCACGGTGCCGACGATCCTGATGGCACTGTGCGATGGCGCCCCCGCCGATGCCGATGCGTCGTCGCTGCGCCATGTCATCTATGCGGGTGCCCCGATGTACCGCGCCGACCAGGACCGCGCGAGAAAACTGATGGGCCATGCGATGACGCAGTACTTCGGCCTCGGCGAGGTCACCGGCAACATCACCGTGCTGCGCCCGGACCAGCACGACCTCGCGCCCGGCAGTTGCGGCATGGCGCGCACGGGCATGGAGATCGGCATCCTGGACGCGACCGGCGCCCGCCTGCCGCCCGAGACGACCGGGGAGATCTGCGTGCGCGGCCCCGCCGTCTTCGCCGGCTATTTCGAAAATCCCGAGGCGAGCCAAAAAGCCTTCACGGGCGGCTGGTTCCATACCGGCGACATCGGATACCTGGATGCGCGCGGCTTCCTGTTCATCACCGGCCGCGCCTCGGACATGTTCATCTCCGGCGGCAGCAACGTCTATCCGCGCGAGATCGAGGAAGCGATCCTGCTGCACCCCGCCATCGCCGAATGCGCCGTGGTCGGCATCCCGCACCCGAAATGGGGCGAGGTCGGCGTCGCCTGCCTGGTCGCGCGCGCGCCGGTCGGGGAAGCCGAGATCCGCGCGCATCTGCAAGCGCGCCTCGCCCGCTACAAGCATCCGCAGGTCTTCGTCTTCTGGGACAGCCTGCCGAAATCAGGCTACGGCAAGGTGCCGAAATCCCTGCTGAAGCAGCGCCTGGCCGAGGAAGGCGTCACGCCACCTCCACCAGCGTGATCTCCGGCGGCACGCCGAAGCGCACCGGCAGCGTCGAACAGCCCAAGCCTCCGGAGACGACGAGGCTTCGCCCCTCCTCCCGCACCAGCCCATAGGCGTAGCGGTTGCCATAGGCGGAGGGCACCCGCGGCGACCATCCGGCCAAGCGGATCTGCCCGCCATGGGTATGCCCCGAAAGCTGCATGGCGAAGCGCGGCGTGGCGCGGGCGAAGATATCCGGCTCATGCGCCATCAGGATCGCCGGGGCGTCATCCTCCAGCGCGGCCAGCACGCGCGGCAGGTCATCGGCGCCGGTCTCGTGAAAGGCGGTCTGGCTGTCCAACCCCGCCAGCCAAAATCCATCCGCGCCATCGCGCAGCCGCAGCGCGCCGTTCCGCAGCACGCTCACCCCCGCCGCGGCCAGCGCCTCGACACAGGCCGGCGGGTACTGCGGGCTGGCCTGCGGATCGTCCCACCAGTCATGATTGCCGAGCACCGCATGCACGCCGAGCGGCGCCCGCAGCCCGCCGAGCAGCCCGGCGATGGTCGCCATCGGCACCAGCGCGGAGACGAAGCGGTCATGCCCCGCGAAATCGCCCAGCAGCAGGATCAGGTCCGGCCGCAGCGCATTGGCCCGCGCCACCACCGCGGCAACGCGCGCGGCCGGCATCACCGGCTCGCCGGCATGGATATCGGACAGCATGACGATCCGCAGCGGCGCCCTGCCGCCCCAGCCCGGCACATCCGGCCGGTAGCGCGCGACGCTCAGCCGCCTCTGCGGTTCAAGCCAGCCGCCATAGCCGCCGGCGGCCACGGCGGCGGCGCCGAGCATGGCGGTCCGTCGTGTCAGCACCGCATTCAAGGTGCGGTTCCCGCCGCCGCCCGCACGGTAGCGCCCTTGTCCTTGACCTTGGCCGCATTTGCCGCCTGCCAGAGATACCAGGCCGCCGTGGAACGATGCGGCGCCCAGGCGGCACCGATCGCGCCCAGCTCCTTCGGCTTGGGCTGGACCTCCAGCCCGGCGGCGATGCGGTAGCCCTCGCGCACGCCGAAATCATCGACCGGCAGGATATCCTCCCGCCCGAGGGTGAAGATCAGCAGCATCTCCACCGTCCAGCGGCCGACGCCGCGGATGGCGACCAGCCGCTCGATCAGCGCCTCGTCGGAGATCCGGGCGCAGCCGCGCCGGCTCGGCACATGCCCGCCGGCGGCGTGATGGGCGATGTCGATGATGGCCGCGACCTTGGAGCCCGAGAAGCCGCAGGCCCGCAGCGCGCCATCGGGCAGCGCCAGGATCGCGGCTGGGCTGGGAAACTCGGCCTCGGGGAAGTTGGCCAGCAGCCGGCCGAGCATCGCCTCGGCGGCGCGGCCATGCACCTGTTGATGGGCGATGGCGCGGATCAGCGCCTCATAGGGTTCGCGCTTCACCGTGGCCAGCCGCGACCGCCCGATGCGCGCAATGACGCCCGCCAGCACCGGATCCCGCGCCAGATGCGCCCGCGCCGCCCGTTCAGCCAAGACCCGCCCCCATGATCGCCACCCCCGCCCAGCCCACCGCCAGCATGGCGGCGAAAGAGGGCCAGAGCAGCCGCCAGAGTTGCACGGGCCGGGTGCCATCGGCCAGCAGCCCGCAGATCAGCGCCATCACCGTGAAGCCCATCCCGGCCGAAGCGCAGCCCATGAAGTTGTGCAGCGCCGCCGCCGGCAGCGCCGGCAGCCCGACGGCATGGGCCAGGCCCATCTGCACCGGCAGCAGCGCCGAGTTGCTGCCGACATTGCTGCCGGTGACCACCCCCGCCAGCACCCCGAGCGGCGGCAGCGCATAGCCGGCGGCAGAGCCCAGCGTGTCGGCCAGCACCAGCGCCAGGCCCTGCGCCGCGCCCGATCGGGCGAGCCAGCCGGCCAGGAGCACATAGAGCAGCATCGCCGTCGCCGGCCGCCGCGCCCGGGCCAGCGCCGCCCGTGCGCGCAAAAGCCCGTCCGGCAGCGGCGCCAGCAGCACCGCCGCCGCCAGCCACAGCACCACCGCGACATGGGTGATGGGCACCGCCGGCAGCCCGGCATAGGGCTGCCACGCCGGCGCCCCGTGCCAGGACCGCGCGAGCAGCAGCGCCGCCACCAACCCCGCCCAGGGGCCGAGCAGCCGCGCCGCGCGCGACCACGCCTCCGCATCGCGCGGCAGCGCCAGCCGCCACAGCGCCCAGAGCAGCGGCAGGCCGGAGGCGACGATCCCCGCCGCCTCGAAGGGCCCGAAGCGGTTGGCCGCCAGCAGCAGCAGGCAGACCACGACCATGAAGCCAAGCTGGGCGAGCTTCTCCCGCCCCGGCACCGGTATCCCCGCCCGCCGCGACAGCGCCCAGAACAGCGGCACCAGGCACAGCAGCCAGGGCAGTTGGAACCAGGCGGTCATCGCCGCGAAGTCCTGCGCCGGCTGCCCCGCCAGCGCGGCGCCGAGGGCCGTGCCGGGCCCCAGCCCGCCCCAGGGCACCAGGCACAGCGCCAGCAGCGCCAACGCCCCCGCCTGCGGCCCCCGCAGCCCCATCCCCCGCAGCGAGGCCAGCGCGAAGACCGCGCCGACGGCGAAGCCGGTGACGCTCTCGACGAAGGCGCCCGCCAGGAAGCAGGCGACGAAGACCCGCCGCGCGTCCGGGGGCGCCGCGGCGGGTTGGGGGTTGGCGCCGGCCGCGGCATGGAACAGCAGCCCGCCCGTCACCACCCCGATCGGCTGCACCGCCAGGAACAGCGCCCGCAGCGCCTCCGCCGCCAGGAACCCCGGCACCGCCACGCCGGCCGGCAGCGACACCACCACCGCCGGCACCGCCGCCGCCAGCGCCACGAGGCAGGCGACAGGCGGCGAGGCCCGGCCCGAGAGCAGCAAGGCCAGGAGCAGCAGCAGGGGCGCCGATTGCAGCAGGATCACCATGGCGGGCATCCTTGCCGCAGCCGCCGCGCCGCGCCATCTGGGATCACGACATGCCGACCATGCTTTACGCCGCCTATGGCTCCAACCTCAGCCACGCCCAGATGGCCGCCCGCTGCCCCGCCGCCCGCGTCGTGGGCGGGGTGATGGTGCCCGGATGGCGCCTGGGCTTCCGCACCTGGGCGGTGATCGAGGAAGCCCCGGAGGCGATGGTGCCGATCGGGATCTGGGCGGTGACGGAGGACTGCGTCACCGCGCTCGACGTCTTCGAGGGCGTGCCCGACTCCTACCGCCGCGCGCCCCTGCCTTTGCCGGATGGGCGTGAGGCGCTGGTCTATCTGGAATGTGCCGGCCGGCACGGGCCGCCGACCCGCGCCTATGCCGACATCATTCGTGTCGGCTATGGCGACTTCGGCTTCGATCCCGCGCCGCTGGAGGCAGCACTGGCCGCCTGCCGGTTCGCGGCCTGAGACGCGGCGCGCGCCTCCGCCACCGTCACGATCACCGCCCCCGCCAGGATCACCGCCGCCCCCGCCCAGGCCGCAGCATCGGGCACCTGCCCCCAGATCAGCCAGCCGGCCAAAGCCACGATCGGCAGCCGCAGATATTGCAGCGGCGCCACGGCCGAGGCCTCGCCGGCACGCAGCGCCTCGGTGATCAGCCACAGGATCGCCGGGGTCACGCAGCCGAACACCGCCAGCACCGCCACATCGCCGAGGCCAAGCGGCATCCAGGTGGCGATGGCGAAGGGCGCGGCGCCGAGGCTGGTGACCAGCCCGACCCAGGCGAAGACGGTCTGCGTCCGCTCGGTCCGGGTCAGCATCCGCGAGGTCAACGTGATGCCGCACCAGCAGATCGCGGCGCCGATGGCGATGGCCGCGCCGAGCGGATCGATCCCCGCCCCCGGCCGCAGCATCACCGCCACCCCGAACAGCCCGATCAAGGTGCCGGCCCAGCGCGCGCGCCCCACCGCCTCGCCCAGCAGGGGGGCCGCCAGCATGGTCGTGAACATCACATTGGTGAAGGACAGCACCGTCCCCGTCGCCGGATCCAGGTAGCGGAAGGAGAGGAAATACAGCCCCCAGGTCGCCAGCGAACAGGCGCCCCGGAACAGGTGCATCGGCAGCCGGGCGGTGCGGAAGACGGCAACGCCGCCCCCCAGCAGCAGCGGCGCGATCCAGACGAACTGGCCAAGGGCACGCACCAGGAGCTGGGTCGCGACCGGAATGCCGCGATCATTCATCCAGCGGATGAACAGCACCTCGACCGAGAAGATAACGGCCGCGGCCGCCATCAGCGCCATGCCGCGCAGATTGCCCGGCATGCGCGTCCAGGCCAGGCGGGCGCCGGCGGCGGTCACCGCCGGCGCTCCGTGGCGCCTAATTCAAGGCGGGCGGGGTGGTGCGCGGAGCGCGCGGCGCACGGGTGCGGGCGTGGTGCGGGCGGGCCTGGGCGCGGGTGCGGGCGGCCTCGGCGCGGCTGCGGCTGCGCAATTCCTGGGTGCGGGTGGTGGGCGCGCGGGCGGCGCCGGTCGCGGAATTCAGATCCTGGCCGGTCGCCATCGGCGAGCTGCCATGCATCACGCCCGAGCCCGATCCGGTCAGCGGATTGGACTGGGCCTGGGCAACGCCGCCGCCCAGCAACAGCGGCAGCAGCGCGAGAAGAACAAGACGTCGCATGGAGGAGGTCCTTGAGAGAGCGGCCGAGATTTAGCAAAATGGTTGAATTTTGCACGATAATCCCGTGATATTGCGGGATATTCACGCCGAGGTAAGTAACCCCGCAAGCAACCGGACACGCGGCACCAGACTGTCGATGCGGATATGCTCCTGCAGCGTGTGATATCCCGCGCCCAGCACGCCCAGGCCATCCAGCGTGGGCAGTCCCAATGCTCCCGTGAAATTCCCATCCGACCCGCCGCCGGCACTGCCATGGGGCAGGCGATACCCAAGCTGGGCCGCCAGCGATTCGGCCAGGCCATGCAGCCGCATCACCCCCGCATCGGGCTCCCACACCGGGCGGGTGACGCCGCGGCGGACCTCAAGCCCGACGCCATCGCCGCTGCTGCGCAAGGCCAGCATGGCGGTGACGGCGGCATCCAGATCCTCCTGCCGCCGGGCCATCGACAATGCCTCGGCCTCGCAGGTGGTGGCGACGCAGTTCACCCATTGCCCGCCATGGATGACGCCCACGGAGAAGGTCGCGGCCTCGGTCGTCATGCCATCGATCTGCGGCACCAGGCGGCACATCTCGCGAATCGCGCTGCGGCCTTCCGACAAGGTGCTGCCGGCGTGGCTCGGCCGGCCCGTGGTCCGCAGGTTGAAGCGCGCGATGGCGTAGCGGCCGGAGACGACGCCGCCCATCGCGCTGTCGCCATCCGGCCGCGCGGGCTCGGGGACCAGGATCGCGGCGTGCTCGGCCGCCACCGCCTCGATGAGCGCGCGCGTCGAGGGGCTGCCGATCTCCTCGTCCCCGGTCAGCAGGATGCTCACGGGGCGCGCGGTCGGGATGCCGGCCTTGGCCAGCGCCAGCAGGGCGGCGAAGGCGAGGAAGGTGCCGCCCTTCATGTCGCAGATGCCGGGGCCGTAGCAGAGCCCGGCCTCGATGCGGAACGGCAGCGCCGCCAGCGTGCCGATCGGGTGCACCGTATCCAGATGCGCCATCACCAGCAGCCCGGGCACCCGGCCCCGGTCAGGATGCGGCAGGTCGAGCCGCAGCGTATCGCCGAGGCCGAGCGTGCCGGGGAAGCGCGTCACCACCGGGGCGAGCGGGGCGAGCATGGCCGCCGCCAGCGCCGTCATGGCGTTTACCGCCGGGGCGGCGAAGGTCGGGCTTTCGCATTCCACCCAGGGGCGAAGCCCCGCGAGCAGGGCATCGGGATCAAAATCCAGGGCGAGGGCGGGGGCTGTGCTGTTCATGGCAGCGAGCTTGCCGCCCCCGCCCGGCTTGCGGAAGCCGCGTGGGCGCCGATTTTCGCCGCCCCCCCCCCGCAGCGAGGCTCAGGAGCCGACCTTCAAGGTCGCCGTCAGCCCGCGCATGCAGGCGAGGATCGACAGCGGCGTGATCTTGCCGGTGCGGGGGTTCTCCTCGCTCGGCACGTTCTCGATCGTCATGGTCAGCCGCGCGGCGGCGGCCTCCACGCGGATGGTGTGGGTGTTGCGGGTCACCTCGGGATCGGCCCAGATCTCGACCATGGTCCGCTCCGGCCCGATACCGGCCAGCGCCAGGGCGGCGGCGACATTCACATTGGCAGGGAAGCCCTGCGCCGCATCGAAGGCGTTGCCCTTGAAGACCAGGGTCTTGACCGTCATCGCGGTGACGTCGATGCCGTGCTGCTCGAGGTAGGGCGCGCCCAGCAATCCGCGCGGCGGCTTGCGGGTCTCGATGGTGATGGTCGCGACCTCGCCCTCGGCCGCGGCACGCACGGCATCGAGCCCCAGCAGCGCGCCGGTCGGCACGATGATGCGGGCCCCGGTGGCGCGGGCGCGTTCCACGAGATGCATGCGCGGCAGCAAGGCGCCAACGCTGGAAGGGACGAAGATGCGCCCTGCCTCGATCGCCGCGGTGGCGACGGTCTCGAAGACGGCGGCGGGGGCGGCCTCGACCACGATGTCGGCCTCGGCCAACTCGGCCAGCCCAACGAGGCGCGGCGGGGTGCGGAAGGTGGCGATGGTCGCGGCGGCCTTGGCCTGGTCCCGCGCCGCGACGGCGATCAACCGCAGCCCCGGCACGCCGGCATCCAGCGCGCGGGCGAGATGCAGCCCGATGGCGCCCAGCCCCGCGATTCCGACTGTAAGGTCCTTGGCCATGGCCGCTTGCTCCCAATTTTGCGCCGGGGGGCCTTAACAGCCAGAAGGTCGGGCGGCTAGCGGCGACGGCTTAGCCGGGCACCAGGGCCGCGGCATCGAAGGTCCGCAGCCGTGCGAGCGCACGCCCGAAAGGCTCGGGATCATCCATCGCGCGGGAGAGAACCAGCGCACCATAGAGATCGGCGATGCGCGCCTCCGCCGCGGCATGGGCCGAGGCGGGCGGCTGGCCGGCGCGGATCAGCGCCTCCGCCAGCGCATCCTGCCAGTTCCCGAAGAAGCGCTTCAGCTCGGCGGCAAAGCGGGCGGATTTTCCGGCCAGGGCGAAGACGGCGAAGACACAGCCCTTTTCCCCGCCGACGAAGCAGGTCTCCATCGCATCGGCCATAAGGGCGATGCCCCGCGCCGCGGGCTCCCGTGCCAGCGGGACGAGCACATGCTGCTGAAACCAGGCCTCGACATCGGCCAGGACGGCGGCGGCCATCTCCGCCTTGCCACCGGGGAAGAGATGGTAGAGCGAGCCGCGCGCCAGCCCCGAGGCTGCCTCGATGCTGGAAAGCGAAACGCCCTCGTAGCCCTCGGAACGAAACAGCTCGGTCAGCGCCGGCAGCAGGTCGGCACGGTCGGCAATCTGGCGGGCCATGGCCGGGCTCCTCTCATCTACGGGCGCGCGTGCGCCGCCCTGTATCAGACGACGGGTGTGCGCCCGCCGTCCAGGTTGATCGCCGTGCCGGTGGTGTAACCCGAGGCGTCCGAGGCCAAAAATGTCGCGAGATTGCCGAATTCCTCGGCCTTGCCGAGCCGGCCGAGCGGCACCGCGCGCCGGGCTTCGGCCGCCCAGTCGTCCCAGCTCTGGTTGCTGCCGGCGGCAACGGCGGCGGCGTGGCGCTTGTGCCACTGGTTGCTCTCGATGATGCCGATCAGGATGGCATTGACCAGGATACCATGCGGCGCCCCCTCATTGGCCAGGATCTTGGTCAGCGAGAGCCCCGCGGCGCGGGAGACCGCGGTCGGCGCGCCCTGGGCCAGCGGCACCTTGGCGCCGGTGTTCAGCGTGTTGATGACGCGGCCCCAGCCCCGTTCGACCATGCCCGCCCAGGCAAGCCGTGTGAGGCGAATCGCGGCGAAGAGCTTCAGGTCCAGATCCGCCTGCCACATCGCATCGGTGACCGTCGGGAACGGCCCACGGGTGCTGGTGCCGGCATTGTTGACCAGGATATCGACGCCGCCGAAGGCGGCCTCAACCGCCGCATGGGCGGCCGCACAGCCCTCGGCGGTCGAAACATCGGCGGAAACGGCGATGACCGGGCCGAGGGGCGACAGCGCCTGCCGCGCCGCCTCCAGCGCCTCGGCGCCGCGGGCGACCAGGGCGACGCTGGCGCCGGCCTTGAGGAACCCCTCGGCGGCGGCATAGCCGAGACCCTGGCTGCCCCCCGTCACGAGAGCGCGGCGGCCATCGAGGCGAATGATCATCATCTGTCTCCGGGGGTAGGATGGGGCGACCAACGGGGCTCGAACCCGTGACATCCGGCACCACAAGCCGACGCTCTGCCAGCTGAGCTATGGCCGCCATCCTGGGGGCGGAATAGGGCGGGCATTCCGCCCCGTCAACCGTCAGTCTGGTCGGCCGCTTGTCAGGCGGCGACGACGTCCTGGGCGCGGCGCTTGATCCAGGCCTCGATGCGCGCCAGCGCCTCATCCAGGACCGCCTCCTTCTTGCAGAAGGCGAAGCGGGCGAAATGCGCCGGCGCGTCCGGCCCGGCGTAGAAGGCGGAGACGGGAATCGCGGTGACCTTGGCCTCCACCGTCAGCGCCCGGCAGAAGTCCACGTCATCGCCGGCGAAGCCCAAGGGGCGGAAATCGGCGGTGATGAAATAGGAGCCCCGCGCCTCCAGCACGCCGAAGCCGAGCCGCGCCAGCCCCTCGGCCAGCCGGTCGCGCTTGGCCGCCAGCGCCGAGGACAGGCCCGCGAAATAGGCATCGTCCTTGGCCAGCCCGATGGCGACCGCGCGTTGCAGGTTCGGCGGCGTGGTGAAGGTCAGGAGCTGGTGCGCCTTGGCGACCGTGGCCGCGAGGGATTTGTCGGCGGTGACGTAGCCGACCTTCCAGCCCGTGAGGGAGAAGGTCTTGCCGGCGCTGCCGATCCGCATGCAGCGCTCCCGCATCCCCGGCAGGGTCATCAGCGGGATGTGGTTCCAGCCGTCGAAGGTCAAATGCTCATAGACCTCGTCGCAGACCGCGTAGCAGTCGTGGCGCTGCACCACATCGGCGATGAAGGCGAGCTCGGCGGCGGTGAAGATCTTGCCGGTGGGGTTGCCCGGGGAATTCAGCAGCACCGCCTTGGTCTTCGGCCCGAAGGCCGCGGCGAATTCCGCCCGGGGGAACTCCCATTTCGGCGGGGTGAGGCGGACCAGCCTGGGGATCGCCCCCAGCATCCGCACGACCGGCAGATAGGTGTCGTAAAGCGGCTCGACCAGCACGCATTCATCGCCGGGGTTCAGCACCGCCATCAGGCAGGCGGTGATCGCCTCGGTCGCGCCGGAGGTGACGACGACCTCGGTCGCCGGATCGACGGCCAGGCCATAGAATCGGGCATTGGCGGTGGCCACGGCCTGGCGCAGTTCCGGCACGCCGCTCAGGGGCGGATACTGGTTCCGCCCGTCCCAGAGCGCGTCGGCGGCGGCCTGGACCACATCGTCGGGCCCGTCCACGTCCGGGAAGCCCTGGCCGAGGTTGATCGCCTGATGTTCGGTCGCAAGCGCCGACATGACGGTGAAGATGGTGGTGCCGGTGGAGGCGAGGAGGGTGTTCTGGGGCTGCATGACTGTCCGCGAAGGCCGTATGCTGGCCCGACGATCAGGGCCGAAGCCCCCGCCCCGGCCCCGGGCAAGAGCAGGAAGATGTCGCCAGATTCCCCGCGGTGCAATGGGGCGCGAGCGGCCTGAGATGCCGACTGCCCGCGGAACGGGCAGTCTGCTCCGCGACGCGGCGGAAATGGCGGGGCATTTCAGCATTTTCCGCTATGCTCGGCGTTGCCGCAGCGGCACGGGGCGTGCAACACATCGGCGTGGCTTGTGGGCCCGCACGGCCGCGGAAAACGGCTGCCCTCGGCCCAAGGGATGGAGATCGGACACCGGATGAAGAAGATCGAGGCCATCATCAAGCCGTTCAAGCTGGACGAGGTGAAGGACGCGCTGCACGAGATCGGGCTGCAGGGCCTGACCGTCGTGGAGGCCAAGGGGTTTGGGCGCCAGAAGGGCCACACCGAACTCTACCGCGGCGCCGAATACGTCGTGGATTTCCTGCCGAAGGTGAAGATCGAGGTGGTCTGCAGCGATGACCTGGCCGACCGCGCGATCGAGGCCATCACGGCCGCCGCCCGGACCGGGCGCATCGGCGATGGCAAGATCTTCGTCTCCGAGGTGTCCGAGGTCATCCGCATCCGCACCGGCGAACGGGGCGAAGACGCGGTCTGACACAGGGTTGACCCACGCCCGCGCCAGAGGGTGTGCGGGCGGTGTGGCATCGGGTTTGCGGGCGCGCCCCTGGGCGCGGTCGCGGGCCGGGGGCGGTCCCCCGGCAAACCGTCGCGGCCAGCGCGCCGGCATGTAGAACGACTGACGACGATAGAGAGAGACAGGGGATCAGGATGGCGAAGAAGCCCGCAGCAGCACCCGCGGTACCGGACGGCGTGTCCGTGATCATGGAAATGATCAAGGAAAACAACGTCGAGTACGTGGATTTCCGCTTCACCGACCCGCGTGGGAAGTGGCAGCACACGGCGCAGCACGTCTCCACCGTCACGGAGGAAGTGTTCACCGAGGGGTTGATGTTCGACGGTTCGTCGATCGCCGGCTGGAAGGCCATCAACGAATCCGACATGATCCTGATGCCGGACACGCTGAACGCCTGCATGGACCCGTTCAGCGCCAAGCCGCAGCTGATCCTGTTCTGCGACATCATCGAGCCCTCGACCGGCCAGCTCTACAACCGTGACCCGCGCGGCACGGCCAAGAAGGCCGAGGCCTACCTCAAGGCGACCGGGATCGGCGACACCGCCTTCTTCGGCCCCGAGGCCGAGTTCTTCATCTTCGACAGCGTCAAGTTCGGCACCGGCGGCAATTTCGGCAGCTATCAGCTCGATAGCATCGAAGGCCCGGGCGCCAACATGAAGGACTATCCCGAAGGCAACATGGGCCATCGCCCGGGCGTCAAGGGCGGCTATTTCCCGGTGAACCCGGTGGATACCGAAGTCGACCTGCGCGCCGAAATGCTCTCGACCATGATGGAAATGGGCGTGATCGGCGAGAAGCACCACCATGAGGTGGCGCAGTCGCAGCATGAGCTCGGCACCAAGTTCGGCCCGCTGCTGACGCAGGCCGACCACATGCAGATCTACAAGTACGCGATCCACAATGTCGCCCACAGCTACGGCAAGACGGCGACCTTCATGCCGAAGCCGATCTATGGCGACAATGGCTCTGGCATGCATGTCCACCAGTCGATCTGGAAGAACGGCAAGCCCGTCTTCGCCGGCACCGGCTATGCCGATCTGTCCAACGAGGCGCTCTACTACATCGGCGGCATCATCAAGCACGCCAAGGCGCTGAATGCCTTCACGAACGCTTCGACCAACAGCTACAAGCGGTTGATCCCGGGCTTCGAGGCGCCGGTGCTGCTGGCCTATTCCGCCCGCAACCGTTCGGCCTCCTGCCGCATCCCCTATGCGACGAACCCCAAGGCCAAGCGCGTTGAGGTGCGGTTCCCGGATCCGACCGCGAACCCCTACCTCGCCTTCGCCGCCATGCTCATGGCGGGCCTGGACGGGATCAAGAACAAGATCCACCCCGGCGATCCGATGGACAAGGACCTCTACGACCTGCCGCCGGAGGAGCTGAAGGGCATCCCGACCGTCTGCGGTTCGCTGCGTGAGGCCCTGGGCGCTCTCGAAGCCGATCATGACTTCCTGCTGGCCGGCGACGTGTTCAGCAAGGACCAGATCGACAGCTACATGGAGATCAAGTGGCAGGAGGTGTACCGCTTCGAACACACCCCGCACCCGGTCGAGTTCGAGATGTACTACTCGGTCTGACCCCAACAGGGTCGGCTCGCGGGAGGGCCGCGCCGCAAGGCGCGGCCCTTTTGCGTTGCGGCCTCATCGAATCGACTGGACATCGAATTCGCGCCGGCCTTAGCGTTACCGTAACGTTGGATACCTCCAGCACGGCGGGACCGGGGGGCGCTCATGCCGATACTTGCTCTTTTGCCGCTCATATCCGCCATCGCGCCGCTCGCGGCGCGGCTGATCGGCAATGCGGCCGACGGCAAGGCGGGCGCCGAGGTCGCCGAGCAGGTCGCGACCCAGGTCACCACCGTCGCCCAGCGGGTGTTCGGCGCCGAGGACCCGGCCAGGGTCAATGCCGCCATGCAGGCCGACCCCGCCAAGGCCGCCGAATTCGCGCGCGAGATGAACCAGCTTGCGACCCAGGTGCAGCTTGCGACCTTGCAAGCCGATCTGGAGAACGTGACCTCGGCCCGCGCCGCCCTCACCTCCGAAACCTGGTGGGTGAAGGCGGCGCCCGGATTTCTGTCGCTCATCATCACCATCGGCTTCTTCGCCGTCCTCATCACCCTGATCTCCGGCGGCCCGCCGGAGACGACGACGGGCAACCAGACGGTGCGGGAGCTGCTCGCCCTGCTGCTCGGCGCGCTGACCCTGGCCTTCGGCGATGTGCGGAACTTCTGGCTCGGCTCCTCCGCCGGCAGCAAGAAGAAGGACGAGGCGCTGGCCAGCCAGGCCGAACGCGCCATGACCAGCCAGTCCGAGCAGACCCGCTTCGTGATGCGCCAGATCGTCGCCCCGGCACCCGCCCGCGACGCCGTGGCACGGGGTTCGCTGCCGGCGGTGCCGGCCAGCCCGGCGATGCGCCGCCAGTTCCCCGATGGCTGCGGCTGGCGCGTGACGGCGGAGGGCGTTCTCGCCGAGGGCGATACCGAGCCCCAGCGCACCGTGGGGGAGCCCGTGACCGTGCGCCGCATCTGGCGCGACTTCGGCCCGTTGATCCTGGAGGCGAGCGGCCGGATCGGCGTGCCCGCGGAGCTTGTGGTCGCCACCATCGCGACCGAGAGCCGCGGCAATGCCAAGGCGTCGCGGACCGAGCCGGACGGACGACGCTCGGTCGGGCTGATGCAGACGTTGGAGGGGACGGCCAGCGATATGCTCGGCCGCACCGTTGCCGCCGATGAGTTGGAAGACCCGGCGCTGAGCATCGAGGCCGGGGTCCGCTACATCTTCTCGCAGCGCGACAAGACGGATTTCCAGCCTCCTCTGGTGGCCGCCTCCTACAATGCCGGCAGCCTGGTCCGGGATGAGGCCAATCGATGGAAGCTGCGCAGCACGCCCAACCACATCGACCGCTTCTGCCTGTTCTTCAACGACACGGTCTTCGTCGCCAAGGCCGATTCCTGGTTCCGATGATCCCCAGGGCCCGGAATTCGCGTCTGGATCCTTCCCTGAAAACGGCTTGGCCGGGCGTTGCTGGCCGATAGGGGGGGCGATGATGGAGGCGGTGCGCCCCGGCGCTGATCTTCGTCGCCTGCCTGATGGCGCAGAGCCTGCGCTCGCTCGCCTGGGAGGATGAGACGGAATATCTGCCGGCGGTCCTCTCGGCGCTGGCGATGCCCTTCACCTTCTCCATCGCCATCGGGCTCGGCTTCATCGTCCATGCCGCGATCAAGACCCTGGCCGGGCGCGCCGGCGAGGTGCATGGCGCGGTCTGGGTGCTTGCGGTGCTGTCGGCGGTGCAGTTCGCGCTGTCCTCTGATCAGGGCAGCGAGCGGGCAAAGCTCACCAGCGCCTCGATCACCGCCTGCGGCTGTTCGGGCAGCAGGGCATGGCCCGCATCCTCGATCACGACGCGGATGGCACGGGGGCCGAGGGCGGCGCGGACCTCCGCCTCGCTCGGCAGCGGCGCGATCGCATCCTGGGCGGCGGCGACGTAGAGCAGCGGATGCCGCTCCCCCGCCCGCAGCCAGCCCGTGCCGGTGGTGGCGGCCGAGGCCGCCCGCTGCGCCCGTGCGACGGCGGGGTGCCAGCCGGGCAGCCAGACCCGCGCATCATGGCCAGGCGCGAAATAGGCGGTCTGGAGATGCACAAGCCGTTCCGCATCGGGCAGCGACGGGTCGAAGGAGCCGTTGATGTGCTGGCGGATAGCCGGGTCGGTGCCGGTTCCGGTCAGGGCGGCGAGCATCGCCACCCCCCGCACCAGTTCGGGCCGGTCATGCGCCAGAACGCGGGCGATCCAATTGCCGAAGGCATGGCCGACCACGATCGCCGGTGCCCGGATCAGCGCCGCGAGATCGGCCGCCAGATCATGCAGCGTTGCCCCGGCCGCCGCCGGCGTGGAGCCGCCGATCCCGCGCGGCTCGGCCCGGATCACCGAGAAGCCGGCGGCGACGAGACCCGGCGCGATGCCGTCGTAATCCTCCTGCCCGCGCCCCAGCGACGGGATCAGGACGAGGCACGGCCCCTGCCCCGCCTCATGGACGTCCAACATGGTTCAATCCTCGAAGAAGGGGGTTTCGTCGGCGGCGTCGCCGCGCAGCAGCAGATCGAAGCGGAAGAGGCCGGCGCCCTCCGGCCGGGCGATGAGATGCGAACGGCGCTCCGGCGGGACCAGATCCAGCACCGGATCGGCGCCAACGCCGGGGAAGAAGACCGTGGTCCGCAGCATGCGCATCAGCCCGGCGCCCATGAGGTGCAGGTTGATGTGCGGCGCGCGATCTCCGTAGCCGCCGGGCGACAAGGTGCGGAATTCATAGCCGCCCTCGGCATCGGTCCAGGCCCGGCCCCAGCCGCAGAAATCGGGGTCCGCCTCGGCTGCGCCCGGGTCCAGCGGATGGCGGAAATGGCCGGAGGCATCGGCCTGCCAGGCCTCCAGCACGGCGTTGACGCAAGGCACGCCCCCCGCCCGCAACACCCGGCCGCGCAGGAGGATGGCCTCGCCCCGCGTGCTCGGGGCCGCATCCGCCGCGAGGCGGGTGAGGTCGTTGTCGCCCGGCTGGAAGAAGGTGCGCGGGAAGAATGGCCCGATGGTGTGCTGGGAGGTGGGGGTCATGCCGGGGGTGTCGCCCGCCGGCCGCGCAGCACGATGTCGAAGCGGTAGCCCAGCCAGCCGGAGCCGACCTGGTCCGGCGGCAGCGCCTCGGCCAGCAGCCGGTCGCGGGCAGCGGGGTCGGGCACGGATTGCAGGATACGGTCATAGGCGTTCAGCGGATCGCCGGGGAAATACATCTGGGTCACCAGCCGGGTCAGGCTGGCGGGGCCGATCACCCCAAAATGCACATGCGGCGGCCGCCACCACACATCCTCGACCGGCACCGGATAGGCGCCGGGGCGGATGGTGAAGAAGCCATAGGCCCCATCCGCATCGGTGCGGACGCGACCATTGCCGATGAAGTTGGGATCGAGCGGCGCATCCCGCTGGTCGATGGGGTGGAAATACCGCCCCGCCGCATTGGCCTGCCACAGCTCCACGATGGCGCCGGCGACCGGCCGGGCATCCTCGTCCAGCACCCGGCCCGCGACGTGGATAAGCTGGCCCTGCGCCATGCGCCCCGGATGCGGCATGGCGAGGTTGGGCTCGCCGCAGGGTAGTTTCCGTGACAGGTCCAGCGGCCCCGTCGCCTCGGTCAAGGTCAGGGGACGGCGGATCGGCGCGAGCGAGGGCGTATGCGTCCAGGTATTGGGATAGCTCACGATGGGCACCGCGGGTTCGACCCCGGCCGGCCAGGGCGGGTAGAGGATCACGCGGCACCGCCCCGCGCGGCGGCCAGCCCGGCCATGATCTCCGGCAGGCGGGCGCGGGCATCATCCTGCAACTGGTCATAAAGGCTGTTGCCATGCGCATCGATGCCCACGGTCAGCGGCCCCAGCGCCTCCACCCGCAGGGTCACCAGGCGGTAATGCGCGATCAGGTCGTTCCAATGCACCGAGACGACGCCGCGGATGGCATCGGAGAGCAGCGGGCAGCCGCCACCGACGAAGGAGAGGTAGACACAGCCCACCTCCTGCATCGCCTTGGCGCTGGCCGCATCCAGCCCGCCCTTGCCGCCCACCGCGCGCAGCCCGAACTGGCGGATGAAGCGCGGCATGAAGGGGTTGAAGCGGGTGCTGGTCGTCGGGTTCATGTAGAGCACCTCGAACCCCGCCTCGGTCTCCCGCGAGTAGCTGCCCAAATGGAACAGCGTGCCGCCGGTCAGGTCCTTCGGCAGCGCCTCGCCACGGTCCAGGTAGTCCGCGATGCGCTGGAAGGTCGGCAGCCCGGCGGTGATGGTGATCTCCCCGGTCAAGGTGATCATGTCGCCCGCGCGCAGCGAACGCACCGCCGCCTCATCCATTGGCAAGGCGAGGTCGCGGAACTCGCTCATTCCAGTCGCTCCACGCGCCCGTCATCGTAGATGCGGGCCCGCGTGCGGCGGTTGATCCAGCAGTTGAAGCAGACCGCGACCGGGGTGAAGCCATGCCCGGAGGCGTAATCCACATGCACGCCGAGGGTGGTGGTGTCCCCGCCCGTCCCCATCGGGCCGAAGCCGGTCTTGTTCACGGCGATGGTCAGCCGTTCCTCCATCGCCTGCAGGATCGGCTCCGGGTTCACCGAGCCGAGCTTGCGCAGGGTCGAAAGCTTGGCGAGCTTGGCCGCCGTATCGAAGCTGCCGCCAATGCCGACGCCGATCAGCACCGGCGGACAATGCTGCGAACCGGCCTTCAGCACGCAGTCCATCACATAGGCTTCGATGGTCTCCAGCGTCGGGAAGGAGAAGATCTCCAGCGCCGCCCAGCGGCCGGAACCGAGCGCCTTGGGCTGGCAGGTGATCTCCACATAATCGGCACCGTCCATGACATCCCAGGTGATCAGGGGCATGTCCTTGCCGTGGTAGCCCCGCTCATTGGTCAGCGGGTTGGTCACATGCTTCAGCAGCGGCGGCTTGTGCGTGCGCACCAGCTCATCGAAGCCGTCGCGGATGGCGCGCTTGATGTCGCCCTCCAGCCGCGTGGCGGTGCCGAGCTGGACAAAATACACCGGCACCCCCGAATCCGAGCAGACCAGCCGGTCCGAGGTTTCGGCCGCGATCGCGCTCTTCAGCAGGATCTGCAACGTGCGCTTGGCCCCCGGATGCGTTTCCGCGATCTGGGCCAGGCGCAGCGCCTCCAGCGTGTCATCCGGTACTTTTTTAAGCGACCAGCTATAGAGCTGGGCCGTGACCTGCCGCATGAGGTCGTAAGTAATCGGCATACGCCACTCCCCGAGGCGAAAAGGCTGTTCGACTGGCCTTTTGGTTCTTAGCGAGTATTATGCGCGACCACCCGTTGTTGCAATCAGGGGTTTCCCGGCATGTCGCACTCCAGATCAGGAGCCAGTTCCGCGCCCAGCCCGCGCCCGGCCGGGATGGTGGACCTGACCCGCAGCAACGTGTCGCGCTATATCCAACTGGCGACGTTGTTCCGAAGCAGGATCGAAAGCGGCGTCTGGAAGCTCGGTGAACGCATCCCGACGGTGGATGAGTTGGCCGCCGAATGCGGCGTGGCGCGGGCCACCATCCGCCAGGCGCTGGACCAGCTGGAGGAAGACGGGCTGATCCAGCGCTTCCGCGCCAAGGGCACCTTCGTCCGCAAGGCCCCGGCCGAGCGGCTGTGGTGCGAGGTGCAGACCGACTGGTCTGGCCTGCTGCGCTCCCGCGAGGGTGCTGTGATCGAGATCCTGTCGAGCACCCCGCGCAGCCTGCCGCCGCTGCTGCCCGAGGGCTTCGGCATCCCCGCCCCCGCCTATCGCCATCTGCGCCGGCGGCATTGGCGCGACGGGCAGGCCTTCCTGCTCGCCGATGTGTATCTCGACGAACGGCTGTGGCCGAAGGTCGAGCCCGAGCACCTGACCAGCCGCACCGCGCTGAACCTGATCGCCAGCCTGCCCGGCGTGACCATCGCCGATGCGCGCCAGGTGCTGACCATCGGCGCGGCCGATGTGGATGCCGCGAGCTTCCTGCAAATCCCGATCAATGCCCCGGTCGCCCATGTCGCCCGCGCCGCGGTCGATCCGGATGGCTGCCTCATCCTGCTGGCCAATGGGGTCTATCGCGGCGACCTGGTGCGGATCGATATCAAGCTGGCAAGCCTTGCCGCTCCCGGTTGAAAGGCTATAGAACCGGCCTATAGGGTAAAAAGCTCGGGGGGAACGCATGAAGCTCCATTGGTCGCCACGCTCGCCCTTCGTGCGGAAGGTCATGGTCGCGGCGCATGAGCTTGGGCTCGCCGATCGCATCACCACGATCCGCACCGTGGTCGCCATGGTCAAGCCGAACCTCGACCTGATGCCCCAGAACCCGCTGAGCAAGCTGCCGACCTTGGTGCTGGATGATGGCACCGTGCTGTTCGACAGCCTGACCATCTGCGAATACCTCGACCATCTCGCCGGCGGCGGCCAATTGTTCCCGCCCCCCGGGCCGGCCCGCTGGCGCACGCTGACGCGGCATGCCCTGGCGAACGGGTTGCTGGATGCGCTGATCCTGTGGCGGAACGAGCGCGACAAGCCGGAGGCACGCCAGACGCCGGCCTGGCTCACCAGCTTCGCGATCAAGGTCGAGGCCTGCCTCGACAACATCGACGCCGATGTGCCGGCGCTGACCGCCTCGCGCATTGGCATCGAGCATGTCGCGACCGCCTGCACCCTCGCCTATCTCGATTTCCGCTTCCCCGATCTGGACTGGCGCACGTCGCGCCCGGCGCTGGCGGGCTGGTTCGCGGGCTTCGCGGCGCGGCCCTCGATGCAGGCGACGGCGGTGGTCGATGATGCCTGAACCAACCGGGCCCGAGCCGCGCCAGGGACCGCTCTCCCACATCCGGGTGCTGGACCTCAGCCGGATCATGGCCGCCCCCTGGTCCACCCAGATCCTGGCCGATCTCGGCGCCGATGTGGTCAAGGTCGAGCGCCCCGGCGTCGGTGACGACACCCGGGCCTGGGGCCCGCCGTTCCTGACCGCCGAGGATGGCAGCAAGACGCGCGAGGCCGGGTATTTCCTGTCGGTCAATCGCGGCAAGCGCTCCGTCACCGTGGACATGGCCAAGCCGGAGGGCCAGGCGATCATCCGCGGCCTCGCCGCCACCGCCGATATCGTCATCGAGAATTTCAAGGCCGGCGCCCTCGCCCGCTATGGGCTGGATGCGGCAAGCCTGCGCGCGCTGAACCCGCGGCTGATCTATTGCTCCGTCACCGGCTTCGGCCAGGACGGGCCGCGCGCCGAACAGGCCGCCTATGATTTCGCCATCCAGGCGATGGGCGGGCTGATGAGCGTGACCGGCGGGCGCGACGACGAACCCGGTGGCGGCCCCCAAAAAGTCGGCGTGCCGATCGTCGATCTGATGACCGGCATGTATGCGACCGTCGCCGTGCTGGCCGCCGTGGCGCGCCGGGCGGAGACCGGCATCGGCGAAACCATCGACCTCGCCATGCTCGACGTGCAGGCGGCCTTCCTGGCCAACCAGGCGATGAACTGGCTGGTTTCGGGCAAGACGCCGAAGCGCGGCGGCAATCGCCACCCGAACATCCAGCCGCAGGATGTCTTCCCCTGCGCCGACGGGTATTTCGTGCTGGCGGTCGGCAATGACGGGCAGTTCGCCAAGCTCTGCGAGGCGATCGGCCGGGCGGAGTGGGCCACCGACCCGCGCTTCGTGAAGAACCCCGACCGCGTGGCCAACAGCGCCGCGCTGACGCCGCTGCTGACCGCGCGCTTCGCCGATTTCGCCAAGGCCGAGCTGACCGCGCTGCTGGAGGCGGCCGGCGTGCCCTCGGCCCCGATCAACGACATCCCGCAGGTCTTCGACGACCCGCAACTCAAGCACCGGGAGATGCTGCGCCATCTGCCGCATCCGCTCGCCGGCACGGTGCCGCAGGTCGTCAGCCCGATGCGCTTCGCCGAGGCGCCGCTGCGGTTTGACCGGGCGCCGCCGCTGCTCGGCCAGCACACCGCCGAAATCCTGGGCGAACTCGGCATGACCGCCGAGGCGCTCGCCGATCTGACCCAACGGAACATCATCTGAATGCCCCGCATCCCGCTCCCCGCCCGCGACACCATGGATGCCGAGCAGGCGCGCGTGCATGACGGCATCGTCGCCGGCCCGCGCGGCACGGTGATCGGGCCGCTGCGCGCGGTGATCCACAGCCCGGTGCTGGCCGAGCGCTGGTCGGCGCTGGGCGAGACCCTGCGCTACGATACCGTGCTGCCGAAGCGGCTGAACGAGCTGGCCATCATCATGACCGGGCGGCGCTACACCAGCCTGATCGAATGGTGGGTGCATTCGCGCGCCGCCGCCGCCGCCGGCCTGCCGGAGACGGTCATCGAGGCGATCCGCCGCGTCGAGCCGCCGGTGTTCGCGGAAGCGGCGGATGCCGAAGTCTATGAATACGTCCGCGAACTCATGCAGACCGGCCGGGTGAGTGCCGCGCATTACGATGCGGTGGTGGCGCGCTGGGCGGCGCGCGGCGTCGTCGAGCTGACCGCGCTGGTCGGCTACTACAGCATGGTCTCGATGACCCTGAACGCGCATGGCATCCCGCTGCCCGACGGGATCGAGGATACGCTGGCGCCGCATCCCGAAGGGCTGGTCGAACTGCCGCCGGCGGCCGCTCCGTGACCGCGGGGCGCGACATGCGCCCCAATTGATTCAACAAATAATGGGAGGAACCAACAAAATGAACATCGACCGTCGCCTGCTGCTGGCCTCGCTCGCCTCGGCGCTGCCGTTCGCCCCGGCCCGCGCCGAGACCTGGCCGGACCAGCCCATACGCCTGATCGTGCCCTTCGCCGCCGGCGGCCCGGCCGACATCATCGCCCGGCTGATCGGGCGCGTGATGGGCGAACAGCTCGGCAAGCCCATGGTGATCGACAGCCGCTCCGGCGCCGGCGGCGCCGTGGGCGTGGAGGCCGCGGCGCGGGCGCGGCCGGATGGCACCACGCTGGTGCTCGCCAGCAGCGGTGCCATCGTGATCCTGCCGCATATCATGCCGAGCATGGCCTATGATCCGCTGAAGGATCTGACGCCGATCACCCAGGTGCTGGCGGTGCCGCAGATCATCTCGGTGCGGCCGGGCCTCGGCGTGTCCAGCGTGCGGGAGCTGGTGGCGCTGGCCAAGTCCAGCCCGAACCCGCTCACCTTCGGCTCGGCCGGCATCGGCTCCTCGCTGCATATGGCGGGCGAGCTGTTCAAGCTGCGCGCCGGGGTGGACATGACGCATGTGCCCTATCGCGGCGCGGCGCCGGCGGTGACCGACCTGCTCGGCGGGCGGATCGACGTGCTGATGGCCGATACCCCGGCGCTGATCTCCTTCGTCCGCAGCGGGCAATTGCCGGCCCTCGGCGTCACCTCGGCGGAGCGGATCGCGATCCTGCCCGACACCCCCACCGCCATTGAGGGCGGCGTGCCCAACATGGTGTCGGAGACCTGGTACGGCCTGCTCGGGCCGGCAGGCATCCCCGCCGATCGCGTCGCCAAGCTGCATGCCGCGGCGATGGCGGCCCTGGCCGACGGCGATACCAAGGCGCAGCTGCTGAACCAGGGCGGCCGCATCGTCGGCAGTTCGGCGGCGGACTTCACCGCCTTCATCCAGCAGACCCATGCGACCTGGGGCGAAGTGGTGCGGGCGACCGGCGTGAAGATGGAGTGATGGCCATGATCCCTCGCCGTAGCCTCCTCGCGGCCCCGCTGGCCGTGCCTCTGCTGGCCCGCCCCGCGCGGGCGCAGGGCTGGGCGCCGGAGCGCCCCTTGCGCCTGGTGATCCCGCTGGCCCCGGGCGGCACCGCCGACACCTTGGGCCGTATCATTGCCGAACCGCTTGGCGCCGCGCTCGGCCAGCCGGTCATCATCGAGAACCGCCCCGGCGGCGCCACCTCCATCGCCGCCATCGCGGTGGCGCGGGCGGCTCCGGATGGGCTGACGATGCTCTACGCCGTGCCCAGCGTGCAGATCATCAACCCGCATCTGGTCAAGAACATGACCTATGACGCGATGGGCGATTTCGCGCCGCTCATCGCGCTGATGCGGGCGCCGAAGCTGTTGGTGGTGCGCACCGGCCTGCCGGTGCAGGATGTGGCGGAGCTGATTGCGCTTGCGAAGTCGCAGCCCGGCGGGCCCAGCTACGCAAGCTCCGGCGTCTTCTCCTCAGGTCACCTGGCGGGGGCGATGTTCGCCCAGATGGCGGGGATCGAACTGCTGCACGTGCCCTTCCGCGGCACCGCGCCGGCAGCCCAGGAGCTGATGGCCGGCCGCGTGGACATGGCCTTCGACACCATCGCGACCCTGTTGCCGCTGGTGCGCGAGGGGCGGATGCGGGCGCTGGCGGTCAGCACCACCGAGCCCGCCGCGGCGGCACCGGAGCTGCCACCGATCGCGCGGACACTGCCCGGCTACTACGATGCGTCCTTCAACTATCTCCTCGTCCCGGCCCGCACACCGCCCGAGGCCATCGCCCGACTGAACGCCGAGCTGAACAAGATCCTCGCCAGCCCCACCGTGCGCGCCCGCTTTGCCACCCTCGGGGTCGAACCCCTGGGCGGCACGCCGGAGTGGCTCGGGGCCGAGGTGCAATCCGAATCCGACCGATGGAAACGCGTGATCCAGGTAGGAGGCCTGCAGACCGAATGACCCACTCTCGACGGAGTATCCTGGCGACGGGCCTGGCCCTTCCCGGGCTCGCTTTGCCCTCCCTTGCCCGCGCGCAGGCGGGCTTCCCCGACCGGCCCCTGCGGCTGATCTGCCCCTATTCCGCCGGCGGCTCGGCCGATGCCACCGCGCGCATGCTGGCTGAGCCGATGGGTGCGATCCTCGGCCAGCCGGTGATCGTGGAGAACCGCCCCGGCGGCGGCGCGACGCTAGGCGCCGGCGTGGTCGCCCATGCCGCCCCGGACGGCTACACGATGCTCTACGGCACCCCGGCGCCGCAGATCATCAACCCGCATCTGATGCGCAGCCTGCCCTATGATCCGGTGAAGGATTTCGCGCCGATCAGCGGCGTGAAGCGGGCGCCGAACCTGCTGGTGGTGCATCCGGGCCTGCCCGTGACCGACCTCGCCTCCCTGATCGCGCTGGCCAAGGCGCGGCCCGGGGTGCTCACCTTCGCAAGCTCCGGCATCGGCTCCTCCTCGCATCTGGCGGGCGAGATGCTGAAGCACATGGCGGGGATCGATATCCTCCACGTGCCCTATCGCGGCACCAGTGCCGCGCTGACCGATCTGCTCTCGGGCACCGTCAGCATGGCGCTCGACACGCTCTCGATCCTGCTGCCGCAGGCGCGGGCCGGGAACCTGCGGGCGATCGGCGTCACCACGCCGGAGCGCTCGGCGCTGGCGCCCGACCTGCCGGCGCTGGCCGAATCCCTGCCGGGCTTCGATGCCGCGCCCTTCAACTACCTCGCGACCACGGCCGGCACGCCGCCCGCGGTGATCGCCAGGCTGAACGCGGCCGCGGTGGCCGTGCTGTCCAACCCGGCCTTCATGGCGCGGATGGAAGCCCAGGGCGAGGTGGCGATGCCCTCCACGCCCGAGGAGCTGGATGCGACCATCCGGGCCGAATCCGCCCGGTGGAAACAGGTGATTGATGCGGCAGGGATCCATATCGAATGAGTGAGACGCTGATCCGGGTGGAGGTCGCGGAGTTCGTCGCGACCGTCACCCTCGACCGCCCGCCGGTGAATGCCCAGGGACGGGCGTTCCGCGAGGAGCTGATCCAGGTCTTCGACCAGCTCAGCGACCGCGCGGATGTCCGCGCCATCGTGCTGACCGGGGCGGGCAAGACCTTCTCGGCGGGGGCGGATCTGAAGGAGCGGCCGACGGGCGATGCGGGAGTCTATCCCCGCCACAACCGCACCGTCCGCGCGAGCTTCGACTGCGTGATGGAATGCGAGAAGCCGGTGATCGCCGCCGTGAACGGCGCCGCCATCGGCGCCGGCTGCGTGCTGGCGCTCGTCTGCGACATTCTCGTGGTGGCCGAGGATGCCTTCCTGTCGATGACCGAGGTCGATGTCGGCCTTGCGGGCGGGGTGCGGCATGTGATGCGGCACTTCGGCCAGTCCGATGCGCGGCTGATGATCTACACCGCCCGGCGGATGAGCGGGGCGGAGCTGTACCGGATGAACGTCGCCTCGGTCTGCGTGCCGAAGGCGGAGGTGGTCGCGGCCGCCCAGGCCATCGCCGCCGAGATCGCGGCCAAGGTGCCGCTGGCGATCCGCGCCGCCAAGCGCAGCTTCCAGGTCACGGAAAACCTGCCGCTGCACGAGGGCTACCGCTTCGAGCAGTCCCAGACCGTGGCACTGGCCAGCACCGAGGACACCCGCGAGGCGCAGGCCGCCTTCGCGGAAAAACGCAAGCCGGTGTTCAAGGGCCGATAGGGTGTAACATGCCTCCGAGGGCGCTTCCGCCCCGGGGGCAGATCACGCGTGGCAGTCAAGGACAGCAACGGCACCGTCTTGGTGGACGGCGATTCCGTGCAGGTTATCAAGGACCTGAAGGTCAAGGGCACTTCGGTCACGCTGAAGCGTGGCACCATCATGCGCGGCATTCGCCTGACCGGCGATGATGACGAGGTCGAGGGCCGCACCGACAAGGTGAAGGACCTCGTCCTCAAGGCCTGCTTTCTGAAAAAGGCCTGACGCGGCTACCCTTGCCGGGGGGCGTATTCCCGCGTCCAAATTTGTGATATCGAATAATCACCATATCTGAACGTTGATCCGTGGAGGCGAGAAGGCTGATGTCGAGCACCACCCCTGACGCCCCCATGGGCATCCTGCAGCGGCGCCGGATCGAGGCGGAGATCATCAAGCCGATCTATGAGGAGATGAAGGCCGCCTTCGGCGAGGAAGCGGCCCAAGGGGTGATCGAGCGCGCGGTGAAGGCCGCTGCCATCGAGGCCGGGCGCCAATTCGCCGCCGCCGCCCCAGGCGGACCCTCGATCGAGAATTTCGCCGCCATCCAGCCGCTCTGGACGCGGGAGGATGCGCTGCGGATCGAGCCCATCGCCCAGGATGCCGAAACCCTGGACTTCAACGTCACCCGCTGCCGCTATGCTGAGCTTTACCATTCCATGGGCCTCGGCGAGATCGGACATCTGCTCTCCTGCAACCGGGACGGCACCTTCATCGAGGGGTATGATCCACGGATCGAGATGACCCGGACAAAGACCATCATGAAGGGCGCGAGCCACTGCGACTTCCGCTACCGCATGCGCAAGGAAGGCTGAGATGCTCGCCAGCCTGATCGGTCTCGACCACGCGGTGGTCGCGGTGCGGGACCTCGATGCCGCCGCCGCCGTCTGGGCCGGGGCGGGGTTCACCCTGTCGCCGCGTGGGCTGCATTCGCCGCATATGGGCAGCGGCAACTACACCATGATGTTCGGGGAGGATTACATCGAACTCCTGGGCGTGGTCACCGAGACGCCGCGCAACGCGCCGCTGCGCGGCTTCCTCGCCGAGCGCGAGGGGCTGGAGCGCGTCGCCTTCACCACCACCGATGCCGCCGCCGGCGTCGCGGCCGCCCAGGCCGCGGGTTCCGCCGCGACCGGGCCGGTGGAGTTCGGCCGCCCGGTGCCGCTGCCGGATGGCGGCAGCACGGAGGCGCGCTTCTCGGTCTTCCACTGGCCGCCGGAGGCCGCCGTCGGCGGCTTGCGCATCTTCGCCTGCCAGCACCACACGCGGGAGGCGGTCTGGCTGCCTTCGCTGCAAACCCACGCCAATGGCGTGACCCGCATCCTGCGCGTGCTGGTGGCGACGGCGGATGCGGCCGCCGCCGACCGCCTCGCAGGGCTGATCGACAGCTCGGTGCGGGAGGAGGGCGCGTTCCGCGTGGTCCCGACCGGCCCCGGCCGGGCCGATATCGCCTTTGCCACCGCCGCGGCCATTGCGGAAAAATACGACATTCCCACCCCGCCGCCCGAAGGCGGCGCCGGTTTGGTGCTCGGCACCCCGACCCCGCGCGCCCCGGTCACCGCGACCGGCTGCACCCTGATCTTCAGTGAGGACACCACCCGATGAATGGACCCACGCGCCGCGAGGCCCTCCTGCTCGCCGCCTCCGCGATCGCCGCCCCCGGCTTCACCGCCATGCCCGCCTTCGCCCAGGAGACGCCCAAGCGCGGCGGGGTGATGACCGTCCATTTCGCGACCGAACAGCGCATCCTGAACCCGTCGCTCCAGGCCTCGACCGGCGTCTACATCGTCGGCGGCAAGATCCAGGAGCCGCTGGTGGACCTGGACAGCGCCGGCAATCCGAGCCCGGTGCTGGCCGAATCCTGGGAAAGCAGCGCGGATGGCAAGACCATCACCTTCCGCCTGCGTCAGGGCGTGACCTGGCATGACGGCAAGCCCTTCACCTCCGCCGACGTGCAGTTCACGGCGATGGAGATGTGGAAGAAGATCCTGAACTACAGCACCGCGCTGCAGCAGTTCCTCACCGCCGTGGACACGCCTGACGCGCATACCGCGGTGTTCCGCTACGAGCGCCCGATGCCGCTCGGCCTGCTGCTGCGGGCGCTGCCGGATCTCGGTTACGTCTCGCCCAAGCACATCTACGAGGGCACCGATATCCGGGCCAACCCGGCCAATACCGCGCCGATCGGCACCGGCCCGTTCAAGTTCGTGCAGTATGAGCGCGGCCAGTTCATCATCGCCGAGCGCAACCCGACCTACTGGCGCCCCAACCTGCCCTATCTGGACCGTATCGTCTGGCGGGTCGTCACCGACCGCTCGGCGGCGGCGGCGCAGATGGAAGCCGGGCAGATCCTGTTCAGCCCCTATTCCTCGCTGACCATCGCCGATTCCCAGCGCCTTGGCCGCGACCCGCGTTTCGAGGTCACGACCCGCGGCAATGAAGGCAATGCCCGCACCAATACGCTGGAGTTCAACTTCCGCCGCACCGAACTGGCCGATGTCCGAGTCCGCCGCGCCATCGCGCATGCGATCAACATCCCCTTCTTCATCGAGAATTTCCTCGGCGACTTCGCCAAGCCGGGGACGGGGCCGATCCCCTCGGTTTCGACCGACTACTACCCGGGTGCGGATGTGCCGCAGTACGGCTTCGACAAGGCGGCCGCGAACCGGCTGCTGGACGAGGCCGGCTTCCGCCGCGGCGCCGGCGGGTTGCGCTTCACCCTGCGCCTGACCCCCGCCCCCTGGGGCGAGGATATCGCGCTGTTCTCGACCTATATCCAGCAGTCGCTGTCCGAGGTCGGCATCCGCATCGAGATCGTGCGCCTGGACGCGGCGGGTTTCCTGCGCACCGTCTATCGCGAGCATGACTTCGACCTCGCCACCGGCTGGCATCAGTACCGCAGCGATCCGGCGGTCAGCACCACGGTCTGGTATCGTTCGGGCAGCCCGGTCGGCGCGCCCTGGACCAACCAGTTCGGCTGGCAGAACGACGCCGCCGACAAGCTGATGGATGATGCGGCGACCGAGGTCGATCCGGTGAAGCGCCGCGCGCTCTATGCCGACTTCGTCCGGCTGGTGCAGACGGAACTGCCGGTCTGGATGCCGATCGAGCAGCTGTTCCTCTCCACCTTCAACAAGAAGCTGAAGAACACCGGCAACAACCCGCGCTGGGCCTCCTCCTCCTGGCATGACACCTGGCTGGACTCTTGAGGCTTCTGGGTCTCGCGGCGCGGCGTCTCGCCGCGTCGCTGCCGGCGCTGCTGCTGATCCTGATCGGGCTGTTCCTGCTGCTCCAACTCGCGCCCGGCGATACCGTCGATGCGCTGATGGCGCAGATGGGCGGCGGCGACGAACGCATCGCGACCGAGCTTCGGGTCTTCTACGGGCTCGACCTCTCGGTCCCGGCCCGGCTCGGGCAGTATCTGCTGCGGCTGGTACAGCTCGACCTCGGCTACTCGGCGATCTACGGCAAGCCGGTCGCGACCGTGATCCTGGAGCGGCTGCCGGCGACCTTGCTGCTGATGACCGCCTCGCTGTCCTTCGCCTTCGCCTTCGGCGCGGTGCTGGGGGTGGTCGCGGCGCGGCGGGTGAACCGCTGGCCGGATACGCTGATCTCGACCCTGGGGCTGATCTTCTATGCCACCCCTTCCTTCTGGTTCGGGCTGATGGCGATCGTGGTGTTCAGCGTGCACCTGCAATGGCTGCCCGCGGGTGGCTTCGGCGATGTGGCGCTGGGGTTGACCGGCTTCGCCGCGGTGCTGGACATCGCCAAGCATCTGGTACTGCCGACGCTGACCCTGGCGCTGATCTACCTCGCCATCTCGCTGCGGATCATGCGGGCGGCGATGCTGGAGGTGCTGACCCTCGATTTCGTCCGCACCGCCCGGGCCAAGGGGCTGACCGAGACCCGCGTCGTCGCGCGCCATGTGCTGCGCAACGCGCTGCTGCCGATGATCACGCTGATCGGCCTGCAGGTCGGCACCATGCTCGGCGGCTCGGTGGTGGTGGAGAGCGTCTTCACCCTGCCCGGCCTCGGCCGGCTTGCCTATGAGAGCGTGGTGCAGCGCGATCTGAACACGCTGCTCGGGATCGCCTTCGTCTCGGCGCTGCTGGTGATCGCGGCGAATTTCATCGTGGACATGCTGTACGCGCGGCTCGACCCGCGCATTTCGAGCGGCGGCTGATGCAATTCCTTCGCGCCTATGCGCGCAACCCCGCGGCCCTGATCGGCGCGGCCTTGGTCCTGGCCGTGCTGGCGATGGGGCTGCTGGCCCCGCTGCTCTATCCGGGCGATCCGCTGTCCTTGGCCGGGCGGCCGCTGCAATGGCCGGGGGCCAATCCGCGCTTCCCGCTCGGCACCGACCCCTCGGGGCGGGATATCGCGGCGCAGTTGTTCCATGGCGCGCGGGTCTCGCTGCTGATCGGCTTCAGCGCCACGGCCATCGCGGTGGTCATCGGCATCGGCATCGGGGCTCTGGCCGGGTTCTACGGCGGGATCGTGGACACGCTGCTGATGCGGGTGACCGAGGCGTTCCAGACCCTGCCCAATTTCCTGCTGCTGCTGGTGCTGGTCGCGGTGTTCGGCTCGGACATCAAAACCGTCACCATCGCCATCGGCATCGTCGCCTGGCCCCCCGTCGCGCGGCTGACGCGGGCGGAGTTCCTGAGCCTGCGCACCCGCGACTTCGTGCAGGCCTGCCGGTTGCAGGGCCTGTCCGACGCGCATCTGATCCTGCGCGAGGTGCTGCCCAACGCGCTGCCGCCGGTGATCGTCTATGCCAGCGTGGTGATGGCCATCGCCATCCTGCTGGAAAGCGCCCTGGCCTTCCTGCAGCTCTCCGATCCCAACGTCTCCTCCTGGGGCAATCTGATCGGCCTCGGGCGGAACGTGCTGCGGGCGGAGTGGTATGTCTCGGCCATTCCCGGCATCGCCATCCTGCTGACCATCCTCGGGGTTTCGCTGGTGGGCCAGGGGCTGAACGACGCGCTGAACCCGCGGCTGGCCGGCCGATGAGCTTGCTCGAAATCAGGGAGCTGAGCGTGGCCCTGCCGGCAGGGGCTGACCGGGCGCTGGCGCTCGATCAGGTCTCGCTGGCGCTCGATCCCGGCGAGATCCTCTGCGTCGTCGGTGAGAGCGGTTCCGGCAAATCCGTCACCGCCTCGGCCATCATCGGGCTGCTGGCGCCGGGGCTGGCCGTCGTCTCGGGCCAGATCATGCTGGCCGGCGAAGCGCTGGTCGGCCAGTCGCCCGAGGCCTGGCGCGCCCTGCGCGGCCGCCGCATCGCCATGGTGTTCCAGGAGCCGATGACGGCGCTGAATCCGCTGATGACCGTGGGCGCCCAGATCGCGGAGATGTGGCGCGCCCATACCGATCTCAATTCCAGGGACATCACCGCCCACAGCCTCGCCGCATTGACCGAGGTCGCCCTGCCCGACCCCGAGGGCGCGCTACGGGCCTATCCGCATGAGCTTTCGGGCGGGCAGCGGCAGCGGGTGATGATCGCCATGGCCCTGGCCCTGGAACCCGAGGTGCTGATCTGCGACGAGCCGACCACAGCCCTCGACGTCACCACCCAGGCCCAGGTGCTGGCGCTGATCCGCGCGTTGCAACAGCGACGCGGCACCGCGGTGCTGTTCATCACCCATGATTTCGGCGTGGTCGCGGAGATCGCCGACCGGGTCGCGGTGATGCAGCAGGGGGTTGTGGTGGAGCAGGGGCCGGCGGCGACCGTGCTCTCTCATCCGACCCATCCCTATACCAAGGCGTTGCTCGCCGCCGTGCCCGCGCTGATCGCCCCGCCGCCCCGCGAGCTTGCGGCAGGCTCGGTGCTGACCCTGCGGGGGGTGACCAAGACCTATGGCTCGCCGGGCATGTTCCGGCGCCGCAAGGCGGTGAAGGCGCTGGATGCCGTTGACCTGACCCTGCGCCAGGGCGCCACCCTCGGCGTCGTCGGCGAGAGCGGCTCAGGCAAATCGACGCTGGCGCGCTGCGTCGTCGGGCTGCTGCCGGTCGATGCCGGCGATATCCTGATTGCCGGCGAGCCCTTGCCCCACGGCCGCTGCGCCGCCGCTGGGTTGGTGCAGATGGTGTTCCAGGACCCTTTCGCCTCGCTGAACCCGCGCCGGCGCGTGGGCGACCAGGTCGCGCAGGGCCCCATGGCCCTGGGCACCAGCGCCGCCCAGGCGATGGCGGAAGCGCGCGCCCTCTTCGGCCTGGTCGGGCTGGAGCCGGATGCGGTCGCCCGCTTCCCGCACGAGTTCAGCGGCGGCCAGCGCCAGCGCATCGGTATCGCCCGCGCTTTGGCGATGAAGCCGCGGGTGCTGGTCGCCGACGAACCGGTCTCGGCGCTGGATGTCAGCGTGCAGGCGCAGGTGCTGGAGCTGCTGCGCGGCTTGCAGGCGCGGCTCGGGCTCTCGATGCTCTTCATCACCCATGACCTGCGCGTCGCGGCGCAGATCTGCGACGATATCGCGGTGATGCAGAACGGGGTGGTGGTCGAGACCGGCCCGATCGGGGAGGTGTTCGCCGCCCCCCGCCACGCCTATACCCGCAGCCTGCTGGACGCCGTCCCGGGCCGCGCCCTCTTCGCGGCGTGATGGCCGGCCGGTGAGGCCGTAAGAGGGTTCGGATTGACGCATCCGGCGCCATGGGGTTGAAGCGGGAGCATCGGCGCGGTTCGGATCATGCTTGCCTTCTGGAATCTCGGCTCCGGCGTTTTCAGCCAGGGTGTGAAACCGGACGAGTTGCCGGCCGTTTCGCCGGGCACCCGTAAAAGAGCGAGGACTCCTGTTCATGGCGCGCGCGAGCAGGTCTCCCGACGGTTCCCATAGCTCCCCCATCCGCGGCGCGGCGCGGTGGCTGCTGATGCGCCTGCGCCCCCTGGCGGCACCCTTCCTGCTCCGCTTTCAGGCCCGCATGGGCACCGCGATTCAGCAAAGCGGGCTTTCCGACGACATCACCCGTCTGACCGGCGGGCTTTCCGCCGACATCGCCCGTCTGACCAGCCAGATCGAGGCCGTGGCGCATGCGATCAGCCATATGCAGCGGAGCGTTGAGCGGCTCGAAACCCGCGGCGAGATCGCCTCGGACCGCTTCGAGGCGCTGCGCCTCGGGATTCCGGATCTGCGGGTGACGACACGGCGCATCGAGGAGGCCATCGCCCATGAGGCGCAGCGCCTGACCCTGGTCCAGGAGGCCATGTGCCGGGTCGAGCTGCCGCTTGTCACACGGGTGGAGGAGATCGGGCGGATGACCGCCCAACTCGTCGAGCGTGACCGCGTCCCGGCCATGGCCGCCCAGGTGGAGGAGATCCAGCGGTTGACCGCCCAACTCGTCGAGCGTGACCGCGCCCCGGCCATGGCCGCCCAGGTGGAGGAGATCCAGCGGTTGACCTCGGAGCTGGTCAACCGCAACACCGATCTTCCCCTCGCCGCCGCCGTCGCGGGCATCGAGCGGATGACGGCCAAGCTCGTCAACCGCAACGCCATCCCCCTGCCCGAGGGCGATTTCGCGGTTCGCAGCCCGCATGGCTACGTCATCGTGCCGGGCTTCGACATCGGACTGGTCGTCTATCTCGCCGAGGGCGATGGGCATGAGATCGGCACGGTCGCCGTGCTCGTCAGCCTGCTGGATGCCGGTGACACCGCCGTCGATATCGGCGCGCATGTCGGGATGATGGCGATGCCCATGGCCCGCCGCATCGGCGCGTCCGGGCTGCTCTACGCCTTCGAGCCGAGCCCCGAGACCGCCGCCCGCCTTCGACGGACCCTCGCGTTCAATGGCCTGGACGGCCAGGTGCGGGTGGTCGAGCAGGCGGTCGGGGACCAGCCGGGCCAGGCGCTGCTGCATTTCGGATCGAACACCTCCACCAACTCGCTGCTGCCGGCACCAGGGACGGCCGGCGGCGCCGGCGTCACGGTCGAGGTCGTGCGGCTGGATGCGGCCATCCCCGCCGGCCTGCCTGTCGCCGTGGTAAAGATGGATGTGGAGGGGGCCGAGCTTGGCGTGCTGGCAGGCATGCCCCGGCTGCTGGCCGAGAACCCGGATCTGATCGTCGTCGCCGAATACGACAACGCCCATCTGCGCCGTTCGAGCCAGACCGCCCAGGCCTGGCTCGGCGCCTTCGCCGTCGCCGGGCTCGACACCGCGCTCGCCATCGGGGACCGGGATGGCATCTGCCATCGCGTCACCGCCCAGGACCTCGCAGCGCTGGACGGGACCGTCAACCTCGTGCTCGCGCGCGGCGCGGCACCGCGCCTGGCCCGTCTGCGGATGGGCTGAGCGCCTTGCGCATCGGCGTCGTCACCTCGACCGCTCCGCTGAGCCAGGGGCTGCACCGCGACCTCGCGCGTGGCCTGGAGGCGGCCTTGCGCGCACATGGCCACAGGGTCGAGCGCATCCTGCTGCCGGTCGCCTTCGGCCGGGATTTGCTGGAGCAAGCCTGGGCGTTCCGGGCCATCGCCCTGACGGATAACTTCGACCGCATTATCGCCCTGCGGCCGCCGGCGCATCTGGTGGTCCATCCGCACAAGGTGCTGTGGCTCTCCGCCCACGACGGCTATGGCGGCGTGCCGGCCGAGGATGGCGCGGCGCTGCGGCTGGCCGTGGCGGACCGGACCGCGCTGCTGGCCGCGGACCGGGTCTTCGCCACCTCCGAGGCCGCGGCCGAGCGCTGGCGGCAGCGGGCGGGGCTGCGGCCCGGCGTGCTGCCTCCCCCCGCCCCGGCGCCGTGCCTCGCCCCCGCCCCCGCCCCCGGCGGGCGTTCGATAACGGCGCTCCACCCTGGCCCCAGCACGGCGGATGCCGGGCTTGCCGAGGTCACGGCCGCCCTGCGGCTCACGCGCCCCGAGGTCCGGGTCCATTTTTGCGGGGGCGCGAACGATCCGCTGGTGCTGGAGGAGATCGCGCTGCGTGCCGCCGTGCTGCCCCCTGGCCGCCTGCTGTTCGATCGCGACCGCCCATCGCCGCCATGGCTCGCGGCGCTGATGGCCGAGGCGCGAGCCGTGCTCTGCCTTGCCGCGGATGACGACGTCGCCCTCGCCTGCATCGACCGCGCGGCTGCCGCGGGGCTCCCCGCCATCGTCAACCGCGACTGCCCCGCCGCGATGGAGCGGATCGTGGACGGCGAGACCGGCATTGGCATCCCCCTCACCGATACGCGCGCCATCGCTGCCGCCCTGGACCGGCTGGCCGCCGAGCCGGCCTGGGCCGCCGCCATGGGGGAGGCCGCGGCACAAGCCCTGGCCGCCCGCCCAGGCTGGGATGCCGTGCTCGATGCGATGCTCGGCGCATGAGGGTCCTCGTCCTCAACGCCATGGTGCCCTTCGTCTGGGGCGGGGCCGAGGCGCTGGCCGACAACCTTGTACGCAACCTGCGCGCGGCCGGGGTCGAGGCGGAACAGCTTCGCATCCCCTTCCAGTGGTATCCGGCCGAACGGCTGCTGGATGAGATGCTGGCGATGCGCTGCCTGCGGCTGGAGGGGGTGGACCGCGTCATCGGGCTGAAATTCCCGAGCTACCTGGTGCCGCACCCGAACAAGGTGATGTGGCTGATCCACCAGCATCGCCAGGCTTACGACCTTTGGGACAGCGGGCAGTCCGAGTTGCTGCAGTTCGAGCGTGGGCCGGTGATCCGCCACGCCATCCGTGCCGCCGATACCACGAGCTTCGCGGGCTGCCGGGCGCTGTACACGATCGCGAGCAATGTCGCGGACCGGCTGCGCCGCTACAACGGCCTCGCGGCCGAAGTCATGCACATGCCGCTGAACGAGCCGGAACGCTATCCGGGCGGGGAATACGGCGGCTATATCCTGGCCGCCGGGCGCCTTGCCGGGAACAAGCGCCACGAGTTGCTGATCCGGGCCATGGTGCATGTGCGCGCGCCCATTCGCCTCGTCGTCGCCGGGCCGGCGGATTTGCCCGGCACCGCCGACCGGCTGCGCGGCCTTGCGGAAACCCTCGGCGTCGCCGACCGGGTGACGGTGGATGCCCGCTTCCTGCCGGTCGAGGAGCTGGCCGGGCTGATGAACAACGCCTTGGCCGCCGCCTATGTCCCGAGCGACGAGGATGCCATCGGCTATGTCACGATGGAGGCCTGCCAGGCCGCCAAGGCGGTGATCGCCTGCACCGATTCCGGCGGGCTGCTGGAGTTGCTGGAGGATGGTGTGACCGGCTTCGTGGTGCCGCCCGATCCGGTCGAGCTGGCCGCCGCCATCGACCGCCTCGCCTCCGATCCCGCCCTGGCCCGCCGACTTGGGCAGCAGGCGCGGGCGGTGTTCGAGGCGCGGGACATCAACTGGCGCTCCATCGTGCCGAAGCTGTTGGCCTAGCCCCATGCGCATCGCACTCGTCACCCCCTACAACCAGCGTTCGGCGATTTCCTCCTGGGCGCGGCTTGTCGCCTTCGAACTGCATCAGCGCGGCCATGAGGTGACGATCATCCGCGCCGAGAGCATGGAGCCCTCGATGGATGCGCCGCTGGCGCTGCCGCCGCTGGACGCGCCGGGCGCCATCGTGGCGGGCTGCGACATCGAGCCCGCGCAGCTGGTCGCGGAGCATGACGCCATCCTCTACGCGCTCGGCAATCATTTCGGCCATCATGGCGAAGTGCCGCGGCTGTTGCTGGATGCCCCGGGCGTCGTGGTGCTGCACGACACCGACATGAGCGACTTCCGCAACGGATGGGCCTTCCTCCGTGGCGAGTCCGAGGCGCCGCCCGCGGCTCTCTCCCCCGAGGCGCTGCTGGGATGGTTCGCGGCCCGCGCGACCGGCGCCGTGGTCCATGCCAACTTCTATGCCGCCGCGGTTCGCCAATTCGCCCGCGGCCCGGTCGCGGTGCTCAGGCTGTCCTTCCCCGACCTCGAGGTGCCGCCCCCCCGCGCGCGCAAAGCCGACGCCCCGCTGATCGTGGCGACCATCGGCGACGCCAATGCCAACAAACGGCACGACATCGTGGTGGAAGCGATCGGCCAGAGCGACATGCTCCGGGGCAGCCTCCGCTACCGCATCCTCGGCCATGCCCAGCCGGAGCGGATGGCCGAGCTATCCGCACGGGCGGAGGCGCTCGGCGTCGAGATCGATTTTTCCGGCTGGCTGTCCCACGCGGATCTGCAAGCGGCGGTGGCCGAGGCCGATGTCCTCTGCTGCCTGCGCTGGCCGGTGACGGAGGGCTCGTCCGGCTCGGCGATCCTCGGGCTGCTGTCCGGCCGGCCGGTGATCGTGCCCGACGTCGGCTCCTTCCGCGATCTGCCCGACCGGTTCGTGATGCGCGTGCCGGCGGGCGACGAATTCGAGGCCGTGACGCGGCATCTGTCGATCATGCTGCGACACCCCGAGGTCGGGCCCGCGCTGGGTGCCTCCGCCCGGGCCTGGGCGCGTGAGACCTTCCACCCCGCGCATTATGCGGATGGGGTGCTGGCGCTGCTGGCGCGAATTGAGGCCGACCGGCCCATGACCGCCTTGATGGGCCATCTGCGCGCCGAGGCACGCGAATTCGGGCTGGCGGCGAGCGACCCGCTGGTCCTGCGGGCCTGGCGGGATGCGACGCGCGCCTTTGGCAGCGTCGGAGACGGCGGCGATGGGCTATCGGCCGACTGAGCCGGTCCCAAGGGGGCGGCGGATTGCCTGCGCCCTTCCAAAAACACATTCGTGGCGCTACTTTGTAACCTTCTCGTCCCACGGATCAGTATGTCATTGGTGGACACCACAGCGAACCAAGATAAACACATGCTTCTGCGTGTGCTTGGGCATGTAAAAAATGGCTTCTATATAGAATCAGGGCGGTTCGAAGCCAATTTCCTTTCGATGTCGGACATTCTGTATGGGCGGGGATGGCGGGGACTCAGCCTGGCGGGGGATCCTGCGGCATGCAGGGCCACCATGCGGGAGCCGCCGCTTGACACCACCCTGGCAGGGATGGCGGCGACGCAGGGTGCCGAGGCCCTCACACTTGCCCAAGCTTGTGCGACCCGCCATCGCGAGGGCCCGATTCATCTCTTGCGGATTGACGCGACGAGCGACGTCCTCGCCGGGCTGGATTTGATCCACTGCCGACCGTGGGTCGTCCTGGCCGAGGCATGGCAGGCGCCCTCGCTCCCCGCATGGGAACCGCTTCTGACAAGCCAGGGCTACCGTTTCCTCGGGTCCAGCGGCGCGCGCCGCATGTATCTCGCCGAGGAGCACGCGGAGCTGGCGGAGGCCACAGCAGGGCGTGGCCCCCACGCCGGCCCCGGCCGCGCAGGGCGCCGGATTGCAGGAAACCCATGAGCGCCCTGCCCTGTTGCAGGGGCTGGGTCCCGCAACCGAGGCAAAGGTGAAGCTAACCACAGCCTACCGTAGCTGGCGCGCCACCGGACCATTTCGCGCATTGGGTCGCGGTGCCGCGCGCGGCATGGCCGCGGCGCGACGGCTGGTTCGGGGCGAGGCGCCGCGGCCGGGCCTCAAGGATCTGGCACGCTGGCTGTTCCACCGGGCCATGCGCGCCCTGTTGCTGGTGCCTGGCGTGCGGCGAGGCGCGCGGCGCGTCTGGGCCGTGCTGCCCGGGCCGGTGGAATGGTTCGTGGTGCGCTTCCGTGCCTATGAGCGCCGCGCGAGCCAGCCGCGCCCCGCCCCGCCGGCAAGCCTGGAGGTGCTGAAGGCGGCCCTGGCGGCCGGCCAGGTATCCGGCCTCGACCTCAGCGAGGATGAGTTGCGCCTCTATCGCCACTTCGCCACCGCCGGCTTCGCCGGCCGTCATCGCGCGCCACGCGGATGAGCCGCCGCCCCCAGACATACGCAGGGAAGCCGTAGAAAAATGCGCCTCGTCATCGATCTGCAAGGCGCGCAGGGCAGCAGCCGCGCGCGCGGGATCGGCCGCTTCTCCCGCGAGCTTGCCCTTGCAATGGCGCGGGAGCCGCGAGGGCATGAGTGCCTCATCGCCATCAGCGGCGCGATGATGGATACCGCGGAAGAGCTTGTGGCCAGCTTCGGCACCGTGGTGCCGCATGCCCAGATCAAGCTGTGGCATCCCCCGCGCGGCACCGCGGCACTGGCCGCCTCCCCGCTGCGGCCCTTCGCCGAAACCCTGCGCGCCCAGTTCCTGGCCTCGCTCCGCCCCGACCTCGTGCATGTCACCAGCCTGTTCGAAGGGCTGGGCGATGATGTGCTGAGCCTGCAGCCGGCGGAGCTGGAGCGCCTGCCGGTGGTGGCGACCTGCTACGATCTGATCCCGCTGATCCGGCACGAGGCCTATTTCGGCCCGCCGGGACCCATCTCGGACGGGGCCCGCTGGTATTACCGCTGCGCGCAGGAAATGGCGCTGTCCGAGGGCCTGCTGGCGATTTCGGACTCCAGCCGGCAGGAGGCGATCCGCCATTTGCCCTTCGCGCCGGAGCGGGTGTTCAACATCCAGGCCGGCATCAGCCCGACATTCCGCCCCGCCGCGCTGACGCCGGACGCCCGCGCGGCGCTGCTGCGACGCTACGGCTTGCAGGAGGAGTTCATCCTCTTCCTTGGGGCCGGGGATATCCGCAAGAACGAGGCCGGGCTGATCGCCGCCTACGGCCGCCTTCCCGCCGCGCTGCGCCAGCGCCACCAACTGCTCATCGTGGGCAAGATGGCGCCGGATGCGCTGCGCAAGCTGGCGAGCAGCCTGGATATCCCCTTCGAGAGCTTCGTCATCATCCCCTTCGTGGAGGAGGGTGACCTCACCGCGCTGTATTCGACCTGCGCGCTCTTCGTCTTTCCCTCGCTGCACGAGGGCTTCGGGTTGCCGGTGGCCGAGGCCATGGCCTGCGGCGCGCCCACCATCGCCAGCAACACCACCAGCCTGCCCGAGGTGATCGGCCGGGACGACGCCACCTTCGACCCCAACGACCCCGACGCCATCGCCGCCTGCATGCGGAAGGTGCTGGAAAACCCCGCCTTCCGCGCCGAGCTTGCCGCCTTCGGGCCCGGGCAGGCCGCGCGCTTCACCTGGCGATCCAGCGCCGCACGCGCCTGGGACGCGATGGAGGCGATCCACGCGAGGCGCGAGGCGCATCAGGCGTTGCCCCGGGCGGCGGTGCTGCGCCCCCGGCCCAGCCTCGCCTTCGTCTCGCCGCTGCCGCCGCAGAACAGCGGGATCGCCGATTACAGCCGCGAATTGCTGCCGAGCCTCGCCTACCACTACGACATCACGCTGGTCACCGAGACGCCCATCGCCGATACGCGGCTCCAGGCGGGCTTTGCGCGCCTCGATCCCGCGCAGTTCCTGCAGGAGTCGGGACGCTTCGACCGGGTGCTCTATCAGCTCGGCAATTCCAGCTTTCACCGCTTCCAGATCGAGGATCTGCTGCCGAACTGCCCGGGCATGGTCGTGCTGCACGATGCCTATTTGTCGAACTACGTCGATTGGCTCGCGCATGAACGCGGGCGTCCCGATGACTTCCGCATCGCGCTGCTGCAATCGCACGGCTATCCCGCCCTGCGCTTCGACACCGAGCACGGGCGCCAAGCAGCGCTGGCCACCTATCCCTGCAGCCTGCCCGTGCTGCAGGATTCCCTCGGCCTCATCCAGCATTCGCATCATGGCGTTGACGTGCTGCGCCGCCACTTCGGCGCCGGGGCGGCCGATGGCATCGCCGTCATCCCGCATCTGCGGACCGACCGCGACTGGCCCGGTCGCGCCGAGGCGCGGGCCATGCTGGGCCTGGCGGAGGACGCCTTCGTGGTGTGCAGCTTCGGCGTCGTCACGCCGCTGAAGTGCCCCGGGCTGCTGGCCGAGGCATGGCGCCGCTCGGGTCTGGTCGGGCGGCTGGTCTTCGTCGGCGATGCGCCGCAGGAGCTGCGGCAGGAACTGGCCGATCCCGAGGCCGGCATCCAGTTCACCGGGCGCGTGGGACGGGAGGCGTATGACGCCTGGCTGGCCTGTGCCGATCTCGCCGTGCAATGGCGTCTGGGATCGCGGGGGGAAAGTTCCGGTGCCGTCGCCGACGTCCTGATCGCGGGGGTCCCGCTCGTTTGCAACCGCCACGGCTCGGCCGCCGAATTGCCCGAGCCGGTGGCTTTGGGGCTGCCGGAGGAGGCGGATGCCGCGGCCCTGGCCATGGCGCTGACCGCCCTGCGCGACGATCCGGCCCGCCGGGCGCAGCTTGGTGCCGCGGGCCGCGCCTATGCGCTGCGGGATCTTGCCCCGGATGCGATCGCCGCGCGCTACCGGGATGCGATCGAGGCCGCCTATTCGGGGCTGCACCCGGCCAGCGTGGCCCAGCGCATGGCCGACCAGGCGCAGGCCACGGTGAGCGAGGCGGGCGGCCTGCTCGCCGCCTCCCGCGCCATAGGGCGCAGCTTCCCGCAGCCCTGGCGGGCCGGCGGGCGGCCACGGCTGTTGATCGACATGTCGGAGCTGGCACGCCGCGACCATGGCACCGGCATCCAGCGGGTGGTGCGCGAGATCGGCCGGCGGGTGCTTGAGCAACAGCCCGGCGGTTGGCGGGGCGAAGCGGTGCGGGTCGAGGCCGGGCGCCTGCGGCGGACCCATGCGGTGCCGCTGCGCCTCCTGGACCACGCGCCGCTGAACATCCCGGAGACCCCGCTGGATGCCGGCGAGGGCGACCTGCTGCTCTGCATCGACGTGAATGCGGAGCTCACGGAGGAGGAATACGCCGAATTGCGTCGCCTCCGCCTCGGCGGCATGCGGATCGTGCTGGTGATCTACGACCTGCTGCCGATGCGCCATCCGGAGCTGTTCCCGGAGGAGGTCATCACGCTGATCCGGGGCTGGTACACCCGGATGCTGACGATTGCCGATGGGGCGCTCTGCATCTCCCGCGCCGTCGCGGACGAGCTGCTGGTCTGGCTGGACGAGGATGCGACCCGCCGCGCCACGGCGCTGCCGGTCGGCTTCTTCCATCTCGGCGCGGATTTTACCGCGCCCGCGACCGGCGGCCCCGTTTCGGCCGAGGTGCAGGCCGCCCTCGCCAGCGCGGAGCGCCGGCCGACCGTCGTGATGACCGGCACGGTCGAGCCCCGCAAAGGCTATGCCCAATCGCTCTCGGCCTTCGAGGCGCTTTGGGCCGCGGGGCAGGACATCGGCCTGACCATCATCGGCAAGGAGGGCTGGCAGATGGAGGCCTTCATTGCCCGCCTCAGGGCCTCGCCCGCCTTGGGTGACCGGCTCCACTGGGTGCCGAAGAGCAGCGATGCGGAGCTGCGCGCGCTGTATGGCGCCGGGGCGGGGCTGCTCATGGCCTCGAACCACGAGGGGTTTGGCCTGCCGATCATCGAGGCGGCGCTGGCCAGCTTGCCGGTGCTGGCGCGGGATCTGCCGGTGTTCCGCGAAGTCGCCGGTGAGAACGCCAGCTACTTCAGCGGGACGGACGCCAAGCCCCTGGCCGATGCGGTCGCGGCCTGGATGCAGGCAGGCTTTACCCCGCCCTCAGATGGCATCCGGCCGCTGAGCTGGGATGAAAGCTTCGACCAGCTCTGCGCCGCCGTGGTTGAGGGCCGGTGGTACCGGATCTGGCGTCCGGGCGGGGATCAGGCCTCGGGCTGAGGCTGAACCGCGAAGGCGCGCAGCAGCACCTCGACCGTCGCCGCCACCGCACCGGCGATCCGCTCTTCCCCAGGCTGTTCGATGCCGAGCACGACGCGGTTAAATAGGTCGCCCCGGATGAGGGAGGAGACGTGCCCGGTGGTCACCTTGGGGTCGAGCTCCGGCCGAAACCGTCCCAGGCGCTGTTCCTCCGTGATCCAGCCGGTGATGAAGGCGGCGCCGCGCGCGGGCCCCGCCTCGAAGAAGCGGCGCGCGAGATCGGGAAAGCGGGGGCTTTCGGCGATCACCATGCGGTACATCCGCAGCGAGCGGGGATCGAGCAGGAAGCGCAGCCAGCTATCGGCGAGGAGCCGCAGCGACTCGGCCAGGGCCACATCATGCACGGCGACGGCGCCGACCCGTTCGGCCATCTGGGCGCAGCGGTCCGCGACCACAGCCTCCAACAGCGCATCCTTGCCGGGGAGGTAGGCATAGAGCGTGGCCTTGGACACGCCCGCCGCCTTGGCCACCGCATCCATCGAAACAGCGGCATAGCCCTGGCGCATGAACAGCTCACCCGCCGCGGCGAGCACAGCGTGATACTTGCGCGGCATCTCGGCGGTTTCGCCAAGGGTTCCGGGAGCAGGGCAAAGGGGGCTCGACATGCGACGAGTGTGGCGTGGCGCGGGCCAAAAAACAAGACTGAACTGAACGGTTCAGTTTTTCATTGACCAGCGGCCTGCCGCGACTATGTTCCGTCCACGCATGACAAACGGTTCCGCTTCCATGAATGCTCGTACGCCCAGTACGCCTGACCAGTCGCTCACCACGCCATCGCCCCCATCGGCGCCGGCGCGGGTCGAGGCCCCGGCCACGCGCCCGCGCAAATCCGTGCTGCGGCGCCTGCGGCCGGTGCTGCTGGTGCTCGTGCTGACCCGGATTATTCATCACGCCCTCGGCGTCTACATTTCGCCGTTGAGCGGCTCGCCTGCTGGTTGTGGTGGCGCGGGTGGTCAGGCCGGCGCAAGC
>NZ_QKYU01000011.1 GCF_003253705.1 Humitalea rosea
TAACTGCCGCAGGCTGCATCGCCTGATGCAGCCATGAACCCACCCAGACCCGACCAGGCAACCACATCCATGACGTGAATCCGACAGGCTGCTAGCGTGACGCGCCATCAAAGGAGCAGGCGCCATGATCGTCGAAGAACGAACCTATACTCTCCATCCCGGCCAGGTCGCGGCCTATCTAAAGCTCTATGAGACGGAAGGCATGGCGATTCAGAAGCGCATCCTCGGCCGCATGATCGGATACTACTCCACCGAAATCGGGCCGCTGAACCAGATCGTCCACATGTGGGCCTACACCGATCTGAATGAGCGGACGACCAAGCGCGCCGCCATGGCGGCCGATCCGGGCTGGCAGGCCTATGTCCAGAAGCTGCGCCCGCTGCTGATCGCGCAGGAGAGCAAGGTGCTGACGCCCGCGCCGTTCTTCACGCCGCTTTGGCAGGACTGACGCCAGCGAAACCACACCGCTGAAGCATCAGGCGCCGCCGGTGGCGTGCAGCCATCTGGCGGCGTTGTGATGATAGTGCGGTCAAATGTCTTTCTTCACACACAGTTATACACTGTAATGCGAGCATACCACTCGGCTCGCGTGCCGAAGCCACGGGACAGTGTTCTGCAAACTTATTCTGCCCGTATCGCCTCCTCTGCGGACTGGCTGGCCCAGGGCCTGGCGGTGGCGGCGGTCGGCGTTGGAGCCTGGGTGGGGATGGAGGCCGCCGCCGTCACCGCGGCCGGCGTCCTTCCGTGCCTGGCCCTGGCCACGATGCAGCGCCGCGCGCTGCGCCGCGCGGAACAGGAGCGGGACTTGCTGGCCGAGGCGACCGAAGCCCTGCCCGGCCGGCTCGCGATCTTCACGCCCGACCGCGTGCTGATCCATGCCAATGCCAGCTATCGCGCCCAGCATGCCGAGGCCATTGCCGCCGCGCGTGGCGGTCCCGTGCGGTATGATGATCTGATGCGGATGACGGTCGTCCGCACCATGTTCCCCGACCTGTCCGACCCGACCGCGCCGGCCGCCATCGCGGCCGAGCTCGCGCGCCGCATCGCCACGCACGAGAACACCAAGCAAGGCTCCTTCGACCGCGTCATCCCAAGCGGCAAGTGGATGCGCGTGGTGAAGCGGCAGCTCTCCGGCGGGCGCATCATGGGCTACGCCACGGATATCACGGCGGTGAAGGCGCATGAGGCCCTGCTCGCCGAAGCCGCCGAGAAGGCGCGCAGCCTGCTGGAAAGCGCGCCGGTCGGCATCTGGGAGCTGGATGCCGATGGCCGCACGCGTTCGGCCAATGCACGCCTGGGCCGGCTGTTCCCCAATGGCATCGTGCCGAGCTCGCTCGCCACCGCCGGGCTCCGCAGGGCCTTCCCCGACGACCCCGAGGGCCCGCTGGGCTTTCCCGTCGGCCGGGAGGTCGAGGTGGGGATGCCGCTCGCCTCCGGCGGCGAGGGCCGGCTGCTGGTCGCCGCCTCGCCCTGGCTCGTCGGCGGGGAGAGCGTCGTGCTGACGATCATCGACATCACGCCGTTGAAGCAGGCGCAGGCGCAGGCCGAACATCTGGCCGAGCACGACCCGCTCACCGGCCTCGCCAATCGCGCCCGCTTCCGCGCGGCACTTGAGGCCATCGCGCTGGAGGGGGCGGAGGGCGGCGCGCTGCTGCTGATCGACCTCGACAACTTCAAGGCGACCAACGATCGTTACGGCCATGCCGCGGGCGATGCGATGCTGATCGCCGTCGCCGCGCGCATGGGCGAGGGCATCCGGCCGGGCGATGTCTGCTGCCGTCTCGGCGGCGATGAATTCGCGATCATCGCCCCCAGGACGGATGAACAGGGGGCGCGCGCCATCGCGGCCCGGCTGCAGGCGCATCTGCGGGAGTCGGTCTGCTTCCAGGGCATCGAGCTTGGCATCGCCGCCAGCATCGGCATCGCCGTCTCCCCCGATCACGGCCGCACCGCCGATGAGCTGCAACGGGCCGCCGATCTCGCCCTCTATGGCGTGAAGCAGGCCGGTCGCAACGCCGCCCTGGTGTTCCACCCGGCGCTGCGTGAGGCGGTGGACCGGCGCGAGACGCTGCGCGATGCGCTCATCGCGGCCCTGAACGAGAATGAGTTCCATCTCGTCTTCCAGCCGCAGCGCGAGGTGGGCACGCAGCGCATGGTGGGGGCCGAGGCGCTGCTGCGCTGGCATTCCTCCCGCCTCGGCCGCGATGTGCCGCCATCCGAGCTGTTCCCCGTCGCCTCCGAGGCGCGGCTGCTGCATGCCATCGACGCCTGGGTGCTGGAGGAGGCGCTGCGTCAGCTCGCGATCTGGCGCGACCAGCCGGGCGCGCCGCCGGTGGTGGCGATCAATGCCTCGGTCCTGTCGCTGCGCGATCCGGGCTATGCCGATCGCGTCGCCGGCGCGCTGCTGCGCCATGGCGTCGCCCCGGCCACCTTGGAGATCGAGATCCCCGAGGATCTGGCGGCCCGCGACATCGCCCCGATCGAGGCGACGCTGGCCCGGCTGCGGGCGATCGGCGTGCTGCTGGCGCTGGATGATTTCGGCGGCGGGCTGTCCTCGCTGCAGCATGTGGTCCGGCTGCCGGTGCAGCGGCTGAAGCTCGACCGCAGCATCGTCGCCGGGCTGGACCGCTCGCCGGGGCATCGCGCGGTGTTGCGGGCCACCGTCGCGCTGGCCCGCGGCATGGGGATCGAGGTGCTGGCCGAAGGCGTGGAGACGGAGGCCGAGGCCTTCGCCATCCGCCGCGAGGGCTGCACCGTCATCCAGGGCTGGCTGACCGGCCGGCCGGAGCGGGCCGATGTGCTGGTGCCGCCCTTGGCCATTTCCGCCCTGCGAGCCTAGAGCGGTTTCCGTTCGCTTGCGCTTCAACCGCTCTGGCTTGTTGTTTTGTCGCATTTTCCGAAGCGTCGGGCGACTCCACCCGACTTGAAAATGCTCCAAGGGGCTCAGCCCGGGCGCAAGCCCGCGGCTGCGATGGCGCCGGCCCAGGTCCTCTGCTCGGCCCGCACATATGCGGCGAAGCCCGCAGGGCCGAGGCTGAAGGCGCGGCAGCCCTGCCCGGCCAGCCCTGCCACGACCTCGGGCTCGGCCAGCGCCGCCGCCAGCGCCGCCGCCAAGCCGCCGACCACGGGCGCCGCCACGCCGGCGGGGCAGCAGATCCCGAGCCAGGGTGCGGCGACGAAGCGCGCCAGCGGGGTGGCCCCACCGGCCTCGGCGATCGTCGGCACCCCGGCGGCCATCGCGACCCGGGCGGGGGTGGAGACGCCGAGCATGGCGATGCGCTGGGCCATCGCATGCCCCTGCACCGCCGCCAGCGTATCGAAGCCGTAATCGACCCGGCTGCCCACGAGATCGGCCAAGGCCGGGACGGAGCCGCGATAGGGCACATGCACGGCCTCGATCCCCGCCATGCGGTTGAACAGTTCCCCGGCCAGATGGCTGGTGCCGCCCTGCCCGGTCGAGGCCATGTTCAGCCGCCCCGGATTGGCCCTGGCATGGGCAACGAAGCCAAGCAGGTCGCGCGGCAGGCCGTTGCGGACCACCAAGGCGAAGGGCGCATCGCCGATCGGGCCGACGAAATCGAAATCACGATCCGGATCGAGCGACGTGTCCGGCCGCAGCAGGGGCCGGTAGAAGGTGCGCGCCCCGGCCAGGAGGATGGCATGGCCATCGGAGGGGCTTCTGGCGACCGTTTCATCGCCCTCCGCGCCAAGCTCCTGGGGGCCGTATTCAAACACCAGCTCGCCACCCAGGCGCGGCGCCATCGCAGCACCCACCAGACGCCCGATGGCGGCGGCGGCGTTGTCCTCGGGCCAGGGAATCACGAAGCGGATCGGCCGGTTCGGCCAGACCGCGACCGCGGCCGCCTCTCCGCGCGCCGGAGCCAGAAGCAGCAAGGGGGCGGCAAGCAACGGTCGGCGGCGCATGGGCAGGGATCCGCGGCTATCGCGAGATTGTGATCCTATCTGAGACGAATTTGCAACCGCGTCTGTTATTTTGGCGGGTCGGCCAACACCGCCGCGCATAAATGCCGGACTTCCTCACGCACCGGCAGCGGCGCGGCGGGGGCGTCGGCCAAGGTGGTGAACCAATGCTCCGGCGGATTGCGGCCGGCGGCGCGGTTCAGGCTTTGCGCGCGCAGCACCGCCTCGGCGCCCGGTGGCAGCCGGGATGGGATTGGAAGCCCGTTCAACGTGGCCCAGAGCCCCGCCCAGTTCCGCCCGACCGACCAGGGGTTGTAGCCGCCGCCACCCAGCAGGATCAGCCGCGGCGCCAGCGGCATCACCGCGGCGAGCGTTGCGCGATAGGCGGCGTTGGTCAGCGCCAGCCGCGCCAGCGGGTCCCCGGCCAGGCTGTCGGCCCCCGCCTGGATCATCACCGCCTGCGGCCGCCAATGCCGGATCAGGGGCAGGATGGCGTGGCGCAGCACCCAATCCGCCTCGGCATCATGGTAGCCTTGCGGCACCGGGATGTTGCGCGCCATGCCGCCCGCGCGGTCCTCGACGGCGCCGGTGAAAGGCCAGCGCCCGCCCTCATGCACCGACAGCGTCAGCACGCGATCCTCGTCATGGAAGGCATCCTGCACACCATCGCCGTGATGCGCGTCCAGATCGAGATACAGCACGCGCGAAATCCCCTGAGCCAGCCATTCCATGCAGCCCAGCACGCAATCATTGAGGTAGCAGAAGCCGCTGGCGCGATCGGCGCGGCCGTGATGGGTGCCGCCGCCGGGGACATGGACGATGCCGCCATCGGCGGTCAGCCGCGCGGCCAGCATCACCCCGCCGGCGCTTGTCGCCGGGCGGCGGTACATCTCGCGATAGACCGGGTTGCCATGGGCGCCGATGTGATGCCGGGCGCGATCCGCCTCCGTCACCGCCTGCGCCGCCTCGCTGCGTTGCAGGGCGGCGATGTAATCGGCGGTGTGGAAGGCCAGAAGCTGCTCGGGCGTCGCCTGCGGGCTCTCGCGAAAGCGGTCCTCGGGCAGCCATCCCAGCGCGCGGATCAGATCGGTGACGACGGGGACGCGCGGGATGGCGAGCGGGTGTTTCGGGCCATAGGTGCTGTGGCGGTAGATCTCATGCCCGATGAAGAGGGGCTTCACCCGTGGTCGCGGCCCTTGTCCCGCATCACGCGCGCCTTGTCCCGCGCCCAGTCGCGCTCCGCGACATGGGCGCGCTTGTCATGCGCCTGCTTGCCCTCGGCGAGGCCGAGCTTCACCTTCGCCCGGCCCTGTTCGTTGAACAGGATTTCCAGCGGCACGATGGTCGCGCCCTGGCGCGTCACCGCGCCCGCCCAGGTGGCGATCTGCTTGTGCGACATCAGCAGCTTGCGCGGGCGGCGCGGCTCGAACTTCGCCATCAGCGAATTCGCCTGCCACTCGGGAATGTAGCAGTTGTAGAGCCACATCTCCCCGTCGCGCTCGCCGGCCCAGGCTTCCGCGATGGCGGCACGGCCGGCGCGCAGGCTCTTCACCTCCCCGCCCAGCAGCACCATGCCGGCTTCCAGCGTCTCGTTGATCTTGAAGTCGTAATGGGCCTTGCGGTTCTGCGCCGCGGTGCCGTGGCTGATCAGGCTCTTCTTCTTCGGTGTGCTCGCCATATTGCCTTCAGTTCAACAGTCCGGCGCCCTGGAGCGCCGTCTTCACGCGGGTCTGGTTGGCCTCCGCGACCGGTGCCATCGGCAGCCGGCAGGTATCGCCGCACAGGCCGAGCAGGGAGGCGGCGACCTTCACCGGCCCCGGCGAGGCCTCGGAGAACATCGCATCATGCACGGGCGTCAGCCGCTCCTGGATCGCCATGGCATCCGTGAGGCGCCCCTCGGCCCAGGCGCGGTGCATCTCGGCGCAGAGCCGGGGGGCGATGTTCGCGGTGACGGAGATGCAGCCATGCCCGCCGGCAGCGAGGAAGGCGACCGCCGTATGGTCCTCGCCCGAAAGCTGGGCGAAGTCCGGGCCGCAGGCGATGCGGGTATGGATCGGCCGCGCGAGATTCGCGGTCGCATCCTTCACGCCCACGATGTTCGGATGCTTCGCGAGCCGCGCCATCGTCTCCACGCTCATGTCCACCACGCTGCGCGGCGGGATGTTGTAGATGATGACGGGCAGATCGACGGCATCGGCGATCGCCATGAAGTGGCGGTACAGCCCCTCCTGCGTCGGCTTGTTGTAGTAGGGCGTGACCACCAGCGCCGCATCCGCGCCCGCGCCCTTGGCGTGGCGGGTCAGGTCGATGGCCTCGGCGGTGCTGTTGCTGCCGGCACCCGCGATCACCGGCACGCGGCCCGCGGCGGCGGCGATGCAGGCCTCGACCACCTGCTTGTGCTCGTCATGGGTCAAGGTCGGGCTTTCGCCGGTGGTGCCGACGGGGATCAGACCCTGGGTGCCCTCGGCGATCTGCCAGGCGACGAAGCGCGCATAGGCGTCTTTGTCCAGGCTGCCGTCGGGGCGCATGGGGGTAATCAGCGCGACCATGCTGCCGTGGAACATCCGCGTTCTTCCTTGAAAGATTTTTCGTGCCCAAGTTTTTGGGTACCCGAATTTTGGGTATCGGCGAACCTAGGGACTTGCCCCCGCCGGGACAAGGCGGGCGACAGGGCATGGCCGATCGGCTATGCCTGCCGCCCATGCGACGCCCGATCCTGGTCCTCCTCCCCCTCCTCTGCCTGCTCGGCGCAACCCCGCTCGCGGCCCAGCCATGGGCCGGGGAGGCTGAGCGCGCCGCCGGGCGCGATGCGCTGGCCGCCGCCTTCGCCGGCCGCACCACCGATGCCGAGGCGACCGCCGCCAGCGCCGATCCGCTGGTCCGCAAGATCGTCACCTGGGACCGGCTGCAACGCCGCGGCCAGGCCGGGCCTGGCGAGCTGGTCCGCTTCATCGCCGAGAATCCGGACTGGCCCTTCCCCGAGACCCTGCTGCGCCGGACCGAGGAAGCCCTCGCGCTGGCCCCGGATGACGCCCTCGCCCTTGCCCATTTCGCCCGTTTTCCGGCCCGGACGCTGGCGGGCGCGGGCCGCCACGCCGAGGCGCTGATACGCGCCGGGCGCGGCGCCGAAGCCACCGCCGTGATCCGCGCCGCCTGGGTCGAGGCCCCGGCCGATGCCGGAGACGAGGGGGCGGTGCTCGGCCGCTTCGCCACGGTGCTGACCGCCCAGGACCAGCAGCAGCGCTTCGACCGCCTGTCGTGGCTCCGCAGTTCCAACGATGCCGCGCGCCAGGCGATGCGGCTGGAGCCGGGCCAGCGCGCCCTGGCCGAGATGCGGCTCTCCATCGCCGCCGGGCGGACCGATCCGGACAGCGCCGCGCCTTTCCGCGACATCGGCATCCTCTATGAACGCGCCCGCGCCCTGCGCCGGGCGGATCGCGACGCCGAGGCCGCCGCCGTCTGGGCGCAGGCCGTGCCCTACCAGACCGCGGCGGTGCCGGAGGAAGGCCAGCGCGCGATCTGGGCCGAGCGCCAGATCCTGGCGCGCAAGACGCTGCGCCTCGGCGATCCGGCCACCGCCTATGCGATCGCGGTCAACCATGGCCAGACCGCGCCGGGGCTGACGCGGCAGGAGGCGGAGTTCTTCGCCGGCTGGCTCGCGCTCCGCAAGCTGAACGACCCCGCCCATGCCCTGGCGCATTTCGCCGCGGTGGATGATGGCTCGCACAGCGTCATCACTCGCGCCCGCAGCGCCTATTGGCAGGGCCGGGCCCTGGTCGCGCTGCGCCGGCTGCCGGAGGCGCGCGCGCAATATGCCGTCGCCGCCGCCCTTCCGACCGCTTTCTATGGCCAGCTCGCGGCCCTGGCACTCGACCCCTCGCCCCGCGCGCTCTCCGATCAGATCGTTGCGATCACCCCGTCACGGCTGACCCCGGTCATGGTCGATGGCTTCGAACGGCGGGACATGGCGCGGGCGGTGGTGGCCCTCGGCGACCTCGGCCAATCCAGCAAGGCACGGGTCTTCCTGCTGCGGCTGGAGGAGCTGGCGCCCGATGCCAATGACCGGGTGATGATCGCCCGCCTCGGGCGGCTGATCGGGCGGCCCGACCATGCCGTCTGGATCGCCCGCCGCGCCGGCGCCGATGGGGTGATGATCCTGCCCGAAGGCTGGCCGACGCCGGTGACCCTCAATGGCGGCAGCCGCGCCGAGCCGGCGCTGGTCTATTCGATCGCCCGGCAGGAGAGCAATTTCGACCCCGAGGCGGTCTCCGGCTCCAATGCGCGCGGGTTGATGCAACTGCTGCCCGGCACGGCGTCGGACACGGCGCGCAAGCTCGGCGTCGCGCACCGGACCGCGATGCTGACGCAGGACCCGGCGCATAACCTGCTGCTCGGCTCGGCCTATCTGTCGGAGATGCTGGACCGCTTCAACGGCTCCGTCGCCCTGGCGGCGGCCGGCTACAACGCCGGGCCGCGCCGGGCGGATGAGTGGATCACCACCTATGGCGATCCGCGCGCCGGCACCGATCCGATCGACTGGATCGAGCAGATCCCCTTCTCCGAGACCCGCAACTACGTCCAGCGGATCATCGAGAACCTGATCGTCTATCGCGCCTATGAGCCCGATGCCGCCGGGCGCGACCATCCGCTGCGGCCCTGGCTCGAAGCCCTGCGATGACGGCACCGCGGCTGGTCCGCTTCGCCGCGCGCGACGGGCTGCCGCTGGCCGCATACGACTGGGCGGGGCCGGAGGGGCGGACCCCGGTACTGTGCCTGCCCGGGCTCTGCCGCACGGGGATGGATTTTGCGGCCATCGCCGCCCGCAACGCCGGAATACGGCGCGTGGTCGCCATGGACTACGCGGGGCATGGCGAAAGCGGGCGGCCGGAGGAGCTTGGGCGCTACAAGCCCGAACACGCGCTGCGCGACGTGCTGGATGCCTGCGCGGCGCTGCATCTGCACCGGGCGGTGGTGGTCGGCACCTCCTTCGGCGGGCTGCTGTCGATGCTGATCGCGGTGCTGCGCCCGGCGCTGCTGCGCGGGATCGTGCTGAACGACATCGGGCCGCATATCGAGGCCGGCGGGCTGGAGCATGTGCAGGGTTTTGCCGGCACCGACCCGGCGCTCGGCTCGATGGAGGAAGCCGCCGCCTATATGGAGCGGGTGGTGCCGACGCTCGGGCTGGATGCGGCGGGCTGGCGGCGCTTCGCCGGGCTGACCTACGCCCCCGGCGAGGATGGCCGGCTGCACCCGCGCTGGGACGTCCGCATCGCCGAGGCCAGCCGCACCGGGCCGCCCGCCGATCTCTGGCAGGTCTGGCGCGGCGTGGCCGACCTGCCGGTGCTGCTGCTCTGGGGCGAGGCCAGCACCATCCTCTCCGCCGCCACGGTCGCGCGGATGCGGCGGGAGAAGCGGGGACTGCGCGTCATCTCCCTGCCCGGCATCGGCCATGCGCCGCCGCTGGAGGGGGAGGCGGCGATGACGGCCGTGACTGGGTTCCTCGATGAGATCGATTGAAGACCGCATCGCCGCCCTTGGCGGCGTCGGGCATCTGCGCCCCGCCCCGGGCAGCTGGGGCTCGGCGGTGGTGCTGCCGATCGCCTGGGCCGGGCCGGGCGCCTGCCTGGGCCTGGCGGTGGTGCTGCTGATCGCCGGACTCTGGGCGCTGCGCGACCGGCGGGACGATCCGGGCTGGGTCGTGGTGGATGAGGGCGCGGGCCAGGCGCTGGCCCTGGCGGCCCTGCCCGCCCTCGGCGGGCTGGCGCTGCTGCCCTGGACCTTGGGTGCCTTCGCGCTGTTCCGCGCCTTCGATATCCTGAAGCCCGGCCCGATCGGCTGGGTGGACCGGCAGACGGGGGCCTGGGGCGTGATGGGAGATGATATACTGGCCGGAGTCTTCGCCGGCGCGGCGATCATTCTGGCCCGAGGGGTGCTGTGACCATGCTACCGCCCGAAACCCTGGCGCAGGCCCAGGCCCTGCTGACCAAGCTGCAACGGCTGGAGTTGACCCTGGCGACCGCCGAATCCTGCACCGGCGGGTTGATCGCGGGCGCGCTGACCGCCATCCCGGGCAGTTCGGCGACCCTGCTCGGCGGCTTCGTGACCTATTCCAACGCCATGAAGACCAAGCTGCTGGGCGTCTCCGAAGACATACTGGAAGGCGTCGGCGCGGTCAGCGAGGCCTGCGCGCGCGACATGGCCGCCGGGGCCTTGCAGGTGGCCAGCGCGGATATCGCCGTCTCCTGCACCGGCATCGCCGGGCCGGATGGCGGCAGCGCGGAGAAGCCGGTCGGGCTGGTGTTCATCGGCGTCGCACGGCGGGGGATGGGCACCGAGGTGAAGCGCTTCGTCTTCCCCGGCGACCGCGCCGCCATCAGGGCGGCGACGGTCGTACAGGCGCTGAAGCTGGTGGAGCGGGTCGCCGACGCCTGATCAGGCGGCCGCCACCACCGCGCGGGCGGCGGTCAGCGCCAGCTCGATCTGCGCCGCGCTGACATCCAGATGGGTGCAGGCGCGGACACGGCCGGCCAGGGTGCTGACCATCACCCCCTGCTGACGCATCGCGGTGGCGAATGCCTCGGCGGTCAGCCCGGCGCCGCGCGGGTCGAAGAAGACGAGGTTGGTGTCCGGCTGCTCCACCTTCATCCCCTCAAGCTGCGCCAGGCCCCGCGCCAGGGTGCGGGCATTGGTGTGATCCCCCGCCAGCCGGTCGATGTTGTGGTCAAGCGCATAGAGGCAGGCCGCGGCCGAAACCCCGCCCTGGCGCATCGAGCCGCCGAGCCGCTGCTTCCAGCGCCAGGCCTCGGAGATGAACTCGGTGCTGCCGGCCAGCACGGCGCCGAGGGGCGCCCCCAGGCCCTTGGTGAAATCCACCCAGACACTGTCGCAACCCGCGACCATCTCGGCGGCCGGGATGCCGGCGGCGACCACGGCATTCATCAGCCGCGCGCCATCCATATGGGTCGCGAGCCCGGCCTCATGCCCGCGCGCCAGCACCGCATCGAGCTGCGCCTGCGGCCAGACCACGCCACCGCCGAGGTTGGCGGTCTGCTCGACCTCCAGCAGTTTCTGGGGGGGCGCGTAGCGGCTGCGGGGGCGGAGGGCGGCCTCGACCGCGGCGACGTCGAACAAGCCGCGTTCGCCGTCGAGCGGGTTCATCATGATGCCGCCGAGGGCCGCGTGATTGCCGTGCTCGCTGGTGATGATGTGGGCCAGGCGATGGGCCAGCACCTCATCCCCGGGGCGGCAATGCACCAGCAGCGCGACCACGTTGCACATGGTGCCGGAGGGCAGGAACACCGCCGCCTCCTTGCCCAGAAGCGCTGCCATGCGGTCGCAGAGCGCCCAGACGGTGGGGTCGTCGCCGTGCTGCTCGTCGCCGGTCTCGGCCGATTTCATGGCGTCCAGCATCGCCGGCGTCGGCCGGGTCTGGGTGTCGGAATAGAGGTTGACCGTGACCGGCGGCAAAGAGGGATCCGGGCGGACAGGGATGTAGGACATGGCAGCAAGCATCGGAGGCACCCGGACATGAGGAAGCGCCAAGCTTGCCACCCGATCGGCCCGCCGTCAGCCCCACCGCATCAGGTAACCGGCGCGGGCGTCCCGGAGGCGTTGGGCACCGCGCGGCCATAGAGCACGCGGGCGCGGCGCTCGAAGGCGCCAACCATCACCTTGACCGCCTCGTTGAACACGACGCCGATGACCGCCTGCAACATGCCGCTGCGGAATTCGAAATCGACGAAGAAATCGAGTTCGCAGCCCTGCGGATGCGGCCGGAAGGTCCAGGTGTTGTTCAGGTAGCGGAACGGGCCCTTCTCATAGGACACCCGCACCTGCGACGGCCGGTCGAGGGTCACGCGGGAACGAAAACTCTCGCGGAACATCTTGAAGCCGATGGTCATGTCGGCGAGCAGTTCCGTGTCGGTATGCGACAGGACGCGCGCGCCGACGCACCAGGGCAGGAATTCCGGGTAGCGGCGGACATCCGCCACCAACTCGAACATCTGCTCCGGCGTATAGCGCAGGATGCGCTTTTCGGCATGCGTCGGCATGGTCAGGCCGCGAGGGACTTGAGCCGTGCCGCCCGCAGCGCCGCGAAATCACGGTCGGCGTGGTAGGAGGAGCGGGTCAGCGGCGTCGCCGAAACCAGCAGGAAGCCCTTGGCTCGCGCCATGGCGGCGTAATCGTCGAATTCCGCCGGCGGCACGAAGCGGTCCACCGCGGCGTGTTTGACGGTCGGCTGCAGATACTGGCCGATGGTGAGGAAATCGACCTCGGCGCTGCGCAGATCATCCATCACCTGCAGCACTTCGCCGCGCTGTTCACCCAGACCCACCATGATGCCGGATTTGGTGAAGATGGTCGGGTCCAACTCCTTCACCTGGTCCAGCAGCCGCAGGGAGTGGAAGTAGCGGGCGCCGGGGCGGATGGTGGGATACAGACGGGGCACGGTTTCGAGGTTGTGGTTGAACACATCCGGCCGCGCCGCGACCACGACCTCCAGCGCCCCGTCTTTCCGCAAAAAATCGGGCGTCAGGATTTCGATGGTGGTCTCGGGCGTGGCATTGCGGATCGCGGCGATGGTCTGGGCGAAATGCAGCGCGCCGCCGTCCTTCAGGTCGTCGCGGTCCACGCTGGTGATGACGACATGGCGCAGCCCGAGCTTGGCGACGGCGTCACCGACCCGGCGCGGCTCATCGGTGTCCAAGGGGTTCGGCATCCCCGTCGCGACGTTGCAGAAGGCGCAGGCGCGGGTGCAGGTCTCGCCCATGATCATCATGGTGGCGTGGCGCTGGGACCAGCACTCGCCGATGTTCGGGCAGGCGGCTTCCTCGCAGACCGTGACCAGCCGGTTCTCCCGCATCAGGGCGCGGGTCTCATGGTAGATCGGATGCGTCGGCGCCTTCACCCGGATCCAATCCGGCTTGCGCTGGATGGGGTTGTCCGGGCGCGCGGCCTTCTCCGGGTGCCGTTCGGCCCCGGTCCGGGCTTGGCTGTGGTTGATCTCGATGCGCGTGGCCATGGCGCTAGATGTGGATCACACGGCCATAGGCATCAAGCACCGACTCATGCATGGTTTCCGAGACCGTGGGATGCGGGAATACCGTGTGCATCAACTCGGCTTCCGTGGATTCGAGGGTGCGGGCGATGACATAGCCCTGGATCAGCTCGGTCACCTCCGGCCCGACCATGTGGGCGCCCAAAAGCTCGCCGGTCTTGGCATCGAAGACGGTCTTCACCAGGCCTTCCGGCTCGCCCATGGCGATGGCCTTGCCATTGCCGATGAAGGGGAAGCAGCCGACCTTCACATCGAAGCCCTTGGCGCGGGCCGCGGCCTCGGTCAGCCCGACCGAAGCAACCTGCGGGCGGCAATAGGTGCAGCCGGGGATGTTCAGCACATCCATCGGATGCGGATGCAGCCCGGCGATGGCCTCGACGCAGATCACCCCCTCATGGCTCGCCTTATGGGCCAGCCAGGGCGGGCCGGTCAGGTCGCCGATGGCGTAGATCCCGGGCTCGCCGGTGCGGCCCATGGGGTCGGTGACGACATGGGTGCGCTCGACGACGACCTTGGTGCCCTCAAGCCCGATGCCCTCGACATTGCCGACGATGCCGACGGCGGAGATAAGGCGGTCGGCCTTGATCTCCATGACCTTGCCGCCATGTTCGACCACGGCGGTCACGTCATCCGCGCCCTTGCGCACGCCTTGGACCTTGGCGCCGGTCAGCACGGTCATGCCCTGCTTCTCGAAGGCCTTGTGGACGAAGGCGCCGATCTCGGCGTCCTCGACCGGCAGGATGCGGTCCATCACCTCGATGAGCGTCACCTCGGAGCCCATGTTCTGGTAGAAGGAGGCGAACTCCGCCCCGATGGCGCCCGAGCCGATGACGATCAGCTTCTTGGGCAGCGCCGTCGGCGTCATCGCCTCGCGATAGGTCCAGATCAGCTTGCCATCCGCCTCGATGCCCGGAATGGTGCGGGCGCGGGCGCCGGTGGCGAGGAGGATGTGCTTGGCTTCCAGGTCGGCGACCGGCTTGCCGCCCTTGGTGACCTTCAACTTGCCAGGGCCGGCCAGGGCGCCGTCACCGTCGTAAACGGTGATCTTGTTCTTCTTCATCAGGAACTTCACGCCGCCCGAAAGCTGGCTCGCGACCCCGCGCGAGCGCTTCACCACCTTGGCGAAGTCGAAGCGGATATTGTCGGCGGCGAAGCCATAGGCATCCAGCGTGTGGAGCAGATGGTTGATTTCCGAGGCGCGCAGCAACGCCTTGGTCGGGATGCAGCCCCAGTTGAGGCAGATGCCGCCGAGGTTTTCCCGCTCGACCAGCGCCACCTTCATCTTGAGCTGCGCGGCACGGATCGCGGCGACATAGCCGCCGGGCCCGCTGCCGACCACGATGAGGTCATAGGTCTCGGCCATCACGCCGCCTCCGCTGCCAAGGTGAGGAGCGCGTCGCCGGCCAGGCGCCGCGTGATCCATGCGTTCATGCTTGTGGCGCCCATCGCGTCATAGGTCGCGATGGCGGGCTTGTTCCAATCGAGCACATTCCAACTCAGGCGACCCCCGCCCTCGGCCAGGGTCTCGGCCGCGAGGCGGGCGATCAGCGCGCGCGCGATGCCGCGGCGGCGGAAGGCCGGATCGACCCAGAGATCCTCCAGCCAGCGGCCGGGCCGTGCCTGGAAGGTGGAGAAGGTCCAGTGGTAGAGCGCGAAGCCGGCCGGCACGCCATCGGCTTCGGCGATCAGGCAGCCGGCGCGGCGGGGGTCGCCGAAGAGGGCGGCGTGGAAATCGGCATCGGTGCCGACCGCCTCATGCGACAGTTTTTCGTAGGCCGCCAGGGCGCGGACAAAGCCCGCGACCACCGGCACATCGGCCGGGGCGGCATCGCGGATCACGAGCCCGGACATCAGCCGGGGCTGGGTCACAGCATCAGGCTCAGCGGGTCTTCCATCACGCCCTTGAAGGCGGCGATCCATTCCGCCGCCAGCGCGCCATCGATCACCCGGTGATCCACCGAAAGCGTGCAGGTCATCACCGTGGCGATGGCCAGCGCGCCGTTCTTCACCACGGGGCGCTGCTGCCCGGCCGAGACGGCCAGGATGCCGCCCTGCGGCGGGTTGATGATCGCCGAGAAATCCGAGACGCCATACATCCCCATATTGGAGATGGAGAAGCCGCCGCCCTGGAACTCCTCGGGCTTCAGCTTGCCGGTCTTGGCCCGCGCGGCGAGGTCCTTCATCTCCGCGCTGATGGTGGCCAGACCCTTGCGGTCGGCCTGGCGGACGATCGGGGTGATCAACCCATCGGGGATGGAGACGGCGACCGAGATATCCACGTCGTGGAACTGCAGGATCGCATCCTCGGTCCAGGCCGCGTTGACGCCGGGGAATTTCCGGAGCGTGGCGGCGACGGCCTTGATGACCAGATCATTAACCGAGAGCTTGAAGGCGCCGGGGCCCTCCTTCGGGCTCTTGGCATTGAGGTCGGCGCGCAGCTTCAGCGCGGCGTCGATCTCGATATCCATCGTCACGTAGAAATGCGGGATGGTCTGTTTGGACTCCGACAGGCGCCGGGCGATGATTTTTCGCATGGTGCTGTTGGGCACCGCGGTATGCGGGGCGGTGATCGCGATCGACGCGGGCTTGGGCGCCGGGGCGGCCGGAGTTGGAGCGGCCGGAGCCGGGGCGGCGGGTGCCGGCGCGGCGGCGGCGGCCGGGGCGGGCTTGGCCAGCGCGGCTTCGACATCCGCCTTCACGATCCGCCCCTGCGGGCCGGACCCCGTCACGGCGTCGAGCGAGAGCCCCGCCTGCGTCGCCATGCGGCGCGCGAGTGGCGAGGCGAAGACGCGATGATCCCCCGAGGCCGGCGCAGGCGCCGGGGCGGCGGCAGGCGCCGCGGCCGCCGGGGCGGTCACGACGGTGGGGGCCGCGGCTGCTGCCGGCGCCGCGGCGCCATCCGGCACCGCCTCGCCCGCATCCACCAGCACGGCGATGGGGTCGTTGACCTTCACCCCGGCCGTGCCGTCCGCGACCAGGATCTTGCCGAGGATGCCTTCATCGACGGCTTCCACTTCCATCGTGGCCTTGTCCGTCTCGATCTCGGCGATGATGTCGCCCGCCTTGACGGCCTCGCCTTCCTTCTTGAGCCAGCGCGCCAGCGTGCCCTCGGTCATGGTGGGGCTCAGCGCCGGCATCAGGATATTGGTCGCCATGGGTTCGCCCCCCTTATTTGTAGGTCACGCTTTTGACCGCCTCGATCACCTGTTCCAGCCGCGGCAGCGCGAGCTTTTCCAGATTGGCGGCATAAGGCATCGGCACGTCCAACCCATGGATGCGCACCGGCGGCGCATCCAGGTAGTCGAAGCAGGCCTCGACCATCTGCATCCCGATCTCGGCGCCGATCCCGGCGAAGGGCCAGCCTTCCTCCATCGTCACCAGCCGGTTGGTCTTGCGGACCGAAGCGGCGATGGTCTCGGTGTCGAGCGGACGGATCGTGCGCAGGTTGATCACCTCGGCGCTGATGCCCTGTTCGGCCAGCGCCTCGGCCGCCTGCATCGCCATGCCGACCATGATCGAGAAGGCGACGATGGTGACGTCGGTGCCCTCCCGCTCGACCTTGGCCTTGCCGATCGGCAGCACGAAATCCTCATCCGTCGGGCAGTCGAAGGTCTGGCCGTAGAGGATCTCGTTCTCAAGGAAGATGACCGGGTTCGGATCGCGGATCGCGGCGCGCAGCAGGCCCTTGGCATCCGCCGCCGACCAGGGGGCGACGACCTTCAGGCCCGGGCAATGCGCGTACCAGCTCGCGTAGCACTGCGAGTGCTGCGCCGCGACCCGGCTCGCCGCCCCGTTCGGGCCGCGGAAGACGATCGGGCAGCCGAGTTGGCCACCCGACATGTACAGCGTCTTGGCCGCCGAATTGATGATCTGGTCGATCGCCTGCATCGAGAAGTTGAAGGTCATGAACTCGACGATCGGCTTCAGCCCGTTCATCGCCGCCCCCACGGCCATGCCGGTGAAACCATGCTCGGTGATCGGGGTGTCGATCACCCGCTTGGCGCCGAACTCCTCCAGCAGCCCCTGGCTGATCTTGTAGGCGCCCTGGTACTGCGCGACTTCCTCCCCCATCAGGAAGACGTCGCCATCGGCGCGCATCTCGGCGGCCATGGCATCGCGCAGCGCCTCGCGCACGGTGATCGGCTTGGTCGGGCCCCAATCCTTTTCGGCAGCCGGAGCGGCAGCAACGGGGGCGGCCGGAACCGGGGCCGGAGCCGGTGCCGTGGCAGGCGCGGGCGCCGGAGCGGCGGCCGGTGCGGCGGCGGCGGCGGGCTGGCCATCGCCACCGTCCAGCTCGGCGATGGTGGCATTGACCTGAACGCCATCGGTGCCGGCGGGCACGAGGATGCGGGTGAGGACACCCTCATCGACGGCCTCGACCTCCATGGTCGCCTTGTCGGTCTCGATCTCGGCGATCACATCGCCGGACTTCACCGTATCACCCTCGTTCTTCAACCAACGGGCCAGACGGCCCTCGGTCATGGTGGGGCTCAGCGCGGGCATCAAGATCACGGCACCCATGGGCTTAGGCCTCCACCAGAATATCGGTCCAGAGTTCGCTTTCCGGCGGCTCGGGGCTCTTCTGGGCGAAGTCGGCGGCCTCGGCCACGATGCCCTTCACCTCGTCGTCGATCGTCTTCAGCTCGGCCTCGGCGGTGCCTCCGGCCAGCAGCAGCGTGCGCAGCGTCTCGATGCAGTCATGCTGCTCGCGCATCTTCTGCACTTCCTCGCGGGTGCGGTACTTCGCGGGGTCGGACATGGAATGGCCGCGATAGCGGTAGGTCTTCATCTCCAGCAGGTACGGGCCGTTGCCGGCGCGGCAATGCGCGACCGCGCGGCTGCCCGCCTCATGCACCGCCTGCACGCTCATGCCATCGACCTGCTCGCCGGGGATGCCCCAGGGCGCGCCGTTCTTGGACAGGTCGCGGGAGGCCGAGGCGCGCTCGACGCTGGTGCCCATGCCGTAGCGGTTGTTCTCGATCACGTAGACGCAGGGCAGCTTCATCAGCGCCGCGAGGTTCATGCTCTCGAAGACCTGGCCCTGGTTGGACGCGCCTTCCCCGAAGTAGGTGATCGCGACGTTCTCATTGGACCGGTACATGTTGCTGAAGGCGAGGCCGGTGCCGAGGCTGACCTGCGCGCCCACGATGCCATGCCCGCCGAAGAAGCCCTTCTCCCGGCTGAACATGTGCATGGAGCCACCCTTGCCCTTGGAATAGCCGCCGATGCGCCCGGTCAGCTCGGCCATCACGCCGCGCGCCTCCATGCCGGTGGCCAGCATGTGGCCATGGTCGCGATAGGAGGTGATGACCTGGTCGCCCTCGGTCAGGCACATCTGCATGCCGACCACCACGGCCTCCTGGCCGATGTAGAGGTGGCAGAAGCCGCCGATCAGGCCCATGCCGTAAAGCTGGCCCGCCTTCTCCTCGAAGCGGCGGATCAGCAGCATGTCGCGATAGGCCCGGATCAGCAGCGCCGAATCCGTCGGCGCCTTTTCGGCAGCCCTGCCGCGGCGCCTCGTGGCGGTATCGCTGGTGGCGGTGGGGCTGGCTTTGGCGCTTCGGGCCATGCGGCTCTCCGTTGAAGGCCCCAGGACCACCACGGTCCGGGAAGTGTGGCGATGGCGCAACGCAGCGCCGGAGCTGACAGGTAGGCTGCGACCGTCGCCCGCGCAAGCGGTCTCGATGTGCGGGAAAGCCTTGTGCTGCAACGCAAAATGGCAGTTAACCGAATACTGGTTAACTGCCAGGATGCGGCCCGGACCTAACCGCCGGAGGGACGCAGGGGGACAACGATCTCATCGGGCCGCACATAGTTCAGAAGTGTGCGCGCACGCTCATCCAATTGATCCGCATCGATCCGATCGCCACGGAATCCCGCAACGCGGCGCTCCAGCGTGTCCTGCTCCGCCTGGGCATCGGCCAGCCAGCCCCGCGCCGTCACGATTTCGGCCATGCGGGCCTCGCGGGCATCGAGGCCGCGCGCGCCGTTGAAGGTGTGCCAGACGAAGAAGCCGCCGATCGCCAGCCCGAACAGGGGCAGGGTCAGCAACCGCACCGCGCGCATCATGAACCGTCGCATCATCCCCTCCGAGCCGCCGCACCGGTATACACGCGGCGACTCGGCGCGAACAACCGCCGCGTGCAGCGCCTCAGCGGCGCAGCGCGGCCCGCCCGGCGTAGCGCGCGGCCGGGCCGAGGTCATGCTCGATCCGCAGGAGCTGGTTGTACTTGGCCAAGCGGTCGGAGCGCGACAGGCTGCCGGTCTTGATCTGCCCGCAGTTGGTGGCGACGGCGAGGTCGGCGATGGTGGTGTCCTCGGTCTCGCCCGAGCGATGCGACATCACGGCGCGGTAGCCGGCGCGATGGGCCATCTCCACCGCCTCCAGCGTCTCGGTCAGGGTGCCGATCTGGTTGACCTTGACCAGGATCGCATTGGCCGTGCCGGTCTCGATGCCGGTCCGCAGGCGCTCGGTGTTGGTGACGAACAGATCGTCGCCGACCAGCTGCACGGTCGCACCCAGACGCTCGGTCAGCAGCTTCCAGCCGTCCCAGTCATCTTCCGCGCAGCCATCCTCGACCGAGACGATCGGCCATTTGGCGCAGAGTGCTGCGATGTAATCGACCATGCCGCCGGCATCCAGGCGCTTGCCCTCGCCCGCGATGTTGTAGACGCCATCCTTGTAGAATTCGGTCGCGGCGCAATCGAGCGCGAAGACCACATCCTCGCCCATCCGGTGCCCCGCCTTCTCGACGGCCTTGGCGATAAAGGCCAGGGCCTCGTCGGCGCTGCCGATATTGGGGGCGAAGCCGCCCTCGTCACCGACATTGGTGTTCTGACCCGCGTCGTGCAGCAGCCCCTTGAGCGCGCCAAAAACCTCGGCGCCGATCCGCACCGCATCGGCCATCGACCCGGCCGAGACCGGCATGATCATGAATTCCTGGATGTCGATCGGATTGTCGGCATGCTGGCCGCCGTTGATGATGTTCATCATCGGCACCGGCAAGGTGCGGGCGAAGACGCCGCCGACATAGCGGTAGAGCGGCATGTCGCGGGAGGCCGCGGCCGCCTTGGCCGTGGCCAGCGACACCGCGAGGATGGCATTGGCCCCCAGGCGCGACTTGTTGGACGTCCCGTCCAACGCGATCATCGTCTCGTCGATGTGGATCTGCTCCAGCGCCTCGACGCCGGACAGGGCGTCGAAGATCTCGCCCTCGACCGCGGCGCAGGCCTGCAGCACGCCCTTGCCGCGATACCGGCTCTTGTCGCCGTCCCGCAGTTCCATGGCTTCATGCGCGCCGGTGCTGGCACCGGAGGGGACGATGGCGGTCCCGCGGGAGCCGTCCTCCAGCAGCACTTCGGCCTCGACGGTGGGGTTGCCTCGGCTGTCGAGGACTTCACGGGCGATGATATCGGCGATGGCGGGCATGGCGCTCTCCCTGTGATCCCGGGGCGGATACGGCGTTGCGCCGGAGGCCGCAAGTCGGGCCCAAACCACGATTTACGCTGCACTGCAAAAAGCCACTTGCATACGAGCAATCGCCCGCCTAAATAGGCCTTGGATGGTCGTGCGGTTCGCCGCTGACCATCTTTCTTGGACGTTTCCTCCCTAAACTTGGCGGTGTCTTCGGACACCGCCTTTTTTTTGCCCGGGCCTTTTTTTGCCTGGCCCCTTTTTTGGCTGGGCCCTTTTTTGGCTGGGCCCCTGCCCGGCAGGGGATCAGCGGCCGAGCCAGCTCCAATCCTCGACCGCGAGCCGCGCCATCAGCGTCTCGATATCGGCCGACAGCTTCACCAGCCCCGCATGCGGCTCGATCCGCGCCTCGTTCATGTACAGCCCGCGCGCGATCTCGATCTGGATCGCATGCAGCCCTTCCCGCGGGCGGCCATAATGGCGGGTGGTATAGCCCCCGGCATAGGGATCGTTGCGCCCGACGCGATAGCCGGCGGCGCGGAACCCCTCCTCGAAGATCCGCGTGACGCGGCTCGCGCAGGCGGTGCCATGCACATCGCCCAGCACCACCTCCGGCGCGTCCTGCCGCCCGGCCGCGGGGCCCGCGGGCATCGAGTGGCAGTCCACCAGCAGGCAATAGCCGAACTCGGCCATCGTCGTGGTGATCAGCTGCGACAAGGCGGCGTGGTAGGGTTGCCAGCAGTCGCGGATGCGGGCCTCGGCCAGGCTGAAGGGCAGCCGGTGGCCATAGATCGACTGCCCCGCCGCCACCACGCGGGGAATGGTGCCGAGCCCGGCGGTGACCCGCGGGCTGGTGGTGTTCACCCAGGACGGGAGAGGGTCCTCGAACATCGCCGGGTCCAGCTCCCAGGCCTCCCGGTTCACATCGCAATAGGCGCGGGGGAAGTTCGCCGCCAGCAGCGGCATGCCCAAGCCCGGGGCGGCGCCGAAAATCTCCTCGATGAAGCTGTCCTCGCTCCGCCGCAGCGCATGCTGGTCGAGGCGGCTCTGCGCCAGGAAGCCGGCGGGATAGCTGCGGCCCGAATGGGGCGAGGCGAAGACCAGCGGCGCCGTCCGCACGACCGGGCGCTTCACCACGATCGGAAGAGGGTCCAGCCCCAGGTGGTCGTTCACATCCATTGGCGGATTCGTTGCACCACAGCCATCAAACCTTGTCACGCCGTAAAATGCGCGGCTCAGGCGCGGCGGGCCAGCGCCGCCTGCAAAGTGTTCTCCAGCAGGCAGGCGATGGTCATGGGGCCGACGCCGCCCGGCACCGGGGTGATGGCGGCGGCATGCCCGACGGCCTCGGCGAAGGCGACATCGCCGACCAGCCCGCCGGTCGGGCGGCGGTTGATGCCGACATCGATGACCACCGCCCCCGGCGCGATCCAATCGCCCCGCACCAGCTCCGCCCGGCCGACGGCGGCGACCAGCACCTCCGCCCGGCGGCATTCGGCGGGCAGGTCCCGCGTGCGGGAATGCACGATGGTCACGGTCGCATCGGCTGCCAGCAGCAGCGCCGCCATGGGCCGGCCGACAATGGCGCTGCGCCCCAGCACCACGGCCCGGGCCCCCGGGAGCGAGACCCCGGCCTCGGCCAGCAGATGCATCACGCCGCGCGGGGTGCAGGGCACGAGGCCGGGCTGGCCGTTCGCGAGCCTGCCGACATTCACCGGATGGAAGCCGTCCACATCCTTGGCCGGATCGACCGCATCCAGCACCGCGAGGCCGCGGATATGCGCCGGCAAGGGAAGCTGGACCAGGATGCCATCCACCGCCGGATCGGCGTTGAGCCCGGCGATCAGGGCCAAAAGCTCGGCCTCGGTCACCGTCTCGGGCAGATGGATCGTGGCGCTGTCGAAGCCCACCGCCAGCGCGGCGCGATCCTTGTTGCGGACATAGACGCCGCTGGCAGGGTCCTCGCCCACCCGCACCACGCGCAGGCCGGGGCGGAAGCCGAGACCGGCCACGCGTTCGGCCAGCTTGGCCTGGAGCCTGGCCCCCAGCGCCTTGCCGTCGAGAATACGGGCGGTCATCGGCAGAACCCTTCAAGCTGAACGAGGAGCGCCGCGGCATCGCCCGCGACATGCAGCGTCTTGGCCCGGCTGGACGCACCCGAGCGCAAGGTGACGGCCCGGCCTGGCAGGCCGAGGGCGCGGGCCAGCGCCTGGGCGACCGCCTCGCTGGCCTTGCCGTCCGAAGGCGCCTCGGTCACCGCGATCCGCAGCCTTGGGCCATCCGCCCCCGGCGCCATGCCGCCCACGCCGGGGCGGCGGGCACGGGGCTCGGCCTTCACGCGCACCTCCACCCCGTCACCGACCACCCGGAACGGGGTGGTTAGCGGAACAGCGGCCACAGGGTGGTCCAGAGGAAGATCTGGAAGGCGTAGAGCAGCAGGATCAGCACCAGCGGCGACAGATCGACCGCGCCGAAGGTCGGCAACACCCGGCGCAGCGGCCGCAGCGCCGGTTCGGTCACGCGATAGAGAAAATCCTCAACGCCCCAGACGAAGCGGTTGCGACGGTCGAGGACGCCGAAACCCACCAGCATGCTGACCACCGAGGCGATGATCAGCGTCCACACGTAAATCGAGGCGGCCCGGTCGAGCAGCCAGAACAGCGCATACATCCGCAACTCTCCGGAAGGGCAGCCTCATCTACGGAGGCGGCCCCGCCGCCGCAACCCTGGCGACGATCGCGACCGGCCCGCCGCCATCCGGCCCCTGGTGTTCGGCACCGCCCGAGACGAAGGCATCCGTCCGCCCGGTGGCCGCCGCGACCACGCCGCCCACCAAGGCGCGGGCATGGCGGGTCGCGTTGATATCGCTGTCGTCGTTCATGATGTGGCGCAGGCCCCGGATGCGCCCGGTGGTGGAGGGCTCGGCCTTGGCGAGCACCGCCACCAGCGCCTCGGCCTCCGTCAACTGCCCGGGGCCTTGCGGCAGCCCGGCCGCCGCCAGCGCCCGGCGAATCGCATCGAGGTCGATGGCATCGGCCATCACATCATGGGCGATGACGAGGTCGCCGGCCCAATCCTGGCTCATCCCAAGCACCACCACCTCGTTGCGGGCCAGCTCCACCCCGGCGGAACAGGCGGCGCGGGCGCTGAAGCGGGAGAGGTCGCGCAGCACCATCTCATCGGTGACCGCATCGATCTCACCGAGGGCCAGGGCGACGCCGAGTGCCGAGGCGCCGCGCGAAAACCCCATGCTGGCGTAGGTATCGTGGGTGACGACGGGGTCCTCGCTGGCGGCGATGCGTTCGCTGGTCAGCAGCGGGCATTTCACCTGGACGTAGTGCACCGAGCCGGGATCCTCGATCCCGGCCGCCGCCATCGCGGCGCGCACCGCCTCGGCGGTCGCCTCCGCCTGGGCGGCGCGGCCGATGGCGGCGGGGGGCAGCGGTTCGGTGAAGGCGGTGCCGATCGCAAGCCGGGCCCCGCCCGGCGTGGCCTCGCCGCCGTCCGGGACGACCGAGAGCACCAGCCAATGCGGCGACAGCCCGCCCTCGGTGCCGCCGCTCATCACCATGGCGACCTTCTCCAGCACGATCTCCGGCGTCGTCAGCATCCGCCGCGCCAGCATCCCCGCCATCGCCTGCACGGCATAGGCGCGGGTAAAATCGTTCACGCAGCCATTGCCCTCGGTCTTGCCGAGGATGGCGACGATCAGCCGGGGGTCGAGCGCGCCCTGGTCCATCAGCGCCTCCAACGGCGCCGTGTCGCCCGGATGGGCGGCGGCCAGGCGATGCAGCAGGGCGCGCCGGGCCATCAGCGCGGATCGATCGGGGTGGCGGGGACGCCGGCGGCCTCGATCTCCTCACCGGCGCGCAGCAGGATATCCTCGCGGTAGCGGGCGCCGATGAGCTGCACGCCGACCGGGGTGCTGCCGACCAGCCCGGTCGTCACCGTCAGCCCCGGCAGCCCCATCAGCGGCAGCCCGACCTGGGTAAGCTGTGCCTCCATGATGCGGCGGAACTCCTCGGGACTCTCGACGTCGGACTGGTCGCGGAACGGCAGCTCGCCGGAGACGGGGCAGATCAGCACCGGGTATTTCGCCAGGAACGCCGACCACTGCCGCAACAGGCGGGAGCGCGCCTGCAAGGCATCCAGAAAGCCGTTCAGATCGGCCTCGGGGCAGAGCGCCTCCATCTGGGCGAAGACGAAATTCGCGTCCGGGTCGTTTTCCTCGTGCAGCGCCTTGTTCATGCCGCGGCGGCTTTCGGCCAGCCAGAGCATCGCCTGCAACCGCGCGGGCTCCCGGAACGGCGGGCTGTCGATCTCGACCACGGTCCAGCCGCGATCCTGCAACCGGCGGCCGGCGTCGCGCAGGGCGGCCTCGACCTCGGGGGCGACGGCCATGCCCTCGGGCGCCACGCAGAGCGCGGCCCGGCGCGGCCATTCCGGCCCCTCCAGCGGGGCCGGCACATACCAGGGCTCGCGCAGATCGGGGGCGGCCATCGCCTGCAAGCCGAGCCGCAGATCGGCGATGCTGCGCGCGATCGGCCCCGAGACCGCCATGAGCTGCCCGCCGATATGCCGGTCCCCCCCGGAGAAATTGAACGCCGGCAGCCGGCCGAGCGTCGGCCGCAGCCCATGCACGCCGCAGGCATAGGCCGGGTAGCGCACCGAGCCGCCGATATCCGTGCCATGCCCGATCGCCCCGATCCCCGCCGCCACGGCCGAGGCCGCACCGCCCGAGGACCCGCCCGGGGTGATCCCCGCATCCCAGGGGTTCTTGGTCGCGCCATGCACCCCGTTGCGGGTGAACCAGCGCAGCGAGAAGGCGGGCGTATTGGTCCGCCCGATGATCACCGCCCCCGCCCGGCGCAGATTGGCGACGACGGGATTGTCCTCGGCGGCCACCAGCCCTGCCTGCAACCGCAGCCCGTTGGTGGTGGCAAAGCCTTCCTGGTCGGTGTTGACCTTGATGGTGACCGGCACCCCGGCCAAGACCCCGGTCTCCTCCCCCCGCGCGATGGCGGCATCGACGGCGGCGGCGGCGGCCAGCGCCTGCTCGGGCATCGTCTGCACCACCGCGTTCAAGGCTGGGTTCACCGCATCCAGCCGCGCCAGGGCGGCGCGGGTCACCTCGGTCGCCGTGGCGCCCCGGCTGCGGATGAGGGCGGCGGTCGCGGCGGCGGTCAGGCGCCACAAATCCTGGGTCTGGGTCATGCGCCGAGCGTTCCGCGCCACGCGGCTCCCGTCAATCGCACAAGGCTTCGCAACACTTCGTCGCATGCCGCGTTGTGACGGCATCCCCTTTGGAGAGAGCCATGTCCACCATCCTGCTTATCATCCTGATCCTGCTGCTCATTGGCGCGCTGCCGAGCTGGCCGCATGCCGCGAGCTGGGGCTACGCGCCCAGCGGGACGCTCGGTGTGATCCTGATCATCGTGATCGTGCTGCTGGTGATGGGCCGCATCTGACGCGGCTTCCCTGAGGGGCCTTCCTTGGCCGTCCGCGATGGGCGTGGTAGCGCCACGTCCATCGCAGGATACCGGGCCATGGACGACTTCATCGATTGCGCGCGCGAGCGCGGCTTCATCCATCAGATCACCGATGAGGACGCGCTGCGCGCGCGGCTCGCGACCCCGGGCGCCAGCGCCTATGTCGGCTTCGACTGCACGGCCGACAGCCTGCATGTCGGCCATTTGCTCTCGATCATGCTGCTTCGGCTGTTCCAGCGCTGCGGCCACAAGCCGGTCGCCCTGCTTGGCGGCGGCACCACCAAGATCGGCGACCCTTCCTTCCGCGACGAGGCGCGTCCCCTGCTGGACGATGCGGCGATCGCACGGAACAAGACCGGCATCGGCCGCACCTTTGACGCCTTCCTGGATTTCCAGGGCGGCGCGCGGATGCTGGACAATGCCGAATGGCTGGACCAGCTCGCCTACATCCCCTTCCTGCGCGACGTCGGGCGGCATTTCTCGGTCAACCGCATGCTGACCATGGACAGCGTGAAGCTGCGGCTGGACCGCGACCAGCCGCTGAGCTTCCTCGAATTCAACTACATGCTGCTGCAGTCCTACGACTTCCTCGAACTGCGCCGCCGCCATGATGTGATCCTGCAAATGGGCGGCAGCGATCAGTGGGGGAATATCGTGATGGGGGTGGAGCTGGTCCGGCGCGCCGACCAGCACCAGGCCTTCGGCCTGACCACGCCGCTGCTGACCACGGCCTCCGGTGCCAAGATGGGCAAGACGGCGGCCGGCGCGGTCTGGCTGAACCCGGACCGGCTCTCCCCCTACGACTACTGGCAGTTCTGGCGGAACACCGAGGATGCCGATGTGGGCCGCTTCCTCGGCCTGTTCACCGATCTGCCGATGCCGGAGGTCGCCCGCCTCGCCGCCTTGCCTGGGGCCGAGCGGAACGAGGCGAAGAAGATCCTGGCGACCGAGGCGACCGCGCTGCTGCATGGCCGCGCCGCGGCCGAGGCCGCCGCCGCCACCGCGACCGCGGTATTCGAGGCCGGGGAGGCCGCCGAGACCCTCCCCACCCTCTCCGCCGCCCTGCCCGCCGCCGTGCTCGACCTGCTGGCCGAGGCCGGGCTGGTCGCGAGCAAGGCCGAGGGCCGCCGCATGATCCGCCAGGGCGGCGTGCGGCTGAACGATGTGGCCGTCGCCGAGGAGACGGCGTTGGTCACCACGGCCGATCTGCGGGAGGGCGCGGCGAAGCTCTCGCTCGGCCGCAAGCGGCATGTGCTGGTGCGGCAGGGCTGACGGTTTCTCAGGCCGCCGCCGCGCGCAGCTCCAGCCGGGTCGGCGCGAAGCTTATCTCGCAGCTCAGCCCCTGGTGATCGAAGCGCAGCGTGACCCTGGCGGCGATGCCAAGGTCATGCGCCACCCCCCGTTCGAGCAACCGCAGCCCAAAGCCCCGGCGTGACGGCGGTGCCTCCAGCCGCGGCCCGCCCCGTTCCTGCCAGAGCAGGCAGACCTCGCCCGGTTCGCTGCCATGATCCCAGCGCAGCGTGACCCGCCCCTCCGGCCGCGACAGCGCGCCATGGCGCGCCGCATTCCCCGCGAGTTCATGCAGCGCCATGATCAGCGCCTGCGCCTGGGGCGGGCGGACGGCGACATCGGCGACGCCGGCGATGGCGATCTGGCCGCTGCCGCGGAAGGGCTCCAGGGCGGATTGCGCGACATCGGACAGGGCGATGGCGCCGAAGCCACGCGCAAGCAAGAGGTCATGGCTACGCGCCAGCGCCATCAGCCGGCCGGTGAAGGCGCTTGAGAAGCGCTGAAGGTCGCCAGCGCTGCCGCGCAGCGTCTGCGCCGCCAGGGATTGCACGGTGGCGAAGGTGTTCTTGACCCGATGGTTCAGCTCGCGCGCCAAAGCGGCGTTGCTGCCCTGCGCCTGCACCCGCTCCGTCACATCCATCACCATCAGCGACAGCCCGGCCGGCGCCTGCAGCCCGCCCCCGATCGGCCGGATCGCCACGAGGCAGATGCGCGCCTCGGCATTGGCCGTGGCCGACAGCTCCACCTCCTGCCCCGCGCCCTCGGCGCCTCCGGCCAGCAGGCGGCGCAGTTCGGGCCCGAGGCTGGCCATGGCCGCGGGCGCGGCGCCGGCCAGCGGGCGCCCGACCAGGGCGGCGCTGCCCGGCGTTGGCGCGCCGAGCAGGCGGCCCAGGCAGCCATTGGCGCTCACCACCACCAGATCGCGATCGAGCAGCCCCAGCCCGATCGGCACATCCTCCGGCCAGACATCGAGCGCCGAGGCGGCCAGCCGCATCCGCCGCGCCCCCGCGGTCAGCGGCGCCCGCCACAGCATCCCCGCCCCCAGGACCAGCAGGACGGCCAGGCCGGAGCCGGCAAAGACCAGATCGAGCCGCGCGGTCGCAAGGCCGGCGATAGTCTCCTCGACCGCCGCGCGCTGCCGCGCCGCGGCGGTGATCTGGTCGGCCACGATCCGGGCCGCCTGCGCCTGCGCTCGGCCGGTATCGGAGCGGGGCGATTGCATCGCCGAACTCAGCCCTTCGAGCCGCATTCGCACCAGCACACCCAGCGCGCCGGCATGCGAGCGCAGCAAGGGATCGCCATGCGTCGCCTCCTGCAAGCGCATCAGCGTCGCATCAAGCCGCGCTTCCAGGAGCGCCTGCTGTGCCGGGCCATCGTAACTTTCATCGGGAAAGGCCATGGCCGCCGCCTCGGCCTGGGGCAGGAGGGCGCCGGCAGCATCGGCATCGGCCACGGTCTGGGACAGCAAGGCCAGGCGCTCAGCCGCCTGCGCCCGCGCCTGGAGCGCATTCACGCCGGCAGGAAAGGCGATTGCCAAGCTGAGCACGCCCAGGAGGAGCAGGACGATCGGAAGTCGATCCCTCAAGGACCACTGCATTCAGGCCAGCCCCAGTCTCGCGTATCAAAGCAGACTATGGCCGCCGCCCAGGACGTTACAATAGCGATTCGCATTTGCGTTGCGCAAAATGCAACTGATTGCTAAACGCGCCACCCCTGCAGCTTGCGATAAATGGTGGAGGGGTTGATCTCCAGCAGGGCGGCGGCGCGGGGCACATCCTGGCCGCATTCCTCCAGCGCCGCGAGGATGTGCTCCTTTTCCATCTGCCACAATGGAATGATCGGCCCCCGCCGTTCGGGCCGGGGTTGGCTCGGCTCGGGCGGCGCCGGCAGGGTCCGGGCGCTGACCAGGGCGGCCAGGGCCGCGGCGATGCTCGCCAGCGGATCATTGGCCGGCAATTCGGCGAGCGCCGCGGGGATCTCCATCAGCGGCGCCACGGCGGGCAGCGCGACCGCGGACAGGAAAGACGTGGCGGCGGGGGCAAGCGGTGCGACCGGCACGGCAATGGGACGGGCCGCGCGCAGCAGATCGGCGGGCAGCATCGCCGCCGTCGCCAGATCGCCATCGTGCCGCACCACGAGGTTGCGGATCACATTCTGCAATTGCCGCACATTGCCCGGCCAGGCGCTGCCGAGCAGCACGGCCTCCGCATCCGGGGCGAAGCCGCGGAATTTGCGCCGCTCCTCCCGCCCATAGGCGCCGAGGAAGTGGCGGGCGATCATCAGCACATCCTCGCCCCGCTCCCGCAGCGGCGGCAGATGGATCGGGACGACATAGAGGCGGTAATACAGATCCTCCCGGAAGCGCCCGGCCTCGACCTCGGCCAGCGGGTCGCGGTTGGTCGCCGAGACGACCCGCACATCCACCCGCTCGCCCTTGCTTGAGCCGACCGGGACCACGGTGCCGGTCTGCACGAAGCGCAGCAGCTTCACCTGCATGTCGGGCGGGGTCTCGCCGATCTCATCCAGGAACAGCGTGCCGCCATCGGCGCTGCGGGCCGCCCCCGGGCGGTCCTCGGTGGCCCCGGTGAAGGCGCCCCGCTTGTGACCAAAAACCTCGCTCTCGATCAGGGTCGCGGGGATGGCGCCGCAGTTCAGCGGCACGAAGGGCATTTTGGCGCGCGGGCTGGCGCGGTGGATGGCCTCGGCGGCCAGCTCCTTGCCAGTGCCGCTCTCGCCGGTGATGAAGACATTCGCGCGGCTGGCGGCCACATCCTGGATGGTGCGATAGACCGCCTGCATCGCCGGGCTGCCGCCGATGAAGCCGAAGAAGCGATCACGGGTGATGATGGCCCGCGCCTCGGCCAGTTCGACCGACAGGCGCCGCTGTTCCAGCGCATTGGCCAAGGTCACCGTCAGCCGCGCCTTGGCGTAGGGCTTCACGATGAAATCGATCGCGCCCTCCCGCATCGCGGTCACGGCGGTGTTCACCGAGCCCTGGGCGGTGATCACGATCATGATCGCCGTGACCTCGGCCGCCGTCAGCCGGCGCATCAGCTCGAAGCCGTCGAAATCCGGCAGCTCGACGTCGATCAGTATCGCATCGGGCGCCCAGTCGCGGGCCATCCGCAGGCCCTCGGCGCCGGTTTCGGCGACGCGCAGCTCATGGCCCTGGTCGGACAGATAGGCGCGAGCGATTTCCGCCTGGGTCGGCGTATCCTCGACCAGCAGGACGCGGGCGCGCCGGGCCATGAAAGCTTAGGTCCTGCCCGGGTTGGCGGCCCATTCGGCGAGTTCGGTCAGGACCTGGCGCGCCTCCGCCCCCATCCGCAGCAGCAGGTCGCGCGGCGGCGTGGTGTCCTTGGGGTCCATCGCCACGCGGGCATCGGCGGCCAGGCGGTTCGCCCCGATCGCGCCGGCGGCACCGGCCAGGGCGTGCGCCGAGCGCCGGTATTCTTCGAGATTTCCCGCCGTGGCCTGTTCGACCATCAGCATCACCAGCCGGGACAGATCGGTTTCGAAGGTCCGGACGATCCGGACGAAATCGGCGGGGGCAAGATCGCGCGCGAGGCCGCCGATCGTTTCCAGGTCCAAGGCAGATGTCATGATAAATCCTCGCGCCGGTCGGAAGCCGCGATCAAGGCGATAGCACCTTTGATCCTGGCAACCCGCTTACCCAAATAGGATGCGCCGCGCTATCTCGCGCCTTACGTCTTACGGAAACGCATCTTGCCCCCCCAAGCGCCGATCAGCCCCCCCAATGCCGAACGCAGCCATGCGCGGACGCTGCTTTCCCTCGCCCCCTACCTCTGGCCCGTCGGCCAACCCCAGCTTCGCGCGCGCGTGGTCGCGGCCATCGTGTTCATGCTGCTCGGCAAGGGCGCCAATGTGCTGGTGCCCATCGCCTATGCCCGCGCCGTCGATGCGCTGGGGCCGAAGGCCGCCGCCGCCGCCGGCGTGGCGCTGATCCCGGTCGCGCTCATCGTCGGCTATGGGCTGTTGCGCGCGCTGTCCTCGGGCTTCCAGGAACTGCGCGATGCGGTCTTCGTCCGCGTCCAGGCCCGGGCCGCCCGCATCGTGGCGCTGGATGTGTTCAAGCATCTGCACGCCCTGTCGCTGCGCTACCACCTCGACCGGCAGACCGGCGGGCTGTCGCGCGTCATCGAACGCGGCGTGCGCGGCATCAATTTCGTGCTCGACTTCCTGCTGTTCTCGATCGTGCCGACCCTGCTTGAGATCCTGCTGGTCGCCGGCATCCTCTGGGGCCTGTTCGACTGGACCTATGCGGCCGTCACGCTCGCGACCATCGGCATCTACATCACCTTTACCCTGGCCTTCACCAACTGGCGGCTGCAATTCCGCCGCGAGATGAACGATACGGACCAGGAGGCGAATACACGGGCGATCGACAGCCTGCTGAACTACGAGACCGTCAAATACTTCAACAACGAGGCGCATGAGGCCCGCCGTTACGACGGCTCCCTCTCCCGCTATGAGACCGCCTATACCCGCTCCGAGCAGACGCTGAACGGGCTGAACGCCGGCCAGGCGGCGATCATCGCCATCGGGCTGACCGGGGTCATGCTGCTCGCGGGCAATGGCGTGGTCGCGGGGCGGCTCACGGTCGGCGATTTCGTGCTGGTGAACACCTATCTGATCCAGCTCTATCTGCCGCTGAACTTCCTCGGCTTCGTCTATCGCGAGATGAAGCAGGGGCTGGTGGACATGGAGGCGATGTTCTCCCTGCTGCGGCAGGAGCGGGAGATCGCCGACACCCCCGGCGCCCCGGCGCTGATCCCCGGCCCCGGCGAGGTGCGCTTCGACGATGTGCGCTTCGGCTACCGCCCCGACCGGCAGATCCTCAAGGGCGTCTCCTTCACCGTGCCCGCCGGGCGGACGCTGGCGATCGTGGGGCCGACCGGGGCCGGCAAATCGACCATCAGCCGGCTGCTGTTCCGCTTCTACGATGTCGATTCCGGGCGAGTGATGATCGACGGGCAGGATGTGAAAGCGGTGACGCAGGACAGCGTGCGCGCCGCCATCGGGGTGGTGCCGCAGGACACCGTGCTGTTCAACGACACCATCCGCTACAACATCGCCTATGGCCGCCCCGGTGCGAGCGATGCCGAGGTCGAGGAAGCCGCCCGCCTCGCCCAGGTGCATGACTTCGTGCTGCGGCTGCCCGATGGCTACAACACAAGGGTCGGCGAGCGCGGTCTCAAGCTCTCGGGCGGCGAGAAGCAGCGCGTCGCCATCGCGCGCACCATCCTCAAGAACCCGCGCGTGCTGATCCTGGACGAGGCGACCAGCGCGCTGGACACCCGGACCGAGCAGGAGATCCAGGCGGCGCTGAAGGGCGTCGTGAGCGGGCGCACCACCCTGGTGATCGCCCATCGCCTCTCCACGGTGGTGGAGGCGGATGAGATCATCGTGCTGGCCGATGGCCGCATCGCCGAACGCGGCAACCATGGCGCGCTGATCGCGACCGGCGGGCTCTACGCCCAGATGTGGTCGCGCCAGGCCGAGGCGGTCGCGGCGGCCGAAGCCGCCGCGGCAGCCCAGGCGGCAGCGGATCTGGACCGCCCCCGCGCGGCACGGCCGGGCGAGCGGGCGGAAGTTACCTAACCTCGTTGTAACCTTCGCCGCCTTCCACCACCCCGGATTCCCCCCCAAATGGCGGCCATGAGCCACGGAGATAGTAACGCCTTGGAAAACCAGGACCCCAACCACCAGGACCCGGGTGCGGAGCTGCCGCAGGATTTGAGCCACGCGGGCTCGGTCGTGGACAAGGCGATCGAATACATGCTGGAGCAGAAGCTGGAGCCGATCATCGTCGCCTCCGCGCTGCTCGGCGGCGCGCTGGGACTGTTGCAGCGCTCGCTGGACGATCGCGGTGTGGCGCAGGTGCTGCGGCATGCGCTCGCCTCGGTCGAAAGCGGGGAGTTTCGCATCGGCCAGAAGCCGGGCTGAAACCGCCTCGCCTTGACTCAGGCCGGGGGGACGGCCATACGCGCCCCTCGGAATTCGACCTCTCACGTGACACAGGATAATATCATGGCTCGCCGCTGCGGCATCACCGGCAAAGGCGTGTTGGCTGGAAACAACGTCAGCCACGCGAACAACAAGTCGCGCCGCCGGTTCCTCCCGAACCTGCAGGATGCGTCCTTCTTCTCGGACGTGCTGGGCGTGCCGGTGCGTATGCGCCTGTCCACCAACGGCATCCGCACGCTGGAACACAATGGCGGGCTCGACGCCTTCCTGATGACCACCCCGAACCGGCGCCTGCCGGTCGAGGCGCAGGTCCTGAAGCGCCGCATTCTGCGCTGCAAGATCAAGCGCGACGCCGCCGCGGCCTGATCCGTGCTGAAGGCCCCGTTAACGGGGCCTTCATTCTCCTCCGCCAGACTGGGCGGATGGATGCGTCTCTTCTTCTCCTGCCCTTGGTCCTGGCCGGCGTTCTCGCCTCCAGGCTTTGGCGGCGTTCGCGCCGCGCCGAGGCTGTTTTGCGTGACGCCCAGTCACGCCTGGCCGCGCTGACCCGCTGCCTCTCCCTACTGACCGATGAATTGCAGGCGCCGGCACGGCAGCTTCTCCTCGGCCCTTCCGACGCCTCTGCCCATGCCCGGCGCCTGTTCGACCTGGCGGATGAGGCGAACGACCGCCTCGCCTTGCAGGCCGGCGCCCGAGTCCTGCGGGAGGAAGCCCTGCGCCTCGGCCCGCTGGCGGCCGAGGTGCTGGCGACGGTCGAGGGCAGCAGCCGCTGTTGGCGGATCGACCCGCTGCTGCGCGACATGACCCTCCGCGCCGATCCCCGCGCGCTCCGCGCCGTCATCCGCGCGGTCGTGCAGCGGGCCTTGCGTGAGGCCGCGGCCGAGGATGTCATCGCGCTGCGGCTGGTCACCTCGCCCGAGGTGGTGGCCCTGGTGGTGGAAGGGGAAGGGGCCGGGAGCCCCGTCGCCGATCTGGATGCGGCCACCGCCCAGGCCGCCGGAACCCGGGGACTCGGGCTGGGGCTGGCCACGGCACGGGATCTGATGCGCGCCCATGGCGGCGATCTCGTGCTGGAATCCGCCGCCGGAATCGGCACAAGGGCCTGGCTGACCCTGCCGCGCTGGCGGGTGGTCGGCAGCGATGGGGCGCAGCCGGCCGCGGCCGCCGCCTGACCCGCCGCTAACGCCAGCCCAGGACCATCAGCAGCCCGCGCTGCAACACGCTTTCATTGTCGTCCGATACCAGCGCCACCAGCCGCCGCCCGCGATGGGTGAAGGCCGAAACCCCCTCCCAGTTATCGGTCGGCAACGGCGGTTCCAGCGCCAGGATCGCCTCCCCGGCGATCACGGGCGCCGCAAGCGCCGCGGCCGGCACACGTACCAGCCGCCCCCAGAAGCCGCCGAGCAGGCTGAAGGCGCGCTCCAGCACCAGCACGCTGCCATCGGGCAGGCCGCAGGCATCGGTCGGCACCATGCCCGGCGCCGGCAGATAGGCCGTCGGCACCCAGGCGCCATCGGTGCCCCGCAGCCATGCGGCGACCCCCTGCCCCATCAGCCAATAATTCTCGGTGATCGCCAGCAGCCGCCCATCGGCCAGGAAGGTCAGGCTTTCCAGCCCGCCATTGCTCGGCGCCGCCTGCAAGCCCGGTGGCGGCGCGACATAGCGCCCCGGCCCGTCGATCTGCTCGTAGGCGCGGATCCGGTGCCAGCGTTCGAAGCCGACCAGCCACTCCCCTGACGGCGTCCGGACCAGCGACTCGGCATCGCCCTGGTAGCCGCGCGACAGCGCCACCCCGCCGCCATCGCGCAACGGCCCGGTGCGGGCCTCCACCAGGCCGAGCGGCGTGCCATCGGGCGCCAGTTCCAGCCGCGCCCGGAGCCAGCGGCCGGTATCGCTGATCGCCGTAACCGCGAGGTCATCCCCCACATGCAGCGAGGACAGCCCGCCCAGCCCGAGCACATCGCGATGGATTTCCAGCGCCCCGAGCGCCACCAGCGGCGACTCGGGCGGGGTTGTGAAGGGCGGGAGGCGCGAGGTCAGCCCGCGCGGCCGATCCAGCGCGCCGCAGCCGGCGAGTGCGGCCGCCAGCAACGCCCGCCGGCCGGCCCACATCAGACGAGGATGGGCGCGCGTTCCGCGGCGGCGCGCTGCCAGGCGGCGGCAGCGTCCTCATCGAACAATTCGGCGAGCTTCTTCATCATGGTGCCGCCCAGCTCCTCGGCATCCACGATGGTGACGGCGCGGCGGTAGTAGCGCGTGACGTCATGGCCAATGCCGATGGCGATCAGCTCCACAACGTCGCGACCCTCGATATCGGCGATCACCTTGCGCAGATGCCGTTCGAGGTAGTTGCCGGGGTTCACCGAGAGCGTGCTGTCATCCACCGGGGCGCCGTCGCTGATCACCATGAGGATGCGGCGGTGTTCCGTCCGCGTCAGCAGGCGGCGATAGGCCCAGTCGAGCGCCTCGCCGTCGATGTTTTCCTTCAACAGCCCCTCGCGCAGCATCAGCCCGAGGTTCTTCCGCGCGCGCCGCCAGGGCATGTCCGCGGGCTTGTAGAGGACGTGGCGCAGATCGTTCAGCCGCCCCGGGTTGCGGGGCTTGTTGGCCTTGATCCAGGCATCGCGGCTCTGCCCGCCCTTCCAGGCACGCGTGGTGAAGCCGAGGATTTCGACTTTCACGCTGCACCGCTCCAGCGTGCGGGCCAGGATGTCGCAGCACATGGCGGCGACGGTGATCGGACGGCCGCGCATGGAGCCGGAATTGTCGATCAGCAGCGAGACGACGGTGTCGCGGAAATCCGCCTCGCGCTCGCGCTTGTAGGTCAGCGAATGGGTGGGGTTGGCGACGATCCGGGCAAGGCGCGCGACATCGAGCATCCCCTCCTCCAGGTCGAAGTCCCAGGCGCGCTGCTGCTGCGCCAGCAGGCGGCGCTGCAGGCGGTTGGCGAGCTTGGAGACGACGCCTTGCAGATGCGAAAGCTGCTGGTCCAGTTGCTGGCGCAACCGCAGCAGCTCATCGGCGTCGCAGAGGTCCTCGGCTTCCACCACCTCGTCGAACTGGGTCGTGAAGGCGTGGTAGCGGCTCGCGTCATCGGACTGCGGCACGTCGCGCTTGGCCTGCGGGCCACCCGGCTTGTCGTCGCCCTCGGCGGCGGCGCCGTCCTCTTCCTGCTCGGTGCCGTCTTCCTCGGCGGCTTCGCCGGCCTGGGTCTCGGGCTGGGCGCCGAGCATCGCCTCGGACTCCTGGGCCTTGCTCTCGCCCTCGCCCGAATTGTCCTGGGAGCCGGAGGTCTCATTGCCCTCCTCGCCCTCTTCATCGTTCTGGGACTCGGCTTCGGCCTCGGCCTCGGCCAAATCCAGCGCCACCAGCAGCTTGCGCGCGGCCTTGGCGAAGGCTTCCTGGCTGTCGGTCAGCCTGGCCATCTCATCGAAGGCGGCGATCGCCTTCTCGTCCAGGCTCTCGCGCCAGAGATCCAGCACCCGGCGGGCGGCGGCGGGGGGCGGCTCGCCGCTGAGGCGTTCCCGCGCCAGCAGGGACAGCGCGGCCGGTAGCGGCAGCTGGTCCTTCCGCGTCATGCGGTCGTAGCCCTCGGCCTCGCATTGCTCGGTCAGCTTGGCGGTGAGGTTGGCGGCCACACCGGGCATGTGGGCGGCGCCGATGGTCTCGACCCGCGCCTGTTCCAGCGCATCGAACACCTCGCGCGCGTCGCGGCGCGAGGGCGCGCGGCCGGCATGCAGGGATTCATCATGGTGGCGCAGACGCAGGGCGATGGCATCCGCCGCCCCGCGCAGCCGCGCCATCTCGCCCGGCGGCAGCGCCCGGGTCGGCAAGGGCAGCCGGGCGCGCTTGCCGGCCAGGCCCGAGGGGCCCGGCTGGAAGGCGACCGAAACCTCGGCGCCGGCATGGGCCATCGCCCGCAAGGCGCCCGCGGTCGCCTTCTTGAAGTCTTCCTGGCGGGTCTGGTCCTTGGACCCCGACATCCGGCCTACTTCTTCCCGAACAGGCCGGTCGAGATTTCCTCGTTGAAGCAGCGCTGGTAGTATTCGGCGACCGTGGTGCGCTCGCTCTCGTCGCATTTGTTGAGGAAGGTCAGCCGGAAGGCGAAGCCGATGTCGCCGAAGATCTTGGTGTTCTCGGCCCAGGTGATGACGGTGCGCGGCGACATGACGGTGCTGATGTCGCCGGCGATGAAGCCGGCGCGGGTCAGGTCGGCGAGCGCCACCATCGCCTCGGTGCGCTTCTTCATCTTGGCATCGGCCGGGTCCATGCCGAGCTTGGCCATGACGATCGCCACCTCCTGCCCATGCGGCAAATAGTTCAGGGTGGCGACGATGTTCCAGCGATCCATCTGCCCCTGATTGATCTGCTGGGTGCCGTGATAGAGGCCGGTGGTGTCGCCAAGGCCCACGGTATTCGCGGTGGCGAAGAGCCGGAAGGACGGGTGCGGGCGGATCACGCGGTTCTGGTCGAGCAAGGTGAGCTTGCCCTCGACCTCCAGCACCCGCTGGATCACGAACATCACATCCGGGCGCCCGGCGTCATACTCGTCAAAAACCAGCGCGCAGGGGTGCTGCAAGGCCCAGGGCAGGATGCCTTCGCGGAATTCGGTGACCTGCTTGCCGTCCTTGAGGACGATCGCATCCTTGCCGATCAGGTCGATGCGGCTGATGTGGCTGTCGAGGTTCACGCGCAGACAGGGCCAGTTCAGCCGGGCCGCGACCTGCTCGATATGCGTGGACTTGCCGGTGCCATGGTAGCCCTGGACCATGACCCGCCGGTTGAAGGCAAAGCCGGCCAGGATCGCCAGCGTGGTGTCCTTGTCGAACTGGTAGGTCTCGTCCACGTCCGGCACATGCTCGGTACGGAGGGAATAGCCCGGCACCACCATGTCGCTGTCGATGCCGAAGACATCGCGCACGGCGAAGCTGGCATCGGGGAGATCGATCGCGCTGGTCGGTCGGACGTCGGAGAGGGTGGCCACCTTGGTCATGTTTCCTGTCTGATGTCCGTTGCTCGGCGCCAGGTCGTCGCTTGCTTCAGCCAGCGGCGGCCCGCGCGGGGGTCCGCACGCCAGGGTCGGCGCGCGCTTCAGAGGATGTCTTGGCAGAGGATGTGTTGACAGAGGGCATCTGCGCAAGCCGTGCCCGCAAAAGCGAGTAGGCCCGGTTGATGTCTTTCAACTTTTCCTCGGCCACCTTGTCGCCGCCGGTGTGATCCGGATGCAGGCGCTTGGCCAATTCCTTATAGCGGGCGCGCAGCTCGTCGGAGGTCAGCGGCCAGCCAAGACCCATGATGTCCAGCGCGGCACGCAGTTCCGGCGGAGCCTCGCGCGCGGATTTCTGCCGCGGGGGCGGTGCCTCGCCGAAGACCGACAGCGGATCGCGCAGCATTTCGGGCGAAATGCGCCCCTGCGTGCCGAGCCGGCCTAGCGGCCAGGTCGGGCGCTGCCAGCCCGTATCGTCCCGCAGCTGCGATTCGATCTCTTCCGGCGACAGGCCTTTGTAGAAGTCCCAGGCCTGATTATAGGCGCGGACATGCTCCAGACAAAACCAATAGTAGTCGCGCAGCCGCGACCGGTCTCGTGGAGCGCGAAACTCCCCTGGGTTCTCGCAACCGGGTGCATCGCAGCCTCGGGCGTTGGCGGCAGGGGTCGGGCTGGATGCCCTTAGGGTACTGGCACGTCGAGCCATCAGCGGGTTATGGGCGGCGTTTCCTGCCGCGGCAAGGCGAAGAAACGCAACCTTGTTGCTTCAAAGCCCGCCCCTGCGTCATGGCTGAACTGCAACACTTGGGTTTGACGCATGGGTTGCAAGTTGCACTGCGGTCGCCAGTGCCCGCGCTTGGCAGCGCGCGCGACAGGCGCTAACGCCCCGCGCATGACCCAGACCACACGCACCGATCGCCTGCATGCGCTGCTGAGCGCCGCCTTCGCCCCCGCCCAGGTGGTCGTGCAGGATGATAGCGCGCGCCATGCCGGCCACGCCGGCGCCGCCCCGGGCGGAGAGACCCACTACAGCGTGCGAGTCGTCAGCCCCGCCTTCGCCGGCCTGTCGCGGGTCGCACGGTCGCGGGCGGCGCATGAGGCCGTGGCGGCGGAATTCGCCACCGGGCTGCATGCCCTGGCCCTGACCCTGCGGACGCCCGACGAAGCGGCTTAGTCGGCCGCGGTATCCTTCGGCACGGCCCAGGCCGGCCAGCGCCGCGCGACCACCGGGCTGTCCGGCGCATAGGCGAGGCAGGTGCCGAGGATGGAGGGGCGCTTGTGCGCCGCCTCCGCATCCGTCCGCTTTTTCCGCTGCCCGACCAGGGTCTGGTAGGCGACGGTCGCCATCTGGCCGAGCATTTCCCGCAGATGGGTGCAGCCGAGGATGCCGCCGACCCGCTCATTCACCGCGCGGTTGAAGCCGGGGCCGATCTTCAGCCCGGCCAGGGCCGCGAAATTCGGCGCCGCCTGCGGACAGATCGCATAGGGGGTGAAGTCCGAGACCGCCTCGGCCGAGACGATCTCCAGGTGATCGGTGATGGTGAGGCGTATCCACATGCCGTGGAGTTCCTCGCCCGGCTCGACCCGGCCGCGATCGTCATTGTCGAAGGCGTAGCTCTTGGTGTCCTGCAGATGGCCTTCGATATCGAACAGCCCGTCCTCGCGCCGGAAGCCATGCATCACCAGGGACCGGCGATGCAGCGGGGAACGAGGAGAAGCGGGGGGCGATAGCGGCATGGCACGGGTCCGAAAGTCTGCGCGGCACCGCAGCATAGGGGAGTGGTCCGGGAAGGAACAGAAGCTCCACTCTTTATGTTGACTTTTGCATGATAGATGCTGCCATCGGCAACATGAACGACACGATCGAAACCCTGCGGGATTTCACCCGGAGCTGGGCCCGCCTCAGCGGCCTGTTCGTCCGCCACCCCTATGGCGCCGGGCTCGGGCTGGCCGAGGCGCGGCTGCTGTATGACATCGGCCACCCCGATGCCGGCCAGCCGCCGCCCTCGGCCGCCGAGCTGGCGCGGATGCTGGCGATGGATACCGGGCAGGTCTCGCGCCTGCTGCGCGGGCTGGAGCAGCGCGGGCTGGTCGAACGCGGCCCGGCCGCCGGCCGCCGCACCCCGCTGCGGGTGACGGCGGGGGGGCAGGCAGCCTTGGCGGCACTGGAGGCCGCCTCCCGCCAGGGTGCGGCCGCCCTGCTGGCGGGGCTGCCGCCGGCGGCGCAGGAGGACCTCGCCGCCGCCCTCGGCCGCGCCCGCGCGCTGCTGGCGCCCGACCCCGCCGCGACCGTGCTGCGCCCGCCACGGGCCGGGGAATACGGCTGGATCATCGGCCGCCACGGTGCGCTCTATGGCCGCGAGCAGGGCTGGGACGCGCTGGCCTTCGAGGCGCATGTCGCCCAGATCCTCGCCGATTTCGGCGCCGCCCCGGACCAGCGCCGGCAGGCGCTGTGGATCGCCGCCCTCGGGGGCGCGCCGGCCGGCAGCGTCGCGGTGGTGGACGCGGGGGGCGGCACCGCGCGGCTGCGCCTGCTGATCCTGGACCCGGTGGCGCGTGGCCGGGGCCTCGGCCGCGCCTTGCTGGCCGAGGCGATGGGGTTCGCCCGCGCGCAAGGCTATGCGCGGATGACGCTCTCGACCTACGCCAGCCTGCTCGCCGCCCGCAGGCTCTATGCCGCCGAGGGCTTCGGCCTGAGCCAGTCCACCCCCGTCCGCCATTGGGGGCAGGCGCTGGTGGCCGAGGACTGGGACCGCGCGCTGTAAGCCTCCCGGCTCGACAACCACCGCGGATTATACGGACGACCGCAACCGGACTGTCATTTCCCTGTCATCGCCCTGTCCCGCAAGGCCAGTATCCACCGCGCCGCACAAGGACATCCCGATGCTCCAGATCCAGTCGCTGACCCGTCGCTTTGGTGAGCGAACCGCCGTGAACGAGGTTTCCCTCTCGATCCCGGCCGGGCAGATGGTGGGCGTCATTGGCCGTTCCGGCGCGGGCAAATCCACCTTGCTGCGGATGCTGAACCGGCTGACCGAGCCTTCCTCCGGCCGCATCCTGCATGATGGGATGGATGTGACGGCGCTGAAGGGCCAGGCCCTGCGCGACTGGCGCACCCGTTGCGCCATGATCTTCCAGCAGTTCAACCTCGTGCAGCGGCTGGATGTGCTGACCAATGTCCTGGTCGGGCGGCTGAACCACCGGCCGCTGATCTCCTCCCTGCTCGGCCGCTTCACCGCCGCCGAACGCGCCATGGCGCTGGAGGCGCTGGACCGCTTCGACCTGGCCGACCAGGCCTTGCAGCGCGCCGACACGCTCTCGGGCGGGCAGCAGCAGCGGGTCGCCATCGCCCGTGCCCTGATGCAGCAGCCGCGCGTCATCCTGGCCGATGAGCCGATCGCGAGCCTGGACCCGCGCAACGCCAAGGTCGTGATGGATGCGCTGCGCGACGTGAACAAGCGCGATGGTCTGACGGTGCTGGTGAACCTGCATCACCTCGATACCGCCCGCGAATATTGCGACCGCATCGTCGCGATGCAGGCGGGACGCGTCATGTTCGACGGCACGCCGGCCGAGCTTACGGCCGAGAAGGTCCGCGAGATCTATGGCGTGGACGAGGCCGAATTCCACGAACAGGCGGAGGAGGCGGTGCGCCCCAAGCACACCGTCGCCGCCTGAGCGTTCCTGACTGTCATAAAGGGAAACCTGTCATGATCACCCGTCGTCTGCTCGGCGGCCTCGCGGCCTCCGCCCTCACCTTGCCCGCGTTCGCCCAGACCGCCCCGGTCATGCGCCGCACCCTTGATGCCGCCACCGCCTTCCCGGCCGCCGGCCGTCGCCCCTGGGCCGACCAGATCCCCAATCTGCGCATCGGCCTGCTGGGCGGCGAGAATGAGGCCGACCGCCTCGGCCGCTACGGCGCCTATCGCGACCTGCTGGAAGCGACCTTCGGCATCCCCACCCGCCTCTATCCGGCGTCCGACTATGCCGGCGTGCTGCAGGCCTTCTCGGCCGGCCAGATCGAGGCCGCGAGCCTCGGCGCCTCCGGCTATGCCGGCGCCTGGCTGGACACCAACGGTGGCGTCGAGCCGATCCTGACCGCCGAGGAACTGGACGGCACGATCTCCTACATCTCCGTCCTGGTCGTGCGCGCCGACAGCGGCATCACCACCCTGGAGCAGATGCGCGGCAAGAGCCTCGCCTGGGCCGATCCGAACTCCACCTCGGGCTACCTGATCCCGCGCTTCGGCCTGCGCCAGGCCGGCATCGGCGTCGAGCCGGGCCAGTACTTCTCCCGCACCGGCTTCGCCGGCGGGCATGAGCAGGGTGTCGTCGCCGTGCTCCAGGGCCAGTATGATGGCGCCTGCACCTGGGCCTCGGGCCAGGGCGACGAGTCCAAGGGCTTCAGCCGCGGCAACCTTGCGGCCATGGTGGAGAAGGGCATGCTGAACATGCGCGACCTGCGCATCATCTGGAAGTCGGCGCCGATCCCGAACGGGCCGCTGACGGTGCGGACCACGCTGCCCGCGTCCTTCAAGGAAGACATGAAGCTGTTCCACCTCGCACTGCCCAAGGCGCATCCGGCGATCTACCGCGACGTCGAGCGCGGCGGCGGCACCGGCTATCGCGAAGTGACCCACGCCGACTACCAGGTCATCGTCGATCTGCGCCTCGACGAGGCCGCCCAGCGTCGCCGCCGCTCGTAACTTGTCGGCGGCCTTCCATACGGACATCTCCCCCGTCGTCGCGACGGGGGAGGCTGCCTTCCAGGCCGCGCGCCAGCAACGGCGCCTGGCCACCCTTGTCGCCATCGCCGTTCTCGTGCCCTGCCTGCTGCTCGCGGGCTGGGTCAGCGAGGCCTGGCCCTCGACCATCTGGGCCGGGCTGCCGCGGATCGGCGAATACTTCTGGCGCATCCTTCCCAGCCTCAGCCTCGATCATCTCTTCGGCGGCACCAAGACCGAGGGCAGCCTCGCCTTCTGGTTCTACCGCGCGCCGGAATGGCTTTGGCTGCTGTTCGAGACCGCGAACATGGCGGCCCTCGCGACCCTAATGGGCAGTGCCGTGTCGCTCGTGCTGGCCTTCCCCGCCGCGCGGAACCTCTCGCCCTCGCCGCTGATCTACCAGCTCACCCGCCGTGGCCTGGAAGCGCTGCGCACGGTGCCGGAGATCGTCTATGCGCTGATCTTCGTCTGGGCCTTCGGTGTGGGCGCCCTGGCCGGCATCCTCGCGATCGCGCTGCATACCGCCGGCGCCAACGGCAAGCTCTTCGCCGAGGCGATCGAGAACACCGACCTCGGCGCCTGGGATGGCGTGCGCTCGGCCGGCGGCTCCTGGGCGCTGGCCTGCCGCTACGCGATCCTGCCGCAGGTGCTGCCCAACCTCATCTCCTATTTCCTGCTGCGCTTCGAGGTGAACATCCGCTCGGCCAGCGTGGTCGGCTTCGTCGGCGCCGGCGGGATCGGCGCGGAGCTCTATCAGGTGATTTCCTTCAACTATTACGAGGAGATCAGCGCCATCATCCTGCTGATCATCCTGGCGGTGGCCTCGATCGACCTGCTCTCCGAACGGCTGCGCCACGCCATCATCGGCAGGCTCGGGGGCCCGGCATGAGTGCCAGCATCGAGACCTGGCGCGCACGGCTGCCGGCTGCCTTCGGCGCCACGCGGGCGCAGGTGATGACGCGGCGGCTGGGCTGGACGGCGTTCCTGCTCTGGCTGGCGGCGGTGCTGTGGTGGTTCGACTTCACGCCGGTGCGGCTGTGGAACGGGCTGTCGGGGCTCGGCGTGATCATCGTGATGATGATCCCGCCCTCCCCCGGCGAGCTTTGGGTCGAGATCCTGAAGGGCATCGCCGAAAGCGTCGCCATGGCCTTCCTCGGCACCTTCCTGTCGGCGACGGTCGCGATACCGCTCGGGTTCCTGGGTGCGGGGAATGTCGTGACGGCGACCCTGCTGCGCTTCTCCATCCGCCGCGTCTTCGACGGCTTCCGCGGCGTGGACCAGCTGATCTGGGCGCTGGCCTTCGTCCGCGCGGTGGGGCTGGGGCCGCTGGCCGGGGTGCTCGCCATCTTCACCGCCGATATCGCGGTGCTGGCCAAGCTTTATGCCGAGGCGATCGAGAATGTGGAACGTCGCCAGAGCGAGGGCGTGATTGCCGCCGGCGGCAGCAAGCTCGCCGCCCTGCGCTTCGGCGTGCTGCCGCAGGTGCTGCCGGTGATGCTGGCCCAGGCGCTGTATTTCTTCGAGAGCAACACAAGAAGTGCCGCGATCCTCGGCGTGGTCGGGGCCGGCGGCATTGGCTTGCAGATCGCCGAGCGCATCCGCGTGCGGCATTGGGATGAGGTCGCCTTCATCATCATCCTGATGATCATCACCGTCGGTGTGATCGACTGGATCTCGGGCAAGGTGCGCCGCAAGCTGATCGGCGAACGCGGGCGCCAACCGGTCTGAAACCGGGCGGTCTGAAACCAGCCGGTCTGAAACCGGGCGGTCTGAAACCGGGGCGGCGGGGCTACAGCCGCGCCGCCTGGAAATGCATCCAGTCGAAGTCCCGCGTCCGGCCGAGGCTGACCAGCCCCTCCTCCTCCACGATCGCCCAGAAGGGTTCGTAGTCCGGCTTGGCGAATGCCGCCTGCTGGTGGTTCATCGTCAGCGTGTTCCGCTCCGGGTCGAGGTCGATGGCGATGCCCCAGCTATGCATCGACATCTTCGTCCCGCCGCGCATCTTGCGCACGTTGAGGCAGCCGCCGAACAGGTCCAGGCGCAACGCGTGGATCTTCGCCTCGCCATAGGTCTCCAGCACCCGCTGGAACACCCGCTGGAAGGCAGGCTGCACCTTGGCATGGCAGGAGAAGCGGGTGACGCGCTGGCTGGTGTCCCAGGCGAGGCGCATTTCATAGGGCAGCGTCAGCATCACCTGGTTCTGCCCGACCGGGCCGTAGAACGCCTCGCACTCATCCTGCCGGGGCCAGATCGTCGCCTTGCCGGAGGCCGGGATGGGGTGCCGCGGCGTCTCGTCCCGGCCCTCGATCAGCAGCGGCTTGCCAGTCCGTTGCAGGCTTTGGAACGAGTCGCGGCCAAAGCTGGTGGAAGGGCCGGAGAGGCCATCGATCTTGCCGACCTCGATGCCGGCGTCGCGGATGATCGATTGCTCGACGGCGATCTTCCGCCGCTCGGGGCCCCAGCCCTCCCACCCGCCGGCAAGCCGCCCGGCCATCGCCTCACGCGAGAAACGCGCCTCGATCGCCTCCAGGATCGCCGGATTGGGCGCCCCGTCGATCTCGCCCGCATAAAGCCCGTCCGCCTTCAGGACCGCCTGGAATTGCCCCCAGCTGAGATCGCCCGGCATCTGTCTGCTCCCGTTCAGGGGAGGATCATGGCGGATCGGCATCGATAAAATCCAGAGCTGGTTGCGGTGCTCCGGCCGGGCGGCGCCGGCCCAATCCGGCAGCGCCGATCGATGCCACACGGAATCGTGTTTGATATCTTTCGTTATTGACCGATCGGCCGGGCTAACCTCACCCCATAATATCATTGGAGAGTTAATGGCGCCGTACCCAGAGCTTTGCGTGAGGTCTAATGCTAAATCCCTATTCTGGACGGCCCGACGGCTCGTTTTGGCGGCGGGCGGTCGCCATAGCACCAGCGGATGTCGATCCCGTCGGAGCCGCCAAATTCCTCATCGCAGCCTCCGACAAGATCGCCACGGCGGGAAGCTGCTTCGCGCAACACATTTCCCGCACCTTGGTGCGGCAGGGGTTTGACTACCTCGTCACCGAAACCGGGCCGCCCGAGCGGGGCTTCGGAACCTTCCCCGCGCGCTTCGGCAACATCTATTCGCCCGCCCAGCTCCTGCAATTGTTTCGCCGCGCCTATGGCCTGTTCGAGCCGACGGAGGAGGCCTGGACGCGCCCGGACGGCCGCCTCGTCGATCCGTTCCGCCCGCAGGTCGAACCGCAGGGATTTGCCACGATCGAGGCGCTGCGTGCCGACCGGGACCAGCATTTGGCAGCGGTGCGACGCATGTTCGAAGACTGCGACGTGTTCATCTTCACGCTTGGCCTGACTGAAGCCTGGCGCTCGACCAAAGACGGCGCGGTATTCCCGCTCGCCCCCGGTGTGGCGGCTGCGCCGGATCATGGCGACATCGCTTTCCACAACTTCACTATCGCCGAGATTTCCGCCGACCTGACCGCCTTCATGGCAGCGTTTCGCGCGGTCAACCCGCGCGTGCGGGTGATCTTCACGGTGTCCCCGGTCCCGCTGGTCGCGACCTATGAGGACCGCCATGTGCTGGTCTCGACGATCTACAGCAAATCGGTGCTGCGGGTCGCGGCCGAGGACGTTAGCCGCAACGAGCCGTCGGTCGCCTATTTTCCCTCTTATGAGATCGTGACGGGGCACCACACCGGCTACCGCTACTTCGACGAGACGTTGAGAAACGTGACGCCGCAGGGTGTTGAGGCGGTCATGGGGTTGTTTTCGCGCCACTACCTCGCAGCCAGCACAGAGGCGCCCGCTACGCCCGTCCTCCCGGCAAAGCCCCCTGCCGCTCCCGTCCGCCTGGACCCGGAATTCGCTGCCCTGTCAGCCATCATCTGCGACGAGGAGGCCATTGATTCATGAAGATCGGTATCCTTGGCAATTGCCAGACCGCCGGTTTCGTTGCCAGCCTGAACGCGCTTGCTCCAGGTCATGAGCTGACGGTGGTCCGGTTGGACACCAACGACAGGAATGGCGATCTTGAAGCCCATGCCAGCAATCTTTCCGCCTGCGATCTTCTGCTGACGCAGCCCGTCCATGACGCGCCCAGCGGTCCGCTGCGGACCGATCTGCTGGTTCCCCGTGCGCACCGGGCCCTAATATTTCCGGCCTTCAGCTTCCGTGGGTTCCACCCCGATCGCCTGATCTACCAGGGCACGACGGGCAGCGCCACGCGCGGACCGACGGATCCCTGCCATTCGGCGATCGTCATGGCCTGCTTCCTCGAAGGGCTTTCCCCGCAGCGCGCCATTCGGCTCTTCAATGCCTTCACCTATGCATCGCTCGGGTACTTCGACGCCTATGAAGGCGACCTCCAGCAGGCAACGGCCATGCTCGCCAAGTACGAGGTCAGCTTCGACGAGGTGCTGCGACGGGCATCCCGATACTTCATGCATTCGCCGGTCCATCCCCGCATCGAAATCATCTTCGGGATCGCGAAGGCGACGCTGCAACGCGCGGGCCTGCCGGTGCGCGATGCCGCCGTGCCGGACGACACCTTCGTCGAGCCCTCCAAATGGCCGGTCTATCCCGAGATCGCCGAACGCCTCGGCATCGCCGGCAGCCTGGAGTTTGAATGCCACTTCAAGACCAGGGATCTGCCGACGATGGTCGAGCAGGCCTATGCCGCCTATGCCACTTGGACCCGGTTCGAACCGGTCCCCGTGGTCGAGCGCGCCCGGAACTTCCTCCGCGAGCAGGGTCTTGGCACGCCGGTTGCGCCTATCCGCCTCGCCCCCGCCCTCACCCCGCAGGATGTGAAGCAGGCATATCGCCTGATCCTGGGACGCGAATGCGAGCGGGACGAGGTGGCGGAGTTCCACGCGAAGGCCTTCCCAACCCTCGCCCAGTTGCGTGAGGTGCTGCTCCGTTCGAAGGAGTTTCAGATCACGGTGCGGCCCTATCTGTCCCAACCGTAGTAGGGACGCCACCCGCCGCCTCGGCGGGATCGCAATTCGCCCCGCAGACCAGCACGCCCACCCGCGCGCCAGGCCCCGGCACCCAGGCCCCGCAGAGCAGCGCCGCCAGCGCCGCCGCCCCGCCGGGCTCGGCCACGACCCGGCAGGCGGACCACAGCCGCATCTGCGCCTCCCGGATCGCTGAATCGGGCACGGTCACCGCGGCGGTGACCACCGGCGCGGCGGCCGCGAACATCAAGGCCCCCACCTGCCGCGCGCCCAGGCTGTCGGCCGCGAGCCCGCCGACCGGCGCCGGCACCGGCCGCCCGGCCCGCAGGGCGGAGAGGAAGGCGGGGCAGCCCTCGGGCTCCACCGCCACCAATGCGACCCGCCGCCCCCACCAGCCGGCGATGCCGCCCAGCAGCCCGCCGCCGCCGACGGCGATCAGCGCATGGGTCAGGCCGGGGTCCTGTTCCTCCCATTCCAGCGCCAGCGTCCCCTGCCCTGCCAGCACCTCGGGCTGGTCATAGGCGTGGATGATCATGGCCCCGGTCTCGGCGGCACGGGCCTCGCTCGCCTCGCGGGCCTCGTCGTAGCTCGCGCCGCCGATGGTCAGATGCGCGCCCTCGGCCGCGATCCGGGCGCGCTTGGCAGCGGCGGAGATGGCGGGCACGAAGATCTCGGCCCGGTGCCCCAGCACCCGGGCCGCCAGCGCCACCGCCGCCCCGTGATTGCCGCCCGAGGCCGCGATCACCCCGGCCGGCGGCACCGGCGCGGAGAGCATGCGGTTGAAGGCGCCGCGCGCCTTGAAGGAGCCGGAGACCTGCAAGGCCTCCAGCTTCAGCACCGCGTCGCAAGGCGCACCCAGGCTGGCGGCCGAGACCTCCAAGAGGGGGGTGCGGCGGATATAAGGGGCGATGCGGCGCGCGGCCGCAGTGATGGACTGCTGCATAGGGCCATCCTCCCAGCCCCTCTCGCAACGCACAACCGGGGCGTGCTTCCAGTTCTGCCCGGTTCCTGCCATATTTCGCCGCATTACAGGGGGGGAACCCGTTCGCCATGCTGCTGCACGGGTCCGCCTGCGCCTGGGATGCCACGGGTTCATCCGCGGCCGGGGTGCTGCTGCTCGGACCGCCGGGCTGCGGCAAGAGCGATTTTTCCCTGCGTCTGCTTGGTCTTGGCTTTACCCTGGTCGCCGATGACCAGGTGGAACTCTCCGAGGAGAATGGGCAGATGCAAGCGCCTTCCACCCTGGCCGGCATGATCGAGATACGCGGCCTCGGCATCGTCTCCGGCCTGCCGCATGGTCCGGCGCCACTGACGCTGGTGGTGGACTGCCTGCCGCGCGAGGCGGTGCCCCGGCTGCCCGTGCCCGCCTTCTGGCGTGCCGGCGCGCTCGCGGTCCCCCGCATGGGCCTGCATGCGACCGATGCCTCGGCCCCGGCCAAGGTCATCATGGCGCTGGATGTCCTGGCCGGACGTCGCGGCCTCGTCGCCGGTGCCTTCGCGGCATGACCCCACTCGGCAGCGACCGTCGCCGGATCGTTCTGGTGACGGGCCTGTCGGGCTCGGGCAAGGCCAGCGTGCTGCGGCTGCTGGAGGACCAGGGCTTCGAGGCGCTGGACAATTCCCCGCTGCCGGCGGTCGAGGCCGCGGCGCTCGAACCCCATCCCCGCCCCCTGGCGGCGGCGATCGATACCCGCACCCGCTCCTTCACCCCCGAGGCCCTGCTGAAACTGGTCGCCCGGCTGCGGCTGCGGCCGGAGCTGGAGGTCACCCTCCTCTTCGTGACCGCCGAGGATGCGAGCCTGCTGCGGCGCTATTCGGAATCCCGCCGCCGGCATCCGCTGGGCGGACGGGTCGCGGAGGGGATCGCGGCGGAAACCGCCCTGCTGGCCCCGCTGCGCGATGCCTCCGACCTCGTGCTGGACACGACGGAGCTGGCCCTGCCCGACCTGCGCCGGCTGGTGGCCGGCCGGTTCCGGCCCGCCACCGCGCCCGGGCTTGCCGTGACGGTGATGTCCTTCGCCTATCCGCGCGGCCTGCCGCGGGAGGCGGATCTGGTGCTGGACCTGCGCTTCCTGCGGAATCCACATTATGATCCCGCTCTGCGCGCGCTGACCGGCGGTGACCCGGCGGTCGCTGTCTTTGTCCAGGCAGATCAAGCCTGGGGCCCATTCTGGCAGGGCATGACCGGCCTGTTGGACTTGCTCTTGCCCCGCTACGCCGCAGAGGGGAAATCATACCTCACAATCGCCTTCGGCTGCACGGGCGGCCAGCACCGCAGTGTGCTGGCCGCCGAGCGCCTTTCGGCGCATCTCGCATCCCAGGGCTGGATGGTGGAGTGCCTGCACCGCGAAAGCGTGTCATGGCCTCCCCCCCCTGCCGCCGCCCCCAAGGAGGGCATCTTGGACACATCGGTGCACGCAACATGATCGGGCTTGTTTTGGTGACCCATGGGCGGCTCGCGCTCGAATTGCGGTCGGCCATGGAGCACGTGGTGGGGCCGCAGCCGCAGCTGGTCACCGTCTGCATCGGACCCGACGATGCGCTGGAAAGCTGCTGTACGGATATGCGCGTCGCGGTCGGCGCGGTGGATACCGGGGATGGGGTGGTCGTGCTGACCGACATGCTCGGCGGCACGCCCTCCAACCTCGCCTGTTCGGTGCTGGACCGCCCGGATGTCGAGGTGATCGCGGGCGTCAACCTGCCCTTGCTGGTCAAGCTCGCCAAGCTGCGCGGCAATACCCCGCTGGCCGATGCGGTGGACCAGGCGGTCTTCGCGGGCCGCAAATACATCACCAGCGCCCGCTCCCTACAGGCGGAGCAGACGCTGCATCCCGCCAAGCCGGGGATGCTGCGCCGCGGAGCGGCCTGACCCCCCTCTGAGACTCCGCGCCCGGGCCGGGCGCGATGACGTATGCGTGGCCTGCGGTCTAAATTTCTGCTGGGGCTTCGCCAAAGCGGCAGATGTGTTGCATCCTGAACACCAAAGGAGCAGCCCATGAGCGATTGGCCCGGCAAGACCCAGGATCCGGCCGATGCGCAGGGCGGTTCGGCGCTGGTGCTGCGCCGCGCCCTGACCATCCGCAACAGCCGCGGCCTGCATGCCCGGGCCGCCGCCAAGCTGGTCACGCTCGCCGAGCGGTTCTCCTCCCAGATCCTCATCTCCCGCCATGGGCAGAAGGTTCTCGCCGGTTCAATCATGGGGTTGATGATGCTCGGTGCCGGCAAGGGCAGCGATGTGGTGATCGAGGCCGAGGGCTGGGACGCCAAGGAGGCGCTTGAGGCGATCTCCGCATTGATCGAGGCGGGATTCCATGAAGACTGACCTCCCCGCCAAGCGGGCGACCGCGGCCAAGCGCCTCAAGGAAGCCCCCTTCCGCGGCATCGCCATCGCCCCCGGCGTCGCGATCGGCCCGATCTTCGACACCACCGAGCCGCAGGCCGAGGCCCCCCGCCGCCGCGCCATCAAGGCCGAGGAGGTGGAGCTGGAGCGCTCGCGCCTCGGCACCGCCGTCACCGTCAGCCGCAAGCAGGTCGGCAAGCTGCGCACCCGGCTCGAGATCCTGCCCGAGGAGGCGCAGCAGGAGCTGGCGCCGCTGCTCGACGCCTATCTGATGATGCTGGCCGATTCCCGCCTGCTGCGCGGCGCCCGCAAGCGGATCGAGGCCGATCTGCTGGCCGCCGAAACCGCCGTGCAGGACGAGGCCGAGGCGATCGCCGCGGTGATCCTGGCCGCCAAGGATGACGACAAGGCCGGGCTGCGCCGCCGTGCCTCCGAGGTGCGGGAGATCGCGCGCCGGCTGACGCGCAACCTGACCAAGAACCCGTTCCGCTCCTTCAAGGACGTGCCCGAGGGTGCGATCCTGCTGGCCGAGGAGCTGACCCCCGCCGATGCCGCGCTTCTCGACCCGTCCCGGATCGCCGGGGTCGCGACGGATGAGGGCGGCGCCGATGGCCATACCGGGATCATGCTGCGCGCGCTCGGCATCCCCTCGGTGCTCGGTTGCCATGGGCTGACCGATTCGGCGAGCCCGGGGGATTATGCGGTGCTGGATGGTAGCGCCGGCACCATCGTGCTGCGCCCCGGGCCCGATGCCCTGGCGACCGGCCGGGAGGCGCTCGCCGCCTTCGCCAAGGAGCGCCAGAAGCTCGCCAAGCTGCGCCGCCTGCCGGCCGAGACCACCGATGGCGAGGCGGTCGAGTTGCAGGCGAACCTGGAGATCCCGGCCGAGCTGCCCTTGATCGCCCAGGCGGGCGCGCTCGGCATCGGGCTGCTGCGGACCGAGTTCCTGTTCATGAACCGCGAGGATCTGCCCGACGAGGAAGCGCAGGTCGCGGCCTATGCCGAGGTTGTCAGCGCCATGGCCGGCGATCCGGTCACCATCCGCGTGCTGGATTGGGGGGGGGAGAAGGACATCCAGGCCCTGGCCGAGGGCATCGGCTCGCTGCACACCGGCCCGAATCCGGCGCTCGGCCTGCGCGGCATCCGGCTGCTGCTGCGCCGGCCGGAGCTGCTGGAGGTGCAATTCGCCGCCATCCTGCGGGTCGCGGCGGATGTCGGCCCGGTGCGGGTGCTGCTGCCGCTGGTCACCATCCCCGATGAGGTCGCCCAGGCACGCGAGATCCTGGAGCGCGTCGCCCGCCGCCTGCGCCGCAAGGGCGTCTCGGTGCCGGACAAGCTGCCGCCGGTCGGTGCCATGATCGAGACGCCGGGGGCCGCGCTGGCCGCCGATGCCATCGCGCTGGAGGCGGATTTCTTCGCCATCGGCACCAATGACCTCGCGATGTACACGCTGGCGGTGGACCGCGCCGAGGTCGAGGTCGCGCATCTCTACGACCCGCTGCACCCCGCCGTGCTGCGCCTCGTGCAATTCGCGACCGAGGCGGCGTTGCGGCTGCGGCTGCCGGTCAGCCTCTGCGGCGAAATGGCCGGCAATCCGAAGCTGACGCCGCTGCTGCTGGGGCTGGGCTTGCGGACGCTGTCGATGAACGCCTCCTCCATCCCGCGGGTGAAGCAGGTGGTCCGCAGCCTGGATATCGGCGATTGCGCGCGGCTCGCGCGCCGGGTCATGGAGCAGTCGGAACCGCGGCGGATCGCGGAGCTGGTGGAAGGCTTCGTGCCGGGCTCGCGGGGATAGCGCCGCCGCTGAGCCTGGCGACCAGGAAATCGACGAAGGCCCGCACCCGCCCCGGCACGTTGGCGCCGCCGATGAACACCACATGGATCGGCTCCACCTCACCGGCATCGTAATCGGCGAGCAGGGAGACGAGCTGCCCGGCGGCCAGATCCTCGGCCACATGGAACAGGCCGAGCCGGGCGATCCCCAGGCCCGCGATCGCAAGCTGGCGCACCGTCTCGCCATTGTTCGCCTGGACCAGCCAGGGCACCGGCAGCACCCGGACCTGGCCCTGGATGCGGAACGGCCAGCCCTCCATCGCCCGGCGGAAATTGAAGCCGAGGCAGTCGTGGCCCGCGAGGTCCTCCGGCGCCGCCGGCTTCCCGCGCCGGGCGATATATTCGGGCGAGGCCACCACCACCCGCGGATTATCGGCCAGCTTGCGCGCCGTCAGCCGGCTGTCGGGCAGCGCGCCGACCCGGATCGCGACATCCGCGCGCTCCAGCACCAGGTCGATGACGGTATCCGAGAGGCTGATGTCCAGCCTGATTCCCGGATGCAGGCGCAGAAATTCCGGCAGCAGCGGCAGCACATGGCGATTGCCGAAGGGCAGCGAGACATTCAGCCGCAGCCACCCGCGCAGCGCCGCCTGTTCGGTGACCTCCCGCTCCGCCTCGGCCAGATCGGCCAGGATGCGCAGGCAGGCGCGGTGATAGGCCTCGCCTTCCGGCGTCAGCGCCAGGGCGCGGGTGGTGCGGAGCAGGAGCCGCACCCCAAGCCGCGTCTCGATCCGCGCCAGGATGCGGCTGACGGCCGAGGGCGAAAGCCCCAACTCCCGCGCCGCCGCCGACAGGCTGCCGCCCGCGACGACGCGGACCAGCACCTCCATCTCGCCCGAACGGTCCACCCAGTCGCGCGCCATTCGTGCCTCCACATCACAGGTGATGGACCTCTGGGCGGCCTAACCCCGAGCGCCGCCCGCGTCCATCTTTGCCTTTTCGCGGAGACGGCAGAATGAAGATCTTTCTCACGGGGGCCAGCGGCTACATCGGCGGCTCCATCGCCGCCCGGCTTTTGGCGGCCGGGCATGAGGTGCGCGGACTGGTGCGCGATCCCGCCAAGGCCGCAGCGGTGCAGGCGGCGGGTGCCACGCCCGTGCTCGGCACGCTGGATGACGCCGCCATCCTGACCCGGGAGGCACAGGCGGCCGATGCCGTCATCAATGCCGCCAACAGCGACCACCGGGGCGCCATCGAGGCGCTGGTGGCGGGGCTCGCCGGCTCGGGCAAGGCGCTGCTGCATACCAGCGGCAGCAGCCTGGTCGGCGACACCGCCATGGGCGAGCCCTCCGACGCGGTCTTTGCCGAGGACACCCCCGTCACCCCCGCCCCGGAAAAGGCCGCCCGCGTCGCGTTGAACGATTACGTGCTGGCGCAGGCGCCGGGCATCCGCTCGGTCGTGCTGTGCAATACGTTGATCTATGGCGACACGCTGGGTGTGCCGGCGCAGAGCGTGCAACTGCCCCGGCTGATCGCCCAGGCCCGCCAGAGCGGCATCGCCCGCTATATCGGCCGCGGGCTGAACCGCTGGTCCACCGTGCATGTCGCCGATGTCGCCGACCTCTACCTGTTGGCGCTGGAGAAGGCGCCGGCGGGCAGCTTCTACTATGTCGAGAACGGCGAATCCGCCTTCCGCGACATGGTGCAGGCGATCGCCGACGGGCTCGGCCTCGGCGAGGCCCAATCCTGGCCGGCCGAGGACGCCATCGCGGCCTGGGGCCGGGAGATGGCGGTCTTCGCGCTCGGCTCCAACAGCCGGGTGCGCGGTGCGGGTGCCCGCGCACTGGGCTGGGCACCGCAACACGCCTCGGCCGAGGAATGGATCCGCCAGGCCCTGTAAACCGGCCGCGGCCCGACCATAGTAAAAAAGCGAGGTCCCCCCCGAAGGGGACCCGCGATCCCGAGGGCGTCCGTTCTTCTTTTTGCTGCCACTCGAGGATCGAACATGACACGCAACCTGCCGCTGCTGGCCCTGGCAATCGGGGCCTTTGGGATCGGTACGACCGAATTCGCCCCCATGGGCCTGCTGCCGGTGATCGCCGGCGATCTGGGGGTCTCCATCCCAAGTGCCGGGCTGCTGGTCAGCGCCTATGCCTTCGGCGTGCTGCTGGGCGCACCGTTGATGACGCTGACCACCGGCGGGCTGCGCCGGAAGACGCTGCTCCTGCTGCTCATGGGGCTCTTCACCCTGGGTAACCTGCTCTCCGCTTTGGCGCCCGGGTATGGGACGCTGCTGGCGGCGCGGCTCGTGACCTCGCTCTGCCATGGCGCCTTCTTCGGCGTCGGCTCCATCGTCGCGGCAAATCTGGTCCCGCCGGAGAAGCGGGCGGGGGCAGTCGCCGCCATGTTCATGGGGCTGACCATCGCCAATGTCGGCGGCGTGCCGCTGGCGACCTGGTTCGGCCAGGTGGCGGGCTGGCGCGCGGCCTTCTGGGGGATCACCGGGCTCGGCGTGCTGGCGCTCGCGGCGCTGCACTATGCGCTGCCGCGCGCCCCGGTGGAGCCCCGCGCCGATATCGGCCGCGAATTGCGCGTGCTGCGCCGCCCGGCGGTGCTGCTGGCGCTGGCGACGACGGTGCTGAGCTCCAGCGCCATGTTCACCGCCTTCACCTATATCGCGCCGATCCTGCAGGAGGTGACGCGGGTCTCCCCCGCCTTCGTCACCCAGATGCTGGTGCTGTTCGGGCTCGGCCTCACCCTCGGCAATTACTTGGGTGGACGGTTTGCCGACCGTGCGCTGAATGCGACGCTGGTCACCGTGCTCGCCGCCATCACCGCGTTGCTGCTGATCTTCGCGGTGACCATGCATTGGGCGCTGCCGGCGGCGGTGACGATCTTCGTCTGGGGCGTGGCGACCTTCGCCATGGTGCCGCCCTTGCAGACGCGGGTCATGCGGACCGCCTCGGATGCGCCGAACCTCGCCTCCTCGGTCAATATCGGGGCGTTCAATCTGGGCAATGCGCTGGGGGCGGTGCTCGGGGGGGCGGTGATCGGGGTCGGGCTCAGCTATGAGTATGTGGCGGTCGCCGCGGCGGTCCCGGCGCTGGCGGCGCTGGGGCTGGTGCTGGTCTCGATCCGCGGGCGCCGCCCCGTGCCGGCCGAGGCGCTTTGCGCGGAAAGCTGAGCTGGCGATCACATAACGATATCTGCATATGTCGCCGGTAACCCTGGCCATGCCGCGCCGCCCGTGCTAGGCGGCGCGGCAGACACAGGAGTTCCCGACCCATGACCGATTACGTCGTCAAAGACCTCAGCCTCGCTCCCTGGGGCCGCCAGGAAATCGAGATGGCCCAGGACGAGATGCCGGGGCTGATGGCGACGCGCCGGGAAGCCAATGGCACCAAGCCGCTGGCCGGGGCCCGCATCGCCGGCTGCCTGCACATGACCATCCAGACCGCCGTGCTGATCGAGACGCTGACCGAGCTCGGCGCCGATGTGCGCTGGTCCTCCTGCAACATCTTCTCGACCCAGGACCACGCCGCGGCCGCCATCGCCGCCTCCGGCGTGCCGGTCTTCGCGATCAAGGGCGAGACCCTGCCGGAATACTGGTCCTACGTGCAGCGCACGATGGAATGGGCCGATGGCGGCGAGCCGAACATGATCCTCGACGATGGCGGCGATCTGACCGGCCTCGTCCACTTCGGCCTGCGCGCGGAAAAGGGTGATGTCGCCTTCCTCGACGCGCCCGGCAATGAGGAAGAAGAGGCCTTCTTCGCGCTGATCAAGGATTGCCTGAAGACCAAGCCGGGCTGGTTCGCCCGCCTCGCCGCCTCGATCAAGGGTGTGTCGGAGGAGACCACGACCGGCGTGCATCGCCTGCAAGTGATGGCCCGCGAAGGCCGCCTGCTGTTCCCGGCGATCAACGTCAACGACAGCGTCACCAAGTCCAAGTTCGACAACCTCTACGGCTGCCGTGAGTCGCTGGTCGATGGCATCCGCCGCGGCACCGACGTCATGATGTCGGGCAAGGTCGCCGTGGTCGCGGGCTTCGGCGATGTGGGCAAGGGCTCGTCGGCCAGCCTCAAGAACGCCGGCTGCCGCGTGCTGGTGACGGAAGCCGATCCGATCTGCGCCTTGCAGGCCGCGATGGAAGGCTATGAGGTCGTGACGATGGAAGAGGCCGCCCCGCGCGGCGACATCTTCGTCACCGCCACCGGCAATGTCGATGTCATCACCATCGAGCACATGCGCGCGATGAAGCACCGCGCCATCGTCTGCAACATCGGCCATTTCGACAGCGAGATTCAGGTCGCCGCGCTGAAGAACTACAAGTGGTTCAACGTGAAGCCGCAGGTCGACGAGATCGAGATGGCAGAAGGCAAGCGCATCATCCTGTTGTCGCAGGGCCGGCTCGTGAACCTCGGCAATGCGACCGGGCATCCGTCCTTCGTGATGTCGGCCTCCTTCACCAACCAGGTGATGGCGCAGATGGAGCTGTGGTCGAACAGCGGTGCCTATGAGAAGCAGGTCTATACCCTGCCCAAGCGCCTGGATGAGAAGGTCGCGGCGCTGCATCTGGAGAAGGTCGGCGCCAAGCTGACGAAGCTGACGGCGGCGCAGGCCGCCTATATCGGCGTCGGCGACCAGGGCCCGTTCAAGCCCGACACCTACCGCTACTGATCCGCTGATCCTTCGACCCGGGCCCGGCCTTCGCCAATCGGCGAGGGCCGGGCCTTTTCTGTGGTACCCTTCTCCGTCTTGTCAGCCCCCGATGGCTGACGCACCCTGCGCATAAGCGCGGTGCCGATGCCCGCGCAAAAAGTTCGCTCGAACGGACTGCGTGAGGATGGGGACAAGGTGAGCGTCATGCCGTTCCGCCCATGCCGGGCCTCCCCCTACGTCGTTCCGCCCCGATGAGGACGGCTCGCAAGAGCACGGGCCCGTTCGCGCGCGACCACCGATCCGGATCGACACAGGAGAGCCCTCAGAATGGCCGCGGTCACCATTGAACGCATCGAGGCGATCCCGCTTCGCATCCCCTTCGATCATTGGGCGCCGCCGCCGCTCTACGCCGGGCGGCCGAGAACGACGCTGGACACGCTGCTGGTGCGGGTCACGACCAACCGGGGCCTGATCGGCTGGGGCGAGGCATTCGGCGGCACCTGGCCCGCGACGGTGGCGGCCTTGGACACCTGGGTCACACCGCTGGTCCTGGGGCAGGATGCGACCGACCCGCGCATCGCCGCGCGGCTGGAGCGGACGCTGCACAACCTTGGCCGCTCCGGCCCCGTGATGCATGCGATCAGCGGGCTCGACATCGCCTTGTGGGATCTGCGCGGCAAGATGGAGGGGGTGCCGGTGCATGCCCTGCTGGGCGGCAAGCGGCGGAACCAGGTGCCGGCCTATGCGTCTCTGTTGCAATACTACAACGATCTCGGCTTGATCCGCACCAATGTCGCGCGCGCGCTCGACCGCGGCTATCGCCAGATCAAGCTGCATGAGCGCACCCCCGAAGCCGTCGCCGCGACGCGTGAGGTGACGGGGCCGGGCATCCCGATCATGGTCGATACCAACTGCGCCTGGACGCCCGATACGGTGACCGAGGCGGTGTTGAGCATGGCGCCGTCCAAGCCGCTCTGGGTGGAGGAACCGATCTGGCCGCCGGAGGATTTCGCCTCGCTGGCGGTGCTGCGCCAGGCCACCGGCATTCCCATGGCGATCGGCGAGAACGCGACCGGCACGCTGGACTTCGAGAAGATGATCGCGGCCAAGGCGGTCGATTACGTCCAGCCCAGCGCCACCAAGATCGGCGGGCTGACGCCACTGTGGCAGATCGCGACCCACGCCGAGGCGCATGGCGTGACCTGCGTGCCGCATGCGGCCTACTTCGGCCCGGGTTACCTCGCCACCCTGCACGCCCTGGCCGCCAAGCCGAAGGAGAGCGCGATCGAGCGCTTCTTCTGCGACCTCGGGCTGATGCCCTATGCCGCCACCGTCCCGGTCATCAACGGCTGGGTGCAGGTGCCCGACGGGCCGGGCCTCGGTGCCGAGCCTGAACTGGAATTGCTGGAGCGATTCCGGGCCTGAGCAGCGCCAGGCCCACGGCGGGTCATTACGGGAGGAAACAAAAAAAATGAACGACCTGAACCGGCGCGCCTGCGTCCTCGGAGCGGCGGCGCTCTGGGCCGCGGCGCGGGCCACACCGGCCGCGGCCGAGACCTATCCCGACCATCCGCTGCGGGTGATCGTGCCCTATGCCGCCGGCGGTGCCTCGGACACGCTGGCGCGGCTGCTGGCCGATATCCTCGGCGGGCAGCTTGGGCAGACGCTGGTGGTGGAGAACCGCGGCGGTGGCGCCAGCGTCGTCGGCACCCAGGCGATCGGGACCGCGCGGCCGGATGGCTACACCATCGGCGTCATCGACAGCGCCTTCGTCATCAACCCCGGCCTGTTCGGCAGCAGGCTGCCCTATGACACCGTGGCGGATTTCGCGCCGGTGTCGCTGGTCGCCCGCTCGCCGCTGGTGCTGGCCGTGCATCCGAGCGTGCCGGCCACGACCGCGCAGGAGCTGGTGGCCCTGGCCAAGGCCCGGCCGGGCAGCATCGCCTTCGGCTCCGCCGGCCTCGGCACCGCCATCCATCTGGCGGGCGAGCAGTTCATCCAGACCGCGGGGGTCGAGATTATCCACGTGCCCTATCGCGGCGGCGCGCCGTCAATCGTGGATCTGATCGCGGGGCAGGTGCAGATGACCTTCTCCACCGTGCCCTCCATCCTCGGCCATGTGCGCTCCGGCCGGGTGCGGGCGCTGGCGGTGACCGGGCTCGGCTCGGAGCTGCTGCCGGAGGTGCCGACCATGGCCCAGGCGGGGTTGCCGGGCGTCGATGCGGCGCCGCTGTTCGGCATGGTGGCCCCGGCCAATACGCCGCCGGCGGCCCTTGCCCGGCTCGCCAGCCTGACCGCGGCGGCGGTGACGGAGGGCCCGCTGCGGCGACGCCTCATCGAGCTCGGCTTCGAGCCGGTGGGCAGCACCCCCGAGGCGTTCCGCGCCACGATCGCCGAGGAGGTCGCCAAATGGACCCGCGTCATCCAGGCGGGGAACATCAAGGTGGATTAGGCGCCGCCTGGGCTGCCTTCCCCCCTGCCCATGCTTGGCTTATGTGGGTTGCCGCCGCCATTGCTCACCGGAGGAACACCAATGAACCGTCGTGCCATGCTGGGGGCGGCCGTTGCTGCCTCCCCCGTTGCGCTTGCAGCACCCGCTCTCGCCCAGACCGCGATGCCGGAGGTGCGGTGGCGCCTCACCTCCTCCTTCCCGCGCACCCTGGATGTGCTGTTCAGCACGCCGGAGTTGATCGCCCGCCGCGTCGCGACGCTGACCGACAACAAGTTCCGCATCAGCGTCTTCCCCGCCGGCGAGATCGTCGGCGGGTTGCAGGCGCTGGACGCCGTCCAGGCCGGCACGCTGGAGGCCGCGCATACCGCCTCCTACTACTATGTCGGCAAGGAGCCGGGCTTCGCCTTCTTCACCGCCATGCCCTTCGGGCTGAACACGCGGCAGATGACGGCCTGGCTGCGCCATGGCGGCGGGCGTGAGCTGCAGGACACCTTCTTCAACGAATACAACATCAAGGCGATCCCCGCCGGCGATACCGGCGCGCAGATGGGCGGCTGGTTCCGCAACGAGGTCCGCAGCCTCGCCGACCTCAACGGGCTGAAGTTCCGCATCGCGGGCTTCGCCGGCCAGGTGTTCCAGCGCCTCGGCGCCGCGCCGACGCAGGTCGCGGCCGCCGACATCTACCCGTCGCTGGAACGCGGCACGCTCGATGCCGTCGAATTCGTCGGCCCGCATGATGATGAGCGGCTGGGCTTCGTCCGCGTCGCCCGCAACTACTACGCCCCAGGCTTCTGGGAGCCCGGTGCGCGGCTGCACTTCATGGCGAACCAGCGCGCCTGGGATGCGCTGCCCGACCTGTACAAGGCCGCGATCGAGGTCGCCTGCGCCGAGGCCGACAGCGAGATGGTCAGCAAGTACGACCACCTGAACCCGCTGGCGCTGCGCCGGCTGGTGGCGGCGGGCGCGCAGCTTCGCTTCTGGCCGCGCGAGATCCTCCAGGCCGCGTGGCGCGAGAGCAATGCGCTGTATGAGGAAACCGCGTCCAAGAACCCGCGCTTCAAGGCGATCTGGGACAGCTACAAGCCCTACCGCACCGACCAGTACCAGTGGTTCCGCGTGGCCGAGAATTCCTTCGACAACTTCGCCTTCGCGGCGGCGGCGCAGCAGTAGGCCTCAAGCCGGGCTGCGCTTCGGCCCGCCCGGCCCCTACCTTACCATCTTACCATCTTACTGCCTTACCGGGGCTTTGCCCTCCGATCCGGACGTGGCGGCGGCCTGCCGCAGCCACGCGTAGGACAGCAAGCCGGGAAGGCATCATATCCTAACATCAACCTCCGCGCCCTGGCCCAAAAATCAACGCGGCGAGGGGCACCACAGAGCGTTCACCCGGTCCAACTCCACTGCATGGGCCTCGCGCAGCGGCGCGCGTTCGGCCGGAGGCAGCATGCCGGTGAGGGAGAGAAACCGCAGCTCGGCCAATGCACCGGTCGTCAGATCCGCCCAGGGGTAGGCGGTGGCCTCGCGCAGCGCTGCGAGACTCGCGGCCAGTTCAAGCCTGTGCCGCGCCAACAGCGCTGAGTCGGGCGCGTCAGGCTCGCTGAACAAATCGGGCGTGACGGGGCCTGGGCCGAAGAGATCGGGCTGGGCGGAACGGCGAAGGCTGGACATGCCCCATCCTAACCATCCGCATAGCCGATGTCACGGCCGTCACCTGCTTGCGACGCCGCAACATCCAGCCCAAAGTCCAATAATGTCAGAGACTTTCCGCCGCGAACGGCTTCCGGAAATCGTGCAGCATTTGGCCTCGCGGCCCGGCCATGAGGCGGTCCGCAGCGGGGTCATGGCGCTGCTGACCGAGGGACTCGGCGCCGCCTTCGCCGAGGTCACGCATGAACTCCGCATGCCCGAAATTCGCGGGCGGGCGGATGCGCTGCTCGGGGCCACCGTGTTCGAGTTCAAATCGAACCACGCCGGCGAAATCGGCGATGTGACGCACAAGATGCCGGACTATCTGAAGCAGCGGGAGGACGCGACCGGCCGGCACTTCATCGGCATTTCCACCGATGGCGCGCTCTTCCAGGCCTGGGAGTTGCGGGACGGCCGGCTGGAACCGCTCACGAGTTACAAGACCGACCCGCGCCGGCCGGAGGGTCTGCTTGGCTGGCTCGCCGCCGCGGTGCTGGATCGGGACGATATGATCCCCGAGCCCCAGGCGATCGCCGATATCCTGGGCCGCAACAGCCTGACCTTCGCCCGTGCCGCCGCGATCCTGGCCGAGCTTTGGACCGGGCTGTCCACCCATCCCGAGGTGAAACTGAAACGCGACCTGTGGGATGGGCTGCTGCGGGAGGTCTATGGCGATGACGTCGCCTCGGATGCGCTGTTCCTGCAACACACCTACCTCACGATCCTGGCGAAAACCATCGCCGCCGGGGTGCTGGAGGTGCCGGGCGCGGATGCGACCGCCATCCTCTCCGGCCGCGCCCTGGAGGAGCGGGGCATCCACGGCGCGGTGGAAGCCGATTTCTTCGACTGGCTGCTGGAACGGGAGGAAGGCCACGATCTGGTCCGCCGCCTGGCCCGCCAAGCGGCGCGGTTCCGGCTGCGGGATGTTCAGTCGGATGTGCTGAAGGCGCTCTACGAGAGCCTGATCGACCCCGACCAGCGGCACGACCTTGGCGAATACTACACGCCGGACTGGCTGGCCGCGGCGGTGACCGAGGCCGCGGTGGAAAAACCACTGGAACAGCGGGTGCTGGACCCTGCCTGCGGCTCCGGCACCTTCCTGTTCCATGCGATCCGGCGGCTGCGCGCCGCGGCACCGGATCGGACCGCTGCGGAACGGGTCGCGCTTTGCACCCGACTGGTCCGAGGGCTGGATGTGCATCCGGTCGCGGTCATCATCGCCCGCGTCACCTGGCTTCTGGCGCTCGGCCCCGATGTCACGAGCCGCAGCGCGCCGCTGCATGTGCCGGTCTATCTGGGCGATGCGCTGCAATGGAACATCAGCCAGATCGGCGATGCCAAGGAGGTCCGCGTCGCGGTGCCGGGCGATCCGCCGCTGGTGGTGCCGGGCGGCTTTGCCGAAGATCAGCAGCTCTTCGATCAGGGCCTCGCCGCGCTGACGCGGGGGTTGGAACGCGACAGCACGCAAGAAGAACTGGGGCGGCAGTTGGCGCGGCTGGACGGGGCGACGCCGGAGGATGCGGCGAAGATGGCGGAGACCTATGGCCGGCTGCGTGCCCTGTTCAAGGCGCATCGGGATGGCATCTGGCCCTTCGTGCTGCGCAATCTCAGGCGACCGCTCTGGTTGTCGCGGCCGGATCAGCAGGCCGATGTGCTGCTGGGCAACCCGCCCTGGGTCGCCTTTCGCCATCTGTCGGCGCCGATGCAGCGGCGACTGCGGGAGGCATCGGAAGCCTTGAACCTCTGGGTCGGCGGGGTGCTGGCGACGCAGCAGGATCTATGCGCGCTGTTCGTGGCGCTGGGCGTGCAGCGGTATCTGCGGCCGGGCGGGCGGGTGGCGATGGTGCTGCCCTATGCCGTGCTGAATCGTCCCGCCTTTGTCGGGCTGCGCGCCGGGGATTTTCGCTCTGTCCAAATCGCCTGGGATGCGGCCTGGTCGCTGGATGAGAAGGTGCGGCCATTGTTTCCGGTGCCGGCCTGCGTGATGTTCGGCCATCGCGCACCGGCTGGGCGCCTGCCCGCGACGGTTCGGCGCTGGAGCGGCAGCCTGCCGCGCCGGGATGCGACGGCGGCCGAGGCGGCGCGGTTCGTCACATCGGTCGATGCGCCCTGGCCGCCGATGCCGACGCTGAACGGCGTCAGCCCGTATCGCGCGCGGTTCAAACAAGGCGCGACCATCGTGCCACGCCGGTTCTGGTTCGTGGAGCCGGTGGCGGCGGGCCGTCTTGGGCAGAACGCCGCGGCGCCAATGATGCAGGGCAAGGCGGGGGGGCAGGACAAGAAGCCGTGGCGCGAGTTGACCCCGCCACGCGGCCCTGTCGAGGCGCGGTTCCTCCGGCCGGTGCTGCTGGGCGAAAGCCTCGCGCCTTTTCGGGTCCTTGGGGCGTCGCTCGCGGTCTTGCCGCTGGATGACGGGGGGCATGTGCTCACGGCCCGGCAGGCCGGGCTGGACGGGTTCCCGCATCTGTCCGACTGGCTGCGAAGCTGTGAGACGCTGTGGAATGCCCATGCCAGCCGCACCGAAAGCGGCGCAACGAAGATGACCCTGGCCGCGAGCCTCGACCACATGCGGAAGCTGACGGCGCAGGTGCCGACACCGCCGTTGCGGGTTGCCTATGCCGCGTCTGGCCTTCTGCCGGCGGCCGCCGTGGTCGATGACGCGACAACGGTCGTGGAGCACGCCTGCTATTGGACCAGCGCCCGAAGCATTGGTGAAGCGCGATACCTCTGTGCGCTATTGAACAACGAACGTATTCGCGTGCTGGTCGAGCCGATGCAGCCCAAAGGCCAGGGCGGCGCGCGCCACTTCGACAATCTGATGTGGGAATTGCCGATCCCGGACTATGACCCCCGCGACCCGCTGCATATCGCCCTCGCTGGTCTGGCCGAGGAGGCCGAGCGCATCGCGGCCGCCGTGGCGCTGGTCCCTGGCGCCTATTTCACCACGCAGCGCCGCGCGATCCGCGATGCCCTGACCGCCGCCGGCCTGTCCGCGCGGCTGGATGCCGCGGTGGCCGCGATCCCGGGGCTGTAGCCGCCCCACCAAAGCCGGCGCCAAGCGCGGCAGGTCCAGGAGCCGCTGGCTCCTGGTGGGGGGAGCGCGAGGGGGGCGCGCAAAGCCCCTCTCGCAGGGCGGTCAGGCCGGCACGGGCACGACCGGCGCCAGCGCCTCCAACAGCGCCCCGCGCAGTTGCGCCAGCTTGCGCTCATTCTCGATCTTCAGCCCGAAGACGTCCTTCACGTAGAAGACGTCCACCGCCCGCACGCCATAGGTGGTGATGTGCGCCGAGGAGATCTGCAGCCCCTGCTCGGTGATCGCATCGGTCACGTCATGCAGCAACCCCGGCCGGTCGCGGCCGTTCACCTCGACCACCGTGTGGTTTGTGCTGGCGTGGTTGTCCACGACCACACGCGGCGGCACCGTCACCGCGCGCAGCCGCGCCGGTTCGCGGCGCACCTTCTGGATTTCCGCCTCCAGCCGCAGCCGCCCCGACAGCGCCTGTTCGATCAGCACCGCGAGCCTGGCCAGCCGGTGCGGCGCATCGAAGGCCCCGCCCGAGGCGTCCTGCACCCAGAAGGTATCGAGCGCCATGCCATTGGTCATGGTGTGGATGCGCGCATCGACGATGCTCGCCCCGGCCACGGCCAGCGCGCCGGCGATGCGGCTGAACAGCCCCGGATGGTCGCTGCACCAGACCGTCACCTCGGTCACGCCGCGAGACTCCTGCACGCGGGTACGGACGGTCAGGGGGGCCGCATCCACCTCCGCCTCATGGATCATCGCGGCGTGGCGGGCATGGGTCTCGGGGTCGAAGCTGAGCCAGTAGCCGGGGTAGCCGAGGGCGAGGAAGCTATCGACCTCCGCCTTCGGCCGGCCCTCCAGCATCGCGGCGGCGGCGGCGCGGGAACGGGCCACGCGCACATCGCGCTCCGGCACCGACAACCCGCCGGCCAGCACCTCGGCCACGCGCCAATAAAGCTCGCGCAGCAGGGTCGCCTTCCAGCCGTTCCAGACCTTCGGCCCCACGGCCCGCATATCGGCGACGGTCACCACCAGCAGCAGCCGCAGCCGCTCCGGCGATTGCACCACCTCGGCCAGATCCATGATGGTCTTGGGGTCGTCGATGTCGCGCTTGAAGGCGGTCTGGCTGATCAGCAGATGGTGCAGCACAAGCCAGGAGACGGTCTCGGTCTCCTCGGGCGTCAGGCCGAGGCGGGGGCAGATCTCCTGCGCCATGCCGGCGCCGAGTTCGGAGTGATCGCCGCCACGGCCCTTGGCGATGTCATGCAGCAGCATCGCCACATGCAGCGCGCGCTTCGATTGGATCTGGCCGATCAGCTCGGAGGCGACGGGCGCGATCTCGCCCAGCTCGCCGCGTTCCATGCTGTCGAGCACGCCGACGGCATGGAGCGTGTGCTCCTCGACGGTATAGACGTGGTAGGTGTCGAACTGCATCAGCCCGACGATGCGCGCCCATTCGGGCAGGAAGCGCGGCAGGAAGGCGAAGGAATTCAGCATCCGCATCGAGCGGGCGGAATCCTTGCCCGTCAGCAGGTCGAGGAAGAGCGCATTCGCTTCCGGGTCGCCACGCAGGCGCTGGGCGTCGCGGGCGTGGCGGATCATCGAGCGCTGTGCCAGCGGATGCAGTTGCAGGCCACGATCGCGCGCCGCGATCAGCAGCCGCAACATGATCGCCGGGTCCTCGCCAACCTTGCGATCGGGGGCGAAGAGCAGCTTGCCATCGGCCACCGCGATCCCCGCCGCGGTCAGCGCCGCATCCGGCGCCGCCTGCACCGCGGGCAGGCCAAGGGCGGCGCGCTCGATCGCCGGCTCCAGCAACCGGCACAGCCGCACCACCTCCCGCGCGGTGAGGAAGAGGTGCTTCATGAAGCGCTCGACGCCATCCTGCGAGCCATGGCGCGTGTAGCCCATGCGGGCCCCGACCACCGGCTGCAGGTCGAAGGTCAGGCGTTCCTCGGCGCGGCCGGTGACGTAGTGGAGGTGAAAGCGCACGGTCCAGAGGAAGTCCCAACAACGGCGGAACTGGCGGGCTTCCTGATCCGTCAGCAGCCCGCCGCCGGGCGCATCGGGGCCGACCAGGTCGGTCATGCGCTGGGCGGCGAAGGCCCAGCGCGCGAACCAGTACATGGTCTGCATGTCGCGCAGGCCGCCGCGGCCTTCCTTCAGATGCGGCTCCACCAGATAGGGGCTGTCGCCGTACCGCTTGTGCCGCGCTTTCCGCTCCGCGCGCTTGGCCGAGAGGAACTGGCCGAAGCCCCAGACCTTACGGGCGCGGGCGAAGGCATCCTGGAAGCGGACGAAGATCGCCGGGTCCCCGGCCAAGTGCCGCGCATCGACCAGCGCGGTCTGGATCGTCGCATCCCCACGCGCGTCATCGACGCATTCGGTGATGGTGCGGGTCGCGTGGCCGACCTTCAGCCCCAGGTCCCACAGAAGGTAGAGCATCGCCTCCACCGCCCGCCGCCCGCGCGGCCCGAGCGGATGGTCGGACAGGAACAGCAGATCCATGTCGCTGCTGGGCGCCATCACGCCGCGGCCATAGCCGCCGGTGGCCGCCAAGGAGAAGGGCCGTTCGGAGGGGGGGGTCATCCCGGCCTCGGCCAGCGGCTGCGCGAAGCGCGGGACCGCCGCGCGCTCGGCGGGCGAGGGGTAAGAGCGGTCGGAGAAGGGCCGTTCGGGGGAGGCCGGCATCGGCTGGCCTTCCGGCGCCTCGGCCATGACGCTCGCCAGGGTCCAGGCATGGGCACCGCGCGCGACGCCATCCATCAGCGCGGCAAGCCAGCGCGCCGCCGCCAGGCCCGAGAGGTGGTGCGCCTCGAACTCCTGCTGCACGCGGCCCTGGATGCGGGACAAATGGCGGCGCAGCACCGTCAGCGCCACCTCTCGCCCCACGGGACGGCCGCCTGGAAGCAGGTCGGCCAGAGGGTCACCGAAGCTTGGTTGGCTTGGCGTATTGGGGACGTGCGGTACCGGGCTGGCCTCGCCATCTGGCGAAGCGTCGCGGCCAGTCCGCGAGGGGGCGTCGTCTCCGCCCCACGCGGGAAGATCAGCGGTCATCCGGATGACGATATGGCATCGCAGCGCGGCATGACAGCGGCTTACACCATCATTTCTCGACGATCTCTCATGGGACTGGCGTCGGCCTCAGCGCTTTGAGGGTGTAAATGGCCTCCAACGCCTCCCGTGGGGCGAGCGTATCGGGATCCAACGCGTCTAGCGCGGCGAGCAAAGGGTCCGGACTCGCCGTGGGTGGTGGCGGCGCGAAGAGCGGCAACTCCTCCGCGAGTGGGGTCAGCCCCCTCGCGCGTTGCTCCAGGGCCTTCAACACCGACTCGGCCCGCGCCAGGGTCGCGCGCGGCACGCCGGCGAGCCGCGCGACATGCAGCCCCCAGGAGCGTTCGGCGGCCCCGGGCGCCACGCTGTGCTGGAACACCACCTGGCCGCGATGCTCGCGCACCTGCATCGCCGCCGGGGCCAGCTCCGGCAGGCGGCCCGCAAGCGCGGTGAGTTCATGGAAATGCGTGGCGAAGATCGCCCGCGCGCGGATGCGGTCATGCAGCGCCTCCAGCACCGCCCAGGCGATGGCCAGCCCGTCCCAGGTCGCGGTGCCGCGGCCGACCTCGTCCAGCACCACGAAGCTGCGCGGCCCCGCCTGATGCAGGATGGCGGCGGTCTCGGTCATCTCGACCATGAAGGTGCTGCGGCCGCCGGCCAGGTCGTCGGCCGCGCCCACCCGGCTGAACAGCCGGTCCACGATGCCGAGCCGGGCCTCGGTGGCGGGCACGAACATCCCCGCCTGGGCCAGCACCACGATCAGCGCGTTCTGCCGCAGATAGGTGGACTTGCCCGCCATATTCGGCCCCGTCAGCAGGCAGAGCCGCCGCCCAGGAGACAGGTCGCAGTCATTCGGCACGAAGGCCGGCCCCTTGGCGCGGGCCAGGGCCGCCTCCACCACCGGATGCCGCCCGCCAAGCACGCAGAAATCGGTGCGCCCGGTCATGACCGGGCGGCACCAGCCACGGGCGGCGGCCATCTCGGCGGCGGCGGCCTCGACATCCAGTGCCGCGAGGGCAGCGGCCAGGGCCCAGATCGGCTCGGCCGCAGCCAGCACCCGCTCGCGCAAGGCTCGCAGCACCAGCGCCTCCCGCCGCGCCGCCTCGGCACCGGCCTCCGACAAGCGGCGGTCCAGGGCCGCGAGGGCGGTGCAGGTGAAGCGCACGGCACTGGCCATGGTCTGGCGATGGATGGGGGCATAGCCCTCGGCGGTCTTCGGCGGCGCCCGCAGCAGGGTTTCCGCCACCGCCGCCGGGGCCTCGGCCAGATAGCCGAACTGCTGGTGATGCCGGATCTTGAGGCTGGCGATGCCCCAGGCCTGGGCGAGGTCCATCTGCATCGCGGCGATCGCACCCCGCGCATCGTCCCGCAGGCGCCGCAGCGCATCCAGCTCGCCATCATAGCCCGGGGCGATGCTGCCGGGATCATCCAGGCGCGGCGGCAAGGTCGCGGCCAAGGCGGCATCCAGCCCCAGATCCGGGGCGGCGCCGAGGCGGCCGCGCGCCGCCGCCAGCAAAGCGGGCAGCGGCGCCGCCCCCTCCGGGTCCAGCCCGCCGCCGATCCCCGGCCGCTGGCTCAGCGCCGCCTCCGCCTGCCCCGCGCGACCAATGCCATCGCGGATGGCGGCGAGGTCGCGGGGGGAGAAGCGGTCGAGCGCGATGCGGCCGATGGCGCGGGCCATGTCCGGCGCGCCTTTCAGGGCCTCCCGCAACAGCCGTCGTGCCGGTGGGGCGGCGAGCAGCCAGGCGACCGCGTCATGCCGCGCCTCGATCGCGGCCAGGCTGGTCAGCGGCGAGGCGAGGCGCCCGGCCAGTTCCCGCGCCCCGGCGGCGGTCAGGGTCCGGTCCACCGCCGCCAGCAGGCAGTCGCGCGGGGTGCCGCGCTCGCTATGGGTGATCTCCAGCGATTTGCGGGTGGCGGCATCCATGGCCAGCACCTCTTGCCCGCCCTGGGGGTCGGGCGGCAGCAGCCGCGGCATCCGCCCGCCCTGGCTGGCGGCGGCATAGTCGGCGGCCATGGCGGCGGCGGCGATCTCGCCCTCCGAAAAACTGCCGAAGCCATCCAGGGTGGCGACGCCCAGCAGCCTCGCCAGATGCGCAGCCGGGGCGCTAGGCGGGATCGCCGGCCGGGCATCCTCGCGCGCCAAAACCACGCCGGGGCCGGCCAGCACCTCGGCGGGATCGATGCGCGCCAACAAGGCACCGAGGCCATCCGCCCCCACCGCCTCGGTGCAGAAGGCGCCGGTGGAGACATCGAGCCAGGCGGCACCAAAACCCTCGCCATCCGCGACCACCGCCATCAGCCAGGCCGGGCGGCCGCCATCCAGCAGCGCCTCCTCCGTCACCGTGCCGGGGGTGATGAGGCGGACGACCTCGCGCCGGATGGTGGGCGCGCGCCGCTTCTTGGACTCCTCAAGCGATTCCATCTGGTCGCAGATCGCGACCCGGAAGCCGCGGCGGATCAGCCGCGCGAGATAGGCCTCGGCCGCGTGATGCGGCACGCCGGCCATCGGGATCGGCTTGCCGCCATGCTCGCCGCGATGCGCGACCGCGAGGTCCAGCGCCTCGGCCACCGCATGGGCGTCCTCGAAGAACATTTCGTAGAAATCGCCCATGCGGAAGAACAGCAGCGCATCCGGATGCGCGGCCTTGGCCGCGAACCATTGCGCCATCGCCGGCGTCGCACCTGTCGCATCATGAGCATCCATGCGGCACTTCTAGAACAGCCACCGCGCGAGCACGATATCGCCGCCGGTTCTACCGCACCCGCGAAGCGGCCGTCTTGCGGGTCCTTTCGGTTCCTCCATGATGGCGGCAACCGAGGGAATAGACGTCGCCATGGACAGCCTGCCGATCAAAGACGCGCGCCCCGCGCGCATCACCCGTGAAGAAGCCTTGGCGATGCACGCCGAAGGCCGTCCGGGCAAACTCGAAATCCGCCTGACCAAACCGCTCACCACCGCGCGCGATCTCAGCCTCGCCTATTCGCCCGGCGTCGCCGAGCCGTGCCTGGAAATCCATCGCGACCCCGCGACCGCCTATGACTACACGACCAAGGGCAACAGCGTCGCCGTCATCTCCAATGGCACGGCGGTGCTGGGGCTCGGCAATCTCGGCGCGCTGGCCTCCAAGCCGGTGATGGAGGGCAAGGCGGCGCTGTTCAAACGCTTCGCCGATGTGGACAGCGTCGATCTCTGCATCTCGACGGAGGATGCGGATGAGTTCGTGAACTGCGTGCGCTACCTCGGCCCCAGCTTCGGCGGCATCAACCTTGAGGACATCAAGGCGCCGGAGTGTTTCGTCATCGAGCAGCGGCTGCGCGAGCTGATGGACATCCCGGTGTTCCATGACGACCAGCATGGCACCGCCATCGTCGCCGCCGCCGGCATGATCAATGCCTGCCACCTCACCGGCCGCGACCTCAAGACCACGCGCATCGTCATCAACGGCGCCGGGGCCGCCGCCATCGCCTGCGCCGAGCTGATCAAGGCCATGGGCATCCGCCCGGACAATGTCATCCTCTGCGATACCAAGGGCGTGGTCTATCGCGGCCGCACCGCGGGCATGAACCAGTGGAAATCGGCGCATGCCGCCAGCACGGAATGCCGCACGCTGAGCGAGGCGCTGGAGGGGGCCGACATCTTCTTCGGCCTGTCGGTGAAGGGCGCGGTCACGCCCGATATGCTGAAGCTGATGGCGGACAGGCCGATCCTCTTCGCGATGGCGAACCCGGACCCGGAGATCACCCCGGATGAAGCCAAGGCGGCGCGGCCGGATTGCATCATCGCCACCGGCCGCTCCGACTACCCGAACCAGGTCAACAACGTCCTCGGCTTCCCCTTCATCTTCCGCGGCGCGCTGGATGTGCGCGCCAGCACCATCAACGATGCGATGAAGATCGCCGCGGCCGAGGCGCTGGCGACCCTGGCGCGGGAAGATGTGCCGGAGGAGGTGTCGGGCGCCGGCGCCGGGCGCTCGCTGCGCTTCGGGCCGGAGTACATCATCCCCAATGCCTTCGACCCGCGGCTGATCTCCCGCGTCTCGCCCGCCGTCGCCAAGGCGGCGATGGAAAGCGGCGTCGCGCGGCGGCCCATCGCGGATCTGGCGAAATACGCGCGCGGCCTGTCGGCGCGGCTCGATGCCGGCGTCGGCGCGCTGGAGAAGATCACCGAGGTGGTGCGCGAAAGCCCGCAGCGCGTGGTCTTCGCCGAGGGCGAGGAGGAGACGGTGATCCGCGCCGCCATCGCCTTCCGCAACGCGGGCTATGGCAATCCGGTACTGGTCGGGCGCGAGGACCGCATCCACGCCATAGCCGCCGCCCTCGGCATCCCGCTGCCGGAGGGCATGGAGATCGCCAATGCGCGGCTCTCGGCCAAGAACCGGGTCTATGCGGACTGGCTCTACGCCCGGCAGCAGCGGCACGGGATGCTGCTGCGCGACTGCCAGCGGCTGGTGAACCAGGACCGCAACGTCTTCGCCGCCTGCATGGTGGCCAATGGCGATGCGGATGCGCTGGTGACGGGGCTGACGCGCTCCTATGCCTCGGCCCTGGAGAATGTGACGACGGCGATCGATCCGCGCCCGGACAGCGTGATGTTCGGCGTGACCATGATGCTGGCGCGCCGCTCGGGCACCGTGCTGGTGGCCGATACGGCCATCCATGAGCGCCCCGATGCGACCACGCTCGCGGAGATCGCGGTGCAGACGGCGGGGCTGGCGCGGCGGCTGGGGCTGGCGCCGCGGGTCGCCTTCCTGTCCTTCTCCACCTTCGGCGATCCCAAGGGCAGCATCCCCGGGCCGATCCGCGACGCGGTGCGGCTGCTGGATGGGCGGGAGGTCGATTTCGAATATGACGGCGAAATGGCGGCCGATGTGGCGCTCGATCCGGCGCTGCGCTCGATCTACCCGTTCTGCCGCCTGACCGGGCCGGCGAATGTGCTGGTCATGCCGGGGCTGCATGCCGCCCATATCCTGACCAAGGCGGTGCCGCGGCTCACCTCGGCCACCACCATCGGGCCGGTGCTGATGGGGCTGACCCGCCCCGTGCAGATCGTGCCGATGGGGGCCGGGGTGAACCAGATCCTGGATATGGCCTGCTACGCCGCCTATGCGGCGGTGGTGCACCAGGCCGCCGAATAGGGTGCGGGGGGGCCGCCGTGCCCCCTTCCCGATCAGACCCTGAGCGTGCCGCCCATGGCGCCGGCATAGCGCGCGGCGATCTTGTCCCAGTCCAGCACGTTCCACCACGCGGCCAGATAGTCGGCCCGCTTGTTCTGGTAGCGCAGGTAATAGGCGTGCTCCCACACGTCATTGCCCATCAGCACGCGCTGGCCCTCCATCAGCGGCGTGTCCTGCGCGGGCTTGGTCACCAGCGCCAGGCCGCCCGCCGGCGTCACCGTGACCATGGTCCAGCCGCTGCCGAAGACGCGCATGCCATTGGCGTTGAAGTCGGTCTTCATCTTCGCGAAGCCACCGAGGTCGCGGTCGATCGCAGCCTTCAGCGCGCCCCCCGGCTCGCCACCCGCGCCACCCATGATCTGCCAGAACATGGAATGATTGGCATGGCCGCCGCCCATGTTGCGGACGGCGGTGCGCACCGCCTCCGGCACCCGGGCAAGGTTCATCAGCAGCTCGTCGAGCGGCAGGGCCGCGAGTTGCTCCTGGTCCTTCAAGGCCGCGTTCAGCCCGGCGACATAGGCGGCATGATGGCGGTCGTGATGGATCTCCATCGTCATCGCATCGATCGCCGCCTCGTTCTTGTTGGCGTCGTAGGGCAGCGGCGGCAAGGTGAAGGGGCCGGTGGGCGCCGCGGGCGCCGCGGCTTGGGCAAAGACGCGCCGGGGCATGGTGAGGGCGAGGGCCGCGCCCCCGAGCAGCAGGGAACGTCGAGCGGGCTGGAACATGGGTGTCCTCCTTCGTACCGGGCGGTAGGGCCGCCGCCATGCCTCACATGGCATTGCCAGAACGAATCCGGAGGGGGTCCGGCCGGCCTATCGACGAAAGCGTGAGAAGAACCCGGCGATGATGGCGCCGGTGCCCTCCATCGGCAGATGCCCGGCACCGGCAAGCCGCAGCAGCCGGACGGCCACGCCCTCATGGCAATCGGTGGCATCGCGCGCGTCCATCAGATCCTCGGCCCCCACGGCGCCGCAGCCGTTCCGCCGCGCGAAGACGGCCTGGCTGTCCGGTCGCGACAGCATCCGGCCCCGTGCATTGGCGAAGCCGGCCCAGGGAAAGGTCGGGTCGCCATCGCCCGAGACGAACAGCACCGGCAAGGGCGGCCCCTCGGCGCAGGCGGCCGCCTGGGTGTCGGACACGCCCGCGCTGACCACCGCGATGGCGGCAAAGCGGCGCGGGGCCGCGCAGCCCGCCGTGACCGTCATCAGCCCGCCCACCGAGAAGCCGGTCAGGAAGACCCGCGCCGGATCGGCCATGCCATCGGCCACCAGCCGCGTGACCAGCTTCTCCAGGAAGGCGAGGTCATCGACCGGCGCGCCATCGGGCATCGTCGCCGGCACAGCGGGGCCCCGCAGCAAGGGCGAGGCATATTGCCAGCGCCGGTTCACCCCGACCGGCCAGGCAACGGCGAAGCCCGCCGCCGTCGCCGGGCCGTCCAGGTTCAGCACGGCGCGAAACCCGTCCGGATCGTCGCCCGCGCCATGCAGGGCGAGGATCAGCGGCCAAGGGCCGGGGGATGCATCGGGCGTGACCAGCCGCACCGGCCGGTCCAGCCCCTGGTTGTGCTGGACCAGCGTGACCTCGGCGGCCCACGCGGCCACCTGCGTGAAGAGGGCGCAGAACAGGCCGAGCCAAAGCCTCACTCGGCCTTGATGCCGGCGGTTTCGATGACGCGGGTCCATTTGGCCGTCTCCGCGGAAATAAAGCTGGCGGTCGCTTCAGGGGTGCGTCCCTCGGGCGGCGGCACATCGACCCCGAGCCCGGCCAGCCGCTCCGCCAGCGCCGGATCGGACAGCGCCCGGCCGATCGCGGCCGAGAGCCCGGCAACCGTGGCGGGCGGGGTGCCGGCGGGGGCCAGGATCGCGTTCCAGGTGGTGGCGACGAAGCCAGGCACCGTTTCGGCCAGGGTCGGCACCTCGGGCAAGGCGGGGCTGCGCGCGGCGCCTGTGGTGGCCAGGCCGCGCAGCGTGCCGGCCCGCACGGGGGCCGCTCCGGTCGCCACGCTGTCCATGAGCAGCGAGATGCGCCCCCCCAACAGGTCCTGCAAGGCCGGCGCGGTGCCGCGATAGGGGATGTGCTCGGCCTGCACCCCGGTCATGGATTTCAGCAATTCGACGCCGAGATGCGACGATCCTCCGGTGCCGCTGCTGCCATAGGCGAGCGGCGGATTGGCGGCGCGCAGGGCCGCGAGCAGCGCCGGCATATCCGCCCAAGGCGCGCGGGGCCCGACCAGCAGCACCATCGGCACCACGCCGACCAGCGCCACCGGGGCGAAGTCGACGGCGGGATCGAAGGGCAGCCGCGCGCCCTGCAACGCGCGATGCACGGCATGGACCACGGTGGTGAAGAGCAGCGCCGAACCATCCTTCGGCGCATGGGCCACGGCCTCGGTACCGATCATCGCGCCGCCGCCCGCGCGGTTTTCCACCAGCACGCGCTGGGGCAGTTCGGCAGACAGGCGCTCGGCGAGCAGCCGCGCCACCACATCGGTGGGGCCGCCGGCGGCATAGGGCACGATGAGGCGGATCGGGCGATCGGGGGCCCAGGTCGGCTGGGCCGCTGGCTGGGCGAAGGCGCGCCCCGCGAAAGCCAAGGCGGGTGCTGCCAGGATGATGCGACGTGTTGTCATTCTTATTGTCCTCCCGCCGCAGCCTCGCGCGTCGCGCCGGGTGGGGAAAGAGGCGCCAGGACCTTGTCGGTGTAATTGCAGAACGCCATTGCGACGCAGCGCCAGCATTCCGGCGCCCGCGCCTTGCAGACATAGCGCCCGTGCAGGATCAGCCAGTGATGCGCGGGGCCGATCAGCTCGGGCGGGCAGCGCGCCATCAACAGATCCTCGACCGCCCGAACCGTCTTGCCCGGCGCGAGCCCGGTGCGGTTGCCGAGGCGGAAGATATGCGTGTCCACCGCCATCGCCGCCTCACCGAAGGCGACGCTGAGGACGACATTGGCGGTCTTGCGGCCGACGCCCGGCAGCGCCTCCAGCGCCGCGCGATCGTTCGGCACCTGGCCGGCGTGGCGTTCCAGAAGCTGTGCCGACAGGGCCACGACATTCTTGGCCTTGGTGCGCCAAAGGCCGATGGTGCGGATATGCGCCGCGACGCCCTCCTCCCCCAGCGCCACCATCGCCGCCGGATCCGGCGCGGCGGCGAAGAGCCCGACCGTGGCGCGATTGACCGAGACGTCCGTTGCCTGCGCCGAGAGCGCGACCGCGACCAGCAAGGTATAGGGGTCGGAAAAGGCCAGTTCGGTCTTCGGCGTCGGGTTCGCCGCGGCCAGGGCCCGCAGGAAAGCCTCCGCCTGGGCCGCGCTCATGCGGCGGGCGCGGCGTGGGGTCGCGGCACTGCCGTGCAGCGCGGCTTTACGGAGGGGCTTTGGGGATACGGCCATGGTCGAATCCAAGGGCTAAAGCAGTATCGCCCCCGGTTGAAGGGAGAAGCGTTTCACGCCGCGATGAATTCGCCCTCATGACCGAACCGGAGGCGCCCCTGTTCGAGGCCATCAGCACGCCGAATGCCAGCGTCACCCGTGGCACCCTGCTCGGCGTCGCGGGGGTGCTGGCGGCTGGGGCCGCGGCGACCAGCGTGCTCTTCCTCTGGATCGGCGCCTGGCCTGTGTTCGGCTTCCTCGGCATCGAGATGGCGGTGGTGCTGGGGCTGCTCCTGACCCATGCGCGCCGGTCTTCCCGTAGCTACGAACGCCTGCTGCTGGCCGAAGGGCGCCTGACGATCGAGCGCCGGGATGGGCGCGGCCGCAAGGAATCGCTGGCCCTGGACCCGTATTGGACGCGCATGGAATGGCAGGACGCGCCGGGGACGCCGCTCCTGCTGTCATGCCGTGGGCAGCGTGTCGAAATCGGGCGCCATCTGAATGCGGCGGAGCGGCGCTCCCTGCATGGGGCGCTGGCGGCGGCGCTGCGGGCGTGGAAAACACCCGTCTTCAACAACCCACAGTTGTAAATTACGCTCGATGTGTGGGGCTACTCGGGCGGTGCCATCGCGCGGATGAGTTCGAAGACCCGCTTGCGCACGGCCGGATCGGTGATGCGGTAATAGGCGCGGACCAGATCCAGGGTTTCGCGGCGATGCAGCGTGTCGTCCTCAAAGCCTTCCTGGGTCTCGGCGAAGCCGTTCATCAGCCGGCGGGCACCGGAGCCTGCCTCACCGGGCAGATCGTCGAAGAAGAAGCCGATCGGCACATCCAGGACCCGGGCCAGATCGAACAAACGGCTGGCGCCGACACGATTAACGCCGCGCTCGTATTTCTGCACTTGCTGGAATGTCAGGCCAAGCGCCTCGCCCAGCTTCTCCTGGCTCAGCCCAAGCAAGGTCCGGCGCAGGCGCACGCGGCTACCGACATGCACATCGATAGGGCTGGGCCGATGCTCGCGCTCGGCCTTTTCAGGCGTCTCTTCCTTGGCCATCGATGCCTCCGGTGCGAGAGTTTCCGGCGTCCTGCCTGATAGGGTACGAACGAGGGGCACCCCCGATTCCACTGCCACCGGTGGTAATCGAACGGAAAGAATCAGTCAACTCATTCGACTTATCTCTTTTTTGGTATTCGCCTGAGGCCGTGCCCGCCGGTGCAGCCACAACCCCAGGGCGCTCCCCAGCAGCAGCAGCACCCCCGGCGCGATAATCCCGGCTCGGGCAAAGACCGTCGGCGGCAGCGCCTGCGGCAGGGGCGCAATCAGCAGCCCGGCCTCGCCCAGCCCCAGCCGCCCCACCACACGTCCGCGCGCGTCAAAAACCGCCGAAATGCCGGTTTGCGCCGCACGCACCAGCGGCAACCCCTCCTCCACCGCGCGCAGGCGGGCGGCGGCGAGGTGCTGGTGCGGCCCCGCCGAGATGCCGAACCAGCCGTCATTGGTGACGTTCAGCAGCCAGCCCGGCCGCACGGCCCCGACCACGGCGCCGGGGAAGATCACCTCGTAGCAGACCAGCACACCGGCCGCGGGCAGGCTGGGCAGCGGCAGCGCCACCGGCCCTGGCCCGGCCGAGAAATCCCGGGCGCCATGCACGAGGCGGATCGGCAGGATGCCCCTGAGCGGCATGTATTCGCCGAAGGGCACCAGATGCGCCTTGTCATAGACGCCCACCACCTCGGCCTGGGCATCCACCGCCACCAGGCTGTTGAACAGCGCGCTCAACTGCCCGCCCGCATCGAATTCCGCCCGCACCGAGCCCGCAAGCAGCAGCCCATCCTCGGGCAGGCTTTCCACCGCGAGGCGCCGGGCCTCGGGGTCCGAGGCCAGCAGGAAGGGGCTGGCGGTCTCCGGCCAGATCGCGACAGGGCGCGTGCCCGGGGGCACGGCGGCGATGCCGTCACGGGTCATCTCCAGATGGGTGCGGAAATTCGGCCAGCGGCGGTCCTCGCGCCACTTCGCTTCCTGCGGGATATTCGCCTGCACGATCACCAGCGAGACCGGCAGCGGCGGCGGCTCGGCCTGCCACAGCCGCGCGGCGCCGGCGGTCAGCACCAGCAGCAGCCCCAGCCCGCCTGCCAGGAAGGGCCGCAGCCCCAGGATCGGCAGCGCCGCGAGGACAATGGTCGCAAGGCCAAGCCCATGCACGCCAACCAGCGCCACCCCCTGCAACGGCACGGCATCGAAGGCCCAGACCGTCCCGATCAGGTTCCAGGGGAAGCCCGTGAACGCCACGCCCCGGACCATTTCCGCCACGGTCCAGGCGCAGGCAAAGCCCAGCACGCGGGCCCAGCCCGGCCGTGCCGCCCAGGCGACCAGCGCCGGCAGCACCAGGAAGGCCCCGAGCGGCAGCGACAAGGCGGGCACCGCGAGTGGCACCAGCCACCACCAGCTCGCGACATCGGTCAGCAGCGCATAGGTGATCCAGTAGAGCCCGGCGACGCAAAATCCCCAGCCGAAGAACAGCCCGCGCCATGCCGCCGACCGCCACCCGGCCGCCGCACCCAGCATCGCGAGCAGCCCGGGAATGGTCAGCCACAGCACCGGCACGGCGAAGACCGGCGGCAAGGCGGCGGCGGAGAGGGCGCCCAGGCCGAAGGCCGTGGCACCGGCGCGCCAACCGTGGCGCGCGGCGAGATGCGCGAGATAGCGGGAGAACATGCCGCCCCCGCTAGCCGTGCCGCGCGATGGGCGCAATCACTCGGCGGCTTGGGCCGTCATCCCCGGCCGCCGCACCCGCAGCCGCCGGATGCGCCGGGCATCCGCTTCCAGCACGCGGAACTCCAGCCCGGAGGAGGCGTGGCTCACCAACTCGCCCCGCGCCGGCACCCGGCCGGCGATGGTCAGCACCAGCCCGCCGACGGTGTCGATGTCGGCGCCACGCTCCTCATCGGTCAGCACCGGGCCCATCCGCTCCTCGAAGGCCTCGACCGGCATGCGGGCATCAAGGTCGAGGCTGCCATCGGGGCGTTCCACCGCCTGGGGCGGGGATTCCTCGTCATGCTCATCGGCGATGTCGCCGACGATGGTCTCGACCAGATCCTCGATCGTCACCAGCCCGTCGATCCCGCCGTATTCATCGACCACCAGCGCCAGATGCATCCGCGCCAGCCGCATCTGCAGCAGCAGGTCCAGCACCGGCACCGAGGGCACCACCAGCAGCGGCTGCCGCAGGATCGCCTGCAGGCTGAAGGGCGCATCGCGCCCGACCGCGGCGAAGACATCCTTGATGTGGATCATGCCGACCACGTCATCGAGGCTGTGGCGATAGACCGGCAGCCGCGAATGCCCCTCGCGCTGGATCAGGCGGATGGCCTGCTCCAGGGTCAGATCCTCCGGCATGGCCACGATATCGGCGCGCGGCACCATGACGTCATAGGCGGTCTTGCCGCGCATCCGCAGCACATTGCCCAGCAGCGCGCGCTCGCCGGCATCCAGCGCCTCGGCGCTGCCTTCCTCCGGCGGGCCGTCCTCGTCGCCCTCGACCAGCGCCTCGAATCGGTCGCGGAAGCTCGCCTTGCGGCGGCGGGACATCAGCCCTTGCAGACGGCGCAACAGCACGTTGCGGGCGTCGCCCTCGGTCTGGCTCATGTCAGCCCCCGCCACGGGTTGGGGCGGCCGAGGCGGCGCATGACGCGCGCCTCCGCCTGCTCCATCCGCCGGGCCTCGCCCGCGTGGATATGGTCGTGACCCGCCAGATGCAGCACGCCATGGGCGACCAGATGCGCCAGATGGTCGGCGACGCGGCGGTTCGCGGCGCGTGCCTCGCGCCGCACGGTGCCGAAGCCCAGCGCCACGTCGCCCAGAACCCCCGGCACCCCGGCTGGAAAGGAGAGCACGTTGGTCGGCTTGGTCTTGCCGCGATGGTCGTGGTTCAGGCGCTTGAGCGCCCGGTCATCGGCCAATAGCACCACGATCTGGCCCTGAGCGGGCTGCCCGCGCGCGGCGCATTCGGAAAGCGCCGCGGCGGCTGCCTCTCGGACGATACGTTCGGGGTCACGCATGGCACCGCGCCAACCGGCGTCCTCCAGCATGACCTCCACAGCCAAAGGCCCGGCGGGAGTTGTCCCGCCGGGCAATCTACTTCCCGGTTCCATCACTCTCCCTCATGCGGGGCCGCAGGCGAGCATTGCGCTCGCCAGACCCCACGTCCTGTTGTGCCTCGGCCCGAGCATAGGCCGAGACGATACGCTGCACCAACGGGTGCCGTACCACATCGCCCTCGGCGAAGCGACAGACGCCGATCCCCGGCACGCCGTCCAGGATCGACAGCCCCTCGACCAGCCCGCTGCGGGTGCCCTGGGGCAGATCGACCTGGGACGGATCCCCGGTCACGACCATCCGGCTGCCCTCGCCCATGCGGGTGAGGAACATCTTCATCTGGGCCGCGGTGGTGTTCTGGGCCTCGTCCAGGATGCAATAGGAATGGGCGAGGGTGCGGCCGCGCATAAAGGCCAGGGGGGCGATTTCGATTTCTCCGGACGCGATGCGGCGGGCCACCTGATCCGCCGGCAACATGTCGTGGAGCGCGTCGTAGAGCGGACGCAGATACGGGTCCACCTTCTCCTTCATGTCGCCCGGAAGAAAACCGAGCCGCTCGCCCGCCTCGACCGCGGGGCGGGACAGCACGATGCGATCCACCTTCTGCGCGAGCAGCAGCGCGACGCCCTGGGCCACGGCAAGATAGGTCTTGCCGGTGCCGGCGGGGCCGACGCCGAACACCATCTCATGCCGCGCCAACAGGTCGATGTAGCCGGCCTGGGCCGGGGTGCGCGGCTGGATCGCGCCTTTTCGGGTGCGGATCGCGGGCAGGTCGCCCATGGGCAAGCGCGGACCGTAGCCATCGGCAAAGCCCCCGGCGAGGGCCAGGGCAGCATCGACCTCCCCCATGGTGAGGCTCTCGCCCCGCTCCAATCGTTGCCACATTCGCTTCAAGGCGGCTTCGGCCATCTCGGTCGAGACGCCGGTGATGGCGATCTGATTGCCGCGAGCAGAGATACGGACGCCGCATTTCTGCTCGATCCGGGCCAGATGCCGGTCATGCTCACCCACAAGAAGGGGCAACAAGGCGTTGTCCGGGAATTCCAGGGTGGTGCGGTTGCGGGGCGGGGTGGGGGGCATCGCGCGGGCGGATGCGCGAATGAGGGCTGTGTTGCTCAAGCGGCTTGTTGCTCCCCGGTCTGGCTGTTTCCCATGATTTCTGCGGCAAGGCTGTTGGGTTCGGCGCCCATGACGCGGACGCGGACCATCTGTCCGATGAGGCTTGCGGGCCCCGACAGATGGACGGGTTGCAGCCAGGGCGAACGTGCCGCGATCTGGCCGGGATAACGCGCGGTGCCGGTCACCAGCACATCGCAGACGCGGCCGACGCAACTCGCGTTGAACGCATCCTGCTGGCGGCGCAGCAGCGCCTGCAATTCCTGAAGCCGCGCCGCCCGTTCGGCCGGCGGCACCTGGCCGGGCTGGGCGGCGGCCGGGGTGCCCGGACGCTCGGAATAGGTGAAGGAATAGGCGATGGCGAAGCCGGTCTCGTCCACCAGCTTCATGGTGGCGCGGAAATCGGCCTCGGATTCGCCCGGATGCCCGACGATGAAATCGGAGGACAGCGCGATATCCGGCCGCGCCGCCTTCACCTTGTCCACGATGCGCCGAAAATCATCGGCGGTATGGCCGCGGTTCATCGCCCGCAGCACGCGGTCCGAGCCGGACTGCACCGGCAGATGCAGGAAGGGCATCAGCGCCGGCAGGTCGCGATGGGCGGCGATCAGGGCGTCATCCATGTCGCGCGGATGGCTGGTCATGTAGCGCAGCCGGGCGAGCCCCGGCACCTCGGCCAGCCGCGCCAGCAGCCGCGCCAGGCCCCAGACCGCCCCATCCGGCCCCTGGCCGTGATAGGCGTTCACATTCTGCCCGAGCAGCGCGATCTCCCGCGCCCCAACCGCGACCAGCCTCTCGGCCTCGGCCACCACGGCGGAGACCGGGCGGGAGACTTCGGCGCCCCGCGTATAGGGGACGACGCAGAAGGAGCAGAACTTGTCGCAGCCTTCCTGCACCGTGAGGAAGGCAACCGCCCCCTGCGCGCCCCGTGCCTGCGGCATGAGGTCGAACTTGGTCTCGGCCGGGAAGTCGGTGTTGATCTGCAGCCCGGCGGCGCGATGCGCACGGGCCACCATCTCCGGCAGGCGGTGATAGGATTGCGGCCCGACGACCATATCCACCCAAGGCGCGCGCGCGGCGATCTCCGCGCCCTCGGCCTGGGCGACGCAGCCGGCGACGGCGATGATGGTGGGCAGCCCCTCGGCGGCCCGCGCCGTCTTCATGTCGCGCAGCCGGCCCAGGTCGGAGAACACCTTCTCCGTCGCCCGTTCCCGGATATGGCAGGTGTTGAGCAGCACCATATCGGCGTTCTCGGGCGCATCGATGGGCGCGTAGCCGAGCGGGGCGAGCAGCTCCGTCATCCGTTCGCTGTCATAGACGTTCATCTGGCAGCCCCAGGTCTTCACATGAAGACGGCGCAGGGGGGGGCGGACCACGGCGGTGCCGGCGTCAACAGGTTCGATGGGGCCAGTGGCGGTCACTGAGAAAGGGTCATGGAGCGGGTCATCCCAAGCGGCCGCATCACGCGCGGCTCTTGAGGCAGATGCGGTGCACCTTGGCCCGGGTCAAGCGACGCCGGGGCAAGCGATTCGAGGGGGGTGAAGATTCGCCATGGCAGGCATCGGACCGGATAGGGGCCCGGCCGGTCAAGGAAAGAGACGCGCCAGAGGCGAATTGGGCCGAAATAGCACGGCGGTCCTCACTCGGCCGGCACCGGCACGCCGCCGGAGCCGACCCGCAGCGGCCGCGCCGGGCGGTTCTGGCGCAGCGCCGCCGCCCCTTCGGCCACCACGCCGCCGACCGCGGCGGTCAGCGCCTTGCGATCCGCGAATTCCGCGGGCTTCACGACCTCATGCAGCAGCACCGTCGCCCGCGCCCCGGGCCGCCGCGCCAGGCGCCAGAAATGGCTCGCGATATCCATGTCGCCGTACCAGGCGAAGAGCGGCCGGTCCCGGCGGCAGGCCGGCAGGCCGCCCAGCCGGTCATAGACCACCGACACTGGCTGCACCGCGCGGGCGGCATCGGCGATCGAGAGGAAGGAGGAACGGAAGGGCAGCACCCGCGTGCCGTCGCTGCTGGTGCCCTCGGGGAACAGGATCAGGCTGTCGCCCGCCTTCAGGCGATCGCGCATGCTGCCCGCCTCGGCCCCGGTGCGGCTGCGCTCGCGGCTGACGAAAACGCTGCGCCCGAGATGGGCGACCCAGCCGATCACCGGCCATTCGGCAACATCGCCCTTGGCGACGAAACAGCCCTCCAGCACCGAGCCCAGCACCAGCACATCGAGCCAGGAGGTATGGTTGGAGGCGAAGAGCACCGATCCGCCCGGCGCCGCCTCCCCCACCACCTGCACCCGCAGCCCGATCAGGCGGCAGAGGACGCGGTGGTAGGTGCGGGCGAAGGAGATCTTCGCGCGCCCCGGCAGCCGGATCAGCACGGCCTGGATCGGCAGCGCGATCAGGGTCCAGAGCGCCACGAACACCATCCGCCGCACCGCGCGGATCCGGCCGCCAAGCGGGCGCGGGTCCATCACATCGCGGAACAGGGAGCCGGGCAGCACCGGCTTGAACCGCAGCGGCCCCTTCCGCTGCGGGCGGCGGGGCAGGGCGGGTTCGGCGGCGTTGACGACGGCGTTCATGACAGAGGGGTTAGCGCCGTGACCGCGACGGGGCAATGAATGTGACGTTGCAGTCGCATGACGCCTGACCTCCCACCCGCCTTGCACGACGCGGCTTTTTCCGCCGCCTCCGGCGCTTTCGGGAAGGATGCAATTCCCGAACCCTCCGGCCGGCGCCCGCCGTCCCTCATTACACTGTCACCCATGATATATGGCAAGCTGGATGGCGTGCCGGACAGGCGAGGCGGTGGTCAGGATGCCTTGCCGGGCTCCAGCCCGGCCAGCGCCCGGCCCAGCGACTCGGCCAGCCCCTGGCTCGGCGTCGGCGCCGGGCGCGGCGGACGGGTTCGCGGATGGCGGGCAGCCGCTTCCTTCAACAGGCAGTCCAGACTGTCCAGCACCGGCACCGGGGCGGTCACCATCTCCGCCATGCCTGCGAGGCCGGCGCCGCCCAGCACCACCGCCCCTGCCCCCGCCTCCGCCGCGGCCTGCGCCTCGGCCGAGAGCAGCACGGCGGCGGCGGCGGGGTCGCGCGCGATCAGATCGCCGGTCGGCGGGATGCTGCGGATATCCACGACCTCCCGCCCCGCGCCGCGCAGGGCGCAGAATTCGCGCAGCATCGGCACCCAGGCGGCCCCGCCGGTCAGGAAGGCGATGCGCGGGGCCAGGCGCAGGGCAAGGGTCAGCGAAGCCTCCGCCATGCCGGTGACGGGTCCGGGGAAGATTTCGCGCACGGCCTCCAGCCCCGGATCACCGAAGCAGGCGATGGCCACGGCGTCGAACTGGCCGAAATGCTCGGCCACCGCCTCCAGCACCGCATGGGCCGCGATCGCGGCCGAGGCGCGGCTTGCGACATAACGGGCGCCGAAGCGCGCGGTCGCCGGCACCAGGGCGACCTCGGTATGGCCAAGCCCGTCCAGCACCACCCTGGCCCGCCGCGCGAGGGTGCGGGTGATCGCCGGGTCGGTGTTTCCGTTCAGAAGCAGCAGTCGCATCGGAGGGAGCCTGACTCAGCCGGGGCCGCGCCGGAAGCCCCCCCGATCAAGCCGCACGGGCAACCTTTCAGCTCTTTGGGCGTTGCGCTCCTCGAATGCCCGTCCCGGTCCAAGGAGATCATCCATGTCCATCCTGTCCCGCCGCAGCCTCGCGCCCTATCTCGCGATCATTCCCCTCGCCATCGCCGCGATGAAGCCGCAGAGCGCGGAAGCCGCGACCCGCAGCGAGATCGACCGCGAGGTCGCCTCCGCCGTCGCCACCCTGCACGGCATGGACAATGCCCGTCCGCTCTTCGCCCAGGCGCAGGCCGTGCTGGTCTTCCCGAAGATCCTGAGCGGGGGCTTCATCATCGGTGGCCAGTACGGCGAAGGCGCCCTTCTGCGCGGCAGCAATACCGAAGGCTACTACAACATCGCCGGCGCCAGCTTCGGGTTGCAGATCGGCGCACAGGTCGCCGGGCTGGCCATGTTCTTCATGACCAATGACGCGCTGGCCGCGCTGATGCGCGCCGATGGCTGGGAAATCGGCAGCGGCCCGTCCGTCGTCGTGCTGGATCGTGGCGTGCAGGCGAATGTCTCGGCGACGACGCTGCGCGAGCCGGTCTACGCGATCAGCTTCAGCCAGGAAGGGCTGATGGCCGCCTTGGCGCTGAACGGCACCAAGATCACCAAGATCACGCCCGCCGCATAGCCTTCGCCCCGGGCTTGGGGGCGAAGCGGTAGGGCGCCGCACTTTCCTCCAGCGGGTCCACCGCCAGCCGGTGTTCCAGCGGGGGGAAGGCGCGGCTGCGGCAGTCCTCCCGGTCGCAGAGCCGGCAGGACAGGCCGATGCCGACGACCGCCTTCTCCAGGTCCAGCCCATCGGCATAGACGACCTCGGCCGCGCGGCCGATGTCGCAGCCCATGGCGACGACATGGATCGGGGGCGGTTCGCCCCATTTGGCCGGCGCCCCCTGCACCGTGCGCGCGAAACACAGGAAGGTCGCGCCATCGGGCAGGGCCGCGAGCTGCACCCGCATCATCCCCGGCGTCGCGAAGGCGCCATGCACGATCCAGCGCGGACAGGACCCGCCGTAGCGCGCGAAGGGAAACCCCGCGGCCGAAAACCGCTTGCCGACATTCCCCGCCGGGTCCAGCCGCAGGAAGAAGAAGGGCAGCCCGCGCGCGCCCTCCCGTTGCAGCGTGGACAGCCGGTGGCAGGCCTGTTCGAAGGACACGCCGAAGCGCGCCGCCAAAGCCTCCATGTCATGCCGCAGCGCCCGCGCCTGCGCGAGATAGGGCGCATAGGGCAGCAGCAGCGCCCCCGCCGCATAGTTCAGCAGCCCGACCCGCAGCAGGGCGGCGGCCTCCGTGGTGCTCGGCGCGGCCTGGGCGATGATGCTCTCCACCGCCTCCCGCGCCTCCAGCAGCATCAGGTGGAAGGCCATCTGGAAGCCGCGGCTTTCGCGCGGCAGGCTGTCCGAGAGGTGCAGCCGGCGGGTCGCGGCATCGTAGCGGCGATGGGACTGCTCCATCGGCCCGACCTGCACCACGATCCCATGCTCGCCGCGCAGCCGGGCGGCGATGGCGTGGTTCATTTCGGAGGGTGCGGCACCCAGACGGGCGCCCACCCGCTCGGCCGCCTCCTCCAGGCTCGGGAAGTGGTTGGCGCGATCATGGAAGATGTCGCGCACCTCCTCGGTCGGCAGCAGCAGGCGGCGGCCGGTGGGCAGCGAGATGCCGCTCGCATCCTCCCGCGCCACGCGCCAGGCGCGGTAGAGCGCCAGCATCGCCCGCCCCGCATTGGGGGCTGAGCCGGCCAGGGTCTCGACCTCATCCTCCGGCACCGTCTCCAGCCCCAGCAGCGGATCGGCCAGGACCTCGCGCAGCCCGGCCTCCATCAGCCGTTCCTGATGCCCCGAGAGGGTGGCGAGATCGGCCCCCAAGGCCTCCGACAGCTTGATCAGCAAGGCGGCGGTGACGCCGCGCTGATCATGTTCGATGAGGTTGAGGTAGGACGCCGAAATGCCAAGCCGCACCGCCAGCGCCATCTGCGCCTCGCCGCGCTCGGTCCGGAGACGACGAATGGTGCGGCCGATCCTGGGGGCTGCCATACTTTACAACTTTCACGGATTGTCGAAGGGCCGCGTCAAAACCACCACGCGATTGCGGTGCGGGGCGCAGAATGAGGGCTGCATTTCGCGGCCGCAAGGTGAATTCTTCACACAGGCGACGGGGCAACCCGACGCGCATCGTTGAAGGAACCCAGCATGACCTACGCCCAATCCCCCACCCCCGACCGCTTCGACGGCATCCGCCGCGACTACACCCCGGCCGATGTCGCCAGGCTGTCCGGCTCCTTCCGTATCCGCCACACCCTGGCCGAGATGGGCGCCGCCCGGCTCTGGTCCCTCCTGAAGTCCGAGGAGTTCGTGAACACCCTCGGCGCCCTGACCGGCATGCAGGCGTTGCAGCAGGTCAAGGCCGGGCTGAAGGCGGTGTATCTCTCCGGCTGGCAGGTCGCGGCGGATGCCAATTCCGGCGGCCAGATGTATCCGGACCAGTCGCTCTACCCGGTGGATTCGGTGCCGAAGGTGGTGACCAGGATCAATGCCGCGCTGCGCCGCGCCGACCAGATCGCCGTGCAGGAAGGCAAGGGCGACCCGATCCACTACATGGCGCCGGTGATCGCCGATGCGGAGGCCGGTTTTGGTGGCGCGCTGAACGCCTATGAGCTGATGCGGGCGATGATCGAGGCCGGTGCCGCGGGCGTGCATTTCGAGGACCAGCTGGCTTCGGAGAAGAAGTGCGGCCATCTGGGCGGCAAGGTGCTGGTGCCGATCGGCCAGCATATCCGCACCCTGAACGCGGCGCGCCTCGCGGCCGATGTGGAGGGTATCGCGACGGTGCTGCTCTGCCGCACCGATGCGGAATCCGCACAGCTGCTGACCAGCGACATCGATGAGCGCGACCGTCCCTTCATCACCGGCGAACGCACCGCCGAGGGCTTTTTCCGCATCAAGCCGGGTGCGGGCAAGGCCTATGCGATCGCGCGCAGCCTCGCCTATGCGCCCTATGCCGACCTGCTCTGGTGGGAGACCTCGGAGCCCGATCTCGACGATGCCCGCGACTTCGCCGAGGCGATCCACCGCGAATTCCCCGGCAAGATGCTCGCCTACAACTGCAGCCCCTCCTTCAACTGGCAGCGCAAGATGGGCGTCGAGGCCGCCGCCCGCTTCCAGCGCGAGATCGGCGCCATGGGCTACAAGTTCCAGTTCGTGACCCTGGCCGGATTCCACAGCCTGAACCTGTCGATGTTCAAGCTGGCGCGCGGCTATGCCGAGCGCGGCATGGGCGCCTACAGCGAATTGCAGCAGGCCGAATTCGCCGCCGAGGCCGAGGGCTTCACCGCCGTGCGCCACCAGCGCGAGGTCGGCGTCGGCTACTTCGACGCCATCGCCTCGGCCGCCGCCGGTGGGCACAGCAGCACCACCGCCCTGGCCCATAGCACCGAGGCCCAGCAGTTCCATGACGAGACGCCGGCGACCATCCCGGTCGCGGCCGAATAAGGGGAGGCAGAGACATGAACACGCAGGATTTCGACGACGGCCTGGTCCATGGTCATCCCTGGATGAGCGAGCCGCCCCGCAGCGGGCAGATGCCGATCCGCCTCACACCTCCCACGACAGTGGAGGCCGATTATGATGACGGGCTGGTCCATGGCCATGGCTGGGCTTGCAGCGAGCGCGGCCAGCCGGCGGGCTGACGGGACGGGGGGGCGCCGGTCGCCCCCCTACCCCGCTAGCCCCGCCGCGATATTCACCGCCGCGGCCAGGATCACCGCGTTGAAGGCGAAGGCCACCAGCGAGTGCAGCAGCACCACCTTGCGGATCGCCGGGCTGTCGGTGGTCACATCGCTGACCTGGGCGGTCATGCCGATGGTGAAGGCGAAATACAGGAACTCGGAATACTCGGGCGTGCCGTCGCCGCCTGGAAAATCGATCCCGCCGTCGGAGCTCCAATACTCATGCGCATACTCATGCGCGAAGAGCATGTGCACGAAGAGCCAGGAGAGCAGGATCGTCGTGCCCGTCAGTATCGTATTCGCCGTGGTCGGCGGACCGCCCACCGCCGCGTCCCAGCCGACCCCGGCGACCGAGGCGACCGCGGCGGTCAGGGAGAGGGCAAAGACGGTCCATCGCCGCTCGGCCAGCACCTCCGCCCGGCGGCGCATGGTCTCCGCATCGGCGGCCCAAAGCCGGTGCAGCATCAAGGATGTGTAGATCACGACAAGCACGCACCAACCCGCCAGCACCGGCGCGACCCCACGCAGGCCGCCGCCGAACGCGGCGCCGCCCGCGACCATCCCGCCCCCCAGCGCCCAACCCAGAACGGGCCGGCGCAGGGCCATCATCCAGCCAAGGCGCGGGCGAAGACGGCGGGATCGACATTGCCGCCGCTGATGACCAGGCCGATGCGGCGGCCCCGGACCGGCACCTTGCCCGCCAGCACCGCGGCCAGCGCCACCGAGCCACCGGGTTCGGCGACGATCTTCAGATGCTCGAAGGCGAAGCGCATGGCGGCGAAGACCTCGGCCTCCGTCACCGAGACGCCACCCGCGAGGCGCGGCGCATTCACCGCGAAGGTGATCTCCCCCGGCCGGCGCGAGAGCAGCGCGTCGCAAAGCAGATCGCCCGTGCCATCATTGGCGATGCGGGTGCCGGCGCGCAGCGACTGGCCGTAATCATCCCAGCCCTCGGGTTCCACCGCCCAGACTTCGGTGCCGCTGCCCTCAAGCGCCAGCGCGACCCCGGCGACGAGCCCACCGCCGCCGGTGCAGACCAGCATGGCGTCGAGCGGGGCGCCCGCATCCTCCATCAGCTCCAGCGCCAGCGTGCCCTGGCCGGCGATGACATGCGGATGGTCGAAGGGCGGGATGACCGTCAGCCCGCGCTCCGCGCCGAGGCGCTCGGCCAGGGTCTCGCGATCGGTGGTCGCGCGGTCGAAGGGCAGGATCTCCGCCCCCCAGGCGCGCGTGGCCGCGACCTTGATCCGCGGCGCATCCGCCGGCATCGCGATCAGCGCCGGAATGCCGAGGGCGGCTGCGGCGCAGGCGATCGCCTGGCCGTGGTTGCCGGAGGAATGCGTCACCACGCCGCGCCCGCCCGGTGCCAGTTGCAGCAAGGCATTGGTGGCGCCGCGGAACTTGAAGGAGCCGGTGCGCTGCAAGGGCTCGGGCTTGACGAAGATCTCCCCGCCCGTGACCCGGTCCAGCGCCGCGTGGCGCAGCATCGGCGTGCGGATGACGCGGCCCGCGAGGCGGATCGCGGCCGCGCGCACATCGGCATGGGTCGGAAGCGCGCTCATCCGCGGAACCGCATCGGATCGACCATGGGCACGATGTGCTTCAGATCCTCCGGCACCGCGCCCAGCACCAGCCCGGCCAGCAGCCGCCCGGCCGCGGGCGCCGTCTGGATGCCATAGCCGCCCTGCCCCACCGCCCAGAAGAAGCCCCGGTGGTCGGTGTCCTCGCCGAGCACGAAGGAGCGGTCCGGCGCGAAGGTGCGCAGGCCGGCCCAGGAATGCTCGACCCGCCGGACCTCGATGTTGAAGGCCTGCTGGAAGCGATCGACGGTGATGGCGATGTCCAGCTCATCCGGCTGGGCGTCGGTGGGCTCGGAATCGGTCTCGTCGGCGGGGCTGACCATCAGCTTCCGCCGCGCTTCCGGCCGCGCGTACCAGGTGTGCGCGACATCGCCGAGCAGCGGCCACTCCGCCACATCATGCCCACCGGGGTCGAGCACGATGGCGGTGCGGCGCTTCGGCTGCAGGCCGAGGGGACGCAGGCCGGCGAGGGTCGCGATCTCATCGCCCCAGGCGCCGGCGGCGTTGATGAGGATGGGCGCGCCCAGGGTCTCGCCCTGGCTGGTCTCGACCCGCCACATCTCGCCCTGCTTCCAGATGCGCCCGGCGCGGGCGCGCAGCGCGATCTCGCCCTTATTCGCCCGCACCATGCGGAGAAAGCCCTGGTGCAAGGCGGCGACATCCATGTCGAAGGATTCAGGCTCGATGGCGGCGGCCACGGCGTAATCGGGGCGCAGGCCAGGGGCCATGGCGACCACATCCGCGACGCTGATCTCCTGGATCGTGCCTTCGCTGGCGGCGATCTTCAACGCCAGCTCGGCTTCCTCTCCCGGCGGGGCCAGATGGACCACCGCGCGGCGCTGCATCAGCGGCACCTCGGCGAAGCCCTCGGGTGGGGCCTCGAAGAAGCCGCGGCTGGCGCCGGTCATGGCGCGCACATCGGGGGGGCCGTAGTTCAGCATCCAGATGGCGGCGGAGCGGCCGGTGGTGTGATAGCCGGCGGTCTCCTCCTGCTCCACGATGGCGACCCGCAGGTCCCCCGCGAGCTGTGCTGCGACAGTGGCGCCGGCCATGCCGGCACCCACGATGATTACGTCAAAGCGATGAGAGTCCATGCCGTAGTGTCGCGTTGCCCGAGGCCGGCGACAAGGCGCCCGCCGCGTTTCCGTCAGGCCATGTGATGGCCAAGCTGGGCCAGCACGCTCCGCCCCTCGCCCAGGTGCTCATCCAGTGTGATGACCATGCCTATTTGCTCGCCAAAGCGTTGCAGGGATTTCTGCCCCTCAAGCGGCAAGGGGATGGCCTGCTCGTCGCAGAAGGCGATCAGCGCCTGCATCAATTCTTCACCATCCAGCGAGACCCGGATCAACTCGGCGCAGCCCTCCCCGCGCGGCAGGGCGCGGCTGGGGTCGATCACCAGACAGAAGCCGGGGCCGCGCGTGCGCGTGGCGGCTTCGACGAAGCACTCCACGACATCGCCCTGGGGCAGGTTGCGTCGGGTGCGTCGGGCGTGGTCCAGCAGCGCACGGGCGGCTTCCGCGGGGCGGAACAGAATCTGCCGGATTTCCGAGGGCATGGCGCCAATCCTCCTTCAGTAAAACGAGGATGGCCGCTTTCCGGTTGCCAAAACGTGAACAGGCTCAGCGCCGCCGGAAACGCTCCACGGCCGCCACCAGCGCCATGCGGATGCCCGGTTCCAGCGCCGAATGCCCGGCATCGGGGATGATCGTCAGCCGCGCCCGCGGCCAGGCGGCGGCGAGGTCGAAGGCGGTCTCGGCCGGGCAGATCATGTCGTAGCGGCCCTGGATGATCTCGGCCTGGATGTGGCTGACCGACTCCATATGCGCGAGCAGCCCGCCTTCGGGCAGGAACAGCATATTGGCGAAGTAATGCGCCTCGATCCGCGCGAGGCCGAGCGCGGTGCGGTCCTGCGCGAAGGTCGCGACCGTGTCCGGCGAGGGCAGCAAGGTGGAGCAGGAGCCCTCATAGGCGCTCCAGGACCGCGCCGCGGGCAAATGCACGGAGGGATCGGGATCGGTCAGCCGGGTCAGATAGGCGGTGAGCAGGTCGCCCCGCTCCGCCTCCGGCACATGTTCGGCGAAGGCGGCCCAGGCATCGGGGAAGACCCGGCGCAGCCCGTAGAGGAACCATTCCACCTCGGCCGGCCGGCCGAGGAAGACGCCCCGCAGCACCGCCCCCATCACCCGGTCCGGATGCGCCTGGGCATAGGCCAGCGCCAGGGTCGAGCCCCAGGAGCCGCCGAACAGCAGCCATTGATCGACGCCGAGGAAGCGGCGCAGCACCTCGATATCGGCGACCAGATGCGGCGTGGTGTTCTCGCGCAGATCGCCGAGCGGGCGCGAGCGGCCGGCGCCGCGCTGGTCGAAGATGACGACGCGATAGGTCTGCGGGTCGAAGAAGCGGCGATGCACCGCCCCCGCCCCCGCCCCGGGCCCGCCATGCAGGAACAGCACCGGCTGGCCGCGCGGATTGCCCACCTGCTCCCAATACATGACGTGACCGCCGCTGAGCGGCAGCAGGCCCGTCTCATAGGGGGCGATATCGGGGAACAGGTCACCACGCGGCATGGTGACAGCTTCGCAAGCCGCGCGGGGTCGTGCAACCTTGCCGAAGTGATCCTATCTTGGATCGGTCATGGCGCTCCCTCCCCCCTCCCAGGCCGGCACTCGGCAGAACCAGTCCAGCCTGGTCAAATGCGGCGTCTGCGGCACCGAAAGCCGGCAGCCGGTCTTCCGCGCGCAGCCGCCCGAACAGGCCCCGGACCTGGACCTGCGACCCGGCGAGCCCGTGCGCGGCACCATGCGGCGCTGGCTGCAGGAATGCCCGAACTGCGGCTATGCCGCCCCGGACCTCGCGCAGGCGCATCCGGCGGTGCCGATGGTGATCGCCGCCGCCCCCTTCCGCGCGCTGCGCGCCGATGGCGGCACCCCGCCGCTCGCCCGGCGGTTCCTCTCCTGGGCGCATGTGCTGGAGGAGACCGGCGCGCTGCATGCCGCCGCCGAGGCGACGCTGCATGCCGCCTGGGTCGCCGACGACCTCGGCCATGACGAGCTGGCACGGCAATGGCGGCTGGATGCGGTGGCGCTGTGGCGCGGCGGGCCGCCGATGGAGACCGAGCAGAAGGTGCGCAGCCTGGACGCGCTGCGCCGCGCCGGCGTCTGGGACGATGCCGCCGCCACCGCCGCCGCGATGGCCGAGGAAGGGATCACCGGCCCGGTCGCGCAGGTGATCGCGCTGGAGGCCCGGCTGATCGCCGGCTTCGACGCCGGCCGCCACACCGTCGCCAGCGCCCTGCCGCCGCCCGCCCGTCGCCCGCATGTGACCCACGGCAAGACCCGGCGTGGGCTCGGCGACGGCGCCTTCGGCTGGCTGCGGCGGCTGTTCCGGCGGTAGCCAGGCTACAGCGGCCGGCAGGCCTCCAGCAGCCAGTCCCGCACAGCGCCCTCCAGCAGCGGCGCGACCTCGGCCGCCACGCGGGCGTGGTAGGCATCGACCCAGGCGCGTTCCGCCTCGGTCAGCATCCCGACCTCGATCAGCGCGCGGTCGTAGGGGGCGAGGGTCAGCGTCTCGAAGGCCAGGAACCGCGGCGTGGCGGGGGCGACGAGGAGCAGGTTCTCGATGCGGATGCCGTAGTGGCCGGGGACGTAGAAGCCCGGCTCATCCGACAGGATCATCCCCGGCTCCAGCGGCACGATCCGCGCGGCGCGGCTGAAGGCCGCCGGCCCCTCATGCACCGACAGGAACGAGCCGACGCCATGGCCGGTGCCGTGGTCGTAATCGAGCCCCGCATCCCAGAGCGGCCGCCGGGCGATCGCATCCAGATGCGGCCCCGCGACACCTTTGGGAAAGTTCAGGCTGGCGAGCGCGACATGGCCGCGCAGCACCCGCGTCGCATGGTCGCGCACCCCGGCGGGCGCCGGGCCGGGGCCGGTCCACAGCGTACGGGTCACATCCGTGGTGCCATCGCGATACTGCCCGCCCGAGTCGAGCAGGAAGACCTCCCCCGGGTGGATCGCCCGGTTGGTCTCCGGCGTCGCGCGGTAGTGGATGACGGCGCCATGCTCGCCGGCGCCCGCGATGGCGGGGAAGGATTCGGCGACGAACAGCGCCTCCTTGCCGCGTTCCTCCAACAGCCGGGCGGCGGCGGACATCTCGGTCTGCCCGCCGCCCGGGGCGGCGCCGGCGAACCAATGCAGGAAGCGCGCGAGGGCGGCGGCGTCGCGGTGATGCGCGCTGCGGCTGCCCGCCTGCTCGACCGTGTTCTTGATGGCGCGCGGCAGGCGGCAGGGGTCCTCGCCCGCGACCACCTGCGCCCCGGCGGCGCGCAGCCGGGCGGCGAACCAGGCGGGGGTGGTGTCGGCATCGACGCGCACGCTCTGCCCCGCCAGCGCATCCAACGCCGCGCCAAGCTCCGACCGTGGCGCGACCGAGACGGCATTGCCCAGATGGGCGGCCGTCTCCGCGCCGATCCGCGCGGGGTCGAGGAACAGCGTCACCGAGGCATCGTCGCGCAGCAGCGCGAAGCCCAGCGCCAGCGGGGTATGGGGCAGGTCCCGGCCACGGATGTTCAGCAGCCACGCCACCGAATGCGGATCGGCCAGCACCACCGCGGCCTGCCCGGCGGCGCGCAGCACGCGGGCCGCCTCCTCGCGCTTGGCCGCGGCCTCCCGGCCGGCGAAGCGGATCGGATGCACCTCGACCGCGGCAGCCGGCGAGGCGGGGCGATCGACCCAGGCGAGGTCGAGCGGATTGGGTGAAAGCGGCACCAGCACCGCGCCCGAGCCTCTGAAGCGCGTCAAAGCCGCTTCAGGATGCAGCCAGGGATCGTAGCCGATCCGCAGGCCGGTGGCATGGGCACGGAGCCAGTCCTGGGGCGGCGCCTCGGTCAGATGCTGCCGCTCCCACAGCACCGGATCGGTCTCGGCGGCAACCTGGGTGGTGTAGCGGCCATCCGTGAAGATCACGGCGGCATCGGCCAGCACGATGGCGATGCCGGCCGAGCCGGTGAAGCCGGTCAGCCATGCAAGCCGGTCGCCTGACGCGGGGACGTATTCCCCGAGATACTCATCCGATCGGGGGATCAGCAGGCCCTCGACCCCCGCCTCCACGAGCCTGGTGCGAAGGGCGGCGAGACGGTCTGCGGCATGTGTCATCCAGCCACCATAGACGGGGCGGGTCCGGGCCGAAATCGGGGCGGCCAGTTACAGACCGTTGATGAACGCATCATTCCACAGGCATTCATGCGGTTCACGCATGTCTCCCTGAACCCCTTGGCGCTACAAGAACCTTTGCCCCTCGCTATGTTCCCGTCAGCGAACAAACAGCGGCCACATCGGCTGCGACGCAGGAAAACAGGATTACTTTCATGGACGCCCGCACCACCCAGACCGACATCGCCGGCATGGCCACGATTGCCCGCCCGCGCGACGCGGTCGTGGCGCAGGACATTCAGCTGGCCGCCGCCCGTGCCCGGGACGAAGCCGTCAGCCGTGGCATCACCGAAGCCTTCACCTCCGTCGGCCACGCGCTCCGCGCCCTGACGACGATGATGGCCTCGATCGGCGCACGTGCCCGCGCCGAGCGCGAATTGCGTGGCCTGACCGACCGCGAACTGGCCGACATCGGCCTGACCCGTGGCGACATCCCCGCCGTGCTCGCCAATGATGTCGCCCCTGCCGCCCGCCCCGGCGCCGATCGCGCCCCCATGGGCAACTTCGCCCGCGCGGCCTGAACCCGTCGCCTCCCGCCGCAGGGCGGGGGGATGACGTCACGGCGAAGAGATCCTCGCCGTCGCCTGCCCATCGCGGCCTTTTGCCCCCCCAGGCGCCGCGATGGGCGGGACTTCTTCCGAAGCGCCGTTAACCCTTCGTTCGGAACTTCCCTAACACTCTGCTAAGACCCCTGCGTCCGGGACGACCGGATGGCCAGGATGGCCAGGCCTGTTCGCCTTGCCGGCCTGGGGTCCGTCATGTCCGACGATCAGCATCTTGCAGCACTGCTCGGCCTCTCGGCCGCCGCCTTCAACGGCGGTGACGGGCGGCCCATGATGATCAGCGTCGCCTTCGCGCCCGACGGGTTTTCCCCCGCCCAGCAGGCCTCGGCCCGCGCGGCGCTGGCGGCCTGGGCCGGCCCCACCGGGTTATCGGTGCAGGACGTGCCCGATCCCGCCGGGGCCGATCTCGTGTTCCGCCTTGGCGCGCTGGACGGTCCCTGGACCACCGGCACCACCGCCTATCTCGACGACCGTACCGAGATCACCCTCTCCCGCAGCATCTACGGCGGGGACAGCCTCGCCCCCGGCCGCCGTGGTTTCGAGACGCTGCTGCATGAAATCGGCCATGCCCTCGGCCTCGGCCACCCCTTCGAGGGTCCAGGCGCCTTTCCGGCCACCCGGGATGACAGCGTCATGGCCTATGACCGCGGGCTCCTCGGCATCGCCAGCGCACCGCGCCCGCTGGACGTCGCGGCGGCCATCACCCTGTGGGGCACCGCGGCCGATGCGGCGGCGGGGCCGCTGCGCTGGTGGGATGGCAGCGTGATCCACCACCAGGGCGAGGGGCTGCTGCGCGGCACCGCCTGGCAGGATGCCATCCTCGGCGGCCCCGGCGACGACATCCTGGAGGGGCGCGGCGGCAGCGACTGGCTGGCCCCGGGCGCCGGCGCGGATCGCGTCGATGGCGGCAGTGGCCACGACACGCTGCGGCTGGAGGTTTTGGCGCGCGACCTGGTGCTCGACCTGCGCCCCGATCCCTCCGGCGGCTGGGCGGGAACGGCCGGGCCGGTCCGCTTCGCCTCGATCGAGGCCATCGACCTGCCGGATGGCCGCCTCGCGCTCTCGGCGGCGGACCCGGTGGCGCTGGCCGCGCGTATCCTCTTGGGCCTGCCTCCCCACGGCACTGAGGCGCTGGGCGAAACCGCCTTCGCGCTGCTGCGCGGGGCGGTCCCCCCTGTCCTGGCCGATCTCGCCACCCTCGATATCGACGCGCTCTACGCGACGCTGCTGCATCGCGCGCCGGAGCCGGGCGCCCTCGACTACTGGACCCAACGCGCCCTGGCCGATGGCGCCGGCGCCACGCTCGCCGCCATCGCCGCCAGCGAGGAGGCCATCGCCGCCAATCCTGTGACGCAGCTTTGGGCGGCGCGGCCCGAGGCACTCGGGATCGACCGGCTCTACCAGACAGCGTTCGGCCGCCGCGCCGAGGCGGAAGGGCTGGAGTTCTGGGCCACGGCGGCGGCGGACCGGCTGACGGTGGCCGAGGGCCTCGCCGCCAGCGCCGAATTCGCACCCGTGGCGCAGGCGGGGTTGCTGGCGGCCCTCTACGACCACGCCTTCGGCCGCGCGCCCGATACGGCGGGGCTGGCCTTCTGGCAGGGGGCGCTGGATGCGGGGGCGATCACCGGCGCGGGGGTGATCGAGGCCCTCGCCGGCAGCGCCGAACGCGCGGCGCATTGGGATGCGATCATCGCCTGACCTGCCCCTGCTGACCTGCCCCTGGTGACCTGCCCCTGGTGACTTGTCCCTGGTCGCTTGCCCCTGGTCGCTTGCCCCTGGGCGCGTCCCCCCGCACCCTCGCCGCAAAACAGGGGGGAGCGGCGCATGATCGGGGTCGATTGGGGCACCACCAATTTCCGCGCCTGGTGGCTCGGGCCGGATGGCGGCATCCGCGACCACCTCGCCTCGGGCGACGGGCTGCTGAGCACGCCCGCCGATGGCTTCGCCGCCACCCTCGCGCGCAACATCGGCCCCTGGCTGGCGCAGGGCGAGACCCGCATCCTGCTCTGCGGCATGGTCGGCAGCCGGCAGGGCTGGCGCGAGGCGCCCTACCTCGGCTGCCCCGCCGACGCCGCCGCCATCGCCGCCGCCAGCATCGCCGTGGAGTTCCCCGGCGCGGAGGCGCGGATCATCCCCGGCCTCACCACGCGGGACGCCGATGGCTGCCCCGATGTGGCGCGCGGGGAGGAGACCAAGGCGGTGTCGCTGCTGGCCCGCCTCGGCCTGGGGCGGGCGGTGCTGGTGCTGCCGGGCACGCATTGCAAATGGATCGGCATCGAGGCCGGGCGGATCACCGGCTTCACCAGCCACATGACCGGCGAGGTTTTTGCTACCCTCGCGCGGCACAGCATTTTGGGCCGCACACTTGAGGAGGGGGCGGCGCATGATGCGGCCGCCTTCGCCCGCGGCGTGGTGCGGGCGCGGCAGGCGGGCGGCGTGCTGCATCATCTGTTCGGCGTGCGGGCCATGGCGCTGGTGGATGGGCTGGACCCCGCCGCCTCGGCCAGCTTCCTCTCGGGCCTGCTGATCGGGCATGAGATCCTGGCCGCGATGCCCGCGACGCGTGCGCCGCTGCATGTGCTGACGGAGAGCATGCTCGGCGCCCGCTATGCCGAGGCCTTCGATGCGCTCGGCATTCCCCACACCGTCGAATCCGGCGATGTGACGCCGGGCGGGCTGGTCGCGCTGTCCCGCCTGATCTGGACCACGGAGGAGGCCCCATGACCCTGCACGACTGGCTGTCCCGCTGCCCCCTCGTCGCCATCCTGCGCGGCCTCACCCCCGAGGAGGCGCTGCCGGTGGGCGGGGCTTTGGTCGAGGCGGGGTTTGCCGTGATCGAGGTGCCGCTGAATTCGCCCGACCCCATCGAGAGCATCCGCCGTCTCGCCGCGGCCTTCGGCGATCGCGCCCTGATCGGCGCGGGGACGGTGCTGGATCCGGCGGATGTCGCGCGGATCGCCGCGGCGGGCGGGCGGCTGATCGTGACCCCCCATGCCGCGGTCGATGTGGTGCGCGCGGCCAAGGCGGCGGGGCTGATCGCCCTGCCCGGCTGCTTCACGCCCACCGAGGCCTTCGCGCTGCTCGCGGCCGGCGCCGATGGGCTGAAGCTGTTCCCGGCGGAGGCCGCCTCGCCCGCCGTGATGCGCGCCATGCGGGCGGTGCTGCCGCCGGGCACCGCGATGCTGCCGGTCGGCGGCATCGGCGCGGGCAACCTCGCCGCCTGGGCCGAGGCGGGGGCGGCGGGCTTCGGGATCGGCTCCTCGCTCTATCGCCCCGGGGATGCGGCGGTCGTGGTGGCGGAACGGGCACGGGCGCTGATCGCCGCCTGCCCCGCCCGAAGCGCTTGAACGGAAACGCTTGAACGGAAACGCTTGAACGGAAACGCTTGAACGGAACGCTTGAACGCTGGGGCCGGGCGGTGCAGATGCGGAGGGACGGCCGCGGCGCGTGAATGACCGTGGCGAAAGTTTGGGGGATAACCGACCGATGATCCGACGCCGCGCCCTGCTGCCCCTCGCCGCCGCCCTCGCCGCCCCGGCGCTGGTGCGCCCCGCCCATGCGCAGACGGTCACCCTGCGGCTGCATCATTTTCTGCCGCCGGTCGCCAATGTGCATCGCTACTTCCTCATGCCCTGGGCGCGGAAGGTGGAGGCGGAGAGCAATGGCGCACTCAAGGTCCAGATCTTCCCCTCCATGCAACTCGGCGGCGCGCCGCCGCAGCTGTTCGACCAAGCCAAGGATGGCGTCGTCGACATCGTCTGGACCCTGCCCGGCAACACGCCCGGCCGCTTCCCCAGGATCGAGGTCTTCGAACTGCCCTTCGTCGCGCACAAGCGCGGCGTGCCGAATGCCAAGGCGGTGCAGGACTTCGCCCAGACCCACCTCCAGGAAGAATTCAGCGAGGTGCATCCGATCTGCGTCTGGGCGCATGACGGCGGCACCATCCATTCCAAGCGCGAGGTGCGCCGCATGGAGGATATGCGCGGGCTGAAGCTGCGCTTCCCGACCCGTCAGGCCGGCGAGGCGCTGCGCGCGCTCGGCGCCAGCCCGATCGGGATGCCGGTGCCGCAGGTGCCGGAGGCGCTGTCCCAGGGCGTGATCGACGGCGCGGTGGTGCCGTGGGAGGTGGTGCCCTCGATCCGCCTCGCCGAGCTCGTGCGATTCCACACCGAGATTCCGGGGACGCCGACGCTCTATACCGCCACCTTCATCCTGGCGATGAACAAGGCCCGCTACGCCGGGCTGCCGGGGGAGCTGCGCGCGGTGATCGATGCCAATTCCGGCCAGCCGGTCGCCGAACTCGCCGGCCGCGTCTGGGACGAGCAGGGCCCGCCGGTCGAGGCGGCGGTGCGCCAGCGCGGCAACCAGATCATCACCCTCTCCCAGGCCGAGACCGAACGCTGGCAGGCCGCCACCCGCCCGGTGGTCGAGGCCTGGATCGCGGCCTCGCGCGAACGCGGCTTCGATGGCGCGGCGCTGCTGGCCGATGCGCGCGGGCTGGTCGCCAAATACGGGCAAGGCGTCGCCTGATCCCGCCCGCGCCGGCGGTGCGCGCCGCCGGCCTCTTCGGCGCCGCTGGCGCGTGATCCCCGGCCGGAGGCGCCACCGCCATGTCTGACCCGGCACGCGAAGACGACGACGCGCCCCCCGGCCCGCCGCCGGGTGTGATCGGCCAGATGTCACGCCTCGCGGCCATGGCCGGGGGCGCGATGCTGATCGCGACCGCGCTGTTCACCACCATCTCGGTGCTGAAGCGCTGGCTGACCAATGACAGCATTCCCGGCGATTTCGAGCTGGTGCAGATCGGCTCCGGCCTCTCCGTCTTCGGCTTCTTCGCTTATGGGACCTTGATGAAATCCAATATCCTGGTGGACAGCTTCACCGGCTGGCTGCCTGCCCGGCTCACCGATTGGATGGATGCCTTCTGGACGCTGGTCTGGGCGGGGGTGATGCTGGTGCTCGCCGAACGCATCAGCATCGGCGCGCTGGAGATGCGCCGCAACAACACCGAGACCATGGTGCTGGCGATGCCGCTCTGGTGGGCGGTCGGCCTCGGTGCCCTCGCCTTCGGGATGACCGGGATCGTGGCGCTGTGGTGGGTGCGGCGCCTGCTGGGCGGCCAGGACTTGGGCGGCCAGGACTGATGGCGCCCGAATTCTTCCAGGCGGCGGTCGGCTTCACGGCCCTGCTCGCGCTGATCGCGTTGCGCGCACCGATCGGGCTGTCGATGTTGGTGGTGGGGGCGCTCGGCTATGTCCAGATCCTCGATTGGGCGGCGCTCGGGAACTACCTCAAGACCACGCCCTTCCATCTCTTCGCGAACTACACCCTGTCGGTGATCCCGCTGTTCATCCTGATGGGGGCGCTGGCGGAACGGGCGGGGCTGGCGCGGGACCTGTTCGCCGCGGCGAATGCGGTGCTGGGGCGCAAGCCCGGCGGCATGGCGATGAGCGTGATCGGCGCCTGCGCCTGCTTCGGCGCAGTCTGCGGCAGCTCGGTCGCGACCACCGCGACCTTCGGCCGCGCGGCGCTGCCGGAACTGCGCCGCTACGGCTACGACCCGGGCTTCGCCACCGGCACCATCGCGGTCGGCGGCACGCTCGGCATCCTGATCCCGCCTTCGGTGATCCTGGTGATCTATGCCATCAGCACCGAGCAGAACATCGCCAAGCTGTTCATGGCGGCGCTGGTCCCCGGCATCCTGGCCACCCTGTTCTACATCCTTGCGATCTGGCTGACGGTGCGGGCGAAGCCGCATCTGGCACCGCCCGGGCCCGCAGTCGGCCCGGCGGCACGGCGCCAGGCGTTCCTGAACGTGATTCCGGTGATGCTGATCGCGATCGTCGTCGTCGGCGGCATCTATGGCGGCGTGTTCACGCCGACCGAATCGGCGGCGGTGGGCTGCATCGCGACGCTTGGCGTCGGGCTGGCGCGCGGCACCCTCGGCTGGAAGCGGATCGGGCAGAGCCTGCAAGGCACCGCCGAGACCACGGCGATGATCTTCGCGATCCTGCTGGGGGCGGAGGTGTTCAACGCCTTTCTCGCACTGACCCAGGCGCCGGTGCTGCTCGCCTTCTGGATCGCCGATCAGGGCTTCACCCCGATGGTGGTGATGTCGCTGCTGCTGCTGTCCTACATCGTGCTTGGCGCGGTGATGGATGAGCTGGCGATGATCCTGCTGACGCTGCCGGTGTTCTTCCCGGTGGTGACCGCGCTCGATTTCGGATTGCCGCCGGAGGAGACCGCGATCTGGTTCGGCATATTGGTGCTGATCGTGGTCGGCATCGGGCTGACCGCGCCACCGATCGGGCTGAATGTCTTCGTGATTTCATCCCTGGCGAGGGACGTGCCGATCACCCGGACCTATCGCGGCGTGCTGCCCTATCTCGGGATGGATCTTGCCAGATTATTGCTGTGCCTGGCCTTTCCCGCTATCTCCCTGTGGCTCGTGCGACTGTTGACCTGATGCCGCCGCAAGCATCTCCGCTTGTGCCGTAGGCGACAGGCGCATAACGCTGCGTCAGGCGCGGTCGCGTCAAAGGACAAGGCGTAGTATCATATGTTCCTTCCTCTTCCGATTCTCGGGCGCCAGGCCTTCCTGGCGCATGTCCTGGTCGAGGGGCCGGAGGAAGCGCCTCCCGTTTTGTTGCTTCATAGCATCGGCACAACCCTGCATGTCTGGGACCCGCAGGCGGCGGTATTGGCCCGCCGATTCCGCGTCATCCGCCCGGATATGCGGGGGCACGGGCTGAGCGAGACCGTGGCCGGCGACCACAGCATGTCGGATTTCGCCGCTGACCAGGCCGCGCTGCTGGATGCGCTCGGCATCGCCTCGGCGCATGTCATCGGGCTGTCGATCGGCGGGCGCATCGCCCAGGCCATGGCGGCCGAACATCCTGACCGCGTCGCCTCGCTGCTGCTGCTCGATACGGCACTGGAATTCCCGCCGCTCGACCTGTGGCAGGGCCGCATCGACGCCGTGCGCACGGAGGGCACCGCCGCGCTGGTGGAGGCGGTGATGCCGCGCTGGGTCGTCGATCCCCAAGCGCATTCCTCGCGCGGGCTGCGGCAGATGCTGCTCGCGACCTCCGGCGAAGGCTATGCGGGCGCCGCGGCGGCGCTGCGTGATGCCCGGGCCAGCCAGGTGGTGGGGCGCATCACCGCGCCGACGACGATCGTGGTCGGAACGCTCGACCCCGCCTCCCCGCCCGAGGCGGCGCAGGAACTGGCCGCCACCATCCCGGGCTCGGTGGTGCGGATGATCGAGGGCGCGTCGCATATCCCGACCTTGGAATTTCCCGAGCTGACCACCGCAGCTCTGCTCGCCCATCTGGATTCCCAATGGACGCCGCCGGCCGATTCCTTCGCGGCCGGCATGGCCGTGCGGCGCGCGGTGCTGGGTGCCGCCCATGTCGCCCGCGCCGAGGCGGGGCGCACCTCGATGGATGCGGCGTTCCAGGACTGGATCACCCGCCATGTCTGGGGCGGCGTGTGGACCCGGCCGGGCCTCGCCCGCCGCGACCGCAGCCTGCTGACCCTGGCGATGATGGCAGCCCTGGGCCGGCACGAGGAATTCGTGCTGCACGTCCGCGCCACCCGCAACACCGGGGTCACCCCGGAAGAAATCTCCGAGATCCTGCTGGCGGTGGCAGCCTACGCCGGCGTGCCCGTGGCCAACCACGCGCTGAAACTGGCCAAGGACGCGCTTGCGGCCGGCTGAGCCGGATCAGGACACCGCATAGGCGAGCAACATGCCGATGATCGCCAGGGTGAGCGACACGGACAGCATGATCCAGACGACCCCAAGCCTCTTGCCCTGACGGACGCCGGTCGGGGAATCGGGTGCGTGAACGGGTTCGGGCGGATTTGGCATCACCTCTTCCTTCGAGCTGATGCATCCAAACGCGGCGCGGGGGCCGGAGTTTCCCCCGGCCGGATGTTATGGACGGGGCGCGGGGACGGCGGGCGCAGCGGCGGCAGGCGCCGGCGCAGCGGAGCCGGGTGTGGCGGGGCCGGGCGTCGCGGCGGGCTCGGCCAGCGGCGTCAAGGTTTCCGTCCCCGTGCCATTCGCGCCGATCACGCTCCAGGTCCCTTCGAGCGTCCCATCCGGGCGCAGCTGGTAAAGCCCCATCCCCGGCTGTGACGTCGCGCCATAGGCCACGGCGAAGCTGTGGCCGGAGACGATGCCGACGCCACGGACTTCCGTGCCGCCCACACGCCAGATGATGTGAAAGGAAATGGTGCCGACCTGCTGCAGCATGGCCGCGCCCTCATAAGCGGAGCCATCGAGGTTGGTGCCAGCCACCCGGTAGGGGCCGGACCGCTGCGCCAGCGCGGGCGTCGCGGTCAGGGCGAGCAGGAATGAAAGGCAGGCGGCACGCTTGAAGAAACGGGACATCAGGGTTCTCCGATGCCCCGTCAGGTGCCCCCGCCGGGCTGCCGCGTCAACCGAGCAGCGCTACTTCACGGTGGCGACACGCAGGGCATTGGTGGTGCCCGGGGTGCCGAAGGGCACGCCCGCGGTCACCACCACCTCGTCGCCCTGCTTGGCGAAGCCCTCGGTCACCGTCGCGCGGATCGCCTTGCTGACCATGTCGGTCATGCTATGCGCCTCGGGGGTCATCACCGGATGCACGCCCCAGATCACCGCCATCCGGCGCGAGGTCTCGACCGAGGTGGTCAGCCCGAGGATCGGGCAATCGGGCCGTTCGCGGGCGACGCGCAGCGTGGTGCTGCCGGTGGCGGAGAAGGTCGCGATCGCCTTGGCCTCGATGGTATGGGCGACCTGGCGGGCGGCGGCGGCGATGGCGCCCGCGCTGTTGCGCTCGGGCGCGGGGCGGGCGGCATCGGTGATGCGGCGCCAGTCGGAATCCTGCTCCACCCGCGCCACGATGCGGTCCATGATCGAGACGGCCTCATAAGGGTATTGCCCGGCCGCGGTCTCGGCCGAGAGCATCACCGCATCGGCGCCGTCGAACACCGCGGTCGCGACATCCGATGCCTCGGCGCGGGTCGGGGATGGGGCGGAGATCATGCTCTCCAGCATCTGGGTCGCGACCACCACCGGCTTGCCCAGGGCACGCGCGGCGCGGACGATCCGCTTCTGGATCAGCGGCACATCCTCGGTCGGCATTTCCACGCCGAGATCGCCGCGCGCGACCATCACGCAATCGGTGAGGGCGAGGATGGCATCGAGGTTCTCGACCGCCTGCGGCTTCTCCATCTTCACCATGACCCAGGCGCGGCCATTGCAGATGGCCTTGGCCTCGGCCACGTCCTCGGCGCGCTGCACGAAGGACAGCCCGATGTATTCGACGCCGAGCGGCAGCACGAAGTCGAGGTCGGCGCGGTCCTTGGCGGTCAGCGCCGGGATCGGCAGCGCCACATCGGGGACGTTCACGCCCTTGCGGTCCGAGAGCGGACCGCCGAGCACGACCTCCGTCTCCAGATGATCGTCGCGCTGGCGCAGCACCCGCAGCTTCAGCTTGCCGTCATCCAGCAGCAGATGCGTGCCGATGCCGGCCGCGGCCAGGATCTCGGGATGCGGCAATTGCACCCGCCGCACATCGCCCGGGGTGGGCGAAAGGTCGAGGCGGAAATGCTGCCCGGCCTGCAACTGCACCCGCCCGGCCTGGAACTTTCCGACGCGCAGCTTCGGGCCCTGCACATCGGCCAGGATGCCGATGGGGCGGCCCATCCGGGCCTCGATGCCGCGGATGATGCGGATGCGCTCGGCGTGGTCCTCATGGCTGCCATGGCTGAAGTTCAGCCGGAAGACGTCGGCGCCCAGATGGAACAGCTTGGTGATCTGCTCGACGGTCGAGGAGGCCGGGCCGAGCGTCGCGATGATCTTGGTCCGTCGCCGGCGACGCAGCGGAATGCGGGAGGTCATGCGGATCGCTCCATCGGAGGTGGGTCTGTCGGCCCGCATGGCGGCGGCCTCAAGGTCGGGGCGCAGGGCCGTGGGCTCCAGCCCGAACAGGCGGCTCACCTCCTCCACCCGCTCAGCAGGCACGCGGCGCCATTGGCTGACCGCGGCGGTTGAGATGCCGAGGGCACCGGCGATGCGGGTGACGGCGCCACGGCGGGCGAGGATATCTTCGAGAGCAGGATCACGCATGACGCTTACCTTATAAGTCGTAAGGTGGAGCGCAAGTAAAAATTGAACGACTTATATTTGCTAAGTCACCAGGAAGGCGCGGATGTCATTCACATTGGTCAACGTCGGCCCGGTGGTGACCAGATCCCCCAATGCGCCGAAAATGCCGAAGGAATCATGCCGGGCCAGGCGGCCGCGCGGGTCCAGCTTCGCCGCCCGCGCCAGGGTCGTCGGCGTCGCGATAGCCCCCGCATTGTCCTCCGAGCCATCGATCCCGTCGCTGTCGCCCATCAGCGCCCAGATACGCGGATGCCCTGCCAGCGCCAGGGCCGCGCCCAGCAGGCATTCGCCATTCCGCCCGCCCCGGCCGCCGCCACCGCCTTGGCCAAGCGTCACCGTCGTCTCGCCGCCCGAGAGCAGCACGCAGGGGGCCGCCAGCGGATGGCCATGGGTCGCCGCCGAGATGGCGATGCCCGCCAGTACCTGCCCGACCACCCCCGCCTCGCCTTCCAGCGCATCGCCGAGGATCAGCGAGGCCAGCCCTTGCGCCCGCGCGGCGGCGGCGGCGGCTTCCAGCGCCATCCGCGGGGTCGCGATCATGCGGTAATCGGCGCGGGCCAGGCGGGGATCGCCGGGCTTGGGCGTCTCCTCCGCCGCCGCGGCCAGATGTGCGGCGACGGCCGGGGGCGGGGTGATGCCGTAGCGCGCCAGGATCGCCTGGGCTTCGGCAAAGGTGCTGGGGTCCGCAACGGTGGGGCCGGAGGCGATCACCGTCGGGTCATCCCCCGGCACATCGGAGATCGCCAGGGTCACGACCTGAGCGGGGAAGGCCGCCGCCGCCAGCCTGCCGCCCTTGATCGCCGAGAGGTGCCGGCGGATGCAGTTCATCTCATGGATGGTGGCGCCGCAGGCGAGCAGGGCGCGGTTGACCGCCTGCTTGTCCTCCAGGGTCAGCCCCGGGGCCGCCAGCGCCAGCAAGGCCGATCCGCCGCCGGAGATCAGCGCCAGCACCAGGTCATCCGCGCCCAGCCCCTGCACCATCGCCAGCATCCGCGCCGCCGCCGCGGCACCGGCGGCGTCGGGCACGGGGTGGGAGGCCTCGATGACCTCCACCCCCGTGGTCGGGTAGCCATGGCCATAGCGGGTGACGACCAGGCCGGTCGCCTCGGGCCAGACCGCCTCGACCGCCGCCGCCATGACGGCGGCGGATTTGCCGGCGCCGACCACCACCACCCGCCCCTTCGGGCGCGGCGGCAGATGGGCGGCCAGCACGATCCTGGGATCGGCGGCAGCGACGGCGGCGTCGAACAGGGCGCGCAGCGTCGCGCGGGCAGAGGCATCATCCATGACGGCAAGCATGGCGCGATGGCGCCCGCGCGTCATCACCCCAGGCTTGAGCGGCACCGGCCCCGCGCCCATTTGTCGGCCGACAGCAGGAGGACGACCATGCCCGATCCGCAAGCCGAAGCCGACCTCGCCCTGGGCGCTGCCGCGACGCTGGACCCCGCCGCGCGCGAGAAGATCGAGGCCGCGGCCTTCCGCAAGCTGGTGGCGCATCTGCGCAGCCGCACCGATGTGCAGAACATCGACATGATGACCCTGGCCGGCTTCTGCCGGAACTGCCTGTCGCGCTGGTACCAGGAAGCGGCCGCCGATGCCGGGCTGGCGCTGGCCACCCCGGCGGCGCGGGAGATCATCTACGGCATGCCCTATGCCAACTGGCAGGCCGCACACCAGACCGCAGCGACCCCGGCGCAAAAGGCCGCCATGGTCGCGGCCAACCCGGAGCACTGATGGGCCTCAGCCGGTGGCGGGTTCCGCCCCCGGCTTCGGGTGCAGGGCCAGGCCGAGCATGCCCAGGGCCAGTTCCCGCTCCCCCATCACGATCTCATCCGCGCCTTTTTCGCGCAGATAGGTCACCTCATCATCGGAGTGGGCGCGGGCGATGATTCGCAGGCCGGGGCTCGCCAGCCGCGCCTGTTCGACGATCTGCCCCGCCTCGAAGCCGTTGGGGATCGCGACGAAGAGCAGCGCGGCCAGCGGCAGGGCAGCGGCGGCCACCACCGTGGGTGAGGCCGCATTGCCCACGATCACCTCCCACCCATCGGTGCGGGCACGCGCGGCGCGACCAGTGTCGTCCTCCAGGATGAGGACAGGCCCCCCCGCCTCCCGCATCCCCTCGGCGATGACCCGCCCCACCCGACCATAGCCGATCACCACCGCATGCGCCGTAAGCAGCGTCGGGACCAGATCGGTCTCCTCCTCCGGCTCCGGTTGGGCCGGGGCCGAGACGGTGGTGGCCGGCAGGGTGATGAAGCGGGCGACCAGGCCGAAGACCAGCGGGTTCAGCAGGATCGAGATGATGGCCGCGGCCAGGATCAGATCCCGCCCCGCCTCCGGCAGCAGCCCCAGCGTGACCCCGAGCCCGGCCAGGATGAAGGAGAACTCGCCGATCTGCGCGAGGCTGGCCGAAACCGTCAGCGCCGTCGCGACCGAATGGCGGAACAGGCGGATGATGATGAAGGCGGCGATGGATTTTCCGACCAGGATGACCGCCACGGTCGCGAGCAGCGGCAGCGGCCGCTCCACCACCACCGCCGGGTTGAACAGCATCCCGACGGAGACGAAGAACAGCACCGCGAAGGCGTCTCGCAGCGGCAGCGTTTCCTCGGCGGCGCGATGGCTCAGCTCCGATTCCGCCAGCACCATGCCGGCGAAGAAGGCGCCGAGCGCGAAGGAGACCCCGAACAGGAGCGAGGAGCCGAACGCGACCCCGAGCGCCACGGCCAGCACCGCCAGCCGGAACAGCTCGCGTGAGCCGGTATGGGCGGTGTAGTGCAGGACGAAGGGGATCACCCGCCGGCCGATGATCAGCATGAAGGCGACGAAGGCCACGACCTTGCCCAGCGTCGTGGCCAGGACCATCCAGAGCGGCCCCGCGGCACCATCCACCCCGTTGATCGACTGCGCCAGCACCGGCAGCAGCACGAGGGCGATGACCATCGCCAGATCCTCGACGATCAGCCAGCCGACCGCGATCCGCCCGCGTTCCGTCTGCAGGATGCGGCGTTCCTGCAAGGAGCGCAGCAGCACCACGGTGCTGGCGACCGAAAGCGCCAGCCCGAAGACCAGCCCCGCCGCCCAGTTCCAGCCGAAGGCCCAGCCCAGCCCCATGCCCATCAGCGTCGCCGTCGCCATCTGCGCGATGGCGCCGGGGATGGCGATCATGCGGACCGAGAGCAGGTCCTTCAGCGAGAAATGCAGCCCGACGCCGAACATCAGCAGGATCACCCCGATCTCCGCCAATTCGCCCGCCAGGGCCGCATCGCCGACGAAGCCGGGGGTGAAGGGGCCGAGCACGACACCCGCGAGCAGGTAGCCGACCAAGGGCGAGATCCGCAGCCGGTGGGCGATGATGCCCATGACGAAGGCGAGGGCGAGACCGGCGGCGATCATCGCGATCAGGGGGGTGGGGTGGTGCATCGGCCTCCAGACCATAGGCGAGGGAAGAAAAGGCGGGACCGCGGCCCCTTGAGCGTCTCAACCGCCCACGGCGCGCGCCACAAGGAAGGCGACGCCGGCCGCGAGGCCGCCGATGCCGAGGGTCTGAACCGCCCCGCGCAAGGGCGGCAGCCCGGTCGCCCGCGCCTTCAGCCAGCCGAACCCGGTCAGCGCGAGGGCCGTCATCACCGCGGACAGGGTCAGGGCGGGCGGCGTCTCGGCAAAGAAAAAATAGGGGGAGAGCGGGATCATGCCGCCCACCACATAGGCGCCGCCGATCGCCACCGCCGAGCGCCTCGCCCGGTTGGCTTCGGGTTCGGCGAGTTCCAGCTCGAAGCGCATCATGAAATCGACCCAGGCCTGGCGGTCGGCGCAGATGGCGTTGGTGGCGGCGGTCAGCACCTCCCCGCGCAGGCCCTGGCGATGCAGAATCGCCATGACCTCCCAATGCTCTCGCTCGGGCCAGTCGTGGGTTTCCTGCTCCTCCCGCCGGCGTTCGGCGGCGTAGTGGTCAGCGTCGGTGCGGGCGGCGAGGTAGCCGCCCAGGCCCATGGCGACGCAGCCCGCGGCGATTTCGGCCAGCCCCGCCGTCACGATCAGCGGGTTGGCCGCGACCGCCCCGGCCAGGCCCGCCGCCAAGGCGAAGGGCACGGTCAGCCCATCGGCCATGCCGATGACGATATCCCGCACAGTCTGGCTGCCGGCGAAATGGCCCTCGGGCGCGGGGCCGGGGGGTGGCGGGGGCAGCCCGTCCCGCCAGGCGGGGCGAAGGGGCTCGGCGGCGGCGGGAGCATTGTCGTTCGGCATGACGTGAGATTAACCCGAAAAGCCTGCTGCATGGCAGCATCCAGCGGCATCATTCCTGACGAAGCGTGGAGGTCGCGGCGCGCCCATCGCCCGCGACGCGGTTGCCCCTCCGCCTCCCCCACCTTATAGCGGCCGGGCACAGCCATTGGATGTCCCCGCTTGGCCGCCCTGCCTCCTGCCGACCCCACTGCCGCCAACCCGGCCCTTGCCGCCCAGGCCGTCCTGCTCGCCAGACCGGTGACCGAGGCGCGTCGCATGGCGGATGCCATCCGTGCCCTGGCGATCGACGCCGTGGAGGCGGCGAAATCCGGCCACCCCGGCATGCCCATGGGCATGGCCGATGTCGCGACGGTGCTCTGGACCCGGTTCCTGAAATTCGACGCGGCCGATCCGCGCTGGCCCGACCGCGACCGCTTCGTGCTGTCGGCCGGGCACGGCTCGATGCTGCTCTATGCTCTGATCCATCTGACCGGCCATGCCGGCATGGGGATCGAGGATCTGAAGCAGTTTCGCCAGCTGCATTCCGTCGCCGCCGGCCATCCGGAATACGGCGAGCATCCCGCGATCGAGACCACGACCGGCCCGCTCGGCCAGGGCCTGGCCACCGCCGTCGGCATGGCGCTGGCCGAACGCCATCTGGCGGCGCGCTTCGGGCGTTCGCTGGTCGATCACCGCACCTGGGTCATCGCCTCGGACGGCGACCTGATGGAGGGCATCAGCCACGAGGCGGCCTCCCTCGCCGGGCATATGAAGCTGAGCAAGCTGACGGTGCTGTGGGACGACAACGGCATCTCGATCGACGGCGATCTGTCGATCTCCTCCTCCGAGGATCAGCTCAAGCGCTTTGCCGCCTATGGCTGGGCGGTGAAGCGGGTGGATGGGCATGACCCGGACGCCGTGGCCGCCGCCTGCGCCCAGGCCGTGCGCGCGAGCAAGCCGACCCTGATCGCCTGCCGCACCATCATCGGCTTCTCCGCGCCTACCAAGGCCGGCACCGCGGGCAGCCACGGCTCGCCGCTCGGCGGGGCCGAGGCCGCGGCGGCCAAGGCCGCCCTCGGCTGGACGCATGCGCCCTTCGAGGTGCCGGAGGATCTGCGCGCCCTTTGGGCGACGGCCGGCGCGCGCTCAAGCGGCCCGCGCCGCTCCTGGCTCAAGCGCTTGGCCAAGCATCCCCAGAAGGGCGAGTTCGACCGCGCCATCCAGGGCCGCCTGCCCGATGGCTGGACGGATTCGCTGAACGCGCTCCGTGCCTCGATCGCCGAGAACAAGCCGAATCAGGGCAGCCGCATTTCCAGCCAGAAGGCGCTGGAAGCTTTGGTCCCCGCGGTGCCCGAGATGATCGGCGGCAGCGCCGACCTCACCGGCAGCAACAACACCAACGTCAAGGGCATCCCCGCGATGAAGCCCGGCGATTACGCCGGCCGCTTCGTCCACTGGGGCATCCGCGAGCATGGGATGGCCGCCGCGATGAACGGGATGGCGCTGCATGGCGGCATCATCCCCTATTCGGGCACCTTCCTGATTTTCGCCGATTACCTGCGGCCGGCGCTGCGGCTCGCCGCGCTGATGCAGCAGCGCGTCATCCATGTGCTGACGCATGACAGCATCGGCCTCGGCGAGGACGGCCCGACCCACCAGCCGGTGGAGACGCTCGCCAGCCTGCGCTGCATCCCGAATGTCTCCGTCTTCCGCCCGGCGGATGCGATGGAGACGGCGGAATGCTGGGATCTGGCCTTGCGGCGCAATGACGGCCCCTCGGTACTCGCGCTGTCGCGCCAAAACCTGCCGACGCTCAGCACCGAGACGGGGGAAAACCGCTGCGCCCGCGGCGGCTATGTGCTGGCCGAGGCCTCCGGCCCCCGCCGCGCGACCTTCATCGCCACCGGGTCGGAAGTGCAGCTCGCCATGGCGGCGCGCGACATGCTGGAGGCCGAGGGCCTGCCGGCGGCCGTCGTCTCCCTGCCCTGCTGGGAATTGTTCGCGGCCCAGGATCCCGCCTATCGCGAGGCAACCCTGGGCTCCGCCCCGCGTATCGGCATCGAGGCCGCGGTCAGCTTCGGCTGGGACCGCTGGCTGGGGCCGGAGGGCGCCTTCATCGGCATGACCGGCTTCGGCGCCAGCGCCCCGGCCGAGCAGCTCTATCGTCATTTCGGCATCACCGCCGAGGCCGCGGCACAGGCCGCGCGCAAGCGCATCACCACCAACGCGTAAAAGGGAATAGCTGCCATGGCCGTGAAGGTCGCGATCAACGGGTTCGGACGCATTGGGCGCCTTGTGCTGCGCGCCATGATCGAAAGCGGGCGCAGCGATGTGGAATGCGTCGCGATCAACGACCTCGGCTCGGTCGAGGCGAACGCGCATCTGTTCCGCTATGACAGCGTGCACGGCCGCTTCCCCGGCGAGGTCGCCGTCGATGGCAACAAGCTGCTGATCACCGCCAATGGCCGGAGCTATGCGCCGATCGTGGTCAGCGCCGAGCGCGACCCGACCAAGGTGCCGTTCCAGGGCGTCGATGTGGCGATGGAATGCACCGGCATCTTCACCGCCAAGGACAAGGCCTCCGCCCTGCTGACCGCGGGCGCGCGAAAAGTGCTGATCTCGGCCCCGGGCGAGAACGCGGATGCGACCATCGTCTATGGCGTGAACCACCAGGTGCTGACGAAGGAGATGACGGTCGTCTCCAACGCCTCCTGCACCACCAACTGCCTGGCGCCGATCGCCCAGGTGCTGCACCAGGAATTCGGCATCCTGCGCGGCTACATGGTCACCATCCACGCCTATACCGGCGACCAGAACACGGTGGACACGCTGCACAAGGACCTGCACCGGGCCCGCGCCGCCGCCGTCTCCGCGATCCCGACCAGCACGGGTGCGGCCAAGGCCGTCGGCCTCGTGCTGCCGGAGCTGAAGGGCAAGCTGGACGGCACCGCCATCCGCATCCCGGTGCCGAATGTCTCCCTGGTCAGCCTGGACTTCGTCCCGGCCAAGGAGAATGTGACCAAGGAGCAGGTGAACGCGGCGATGAAGGCCGCGAGCGAGGGCCGCCTGCGCGGCATCCTCGACTACAACACCGCGCCGCTGGTCAGCATCGACTTCAACCACAACCCGGCGTCCTCGACCTTCGACGCCACCCAGACCCAGGTCGTCGATGGCGCGCTGGTCCGGGTGATGTCCTGGTACGACAACGAGTGGGGCTTCTCGAACCGCATGAGCGATACGGCCGCCCTGTTCGGCAGCCTTTAATACCCGCCGGAGCAGATACGCATGGCCCGCACCCTCGATGACCTCACCGATGTGGCGGGCAAGCGTGTCCTGCTTCGCGCCGATCTGAACGTGCCGACCTCGGACGGCAAGATCACCGACCGCACCCGGATCGACCGCCTCTGCCCCACCATCCGCGAACTCGCCAACAAGGGCGCGCGGGTGGTGGTGTGCAGCCATTTCGACCGCCCCCGCGGCAAGCGCGTGCCGGAAATGTCGCTGGCGCCGATGGCGGAGGCGCTGTCCGACGCGCTGGAGCGCCCCGTGGGTTTCGCCGATGACTGCATCGGCCCGGTGGCCGAGGCCGCCGTCGCGGCGCTGAAGGATGGCGAGATCCTGCTGCTGGAAAACACCCGCTTCCACGCCGGCGAGGAGAAGAACGACCCGGCCATGGCAGCGGCGCTGGCGAAGCTCGCCGATGTCTATGTGAACGACGCCTTCTCCGCCGCCCACCGCGCCCATGCCAGCACCGAGGGCGTCGCGCATCTGCTCCCCGCCTATGCGGGCCGGCTGATGCAGGCCGAGCTGGATGCGTTGCAGGCAGCCCTCGGCAAGCCCGCGCGCCCGGTCGTGGCGATCGTCGGCGGCGCCAAGGTCAGCACCAAGCTTGACCTGCTCGGCAATCTGTCGGGCAAGGTCGATGTGCTGGTGATCGGCGGCGCCATGGCCAATACCTTCCTCGCCGCGCAAGGCGCCGCCATGGGCCGCTCGTTGCAGGAAGCCGAGATGCATGCGACGGCGCTCGATATCCTTGAGACCGCCAAGGACAATAATTGCGAGGTGCTGCTGCCGGTCGATCTGGTCGCGGCCGAGCGCTTCGAGGCCGGTTCCCCGCATCGCACCGTCTCCGCCATGTCGGTGCCAGAGGATATGATGGCGCTCGACGTCGGGCCGGAGACGGTCAGAATGATTGAGGCGCGGCTGCGCGGCGCGAGCACGCTGGTCTGGAACGGCCCGCTCGGCGCCTTCGAGATCCCCCCCTTCGACACCGCGACCGTGGAAGTGGCGGCGATGGTTGCCTCGCTGACCGCATCGGCGGGGCTGGTCTCCATCGGCGGCGGGGGTGACACCGTCTCCGCCTTGCGCCACGCCGGGGTGCTGGACCGGATGACCTACGTCTCCTCGGCCGGCGGGGCCTTCCTGGAATGGCTGGAAGGCAAGACGCTGCCAGGGGTCGCGGCGCTCGGCGGCTGAACGCTGAATTTTTCGTAAACAAGGCGGATGCAACCGGCGGTGGGTTGAGTGTTAACGGGGCGTAAACGCATGGTTCGTGCATGCGTATCGCCCCGCTTTCCCCCACCCGCAGCCCCGCCATCGCCGCACGGCGGCGCTTGCCGTTCACCGCCGATTTACGTCTCTCGGCCATGATCGCCAGCATGATCACGACCAACGCTCTCGCCGCCTTCTCCCAGGATGTGTCCCGCACCGGCGGGGTCGGCGCCGCGACCCCGGTGCGCGATGTGCAGACCGCCAGCGGCCGGTCGGCCGCCTCGGCCTTGGCCGGGCCGCAGCGCACCCTTGGGGCGGTTCCGCCGGCACCCAGCCAGGCTCCGCCGCGCGGATCTTTGCTCGACCTGCGGGTCTGAACCGAGCCGCTGCCGCTTGCGCCACGGCGCGCGCATGGCCACCCTATAGGTATGACTTCCGCCGATCCGCCCCGTTTTATCCGCCGCATCCCCGAGGGGGATGACCGCGAACGGCTGACCTGCCTGGACTGCGGCCACGTCGCCTACGAAAATCCAAAGATCGTGGTCGGCAGCGTCGTGGAGCTGGAGGGCGGCGTCCTGCTCTGCCGCCGGGCGATCGAGCCCCGCCGCGGGTTCTGGACGCTTCCGGCCGGCTACATGGAAATGCAGGAAACGGTCGAGGAAGGCGCCCTCCGCGAAGCCTGGGAGGAAGCCCGCGCCCGGCTCACGCTGGAGGGCGTGCTCGCGGTCTATTCCATCGCGCGACTGGGACAGGTGCAGGTGATCTTCCGCGCCCGGCTGGCGGAACCCGGCTTTGCGGCCGGGCCGGAAAGCCTGGAGGTCCGCCGCTTCGACTGGGACGAAATCCCCTGGGATGCGCTGGCGTTCCCCTCGGTCCACTGGGCGCTGCAGACGTGGCGCGAGGGGGCCGGCGCGCCGCTTGGCGCACCCGCCGGCAACCCCGGCACGGACCCGCGCGGCGCCACGCCTTTGCCAGGGGGGGTCGCATTATGACCAAGGGACCGGGACCGCGCTGGGCGAGCTGGATGCTGGCCCTGGCACTGGCGCCAGCCTGCGCCATGGGGCAGGCGCGGGCCCAGGCGAGCGATGCGGCGACGACAGCCGCGCCCGAGCCCGCCACGCGACGTATCCAGCTCACACCGGTGGAACCGCGCGGGAGCGCCATCCGCCGCCCCGCGACCCCGGGGGCACCGGATGTGCCATCGGCGCAGCCGCCGGTGGTTCAGGCTCCGGTGGTTCAGGCTCCGGCGGCGCCGGCCCCGGTGGCTCAGGCCCCGACGGTTCAAGCCCCGACGGTTCAGGTCCCGGTGCTTCAGGCCCCAGTGGTTCAGGCCCCAGTGGTTCAGGCCCCAGTGGTTCAGGCCCCAGTGGTTCAGGCCCCAGTGGTTCAGGCCCCAGTGGTTCAGGCGCCGACGGTTCAGGCCCCGGCGGTTCAGGCCCCGGCGGCCGTGCGCCGGCGCCAGGCCGCAGCCCATCCCCCCACCGCGACCGGAACCCCGGCCTCGCGTCGCCGGGCCGCGGCGCCTGTGGCGGCTCCGGCTGCCACGCCGACGCCCGCGCCTCGGCCACCCTCGCTGCGCCCAGCCGCCCGGCCCTCCGGCCCGCCCTATCCGGTCGGCACCGCCGGGGAGGCGGGCACACCCGACACGCCCCGCGCATCCGCGCCGCAGCGCCCGGGCCGCGCCCGCCCCGCCGCGCGCAATCGCGCCGCACCGCCGCCGCCACCGCCCCCACCGGTCGCGCCCTGGGACCGCAGCGCCCGGCCGGGCCTCCCCGGTGAGCCGGCGCCCGTCCCCAACCGCGGCCTGGACCGCCCGGAGATCTCGGCACCGCCGAGGGCGCGCCTGACCCCGAGCCTGATCGGGCCGCATGCCACGCCCGATGGCGCGGCGGCGACCGGGCCAGGCCATCTCGCCCTGCGCGAGGAACGGCTGTTCACGGAACCCGCCGCCGGGGCGATGCTGCGGCTGCCCTTCAGCTACTGAGGCGGCGCTACCGCCCCGCCCGGCCCTTCGCCCAGACCTGATCCGGGGCGCGCCACACCGTCTCGCCGCGGGCCAGCCTGGCCACCGCCTCGGCCATCGCATCCAGGATCGCCTCACCCTTGGCCGCCGTTGAGGGGCGCGGATCGCCGCGCACCCCGGTCCCGGGCGCGCGCTCGGCAAAGGACCAGAAGCGGAAGGCGCCGGGCGGCTCGCTGCCGACCGATGGCGCGTTGGAGAAGGCGGCGCCGAGGTTGTCCATCCGCACCTGGCCTGGGTCCATCGCCATCCAGGCCGAGGTCTCCGCCTCGCAGGCATGCATCATGCCGCTTTGGGTTTCCATCACCGCCCCCAGCGCGGATTCGGCCATCTTGGAGGGGGTGGCGACGACGATCGGCATCGCGAGTTCCACCGCCAGTTCCCGCGCCGCGACGGCGAGCGGATCGATGTTGCCGCCATGGCTGTTCACCAGCATCAGCCGGTCGAAACCGCAGGCCAGCACCGACCGCGCGATGCAGCGCAGCACCGCGGAGAAGGCGGCGTAATCGAGGCTGATGGTCCCGCCGAAGGGCAGGTGATGCTCGCTCATCCCCATCCACATCGGCGGCAGCACGATGGCATCGCCGAGCTTGGCCGCCGCGCGCAGGCAGGTCTCATGGCCGATGGCGCTATCGGTCCAGACCGGCAGATGCGGGCCATGCTGCTCCAGGCTCGCGACCGGCAGGATCGGCAGGGCGCCGCTCCCGGCCAGGGCCAGCAGCTGGGGGCCGGTCTGGCGCTCCCATCGGTAGGCGTCGAAGCGTTCGGTCATGCATCGGTACTCCTTGTGGGGGTGGGGACGCTCCGACCGCCGCCGCCGCCGGTCAAGCACCCCCACCATTCTTGCCCCCGTGCCATCGGGCGCGCGATGCTGGGCCGAACCTGTCGAGGATGCCCGCCCGATGGTCGCCCTGCTCAAGCCTGTCCTCGGCGCCCTGTTCCTGGCGGGCGGGCTGGCGGTGTCCGCCTTCGGCGCGCAGCCGGACGGCTGCGCGGCACCGCCGGCCCTGGCGCAGCCGCTGGACCGCAGCGCCTGGATCGACCTGCTGATGGGCAATGCCTTGGTCGCGGGCGAGCTGTCCGGCAGCGGTCGCGGCGCCCTCGGCACGCTGCTGCTGCGGCAGAGTGCCGAGACGGTCGCGGAAGCGCTCCTGGCGCTGTCGCCCGGCGATGATCCGGCGCTGGAGGGCATCGCCGCCTTGGGCATGGCGCAGGAGGGGCTGGCGCGGATCATCGCCGCCGCCATGCTCGCCGATGCGCTGCCGCAGGATCCGGCGGCGCGGCGAGTGGGGCGGGCCATGGCGCTGCTCGACCGCTCGCGCCAGGATTACGCGATGGCCACAGGCTGCGGCGTGGTGGCCGATGCCGTGGCCGCGGCCGAGGCGCGGGGCGCCCTGCTGCGGGCCGAGGCGCTGCTGCGCGACGCCTTGCCCGCGCTCCGCGAGGTCGTGGCGGTGCGGGAGACGGCGGCGGCGCTGGAGATGCTGCTCGCGGCCCTGCCCGCGACGCCCGAGGCCGACAGTGCCGCCGACCCAGCCCCCGCCGCCTATGCGGCGCTGGTGGAGACGGCCCGGCAGGCCGCCGAGCCGCTGCTGCCTTAATCCAGCCCCACCAGGCTGCGGGCAAAATCCCGCGCTTCGAAGGGCCGCAGATCGGCGGCCTTTTCCCCGACGCCGACGGCATGGACGGGCAGCCCGAAGGCCTCGGCCAAGGCCACCACCACGCCGCCCTTGGCGCTGCCATCGAGCTTGGTGACCACGAGCCCGGTCACATCCACCATGTCGCGGAACACGCGGACCTGGTTGACGGCGTTCTGACCGGTGGTCGCGTCCAGCACCAGCAGCACGCTATGCGGCACCGCCGGGTCGATGCGCTTCAGCACGCGCACGACCTTGCGCAGCTCATCCATCAGCGCGGCCTTGTTGTGCAGCCGGCCGGCGGTGTCGATCAGCAGGATCTCCGCCCCTGCGGCGCGCGCCTGGGTCAGCGCGTCATGCGCGAGGCCGGCGGCATCGGCCCCCTGCTTGGCCGGGGCAACCACCGGGCAGCCGGTGCGCTCGCCCCAGACCTGAAGCTGCTCGACCGCGGCGGCGCGGAAGGTGTCGCCGGCCGCCATCCAGACCGCGCGCCCTTCCTCCCGCCAGCCCTGGGCGAGCTTGGCGATGGTGGTGGTCTTGCCGGTGCCGTTGACGCCGACCACCAGCACGACATGGGGCTTGAGGCCGCGGTCGATCTCCAAGGGGCGCGCGACCGGGGCCAGGATGGCGGCGATCTCCTCGGCCAGCGCCGTCTTCACCTCGATGTCGGTGACTTCGCGGCCGAAGCGGGTGGCGCGGAAGCGCGCGACGATGCGGCTTGCCACCGGCAGCCCGAGGTCGGCGGCGATCAGCATCTCCTCCAGCTCCTCCAGCGCGGCATCATCCAGCCGGCGCTTGGTGAAGACGGCGGCGATGCCATCGGTCAGCCGGGCGGTGCTGCGCGACAGCCCGGCCCGCAGACGGGAGAAGAAGCCGCCTCGCTGCGGGGCCGCGGCGGTGGCCGGGGGTTCGGGTATCGGTTCCGGCGCCGGATCGGGCATCGGCCCCGGTATCGGCCCTGGCATCGGCTCCGGCGCCGGAGCCGGCTTCAGCACCGGAAACGGGGTGGGGATCGGCGCCGCCATCGGCGTCGGGCCCGGGCGCTGGACCGGCGCCGGGATGGGCAGGGTAATCGGGCTGGACGGCAGATCCGGCGCCACCTCCGGGCTCGGTTCCGGCGTCGGATCGGGCAGCGGCGGTGGCGGCACGATGTGGGAGGGCTCGGCCTTGGCCGCTTCCTCCTTCCGTCCCGAGAGCCGTCCCCAGAGGTCTTTCAGTGCCATTCCGCTACGCCGCCTCGGCCAAAAGCCCGTCCGGGCCGATTCCGGTCACCCGCGCCGACACCACCCGCCCGCGCCCGCCGGGCACCGGGTGCAGCAGCCGCACGGCCGCGAAATGCTCGCTGTGGCCGCGATCCTCGGCCTCCAGCAGCACGTTTTCCTGCACGCCCAGGCGCGTGCCCAGGAAGCGCGTTGCCCCCTGCTGCCCGGCCGCGCGCAGCCGCGCCGCCCGTTCCCGGATCAGCGCATGCGGCACCTGCGGCATCCGCGCCGCCGGCGTGCCGGGGCGGGGCGAATAGGGGAAGACGTGGAGGAAGGAGAGCCCCGCCTCCGCCACCAGATCGAGCATCGCGGTGAAGGCCGCCTCATCCTCGGTCGGGAAGCCGGCGATCAGGTCGGCGCCCAGCGCGACATCCGGGCGCAGCGACCGGGCGCGCCGGGCCAGGGCCAGCAGGTCGGCGCGGCTGTGGCGCCGGCGCATCCGCTTCAGCATCAGATCGTCGCCATGCTGCGCCGAGAGATGCAGGTGCGGCAGCAGCCGCGGCTCCTCGGCCAGCAGCCGCCAGAGCGTCGCATCCATCGCCGCCGGGTCCAGCGAGGACAGCCGCAGCCGCCCAAGATCGGGCACCCCCGCCAGCACCGCCGCGACCAGATCGCCGAGGCGCGCCTCGCCAGGCCCGGTCCAGGAGGCGATGTCCACGCCGGTCAGCACGACCTCCGCGACCCCGCTTGCGGCCAGGGTCGCGATCCGCGCCACCACCCGCTCGGCGGGTAGCGAGCGGGAGACGCCGCGCCCCTGCGGGATGATGCAGAAGGTGCAACGGTGGTCGCAGCCCTGCTGCACCTGCACCAGCGCGCGGGTGCGGCTGCCGGTCTCGGCGGCCATGTCCTCGGGCGGGGATGTGGCACCCCAGGCCTCGGGGCGCAGCTTTTCCGCATTCGGGACGACGCGGATGACGTTGGGCAGCCCGGCCCAGGCCTCGGGTCGGATGGTGGCGGCGCAGCCGGTCACCACGATCCGCAGGCCCGGATCGGCGCGGGCGGCACGGCGCAGCGCCTGGCGGGCCTGGGCCTCGGCCTCGGTGGTGACGGCGCAGGTGTTCACCAGCAGCATCTCCGCCCCCGCCCCGCCCGCCTCCGCAAGCCGCGCCATGGCGGCGGTCTCGGCGGTGTTGAGCCGGCAGCCGAAGCTCAGGGTCCGCGGCGCCGTCATGCCGCGCGCAGGGCCGCCAGGTCGAGCGTGCCGAGATAGGCGGTCGCGACCGGGCCGGTCATGGCGACCTGGCCATCCGGGCGCCATTCCACCCGCAGCGTGCCGCCCGGAAGCTCCACATCCGCCGCGCGATCGGCGAGGTCCCGGCGCACCGCATTGACCAGCGCCGCACAGGCGCCCGAGCCGCAGGCCAGGGTCAGCCCCGCCCCGCGCTCCCAGACCACGAGCCGCAGCCGGTCCCGCGCCAGCACCTGCACCACGCCGATATTGGCGCGTTCGGGGAAGATCGGGTCGGTTTCCAGCAGCGGCCCCAGCACGCCCAACCCGATGCGGCTGAGGTCCGGCACGAAGAAGGTCGCATGCGGATTGCCCATGGAGCAGGCCGCCGGATCCGCCAGCGGCCCGCGCTGGAGCGGCAGATGCAGCGTATCCAGCGCCTGGGCCAGCGGCACCTCATGCCAGCCGGTGCGCGGCACGCCCATCAGCACCGTGACCGTGCCATCGGCATGCAGGTGGGACGGCAGGTCGCCCGATATGGTGCGGACCACGACGTCCCGGCTGCCGGTTTCGGCCGCGATCAGGCTGGCGACGCAGCGCGTGGCATTGCCGCAGGCGCCGGCCTCCGACCCATCGGGGTTGCGGATGCGCATGAAGACATCGGCCCCCTCCCCCGGCGGTTCGAGGATGATGATCTGGTCGCAGCCGATGCCGCGATGCCGGTCCCCGATCGCGCGGGCGACCTCGGGGCCGATCGGCAGGGCGGCGTGGCGCGCGTCGAGCACCACGAAGTCGTTGCCAAGGCCGTGCATCTTGCGGAAGGGGGTCATCATCGCATCGATATGCGCCGTGGGGCGCGGCAGTCCAAGCCCCACAGCACTTTAAGCAAAAAGGATGCCGAAGAAGGCCGGGTCGGTGTTGGCGATGTCGGGGCCAGTCAGGGCCATGTGCTCCGGGCTTTCGCTGAAGGCGAGCATTACGGCCGCGCGGGTATTGCCCGCATCCAGTGCGGCGGACCAGCTGGCGATGCCCGCCGCATCCCCCGCCCGGTCCAGCGCGTTCCAATACAGCCGCTCGGTGAAGCCGCGGTTGTCCAGCGCGCCATAAGTGGCACGGAATTCGGCGCTGCCGGCGAAGATCGCGCCGAGGGTCTCCAGGCTCAGCCCCCCGGCCGCCACCTGCCCCTGCCAGAAGGCGAGCCCGTTCAGCTCGGGCACCCGGCCAAGCGCGGTATCGTAGATGCGGGCGATGGTCGCGGCCGTGGCATCCAGCTCCCAGACCCCGGGCGTGACCAGCGGCGCGGTCCGCGCCATATTCTCCTGGCTCTCGGAGAAGGCCACCAGCAGCCCGTCGCGCGTCAGCGCCCCCCTGGCCAGGATGCCGGTCCAATAGGCGAGCCCGGATGCCTCGGCCTCGCGCCCCAGCACATTGTGGTAGAGCTGATTGACGAAATCCGGGCCGCCAAGCCCACGGCCGAAGCGCGCGGCGAATTCATCGCTGCCGAGGAAGCCTTGCGCCACCTGGTCGAGCCGCCCGCCCGCGGCCAGCGCGTGGCTCCAGGCGTGCAGCCCGCCCGGGTCGGGCATCCGGTGCAGGGCCGCCTGGTAGAGGCGCAGGATCTGGGCCGCGGGCGAGTCGGCCCCGAGCCAGAGGCGGCCATCCACGAAATCCAGCGCCTCGATGCCACGGCCGGTATCGATCTCGCCGCCCCGCGCCACCCTGATCTCGCTGCCGACGAGGCTGACGCCGGTGCCGCGGCGACCGACATCCAGCAGGCCGATGTCGAAGCCCGCGCCGCCATCGAGCAGATCGCTGCCCGCGCCGCCCCGCAAGGTGTCGTCGCCGTTGCCGCCGAAAAGCTGGTCGTTGCCGGCATTGCCGACGAGCCAGTTGGCGAGGTCATTGCCCCGCAGCGTGTCATTGCCGGAACCGCCGATCGCATTCTCGATCAGCGAGCGCGGATCGTCCTGGAACATCAGCGCGTTGTAGACCGTCCCGTGCGCCTTCACCCCGGCGCCGAGATTGGCGCGCTGGGCTTCCGAGGTGATGCTCCAGCCGCCGGGCGCGAGGTCCAGGACCACGGCCGTGGTGTAGTTCGACAGGTCATAGACATCGGCGCCACCCCCATCCCAGATGGTCAGGAAGACGCGGTTGCCGCCCGGGGTGCCCTGGCCGATGCCATCGACCGACATCTCCCCGGTCGCGGGATTCCAGCGATAGGTCGTGTTGCCGGCATGGGTCGCGTAATCGGCGCCATACATCACCTGCAAGGCGAGGATGTCGTACATCATCAGCGTCTGCGGCGCGCCCCATTGCTCGAAGGTGTAGGGGGTGGCGGGCCCGCCCGGATAGGAGCGGTAGGTCATGACGGTGAATTCGAGCCCGTCACGATCCGTCGGCATCGCGACATTCGCCACCCCACCCGTCTCGTGCCCGTGCTTCAGCCCCAGCGCATGGCCAAGCTCATGAATATAGGTGTGGTAGGCGTAGCTGCCGGCGACCGGCGTGCGGTAATCGAGGGAGGTGCCGACATGACCCGTCCCGAACCAGGCATCGCCGCCGGCGCCATCGGCCGGGAAATAGGCATAGGCGGTTCTGGGCACCGAGGATTCCGCCAGCCGGATGTCCCCACCCGCGTTCAAGCCCCCATTCTGCGTCTGCCCCACCGGGGTAAGGATCAGGCTGGCGACACTGCCATAGGTGATCACCCCCCTCGCCCCGGTCAGGGTGTAGCCGCCCAGGATCGCACGGGTCGCCTCCATGGCTTGCAGGGTCAGGGGGCGGAAATCCGTGGTGTTCTCACCAGAGCCATAGCTCACGCCATAGTCTCTGCCGGCCTGGGGGAAGCTGAAGGCGAAGCCGCTTTCCCAACGGGAGCCACGCAGCAGCCCGTCGATATAGCGGTTGCCGGTGGCGCCCTGCGACACGGCGCTCGCATCCTGCCCCCCGTCGCCGAGCACGGACGCGGCGTCCGCAAGCGAGGAAGCGGCATCGCCGTTCGCGCAGGCCGGGCAATTACAAAAAGGTAGCAGCCACGCCGACATCGGGTCTCGGGCTCCAATCCGCTTGGCCGGCGGCATCGGCCAGGTTCGAAGCACGGCACGCGCGATCAGTCCGCCGCAGATATGAATCTAGATATCAGGAGCGGTTGGGTAAAGCGCCATTTCCGGCAGTGTGCATCTGCCCGATGCGCCGATCATGCAAAGAGGATGCCGAAATGGGTTGGGTCGGGATTGTTGATGTTGGCGGCGGTCAGCTCGGCGTGTTCGGCGCTCTCGCTGAAGGGCACGACCATCGCCGCGCGGCTGAGGCCGGAGTCCAGCAGCCCGGTCCAATAGGCGACGCCCCCGGCCTCCCCCGCCCGGTGCAGCGCGTTCTGGTAGATCAGCTCGACGAAGGCGCGGTTGCCGAGCGCGCCATACACCGCCTGGAACTCGGGGCTGTTTGTGAAGACGGTGGCGAGGTCGGTGAGGGTCTGGGTGCCCGCCTCGATATTGGTCTTCCAGTAGCCGAGCCCGCCCACATCGGGCAGCCGGCCCAGGGCAGTGTCGTAGAGCCGCGCGACGGCGGCGGCATTCTCGTCCAGGTCCCAGATGCCGGCGCTGACGACATCGGCGGTGGCCGCGCGGTTCTCATCGCTTTCGGAAAATGCCACGAGGACGCTCGCCCGGCTCACCCCGTCATAGAGCAGCGAAGAGGTCCAGTATTGGAGGCCGCCGTGGTCGCCCTCCCGCCCGAGGACGTTGCGGTAAAGCTGGGCCACGAAATCGGCCTCGCCGAGCCCGGCGCCAAACCGTGCCGCGAACTCCGCGCTGCCGAGGAAATCCGAGGCCAGCGCCTCCAGCCGCACCTCCGCGCCCAGGGCGCCGATCCAGTAATTCAGCCCGGACTGGTCGGGGGCGCGTTCCAGCGCGGCCTGATAGAGGCGCAGGACCTGGGCCGCGGTGGAATCGGCACCCGTCCAGAGCGTGCCATCGGCGAAGTCCAGCCGCTCGACGTTCTGCACCCGGTCGGTCTCCGCGCCGTGAACCAGGTGCAGCGCGCCCTCGCCAAGAGTGATCTGCACCCCGCGCCGCCCAAGACCCGCCATCTCCACCCGATCGGTGCCGGCGCCGCCATCGATCAGGTCGCTGCCCGCACCGCCCAGCAGGGTGTCATCGCCCTCGCCGCCGAACAGGCTGTCGTTGCCGCCCCGCCCCTCCAGCCAATCCGCCCCGGCACCGGCGGAGAGGGCGTTGGCCGCCTCGCTGCCGAGCAGACGATCCGCGCCATCGCCTGAGGTGACCGCCTCGATCCCCACCAGCGTATCGCTGCCGATATCCGCGCCGGTGGCACGGCCGAGGCCGAGATCGACCGCAACCCCATGCAACGCGCTGGTATAGGTGACGCTGTCCCAGCCGCCGCCGCCGTCGTAGCGGTCATCGCCATTGCCGCTGCCGCCGACGAAGGTCGCATCCCCGGCGCCATCGAACAGCGTGTCATCGCCATCACCGCCCACGAAGACGCCGCCCCAGCCCTCCTCGCGGCGGTCGATCACGTCATTGCCGGCGGTGCCGATATGGTCGAGGGCGCCGGTGACGCTCGCGGAGATCTCGCGCGCCACGCCATCGAGGATGGTATCGACCAGCGCATCCACCACGATCCCGCCGAAGCCCACCGCCAGCGCCGCCATGTCGCGCCCGACGAGGCCGAGCACGGCCGCGGAGAAATCGGACAACAGGCGGATATGCTGGTCGCGGTAGTCGCCCTCGACGTAGCTTGTGACGATGGTGGCGAGATCCTTGATGAAGAAGGCCATGCGGAAGGCCGGGATCTGGCCCACGATCTTTTCCGCCAGTGCGGCGAAGGTCGCGTTGGAGGCAGTGGTGAAGCGCAGGGCGGCGGCGGGATCGAAGGCCTCCAGCGCCACCTCGAGCCGCGCGACGATGTTGCGCACGACCTGCGGCCCATACAAATCGAGATGGCCGTCGATGCTGCCCAGCAGCAGCGCAGCCTTGATCTGGTCGAAGGCTTCGAACAGCCGCAGGCCATCGGCGACCTCCTCCACCCGGGCATCGGCCGCGGCCCGGGTCAGGATGGTCTCGCCCGGCGTCCAGCTCAGCTGGTACTGGGCATAGGCGACCGCGTCCTGCGGCAGTTCGACCCCAAGGGTGCCAAGACCGGCCGCCCATGGGTACGGGTCCAGGAGGAGGCTGTCGGGCAGCCGCGCCAGGCCAACCTGGCCCTCCGGCGCATCGATCGTCACGGTCACGGCGCTGTCGATCCGCATCACGCGCCGCGGCACGCTGCCGGAGGTGTCGATTTCGATCTCGCCGGTGAGCAACAGCAGCTCGAAGCCGGTCCCGGTCTTCAGGATCATCACGCCATTGCTGGCCTCCCGGATCGCCTGGGTGACCAGCACCGTCTCGCCGCCGGTCATGTCGGTGACATGGGCGTCATTGTTGACGACGAACACATCCTCGCCCGAGCCGCCGGTGAGGGTGTCGAGCGGGCGCACCCCGGCCACGGCCGGGTCGCCGCGATCGGGCCAGCCGCCGATGAGCAGGTCGGCACCCGCGCCGCCCAGGAGCCGATCGGCACCTGCCCCACCGATCAGGAGATCCTCATCCTCGCCGCCGTCGAGGCTGTCCTCCCCGTCGCCGCCGAACAGGGCGTCCCTCCCCGCGCCGCCGAGCAGCGTGTCCCGGCCCTGGCCGCCATCGGCGAGGTCACGGCCGCCGCCGGCCACGATGCTGTCATCGCCGGCGCCGCCGAGCAGCGCGTCATCGCCATCCGCGCCGATGATTTCGTCATTGCCGGCCAGCAGCCGCATGAGCACGGCCAAGCCATCCGCGGTGATGTGGGAGAGGTCGCGCAGACTGGTCGCGGGGGCGTCGGTGATGGTGACTGCGGGGAGGCTGCTGCTGGTGTAGGTCCAGGCGGTGGCGGTGGTGTCCAACGCGGCCTCGCGCCAGGCATCGAGGGCGGCGAGATAGGCGATGCCCTCGGCGCGATAGACGTAATTGCCAAGGCTGCCGCGAAGGTCGTTGGTGGCCAATGAGACGGAGGGGTCGAAGACGTAGAGGTAGCCATAGGAGAAGGTGGTGGTCGCGGCGGCGTAGAAATCCCCAAGCAGGGGGGCCTCGGCCAGGGAGAAACCGCTCAGCTGGGCACCGCCGGGCCAGGTCAGCGGCGCGCCCGCATCCCGGCCGGCCCAGGCGACCTGCGACGACTCGACATAGCTGTAGTAGGCTGCGGCCCAAGGGTCCGGATCGTCATGGATATTGGTGACGGTGACGGCGAAGGTCCGGGCAGTGGTGTCGATCCACGCACCCCAGTCCAGATCGGAGCCGAGCCCCTCGCGCATGGCGAGGCCACGGGACCCGGCTTCGATCACGAGGCGCATCGTTCGGGTCCAGGCCGGAAATGGTTGCGGTTGCTTACCTATCAGCGCGGCCGCGAAGCGTAAACCCTACCTTGCCACGGGTGGCGGCACCGCCTATAGGCCCCCCTCGCTACGCGTCCGGGCCCGTTGGGGCATGCCCGGCCGTGGCGTCGCGCGTCCCCGCCATCCTGGCGGCGTGGTGCGTCCCCCCGGTCCCCGAATGGGCCGATATTGGAGGACCCGAAATGCCCAAGATGAAGACCAAGAGCAGCGTCAAGAAGCGATTCAAGATCACTGCGACCGGTAAGGTTCTGGCTGGCGCCGGCTTCAAGCGCCACATGCTGTCCTGCAAGACGTCGAAGATGAAGCGGCACAACCGCGGCTCCTTCACGATGACGGACATGGACGCCCGGACCATCAAGCAGTGGTTGCCCTATGGGCTGGATCGGTAAGGAGAACGCGCCATGGCACGTGTCAAACGCGGCGTAACGAAGCACGCCCGCCACAAGAAGATTCTTGGCCTCGCCAAGGGATATGTCGGCAGGTCGTCGACGGCCTACCGGCCGGCATTGGAGCGGGTCGAGAAGGCCCTGCGCTATGCCTACCGCGATCGTCGCAACAAGAAGCGCGAATTCCGCGCGCTGTGGATCCAGCGGATCAACGCCGCGGTGCGTGAGCAGGGGATGACCTATTCCGTGTTCATCGCCGCCGCCAAGCATGCCGGCATCGAGCTGGACCGCAAGGCGATGGCCGCGATCGCCATGGACGACGCCGCCGGCTTTACGGCGCTGATCGAACAGGTGAAGGCGGCCATGCCGGCGGCGGCCACCCCCGCCGCGTGATCGGCACCCCCGGCCCTTCACGGGCCGGGACGCTGAACAGGCCGCCTGGCCCCGGTGTTCGCACCGGGGCCGCGCGGCCTTTTTCTTGTCTGGACCGGTGGATCTTTTCGCATGACCGATGACCTGACCCTGCTGCGCACCGAGGCGCTCGCCGCCGTCGCGGCCGCCCCCGACCCCCGTGCGCTGGACGCCGTGCGCGTCGCGACCCTGGGCAAGAGCGGCAGCCTCACGGCCCTGCTCAAGGCATTGGGCCAGGTTCCGCCCGAAGCCCGGCGCGAACGCGGTGCCGCGGTCAACGCGGTCAAGGCCGCGGTGGAGGCGGCCCTGGACGCCCGCCGCGTGGCGCTGGAAGCCGCGGCCCTGGATGCCAGGCTGCTGGCCGAGAAGATCGATGTCACCCTGCCCCCCCGGCCCTTCCCCCCGGCCGGGCCGGAACAGGGCGGCATCCACCCGATCTCCCGCACCATGGAGGAGCTGACCGCGCTCTTCGGCGCCATGGGGTTTTCGGTGGTCGAAGGCCCGGATATCGAGGCCGACTGGTATAATTTCTCGGCACTCAACATCCCCGCGCATCACCCGGCGCGGCAGGACCACGACACCTTCTACCTGCCGTCCGCGCATGGCGCCGGCTTCCAGACCGTGCTGCGCACCCAGACCAGCCCCTTGCAGGTCCGCACCATGCTGGCCGGCGATCCGCCGATCCGCATCATCGCCCCGGGCCGCACCTATCGCGCCGATCATGACGCGACCCATTCGCCGATGTTCCACCAGGTCGAAGGGCTGGTCCTCGGCCGCGACATCACGCTGGGGCACCTCAAGGGCTGCCTGATCGACTTTTTACGCGCGTTCTTTGGCATCGCGGATTTGCCGGTGCGGTTCCGCAGCAGCTACTTCCCCTTCACCGAACCCTCCATGGAGGTCGATATCGGCTGGAGCAAGAAGACCGGCGAACTCGGCGCCGGTGGCGACTGGCTGGAGATCCTCGGCAGCGGCATGGTCCATCCGAAGGTGCTGGCCAATGCCGGCATCGACCCGCGCGAATGGCAGGGCTTTGCCTTCGGCATGGGCGTCGAGCGCATCACCATGCTGAAGCACGGCCTGCCCGATCTGCGCCCCTTCTATGAGAGCGACGTGCGCTGGCTGCGCGCCACCTCCGCCGCCGTGCTGTCGCCGGCCTCCTTGGCCGAGGGGTTCTGAGCCATGAAATTCTCCCTCTCCTGGCTCTCCGAGCATCTCGACACCACGGCCGATGCCGCCGCCATCGCCGCCTGCCTCAACACCATCGGCCTTGAGGTCGAAGGCATCGAGGACCGTGGCGCCGCCTTGGCCCCCTTCTGCATCGGCCGCGTGCTGGAAGCGGTGCAGCATCCCAATGCCGACCGGCTGCGCGCCTGCCGCGTGGATATCGGCGATGGCGTGATCCGCTCCGTGGTCTGCGGCGCGCCGAATGCGCGCACCGGGATGCTGGCCGTGGTCGCTTTGCCCGGCGCCTTCATCCCCGGCACCGGCATCACGCTGAAGGCCGGGGAAATCCGCGGCGTGAAGTCCGAAGCCATGATGCTGTCGATGCGCGAGATGGGCCTCGGCCAGGACCATGACGGCATCGTGGACCTGCCCGAGGATGCCCCGGTCGGCGCCTCCTACCCCGACTGGGCGGGAATGAACGACCCCATCATCGAAATCGCCGTCACCCCCAATCGCGGCGATGCGCTGTCCATCCGCGGCATCGCGCGGGATCTGGCCGCCGCCGGCCTCGGCACCCTCCGCCCGCTGCCGGCCGAACCGGTGCCCGCCAGCTTCACCACCCCCCTGCGCTGGGAGATCGCCGCCCCCGAAGCCTGCCCCGTGGTCCTCGGCCGCGCCCTGCGCGGGCTGACCAATGGCCCCAGCCCGCAATGGCTGCAGGACCGGCTGACCGCGATCGGGCTGCGGCCGATCAGCCGGCTGGTCGATGTCACGAACTTCTTCACCTTTGCCTATGGCCGCCCGCTGCATGTCTTCGACATGGGCAAGCTTCACGGCGATGTGCTGACCCTGCGCATGGGCGCCGAGGGCGAAACCTTCACCGCGCTGAACGGCAAAGAGGTCACGGTCACCCCGGATGACCTCGTGATCGCCGATGCCGCCGGGCCGGAATCCCTGGCCGGCGTGATCGGCGGCGAGGCCTCGGGCTGCGACGAGGGCACCACCGAAGCCTTCATCGAATGCGCGCTGTTCGACCCCGTCCGCATCGCCGAGGCCGGGCGCCGCCACAGCCTCAATTCCGATGCGCGGGCGCGGTTCGAACGCGGGCTGGACCCCGCCTTCCTGACCGATGCCGTGGAACTGGCGACGCGGATGGTGCTCGACCTTTGCGGCGGCGAGGCCTCCCAGATCGTGAGCGCCGGCGCCGTCCCCGCCTGGGAGCGCAGCGCGACCCTGCGCTTCGAGCGCATCGCCGGCCTCGGCGGGCTGGACCTGCCGGCGGAGGAAGCCTGCGCCCGGCTGGAACGCCTGGGCTTCGCCATCACCGGCCGGGACGCCGAGAGCGTCACCGTCGCCGTCCCCTCCTGGCGCAATGACGTGGCGGCGGATGGCTCGGCCTATCGCGTGCTGGCGCAGTCGCTGGACCAGGCGCCGGGGATCGGACCCGCCCGCGCCGCCAAGGCGCGCGCAAGCGTCGCGGCGATCGAGGCGGAATGCGACCTGCTGGAGGAGGTGCTGCGCCTCGGCGGGCTGGATGCGATCCCGCCGGTCTCCCTGCCCGTCGCCACCATGGGCCCGCCCGCGCTGACCGCGCGCCAGGCCCGCGCTTCGCTGGCCCGCCGCGTGCTGGGCGCGCGCGGGGCGCAGGATTGCGTGAGCTTCGGCTTCATGGACCATACCCAGGCGGCGCTGTTCGGCGACACGCCGGACAGCCTACGCCTCGCCAACCCCATCGCCTCGGATCTGGACCAGATGCGCCCGACCCCGGTCGCGAGCCTGGTGCTGGCCGCCGGGCGCAATGCCGCGCGCGGCCAGGATGCCGTGGCGCTGGCCGAGGTCGGCGGCGGCTGGCGTTCGCCGCTGCCGGAGGGGCAGCTTGCCATCGCCGCCTGCGTCCGCACCGGCGCCACGCCGCGCCATTGGGATGTGCCCGCACGCCCGCTGGACTGGCTGGATGCCAAGGGCGATGCGCTGGCGGTGCTGGCGGCGCTCGGCGTGCCGGCGGCGGCGCTGTCGGTGACGGCGGACGCGCCCGGCTTCTACCACCCCGGCCGTTCGGGCGTGGTGCGGCAAGGGCCGAAGACGGTGCTGGCCACCTTCGGCGCGCTGCATCCCTCTGTGCTGGCGGCGCTGGACATCTCTGGCCCGGCGGTCGCCTGCGAGATCTTCCTGGACGCCATCCCGGACCCCAAGCGCCGCAAGAAATCGGCGCCGGACCTGCCGACCCTGCAGCCTGTGCACCGCGACTTCGCCTTCCTGGTGGACGCGGGCGTGGCGGCCGAGGCGGTGCTGAAGGCTGCCCGCAACGCCGAACGCAGCCTGATCACTGAGGTCGCGCTGTTCGACCGCTACGCCGGCGAGCGCCTGCCCGAGGGCAAGGTGAGTCTCGCCATCGACGTGACCTTGCAGCCGCGCGACCATACGCTGACCGAAGCCGAGATCGAGGCCGTCGCCGCCAGGATCGTCGTGGCCGTCAGCAAGGCGACGGGGGCTGTGCTGCGCTCATGAACCACGACATCACCACGCCGGAGGCGCTGGCCGCCCTCTACGCCCCGACCCGCGATCTGGTGCGGGCGAAGGTCACGGACCGGATCGACGCCACGGCGGCGGCGTTCATCGCGGCCAGCCCCTTCTGCATCCTGGCCACGGCCGGGGCGCGCGGGATGCATGCGACGCCGCGCGGCGATGGCCCCGGCTTCTGCGCGATGCTGGATGACAAGACCCTGGCGCTGCCCGACCGCCGCGGCAACAACCGCATCGATGCGCTGCGCGATGTGCTGGATGACCCCCGCGTGGCGCTGCTGTTCCTGGTGCCGGGTGCGGGGGAAACCCTGCGCGTCACCGGCACCGCGCGGCTGACCACCGACCCCGGCCTGCGCGCCCGCCTGGCGATGCGCGGCGTGGAGCCGGTGACGGTGATGCTGATCACCGCCGAACAGGTTTTTATGCAATGCCCAAGGGCGTTGGTGCGGTCTGCGCTCTGGGGCCAGAAGGTGCGGCCGGTGGCGGTGCCGACAGCGGGAGAAATGCTGGCGGCGCATACCGGCGGGATGATCGATGCCGCCGAGTATGACGCAGGCGCCGAGGAGCGGGTGGCCCAAAACCTCTATTGAGAGCGGCTACCCCGGCGCCAGCGACGGCAGCAGGCTGGAGCCGGAATTGGTCGCATCGAAGGCGTGCAGGCCGAGATCCTCGGCCAGCATCTCGCAGGCCAGCAGGCCACGATGCGGATTGCCATCGGCGTTCAGCCGCGGCGAGAACACGCCCAAGCCAAGCTGGCGATTGACCACCGCCACCACCCCGCCGCCGACGCCGCTTTTCGCCGGCAGCCCGACGCGGCAGGCCCAGTCCCCGGCGCCGTCATACAGCCCGCAAGTGAACATCACCGACAGCGTGTCCCGCACCGCATCGACGCCGAAGACCTCCTTGCCCGAGAGCGGGTTGGTCCCGATCGCGGCCAGGGTCGCGCCCATCACCGCCAGATCATGCGCGGTGACCAGCAGCGAGCATTGCAGGAAATAAAGCTCCACCGCCTCCTGCGGATCGGCGGTGAAGGCGCCGGCGGCGCGCAGCAGATGCGCGATGGCGCGGTTGCGGTGGCCGCTCTCGGCCTCGGAGGCATGCACCGCGGCATCGACCTCCAGCATGCGGCCGGCGCAGGCGGAGAGCCGGGCCTTCACCATTGCGAAGGCGTCGGGGCCAAGCGTCTGGCGCAACAGCCCGGCCACGGCGATGGCACCGGAATTGATCATCGGGTTGAAGGGGCGGTTGCTGCGCGGGTCCAGCTCGATGACGTTGAAGGGCTCGCCGACCGGTTGCACGCCCACCCCGGCCCGCACCGCGTCGCGGCCCAGCAGGTCGAGCACCATGGCATAGGTGAAGCATTTGGAGACGGATTGGATGGTGAAGGGGTGCCGCGTGTCGCCAGCCTCGGCCACCGCGCCGGAGGGCGTCATCAGGGCGATGCCGAACAGATCCGGCGGCATCGCGGCCAGGGCCGGGATGTAGCTGGCAACCGCGCCCTCGATGCGGCCATGCAGGCGCGCATGGGTCTCGCGGGCGGCGCTGCTCAAGGAGTGGCGGATATCGGGGGCGTGCATGCGCGCTTGGCCTCGGCTGTCAGACGACCGCGCATTTCATTCCCGTCGCAAATCTGTAACGGAACGCGCCCTGGTGGCAATGGCCCTGTGGCGCCTGCTACCCCAGCGCCTGGGCCAGCCTGCCGCCGATGCGGATCGGCACGATGCTGCGGGCAAGGCCGGTCGCATCATCCGTCTCGACAAAACAGCCGCAGATCGTCGCCTCGCCATCCGCCGGCGACAGTTTTTCCCCGGGCACCTTGCGCCAGAAACGCAGGGCCGCGGCGCCCTTCTGCATCCCGATCACGCTGTCATAATCGCCGCACATGCCGGCATCGGTCATATAGGCCGTGCCGCCGACCAGGATGTGGTGGTCGCCCGAGGGCGTATGCGTATGCGTCCCCACCACCAGCGACACCCGGCCATCGAAGGAATGCGCGAAGCTCAGCTTCTCGCTGGAGGCCTCGGCATGGAAATCCACGACGATGGCCGAAACCCCGCCGGTGCCCATCCGGTAGGGCGCCAGCACCGCCTGGGCACCGCGGAAGGGGTCATCCAGCGCGTCCATGAACAGCCGCCCCATGGCCTGCACCACCAGCGCGCGGCGGCCATCGGCCAGCACCACCTCGTAATGGCCTCGCCCGGGCGTACCGGGCGGGAAATTCAGCGGGCGGATGACGCGGGGTTCGGTTTCGAGGTAGGGAATCAGCTCCTTGCGGTCCCAGGCGTGGTTGCCGAGCGTCACCACATCCGCCCCCGCGACCAGGAAGGCGCGCGCCATATCCGGCGCCAGGCCAAAGCCATGCGAGGCGTTCTCCCCGTTCAGCACCACCAGGTCGGCGTTGAGGCGCGTCCGCAGCGCCGGCAGTTGGGCCACGATGGCATCGCGGCCGCTGCGGCCGACGACATCTCCAAGAAACAGAATCCGCAACCGCTCAGGCTCCCGTGACGATCAGTCCGGACTCGGTCGCGATCATCGGCAGCCGTTGGTCCAGAGGTCCAGTTGGCACCTCCGGCACCTCCTGTGTGGAAAAAGCGATGCCGATGGCGGTGGAATTCGGCAAGCCCGCCAGGGTGCGGTCGTAATACCCGCCGCCATAGCCGAGCCGCCCGCCCCGCCGATCGAAGGCCAGCAGCGGCACCAGCAGCCAGTCAGGATCGAGCCATTCGCCCGCCGCCGGCTGGCTGGTGCCCATCGGGCCCGGCGCCAAGGGCTCGCCGGGCTGCCAGCGGCGGAATCGCAGCGGCTGGCCGCGCGGCGGCGTCACCGGCAGCACCAGCGCATGGCCGCGTTCGGCGAGCGCCTGCATCAAGGGCCGAGGGTCGATTTCCGCCCCCATCGGCCAGAACCCGGCCACCACCGCGCCCTCCGGCGGCGCGGCAGCGGCCAGCACATGCGCCGCCATCGCGGCGCCGAGCGCCGGATCGCAGCCAAGCCGCGCGGCAAAGGCATGACGCCGGAGCGCTGCCTTCTCGGCATCGAGGGGAAAGTGCGGAGCCGCCATAGCCGTCGGCGTGACATCCTCCATGGACCTGCTGTTGCAGGTGGGCGCCAGGTACTTGGACCAGGATCCAAGCAGCGCCAGCTCCCGGAGGTTGCTCATTGGCCCCGGGGATGTAGCTGCCTCAACAAACCGAGCAGCCCCGCCGCCCACATCTAGGGCTGGTCGAGCGTCCCCGCAATGGCTTCGATCCGCTCCGCCAACCGGGCCAGACGCTCGGCCAGCCGCGGGTCGGCGGCGGGGCCAGGGGGTTGGCCGGCGCGGACGGCGGACAGCTCGATCCGCATGTCGTGCAGCTCATCGGCCAGCAGCAGCCCGGCGAGCAGCAGCAGCCGCGCCTCGCCATATTGCCCGCCCATGGCGCGAATCGAGGAGACCCGGCGATCCACATCGGCGGCCAGGGCGACCAGATGCGCCTCCTGCCCGTCCTCGCAGGACACCGGATGGGTATAGCCGCCGACGCGGACCGTGACCTGGGCCATGCTAGCGCATCACTCCTCGGAAACCGTATCTTCCGCCGCGAGCCGCAGCCGCGCGAGCGTCGCCTCCAGCCGGTCGGCCAGCGCTATGATCTCGTCACGGCTGGGGCCTGCGGCCTCCGGCGCATGCGCCGCGGCATCCAGGGCTTCACGAGCGGTCTGGACGCGGGTGGCGAGAAGATCCACCGCTGCTTCCAGCCGCGACAGAACGGCATCGGGGTCGCTTGCGGCGCTGCTCATGAAGTATTCGGCTCGACCTTGTTTACGGCAGGGGATGCGGCGGCGCCTGTCGTCCTCGACAGGCGGAAGGACAAGGACTTGGCTTTACGCATGCTGCATGGGCAGGGTCAACCGCAAGTGACTGTCGCGTATGGCAAGCCGGCCATCCTCGTGCCCGATGCGAGGCGCGCGGCGGCGGTATTGGTGGCCTGGGCGCGCGCCGCGCCACCGCTGCTGCTCTCCCCACCCGGCGCCTGCGCCTGGCTGGGGCCGGCGGGGTGGCTCGCGCTGATCGCCCAGGCACGGGCGCTCTGCCCCGGCGTGCCCTTCGGCCATGCGCTGGATTGCGGGGCCGCACCCGGCCATGCCCTGGCCGCCCTGCGCGCCGGGGTGCCGATTCTGGTTCTGGCGGGTGCTCACCCCGCCTATCCCGCCGTGGCCGGGGCGGCGGCGGAGGCGGGCGCGGTGCTGCTGCCGGCGCCACCGCCGGCAATCGTGATCGATCATCTGGATTTGCGGCGCCCGGCCGGGCGCGCACGGCTGCGTGTTCTCCTGGCGGGGCCGTGACAGTTTCGGCGGCATCGGCTATCCGGCAGCGACGATTTTGCCACGGTTCGAAAAGGATCACGCCCGATGAAGCTCACGCGCCGCGTCAAGGAAATCCTGTCCTGGTACGAGAGCGACAACCCCGGGACGAAGGGCAACCTTGCCCGCATCCTGATGGAGGGAAAGCTCGGCGGCACCGGCCGCATGGTCATCCTGCCGGTCGACCAGGGCTTCGAGCACGGCCCGGCGCGCTCCTTCGCGCCGAATCCCGCCGCCTATGATCCGCATTATTTGTTCGAGCTGGCGATCGAGGCCGGGCTGAACGCCTATGCCGCCCCCTTGGGCATGATCGAGGCCGGGGCCGCGACCTTCGCCGGTGCCATCCCGACCATCCTGAAGGTCAACAGCAGCAACAGCCTGTCCACGACCAAGGACCAGGCCGTGACCGGCACGGTCGCGGATGCGCTGCGCCTGGGCTGCTCGGCGATCGGCTTCACGATCTATCCGGGCAGCGAATACCAGTTCGAGATGATGGAAGAGCTGCGCGAGCTGGCCGAGGAAGCCAAGGCCGCCGGCCTGGCCGTCGTCGTCTGGTCCTATCCGCGTGGCCCGATGCTGGACAAGGTCGGTGAGACCGCGCTCGACATCGCGGCCTACGCCGCGCACATGGCCGCCCTTTGCGGCGCCCATATCATCAAGGTGAAGCCGCCGACCGCGGCGATCAGCCTGGATGCCGCCAAGAAGACCTACGAGAAGTTCCCGGTCGAGGATGATGCCGCCAAGCGCTTCGCCCATATCGTCCAGGCCTGCTTCAACGGCCGTCGCCTGGTGGTGTTCTCGGGCGGCGAGGCGCGCAGCAACGAGTCGATGCTGGACGACGTCCGCGCGATCCATGCCGGCGGCGGCAATGGCAGCATCGTCGGGCGCAACGCCTTCCAGCGCAGCAAGGCCGATGCCCTGGCGCTGCTGGCCAGCATTATCGAGGTTTACAAGACCAAGGTGTGATTCTTCCGATGGGAGCGGCAAGGATGGCGGCATGGACGCCCAAACCATCCTCGCCATCCTGCGGAGTCATCAGGCGGAACTGACCGAGGCCGGCGTTATCCACGCGGGACTCTTCGGTTCGGCGGCACGCGGCGAATCCGGCCCCGGCAGCGATATCGATATCGATATTTTGGTGGAATTCGCGCCCGGGCAGCCGGCTGATGTTTTTGCCTATGCCGGGCTGAAGGCGCAGGTCGCGGCGCTTCTGCCGGGGCGGGTGGATGTGATCGACCGTGACGCGATGCGGCCGGCGGTGCGTTCGCGGGTGTTACGCGACCTTCAATCCGCCTTTTGAGCGAAGGTCTAGCAGGGCCGGTGGCTTCCGCCAGTCGGGGCCACCAGTTCGGGCGATGATGGTGGAAACTGGCACCCCTGCGACCCGTCACCTTCGGCCCTGCAATGCTTTGGTAAGCGCCAGGCGCCGGCTGGTCAAGAAAGAGCGCGCCGGTCCCTGCGTGCCTTCGGCAAGACTCTGGCGGCGCGCCGGTGGGGCCTCCCGGTAACCCCACAACCGGTAACCCCACAATATGACCCCCCCGAAAGCGGTCCCGCGGTCGGGAGAATATCGCCGCATCACGGCGCGCCACGCGAAGAAAGGGCGCGACCTGACCTGGGAGACCTTTGCGCGGCGCTGGCTTGGCGGCACAGTCGCGCAATGACCAACAAACTCTTCTTCGGCGACAATCTGGAAGTGCTACGCGGGCGCGATGCCGATGGCCGGGCGGTGATGCCGGATGAGAGCGTGGACCTGATCTACCTCGACCCGCCGTTCAATTCCGCCGCGAACTACAATGTCCTGTTCCGGGCACCGGACGGCAAGGCCAGCGACAGCCAGTTGGAAGCCTTCGAGGATACCTGGCATTGGGGCGATAGCGCCGAACAGGCCTTTGAGGAGGTGCTGACGCAGGCGACCCACCCGGATGCGGCGGTGTTGCTGCGGGGAGTCGTCGCGGCGCTGGGGCGCAACGACATGACCGCCTATCTGGTGATGATGGCGGTACGGCTGATGGAACTGCATCGGGTGCTGAAGCCGACCGGGAGCCTGTATCTGCACTGCGATCCGACCGCGAGCCATTACTTGAAGATCGTGCTGGATGGGATTTTCGGGCCGCATCTGTTTCGAAACGAGATAGTATGGAAGCGGTCACACGCTCACAGTGACCACGGTCAGGGCGCACAACATTTTGGTCGTATTACTGACTCTATACTATTCTATACTAAATCCTCATCTTACACATTCAATTCAATTTTTCTTCCGTATGATGAAAAGTATCTTAATAGAGATTATAGAAGGCTCGACGAGAATGGCCGACGGTACCGCTTGGATAATATCCAAGGACCGGGAGGGGGGGGGAATGGAAATCCTTACTACGAAGTAATGGGAGTTTCCCGACATTGGAGATATTCGAAAATTCGCATGCAGAAACTTATTGATGAAGGCCGAATAATACAAACCCAAGCAGGCGCCGTACCACAGTACAAGCGATATCTGGATGAAATGCCTGGCGTTCCAGTTCAAAATTTGTGGACAGACATGCCGGGCATCAACAACCGCTCGGAAGAACTGCTTGGCTACCCCACCCAAAAGCCCCTCGCCCTTCTCGAACGCATCATCACTGCCTCCAGCAACCCCGGTGATGTGGTGTTCGACCCCTTCTGCGGCTGCGGCACCGCCGTCCATGCCGCCCAAAAACTCGGCCGCCGCTGGATCGGCATGGATGTCACCCACCTCGCCATCAGCCTGATCGAACGCCGCCTGAAAGACGCCTTTCCAAATATCGCCTTCGAGGTCTTGGGCACGCCGCGCGACCTTGCCGCCGCGCGCGACCTCGCCTTCCGCGACAAGCATCAGTTCCAATGGTGGGCCGTCTCCCTGCTCGATGCCGTGCCACAGGGTGGCAAGAAGAAGGGGATGGATCGCGGCATCGACGGCATCCGCTGGGTCCGCACCGGCCCCCGCCCCGAGGACCTGGACCGCATCATTATCTCGGTAAAGGGCGGGGAGACGGTGACCGTCTCCGCCCTCCGCGATCTTGTCGGCACTGTGCAGCGCGAAGGCGCGCTGGGCGGCGTGCTGATCACCCTCAACCCACCCACCAAGGAAATGACGCGTGAGGCCGCCAGCCACGGCTACGCCTCCACAGGGTTGGGCCAGTTCCGCAAGATCATGGTGAAGACCGTGGACGAACTCCTGCGCAACGTCCACGACGAGAAGGAAGCCCTGCCACCGATCGGTCGCGGCGAAGGGTTCCGCCGCGCCGCGCGGGAAACCGCCAGCCGGCCGAAGGGCGCGCAACCTGGCCTTGATCTGTAGCCCCAAGCGCCGCCCCCTTTCCTTCGGGCGGCGCCGGCGGCACATGCATGACATGAGCGATACCCCGCAACCCGACCTCTGCCGCCTCTACCTGATCACGCCGCCGGTCTTCGACCCGCTGGCGTTCCGTGACCCGCTGGCGGCCGCCTTGGACGCAGGCGATGTTGCGGCCCTGCAGATCCGCCTGAAGGACGCGCCGGCCGATGCGGTGAAGCGCGCGGTCGCGGCCCTGCTGCCCGTGGCCCAGGCGCGCGGCGTCGCGGTGCTGCTGAACGACAGTGCCGAGCTTGCGATAGAGACCGGCTGCGACGGCGCCCATCTCGGCCAGAGCGACGGCGACCATGCGGCGGCGCGCAAGCTGCTGGGGCCGGACCGGATGCTCGGCATCACCTGCCACGCCAGCCGCCACCTCGCCATGAAGGCCGGCGAGATCGATGCCGATTACGTCGCCTTCGGCGCCTTCTTCCCCACCGCGACCAAAGCCACCGAGCATGTGGCCGAGCCCGAGATCCTGGAGTGGTGGTCCAGCCTGTTCGAGGTCCCATGCGTGGCCATCGGCGGCATCACGGCCGAAAACTGCGGCCCGCTGGTCCGCGCCGGGGCGGATTTCCTGGCGGTGGTCGGGGCGGTCTGGAACCACCCGGATGGCCCTGCCGCCGGCGTCCGCGCCCTGAATGCCGCCATCGCAGCAGCCTGAGGCGCCGAGAATGGACGAGGTCACCTTCCACTCTCGCCTGCATCAACCCGGCACCATGCTCGATGTCGGGGCGCATGACGGGCTGCTGACACTCCCCTTTTCCCGCCTGCCAGCCAGCAAGGTCCTGGCCTTCGAGCCGCTGCCCCGCGCCTTCGCCCGCCTCGCCGCCGTGCTTGCCGACGGGCATGGCGGCGCGGTGCCGGCGCATGTGACGCTGCACCCTGAGGCGCTGGGCGACCATGACGGCGTCATCACCCTGTCCTTGCCGGTGCTGGATGGGGTGCCGCAGGAGCAATGGGCCTCCACGGCCAAGGATTACGCGGGCTATGACCTCCGTCGCATCGCGGTGGAGCAGATCCGGGTGCCGCTGCGCACCATCGACGGGCTGGGCCTGACCGACCTCACCCATCTCAAGATCGACGCCGAGGGCGCGGAATACGAGGTGCTGCGCGGCGCCCGCGAGACGCTGCGACGCTGCCGCCCGGTCATCACCGTCGAGATCGAGGAACGCCACCGCGCCGGCTCCACCTGGGCGGTGCCGGCCTTTCTCGATGCGCTGGAGTATGAGGTGCTGTTCGAACTGGAGGGCCGCTGGTTCCCGGTCGCGGCGCTGGACCGCGCCACCATGCAGCGCGCGAGCCCCGACCCGAGCGTGTTCGAAGCCTCGCACCCCTATGTCTTCATCTTCTACGCCTTACCGCGTGAGCAGGCCGTCACCGCACTTACCCTCATTCGCAACACTTGATCACACAAGGATGCCGGGGAAGGCGATATTGACTGCGCTCGCAATGGATACTGCCTGATGCCGAAGCCCTTGTTATTGCGCCTGCATCGCTGGATTGCCCTGGCGTTCGCCCTCCCCTTGCTGCTGGTCATGGCGACCGGATTGTTCCTTGCATTCGAGCCGGCGTTGAAGGCGATGACGCCAGCCGGAACCGTCACCCTGGCGCGGATCGAGGCCGCGATCGCCGCCGCCGACGAAATGGGTGCGCGCGGTGCGCTCTTTGTGCGCGGCTATGACGGCACCGTCTCGATCGGCCCGCGCGGCGGTGAGACCTTCGACCTCGCCACGGCCCAGCCAACCCAGCCAGGCGCACTCGCGGCTGCCTTCCGCACCGCCCGCGGCCTGCATGAGCGGCTGCTGCTCGACCTCGGCTGGCTGGTCACCGGCAGCACCATCGCGCTGATCCTGCTGGCACCGCTCGGTTTGCTGCTGGGTTGGCCTCGGCTGCGCAACACCGTCGCCGGCTGGCACCGGCTGGCGGGGTGGGGGCTGCTGCCGCTGGTGGTCGGCAGCCCTCTGACCGGGCTGGCCTTGGCCTTCGGCGTGAGCTTCGCGGCCCCGCTCCCCGCCAGCGCGGCGGCGCCCGCGGCCATGGGCGCGACGCTGCGCATGGTGGCGGCGCGCCACTCGTTGGATGGGCTCGACTTCATCCGCCCGATGGACGGCACGCCGGTGGTGCGGGTGCTGGATGCGGAGGGCACCGCCGTGCTCTACCGCGCCGGCGCCGATGGGCTGGCGCCGATGCCGAGCAACTGGCCGCGGCTGCTGCATGAGGGAAACTGGGGCGGCGTGCTCGGAAGCCTCGCCAATCTGGTGGCGGCGGTGGCACTGCTCGGGCTGCTCGGCACCGGCGTCTTCATCTGGGTGCGGCGCAGCCTGCAACGCCGGCGTGGCCGCGCGGCGCGGCGGGCGCGGGCCCTGGCCGCTCAGCCATAGGCCAGCATCGCTGCGGCGCCGCCCCCGTTGCCGCCCCCGTTGCCGCCTTTGGCCGCAGCCGCCAGACTTCGCGGACTGCAATAAGGGCCTCGACCACCATGCTGACGATCTACGGCTGCCTGCGTTCCCGCGCCTCGCGCAACATCTGGCTGGCGCATGAGATGGGGCTGGACTTCCGCCATGTTCCGGTGGTCCAGGCCAACCGACTGGCCGATCCGCTGGCCGCCGATGCGCCGATCAACACCCACTCGCCCGCTTTCCTCGCGATCAACCCCAATGCCCGCATCCCGGCGGTGGATGATGACGGGCTGATCCTGAACGAATCCCTGGCGATCAACCTGCATCTGGCGCGGCGCCATGGCGGCAGCCTCGGCCCCGCCGATCTGGCCGAGGATGCGCAATTCGGCATGTGGGCGCTCTGGGCGGCGACCGAGGTGGAGCCCTTCGCGATCAACATCCTCTACCACCGCGTGACCAAGCCCGTGGCCGAGCGCGACCCGGCCCTGGCCGAGGCGGCGATCGCCGCCCTGGCAGCCCCTTTCGCGGTGCTGGACGCGCATCTCGCGGCCACTGGCTTCCTGGTCGGCGGCCGTTTCACCGTCGCGGATGTGAATGTCGCCGAGGTGGTCCGCTACGCCCTGTCCGCCGCGGAACTGTTCGAGGCCGCGCCGCATCTGCGCGCCTGGATCTCGGCCTGCCACGCCCGGCCGGCCTACCGGCGGATGATGGCCGAGCGGGATGCCGAGCAGATCGCCTGAACCTCAGCCATAGGGCCAGCCGCCGAGCCAGAGGGTGTCGCTGATCCGCGGCACCCCCGCGGCCAGCATCACCAGCCGGTCGAAGCCGAGCGCGATGCCGGCCGTGGGCGGCAGCCCGCGGTCGAGGGCGGCGAGGAAGTCGTCATCCACCGGCCAGCCGGGTGCCTCCGGGTGCAGCCGCGCGCGGTCGGCCACATCCCGGTGGAAGCGCGCACGCTGTTCCGGGGCATCGGTCAGCTCGTCGAAGGCGTTGGCGAGTTCGATCCCGGCGACAAACACCTCGAACCGCAGCGCGGCGCGGGGGTCCTCCGGGTCGCGCCGCGCCAGCGCCGCCTGGGGCGCCGGCCAATGGGTGAGGAAGGTGCCGCGGCCGCGGCCGATGCGCGGCTCCACATGGTCCAGCATCAGGCGGAAGAAGGCGTCCTCCCAAGCGAGATCATCCGGCAGCGGATGCCCCGCGGCGGCGGCGGCGGCCAGAAGGGCGGGGCCATCGCCCTCCCCCCCCGGCCCGATGGTCGCGAGCAGATCCAGCCCGCACCAGCAGGCGAAGGCATCCTGCATGCGAAGGCGCTCGAAAGGCAGCGCCAGATCGCTCTCCACCCCGGCATGGGCGACCCGGGGCGGTAGCATGGCGCGCAGATAGGCTTCGGTCTCGTCCATCAGCCCGGCGAGATCGGCGCCGGGCCGATACCATTCGAGCATGGTGAATTCCGGCGCATGGCGGGCGGAAACCTCGCCATTGCGCCAGACCCGCGCCAACTCGAACACCGGCCCCGCGCCCGCCACCAGCAGCCGCTTGATGGCAAGCTCCGGGCTGGTGCGGAGCCAGAGGGCCAGGCTCTCCCCCCGCCCCAGATGCGGCTCGAACCGGGAGGCGAAGCCGTGCAGATGCACCTCCATGCCCGGGACCGGCACCAGCGCGGGGGTCTCCACCTCGGTATAGTCGCGCGCCGAGAACCAGGCGCGGGTGGCGGCGGCCAGGCGTCCGCGGGCGCGCAGCGCCGGCATCCGGGCGGCCAGGGATTGGGGGTGCCAGATCGGGGTCATGGCTTGTGACGTGGCAGGGGGCGGCCGGCTGCGCTAGAGGCTCCCGCATGGACCAGACGATTAGGGAACAGACGATCAGGACCGCATCGGGGCTGGTGGCCGCGGGGCTCCTCCCGCCCGGGCGGGAGAGCGAGGCCGCCGCCGTCGCCACCCGCTACGCCATCGCCGTTACCCCCATCGTTGCCGGGATGATCGATGCCGCCGACCCTGCCGACCCCATCGCCCGGCAATACATTCCCGATGGCGCCGAACTGACGACCGCCGCCTGGGAGATCGACGACCCCACGGCGGATGCCCCCTTCACCCCGATCAAGGGCGTCGTCCACCGCTACCCCGACCGCGCGCTGCTCAAGCCGCTGCTGGCCTGCCCGGTCTATTGCCGCTTCTGTTTCCGCCGCGAGGTGGTCGGCCCCGGCGGCGGGCTGCTGTCGGATGCGGAGCTGGAGGCGGCGCTGGACTGGTTCGCGGCGACCCCGGCGGTGACAGAGGCGATCCTGACCGGGGGTGATCCGCTGATGCTCTCCCCCCGCCGGCTCGCGCGGATCATGCAGCGACTCTCGGCCATCCCGCATATCCAGGTGATCCGCCTGCACAGCCGGGTGCCGGTCTCGGACCCCGACCGCGTCACCGAGGCGCAGGTCGCGGCGCTGGAGACGGAGAAGGCGCTGTTCCTCTGCGTCCATGCCAATCACGCCCGCGAGTTTTCCGCCCCCGCGGCCGCAGCTTTACGGCGGCTGAACCGTTCGGGTGTAGTGCTGCTCGGCCAATCCGTGCTGTTGCGCGGCGTCAATGACACAAGCGAAGCGCTGGAGGCCTTGTTCAGGGCGATGCTGCGACACCGGGTGAAACCCTACTACCTGCACCAGTTGGACGCCGCCCCCGGCACCGCCCGCTTCGCCGTCCCGCCCGAGGAAGGGCTGCGCCTGGTCGCCAACCTGCGCGGGCGCGTGACCGGCCTCGCCTGGCCGACCTATGTGGTCGAGAGCCCGGGCGGCGGCGGCAAGCGCCTGGTCACCGCCCAGGTCCAGGCCGCGTGACGCCGCTGGCCTGGAGCCTTGCCGGGATCTGCGCCCTGCTGATCGCGATCAACGGGCTCAGCATGGCCATCGCCTACCGGCGGCTGCGTCGGCGCGGGCGCCTGCCGCCGCCCCCGGCCGGGGCGGCGCGCATCAGCATCATCCGGCCGGTCTGCGGCATCGAACCCTATGTCGAGGAGACCCTGGCCTCCGGCTTCGCGCTGGATTGGCCGGGCTACGAGCTGATCTTCTGCGTGCAGCAGGCGAGCGACCCGATCGTGCCCATCGTGGAACGCCTCATCGCCGCGCATCCCGCCATCCCCGCCCGGCTGCTGGTCGGCGACGAGCGGGTCAACGCCAACCCCAAGCTGAACAATTGCCTCAAGGGCTGGGCGGCGGCCGAGTCCGGCTGGGTGGTGCTGGCCGATTCCAACGTGCTGATGCCGCCGGACTACCTGCAACAGCTGATGGCCGCCTGGCGGAAGGACACCGGGCTGGTCTGTTCCACCCCCCTCGGCAGCCGGCCGGAGGGGTTCTGGGCCGAGGTGGAATGCGCCTTCCTCAATACCCTCCAGGCCCGCTGGCAATATGTGGGCGAGGCGGTCGGGCTCGGCTTCGCGCAGGGCAAGAGCATGCTCTGGCGGCGGGACATGCTGGACGCCTGGGGCGGCCTCCGCGCTTTGGCCGCCGAGATCGCCGAGGATGCGGCCGCGACCAAGCTCGTGCGTGCCGCCGGGCTGCATGTGCATCTGGTGGACAGCCCCTTCGAGCAGCCCATCGGCCACCGCCGCGCCCGCGAGGTCTGGGGCCGGCAGATCCGCTGGGCCCGGCTGCGCCGCGTGACCTTCCCGGCTTTTTTTGCGCCTGAGATCTTCTCCGGTGTGCTGCCCCCGCTGCTCGCCGGCTGTGTCGCCGCGGGCCTCGCGGGCGGGAACGTCGCGGCGACCGGGCTTGGCGTGATCCTGCTGTTCCATGGCGCGGAAGTTTTACTGGCGCGGGGCAAGGGCTGGCATGTCTCCTGGCCTTGGGTCGCCGCCCTGCTGGTGCGGGACTGCATCATCCCCGTCATGTGGGTCGGGGCCTGGACCGGGGCGCAGGTGGTCTGGCGCGGCAACCGGATGAGCGTCGAGGAAAAACCCGCAACACCCGCCACAACATGAGGATGCACCATGCGTAATTTCCTGATCCGCGCCGCCATCATCGCCGCCGGCGTCTGGATGGCGAGCGAGATCGTCCCCGGGATCTATGTCCGGGACACCGGCAGCATCATCCTCGGCGCCCTGGTGCTCGGGCTGTTGAACGCGACCTTGCGGCCGATCTTCGTGATCCTGTCGCTGCCGCTGACGATCGTGACCTTCGGGCTGTTCGTGCTGGTGGTGAATGCCGCGATGCTGGGCCTCGCAGCCTGGTTCCTGGAAGGGCTGGCGGTCGCGGGCTTCTGGCCGGCGGTGTTCGGGGCGCTGGTGATCTCGCTGGTCTCCTGGGCCATCGGCCTGGCGCTCAGGGACGATTGAAATCACCCTTGCGCGGCGGCGCCCGCGCGGTTCCAATTCGCCCCCATGATCCAGAACCTCCCGAGCCGATCCCTGCGCGAGGATGAGGTCTGGGCGGTATTCGCCTCTTTCGGGCGCAAGCACCGGGTGGCGGCGATCCATCCCACCCGCGCGGCGGCGGAGGCGGACCGGGCGTGGCGCGATTCGCAGGTGCAGGCCTACACCGGCTTCCTGCGTAGCCTGGAACAGCCGGTGCCGGTCTATAGCGTGACGACGGTGCGCCGGGCGGAGCTGCCCAAGGGCTGGGCCCCGCTGCCGGCCCTGGGGTTTCTGCGCGGGAAGATGGCCTGAGAGGGGGGCCGAAGCCCCCCTGCCCGGTTCAGGCCGCCAGCTTGGCGACCTCGGCCGGGCTCATTCGCACCAGCGCGTCGTAATCGGCGATCAGGGTCTCGGTGATCTTGCCCGGGGTGAACTGCATCTCCCCGATGCAGCGCACCGGCGTCACCTCGGCGGCGGTGCCTGCGAGGAAGACCTCGCTCGCATTGGCGATCTCATCCGCGCCGATCACGCGTTCCACCACGGTCATCTGCCGCTTGCGGGCCAGCGCCATCACCGTGCGGCGGGTGATGCCATCCAGGAAGCAGGTCGGCGTCGGGGTGTGGATCTCGCCATTGAAGACGAAGAAGATGTTCGCCCCGGTCGCCTCGGCCACATCGCCCTTGTAGTCGAGCATCAGCGCGTCGGTGAAACCCTCTTCCTCGGCGATATGCTTGGACAGCGTACCGATCATGTAGAGCCCGGCGGCCTTGGAGGCGGTGGGCGCGGTGTCCGGCGCGGGCCGGCGCCATTTGGCATGGCCCAGGCGCACGCCCTTCATCCGGTCAGCGCCGAACAGGTTCGGCCAGGCCCAGACGGCGATCGCCAGATGGATCTTGGTCAACTGCGCCGACACGGCAAGCTGCTCGGTGCCGCGCCAGGCGATGGGGCGGATATAGGCGTCGGTCAGCCCGTTCTTCACCAGCGCCTCATTGCAGGCGGCGGAGATGACCTCGGCGGAATACGGGATCTCGAAGCCCAGGATGCGGCCGGATTCGATCAGCCGGGCGGTGTGGTCGGCGAGGCGGAAGATGTTGCCGGAATAGGCGCGCTCCCCCTCGAAGACGCCGGAGGCGTAATGCAGCCCATGGCTCAGCACATGCAGCTTGGCATCGCGCCAGGGGACGAATGCACCGTCCATCCAGATCCAGCCATCACGGTCGTCGAAAGGCACCAAGGCCATGGCACGCGTTCCTTTTGTAGGTTTCCAACCTAGGTCACGCAACAATCTTGCGTTGATAGGCGGACGCTAGACCCAATGCGTCAAAAGTGTCAAACATACTGACCCAACACGGAGACATGGCACCCATGCCAGCCCCGCCCCCCGGCCTGATCAAGGATGGCACCCGCCCCGCCCAGCATCAGGGCGCCGCCGGGCAGGACCTGCTGTTCCTGCGCGAGGAGGAATTGCGGGCCGCCCAGGACCTGATGTTCTTCGGCTATCGCGACTTCACCGCCGGCGCCGATGCGATGCTGGAGGAGCTTGGGCTCGGCCGCGCGCATCATCGCGTGCTGCATTTCGTGGGCCGCCATCCCGGGATTACGGTTGGCGACCTGCTCGGTATTCTCGGCGTCACCAAGCAATCCCTGGGGCGGGTGCTGACACCGCTGGTGGAGCAGGGGCTGGTGCAGCAGGCGCCAGGCCGGGCGGACCGGCGGCAGCGGCTTCTGGCCTTGACCCCGGATGGCAACGTACTCGAACGTCGCTTGTTCGAACGACAGCGGGAGACGGTGATGCGGGCCTATCGCGAGGCCGGGCCGCAGGCGGTGGATGGATTCCGCCGCGTGATGCGCGGATTGATGGGCGCCGAGGCCCGCGCCGCCATGGACCGGGCCGCGCTGGACCGGTCCCGCCGGGATGGCGAACGGCCCCTGCGGGACGGGGGACGGCCCCTGCGGGATGGGGGCCAGCCATGACGGCCGACCAGCCGCATCTGCTCGTGGTCGATGATGACGCGCGGCTGCGGGCCTTGCTGCAACGCTACCTCGCCGAGCAGGGCTTCCGCGTCACCGCAGCCCCCGATGCCGGCAGCGCGCGGGCGGCGCTGGCCTCGGTCGCCTTCGACCTGATCGTGCTGGATGTAATGATGCCCGGCGAAAGCGGGCTGGAACTGACCGAGTCGCTGCGCCGCGACGGGCAGGATGTGCCGATCCTGATGCTGACCGCCGCCGGCGCCCCGGATGACCGGATCGCGGGGTTCGAGCATGGCGCCGACGATTATCTGGCCAAGCCCTTCGACCCGCGCGAGCTCGCCTTGCGCATCCGCACCATCCTGCGCCGCGCGGCACCGGCGCTGCCGCAGTCGGCGCTGGCCGCCCCCCCGGTGCAGCTCGGCGCGCATTGGTTCGATTCGGAACGGGGCGAGCTGCGCAATGCCGAGGGCAGCGTGCGCCTGACCGGGGGGGAAGCCGCCCTGCTCGCCGCCCTCGCCCGCCGCGCCGGCGATGTGCTGAGCCGGGAGGAGATCGCCATCGCCCTCTCCATGCCCGATGCCGGCGAACGCGCGATCGACGTGCAGGTGACGCGCCTGCGCCGCAAGATCGAGCCCGATCCGCGGGAGCCGCGCTTCCTGCAGACCATCCGCCACCGTGGCTACGTGTTGCGGCCGGGGCAGTAGCCGGTGGCCATCCGCCTGCCGCCGCTGCGGAGCCTGATGCCGAAGGGGCTGCTGGGGCGCAGCCTGCTGATCATCCTCACGCCGCTGGTGGTGTTGCAGGCAATCGCCTTGCAGCTCTTCTACGGCGGGCATCTGGACATCGTCTCGCGCCGCCTCGCGCATGGCGTCGCGGGCGATGTCGGCATGGTGGTCGAACTGCTGACCCGCTTCCCGAACGACGCCGACCGCGGCTGGGTGTTCCGCGAGGCGGCGTGGCGGCTGGACCTGTCCCTCGCCTTCGAGGAAGGCGCGACCCTCGGCCCCCTGCAACCGCGCAACGCCGCTTTGCCGCTGCTGCCCTTGGAGGAGGATCTGGCCTTCGCCCTGCGCGAACGGGTCGGCCTGCCCTTCGATGCCGATTGGGCGAGCGATCCGCGCAGCGTCATCATCCGCGTCGCTTTGCCCGATGGGGTGCTGCATGTGGAGGCGGCGCGCAAACGCCTGTTCACCACCACCCTCTATCTGTTCGTGCTCTGGCTGGCGGGATCGGGCGTGCTGCTGTTCAGCGTCGCCGCGATCTTCATGAAGAACCAGGTCCGCGCCATCCGCCGGCTGGCCCAGGCGGCCGAGGCCTTCGGCATGGGCCGCGACCAGGGGATGATGAAGCCGGAGGGCGCGCTGGAGGTGCGCCAGGCCGCCACCGCCTTCAACCAGATGCAGGGCCGCATCCGCCGCTTCGTCGCCCAGCGCACCGACCTGCTGGCCGGCATCAGCCATGATCTGCGGACCCCCCTGACGCGGATGCGGCTCGGCCTCGCCATGCTGCCGGCGGATGCGCAGGAGGATGGCGCCGCCCTGACCCAGGATGTGGAGGAGATGGAGCGCATGGTCGCGGGCTACCTCACCTTCGCCCGGGGCGAGGGGACCGAGGCGCCCAAGGCCCAGGATCTGGTCGCCATCGTGCAGGACCTGGCTGCCCGGGCCCGGCGCGATGGCGCCTCGGTCGCGGTGGAGGCGCCGGCGCGGCTGGTGCTGCCGCTGCGCGCCGATGCGCTGCGCCGCTGCCTCGGCAATCTGCTGGACAATGCCCGCAAGCATGCCCGCCGCATCGCCATCGGGATCGATGCCGTCCCGCGCGTGCCGGGCGGCCCGCCCGCCTGGGCGATGGTGACGGTGGATGACGACGGGCCCGGCATCCCCGAGGCGCAGCGCGAGGAAGCCTTCAAGCCCTTCGCCGCCTTTTCCTCGGGCGGCACCGGGCTTGGGCTCGCGATCGCGCGCGATATCGCCCGCGCCCATGGTGGCGATGTCGAACTGGAGGATGCGCCCCTCGGGGGCCTGCGGGCGCGGGTGCGCCTGCCGGTCTGAGCACAGGGGGGCTGCTCAATTAATCGTCCCGTCATGCGTTCTCCATCCTGGTGCCGCTCTGGCTGCCCAAAGTCGCGGTGATCGCAGCGCCCGGCGCTGCGTGCCTTTCCGCGGCAGCGAGGATCGCCAGAGCCATGTCAGATATCGCCCCCCCCTTGGTCATCGCCCATCGCGGCGCCAGCGGCTACCTGCCCGAGCACACCATCGAGGCCTATCGGCTGGCCATCGAGATGGGTGCCGATGTCATCGAGCCGGATGTCGTGGTGACCAAGGACGGCGTGCTGATCACCCGCCACGAGAGCAATCTCTCCGAGACCACCGACGTGTCGGAGCATCCCGAATTCGCCGACCGCCACACCACCAAATTCCTCGACGGTGCCAATGTCAGCGGCTGGTTCGCCGAGGATTTCACCCTGGCCGAGATCAAGACCCTCTGGGCGCGCGAACGCATCCCCGAGGAACGGCCGGAAAGCGCCGCCCACAACGATGAATTCCGCATCGCCACCCTCGCGGAGATCATCGCGCTGGTGAACGAGGTGGAGACGGACACCGGCCGGCAGATCGCCATCGCCCCGGAGACCAAGAACCCGACCTATTTCGGCTACTACGGCACCTATCTCGACGGCACGCCGCTGCACATCGACATCAGCGCGATGCTGGTCGAGGCGCTGGTGTCGCTCGGCTTCACCGATGCGCAGCGCGTCTTCATCCAGTCCTTCGACCTGCTGAACCTGATGCAGCTCGAGCATGAGATCATGCCGGCGGCGGGGGTGGATTTTCAGCTGGTGCAGTTGCTCGGCGGGGCGGTGGATGTCGCCTTCCACCTCAACCCCGCCTATGCGGCGCTGGGGGCCGATCCGACCGTCTATGCCCCTTATGCCTTCGGCTATCCGCTGACCGCCGCGGCCGCGCTGAACGGCGAGCTGTTCACCCCCGCCGCGATCCAGGCGATGGCGCAGAGCTACGCCGATTTCATCGCGCCACCCAAGGACGCGCTGCTGACCGCGACCGGCCTCGCGCGGCCGGTCGATGCCGATGGCGACGGCACCGCGGATGCCACCAGCATCCTGACCGGCGCCACGCTCGATCTCGCGGCCCTGGCGGAGGCGCTCGGCATCGGCGTCATTCCCTGGACCGTGCGCATCGAGGAGGGGTTCCGCGCGCTGAACCCTGACGGCACGGAGCAACTGCCGGTCGAGGAATACGTGCGGCTGTACGACTTGGGCCTGAGCGCGCTGTTCACCGACTTCCCCGATCTCGGCCGCGAGATCGCCGACCAATGGGCCGTCGGGGAGGCCGCCATCGCCGCCAGCAACGATCTGGGCGGCAAGGACATCCTGGTGCGCGCGCTGGACGGGCTGACCGCCGCCAAGGGCACCGCGGCCCATGACCGCGCCATCTACTGGGGCGAGGGCACGGTGGTGCTGCCGGGCACGATCGAGGAGCTGCGCCTTCATGGCGCTGCCGATGTGAGCGTGGTCGGCAATGCGCTGGACAACCGCCTGCTAGGCAATGCCGGCGACAACCGCTTTTTCGAGACCGCCGGCCGCGACCGCATCGATGGCGGCATCGGCCGGGACATGCTGGTGCTGGAGGGCAGCGCCGGCGACTACACGGTGACGGTGGAGGACGGGATCGCGGTGATCGGTAACACCGCGACCGGCGGCATCCAGCGTACGGCCAATGTCGAGACGCTGCTCTTCGCCGATGGCGCGCAGGCGCTGTTCGCCACCGGGCAGACGGAGATCGCCAGCCTCTACCGCACCCTTCTGGGCCGGGCCGCGGAGACGGGGGGCTTCGACTTCTGGGCCGAACGCAGCCATGACGGGATGTCGCTGCAGGAGATGGCGCAGGGCTTCGCCGCCGCCGATGAATTCGCCGCGCGCAGCGCCGGGCTGACCACCGCCAATTTCGTCGCCACGCTTTACGCCGAGGCGCTCAACCGCCAAGGCGAGGCGGCGGGGCTGCAGTGGTGGGCGGCGCAGATCGACGGCGGCGCCATGAGCCGCGACGAGGCCGCAGTGGGCTTCCTCAGCAGCGCCGAATTCGCCGGCCATGCCGCCGAGGTATGGCTCTTCGCCTGATACCGCCGCCGAGGCCAAGGGAGGCAGCGCCTCGCTTGGCCTCGGCCGGGGTGCGCGCGACCTCCAGGGATTACTCCGGGGTCTTGGTCACCACGGTCTTGGCCACCATGGTCTTGGCCTCATCCATCGCCTCGACGAAGCGGCGGTTGAGCAGCGCGAGCGCCTCGGAATTGGACTTCTGGATCAGCTCCGCCAGCTCCTTCATGTTGCCGACGGCGCGGCTGTAGGAGGTCTTGAGCAGTTCGGCCTGCTTCGCCGCCTTGTCCTGCGGGGCTGGTGTGGCAGTGATCGACTGCATGGCTTCCGTCAGCTCGCCGACGGATTGCTGCAGGATCTCCATATGGCGCCGGGCCACGGCCTGCGCACCTTCCAGCGCCACCCGGTTCGCGGCCGTCAGGGCATCCAGGTTACGCTTCTGGGCGGCCATCAAGGCCTCGACATCCGGGGTCGCCGGCACGCGAAATTCAGAGAACATACGCATGATATCCTCAGGTTTCGGGGTCTGCATGTGAGCCTCCTTCGCGTTTCCGGTGATAGGTTACGCCTATCCCCGCCGCCCCACCAAGCATGGTGATGCGACAGAATTACGTCGCGGCAGAAATTATCCCTTTGCGTAAGGCCATGAAAACCCGACGAAAACAGGCTCAGGCGATACCCGGCTCCGGCATTGCCGCGCCCGGCGCCGCCTGCCGGTCGCCATCCGACAGGCGCAGCCCCCGCGCGACCTGTTCGGCCCGGTCCAGGGCGCGGTCCAGCGCGGCCATGGTCGCGGAGAGGTCGGGTTGCTCATCGTGACGCCAGGCCCGCACGGCGACCAGCCAGACCGCGCTCACGCCCTTGACCCGCAACAGGCCGAGCGGCCCGTCGGTCGAAATCCCGGCGGCCTCCAGCAGGCGGGCCATCGACAGCGCGAGCATGAGCGCCAGCGCCAGCGCGGTCAGCGGGTCACGCGGCAACTCATCCAGGAAGCGCAGCAAACCCGGCCGATGCGCCGCCATGGCATCGAAACGGCGCATCAGCACATCGAAGACCCGCTCCCGCGGGCTGCCGGCGGCATCGGGGACGGTGCCCTCGGCCACCACGCGGTCCAGCAGGGCGGCATGGCGGGCCAGCAGGGCGATGCGGCAGGGGAAGCGTGCGCGCAGGGCCGCGACCGGCAGGCCGGCGGCCTCGGCCACCGCCTCCGGCGTCGCGGCGCGCCAGCCGGATTCGGCGACGACCTGCCACAGGGCATCGAATACGGGGCCGTCCCCGGGGGAGGTGGTCTGATCGCTCACGCCGCGGCGCCCTTCATCGTTCGATTACGGATATCGGGGCGGCGACCCCGCCCCGGAAGGGGTCAGCCCGCCAGTTCGCGGGAACGCGCCGTCGCGGCGGCGATGGCGTCCTGCATCAGCGCGGGCCAAGCCTCGGGCGCCATCAGCACGGCCAGCGCCCGTTCGGTGGTGCCCTTGGGGCTGGTGACGGCGCGGCGCAGGACCGCCGCATCCTCGGTGCTGGCCGCGAGCAGCGCGCCGGAGCCCGCGACCGTTGCCCGCGCCATGCGCCGGGCCAGATCCTGCGGGATGCCCTGGGCCACGGCCGCGGCCTCCATCACCTCGGCCAGCAGGAAGACATAAGCGGGCCCGCCACCGGAGACGGCGGTGACCGGGTCGATCAGCGCCTCCTCCTCGACCCAGGCGGTCTGCCCGATGGCACCGAGCAGCGCATCGGCCAGCGCCCGGTCCGCCGCCGCGACGCCGGGGCCGGCATGGCTGACCGTGAAGCCCTGGCGGATAGCGGCCGGGGTATTGGGCATGGCGCGGATAATGCGCGCCTCGGCGCCCAAGCTGCCTTGCAAATAGGCAATCGTGCGCCCGGCCATGATCGACAGGAACAGCGCGCCGCCGAAGCGGGCATAGGCGGGCAAGGCGTTGGGCGCTTCCTGCGGCTTGATCGCCAGCACCACAACACCGGGGGTGAAGTCGGCGGGGATGGCCGCCGCATCGGCCACGACGCGGACCCGATCGGAAAAATCCTGGCCGGCATTGGGGTGGGGATCGACCACCACCGCCTCGGCCAGCCCCTGTTCCAGCCAGCCGGCCAGCATAGCGCCGCCCATCTTGCCGCAACCAACCAGGAGCAGCGGGGGCAGGGTCTGGGTCATGGCGGCGGCTCCGGGGACAGGTCTTCCCCCGTCTGCCGCCTGCCGAGGCCCCCGGTCAACTCACGCCATTCGCCTTACGCTTCGCCGACGCATTCCAGCATCGCGGCGGCCAGCGCCTCGGCCGGGGGCTTGCCGCCCCAGAGCACGAACTGGAAGGCGGGGAAGAACCGCTCGCATTCGGTGATGGCGATATCGACCATGTCTTCCAGGCTCTCCGCCGAGGCACCGGTAGCGCCACGCAGCAGCACGGCATGGCGGAACACCGGCACGCCATCATCGGCATCGATGCCGAAATGCCCGATCCAGAGCTTTTCATTGGCCAAGGCGAGCAATTCGAACAGTGGCCCACGACGGTTGGCCGGGACCTTCATGTCAAAGGCGCAGGAAAAATGCATCGCGCTGATGTCCTGGGACCAGGAAAACCACAGCCCGTAGTCGCACCATTTCCCGGGGACCTCGGCCGCCATCTCCGAATCGGACGCGCGTTCATGCGTCCAATCATTGGCGCCGAGGATCTGTTCCAGCACATCCAAGGGATTGTGCGAGCGTTCGGTTTCGTAGCTGAGAGCAGCGGACATGGTAGCACGCCTCCTGCCGGGGAAAGACCAATTCGCCCCCCGGTCCGGCGCCGGTCCGATTCCTCGGTACCGGTGCACCATCCCGACCCCTAGGGGCGAATCGCCGCCAGACCCACTAGTAATAGCTAGGACACGCAGGATTCATGCCGCAAGGGCCGCGTGCGTTCCAAATCGTGACGGTTACGTGCTTTCTGGGGGCGACGGCTCCATCGTGGCCCCCGGCGAGACGCCCCCTTCGGGTAGCGCGGTGGAGGGCTCGGCCGGCCCCATCCGCAGTTCGAGCGCTGCAACCCGCACCTCCAAAGCCTCCGCCTGCTCGCGGGCCAGGCGGGCGACCTCGAGCGCCACATCGAGATCCTCGCGCTTGACCAGCCCCAGGCGCTGGATCGCGGCCTCGCTCTGGGTGCGGACCATGGTCTCCACCTCGTCCCGCAGCCCGGCCATCATGCTGACGGCGCCACCGGCCATGCCCGCCAGATCGTCAAAGAATTTCTTGCCACCGGTCCCGCTCATGCTCGTCTCCTTGCCGCAGCTTCCAGCCCCGCCCTATACCCCCGCGGCGTGGCGAGGCTGAAGAGACATGTATCTGGTCACGGGTGGGGCCGGCTTCATCGGGTCGAATATTACCGCGGCCCTCTGCGACGCGGGCCATGAGGTTCTCGTCTGCGACCGCCTGCGCGATGGGGAGAAGTGGCGGAATATCGCCAGGCACCCGATCGCCGGGCTGCTGGCGCCCGAGGCGCTGCCGGAGTTCCTCGAAACCGCCCGGGACATCCAGGCCGTGGTCCATATGGGCGCGATCAGCGCCACCACGGCGACGGATGCCGATCTCGTCGCCCATACCAACCTGACCCTGACGCTGCGGCTCTGGGACTGGTGTGCGGCGAAGGGGGTGCCCTTCATCTACGCCTCCTCGGCCGCAACCTATGGCGATGGGAATGAGGGCTTCGAGGATGATCCCTCGGCCCTGGCCACATTGCGGCCGTTGAACCTCTACGGCTGGTCCAAGCACGCGACCGATCGCCGCATCCAGGACCTGCTGGCCCGCGGCCGTCCGCGTCCGCCGTCCTGGGCCGGGCTGAAATTCTTCAACGTCTATGGGCCGAATGAGGCGCACAAGGGCCGGATGGCCTCGGTGGTGCTGCACAAATACCGCCAGATCGCGGCCGGCGAACCCGCCACCCTCTTCGCCTCCGACCGCCCCGGCATCGCCGATGGCGACCAGAGGCGCGATTTCGTGCATGTCGAGGATTGCGTGCAGGCGGTCCTCTGGCTGCTGGCGCATCCCCAGGCCGGCGGGCTGTTCAACATCGGCAGCGGGCAGGCACGCAGCTTCCTCGACCTGACCCGGGCGATCTATGCCGCCCTCGGCCGCGCCCCCGATATCCGCTTCGTGCCCATGCCGCCCGATCTCGCCGGCAAGTACCAGTATTTCACGCAAGCGCCCCTGGGTCGGCTTCGGGCAGCCGGCTATGACCGCCCCGCGACCTCGCTTGAGGATGGCGTGGGCGATTACGTTCGGCGTTTCCTGACCCAGGCGGACCCGTACCGGTGATATTCGCGATCCCGTTTCCCATGATCGACCCGGTGGCTCTCGCCATCGGCCCCTTCGCCATCCGCTGGTATGCGCTGGCCTATATCGGCGGCATCCTGCTGGGCTGGCGGCTGGCACGGGTGCTGGTGGCGCGGCATCCGGTAGCGGCCACGGCACTGCAGGTCGATGATTTCGTCACATGGACGACGCTCGGCATCATCCTCGGCGGCAGGCTCGGCTACGTGCTGTTCTACCGGCCGCTCTACTACATCCAGGTGCCGTGGGAGGCGCTCTACGTCTGGCAGGGCGGCATGTCCTTCCATGGCGGCGCGCTCGGCGTGATCGTCGCGACCTTCTGGTTCTGCAAGCGGGAGGGCCTGGACCCGCTGCGCTTCGGCGACCGCATCGCGCCGGTGGTGCCGATCGGGCTCGGGCTAGGGCGGATCGCCAATTTCGTGAATGGCGAGCTTTGGGGCCGGGTCGCGGATGTGCCCTGGGCCATGGCCTTCCCGACCGGGGGGCCGGAGCCGCGGCATCCCTCGCAGCTCTACCAGGCGACCATGGAGGGGCTGATTCTCTTCCTCCTGCTGCTCTGGCTGGCGCGGAAGCCCGCGGTGCTGGCGCGGCGCGGCTACCTGACCGGGGTGTTCATCGCGGGCTATGGCGTGGCACGGCTGATCGGCGAGCATTTCCGCCAGCCCGACGCGCATCTGGGCTTCCTCACCTTCGGCCTGACCATGGGCCAGATCCTGTCGCTGCCGATGCTGCTGGTGGGTGGCTGGCTGATCTGGCGTTCCCGCCGCCAGCCGGATTTGGCGTGACCGCCGAACGGCTGGACGCCTTCATGGCGCGGGCCAATGCCGCCTATTACGCGCGGCGAAACCCCTTCGCCGATTTCACCACCGCCCCCGAGATCGGCCAGGTTTTCGGCGAGGTCCTGGGGCTCTGGGCCGCCATGGTCTGGGACAGCATGGGCCGCCCCGAGCGGGTGCTGCTGGTCGAGGCCGGGCCCGGCCGCGGCACCATGATGGCCGACGCCCTGCGCGCCGCCGCCGTGCTGCCGGGGTTTCTGGCCGCGGCAGAGTTGCATCTGATCGAGACCTCGCCCGGCTTGCGCGCGGAACAGGCCAGGCGGCTGCCCGGCGCGATCTGGCACGATGATCTGGCCGGGCTGCCGCCGGGGCCGATGATCCTGCTCGCCAATGAATTCCTGGATGCGCTGCCGATCCGCCAGTTTTTGCGCGACGACGCCGGCTGGCAGGAACGTTGGGTCGAGGACGGCGCCTCCACCCTCCGCCCCACCGAGTTCGAAGCAGCGGGCGAGCCCGGCGACATCCGTGAGCGTTGCGAGGCGGCGTTGACCTGGACCGCCGCCCTCGCCGCGCGGTTGGGCGCGCAGGGGGGCGCCGCCTTGCTGGTGGACTACGGCCCTGCCGAAAGCGGCCCCGGCGACACCTTGCAGGCGTTGCGCCAGGGCGCACCCGCCGATCCGCTGGCCGATCCCGGCACGGCCGACCTAACGGCCCATGTCGATTTCGCGGCCATCGCCGGGGCGGCTGGTCCCGCTGCCGTCCATGGCCCGCTGCCGCAGGGCGTGTTCCTGGCCCGGCTCGGCCTGTTCCAGCGCACCGCCGCGCTGACCGCCGCCGCCCCGCAACGCGCCGCCGCCTTGGCCGCCGCCGCCCACCGCCTGACGGCGCCCGAGGCCATGGGACGGCTGTTCAAGGCGCTGGCGATCTGCCACCCCGACCTGCCCCTGCCTCCGGGATTTGCCGCATGACGACGCCCTACCTGACTGCCGCCTTGCCCACCCCGCATGGGTTCTTCACCCGCGCCGGCGGGGTGTCCGAGGGCCGGTTCGCCAGCCTCAACTGCTCACTGAACGGGCGCGACGATCCGGCGGCAGCGATCGAGAACCGCCGCCGCGCCACCTCGGCGCTGGGCTTCGGGACGCTGCTCGGGCTGGTGCAGGTGCATGGCGCCGAGGTTGCCGTCGCCGATGCGCCTTGGGAGGAACGCCCCCGCGCCGATGCGCTGGTGACGAGCACGCCCGGGCTGCTGCTCGGCATCGTCACCGCCGATTGCGCGCCGGTGCTGTTCTCGGCCCCCGGGGTGGTCGGCGCGGCCCATGCCGGCTGGCGCGGCGCCGTGGCCGGGGTGCTGGAGGCGACGGTGGATGCGATGGTCGGCCTCGGCGCCGATCCCGCGCGGATCTCGGCCGCCATCGGCCCCTGCATCCGCCAGCCCTCCTACGAGGTCGCGGCCGATCTGCGCGACGAGGTGCTGGCCGAGGACGCCGATGCCACGCGCTTCTTCGCCGATGGCGCGCGGCCAGGACGCTGGTGGTTCGACCTCGCGGGGTATTGCGCGGCCCGCCTCGCCCGGCGCGGCATTGTCGCCGAGACCCTGGCGGCCGATACCCTGGCCGAACCGGGGCGCTTCTTCAGCCACCGCCGCGCCACCCTGGCGCAGGACCAGCCGGTGGGGCACCAGCTTTCCGCCATCGGGCTGGCGCCCTGGGCAGGCTAGCGCCCTGAGCAAGCTGGTGTCCGGGCAAGCTGGTGTCCGGGCAGGCTGGCGTCCTGGGCAGGCTGGTGTCCTGGGCCCCATCCCCGCATAAACCGCCGATGCCCTACCTCTACATGTTCGCCGTACTGATGCTGCTCACCATGCTTGCGAGCTGCTTCGTCTGATGCGCCGCGCCCTGCTGCTGCTGGTGGCCTTGGCGGGCTGCGGCCAGCTCAACCAGCCCTATCGCGGAAATCCGGGCGGTGAGGCCCGCCGGCTTGCGGCGCCCCCGGTCTATCGGCTCGCCGTGCCCTCCCCCAATCAGGCGCTGCTGACCGACCGCGCCTCCTCCAACCTCGCCGTTTTGCTGGCCGAGGCGCTGGAAGGCGCCGAGGTGCCCGCCGTCGCGGGGCCGCCAACGCCGCTCGACTGGCAGCTCACCATCATGGCGACGCGGGAGGGCGAGATGATCCGCCCGCATTATGTCCTGGCCGATGCCGATGGCCGCGACCTCGGCGCCACCGCCGGGCCGCGGGTGCCGATCCGCGCCTGGGGCGATGAGGGCGAGACGACCCTGGCCGCCGCAGCCGAGGCCGCGACTCCGCTGGTCGCGCGCCTGCTCGCCACCGCCGACGCCGCCCGCCGGGCGACCGATCCCGAATTGCTGCGCGTCGGCGGGCCGCCCCGGCTGCGCCTGGTGCCCGTCCGTGGCGCGCCAGGGGATGGCAATGCCAGCCTGACCTCCCGCCTGCGGGAATTCCTGCCGAATGAGGGCTTCGCGGTGCAGGATGTCGCCGATGGCGCGGGCTTCGCGGTGGAGGGGATCGTCCGCGTCAGCCGCGACCGGGTCCATACCACCGAGGATCAGGCCGATATCCAGTTCATCGTGACCCGCCGCGATGGCGAGGAGCTGGGGCGCGTCGCCTTCGTCAACAACGTGCCCACCGGCAGCCTGAACGGCTTCTGGGGCGATATCGCCGATGTCATCGCCCAGACCGCGGCCCCGGGGATCAAGCAGGTGATCGAAACCGCCGGCGGTTTCGCGGCCGGGCAGCGGCCCGCGGCGCCCTGAGACGATGCGGCCGGCGCGCAACTTTACGCGCGCTGCCGGGCTGCGGCCCCACGCGCGCCATGGACACCCAAGTGTCGCATTGCTAACCCTCCCCCGCCTTTCAGCCCCCCCTGGCTGCGTCACGCGGCCCTGGAGCCCACGCCCCCATGAAAATCATCGCCTGCAACAGCAACCGCCCTCTCGCCGAGGCGGTCGCTGCGGCGCTGAATATCCCGCTGGCGCAAGCCTCCGTCCGGCGCTTCGCCGATATGGAGATCTTCGTCGAGATCCACGAGAACGTGCGGGGTGAGGATGTCTTCGTCATCCAGAGCACCTCCTACCCCGCCAATGACAACCTCATGGAATTGCTGATCACGCTGGATGCGCTGCGCCGGGCCTCGGCCCGCCGCATCACCGCGGTGATCCCCTATTTCGGCTATGCAAGGCAGGACCGGAAGTCCGGCAGCCGCACGCCGATCAGCGCCAAGCTGGTCGCCAACCTCATCACCGAGGCCGGTGCCAACCGCGTGCTGACGATGGATCTGCACGCGGGGCAGATCCAGGGCTTCTTCGACATCCCGGTGGACAACCTCTTCTCCGCGCCGCTCTACGCCCGCGACATCCAGCAGCAATACGCCGGGCGCGAGCTGATGGTCGTCTCGCCCGACGTCGGCGGCGTGGTCCGCGCGCGGGCGATCGCGACGCGGCTGCACACGGATCTGGCCATCATCGACAAGCGCCGCCCCCGCGCCGGCGTGTCGGAGGTCATGAACGTGATCGGCGAGGTCCAGGGCCGCGACTGCATCCTGGTCGATGACATCGTGGACTCGGGCGGCACGCTGGTGAATGCGGCCGAGGCGCTGATCAAGAGCGGCGCCAAATCGGCCAGCGTCTATGTGACGCACGGCGTGTTCTCGGGCGGGGCCGTCGCCCGTGTCGGCGCCTCGCCGATCGAGAAGATGGTGGTCACCGACAGCATCCTGGCGACCGAGGCGGTGCGCGTCTCGCGCAACATCCGCCAGGTGACGATCGCCCCCCTGCTGGCCGAGGCGATGCGGCGGATCAGCGAGGAATCCTCGGTCTCCACCCTGTTCTGCTGAGGGGGGTTCTGCTGACGGGGTTCTGCTGACGGGCGGGGGGGGCATCGTCCCCCCCTTCCTTACCGGCGGCATCCGCGCGAAGGTCCGGCATACCGGAAACCGGTCAAGGAACCTCCGCCATGAAGCTTTTCTACGCCCCCGGCGCCTGCTCGCTCGGCATCCATGTGCTGTTGGAGGAGATCGGCGCGCCCTATGAGGCCGAGGCCGTCGATCTGCGCAGCGGGGCGCAGTTCAAGCCGGAATTCACCGCGGTGAACCCGAAGTCCAAGGTACCGACCCTGGCGCTGGACGAAGGCGCGCCGCTGACCGAATACCCCGCCATCGCCTATTACCTCGCCGCGACCTACCCCGCCGCGAAGCTGATGCCGGCCGCCGGCGAGCCGATGGCGCGCGCGATCGAGGCGACGGACTTCTGCGTCTCCACCATGCACATGCAGGGCTTCTCCCGCATCTTCCGCCCGGCGAACTTCGCGCCCAGCGAAGGCGACGCCGATGCGGTGAAGGCGCGCGGCGCCGAGATCTTCGACAAGGGCCTCGCCGTCATGGAGAAGGCGCTGGAGGGCAAGGACTGGGTCGCGGGCGAGTTCTCCTTCGCCGATACCGCACTGTTCTACGTCTGCTACTGGCGCGCCGCGCGGCTCAAGCTGCCCCTGCCCGAGCGGGTCGCCGCGCATTACGCGCGGATGCTGGCCCGCCCGGCGACGCAGCGCGCCATGGTCGCCGAAGGGCTCGCCTGATCATGCCCCCCGCGACCCGGCCGACGCTCTGGACCAGTTCCCGCACCGCAGGGACGGTCACCCATCTGGCGGCGGCGGTCGCGGGGCTGGATCTGGATATCCGCTTCCTCTCCCTGCGCGGCGGCGACACCAGGACGCCCGCCTATCTGGCGCTGAACCCCAAGGGGCAGGTGCCGGCGCTGGAACTGGCCGATGGCACCGTCATCACCGAGGCCCCGGCGATCCTGACCTGGATCGCCGATGTCGCGCCGGACAGCGGCCTGCTGCCCGCGATGCATCCGCAACGGGCCAAGGCGCTGGAGTGGATGGCCTGGTGCCAGACGATCTGGACCGGCGCCTTTGGCCTGGCCTTCGGCGCCAAGCGCATCGCCGGCGATGATGTTGCGGTCGCTGCCCTGCTGCGGGCGGCCGGGATCGAACGCGTGACGGCCGCCATGGCGCTGGTCGATGCCGCCATCCAGCCGGATGGCACGCTGCTCGGCACCGGGCAGCCGACGGCGGCGGATCTGTACGTCTTCCACCTGACCACCTTCCTCAAGCCACTGGCGATCGATATCTCGGCCCTGCCACACCTCGCGGCCCTGCGCGAGCATGTGGGAGCCCTGCCCGGCGTCATCGCCGCCCTTGCCCGGGAAGCCGCATGAGCCTGCCCCAGATCCCGTTCTGGTTCCTCCGCCATGGCGAGACCGACTGGAACGCCCGCTACCTCGCCCAGGGCGGGACCGATGTCGCGCTGAACGCGGCCGGCATCGCCCAGGCGCATCGGGCCGCGGCGGCGCTGAAGGCGTTGCCGCCGGAGCGGCGGCCGGTTGCCGTCGTTGCCTCCCCGCTCGGCCGGGCGCAGGTGACGGCGGAGGTCGCGGCCGAGGCGCTCGGCCTGCCCTTCACCACCGACGAGGGGCTGCGCGAATGCAGCTTCGGCGTGATGGAGGGCCAGGTCATGGCCGAGTGGTTCCACGCCTGGGTCGCCGGCGAGGACACGCCCGAGGGCTGCGAGTCCTTCCTCGACCTGCGCCTGCGGGCGCGTTCGGCGATCGGCCGGGCGCTGACGCTGCCGGGGCCGGTGCTGGTGGTGGCACATGGCGCGCTCTGGCGCGGCTTCCGGGCCGAGGCCGGGCTGCCGGCCGATATCCGCACACCCAATGCCCAGCCGCTCTGGGTCGCGCCGGGCGATCCCGCCTGGAGCATGACGCCGCTCGATCTGGCGTGAGGCCTCACGCCGGTAGCTTCGCCCGGCGATAGGCGGCCCCCAGCCCGATCAGCGCCAGCCCGAGGCCGAGGAAGGACAGCACCCGCCAGATACCCTCCAGCTCGGCCATATCCACCACGAAGATCTTGGCCGTGGTCACTCCGATCGCGGCCAGGGCCGCCAGCCGCGGCCCGCGCCAGCCACGGCCGAGGCCAAGCGCGAACAGCAGCACCGACAAGACCAACCAGCCACCGGAAATGGCCCAGAGCTCGGCGCCGTCGAACCCCTCGCCCGCCAGCCCGACCCTTGGGCCATGCCACAGGCGCCGGACCTCCAGCACCACCCAGGCAAGCCCCGCCAGCAGCGAAAGCATGCCGAGCAGCCGCGCGAGGCGGCGCGAGACCCCCGGACTGCCGGCGATCACCGCCGCCACCAGCGCCGGGATCGCGTAGCCCGCCAGCAACGGGTTCCAGATCGTGATGCCCGGGACCTTCTCGTCGCTGAAGAGGGGAGTCCAGGCGATCAACCCGGCCAGCAGCAGCATGGCGGCACAGCCGACGACCCGCAGCGCCGCCAGGCGCACCGCCAGCGGCGCCCGCGCCTGCAGCCAGCCCAGCCCCGCGGTCAGCAGCCAGGCCAGGCCGCAGAAGGCCGCGACATCGACGAAGGCGATGCGCCCATCCTCAAGCCCGCCCGTCATCCCATGCCGGAGCAGCACCATCGCCCCCGCGATCCCGGCGGCCAGCGACACGCCCCGGAGCCAAATGACGGCACGGCCGGTGCCGCCGAAGAGGCGCGCCGCCAACCCGGCGGCCGCGGCCGGAACCAGATAGGCGATGGCCAGCCCATTCAGCACCGGCGTGGTCCCGACATCGTAGCCGATGACCGCCGGGTTCAGCACCAGCCGCACCAGCACCCCGGCCGCCAGCACCGCCGCCACCACCCGCAGCGCGCGCGGGCCGGTCCGGGATTCGATCCAGGCCAGCGCCGGCAGCAGCAACCCCAGCGCCGCGGACAGCCACTGGTCGGTCAGCAGCATCCCGGCCGCCAGGGCCAGGGCCGCGACCGCGCCGGCGGCCCATTCCCCGGCCTCGGTCGCGACCCCGCGCCGCATCGCCCGCCCCGCGGCCACGACCAGCAGCCCCGCCAGCGCCAGCCCCGCCGCGGCCCAGAGCGGATCGGGCTGGAAGCCGCGGATGCGGGCGAAGCCGATCAGCAGCATGGCCACCGGAACCCCGGCGCCGAGCCCCGCCCAGCCGCCACGGCGCGCCCCCAGCCACAGCCCCGCGACCAGATGCAGCACGGCCAGGGCGGCCAGCAGCCCGATGAAGGGCTCCAGCACCGGCGGCGCCCAGCCCTCCAGCCCCGGCAGGACGACGGCCGGAACGCCTTCGATGGTCACCGCCTCGGCCGTCGGCTCCCAGAAGGGCAGCGCCCAGCCCGCCACGGCCAGCGTGGCGATGGCCGCGGCATACCAGGGCAGGCGGATCAGCCCGGGCTCCGGCGCCGCGCGCAGGAGGGCGACCAGGCACAGCCCCAGCAGCCCGGCCGCCTCGGCTTCCAGCAAGACCATCGGCCCGAAGCCCGGCAGCAGCGCGAGCCCGGGCGCCAGCACTGCCCAGGCCGCGACCACCCGCCCCGCCGCCACCCCGCCGACGCCGCGCGGCAGCGCGAAAAGCAGCACCCCGGTGGCGGCAGGGACGAAGACCAGCGGGGCCCAAAGCGCCTCCGGCACCGGCAGGTGCTGCCCCGCCATGGCCCAGAGCGCGACGCCGAGGGCTGCCAGGGCGCCAAGCGGCGTCCAGGCCGCGAGCCGCACCACCAGCCCGGCCGCGGCGGTCACCACCAGCAGATAGGCGTAGAGCCCGGGCAGGAAGGGGTCCTCGGTCGCCACCAGCATCGGCGTGACATAGGCGCCAAGCAGCCCCACCACCCCGACCAGAGGCCCAAAGCGCAGGGCCAGCAGCAGCCCCGCCACCCCCGCCGCCGCCAGCAGCGCGAAAGCGACCAGCACCGGCACCAGCCCGTAGAGCGGGCCGGCCGCATAGGCCGCGCCGAACAGCGCCGCGACGCCGCCCGCCGCAAGGGCCGCCGGAGCCAGGTCGGGCGCCGAGCCATGCGGGCAGCGCCGCGCGAGGCGCTCGGCGGCCGCGACCAGGGCCAGGCCCAGCACCGCCGCCAGCAGGCTGCGCGGGGCGGGGCCGAGCCAGCCTTCCTCGATCCCGAAGCGCACCAGGAACACCGCCGAAAGCAGCAGTGCCGCGGCGCCGAGCCAGAGGCCGAAGCGCTGGGTCAGCGCTTCCTCCAGGTTTCGGCGGGGCGGGGCGGGTGGCACGGCCGCGGGGGCCGGTGGGGGCAGCGCCTCGGGGCCGGGCGCCGGTTCTTGCGCCTCGAACACGGGGTGATGCGGGAGCACCTGTTCGGGCACCGGGCCGGTTCGTGCCGCCACCACGCCGGACGCGAGTTCGGCCCGCAGCCGCCGGACCTCCCGCAACGCCCGCCCGGCGCGGAAGAAGCCGATCACCCCGAGGCTCCAGCCCGCGACCGAAAGCAGCGCCAGCAACAACACCTCATCCATCACGTTACGCCCCCGCCCATGTGCCAAGCCTTGCGCGGAACGGGTGCCGCCGCTATGGCCCCCCGACGCCGGCACCCCTGGAGGCCGGCGGTCCTGAACGCTGTGGACCATCCTGCCCCTATCGGGCAGGCCACCCGTAAGGGGCGTACAGACACAACCTCTCGATCCCCCACCCGCGGGCGGGGCGATACACCCACAGGAGTATGCGGACATGGTCCAGATATATCGGATCCCCGCCGTGGCGCGCGAGCAGGCCGGTAAGGGGGCGGCACGCGCAACACGGAGGTCGGGACTGGTTCCCGGCGTGATCTACGGCGCGAAGCTGCCATCCACGATGGTCTCGCTCGACCCGCGCGTCGTGATGAAGGAATTGCACAAGGGCGGCTGGCAGTCGCATTTGTATGACATCGAGGTCGAAGGCGGCAGCACCGAGCGCGTGCTGATGCGCGAAGTGCAGTTCCATCCGGTGAGCGACAAGCCGCTGCATGTGGACTTCCAGCGCCTCGCCCCCGGCGCCCGTATCAAGGTGAAGGTGCCCGTCGCCTTCACCAATGAGGACATCTGCCCCGGCCTCAAGGCGGGCGGCGTGCTGAACGTCGTTCGGCGCGAGATCGAAGTGCTGGCCGAGCCCGCGAACGTGCCCGAGGCCTTCCACATCGACCTGTCCGAGGCCAACATCGGCGCCTCGCTGCGCCTGTCGATGATCAAGGACCTGCTGGGCGCCAAGTCGGTGATCCAGGGCCGTGACTTCATGGTCGCCTCGATCGCGGCGCCGACCGTGGATGCCGATCTGGCCCCGCCGCCGCCGCCGCCGGAGCCCGTCAAGGGCAAGGGCAAGGCCGCGGCCAAGCCCGCCGCAGCGGCGCCCGCCGCCGCCAAGCCGGCCGCCAAGAAGAAGTAAGCAACAGCCCGCGGCCGACCCGGCTTCATGCGACCCAGCTTCATGCGACTCTGGGTCGGCCTCGGCAATCCTGGCGCGGAACATGCGCGCCAGCGCCACAATATCGGCTTCATGGCCATGGAGGCGGTCGCCCGCCGCCATGGTTTTTCCCCCTGGCGCCAGAAGTTCCGCGCTTTGGTCGCGGATGGCACCATCGGCGCCGAGCGCATCCTGCTGCTCCTGCCGCAGACCTACATGAACGCCAGCGGCGATGCGGTGCAGCCCGCCAGCGCCTTCCACAAAATCCCCCCCGAACATATCTGCGCCTTCCATGACGAGCTCGATCTCGCCCCCGGACGGGTGCGGGTGAAGCGCGGCGGCGGGGCGGCCGGCCACAACGGGCTGCGCGACATGCAGCGCGCCCTCGGCACGCCCGATTTCTGGCGGGTGCGGCTCGGCATCGGCCATCCGGGACATCGCGACCAGGTGACGAGCCATGTGCTCGGCAATTTCGCCAAGGTGGATACCTGGGTCGGGCCGCTGCTGGATGCGGTGGCCGATGCGGCGCCCCTGCTCGCGGCCGACCAGCCGGAGGCCTTCATGACCCGTGTCGCGCTGCTGACGCAAGGCAGCCAATAATTCGGGCGCCTGGACAGTTTATCAGGAAAAGCCGATCTCTTGTTTGTGAGGCGCGACAAAGCGCCCTGATCGCCCTGCTGCCCCTTCGGGCTGGTTGAGGCCCGCGGGTCAACGCATCCGCACCTTCCGCGCGATTCCTGGCGCGGCCGTATTCGCGCCGGTCGCGCGCCCCCTGGAATGCGTTGCGGAGAGTTGTATCTCATGGATATGGAACAGGACGACATGCCGGACTCCGGCGGGCCGGCATCCGAGGACTGGGCCAACGCCGCCGCCGCGCTGGCGGCCGGTGTCGTCAAGGAAGCGGCGACCCTGGCACAGGCCGCGGCCGGGCTGGCCCAGGCGCTGAGCGCGGGCATCACCTCCGACATCCGGCGCCATGGCGCGATCCAGGGTGCGGCGGCCGCGGCGGCCCTGCGCGCGGCGCTGCTGCTGGATGTCGCCGATGCGATGATCCATCCCGGCACGGCGCTGGAACGCGCGGCACGGGTGGTGGCGGCGGCCAAGCGCGTCGGCATGCCCGCAGCACCTCTGGCCGCCCCACTGCGGGCCGCGGCGCTGGCGCTGCCGACCGATGACGCGGCGGCGCGGATCGCGGCGAGCGCCATCGCCGAACAGGTCGCGGTGGTGCTCGAGGGCGGCTGAACGCCCGTCACGCGGGAAGCGAGGAGTGGCCATGGCAGGCCTGGTCACGCTCATCGGCCTCCCCTTCGCCTTGGCCGGCGTGGCCCTTTCCCCACAGCCCGCCTGAGCGACGAGACGCTGGCGGTGGTCCCAGGGCTCGCGGCCTACTCATCCTGGCCGGCATCGCGCTGGTGGGGGTGGCGGGGCTGTTGATCCTGTCGCTGACGGTCCCGCTGACGCATCGCATCTGGCGTGATGCCCGGGCCTGGATCACCGGAAGGCCGCCGCGCCATCGTTCCTATGCCCAGACGGACCTATGCCCAGGCGGACCTATGCCCAGGCGGATATTTCGGCGGCGCAGCTTGAGCTGGCCTATGCCTCATCCGACAGCAACTGCTTCGGAAGATTTTGTTGCGTTCGGCGAAGTCCATCCCCCGCCACGATCGCCGATCTAGCCGAGGAAGCCCCTGACCTTTACTGAGGGGCGCACAAGCACTGCGCGTGCACGCCAGGGCGCGCCACGCGCACCCCAACTTCAAGGTTTCCCTCCCCATGGGCTTCAACTGCGGCATCGTGGGCCTGCCGAATGTCGGCAAGTCCACCCTCTTCAACGCGCTGACCGCCACCGCCGCGGCGCAGGCGGCCAACTATCCCTTCTGCACCATCGAGCCCAATGTCGGCCGCGTGGCGGTGCCCGATCCGCGCCTGGATGCGCTGACCCGCATCGGCAAGTCGCAGAAGACGGTGCCGACCAGTCTGGAATTCGTGGATATCGCCGGGCTGGTCCGCGGCGCGTCCAAGGGTGAGGGCCTCGGCAACCAGTTCCTGGCCAATATCCGGGAGGTGGATGCCATCATCCATGTGCTGCGCTGCTTCGAGGATGGCGACGTCACCCATGTCGAGGGCAATATCGACCCGGTGCGCGATGCCGAGACGGTCGAGACCGAGCTGATGCTCGCCGACCTCGACAGCCTGGAGAAGCGCCTGCCGTCCCTGCAGAAGAAGGCCAAGGGCGGCGACAAGGACAGCGCCGCCCTGGTCGCGCTGATGGAGCCGATCGTCGCCGCCCTCGCCGAGGGCCGCCCGGCCCGCAGCGTGGTTGCAGCCGCCGATGCGGCCGCCGTCTCCAAGCTTGGGCTGATGACCTCCAAGCCGGTGCTGTTCGTCTGCAATGTCGAGGAAGCCTCGGCCGCCAACGGCAATGCGCTGAGCGAGAGGGTGTTTGCCATGGCCGCCGCCCAAGGGGCGCGCGCCGTGGTGGTCAGTGCGGCAATCGAGGCCGAGATCAGCCAGATGGCGCCCGCCGACCGCGCCGAATTCCTGGAGAGCCTCGGGCTGGTGGATAGCGGGCTCGATCGCATCATCCGGGCCGGCTACGCGCTGCTCGGGCTGATCACCTATTTCACCTGCGGGCCGAAGGAGGCCCGCGCCTGGACCATCACCAAGGGCACCAAGGCCCCCGGGGCGGCGGGCGTGATCCATGGCGATTTCGAGCGGGGCTTCATCGCCTGCGAGACGGTCGCCTATGAGGACTACATCACGCTCGGCGGCGAACAGGGGGCGAAGGAGGCGGGGAAGATGCGGATCGAAGGCAAGGAATATGTCGTCAAGGACGGCGATATCCTGCTGTTCCGCTTCAACGTTTAGCCGGATCCGGGGGATCGTCGTGCAGTCGCGCACCATCCAGCAGACGGCGCGCGGCCTCGGCCTGCTTCTCCTCCCGCTCCCGCTCCGCCCGGCCACGGCCGAATTTGGCGCGGTTGGCGGCGGCGGTGGCGGAGGCTTCGGCCCGCGCGCGATCCTTACGCGCCCGGTTGAGGTTGACGATGTCAGCCATGCCAAATCATATCACCGCACCGAGGAGTATATCCATGCACGTTGATCTTACGGCCGCGGATGGCCACACCCTCTCCGCCTGGATCGAAGGGCCCGCCAATGCGTCCCGCGCCCTGGTGATGGTGCAGGAAATTTTTGGCGTGAACAGCCACATGCGGCGGCTGGCCGGCGTCTATGCCGCCCAGGGCTATCGCGTCGTGGTCCCGGCGCTGTTCGACCGCGTCTCGCGCGGCGTCGAGCTTGGCTACACCGCCGATGACGTGGCGCGCGGCCGCACCCTGCGTTCGGCGGTCAGCGATGCCCATGCCCTGGCCGATATCGAGGCCGCCCGTACCGCTTTGCCGGCCGGCCTGCCCCAGGGCATCATCGGCTATTGCTGGGGCGGCACCATCGCCTGGTGGGGCGCCACCAAGCTGACGGGCTTCAAGGCCGCGGTCGGCTACTACGGCAGCGGCATCGCCGCGACCAAGGATGTGGTGCCGAACTGCCCGGTGCAGCTGCATTTCGGCGAAGACGACAGCGGCATCCCGATGGCCGATGTCCGCGCCATCGAAGCCGCGCGCCCCGAGGTCGAGGTTTTCGTGTATGAAGGCGCAGGCCATGGCTTCGCCTGCGAACAGCGTGGCTCCTACGTCAAACCCCAGGCAGCCAAGGCCGAGGCGCGCAGCATCGAATTCCTCGCAAAGCATGTGAAGTGATCGAAGGGCAGGGCTGAGACGATGTCGTATATCATCTGGGTCCTGGTCCTTCTGGCCGCATTGGCGGTCATTCCGGCGCTGAACCCCGCAAAATTCGAGGGGCTGCCGATCTGGCTGGTGATCGCGCTTGGGATCGCCGCCCTCTGCACGATGGGGAAGGGTAAGGGCGTCGATTCCTGACCCCCTCGCCCACCCCTGCCTAGCAGTCTGTCGGATTCACTTTGCCTTTCTGATTTGTCAAACTGCGGTTATGGCGACCTTCGTATCCTACAATCGCGACCAGGCATTCCTGTTGCCTCCGGACCTCAAGGCGTGGCTGCCCGA